>JANQFV010000047.1 GCA_028277645.1 Phycisphaerae bacterium
GACGGACATCACCTACGTGCCCGAGGTCCCGATCTCGAACCCGGTCTACAGCCTGGCCAACGTCAACGACGACGCCCTCATCTGGCGTCTACAGTTCCAGCTCGCGTTCTAGAACGGCGAGTGGGTAGATTCACAGGTTACGATCAAACACGTACTTGTTTGGAATACAGACGAAGACAACAACGCACGGAGGAATGCGATAATGAAGAGTCTTGGTTTCCGTCGATCGATGATCCTGCTCGCGATGGGTGGTTCGACGCTGTTCTTCTCGCTCGGCACCTTCAACCCCAACAGCTTCGGCTGCAACTATGCCGAGAACAGTGACTACCAGACGTGGTTCCAGGGTGTCGGCAATTCGTTCATTCAGACGGTCTCTGACAACTACTTCAGCTTCGGCACCGACTGGGATGCGCTGGTGCGCAACCCGGCGACCAACCTGGCGCAGGCCGCCTGGGGCAACTGGCTCGACACCAGGATCCCCGATGACCTGCCGACCAACGCGGTCGTGCTGCGCTAGCCAACGCGACAGCGCACAAATCTAAGTAATCCCAACCGGGTCGCACGTAACCGCGTGTGGCCCGGTTGTTTTTTGGAGAGGCAAACGCCGCCGTATGGCTTGTAGGCGTACTGCGCGACGACCGCGCCGTCCTCGTCGGTGACGACGACGACGTTGTAGTTTGCGTCCTGGGGGTAGTAGAGCTTGGCGGGCGGGACGCCCGCACTCCCCATCTGGCAGATGATCTCGTCGACGTAGCCCGGGCCCCAGACGTACTCACGCGTGTGAGCACTCGCACCGTCTGGCTTGGTGACCTTCAACTGCACGCACTCAGGGAATAAGCTGGTGAGCCGGCACTAACCGGCGGATCACTTCTTCACAATCCAGCGTCATCAACCGGTTCTCATCCGTGATACAGATGCGCCTTTCTTGCACGGCGATTTCAGGTGAGCTAGAGGATCCGGCATACAACTCACAGAGTTCCTCTTTCGTCGCCAAGTCCCACAACAGCACACGGCGGTCACGGCCCGACGACAACAGCAGCCCGTCGCCGAAAGCGAGACATTGCTCAACTGCATCGCGGTGACCTTTCAGGCGTGCATACTCCCGGCCGTCCTCAACCTCCCAGATACGCACATCACGGTTCCCACCCACGGCAACCAGTGGCTGCGACGTGTCTCCCGACACCAGCACGGGGAGCCAACACGGATCTTCCATTGAGATTTCATAGGGTTGGCGGTGGAACGCCCGAGAAAACACTGTCGCACTTCTCACACCTGTCGCCCGATACATGATAACCTTGGCGGGGGACTCTTCGATTCCGATCGCGATCCACTGACCGTCGTCGCTCACGGCGATGCCACTCGATTCGCCCGGGAGCGAGCAGATGTTCTCGATCTGATCCGTCATTCTGCCGGTGCTATCCATTCGCCACGCGTGAAGGCTGAAGACTGGGTCTGCATCATCGGTTTCTTGGTGCGCCGCGCAGTAGAGTAACCAGCGTGTGTCCGCCTCAATCCAACACGCGGCGAACTTGGCCACGCCGGGCCAATTGCGCGAATCAGTGGTTTCTTCCGTCGTGAGATCGACTACTTTGAGGCCTACCCTATGGCTGCCCGGACGCACGTCTCCGTGGCCGAATGCTAGGTGCCGCCCGTCGCGCGAGAGCGTGAGGCTCTTGATATGTTCCTCGTTCGCCGCGCGCTCAACAATGGAAATACCGCTGGCAGCGTCCCAAAGCGCCAGGCGATTCCAGGTAAGTTCCGATTTTGCCCGCTGTGCGCCTATCAGAAGTAATGATCTACGACTGCATGCGTGCTGGAGTTTCCAATTGATTGTCTCGGCATGCGCGAGCAGCTGGCCTTGAAGCGGATCCACATCCCAGACGCGGAGGCCATCCCCGCCGACGGAAGCCAGGAACGACTCGTCGGGCGAAAAACATACGTCAACCGCGTTGGCAAAACGCTGGTCATGATACCCGCGGATCGACAGCATACGCTTGTCTCGGAGGTTGTAAAACCGGATCAGTCCATCTCCGCCGCCGTAGGCAATCAAGTCCTGTACGTAACCACGGGGCGCGTCGAGCGAGCGCAGGCCCCAGTTGACGGGTTCGGCGTTGGGTAAGCTGTGTAGTGTCGCTTTTCCGTCGTGTGCCGTCAGCGGGGCCAGAGTTTTGATTGCAGACCAGCCGGGGATCGGTAGGTTTACGTAAAGTGTGTTCCCGTCCGCAGAGAAACGAACTGTGCGGCACGTCTCTCGTCTGAGATCCTGTCCCGCGATCTCGCGCCAACTCTTGAGTGACCATAAGCGCCAGCCGCCGACGCCGTCCTGTTCCGCCGATGCAATCCCCTCTGCAGCGCAGGCCAATCTCGTGCTGTCGGGCGAAAAAGTGAGGTCGACCACTCTGGCGCCTACTTTGCGCCATGAGTGCAGCGGTCGGACGTCATGTTCGTCCGTGCGGCCATGCCATACGCTGACCAGCCCCACCCGCTGGTCAGATTTGGCTCCGACGGCAACCAGCGTGTTGTCGGGAGAAACGGCAAGGGCGGTAATAGCGCCATCGTCATCGCCGAGCGCTAGAACCGCCGCGAACTTGAGTTCTGCGGTGCCGGGCGTGAGTTGCGCGACGTCCACTCGACGCACAGTGCCGTCCGCGCCGCCGGTATAGAGGTTATCACCGTCCGGAGAGAAGACCACGCGCGTCGCGTGCGTTTGATCCGCAGGAATCGTCTTGATCAGCCGGACGCGCGGTGCTTCGTAGATGTGCACGCGCTGTGCATCGTCCACTGTCGCGACCAGTTCGCCGCTCGGGCAATACTCGACCTGCACCAATCGGGCTTTGCTCTCGACGAACGCCAGGCACGGATAGCGAAGGAAGAATTCAAGCAATGCGTATCTGGTGCGAGTGTCATCATACTGACTAAGTTCCTCTGAAAGCACGTCGTAGCCCGTCGCAGGATTGCCCAGTCGCGCGTTCATGCGACCAACGAGAATTGCTTTCTCGTGCCGGCGGGCCTCGGCATTGGCAGCGTTCACGTGCGAAACCCAGATTGCGGCCACCAAGCCGACCGCGACCAAGCCCAAGACCAGTGCCGTAACGACACCCCATTTGTTCCGCTGCACGAATCGCGAGGCGACGTACCGCCAGAGGTAAGGAACCGGCTGCGGAGCAACGGGTGGGCGTTCCTGGCCGACGCGCTGATTGCCGTAATCAGTGAGCACAGGGGTGGGGCGCGTTTCCAGATAGTTTTGCACGGCTTGCGTCAATTCCGAGACAGCCTGAAAACGATTGTCCGGGTCCTTTTCGAGCGCCTTCAGCGTGATCAGGTTGAGTTCCCAACCGATGGTTGGATCCTGTAGGGCTGGTTGGCGCGGCTCTTCACGTCGGATGCGCTCCAGCGCATCATCGCGGTTATCCGACGACTCAATCCGAATCGGCAGCGATCCTGTCAACAGCTCGAACAGGATTACCCCCAAAGCGTAGACGTCCGTTCTAACATCGTCCGGGGCCGACGCAGCTTGTTCAGGTGCCATGTAACCCAGGGCGCCAAGAACCGAGTCATTGCCAGTCGTGATTGCCGACGCACCTGTCACTGTTACGCGGCCTAAGCCAAAGTCAAGCAGGTACGGCTCCCCACGGCTGTCGACCAGGATGTTGTTGGGCTTGAGGTCGCGATGAATCACCGCACGCTTGTGGGCTTGGGTGATGGGTCGGCACACCTTCAGAAAGAGGTGCAGCCGCGCCGTTCGATCAAGCCGATGCGAATCGCAGTACGTGGTCAGGTGCTCCCCGTCGATGAACGGCATCGCATAGAAATACGGCCATTCATCGAGGTGCGGGTCCCAGATCGGAACAATACCCGGGATGATCTCCTTGCTGGTGAGCCGCGCCACAAGCTGAACTTCCCGCTTGAATCGTGCCAGGGCCTCAGGCTGTATGACCAACTCGGGGTGAAGTTCCTTGACGACGACCAGGGCGTTCCTGGGTATGTTGTGGGCCTTGTACGTCCGTGAGAGCCGAGTCGTCATTATCGGCTCGATGATCTCGTAGTCCGGCCTGAAATGGTCGTATCCCCGGCCGACAGTAATATCTGTATTGTCGTCCGGAGAGGGCGCGCCCGGTGGCGCCGGAGGTGGATCATGCGGGGGCGGCGCGTTTTCAGCGGGCTCCCTCAAGGGGATCATGTGTGTTTCCTCGAATCCGCCCGCGGACATGTTGCGCCCCAGTTGCCTGTTCCTTGTCCGTATGCGATTCCTGTCCGACCCTCACTGACTGCTGGAATGGCGAATCGACCGATAGCCCCACCGTTTGGGCAGTTCCGCATACGGACTTAGTCTAACTCGACCGTGTGTCGGAAAGCAAGGTGCGTGCGCCGCTCGGGCCGGCGCCGAGGACATCTTGCAATTCGCTGGGGGAGGGAGTGATCGGGAGGGCGTGTTTTGTTCAGAATCGAGTTCGAATCACCGGCTCGATCTCTCGCAGGAACGCCCTGACCCGGTGTATTGCCATGTTGACGGTCGCGACTGTAACGCCGTGTTGTTCAGCAACTTCCTTCGACGGGCGTCCCTCGATCGCCCGTCCTTTCCAGATCTCAACGTCCCGGGTTTTGAAGTGCGACCTGAGCTCATCCTGAATGTGCTTTTCGATCGCCTTTGTTATGGACGATTCCCAATGTGGATCTGATTCGGGCGCAGTCGGCAGGTCGCGTTCGTCTGGCGGTCGTTGTCCTGGCGGGACGCCAATCGTGCCGCCACGCTTAATGTAGTCGATGAGCTTGTGGCGCGCGATGCCGAACAGATAGCCGCGTGACGAGCGGTGTGAGTCGAGCTTGCCATTCCTGACCGCGTCGGCGAATGCGACCATCGTGTCCTGGGCCACGGTTTCGGCGCTAGCGCGCGCCAGTCCTTTGCCCTGCGCATATGCCATGATGAGTGGTCGATAGCGTGCGTCGATCTCCTGCCAGGCCGCATTTGTCCCGGGGTGCTCCATGTCGGCCGCACGCTCCAGAAGCGTCGAACTGGCCAGTGTCGTAGTGATGACAGCGGCCGGCGTACCCACCGACATGCTCTCCCGATCGCGAGTTGGGCCGGTCGCGGCCGCCGATCCGGGCGAGTCGCGGTCGGTGGGGCTCTGCTCTGGTTTCATAGTACTGCTCCGAGATCGAGTTTACAGCCGGGCATACGAGTCGTCGGATCGCGATCGCTTGACTCAGATTCTTGGTCGCTGCGCGCCGTGCTGCGCCGGGAGCAAGCCGCTCGCTCCACACACGTCTTCGGCCCATCAGGATCTTCCGAACGATCGGGGGCGATCTTTCGAGAAATCGAGCCGGTTCGACGGAAACGTCGTTTCGCCATCGGCTCATCGAGATTTTGAAAGATCGGCCTTTGGCCCCGGAATCTTACTACGAGGGGCGTGCCTCGGATTCGGTTAATCGGTCCTAGGAGTCCGGGGTCGCCCAGATGTGGCAGTTGGATCACGAATCTGTTTTTCTGATCCAACTTGTACGGAACGTAAGGTAAGTGGGTTTCTCGGTTCTGGCACTTTCAATGGAGGACACGCAGTGAAGTCGCATCGAAATATTATCGAGTTTGTAGTCGTCGGGCTTGTAGCCACGTCGTTGGCCCACGGCGAGGCCGTCTGGGAGTGGGACGGGACGACGGACCCCGGTTTCGTGAAGTCGCATTCGGCAGACCCGTCGCATTATGACGCCAGCGAACAGGTGTTGAAGGTTGCGTACGGCGAGCGTGATGGCATTGACGGGCTCCCTGATGAGTTCACGACCATGTACTACAAGGAATTGCCGTACGTACTCACTGACTGCCAGTATGTTATAGATTTCACGGTGAAGGACCCACTCGGGAATGGGGTGCCAGGTTATTTTGTGGATCCGGTATTCGCGGCGGATTTGACGCCGATCATCCCCGAGTACACTTCGTGCACGCTGGGCGCCCACGTCTACGCTGGCCCGGCGCCTGATCGAATCGAACTGCAAGCCACCAAGAGTGGTGGGCTCCTGCCCGAGCCAGACCGGTACCTGGCACTTGACCATCCACAGGTCGACGCTCGCTACCGACTGACAGTGGAACGCATCGGAACCGAGGTAAGCGGCATGCTCGAACTCGTCGACAATGGAGGATGGGTCGTGTTGGGCAACGCCGGCCCGTTCGACGTGCCGATACTCGATTGCGATTTCCAGTTCCTGCGATTCGACCAAATTAACTATGGCGATTACGGCGAGTTGTGGGTGCATTCCATGAGCGTGACGCCGGAGCCGTCCTCATTTGGACTTCTCAGCCTCGGGGCGCTATTGGGGATCCGCCGTCGGTAGTTGTCCGGAAGGCTCGTTTCTCCGCAAGACGTCGGCGGGGTGCCCGCATGAGGCGCCCCGCCGTGTGTGGGATTGGGCTGGACGGCGGGGCGGGACAACCACCGTTTTCCAGTGCCTTTCTCGGGTTGGCTCGGTCGGTCGGTGGCGTTTCACAGTTGCTCCATATGTTGCCACACCGTCGGTAGCGCACTACGAGCGACCACCCATCGCAGGTTGGCAGGCCGCCACTCGGGCTCGCGTGCTACGCTGGTGCCGGAGCAGGTGTAGTGATTCGTGCTCATCGCATCATACGATGCGCGGCCACACTCGGCCTGCTCGACACCGCGCGGGCTGATGCCCGCGGCTCGTTACGCAGCGGTTTCAAGGGGACACTACACCGAGTGGGGATACGTTAAGGTGGGGTACGTGCAACCCGGCGACTACTTGTTGTAGATCTGCGTCCAGCCGAGGTTGTTGGTGTACCAAGATGGCGCCATCGCGCCGGGGAAGTTGACGGCGGTCTCACCGGTCTCGAAGTTCACCGGGGCGGCGTTGGGGTACCAGTTGTTGCCGTGCTTGTTGTCGGGGCCGACGTAAACTGACTCGCCGGGGTACCAGAGGAACTGGCGATGCGTGTCCACGGGTTTCTGCCCGCCGAGATATTCCGCTCGGCCGACGTGGCCGTCCTGGAACAGCAGGTTTGCGCTGCGTTTGCGGTGGCGCCAGTCGACGGTGTTGTCATACTGCGTGGGATAGGCCCAGTCGTGTCCGGCGGCGGCGTCGCCACTGAGGTTGTAGATTGTGCTCCAGTTGCCGTCGGCCACGAGAATCCGTTGAGCGGGGTAGCGTTCGTGATCGTCCAGTCGCCGAGGCTGGTCGACCGTCGAACCACTGAAGCCCGGCTGCCATATCCAGCCGGCGGCCGCTAGCGGCACGCTGATGCCGTAGCTGTAGTCGATGCCGAACTTGCCATCCTGCCCTGGATAAGCGACCTGATGATGGCGCCCGCGAGCGGCGTTGAGCGGCGATGGTCGCGGGTCTTGTGGGCAGTAGCCGAGACGGGGGTTGCCCATGAGCTTGCGCTGCACGAGCACGTCAATCCAGGTATAGCGCGTTGGGCTGCCGGCGTCATCCCAGACGGGAAAGTAGCCATAATCAGCGCGGGCCGCTTCGAGGGCGATGTTGAGCTGTTGTTGCTGCGCGGCGCACTTGGTGTCCTTGGCCTGCCGGTGGGCGGCCTGCAAAGGCGGTAGGAGGATCGCGATCAGGAGTGCGATGATTCCGATGACGACGAGCAATTCGGCGAGAGAGAACGCCCGTGCTCCCCACGGCGCGCGGCGGCGAAATGTATCACGCGTAGTCTGCATGACCAGTCTCGGTCGGACTACCTCTCTATACAACGACCTATCGGCTGCGCCGAAGTTGCGCTTGAGCGTTGCCACAGAACACGCCATCCGTGCGTGGCAAGAAATGACACGACGCCCAAGACCCGCCTGAAAGATGCGAGTCGGCGAGCCACAGCGTCTAAAATTGTAAGCGGGACAGACCCCAATCGCAACGATTTTTCCAGACCCCGCGAGTAGGAACAGGCCGGGAGCCTATTGCGAGTGTGTTATTATCGGAATCGATCACGGAATCAAGTTCACGAGGCGACCGGGAACGACGATCTTGCGACGCAGCTCCTTGCCGGACAGTTCCTTAGCAACGTTGGGCAACTCCAGTGCGGCGGCGATCACGGTCGCCTCGTCCGCGTCAGCCGGAACGGCGATGCGGCCGCGCACCTTGCCCTTCACCTGCACGGCGATCTCGATGGTCTCGTCACGCGTGAGTGCCTCGTCGAACTCCGGCCAGCCGGTCCACGCGATCGAGTCACTGTGTCCGAGTCGCTGCCAGAGTTCTTCGGCGATGTGCGGGGCAAACGGCGCCAGGAGCCGCAGGAAGCGCTCGATCTGGCTGCGGCCGATGGCGTCGGTTTTTCCGGCCTCGTTCACCCACACGAACATCTGCGCGAGCGCTGTGTTGTACGCGAACCTCTCGATGTCCTCGGTGACCTTGCGAATCGTCTTGTGCAGCAGGCGTTCGAGTTCCTCGTTAGCCTCGTCGGCCAACTTCGGATTCAACTCGGTTTCGGGTGCGGCGTCGCCCAGCGGCTGGGGCACGACCAGGCGCCAGACGCGCTGCAGGAAGCGGTGAACCCCGACAATGTCGTCCGTGTTCCACGGTTTGCTCTTCTCGAGCGGTCCCATGTACATCTCGTAGAGTCGCAGCGTGTCCGCGCCGTACTCGTGGATGATGTGATCGGGGTTGACGACGTTCTTCTTGGACTTGGACATCTTGTCCGCGGAGCGATAGACCGGTCGTCCCTCGTAGTAGTACGTTGTTTCCACCTTCAGCCGGCGTGTTTGTCCGTCGCCGGTTTTCACTGATACTTCCATCTGCGTGGCCGGCCCATCTTCGACGTGCTCAGCTGGCACGTACACATCGCGCTCATCCCGATAGGAGTCCGCGGTGATCATGCCCTGATTAAACAGCTTGTAGAACGGCTCGGGGGTCGAGACATAACCAAGGTCGTAGAGCACCTTGTGCCAGAAACGCGCGTAGAGCAGGTGCAGGACGGCGTGCTCGGCGCCGCCCATATAGAGGTCGACGCCGCCGGTTTTGGCGGATCCGTCCGGTTTCTTGCCACCGAGCCAATGTCGCTCAACGCGATCGTCGATGAGCGCCGTGTCGTTGTGTGGATCGCAGAAGCGCAGGTAATACCAGCACGAACCGGCCCACTGCGGCATGGTGTTAGCTTCGCGGTGGTATTGGTGTCCTTTGCGCTCGAAGCGGAGCCATTCCTCGGCCCGGGAGAGCGGCGTTTGCGGCTCGGCTTCTGGGTCGTCGCTGGCATGCGGACGGAAATCCTCGACCTCGGGCAGCGTAAGCGGGAGTTCATGCTCGGAAAGTGCCTCGGTGGCGCCGTCCTCACGATAGACGATCGGGAACGGCTCGCCCCAATAGCGCTGCCGCGAGAACAACCAGTCGCGAAGCTTGTACTGCACCGTCCCCTCGCCGAGGTCGCGCTCTTCAAGCCACCGCGTGATGCGTTGCTTGGCTTCCGGCGTTGGCAGCCCGTTCATGATGCACTGTCCGGTGAAGTGCTCACCATGGTCGGCGGGCGAATTCACAGAAGTACCGTTGCCGACAAAGCCGCGCCAATCTTCGTCGCCGAGCGGCTGAACGACCTGGATGACGTCGATGCCGTACTTCTCGGCGAACTCAAGGTCGCGCGTGTCGTGTCCGGGCACGGCCATGATAGACCCGGTGCCGTAACCGAGCAGAACATAGTCGGCGACCCAGATGGGGACCTTGGCGCGGTTGACCGGATTGATCGCGTACGCACCGGTGAAAACGCCGGTCTTGACCTTGCTGTCTGAGGTCCGGTCGAGCTCGGACTTGCCGGCAGCCTCGCGGCGATAGGCGTCGACCTCGTCACGATGTTCCGGTGTGGTGATGATCGGCACGAGACGGTGCTCAGGTGCGAGCACGACGTACGTGGCGCCAAAGAGTGTGTCCGGACGCGTGGTGAAGACGCGGATAATCTCGCCACCGGCGGGGCCGTCGGATTCGATTGTGAAGTCGACGTATGCACCGAAGCTCTTGCCGATCCAGTTGCGCTGCATGAGCTTGATCGGCTCCGGCCAATCAACCACATCGAGATCACTGATCAGCCGCTCGGCGTACTCCGTGATGCGGAGCATCCACTGGCGCATGGGGCGGCGGTAGACGGGATGGTTGCCGCGCTCGCTTCGTCCGTCGGCCGTCACCTCCTCATTGGAAAGCACGGTGCCGAGCGCGGGGCACCAGTTCACGGGGACTTCGGCCAGGAAAGCCAGGCGGTGCTCGTCGCGATAAGCGCGGACAGCGGCCTCGCCCTGGGCCTTGACGTCCGGGGGGATCGGCAGCTTCTCAATGGGCCGCGCGGCGCCGGTTACCTCTCGTCCGGCGGCGTCCCTCCAGCGCCACTCTGGGTCGTACCACGAGTTGAAGATCTTCAGGAAGATCCACTGCGTCCAGTGGTAGTAGTCTTCGTCGCACGTCGCGACCTCGCGGCTCCAATCGTACGACAGGCCGATCATGCGGAGCTGACGCTTGTACGTTTCGATGTTCTTGCGCGTGGTTTCGCGTGGATGAACGCCGGTTTCGATCGCGTATTGCTCGGCGGGCAGACCGAAGGCATCCCAGCCCATCGGGTGCAGCACGTTGTGGCCGCGCATGCGCATGAACCGGGCGATGATGTCTGAGGCGATGTAGCCCAGTGGGTGGCCGACGTGCAGGCCGGCGCCGGACGGGTACGGGAAGAAATCCAGCACGTAGAACGTGGCGCGATCACTGCCCGGCTCGCCGGGGTTTGCCGCTCGAAACGTCTGCTGGTCTTCCCAGTATTGTTGCCACTTGGGCTCGATCTGGGAAAACTCGTACAAGTGACTCATATCTGGCCCATCCTGACTGCGGCACGCGGCGCGCACATGGGTACGCGCAGGCTAACGCTGATGCACTCGCGAAAGCGCGTAGCGCTTGCGTCGCTTGATCATGTAGCCGGCGCAGCCGCTAAAGCGCGTTGGGGTCCGGTAGTGCGGATTCAAATCCGGTGCGCTCGACCACATTCTGCGGGGCGATCCAGTAGCTTTGGAACGCCTGGATCGTGCCGCGGCGCAACTGCGACGCCGACATCTGAACCTGTTGCTCGAACTCGCCCGCGTACAGCGGCTTGAGCTCGTCGAGTTCCGCGACTACCCACTTGAGCTGGTTCGCCAGGGGCGCCGCAGTCACAGCGTGCGCCACGGATTCGTCCTGGAGATCTGCGGTCAGCTCCAGCACCGCACTGGGTAGCGTGCTCGTGCGGCCTACGCGCGGAACCACCATCGAATCGCGGCGGCCAATCGGATTCGGTGTGAAGATCTCCAGATCTTCTGCGTAGCGCGGCTTCCGCTGCGGCGGGGTACCCTCAGCGGCTGGCTGGGTCGCAGCGGTCGCGCCGGCGGACAACGTCTCACGCAGCTCGGTTGCCTCGGCCAGGGCGGCCTCGAGGCCGATCTCCCGGGCACGGGCGGCGAGCTTCTCCGCATGCTCACGCGCCATTTCGAACGCCTGCCAATCGCGCCAGTCTTCTTCGACCTGAACACGCACTTCGTCGATGCTGTCCGGCGGGGCGCTCGGCTTCACCTCAGTCACACGAAAGACGAAGGCCTGGTACACCTGATGCTGCCCGGTAACGTCGGGCGCGACGACGACCGGCCCCGGCTCCATGACATTGAACAGCGGCAGTACGTCGCCCTCCGCGCGCTCCGCCAGGCCCTTCACGCGGAACGCCAGATCGGCGACGCTGACCGGACGGCGATTTACCGTGACGAACGCGTCGCCGAACAGCGGTTTTCCCTGGAGAAGATCGTAGTCGACCAGATCGGTCGTTTGATGCAGCACTGGGTAGCGCTCGGAGAACTCATCACGGAGCGACTCGAACGATACGAGTGGCTCTGCCGGAACGGCGCGGAACCCCTCTTCGCCACGGTCCAGGGGGCGCCAAGGTCCGTACACCGCCTCGTGTAGTTCGTTGACCAGGCGTTGTGCTTCGTCGATGGCCTTGATCATGCGGAAGTCCTCGCGCACCTGGTCCTCCGCTTCCTCGAACGTCATGGGCACCTGCGGCGGCGGCGCGGCTGAGGCTG
>JANQFV010000017.1 GCA_028277645.1 Phycisphaerae bacterium
AGCCGTGATGGTGACACCATCAATCACAGCCCGCGCGTCGATATCTCTCCCCGTGATGACATGGTAGGCATTATCATCCCGATTAGCGAAATCGGGCAGGTCGTCTCCCAGTAGATCGCCGGTCAGGATAGTCTCATACTGCTGCACGTCTCGCTCGTTGGGGTCTCCATCGCCGCTGAGGCCGGCGTAGCCCCCAAGCCAGGTAACGCCGGGCCACAGAACGAACGTCCTCGCGCGCGGATCATTGGGGTCATTCGGATCAACCTGCGTCGTGGGCACGTACAGGCCGCCCGCGATGCGCACCGTGTCGCCGGGCGCTGCTACTTCCAGTGCCGATTGAAGATCAAAGAAAGCTGAAGACCAGGCAAGCCCATCACCGCCGAGCGGCGCGTCATCGTCGACATACCAAATCGTGTCGCGCGAATCGGCCACACTGATCGCACCGACTAGCATGAGTACAGCGAACACCGCTACCCCGTCGATCGTCCGACATCTCATGATCCCACCTCGAAACGAGTTGCATGTTTGGCTCTAAGAAATGACCATGTTGTGCGTCCCACTAGCCAGTTGGTCCGGCACACCCCAGAAGCTGCGCCCACCGTTTACTACAGCCTATCAGATGGACAGCCCGAGTGCGAGCAATAACTATGGAAATGTTGACGTGGAACTACATGGTATTTTTTTGACCCTCCACCCAGCCAGAACGTGTCGATCGCATCGCCGGTCAAGGGAAGTCGTTTTTTTGCGGCAGCGACAGAAATTTAGATCGCGCGATTCAGCTCATCTGTACCATTATGGTCCTGTTTTTAATCAGACACGGTTTCATAACTCCTGGGCGCGCAATGGATTACGCAAGCATGCACCAGTGCTAGATTTAGGGTTCAATGCTTGGGCGAAAGGAGTCGCCATGGCCCGAGACCCAAGGCTGCTCACGGACGAGCAATGGAAGACCATCGAACCGTTGTTGCCGCCTCCGACGGGTTCGCCCAAAGGTGGGCCGAAGCCGATCGCCAATCGGCCGGTGTTCGAAGGCATCTTGTGGGTGCTACGTAGCGGCGCGCGATGGAAAGAGCTGTCCGAGCGATCCCCATTGCCGAACACGTGTTGGTGTTGGCGTCGGCTGCGCGACTGGAAGGAGCAAGGCGTGTGAGAGCGTGCCTGGCGAGCGTTGCTCGCCGACCAGTATCTCGGTTGGAAAGAAGTGTTCACAGACGTGACGTTCCTGCCAAAAAGAAGCGATTGCGTGAGAAAAACCAAACGTGGAAAGGGTACGAAGCATATGGTGGTGGCGGAGCGCGCGGGTATACCTCTCGGCATGCACATCGCCTCTACGTCGCCCGCTGAGATCACGCTCGTCCAGAATATGCTTGCCACAGTGAAGGTTCCCCGCAAGCACGGCGGCGCACCGCGACGCAAGCCGGAGCGCCTGATCGCCGCCGTAAACACCGCGCCCTGACGCCCGGAGAGGTCAAACGGATTCTCGCCGTCGCGGGGCCGCGGGCTCTCGTCTATCGGTTCGCACTGGGTACGGGATTGCGCCGTCGCGAACTCGGCGACTTGCAGTGGCGTGACGTTCACCTGGACGCGCCGCGCACGCATCTGCGCCTGCGGGCCGAGGCGACCAAGTCAAAGCGTGCTGACGAGCTTCCGCTGCCTTCGCACTTGGTGCGTGAACTCCGGGCCGTGCGTCCGCCGTTCTGTACGCCAACGGCGCCGGTGTTCACCACCGTGCCGAAATTCGACACCTGGAAGGCCGATCTCAAGCGCGCGGGCGTCACCTACCGCGATGAGGCCACAAACGAGATTGTCGGGTTTCACTCGTTGCGCGTGACGTTCATCAGCGAACTCGAGCGCGCGGGCGTGTCGCCGCGCACAATCATGGAACTGGCCCGGCACACCGACTATCGCTTGACGG
The DNA here is from genome assembly GCA_028277645.1 of Phycisphaerae bacterium. Classification (GTDB taxonomy): domain Bacteria; phylum Planctomycetota; class Phycisphaerae; order UBA1845; family Fen-1342; genus JANQFV01. The sequence goes on from JANQFV010000017.1 coordinate 1,916, forward strand.
CGGGGACGTACACCGATCGCCGCGTACTCGACACGTTCGGTGCCGCGGCGAAGTTGCCCGACTACGTCGATAACAGCGGCAATTCGCGCGAGACGGCCAGACGCACGGGCACCGACGATGTCCCGGTTTCGTCCGACAGATCGATGGACCAAATACGGCACCAAATGGAGTGCGCCACGGGCCAATCTGGTTCATCAACGGGCGCTTCGCTGAGAAGCGCGCACGGCGGCATACAAGGCAAAACGCCGCAGAACGCGGGGTTGGGGGGAACTCCCCGAGTAGGACTCGAACCTACAACCTAGCGGTTAACAGCCGCTCGCTCTACCATTGAGCTATCGGGGACCAGACCAGCCGGCAGCACACTGCCGGGAATCTCATAAAGTAGCTCGCCCGGCGGCAAAGTCAAGCACCGGCGACATTGCGGCCTCGGGAAGCGTGCGGGGCGGCGTTTTATCGCCGTCTGGCAAGGACTGCCACGAATCGCACGTCCCCACGCCCACTACGACCCGACACAAAACTCCTGCCCGAAGTCGATCGAGCCGCGGCTCGACGTGCGAATGCTCGTGATGCACGTCCCCGGCGGCACCAGGAATAGCAGCCCCAGCTTCGCGTCGTCCTGATCCCGCAGCAGGTTGCGGATTCCGTCGGTCTGAAAGTCCAGCATTCCACGGAACGCCGGATCGTCCGGCGCGTAGACCAGCTCGATGAACTGCTGGCCGTTGCGCTCGACGATCGCGTAATAGCCGCACAGCGGATACTGCTCGCCGGTGTTACTCAGCGCGTAGTACTGATTGGCGACCGAGCCGACGAAGTTGAACACCTGTCCCGCCAGGCTCGCGGCCTGTCGGGCGCGGGTCTGGATCTGGAAAATCTTCTGGCCGGACGGCACGTCGAACGTCGCGATCTTCGTACCGGTACCCTGCTCCAGTGCGTCACGCTCCTTGGTGACGCGGCCGGGACCGAGCTTGCTGCCGACAATGTCGACCTGCTCGCTCCGCAGCGTCGCGCTGGCCATCTCGAACGGCAGCCGATCGATGCCGCCGGTAAAGCTGTGGTCGACCGTCTCGATAAACCGCGTCAGGCCCTGGCCGGTTGCCGTACCCGTTCCGCCGGCGCTGGCCACGGCTGCGGACGTCTCTCCGCCACCGAGCGAAAGGCGCGTCTCAGGTGGCGTGGACTCGATGTTGGCCGGCGTCAAAGCGACGCGCGCGTGACGCTTGTACTCGACAAAGCGCGGCTCGAACCCGGCCGGAATCTCAAAGATCACGTCGATCCTGGTCTCGCCCTGCGCTTCGAGCGAGAAGTTTTCATCGGCCTCGACAATACGGTAGTTGGGACCGATGCGCTCGTCCGCGCCGCCGATCAACTGTGCCACGAAATGCCGCGGCTCATCACCGACGTCACCGACGAGGCGAAACATGGTCGGCCGGAAACGATGGTATGGCGCGCCGGTCTTCGTGCGATCGGCCGAACTGTTGTCGAGGACCAGTCGCGTGCCCAACAGCTCGTGCCCCGGCTGGATCTGATAGGTCAGCGGCACATACGGCGGCGTTGGCTGGTCTTCGGTCGCAACGTTCTCGCGATAGCGCGCCTCCAGATCCGTCACCTGCGTCCAGGCCGTTTCCACGCGCAGCCCGCGCTCAAAACCGTCTGTGTCGTTCCGCTGCGGTACGGGCATGGATTCGTGCTGAACGGTGTTGCCGCTCCACCAGACCCACTCGGCGAAATCCGGATACACGGCAGCGAGCGATGTGGAGCCGCTAAGGCTGCCGCCGCTGAGCGTCTTGGCCAGCCAGACCGTGAAATCATCGGAGCGCAGCCAGAGTTTGTTCCGGACGAACGCGATGCGGTCGTCCTGTTTGCGCAGCTCTGAGGGGACACTCGCCGTCCGATACGTCTCGTTGTCGACGTCGCGCGCGTATCGTTGATACCCGGCGACCTTGCCACCAAAGGGCACCATCAAAAACGCGAGCACCATCACGCCGACACAGATCTGCGCGTTGATGAACCCGCAGACGGCGCCGCCGCCCCAATCAACGTACATCGGAACGCGGACATTGCCGCGAATGAACTGATCGGCGACGAGGCGCAGCAGGCCAAGTGAAATGGCGAACAGCAAGGCCAGCGTGACCGGCTCGGTGTAAGCCGGGTGCAGACCGGCCTGCGTTGTCAGGAGGCCGTTAACGACCTCGAAGAAACCGAACGAGATCGCCAGCGCCACAATCGAGCAGGCCACGTTGATGATGCCGCTGTAGAGCCCGAACATCGAGTGCATGAACGTGATGCCGGCAACAAACAGCAGAGCTACGATGTTGAGGATCATTTCGCACCTCCGCCGGCAGCTTTCCGCGCCGGCCCGGCACCGGCCTGCGGTTTAGGTCGGCCAGCAGGTTTCGCTCTGGTTGCGGCCGGTTTTGCTGCTCTGCTGCCCGCGCCCGCGCGTACGGCCCGCACGACTTCCTGAATACTGGTCGTGCCGTCGAGGACCTTCTCGAGCGCCTGGTTCTGGAGTCCGACGTTGCCCTGCTTGAGTGCGTAGTTCTGAATATCGGCCATCGACTTGCTCGTCTGCAGCACCTTGCGCATTGCGTCGTCGACGGTCAGCCACTCAAAGACGCCCGTACGTCCGACGTAGCCGGTGCCCTGGCAGGCCTGGCAGACGATCGGGTTGCCGCGCTTGTCGAACTGCGGCTCGGGTGCGCGATACAGGAACTTGTCCGCCGGCAGATTGAGCTTCTTCATCATCGCCGCGTCGGGTTTATACGCCTGCTTGCACTCGTTGCAGAGAATGCGCACCAAGCGCTGATTGCAGATCGCCAGCAGGGCCTTGGTCGCCGCGACCTTGTCGCCGAGCAGGCTGATCCACTTGCGCAGCGCCTCGAAGACATCGTTCGCCACCATTCCGACGTAGACTTTCTGCTTGTTTGCGGCCGCCTGCGCCGCAACCAACGCCGCCTCGCGATCGCGCAACTCGGGCAGCACGATGACGTCCGGATCGGCGCGCACCAGTCGCAGCAACTGCTCCGTGAAGGTCTTGCCCTCGGTCGGGTCGAAGACTTTCTGCGTGACGTTATCGAGCGGCATTTCCCTGACGAACTCGATCGTCTGCACATTCTGGAGGAAGCGATCGTGCGTGCGTGTCAGACTGAAGATGGTGGTCGACAGCCCACTGCGGGCCGGACCGGACACCAGAATCAGCCCGTTAAGCTCCTCGCGGGCCTTGTTGACGGCTTCGAGTTGTTTATCCGTGAAACCGAGGTCGGGGGCCTTGAAGTTCGCTTCCGGACCGATCACGCGCAGCGTCAGCTTCTCCCCCGCGGTCGAGCCGTCGGTTCGCACTGACACCTTCTGTTTCTTATCTCCCATCGCCGCCATGATCTCGCTGGTCTGCGGCTTGCGATGTTCCTCCATATCGAGGCAGGCCATCTGCTTGACGAACTGGATGATTGCCTCGCCCTCGGCGCGCGGCAGCGGGTCGCGCTCGATGGGCATGCCATCGACGATGTAGACCGTCTTCGTCGCCTGTCCGGTGGCAGAAACCTCGATGATTTGCGCTCGGTGCCAGAGTGCGTCGAACAGCAGGTCCTGCGTGAGCCGATATTGCTCGCGCTCCTCTTCCTCTTCCGGAATCGGAACGACCTTCTTGTCAGCCGTGGTCAGACGAATACGCTCCTTGACCTCCTTGGGCTTCTTTTTGCCGAAGACGCCCTCGTCCTTCATGCGCTTGAAGTGCGCGGCCGTCAGGACCGTGTCCTGCTCCTGCACAAGTCCGTTGCGGTGGATGATGTAGATGATCATCACCGTCAGGTTGATCACGATGAACACGCAAAAGCCCACCAGGAACATGGGCACGAACAATGCCAGCGCGGCGGCGAGCACGCCGGCGCCCAGCACGATCAGATTCCATGTCGTGCGAAAGGTATTGACGGCGATCGTGTCTTTGTCAACCCAGCCCGCAAAGTATGCCCACCCTACGAACACGACGACGAACCCGAACAGCTTGAACGGGTTGATGTACATATAGCTGTCGGGCACCTGGGCAAGCAAGTCCAGATAGAGAGTCAATGTTCCGTCTCCTGTTGCCATACGGAAAACGGTCCGCGGCTGCTATCCGAGAATTCCGCCGGAAGAACCCTTGATGCCCTTCAGTGCCATGCGGAGCTCGTCGGGATTGGGCGCCGCCTCATACGCGGTTGCGTGGTCGATGAACCCGTCCTCGACCATTTGCTTCAGGTGTCCGGTGAAATCGATCATGCCGTCGTCGTACGATGCACGAATCACATCGATTATCTCGTTGTCACGTTCCTCGCGGATCAGCTTGCGGATCGACGCGTTGCTGAACATGATCTCGCACGCTGGCACGACCGGCACGCCTTCCTTAACGCTCGGGATCAGCTTCTGGCAGATCACCGCCTTCAGATTGAACTCCAGCGCCTGGCGTATCGACCGCCGTTCTTCCGCCGGGAACAGGTCCAGCAGGCGCGAGATCGTCTGCGACGCGCTGGAGGCGTGGATCGTGCCCAGGCACAAGTGGCCCGTCTCGGCGGCGTGAACGGCGGCGCTGAACGTCTCGACGTCGCGCATCTCACCGATCAGGACAACGTCCGGGTCTTCACGCATCAGGTACTTCAGGGCATCGTGGAAGTTCTGCACGTCGATGCCAACTTCGCGCTGGTTGATGACCGCCTTCTTGTCCGTGAACAGGTACTCAATGGGGTCTTCGACCGTCACGATATGAACCGGGTCACGCTGATTGATGTAGTCGATCAGCGCCGCGATCGTCGTACTCTTGCCCGAGCCCGTGATGCCCGCCAGCAGCACCATCCCCTGGTTGAACCGGGCCACGTTCTCGATCGAGTCCGGCAGGTACAACTGCTTGAAGTTGAGGATATTGCGATCGACGCGGCGGGCGGCCACCGACATCTTGCCTCGCTGCTGAAACGCGTTCACACGGAAGCGGTCGGCGTCGCCGGGTGGACCAACGTCGTACGCGAAGTCAATCGCCCCCTTCTCTTCGTACATCTCCTTTTGCCGATCGGACAGCAGCTCGAAGATGCCGTCGTGGATCTGCTCTCCGGTCAGTGGACCGCCCTGGAGCGGACGCAGGTCACCGCGCGAACGCACCATCGCGGGGCGATCGGCCTTCAGGTGCAGGTCCGACACCTTCAGCTTGATGACCGCTTTGAAGAATTTATTAAGGGCCGGCCCCTTCCTCTTTCCATTGTCACTATCACTATCAGGCGGTGTCTCGAGCGGGATTTCCGACATCTCGCGGGACCTCCGTGAACTCATGCTCGGCTCGCTTCGCGGCTGGTATCAGTCGCCGCCAGCCGGGCGCACGCGGCCGGGTAGTATAACCCACCCCCGCCACGGGGTGTAGCACAGCGCCCACGGGTGGAGCACAGCCGCCCTCGGCTGTGAGATTTATGTGGGGAACCGACCTCCAGGTCGGCCAATCCCCCTGTCTCCTTTCAGAACTCATCCCGCATCCAGGGCGCTGGAGCCGCGAACGCGGCCGTCAGCCGCGCCAGTTCCTCAGCCGGCCCGCTTAACAGTCCGCGCGTCTCCAGGTCCGTCGCCGTCTGATGGCCGGTGTAGAGCGCGGCAAGACCGCGGACGTCGATCACGAGGCTCCCTGACCCGCCCGGCGACACAGCCCCACGCCCCTCCGCGACGTGCAAAACACAGTGCCCTTCATTATCCGGGAGGACGTCGTCCTTCACCGCCAAGTGGAGTTCGGCACTCAGGCCTGGAGGATACGCCCGCGCCGCCAGCGCCGCCGCCACATCGACGATCCGCACCATCCAGACGGTATGCCGACTTATCTCCTCCGGTGCCTCACCCAGCAGCCCCAGCAGCGGATCGCCAGGTCCGCCGCGCCATGCCACCCGATCGCGAATGGTGCGGTGATCGGCCAGGAACGTCAGCAGTCGCCGAGCGGCAGCGGACGTCGTGTACGCGAGATCCTGCACGTAGAGGTCTTGCAGGTGGACTTTGCCAGGACGCTCGCGGACAAACGTGTAGCCGACAATGCGATCCTGCTCGGTGACGACGTAGCTTCGCGTCGGCTCGCCGCGCATCAATCGCACGCGTTTCCAGAAAAACTCATTGCGGTCAATATTGCCGGAGGTGGTCGCGGCCCACTGCTGGTAGACGTCGCGGATCGCAACTTCATCCGCCTCACAAGCTGCGCGCACGTCGAGCCCTCGCTCGCGGGTGTCGACACGCAGCGCCGGCAGCGCGTACTCGTACGATGCCCCCGCCAGCTCATATCCCACGCGACGATAGAGCGCAACCGTCGCGGGATACAGACATGAAATCGGTACGCCCGCATGGCGCAACTCGACCAGCATCTCGCGCAGCATTTGCGTCGCGACGCCACGGCCTCGGAACCCGGGCGCAACCGCGACGGCGGCAATCCCCGTCATCGGCACGCTGCGCCCATTGAACCACTGGCCGGCGTGCAGCAGCGCGAGCGATCCGACGATTTCACCGTTCACACGAGCGACCCGGAAGTTTTCGGAGCCGACCTGGGCAACATACTCCTGTTCGCGGTCCGGACCGACGCCGAACGTCTCCGCTGTGAGCGCACTGGCCCGCTGCAACTCCGCCTCGTCCTGGGGTAAGCCATATTGAATCTCGACTCGGCCTGTCATTGAACACCCTCGCAGCGGCCCCGGGAACGACGCGGACTTCTAGTCGTCACTCGCGCCGGCTGACTCCTGAACCCGATGAACCAGCGTCGTATCAGTCGCTCCCGGCGTCGTGGGCCGTGTCGATGTCACCACCACGATCAGATCGCCGGCTTTGGCAAGTTTCCGCTCTATCAGTATCTCGTCCAGCGTCGCAGCCATTTCCGCTGGATGGTCCAGCGGCGCGACGCGAATCGGGATCACACCGAAGAGCAAGGCCATCTGACGATAGACTCGCTCGTCGTACGTCAGGCCCACCACCGGCATCGCCAAGCGATGCTGTGCAACGCGACGCGCCGTCTCGCCACGCGCCGTCCACACTGCGACCAGCCGCGCACCAACGTCGCGCGCCGCTTGGACCGCAGCGTGCGCAACCGCGCTGGTCGCTGAGAGCGGCGCACCAACAGATGACGGTTCGCACGGTGCCCGGGTCGCCAGATAGGCGCCGGTTATTTCCGCGATCCGGTTCATCATATCGACAGCCTGTACGGGGTAACGCCCAACCGCGGTCTCGCCGGAGAGCATCACAGCGTCGGCCCGGTCGAAGATGGCGTTCGCAACGTCACTGACCTCAGCGCGGGTGGGCATGGGGCTGTGAATCATGCTCTCGAGCATCTGCGTAGCAACGATGACGGGCACGCCCGCGGCGCGGCAGCGCGCGACCACGTCCTTCTGCTCGAGCGGCACGCGCCAGACATCCGTCTCCACGCCCAAGTCACCCCGTGCGACCAGCACCGCATCCGTCTGTTCGATCAGCTCGTCAAGATGCTCCAGCGCCTCCGGCTTCTCGATCTTGATGATTACCGGCGTATGCCGACCGGCGGCCTTGATCGCGGCCTTAAGGTCGTACAGATCCTGCGGTTGTCTGACGAACGACAGCGCGACGTAATCCAGATCGTGCTCCAGTGCCCAGGCCAGGTCGCGGCGATCCTTCTCGGTCAGCGCCGGCGTGGACAACTTGCTGTCCGGCAGGTTGACGCCTTTGCGACTCTTTAGTTCACCCTCGGCCGTACACTCGGCCACCAACGTGCCGCCCTGCCGCGCTCGGGCGACCAGCCGCACCAGGCCATCGTTGATGAGAATTCGCTCACCCGGCGCAACGTCGTCCACAAAGGTCTCGTAGCTGACGGTCAACTGCGCCGCGGTGCAGCGGCCGGAGCCGGGCACGAATGTAATCTGCTGCCCGCGTTCGATCTCAACCGGCTCAGCATCAAACTCGCCCAGGCGAATCTTGGGGCCGCAGAGGTCGCCGATCACGCACAGCGGCTCATCGCGTTCGGCTGCCACATCACGCACGAGCTTCAACGTCCGCGCATGCTCGTCGTGCGTCCCATGACTGAAGTTGAGCCGACAGACATCCAGGCCACCATCGATCAACGCGTGAAGCCGCTCGGGATTCGCGGTCGCCGGACCGAGCGTCGCGATGATCTTAGTCCCCACGCAACGCCGATCGGTTGTTGTGGCCATGATCGTTCTCGTCAGGATTGATCGCCGGGCTGCATCTGATACCAACGCGTGGCCCGCTCATACGCCCGGGCCGCCTGCAAGAGTACCGTCTCAGCGAACGGTCGACCAATCAGTTGCATCCCGATCGGCAACCCCGCCTGCGTCTGTCCGCACGGAATCGAGATCGCCGGCAGACCCGCCAGGCTGGCAGCGACGGTGTGTACGTCGGAGCCATACATTTGCAATGGGTCGTCCGCCCGCTCACCCAGCCGAAACGCCGACGTGGGTGACGTTGGAGCCAGCAGGATGTCACAGTTGGCAAATGCACTGCTGAAGTCGTTCTGGATCAGCCCACGCACGCCACAAGCCTTGTCGTAGTACCGCTCGTGATATCCCGCCGACAACACAAACGTGCCGAGCATGATGCGACGCTTCACTTCCGCGCCCAGAAACTCGGTTCGTGTCGCGGCGTTGAGCTCAGGGAAGTCACGCGCCCCGTCCGCCCGAGATCCGAAATGCACGCCGTCGTAGCGGGCCAGATTGGCCGAGGCTTCTGCTGTAGCGATCAGGTAATAGGTCGCCAGGGCGTACTTCGTGTGCGGTAGTGAGACGGTCGTGATCTCGACGCCCAACTCGCGATAGATCTCGATGGCGGCGTTGAGTGCGGAGCGAACTTCCTGGTCCAGCACCTCATTGAAGTACTCCGCCGGAAGGCCGATCTTCAACGTCCGCAGGCGCGTCGCAACGTGATCGTCGTTCAACGTTTCCGCGTAGTCTGGCACGACTTCGTCGGCACTGGTGGCGTCGCGCGGATCGTGGCCGGCGATTGCGCTGAGAATCAGGGCGACATCGCAAACCGAGCGTGCCAACGGGCCGATCTGGTCCAGGCTCGATGCGAACGCGATCAGTCCGTAGCGCGATACACGTCCGTAGGTCGGCCGCAGTCCCGCGACGCCGCAGAACGCCGCCGGCAGACGGATTGAACCGCCGGTATCACTACCCAGCGCGACAGGCACAACGCCCGTAGCAACGACCGCCGCCGATCCGCCCGATGATCCGCCGGACACACAATCCGGATTCCACGGATTAGCGACCGATCCGTACGCGCTATGCTCGTTCGATGAGCCCATGGCAAACTCGTCGAGATTCGTCTTGCCGATGATGATCACCCCCGCCTGCTCCAGCCGCTCGATCACCGTCGCGTCGTAGGGTGCGCGATAAACCGACAGCACCCGCGATCCGGCCGTCGTCGTTCCGAACAACGTCGCGATGTTGTCCTTGATCGCGATCGGCACACCGGCAAGTGGCAGCGGCGTCACATCCGACCGAACTTTGGCGTCGACCTCCCTGGCACGAATCAGCGCACGATCCGTCATCAATGAGATGAACGCATTGCAATCGGCACCGCGAACACCTGCCCGCTCAAGCGCGCCGACACAAACCTGCTCAGCCGACACGCGTCGCTCGTTGACGGCGGTCGCAATCTCGGCGGCGCTCCAGGCTGCATCCATGCGGTCGTGTCCGGCGGGAGGCAGAATCAGTCGTTTTGGGAACGTTGGAAAATTCGGGGGACGAGAAATAGCCCGTCACGCGTGTCCGGACCGTTCGCCAGCGCTCTTGCGTGGGACAGCGGCGTGTGCGCCACATCCTCGCGACCTGCGGACGCGCTGCCGCGCGGAAGGGGCAACGGCGTTACGTTGCTCGTGTCGACCTGCTCGATATCACGAAAAGCCTCGAGAATCGCCCCTAATCCAGCCGCGTGTTGCCGCAACTCGTCGTCCGTCAGCTTCAGCCGGGCGAGCCGGGCCAAGTGGCGTACACGTTCGACGTCGATCGTGTTCGCTCCGTCAGCCACGGGCTGCTACGCCTCGGCGGCGGCTTCGACAGGCGGCTTCCAGTCACGTTTGGGCGGCTTGACGACGAGCCCCATGCGAATCGCCTTGGCGCTCACGCGGATGCGCACCACGCGACCATCGACCAGCGCCCGCACCTTCTGAATGTTGGGCTTGAACTTCCGCTTGGTGATGCCAGTGGTCTTGCGGCCGACACCGCCGAGGTACTTGGCCTTACCGCGCCGCGCGATGGAACGGCCGGCGACCGTTTTCTTGCCGAGGAAAAAGCACTTGCGGGCCATAGCTACCTCGCGTTGGTTCAAGCAGTTGCGCCGGTGTCTCCGGCGAGATTCATTGCGAGCCACGTAGTTTAGTCGCGATCACTTAGAGCGTCAAACACTACTCCGAAAACCTGGCGGATCGAGCCTAGCCAAGAATCCGACCCGCGAGTAGATTGTGTCCTTTAGAAAACCATTTATCGGGCGCACCGCTCGATTGCGCCACGTTTGGAACGCAAGGCCGTCAGCCTGAGACTCACAACGGGAGCAGAAGTTATGACCAAGAAGGTCCGCCGCAAGACCGTCCCGAAACCTTACTCACTACGAATCAACAAGTTACGTGAGGAGATGGCCGCCCGGGACATTGACGGCTATTACGTGCTCGACCGCATGGATCAGTACTGGCTGACCGGTTTCACCGGCGAGGACGGCGGTGTGCTGGTCACGCCCAGGGCCGTCGTTCTGCTTACCGACGGGCGTTTCGACGAAGCGGCGGACATCGAAGCTCCATACGCCCGCAAGGTGCTCCGTAAGCAGCGGACACCCGCCACCAACGCTAAGGAAATCCGCAAACTGCGGGTCAAACGCCTCGGCTTCGACCCGGATCTCATGAGCGTCAGTGAGCACAAAGTGCTCAACAAGGAGATCAAGCCAGCGAAACTCGTCGCCTGCCCCAGCCTGATCCGCCCCCTGCGGGCCTGCAAGGACAAGGACGAGATCAAGCGCATTCGTACCGCGATCGGCGTCGCGGAAAAGGCCTTCAAGGCGGTTGTCCGCTGGCTCAAGCCCGGCGTGACCGAGCGACAGACCGCAGCCCGTCTCGTGTACGAGATGCAGAAGCTCGGCGCCCAGGGAGAGACGTTCCCGTCGATCGTGGCATTCGGACCCAACTCCTCGATTCCCCACGCGGTTCCCGGTGAGCGCAAGCTCAAGCGGAATGAGCCGTTGCTGTTCGACTGGGGCGCCCACGTGAACTGGTACGGCAGCGATTTGACCCGCGTGGTGTGGCTCGGTAGCATCCCCGCCCGTTTGCGGAAGATCTTCGACATCGTCCGCGAGGCGCATGACCGCGCCACCGAGGCGGTGCGGCCCGGCATCACGGCCCACGACGTCGACCGTGCAGCTCGTTCGGTCATCGAGAAGGCCGGTTACGGAAAACTGTTCAACCACGCAACGGGACACGGAATGGGCCTGGTCGCCCACGAGATTCCCCGAATCGGCAAGGGTACGCCGACGGTTCTGGAGCCCGGTATGGTGATCACGATCGAACCGGGAATCTACCTGCCCGGCGTAGGCGGTATCCGGCTCGAGGACGACGTCCTCGTGACCAAGACCGGTTATGAAGTGCTGACGTCACTGCCCATCAAGATGTCATGAGCCAGGTGAAGAACACGGCGCTAGCTAAGAGCGCTGCTGCGAGAAATCCGATGGACCTGAAACACATCAAAAACCTCGTCGAGCTCATGGTCGAACACGACCTCAGTCGCATCGAGCTGCGCGAGGGCGAAACGCATATTCTGCTCCGACGCGGACAAGCGCCAGTCGTCACTGCGCCGCCGCCACCGCCCGCAGCACCGGCTCCACCCGCTCCGGCTCCGGCCCCCGCGGCATCGGCCCCGAGCGAGCCAGTCGTTGACGCGAATGAGACGATTATCCGCTCACCGATGGTGGGCACGTTCTATCTGGCATCCGAACCTAGCGCGGCACCGTTCGTCCAACCCGGCACGAAGATCACGCCCGACTCGGTCATCTGCATCATCGAGGCGATGAAAGTGTTCAACGAGATCAAGGCGGAAGTGTCCGGCACGATATCGAAGATTCTGGTCAACGACACCTCCGCGGTCGAATTCGATCAGCCGCTGTTTGCGGTCAGCCCGTCGTAGACACCACATAGGTAGCGGATGTTCAGCAGAATCCTAGTCGCCAACCGGGGGGAGATCGCGTTGCGGATCATCCGCGCGTGCCGTGATATGGGCATCGAGGCTATCGCGGTGTACTCGCGGGCCGACCGCGGCGCGAACTACCTGCGTCTCGCCCACGATGCTATCTGCATCGGCGCCGAAGCACCCGCCGCCTCGTACTTGAATGCCCCCGCGATCCTGTCCGCCGCCGAGCAAGCCGACGTGCAGGCGATTCACCCGGGTTACGGTTTTCTTGCGGAGAATTCGAAGTTCGCGCAGATGTGCCGCGACTGCAAGATCGAGTTCGTCGGCCCTTCGGCGGAGTCCATGGCACAACTGGGCGACAAGGTTGCCGCCCGCGCGATCGCGAAGCAGGCCCGCGTCCCGCTCGTCCCGGGCAGTGACGGCGTGGTCGAAAGCGACGACGAGGCCGTCGAAATCGCCGAGAAAATCGGCTACCCCGTGATGATCAAGGCAGTGGCGGGCGGCGGCGGCCGCGGGATGCGCCCGGCACACAACGAAGCGACGCTGCGTTCGAACTTCCGACACGCCCGTGCCGAGGCCGAGAACGCGTTCAAGGACGGCAGCCTCTACGTCGAGAAGCTGATCGAACGTCCTCGGCACGTTGAAGTGCAGTTGCTGGGCGACCAGAAGGGCAACGTGATTCACCTGTGGGAGCGCGATTGCTCCCTGCAGCGTCGGCACCAGAAGCTCATTGAGGAATCGCCCTCGCCGCACATCAGTAAACGCACCCGGAACAAGCTCTGTACGGCGGCCGTGCGGCTGGCCAAAGCGGCCGGCTATCACTCCGCCGGCACGTGCGAATTCCTCGTGGATCACGACGAGAATTTCTACTTCATTGAGATCAACGCGCGCATCCAAGTCGAGCATCCGGTCACCGAGCTGGTCACCGGTGAAGATCTCGTGCAGTGGCAAATCCGCATCGCCGCCGGCGAGCCGCTCAAGGTGCGCCAGGACCAGGTCAAGCAAAACGGCCACGCGATCGAGTGTCGCATCAACGCGGAGAATCCGGACAACGGATTCACCCCCTGCCCCGGGCCGATCAATGAGCTCGTGCTCCCCGGCGGCCCGGGCGTGCGTATCGATACGCATGCACACACCGGGTACAAGGTCAGCCCCTACTACGATTCGATGATCGCCAAGCTGCTGGTCCATCGACCCACCCGCGCCGAAGCAATCCGGTCTGCCGCTCGGGCATTGGACGAGTTCGTCATCGGCCCGATTAAGACGACGATCCCCATGCACAAGGCGGTCATGGAGCAGGCCGACTTTGCCAAGGGGAACATCGACACCGGCTTCATTGACCGCGTGCTCATGCCGCGCTAGCAAGCGCCGGCAGTGCCACTGCTTTGCCAGCAGTGATTCCTCGCTCCCTCTCGCTCGAACTGCACTGCTCACAGAGCAGTGACACAGAGACTCATTCCCGGAAAACGCCGACTATGCGTGAATCAGCAGCGTTGCCTCGGCCGGCAGGTTGTCCGCCACGCCGGCGATCACATCCCCGCGCAACGCCCGCAGCACGCCCGCCCGTCGCGACACGCCCAGCATGACGACGTCGACCGCGTACGTTGCCGAGAAGTCCAGGATGACATCCGCCGGATCACGACTCACGCAATAGATCGGCTGCATCGGCACCTGGAATTCGCGGGCCATGCTGTCCGCCTGCCGGAACAGGGCCGTCGCTTCGTGGTCTTCTTCCGGCGTCAGCGGTGCCGACTGGCCGGCATACATGACCGCTATATCACGTACGTAAAGCACAAAGATGTTCGCATCGCGCCGCCGCGCCTCGTCGAAGGCGAACCGTAACAGCTTCAAGTTTCCGCGACTGGCCACCAGCACCCGCCCCTTCCCGGGGTCGAACGGCAACAACTCGCCAACGGGCGCGGCGGCGGCCTCCGCCGCAGCCTCGAGTGCCGCAGTCGGCGCGGCGCGCACGCGCGGTACGCGCTGCGTGATGAAGCGCATCGTCAGTCCGCTGACGAGCATGACGCTGATGAAAATCAGCGCGGGCAGGTTCACGATCGGAATGGTGATCCAGATCGCTGCCAGCACGACGCCGATCGCGGCCATGCCGATGCGTTCGAGGACTTTGATCGCGAGCTTGCGATTGACCAGGCAACTACCGAGGTTGATGACAATCGCGCCCACCACGCCGATGGCGTACATCTTCGCCAGTGTCTCCAGCGTGCCCTCCCCGAAACTCGCCGCCGCCACGGTCACGACTGCTGAGAGCGCACATGCCGCCCACAGGCCGTACAGCGGTACGCCGTACTGATTGATCCGGCTGAAGATCTCCGGCATTTCGCGATCGCGGCTCATCGCATACTGGATGCTGATCATTGCGATGACCGCTGTATTCGTCGCTGAGAGCAGCAGCAGACCGAACACAATACTTGCCACAGCGGCAAACGCCGGATGGACGTATTGTCGCGCCAAAACCTCTAGCGCGTGTTCCTTGATGGCAGCGTTGCGGGCGTTCTCCGCGGCGGTGAGCGCGGCGGGGTCCTGGTCCGCAATCACGCCGACTTCCGTCATCGCCGGCAAGCTGAAAATTGCGATGATCAGAATGAGGTTGAGAACGACCACCTCGATAATCACCGGCCAGATGGCGAGCTTCGAGGTGCGCCGCACCGGCTGCACCATGATCCCGGTCATGTTCGCGATCGACTCGACGCCCGAGAGCGCGAGCACCACTGAGACGAGATTGATCCAGACGCGCAGCGGCGGCACGTCCCGCGGCGCGTGTTGCGTGAACTGCTCCCAGCCGATTGAAAGCCGCGGCAAAGTACACGCCGCCAGGATCAAGCTGATGATCACGGCCGCGATGGCAACGAACAGGGCAAAGACGCCCGCACGACGCGGACCTACGTAATTCAGCGCCCCGATCAGCAGAATCGCGACGATCGTCAGCCCCGGAGCCCATTCGACGGGCAGATCGAACGGCGCCCCAATGTAGCGCACAGCCTCGTAGGTGGAGATTGCAGCCGTGACGACGTAGTTCGCCATCAGCAAGATCGCGCCGATCGCGCCCAACGACGGGTGCAACATGCGGCCCGAGGAATAGCCCCCCCCCACCATCCGGCTGCACGCGGCAGATCACGGTGTACGCCCACCCCACCAGTACAACCAGAGTGCAGATCGCAGCTACGTAGTACGGCGCCGCCAGGCCGGCGTAGAAAATCGCCAACCCCAGTACGTAGAACCGGCTCGTGCCCAGGTCGCCGAAGAACATCGGCCCGGCCAAGTACCAGCGCAAGTCTCGGGGGCGGTCGTGACGAACAAGCATAGCAGCGGAGCTTCCCGGTCTGCCGTGCGATACCGGTATAAAGGGCCGAAGGATATGCCGCGCGGCCCGGGGTGTCCATCCGGCAGGCGACGACGCCCGGGACGGCGTTCAGCCGGCGGAAATCGGGATTGAGAGCAACGGTGATTGCGAGTCTAATGCACGGCATCGTCGATTGGCTGTAGGTTCCTGCCGGTTTGGAGTCGGTGCGGATGCGGATTCTCGTAGCCTGCGAGTTCCCGGAAGCGGCGCTGGAGCAATTGCGCGGTCTGGCAACGGAAGTGATCTACGCGCCCAAGCTCACCACCCGCGAGCTACCGGACCTGGTCAAAGACGACATCAGCATCCTGGCCGTGCGGCACCTGCGCGTATCCGCGTCGGTGATTGCCCAAGCGACGTCATTGCAAATGATCGTCCACGCCGGACGTGGACCGGGTGACATCGCCCTCGAAGAGGCGTCTAATGCAGGAGTTTTTGTTTGTGACTGCCCAGATCAGCACGCGACAGCGATCGCCGAACTCACGCTGGGCCTGGCGCTGGCGCTGGATCGGAGGATCGTCGACAACGCAATCGCACTCCGCGAAAGCCGCTGGGAACGCGACGAGCTGATGGACGCCAAGGGGCTGGCCGATCGAACCCTTGGCATTCTCGGTTTCGGCGAGGTGGGGCGCCGTGTCGCCCGGCGTGCCCGGGCATTTGACATGCGCGTCATGGCCTGGGCGCCGAACACGATACACGATCCGCTGCGTGATGCTGACGTCGAGTTCTGCAACTACCCCCGCGAGCTCGCCCGGGCCAGCGACATCGTGACGATCCATGCTCCGGACGATGCTGAGGACGAGCAGGACGTTATCGTCAACGCCGAGTTTCTCAACAACCTCGCCAAGGGCGCTTACCTCGTTCACGTCGGCAACCCCGGCGTCGTCGATCGTACGGCGCTTGAGGCCGCGATCAAGAGTCGGCACCTGCGGGTGGCACTCGACGTGTACGCATCGGAACCGGCGACGGATTCAGCCCGCGCGCGCTTCCCCGTCGCGGACCTGCCCGACGTGATCTGCACGCAGCACATCGGTCCGCTCACGCAACAGGCCCGCCGCGCCACCGCAGCCGAGGTTGTCCGCGTGGTCCGCGCGTTCCTGGTCACTGGCAATGTTGAGAACTGTCTCAACATCTGCGAGCACAGCCCAGCGACGTGGCAACTCGTGTTGCGCGTGCGCGATCAGTTCGGCGTGATGGCAGCCGTGCTCGATGCCATTCGTGCAGACGGCATCAACGCTCAGGAAATCAGCACGCGCGTATTCACCGGAGCGCGGGCCGCGTGGTGTACCGTCAACCTCGACGAGCGCCCCAGCACCGATGCCCTGGACGCTATTCGCGACCTCGACAACGTGTTGCACCTGGAGCTTCGCGCCGTGGTCTGATACGCTCCGACCGCTGGGCGACAAAAATGACAACATTCCGGCGGATTTCGCCTCAACCGCGGGCCGTCGCATGTGTATCAGTTTGAGGAGTACGATGGCAACAGCTCGGATTGGCAACCTCGGCATTTGTTGTGTATCGATGGTGGCGGCCGCCGCTCTTTCAGCCGGCCCGGCACGCGCCGAGGATGCCGCGCTCCGTGGCCTGCAGCCCGTCGCGACCCCGACGCGACCGCTCTTCGCCGCTAAGAGCCCTGTACTGCTACGGCTGAGCCTCGTGAACACCACGGACGAACTGATCACCGTACCGCTTCGTCAGCCTTTGGAACTCTCCTCCGGCTTGGTGTTGCCCGACGAGATCGTGTTCGGCTCTACTGATGAGCCGGCGCTCACGCTCATTCGTGATGATGCCGACCCCGTAATGATCACGCCATCGGAACTGGAGGATCTGCCGAAACCGCGTGGCGGTCGTCGACTGAGGCTGGCCCCGCACGGCACGCTCGGCGCCGAGATCGACCTTCAGGTACTACAAGCTGCGGTGCGCTATCCCGGCGCGTACCGCGTCGAATGGCGACCACTGGGTGGACGAATCGGGACTGCGGTGGCGCGCTTCCGCATCGAGGCCCGCAAGGATGCGATCGTCATCACGGACTACGGAAAGCTCACGTTCGTCCTGGAATACGACCGCGCCCCGGTGAACGTCGACAACTTCCTCGAACTGGTTCGAGACAACTTCTACACAGGACTTACGTTCCATCGCATCGTACCGGGCTTTCTCATCCAGGGTGGATGCCCGCAAGGCAACGGCTACGGCCGCCGGCCGGACGGCCGGCTCTTGCCCGCGGAGTTCTACGACGTCCCATTCGACGTTGGCACGCTGGCGATGGCGCGCAAACTCAGCGATGAGGATTCGGCGAGCTGCCAGTTTTTCATCACGCTTGCGCGCCTGCCGGACCTGGACGGCGAGTTCACCGTCATCGGCCAGGCGCGCGACCCCGAGAGCATCCGTACGCTCCACCGGCTCGCACAGGTCTCTACGGACACGCGTGATCGCCCCATGTCGCCCGTCGCCATCCGTTCGATCAATCTGCTCGACGCCGAATCGACACGCGTCCGTCAGCTACTACTGGAGCTGGACGCGGAAGACGAGAAGCACACAACGGAATGACGGCCTACTTGACCCCGTCGAGCCAGGCGGCACGTAGACACTCCTGACTTCGCATTCTTCGTACCCGTGAGCCATCGCGTCCGCGATTTGGCCTTGATTTTCATCCGGACTATATGTAACCTACTGGTTACATGATTAACGCCGACCCTTTGGACGCTGTCTTTCACGCGCTGGCCAATCGATCCCGGCGCGAGATGCTCGACATTCTGAAAGACCAGCCCGGGTGTAGCGTCAGCTACGTGTGCGAGCACTTCGCGATGAGCCGCATCGCGGTGATGAAGCATCTACGTATGCTCGAGAAGGCCGGCCTGGTGAACTCGGAAAAGATTGGGCGCATCCGCCGGCTATATCACAACGCGGTGCCGATCCAGATGATCTACGATCGCTGGACAACCGAATACAGCGCGATCTGGGCCGCACGTCTGACACGCGTGAAATATCGCGTCGAGTCGAAGGGAGATACGGATGGCAGCAACGGATAAGGCAGTCTTCAGGATCCACATTTACAGCACGCTCGAACAGATCTGGCGCGAAATCACGCGTACCGAAGGCCTGAATGCCGCGTTTTTCAACATGAAGATGGACGTCGATGAGTTCAAACCGGGTGGCAAGCTCCGCATGCGCACACCAGACGGCAAGTACACGGGCGTCGTCGGTGAGATTCTCGAATACGATCCGCCGCGACGGTTTGTCCACACGTTCAAGTTCACGCAGTTTGACGATCCGCCCTGCAAGATGAGACCGACAGTGGGGTCGAGTTTACACTGACTGCGGACGAAATCCCGGTGGGCACCAAGACGGCCAAGCAGCTCGGCGGCGGCGGCAAGATGATCATCAACACGCTGAAGGCCATCGTCGAGACCGGTCGGCTGCCGATCGGCACGCGCGTGCTGTACCAGATCATCAAGCTTACCACACCGTTCACTCCCAAACGTTGCCGCAGCGAAAACTGGCAGTGAACGTCTGAACCAGGAGAAGTCCGATGGCGAAATTCCCCGAAGAGATGGCGGCCGCCATGATCGCCAACCTCAAGGAGAAAACAGGCAAGACATTGCCGCAATGGCTCAAACTCGCCAAAGCGTCGAAGCTCGCCAAGCACGGCGAGTTGGTGAAGTTCCTGAAGTCGGAACACGGCGTCACGCACGGCTACGCCAACCTGATCGCGCAGCAGACGCTGAGTGCCGGAAAAACGACCTCGTCCGACGACCAAGTGGATCAGCAGTACGCTGGACCGAAATCCGAGCTGCGCCCCATCTATGACAAGCTGATCACGGTGGTCGAAAAGCTTGGCGCCGACGTCGAGGTGGCCCCGAAGAAGACGTACGTAAGCCTCCGCCGCAGCAAGCAGTTCGCTCTGATTCAGCCGTCGACGAAGACACGGATCAACGTCGGGCTCTGCCTCAAGGGCACACCGTCGACGGAGCGGTTGGAGCCGTCAGGTAGCTTCAATGCGATGGTCAACCACCGCGTTCGGGTGACCAGCGCCAAAGAGATCAATCCTGAATTGATTGGCTGGCTACGACAGGCGTATGAGCAGGCCTGAAGCCGGAGGCGGTGCAGCAGGCTAACCCCACTCGCCGACCATGTACTCGTACAGATACTGAATGGTCTTGTCCTGCTCCTCGGCAGCCGCGTCGTTCAGGTCGCCGATCGAGATCATCCCGACCAGGTGACCATCATCGACCACCGGCAGGTGGCGCAGCCGGCGACTGCGCATCACGGCCCGACACTCGTCGAGCTCCGTGTCCGGCGCACAGCACGCCACGGGCGACGTCATCACGGCGCTCACTTCGACGTCGGCCGCATCCCGCTGCTCGGCGACAATCCGGCAGAGAATGTCACGCTCGGTGAAGATACCGACGACCTTGTCTCCCCGGGTGACGACGACGGCACCAATGCGGTGCTGGTTCATGAGCCGGGCGGCGTCGAGCACTGACTTGTCGAGCTCGATCGTGTGAACCGCGTGGCCCTTTTTCGCAAGCAACGTTTGAACTGTGGCGGACATGGTGACCTCTCGATCAACGTGCGTTTCCGCGGCGCAATCGCCACGCCGGACATGAGTATAGCGGGCTGACGCCGCACGGCCATTCACAAACGGGAAGCCCACCCGTACGTCCGGTTTGCTACCGTCGCGCGAAAGCGGAGCGCTTTCGCCGTTGCCGTCCGAACAGGTCCGGAAGAGCGATAATCAGCGTCGCGATCAGGCCGGCGCCGATGGCGCTGGCCAGCGACTGGCTGAGCACCTGAAACATCGTGAGCGCATGCTCCTGCAACCACACCTGGTGCAGCCGTACGATCAACTGCGCCGGCAGTGCCGCCATCGCGCCCAGCGTCCAGCGCACCCACCAGACCTGCAGGTTCATCGACTCGCGCAGGTTGGTCAGCGCGATCATCGCCAGCCCTAGCGCGAACGCGTGCAGGCCGATGGGGCCCTGAGTTCCGATGTCGATCGCGAAACCTACCAGCCAGCCGGCCAACCGCGCGTCGGCGGCAGGTGCGGCCAGACCACAGATGATTGCCAGAGCCAGCAGCGGATCAATCCAGGCCGGAGCTTCAATGAGCGGCAGAAACGTGGTCTGCCCCACGAAGATCACTACGAGTGCCAGGCTGAACAATGGCCAGGACATCAGCGCTTGTTCTCCCGTGGCGCTGCCTGCGTCGTCGGAGCCTGTTGCACCGTTGGGACATCCCAGGAATCGCGAATGCGCATGCGATGCGACATGGGCGTCCCGCGCGGACCGGTTACGCGGAACCGGCTGCCGTGACGTGTTACTACGCCACCGTCGGCACGCGTGTAGCGATACGTTAGCTGCACTTCCTCGCCGATAAGCTCCAGATCTTCCGGCCAGCGCAGGACGAGTCCGTACGAATTCCCCATGACGGACTTGCTGACGATGCGGTAATCACGGGCGCGCGGCTCCGGGAAAGTCCAGGTGTGCAGCAGCTCGCGCTGAAATGTGCCGTCTCGCCGGGGGAGGAGGCGGCGCAATTCCACTTCAATTGTCCCCGGCACGAACTCGCCGCGACTCGTCGACGCCGAGACCATGTACACCCGAGCACGCATACCGACCACGCGCCCTTCTTCATCAAACACCCACGGCACCGTCGGCGTGTACTGATTGATGGCGACAATGTCGTTCGCCACACGCGGTGCGCAGCCGATGCTCCCACAGACCAATGCCGCCAGGCCGACGGCCAATAGCCCCAACGAGCGGCTCTGATTCACGACGGCTTCGGACACCACACCTGCTCCGGCTCAGGACACGCGCCGTCGCGCCGCGGTCAGCGGAACGTCGTACGAGTTTGGATCCAGGGCATCGTGCGCTTCGTCCTGCGGGACCAGCGTTGGCCGCACCGGGCCGTACATCTCTTCGGTCGGCTCCAGCTCCTCCATCATCGCCGGCGACTGCTCTGCGGGCACCGGACGCGCTTCATAGACTTCCGCCGTAGTGTCGTACTCGTCGACAGTCAGGTCGTCCAGATGAGCCTGCAGACCCTGCATCAACGGGTTGTCGATCATCTCTTCGGGCACGAGCGACAGGTTCTCGCGCTCCGCCAGCGACAACGCGCGGTAGTCCTCGACGGTACGGATGACGTGCGGCGTCAGCACCAGCAGGAGTTCCTTCCGATCGGTGGAATCACTCTGCGATCGGAACAACGCGCCCAGACCTGGAATGTCACCGAGAATCGGAACCTTGGTTTCGCGATTCTGTGTGCGTGAGGTAATCAAACCACCGAGCACGACGGTCTCGTTATCGCGCACCATGATGTTGGTCTCGGCCTCACGCGTGAAGAAGATCGGCGAGCTGACACCCGGCGCAACGTCGATCGTCGAATCGGTCAGGTCGGACACTTCCTGCTTGATCTCCATGCTGACGAAGCCGTCCGGATTGATCCGCGGCGTGACCTCCAGCACGATGCCAACGTTTCGACGGGCAACACTGGTGCTGATCTGGCCGGTGGACGACGTCTGCGTGCCGGTCACGTACGGCACGTCGTCGGCCACGTCGATCTTCGCCGGCTTGTTGTCCATCGCCACAATCTGCGGCCGACTGAGCACTTTCAGGCTGCCCTCGCTCTGAAGCGTGCGGAACAGGAAATTGAAGTCGGCGCCGGTGATCGTGAACGTGAAGCCGCCCAGACCACTGCCGGCTGCACCGAGATCCGTTCCGCCGACGTAGTCGAATGTCGTCGTGTCGGTCGGCCCGGCCTTGGTGTATTGCAAATCCTGGAACGCGAACTCCACGCCCAGATCGAGGTCGTTTTCCAGCGTGACCTCGACAATAAGCACCTGGATCATCACCTGCGGCGGCGGCTGATCGAGCTCGTCCACTACCCGCATCACCGTGTTCTTGAAACGCGGATCAACGCCGACAATGACGCGATTCGCGTCCTCGTTGGCGATCGCGGTCACCGACCGTTCTTTCAGCACAGCCTGCGAGATCTCCTCGCCGATATCTTCCAGTCGCTGCTGTTCGGCCTCGCTGAACTCCCGGATCGAATCTGCCAGAGCTATGGCCGGCAGGTTCCGCGGCGAGTACACGATCGTGTCAATATCCTCGATTGGAATCGTATCGAGCTCGAGCACGATCTCCTCGACGAGATCGAGATATCCGCTCGTGCCCGCCGCGATCACCGAGTTCGTGCGCACGTCAACAGTGAATGCGATCTCTTCACGTCCGCCCTGCCCCTCGACGGCAAGCATCCGCTCGGATTCGTTTCCGCCGGTGCCCGCAACGGTGTCGCGCTCGAATAGATCACGGAGCGTCTCGGCCATGTTCTCCGCGTCGGCGTTGACCAGGCGGAACACCTTGATCTTGGCAGCATCCGGCGGCACATCAATCGTGCTCACCAGCGACTCCATCAGCCGCATGCTCTCCGTGGGAGCCGTGACAAACAGCGAGTTCGTGCGCACATCCGCCAGCACGCGAATGTCTTTGCGCATCGCACGCAGCGTCTCGACGTCGTCCTGCCAGATTAACATCACCTGCGCCGCGACGTCGTCGCTCGAGCCACCACCGCCGCCGCCCGTACCACCAACGGTGCCGCTCTCGCCCTCGAGAATGCGGGTGAGCAACTCGCCGGCAACCTCCGCATCGGCCTGTTCCAGCTTGAAGATCCGCATGACCGCGTGGCCGGCGGCCTCGACGCCGTCAAGCTGGCGGACGAAGTCCTCGATGCTGCTCACGATCGGCGGCGGGCCGAAAGCGATTACCGAGTTGGTCGTCGGGTCATGCGTGACTGTGAGATCGACCTGACCCTGCTGGCCGTCGAACTGGAAGATTTCCTCGGCTTGCTGGGCAACCTCTTCCGCGTCGCCGCGCTGCAGCGGAATGATGCGGGTCATGCGACCGACCTCGGTCGGCCGGTCCATGATCTCGACCCAACGCTTCAGCATGCGCATGTCTTCACGCGCCGCCGCAATCAGCAGTGTGTCAGAGACCGGGTCGGCCGACACCACCACCTCAGTGCCGCTGAGCGCCGAGTCACTCTGCTTAAGTGCCTTCTCGACCATATCCTCGAGAATGGCCGCGATATTCGCCGCCGAGTTGAGCTTGACCTTGATGGCCTCGAACACGACGGTTCCGTCGAACTCCTGGTCCAGCTCGGTGATCAGAGTTTCGGCTTCGTCCAGATAGTCGCGCGTGCCGGTCATCAGCAGCGAGTTGCTGCGGACGTCCGCCAGGACCGTCAACGTGTCGTTCAGATCCTCGTTCGTGTCCTGCTCGGCCTCTTCCTTGGCCTGGAACATCTCTTCGAGCAGGCCCTGGATCTTGACGGCGTCGGCATAGCGCAACGGCCGGTAGCGCATGTCCACCACGCTGTACTTCTTCTCCGGCACGTCCAGCTCGGCCACGAGATCCTCGATCATCTCGTAGACCTCCGGCTGGGCGAAGACGACCAGTGAGTTCGAGCGCTCCTCGGGCTGAATCACAGCGCTGTCGCGGGCCTCGTTGTCGTTGGCGCCCAGCGCTTCGGCCCGCGCGTCGAGCAACTCTTCAAGTTTCTCGGCGAACTGGCCGGACTGGAGCACCTTCAACGGTCCGAGGACGTATGCCCGCAGCCCCAGCTCCATCGTGGGCCGGTCCAGCTCGCTGATGAGACCGCCCGCGAGGACGACCGCATCGACGCGGCCGATCACCACGACCGTGTTGCTGCGCACGTCGTGCTGCACGACCACCGGATACGGCAGACCGGCGGCCGCCATACCGGGCGGCACCGGCGGCATGCGTCCCTTCTCGAGCCCACCGCTGTCGCCCTCACTCGGGCGCAGCAGAGCGCTCTTGTCCTCGAACACCTGCTCGAGCAGGTCGGCGACTTCCTCGGCGTTCGCGTATTCCAGCCGGAACGCCTTCACGTCAATGTCCGCACCTTCTGGCAGCGTGTCGAACACATCAACAATTGCCGTCAACGCCTCATTGTTGTCCTTGGTCGAGAAGATGATCAGTGAATTGGTGCCCTCTTCCGGGATGATCTTGATCGACCGCTCCAGATCGAGCGCCGGCAACTCGCGGCCGTCGGCCGTGCGCAGACGCAGGACCTTCACGAACGGCTCACCGGCCTTGTCGCCCGACGCCGAGCGGGCCGCCTCCTGCTGCTCCTCGATCATCGTGGTCAGCGTCTCGGCGACGTCACTCGCGTTCGCGTTCTGAAGCGGGATGATGATCACGTCGGCGGTGACGAAGTTGGGCATATCCTCCGCTTCTTCCGCCGTCAGCTTCACGTCGAGCGCCTCGATCAGTCCGGAGACCTCCTCGATGTCCTTGGGCGTGCCGACGATCATGATGCTGTTGTTGCGATCGACGGCACTGATCGAGACCTGCGCCTCCTTGGGCACCTCGCGCTGCGTGTTGAGCTGCTCGATCGTGGGGATCAATATCGCGACCGCCTCCGACGCGCGCATGTTCTGCAGCACGACGGACTTCGCATCGGCGCCCTCGCCGGTCTTGTCGACGTCGAGGACGTCGATCAGATCGGCGATGTCGTTCATCATGCGCTCGGACGCCGCCACGATCAGCGAGTTGCTGCGGGCCTCGGCGTTGACGCTGAAGCGCTCCTGCGGCCCCGGCGAACTGGTCATGATCTCGATGCGCGAACTGATCGCCTCTTCGAGGATCGGGGCCAGCACGGTGGCCTTGGCCGATTCGAGCTGGAACACCTCGATGATGCCGGGCGATGCCGTCTGATCCATCATGCCCAGAATCTGCTCGATGAACTCTACGTCGGTCTCATCACCGGTGATGACGATGCGCTGCGCGTCGATCGCCTTGACTGAGACGTCGCCCCGCAACGAGCCGCTGACGCCCGTCAGCGTTTGCATCACGTCTGTCTTCGGCGGCAACAGCGCCGGCGTACGCGCGGGCGGCTGCGACCTCGGTCGCGCCGGACCGGAAGGCTCGTCGGATGCAGGTGCGGTCTGTGCCGACGCCAACAGCTCGTCCTCCAGCGCCTCACGGGCCGCACGACGCGATGGTGCCGGCGGATCATCCTCATGCTGCGCACCGGAAAGCAGCGCCATGATCACCGGCGATAACGTCCCCGTTCCGACATACGGACGGGCCCACGCCGCCGTCCGCGGATGGAGCGGTGCGCAAGGCGCGGGTGCAATCGACGGCGTCCAAAGCTCGCCGCGCCGACCCGATCTGCGGTTACGTGAGCCGGAGGTTGATCCCCGCGGCCGCCCGGAGCGGATGTTGCTCGAGCGGCTGGTCTGTTGCGTCTGGACGTCGTTGATGATCTGCTCGGCCTGCTCGGCGGAGAGATTCTTGAACTCGATCACGCGCGTCACGGCCGAGTACGGTCGGACCTCAGCGAGTTGCTGAATAATTCCCTCGGCCAGGCCGAACAGCGCCTGATCACCGCCGAGAATAATGGTGTTGGTAAATGCGTCAGCACCGACGACGAGCGTCCGCGGCTGGCGGCCGTGCTGCTCGGACATGCTGTTTTCGCTGTCGTTGACGATCCGCTCGACCTCGGCCGCGAGAGCGCTCGCATCCTGGCCCAGCGGGATCGCGATCACCTTGGTGCGGTTGATCGTGAGGTTCGGATCGTCGAACCGCTCGACAAGCTCGCGCACCTCATCGACCTGCCGATTCGTGCCGCGGACGATCAGTGTCTTGCCGTTGTCATTGGGCACGATTTGCGGACCGGTGTCCGTGCCCGGCGCACTCCCGCCGCGCCGTCCGCCGCGCTGACCGCCGCCGGCCTGCTGGACGTTGGTGTCCAGGAACTGGTAGATGAAGCTGACCACCTGTGACGGTGGAACATTCTCGACCGCGACTTCGGCGATCGTGTAGCGATCGCTGATGCTGTTCTCCAGTTCGGCGATCACCATCGTCTCGACCTTGTCGATGTCCTCCGACCGGCCGAACACCATGACCGAGTTCGTCGCCGTCTCCGGGACGGCGGAGACGTTCAGCTCACGCATCGTTCCGCCCGCGCCGGGCATGCCGCCGCGTCCGCCGCGCCGCCCTCCGGGCGCCGCCCCCCCACCGGCGAAGCTGTTGATCGCTTCAGCAACCGTCTCGGCCTGGGCCTGCTCGAGCGTGAAGATCCGGAATTGCTTGCGCTGATCCTCCGGCGTTTCGACTTCGACCGCCGCCAGAATTTGTGAGATGAACAGGAAAGTCTCTTCCGAGCCGACGACCATGACGCTGTTGGTGCGCGGGTCGGCAACCGCGGTAAACGCGTCGAAGTCGGTCTCCGTGCCGGTGCGCTGCGCGACCTGCATGTATTCCATCATCGCGCTCTTCACCAACTCGACGACGGTCTCGGCGTCAGCGTAGCGCAGCTCGAAACGCTTCAGTTGCAGTTGCGTGTCCGGCTTGTCGAGCGTGGCGACGATGCCCTCGATTTGCGAGAACAGTTCGTCCGGCGCTCGTACGAGCAGCTTCTTGGCATCCTTGTCGCCCATGATCATGATCCGGCCGGATTGCAGCACACCACCGCCGCTGGGCTGGCCACGTCGGCCGCGGGATTGCCTGCCGCCAGTGCTGCCCGCGCTGCCGAACATCTGCATCAGCGTTTCGGCGAGCTTCTCCGGATCGGCGAACACCACGTCGATCTCGCGAATGTCCTGTCGAGCGCCGTCATCCAGCCGCTCGATGTCGGCAAAGATCAGGTCGCGTTTGTCCGGCGGGCCCCAGACGAGGATCGTGTTGGTCGCGGCCTCGGCGATGATGCGTACGTCATTGACCGTCGTCGGCGCACCGCCACCACGTCGGCCGCCGCCACCTCCACTGGTCACGTAGATCGGCTCGAGCGCGCTCGCGATGGCCGTCGCGTCGCCGAACTGGCAGACGTACATCTCGACCTCGGCCACCGAGCCCTCGATGTCGAGCAGGTTGATCTGGGCCTCGACCTTGTCGCGGTCCTTGCCCTCGGCGGTGAAGATGATCGTGTTGCTGCGCGGATCGCCGGAGATCATCACCGGCCCCAGCGCCCCCGGCGAGCCACCACCGCGTCCGCCACGACCGCCACCGGCACCCACCGCACTGCTGAACAACTCCTGGAGCAACGGCAGCACGTCGTCGACACGCGCGTTGACCAGCGGATAGTGATACACGCCCACCACGTTGCGGCCTTCGAGCCCTTCGAGCTCTTCGATGATGCCGCTGATCACGCTCATCACCTCGGGCGGCGACGAGACCATCAGTGAGTTCGTGACGGCGTTGGGTACGATCTCGACGCGCTCGATCTTCGCGCCGCCTTCGACGCCCGGCACCGAGACCATCTGCTGCTGGAGCATCTCGATGAGCTGCTGCTGCGGTGCGCTGCGACCGCGCCCCCGCGCGCCGCGCTGCGTCGGCGTGCGGCCGCGGCGTTGCTGCAACTGTGAGATCCCCAGAATGTCCTTGATGTTCTGCGCAGTTTCCGCGGCGTCCAGGTTCTTGAGCTGGAAGACCTTCAGGTCGACCTTGCCCGGCGGGATATCCAGCTCGCGCAGGAGCTGGTGAATCTCCGGCAGGTGCGACTCGTCACACTTCACGATCAGGTAGTTGTGCCCTGGATCGGTCGCGATGCGCAGTTGCTGCTGCTGGCCCTGCTGGCCCCGCTGTTGCCGCCCGCCGATCATGCCTTGCAACTGGTCGAACATCGAGCCGCGGCGCTGGTCCTCGCCATCGCGGCCCTGTTGTCGATTGCGCTGTTGCTGCTGAGGAATGATGATCTGCCGCTGCCGCACGTCGAACATGATGCTGAGAATCTCGGCGGCGGCATTCACATCACCGTACTTGAAGCGGAAGATGCGAATGACCTCGCCGAGCGAGCGTTCATCGCGGAACAGCTCGATCGCGTCGACGATATCGTCCACATCATCACGCTCGCCCTTGACGACGAGCGTGCCGTCATCCTGGAGCACGATGTATGTCGGCTCCTTCTCCACCGGCGAACGGACGTTCTGGCCGGGCGCGTCAGCGTCAGCTTCGATA
Organism: Phycisphaerae bacterium; assembly: GCA_028277645.1. Lineage (GTDB taxonomy): Bacteria > Planctomycetota > Phycisphaerae > UBA1845 > Fen-1342 > JANQFV01. Next base: position 30,385 of record JANQFV010000017.1, read on the forward strand.
TCCGAGTAGTCCTCGCGCGCGGGAACCTCGGCAAAGATCGGCACAGGTCGCGCCGGCTGCGTCGTCGCCTGCTGCTCATCCTCGCCAGTCACATCGGGTGACAGCAGGAACAGCGCCGGTCGGAACGGCGAGCGTGCGTCTTCGTCCGCGCTGGCGAGTCGCTGCGTGCCCAGCAGATCATCCGTGATCTCGTCGAGCAGATCACCCTGTTCGCCGCCGCGCTGAAATGGCGCCACGTGCCATACGCCGCGTTTTGATCCGCGCGGCGCTTCGCCGCGCGACTGCGTCGGCGCCTGCTCCTTCGGCGCGGCACCCTCGGGCGACTCGTCGTCGTCCCAGACGTCGACAATCAGTCGCTCCATCCGCGGCTTCTCGGTGGGAATCTGGAAGACCAGGTTGTCCTGGCCATCGCTGCGTGCCCTGATGTACTCCGTCACCGCCGCCATGTCCAAGCCGCGGACGCTGAGCTGCCGCACGACCGCGTCAGGCTTGTAGCGCCGCTCGAACTGGCGGATGAGCTGTTCGACCTGGGGAAATTCGTTCGCCCGACACTTGACGATCAGGTACTCGTCGAACCAGTCGGCCTCGATGCTCGGGCCGCCGCGATCCTCGTCGGGCAACATGGCGCGCACGTCCCAGGCGATGTCGCTGGCACTGCCGCGGCTGATATCGACGAAGTAGATCGTCCGCCCGCCGAGCAGGAAGTTCTCGTCATCGGGCGCTACGTCCAGCTCGCCGATGAACGTCTCCACCTGGCGCATCTTGCGTTTGTTCGCGGTCACCAGCAGGCGATTGGCATAATCGTCCGCGGTGATGGTGACGGAGTCCTGCGGATTGCGCGACGGCGGGAAGATCCCGCTGAGGATGTCGTACGCCTCCAGCGAGGAAATGTTCTCCAGCCGGAAGACCTGGAACTCGGGCACGCGCGTGCTGTTCGCCTCCAGCTCGGTCAGCCAGCCCTCGACCTCCGCCACGTCCTTCGGCAGCCCCGCCAGCAGGATCGAGTTGCTGCCCGCGTCGGCGGTGATACGCACCTGGCTGGCGTCGGCACCGCGTCGGCCGCCCTGCCCGGTTTGGAGAATCTGCTGGAGCGAATTTGCCAGCTCACGCGCATCGCCGTTGTCCAGCGGGATGATGTGGACGATCCGCCCGGTGTCTACCTCCTCATCGACCATCTTGACCAGCTCGGCCGCGAGATCCTGGTAGTCTTCCGGAGCGTAGACGAACACGCGGTTGGTGATCGGCTCGGCGAACACAGACGTCTGGACGGTTGTGCGGCGGTTGCTGCCTTCGCGCTCGATTACCTTGGCCTTCAACATTGCGTCGAGGTTGCGGGAGATCTGCTCAGCCTGAACGTTCACCAGCCGATACGGACGCACGGCGCTGGCGCCCGGTGCATTGTCCTCCAATTCCGCGATGATCTTGTCGATCATCACGAACGACTCGGGGGGGGCCATCACGACCAGGGTATTGGTCGTCGGCTCGGCGAAGGCACCCGGCTTGAGCTGGCCCGGACGCGCGTTGCGGCCCAGGTCCCGCAGCAGGCCCTGCACGGCCAGCGTCACCTGGCTCGCGTTGAGCACCTTCAGCTCGTACGTCTTGAGCTGCACACCGCTGGGGTCGACCTGGTCGACCTCCGCGATCAGCGCCTCGATCTCGTCCATCTTGTTCCGGGGCGCAGAGACCACCAGCACGCCATTGGTCACGGTCGCCTTGGCCTGTTGCGCCTCGCTCTGTCCACGGCGACCGCGGCTGCCGAACCACTGGTTGATCAGGTTGGCGACCTCGCTGGCATTCGCGTGGACGAGGTCCACGACCTGCGGCTCCCGGCCGTGCAGCACGACGCGCTCATCCAGCCACAGCGCCTGCTTTTTGATCTCTTCGAAATCCTCGTCCGAAGCCGTAACGAGCAACGAATTCGTAATCGCCTCGGGTTGGATGCGGACGATGATCTGCGAGATGTCCTCGCGGCGGCGCTGGTTCTGACGCTGCTCGAACATCGGGCGTAGCGTTTGCGCCACCGTGTTTGCATCGGCATGCGCCAGCTCGATCGAGCGCACCTGGCCTTCGTAATCCTCGGCCGGCACGTCCAATTCGGCGATGATCTGCTCGAGGTCGGGGACGATCTTCTCCGGCACGTAGCACACCAGCCGGTTCGTTCGCGCGTCGGCCACAATCGACAGGTTCTGCGTCGCGCGGCTGCTGCGGCCCGTGCGGACCAGCTTATTGGCGAGCATGTCCTGGATCATGCGGGCGTAGCGGCCGGCGTCGAGGTGTTCGAGCTTGACGAACTTCGTGATGGTCGTTTCCTTCTCGACCATCGTCTTGAAGCGCTCCATCATCGCTTCGATTTCTTCGAACTGATCCGTGCGGGCCGTGACGATGAGTGTGTCCGCGGCCGGATAGGCAGTAATCGCGACGCGTCGCTCGCGGGCCTGCTGCTGCGAGTTGATCGCGTTGGTCACCTGGCGGGCGAGATCGTGGATGCCCTGCCCGATGCCGGCCAGCTCGTAGGTGCGAACCTCGACCTTATCAACGCCGACCTTGTCCAGACGCTCGATCAATTCCAGAATGCCCGGCAACTTGTCTTCCGGCGCCTGCACGGCGATGCTGCGGCCGGCGACGACGTTGAAGCTGTATTCCTTACCGATCTTGCTGCGCCGTCCCCAGCCCCCGCCGCCATACTGCTGGTTCAGGATGTTCGCGATTTCCCATGGGCTGGCGTTGAGGACTTCGACAATCTCAAGCGTGCCACGTTTCACCAGCGCCTGCTCGTCGAGATCTTTCGCCCACTTCTCGATTTCGCTGTAGTCCTCATCCGTGCCACCCACGATCAGCGAGTTGGTCAGCGGCTCGGCGCTGATCTGCAGCGTGCGAGCACGAATCTTCTCGTTGAAGATCTGCCGCAGGACGTTGTTGACCGTGTTTGCGTCCGCGTTCGCCAGCGGGATCGTACGAAGCTGGTTCTGCGCCGTCGGCGGCTGGTCCAGCCGTTCGATCAGCTCGGCCGCCATCGGGATGACGAACTTGGGCGCACTGACGATGACTTCGTTCCGCCGCGTATCGACGCTGATGCTGATGCGATCGGACACCGCCCGGCCGCGCGTACGGCCGATCTGACTGGTGAGCAGGTTGCGCACAAGGCCGGCGATATAGTTCGCATCGGCTTCCTGGACCGCGAAGAACTCGCGAATCGGCTCGACGTCCTGCGCCTCGGACTCGAACGTCGAGATGATCTCATTGATCCGCGCGTACATGTCCTTGGGCGCGCTAATGATCAACGTCTCGGTCGTCGTGTCATAAGCGAACGTCGCCCGCAGCCCGTCCGGCCGCCGCGGCTCGTTGCGGAAGACCTGGTTCAGGTTGTTGGCCAGCGCCCGCACATCCAGCCCGGCAAGTTTGCGGGCTTCGGTATCCATCGGCGTGGACGGCGGCTGGTCGGCCTCGACGTCGTACTGCTCGAGCAGGGTCAGGCCGAACTTGACGGCCACTTCCGGACCGTTGATCACCACGCGATTGGTTCGCTGGTCGGCCGTTACGCGGATGGCCTGCGCCGCTCGCCTGCCAAGCTGCTGCTGCATGTACGTCAGTAGCTGTTCGCGCAGCCAGGTAGCCGCGTCTCGAGCCTGCGCGTGCGTCATCTGCCGGAACTCGACCTGGGGCGCCTGCCCGCGGGCCGCCTCGACATACTCGTCGATCAGCTCCTGTGCCTGATCCAGCACGTCCTTCTGACACGTCAGCAGAATCGTCTCCGAAGTCGCATCTGGATCGAACCGGGCCACGACATTCCGTCGCGCGCGAAACGCGTTGTTCAGTTTCGACGCGATCTGGCCGACGTCCGCGCCTTCAAGCTTGATCGTCTTGATGACGATCTCGCTGCCCTTCGGATCGTCGAGCTGCTGGATGAACGCCTCGATTTCCGGCAGCTTGTCCTTCGGCGCTTCGACGATCACCTGCGGACCGGACACGATCGCCTTGACCTGCGTGCCGATCGGCTGCCGCGAGCGTCCCCGCACGCCGCCGTAGACCTGCTGAATCGCAGACGCGACGTTGCGGGCCTCGGCGTGCCGTGGCGTGAAGAAGCGCCGCTCGGGCTCCTGCGCCCCGACGCGCTGGTCCATGTCCATCGCGTAGTCTTTGATCTTCTCCAGGTCCGACTTGTTGGCCTGCACGATCAGCGAGTTCGTAATCGGGTCGGACTGAATCAACGGGCCTATGCCCGCCGTCACGCCGCGCCCGCGCCGCACGTTCCGCCCCATGCCGAACATCTGCTGGATCTGCTGGGCCACCTGCGTGGCGTCGGCGTATGCGAGCGGCAGAATCTCGGTCTGATCCTCGCTGCCCTCGACATCCATGGTCTCGATCAAGCCCGCGATCTCATCGATCGCCGGCTGCACGCCGTAGACCCAGATCTGATCGCCGTCGGGCTGAATCGCGACCTGCGAGCGCCCGAGCACCGGATGCTGGTACGCGCGATAGAACTGCCCCAACGTGGCGGCGATCGTCTCGGCGTTGCCCTTCTCGATCGCGAACACTTCCAGCACCGGCGAGCTGGTCAGCGCCCGGCTGTCCCAGAGTTGGATGGTCTCGTTGATCTTCTCCCAGTCGTCATCCGTGCAATACACAATCAGGATACCCGCGTCGTCGAGCGGGATGACCTGGTAGTCCGTAGTCTGCGTCACGCTCACCGGCTGGCGGACGCCGCGGCGACCGCGAATGCGACTGGACAGCGCGCGCCCCGACGTCCGGGTGCCGCCGGAGTCAAGCAGATTCTGGATCATCACCGCAACATCGCTCGGTCGCAGATTCACGAGTTCAACGACGTGTTTGTTCTGTTCCGAACCGACGACGTCGAGGCGTTTGATCAGGTCCTCGATCTTCGTCATCTCGTCGCGCTCGGCCATGATGTAGAAGACGTTGTTGGCGGAGTCGGGCACGATCGTCGGCGTCTTGCCGGTCCGGCCGGCGGCCAGCGTCATCGACGTGGTCAGCTCCGTGACCATCGCCGCGATGTCGGACACCTTTACGTGCTCGACCGCGACCGTCTGGAACGAGTCAGTCTGCGGCACGTCGAGCGTCTGCAGCAGATCATCGACGCGTTTGTGCCCCTCGTCGTTGGCATAGACGATCAGCACGTTCAGCCGCGGGTCCGCGACCAGACGTACCGTCTTCTTCGCCCGCTCGAAGATGCCCTCGGCCAGAATGTCTTCCGGCGCGACGCTGCCGGCCTGGGCCGCCGTCGGTGTCCGCGTGGGTTGGCGCTGGTTGCGCCCACGCTGATTGCGCTGCGCGCGGGCTCGGGCTTGGGCCTGCTGGAGCGCACGAATGCGCTGCCAGTTCGGCGTACGCGAGGACTCGCCCTGCTCCTGCTGGAAGATCTGGTTCAGCAGGTTGGCAATCTCGGCCGCGTCGGAATGCCGCACTTCGTGTACCTTGGTGACGAAATCACCCAGCGGCGGCTTCTGATCGAACTTTTCGATCAGCGCCTCGATCTCCTTCAGCTTGTCCTCGGTCGCCTTGACGATGATCTGGTTGGTCCGGTCGTCCGCGACCATCTGAACGGTGCTGCCCGATTGCTGAGCCGGGACGCGCCGCGGCACCATACGACCGGTCCGCTGATCGCGCTCCATGACAACCTGCGCCCCGCCGCCGCTGGGCAGGTCCATGAACCCGCGCACCAGCCGCTCGATCTCGCGCGCGTTGGTCTCGATCTTGAAGAAGCGCAGCTTGCCCGGATCGCCCGGCGTGATATCGACCAGATCCTTCAATGTCAGGAACTCGCGCACGTCGCGGGCCAGCGCCGTGATCTTGATCTGGTTGCTCTCGTCGAGCGTGGACACGCGCGTGTAGTCCGGCAGCGCGTCGAGGAACATGTCGACCAGCGCCTGCGCCTTCACGTCCGGCACGCGGTAATAAACCGTGACGTAGTCCATTTCGCGCGGATCGGCTTCGTTGAACGCCGCCACGGTCGGGTACGTCTTGTCAATCGGCACCCACTGCGGCATTTCGGCCAGCGGGATCACTCGAACGTGGTGCTCCTGCTCGACGAAGCGATACCCCTGCTCGTGCATGATCAGGTTCAGCTCGTCAATCGCCTCGTCCTGGGTGAACTTGCGATCTGAGACGTAATACAGTTCGCCGCCGATGATCAGCTCTTCGCCCATCATGGGCTTGCCAATCCGGTCGACGAACGTCATCACGACGTCTTCCCAAGGCATACCGTTGAAGTTGAACCACTCGCTCGGCTCATCCGGATCGATCGGTCGTCGGACGAGCGGTTCGTTGGATTCACCGTCGCCATCTCTGCTATCGCCGGTTTCGCCGCGCTGCGCTCGAGCACTCTCGCGAATCTCCGCCGGTGAACGGGTCTTCTTCTGCGGAGCCAACGACGCCGGCGGCCCGACGAAATCCGCGGGTGGATAGACGACCTTCTCACCAGGGGTATCACCGCGCGCCTGGGCCACCTGCTGCGCTTCGCGCTGCATCTCCGCGAGCGTTTCCTGGCGCGACTCGCGCACTGTCGAGGCCCGCGGCTGCGGGCGCGTTCGCGGCGTCCGCGGCGGAGCGGTTTCGCCCCGTTCCTCGCGCTCGCGCTCCTCTTTCTCCATCTTGTCGCGCAGCTCGAGCAGCCGCTGGAGGGCTTCCTCTTCCTCCTGGTTGCGCGGCTGCGGGCGGGTCTGATCGGACTCAGCCTGAGGATCAACTTGCGCGATCGCCGGTGAAGCCGGCGCCCACGCGAAGCAGATGAAGAGTACGACCGCCAAGAGCTCGCGCTGGGGTATCCGCAGCGTCATGCTGGCACCTCTCCTGGGTGTGGCACGCGCGTCGATCTTCCCCAACTGCGCGTGCAACCGTAGATCAAACCGGCCTGGGTTCGCCGGCTCGGACTTAACGAAGACTTCACTGCGATCACCGCACCGGGCGCTCCGCGCCGGGCCGGTCGTCGCGTCATGACGGCGGCAGTGGCCCAACGCCTGATGCGTGCGTTAGTTATACCCGCAAACCCCCCACAGGTGGCACTCGCGCCGCCTTGGAAATCGATTTGCCGAACCCCCCTAAGCCACGTGCCGCCATGCACTTAATCACCCTCGTTCGGCCGCTCCCTCGACCGGGCCGTCCCCCTCGGTCACAAACGCCTTTTTGATCGCTTCCACCACCTCCGGGTGCAGATCCGGATCAAGCCGCTCGCGGTCAGCGAAGGTCATGCCCAAGTTGTAGTAATAGTCCACTTTCCGACCGTCCTCGGTCGTCCGTACGACCATGCCCCGCGGGAGTATCAGCAGCACAAAGCCGTCGTCGACTGCGTCGTCGTGATGATATTTCTCTGGCTCGCTGATGCGGTCGCGCTCGTTCAGCACGAACACGCGCGGCTCGCCATTAATCGAGTCGGTCGCGACCAGTTTCATGAACTGCGCGTCTGGCCGCGGATTCTTCACTTCGGCAACCGTTTCCCTGGGCTGTGTCTTGACTGCCGGCTTGGTCGTCGGCTCTCGCTGAGCGGGGGCACGCGCTACCGTACGCGGCTGGAACGGCACGAACAGATTGTCATCGAAGATGCGATTGTACGCCGCCAGCTCGTCCGGCAAGCGCCCTTGCTCCTCACGCAGGACCTCTTCCGCCACCGGGTGATCCAGCCCCTTGATCGGCGGTAGCACCAGCGTCAGCGCCGAGAAGCTCAGCCGCAGCTCCGGACCGTTGGGGCCATAGTTGTTGCCGTCGCGCGACTTGCTCCGGCGGGAGGACTTCTTGGGATTGTTAACGTTCGACACCACTGTCTGGTCGGCGCTGATCGTGAGCTTGTCGATGCGGGCCAGGTACTCGGCGCGATAGAAGTCGCACAGGAAGCCGATGATGTCCTTCAACGTGCCCGTCGCCCCGACAGTTAGCGGCACGCCGATGAAGCCGTTCTTGTACTTGGTAAACGTCCCGGTGCTGATCTTCGGTTCGGACAGCCCGTGTACCTCGAGCAGTCCGTGCATGTCCTCGCGAAAACGGCGCTGCGCGTCCTGCGGATCGGTCGCCAGCGTGCGCCCGGTCATGCCGACCCAGTCGTCCTCGACATTGCGCAGCCGGTGCAGCTCCTTCTCGAACTTATTGCCGTCGGCGCGCTGCTCCCGAATCTCCTTCTTGATGTTCGAGAACGGTTGCAGCACCAGCCAGTCGACCGCCATCACCGCCAAGTAGCCGCAGACGGCGCCGCCCACGCAGATGCCCAGGATTCTCTCACGTCGCGTCATCGCTTCGCTCCGATACGCGTACTCATGGTCGCTTCAGTTTGCCTTTGCGCTTCTTCTCGCGATCGCCGGCACCTTCACGAAACTTCTTCAGGTTCGTCAGCGCGATGCGCACGTCGGTATTTCCCTTGAACTTCTGACCTTCGGCGATCTCCCGCCAGGTCGACTGCGCCGCGTCGTACGGGTGCTCACCGGCCAGATCGAGCTCGGTGACCTTCTCCACGAACTCGGTCGGCACCTGCCAGTCGGTCACGAACAGATCGCGCAATGTGATCCCCGGATTCCGCGAGACCGTCTCCATGTCGATCTCACGCACGACCATCTTCTTGCCGGGCTCGATCGCGAGCGCGGTGACCGTGAGCAACTCGGCCGGCCAGACGGCTTCGACCGCCCACTCCTGAGCTTCCTCAATCGTGTTGAAGACCTTGTATTTTTCTTTCAGCTCGTCCCAGCGCTTGTTGTTAATCATCTGCAGGCGCTCACGTTCGGCTGCCAGCCCGCGGTATTGCCAGGTCAAGCCAACGATGACCGCCAGCACAACGATCGCCGCCGCCATCCCGCCCAGCCGTACGCGCTTCTGCATCGTCTCGCGCGCCGAGACGGGCCGCTTGGGATTGAGGAAGTCGAGCTCGAGCAGCCCTTCGCGACTCAATCCCCACGCCAGCCCCAGCGCCGCGGAAAACGATCGCAGCTTCGGCGCGTCGACGGGATCGACACCCAGGGCCGTCGTCGGGTCGAACATCTCGACCGGGTAGCCGAGTCGCCGGTGCAGTGCATCGGCCAGGTGCGATTCGATACCCGTTCCGCCGGCCACGAGCACCATATCGATCGTGCCCTCGGGCTCGGTGACGCGGTAGGCCTGCAACGTGCGCATCACTTCGACGACGAGCTCTTCGGCGGCGGCCTCGATCGCCTCATCCGACGCATCGAGATCGGAGATGTCCGCCAGCGTTATCGTGCGCGAGTCCTCGGGGGCTCCGCCCTCGCCCCCCGGCAGTGGAACGTTGACATTCGCCGAGCGGGCAAAGGCCAGTGTGTCGTCGTGAATGACATCGATCTCGGTCGCGCCTGGCCCAACATCAATGAACAGCAGACGGCGCCCAGTCACTTCGTGGACGCGCTGCACGCTCACCAGATTCGCGTATGGCCGCAGTCCGATGCGCGACGGCGCGAGCCCCGCCGCCTCGCACGTGGCGCGAATGTTGTCGAGCGTCTCGCGCGTCACCGCGGCCAACAGTACTTCAGTAGCCTGCCCGCTCTCGTTGCGCTCCATGACGACGTAGTCAATCGCCGCCGAGTCGACCGAGAACGGCAATTCCTTCATGGCCTGGAAGCGCACCGCCGCGGCGACCTCGTCCGTCGGCGTCGGCGGTAGCGTGAGCCGATGGATCACGGCCTTTTCGCGCGGCACGTCCACCAACGCTCGCTTATGGTGCAGCCGATGCCGCCGCATCATCTGCCGGATGTACTCACCCATGGCCTGCGGATCGTCAGCATCGACCGTGTTCGGCAGGCGATGCGAGTGCGCGTCCTCGAGGACGGTCTTACCTCCGCCCACGCGCGCGACGACCAGTCGCAGCGAACGTTTGTCCCAGTCGAGACACAGAACTTTCGCCATCTTCAGATGCCTTCCTTGTCCGCGATCACTGCTCGGCCGCGACGAACGTATCCTCGTCGATCGGCCACGCGAAACCCAACCGCGTCAGATCCCGATGATACAGCACCTGCGCGATCGGACCACGCATCTCCAGTACCCATTCGTATCGACGGGCGATACGTACGTGGTCTGCATAGCCCAGGATTTCCACATGAAACTGTAGCGCTTGCACCGTCAATCGGTCCTTCACCGCTTCGTACGTTTCCGGATCCAGCACGCCGGTCGTCTGCACCCATTGCGGCTCGAGCAGCGCCTCGCCGTCCATCTCCTGCCGCATCGCGACGATCTGCTCCGCACCCTCGGGTGTCATCCCGGCGATCGCCTGCAACACGCGCAGCGGCGCCGTGTTCACGTTGATCTTGCCCGCGACGTTCTGCCCTTCCGCACCGGGCTCGGACGACCAGACCGTCAGAAACGGCGCGATGCCGTAATCGAGAATCCCGTCGGCATTGTCGTAGTACGGAAACGAATCGTCGGCGTCATCCTCGTTCGGATCCAGGATGCCGTTGCGGTTCACGTCCTCACCATACAGCACGGCGGCGCTGAAGCCTTTGACAAGTAACAGCTCTTCCAGCGTGTCGACCGGACCGTTCTTTGCGTAGTAGCCCGGTTCAAGCGTGTTGTAGTACGTGCTCTCCGCGCCGTTCGTACGCTCTTCGTCATCTTCGTCCAGCCAGTCCAGCATACACGCCACCAACTCCGGCGCGTTTTCCAGACCGAGGTCGTACAGAATCGGCTCCACCAGCGCCGTCAGCTCCTCCTCCGTCGCACCGTTGATGTTCATCCGGCTCGCTTCCGGCGTAACGCCGTAGCGCATCATGTCGGGCTGGTCGTCGAAGCTGACGGCAACGACGCTGAAGCGCCACGCGGGCGGGACCAGGTCGTTCTCTTCGAGGTATTGCTCACGCGAGCCGCTCTGTTCACGCACCGGATCGTCGTCGCGCTCGAACGCCTCGGAATACACGAGTCCGTGCCGAAACACGTCCGGCACGTCGAACCACTGTTTCGAGTCGAACCGTGCTTCGCGCAGCGTGAGAAGCACTTCCTGTAGACCGGATTCCGCGGCCAAGTGCGCCTGCTGGATGTCCCGCCGCGCGGACAAGCCCGACATCTCGGCGCGCATGAAGAACACGAAGCCGGCCATGACCAGCGCGAGCAGCCCGACCAAAACGAGCACGACCGGGAGCACAATGGCACGCCGCTTCGAACTCACTGCTCACCCCCGCCATTCGGATCGAGCACACCTCCGCCCGCGGCCCCACCGCCGATGAACTCGTACACCTCTTCCACGTCGCTGCCGAGTCGATACAACCGTGCCGAGAACATCATGTCTGCCGCCGGGATCCGCACGATGCGGGCGAAGTGATTCAGGTCCGGCTCATTCGGGCCGAGCGGATACTGGTCGATGGGGAACTCCTCGAGGTCCTGATCGTCATATTCCTCCTGCGTCAGCGAATCGAAGCCCACCGTGATCTGAATCTGGTGCGGCAGCTTGTTGCCCTGGCTGACCTCCCAGCGCGGCGACCACTCCACCCCGTCGTAGTAGCGGAACTCGAGGTAGCCCAATTCCGGCGCCCAAAGATCGCGCCGCACGTAGATCAGGTCCTCATCCTCCGGCGCTTCCTCCTCCGGCAGGTAAGGGTCCAGCGCCCGGCGTTCGGTCCGCAGAATGCCGCCGACCAACGGGTCCCCCTCCTCGGTTTCCTCGTCTTCCTCGACCCACAGGGAATACGTAATCTCGCGCAAGTCGTGCTGCGGCGACGGGGCATACGCTGCGTCACGATAGAACTCGTACGACTCGTCCGGCGGCAGCGGACAGGTAATGAACGTCACGCTGCGCCGATCGCCCACGAACTGCTCAATCGGAAAGCCGACCTCCGGCAGCGCGAAGCAGCTTTGCAGTTCACTGGCCATGCGCTCGAGCACCTGTTGGGCAAGGTTGGTGCGGTCGGCGGTGCGCATGGCCTGGTCACGAATTTCCAGCGTCTGCCAGAAGAATGTCAGCAGCGCGCCCATGAGCAGCGTGATCAGCGCAAGCGAGATCACGACCTCCAGCAGCGTCAGACCACGTTTTGTCCGCCGCGTGGGTCGCAAATCAGCCTCCACCTTGCGTGCGCTCATACTCGTCGCGCAAACGCATGAGATCTTCAACCGTGTAATCGCCGCCCGGGCCGGAGCCGCCCTGCCGCAGGTCATCGACCACGGAATCGCTCGATCCCGATTGCCCGCCGGGGTTCCTGTTCCCCGCTCCACCCTGATTGCCGCCCGGCGGCTGTCCGCCACGACGGCCCTCACCGGGTCCGCGGTTCGCACCACCCGCACCAGGACCGCGACGGTTGCCCGGCGGCGGTGCGGCACCGCCACCGCCGTCGTCGTATTCAGCCGCCATCTGTCGCAGCATTTCCAACTGCGCGGCGATCTCGGGTGTCATTTCCTGGCCGCTTCCAGCTCCGCCCGCGCCGGCCGCACCAGCCAGTCCGCCGAGCTGCCCCGCCAGGTCGCCGGGCAGTTGGCCGCCAACCTGCGCGAAAAGCGCCATCATGATCGGCACGAGTTCAAGCATCGCCTCGGGATCGAGGGCCACGAGCTGGTGCATGTCGACCGCCCGCGGATCGAATCCGGGAATCGGCACGGCGGCGCGCAACTGTTCGATCATCGCTTCGTCGAGCCCCGCGTCCTCGGCCAGGTCGATTTTCGCCGGCTCGGCCTTCAGGAACACAAGCCTGCGCACGCTCTCCGCGCCGTCGATGTTGTCGATATCGTCGGGATCGCGCTGAAATAGAATCTCGACCGTAACGACGAAGAGGTCTTCGCGCTCCGGTTCGACCGGCTCCATTGTGATTCGCCAGAAGTAGCCCGGATGCCGGTCGCCGAACTCCTCTTCCAACTCGTCGCTTTCGCCGAGCTCCGAGAGGAGCAAGTGCATGTTCGGGTCGAGCTCGATGCGCGAGAGCACTTCGTCCGCCAGATACGCCGCGCGGGTCTGCTCTTCGGAGTAGGTGGTCAGATTCATCCCGGTCACGAGCTGGGACGAGAGCAGACCGATCGAGGCAACGAGAATGGCCAACGCGACCACGACCTCGAGCAGCAGCGCGCCGCGTTGAGCGGAATTGTCATTCCGAGGAGCGCAGCGACGAGGAATCTGGCCGCGATGCGGTACACGCTCGACAATCGCGCGTAGATCCCTCCGCACTCCGTTCGTCGGGATGACCATGGAGGTGCCCATCACTCCCCTCCTTGTCGCTGGAAGTCCTCGACGTGGTACACCTCGGGCTCTTCGACTTCCCACATTTCAGGTCGTGTGACTTCTTCTTCGGGAATGCGCTCCCAGTCCTCGACCAGAAACCGGCCCAGCCGACCGTCGAGTGTCAGCAACACCGCCCGCCCCATGTCATCGCGCAACACCAGCCGCAATGAAGGACACGCTCCATCTGGTGCTATGTCGACGTAGAGCGGGTCTTCGAACTCCTCGATCGGAATCGGTTCTATCTCCATCTCCGGAAACTCGAGTTCTTCGTCGATGACCTTGATCGGCGCTGGGCCGTCAGGCAGCGTCTGCACCGCCGCGATCCACACATCGGGCAACAGCACCTGCGTGCGTCCCCACGCACCCCGCACCGGGTTGTGCAGGTGCGGCGCGAGAATCGGATCGACCTGCTCCCACGCGGCGAGCGAGCCATCGGGCCGAATCTCAATGCGATACTGTTTCGCGCCGTTCATCGCCTCGGCGCGGCACATCGCGATCAGCGTTTGAATGCGCAGTGCTGACTCGGACAGGTTCTCCGCGCGAGCGGTTGCGCTAAAGTCTGGCCAGGCCAGCGCCACCAGCAACCCCAACAGCGCCATCACCAGCAGCAGTTCCAGCAACGTGAACGCGCGACGGCGACGACGTGTAGACGGCGTCGCGTTCGTGACGTTCGCACTTGCTGAGCGAGTTGGCATGGTCCGTACTTCCGCCGCGACCGGTCGAATCAAAAACCGGCGGCTTGCGCCGCCGGCCTGATCGAACCGTGGTTAATCGGAACCGGCGACGGCGCTACGCCTCGTCCCAGTTCTTAATGTCGTCGTCCGTACCTTCCTGCATGTCTGGGCCCGAACTCGACAGGTCATAGCTGCCTTCGTTGTACTCGCCGGGAAACTCGTAAACGAGCTCGCTGCCCCAGGCATCGCGCAGATCTTCGGCCTTCTTGATATACGGGCCAGCCCATTTCTCGGCGAGCTCCTCGTCGTCCGGTTCCTCCAACAACGCCATCAGCCCATCGTCCTCCGAGCTGGGGTAGTTGCCCATGTGCATCTTGTAGAGATCCAGCGCACCGTTCAGCCCGCTGCTTACGAGTGCCTTCGTGAGATCGATCTTCGCCCGCTCGCCGGCACCAAAGAAGTTCGGTACCACAAACGCTGCCAACAGACCGATGATCACGACCACCATCAGGACTTCCAGCAGCGTAAACGCGCGGCGACGGGTCGGCGTTCTATGCGTCTTGCTCTTCATTGCGTTGCTCTCCTCGTTCGAGACCCAATGCGTCGATTTCTTTGTTTCGTCTTACTTCATTCCGGTGGTCGCCATCCGCAGGATCGGTACCAGCAGGGCGATGGCGATCAAGGCAATCATCACACCCATGAACATCAGCAGCAACGGCTCCAGCATTCGCATCGTGAAGTCGATCTGCCGCGCCGTCCGCTCTTCCTGGGTATTCGCAATCTCGACCAGAACCTTGTCGAGACTGTTGCTCTCTTCGGCGACGGCGATCATATCGACGATCGCCGGCGGAAATACCTTGCTCGCGCCCAGCGGACGGGCCAGCGACTCGCCGTGCCGGACGTTCTCCGCCGCTTCGTCAACCGCGGCGGCCAGCACCTCGTTACCGGTCGAGTCCTTGGCAACCTTCAGCGCCTGAAGAATCGGGATACCGTTGTTTAGCAGTGTGCCAAACACGCGGCAAAAGCGGCAGATCGCCACCATCGTGTAGATCTTCCCCAACCCGACCAGCTTGAGCTGCACGCGTGACCAGGTCGACTTGCCGTGCTGGCTATGAAAGTACGCTGAAGTCGCAATAACCACCGCCGCGATACCACCCAGCAGCAGCAGGCCGTGCTCTTGCATCAGATCGCTGATCGCGAAGACCGCTTTGGTCAGCAATGGCAGGTTCTGCCCTTCGAGCACCTGACGGATCTTCGGAACGACGTACGCCATGATAAACGTGACCGCCGCCAGCGCACCGAACAACAGCACGCACGGATAGATCAGCGCCCCGATGAACTTGTTCTTCAGCGCATCCTGCCGTGCGACGAATTCCGACAGGTTCGTGAGCACGTCTTCGAGGAAGCCACCCTTTTCGCCGGCCCGCACCATCGAGGCGTGCAGTTCCGGAAAGGCGTGCGGGTGCTTCATCATCGCGTCGGCCAGTGCATCACCGCCGGACACGTCGTCGCGTACCTCGCGCAGCACGCGGGCCAGCGCCGGCGACGACGCCTGCTGCCCGAGCACCTCGAGCGCCCGCAAAATCGGCACGCCCGCCCGCAGCAGGTCCGCGAGCTGTTCGTACATCATGCCGATCTTGGACATGCCGACGCGCCGCGCCTGCCCGGTCAGCAACGAACGGGCCTCCGGCCGCTGCTCCTGCACATCGATCGGCAACAGCGACCGCTCGTCCAGCATACGCGCCGCCGCCAGCGAGCTGTCGGCGATCAACTGGCCGGCAACTTGCTCGCCATCGGCGTTACGGGCTTTGTACGCGAACGTCGGCATACCTGGATCTCAGTCCCCGCGGACCACACCCGAGCGCCCGGGCGGATTCCGTGGTACCTCCTTGTACACGACCAGCCAAAACCGGATGCGGCCGTACCACTGCAACCTCTACTATCGCAGGCCGCCTCACCGGCATCCTTGTCGTCGGAGAATAGCTTGCTTCAAACTTCGACGGAACCTTGTGGTTGGGCAAAAGTTACGAGTATTATTCCACGAACATCGGCGGATTCGACGATACACAGTTATCGGACCGACCCGCCCTACGCCTTGAGGATACCCAGTACTTTGGCAAAGACCACACGTAAGAAACCGTCAGCCAAGAAGTCGTCAACCACGACGACCAAACGCAAGCGCGCCACGAACCGCAAGAAGACCGCGTCCACCAAACCCGGTAGCGGCGAACCGACCAGCAAAACCGCGCAGTCTAAGTCCACGCGTCCGAAGACTACGCAACGCAAGTCGACCCGCCCCAAGACAACACGCAAACGGGTTCGGAGTGCCACGGCAGACAACCCTTGGTCGGCACTCGGACTCGAAGAGTCAATCGTCGCCGCACTCGCCGCCAACGGCTTCGAAACACCCACCGATATTCAGCGCGAGTTGATTCCTCCCGCGCTGGCCGGAAGCGACTGCCTCGGCCAGGCCCGTACCGGCACGGGCAAGACTGCCGCGTTCGCGCTGCCGATGATCCAGCAGTTGGAACCCAAGGGCGGCATGCAGGCGCTCGTCCTGGCCCCCACCCGCGAGCTCGCCGCGCAAGTCGACGAGCACGTGCGCGATCTGCACGGCGACAAGCCGCTGCGCACAGTTGTCGTGCTCGGCGGACGCCGCCTGCGCGATCAGGTCGAGAAGCTGCGCAAGAAACCCGAGATCGCGATCGGCACGCCCGGACGCGTGCTGGACCTGATGAATCGCAAGGAGCTGCGCTTCGACGATCTGCGCCTGGTCGTGCTCGACGAGGTCGACCGCATGTTGGACATCGGCTTCCGCGATGACATTCGCCGCATCCTCGGCGCGATCAAAAAGAAGCACCAGACGATCTTCGTTTCCGCCACGCTCAACAACGAGATCCAGCGCCTGGCGAAACAGTTCATGCACGAACCGGTCGAGGTCGACGTTTCCCGCGACGTGCTCACTGTTGACAGCGTCGAGCACGGCTTTGTCACCGTACACCCCCGCGACAAGTTCCCGTCGCTCGTTCAGCTCCTCAAGCATGAAGACCCCAAACTGGCGATCGTCTTCACCAATACAAAGATCAAGGCCCGCCGCGTTGCCAAGGGCCTCCGCGACCGCGGCGTGAACTGCAAGGAGATTCACGGCGATCTGTTGCAGGAACGTCGTGAACGCGTGATGCGCAATTTCCGGCAGCAGAACATCCACATCCTCGTGGCGACGGACCTGGCGGCACGTGGGCTGGACGTGACGGACATCTCGCACATCATCAACTACGACATTCCGGAGGACCCCGCGGTCTACGTCCACCGCATTGGACGCACCGCGCGCATGGGCAAAGCCGGTCGTGCAATCACGTTCGTGACGCGTGATGAAGGTAAGGCGCTCACCGAAGTCGAGATGTTGATCAACCGCGAGTTGCCGAAGTATGACCCGCCGTGGCTCATCAAGCGCGAACTCACGCCGGAAGAACTGGCCGCGGAGGAAGCCCGACATGCACCGACCGAGCCCGCGGGGCCCCCGGAGCGCTACGTCGCGCCGCGGCAGCGTGACAACACGCTCGACTCAATGGGATTGAAACCGGTCCGCAAGACGCTCGGCAGCCGTTTTCGCAAGACCCGCCGCCGGCGGTGATGGCCCCCTAAGCCTCAGGCGCTTCTTCACCCGGTGGTGCACCCGGACCTCCCGAGCGCAGCAACACCTGAAACCTCCGCCGACCCAGCGGCTCGTCGGCGCAGTTTAGCTCAAACGCATACTGGCCCACTTCCGGGATCTGAATCCCCTGCATCGCGAACAGCAGGTCCACCACCGCCAGCGGATTCGGTGCCTCGACCACGCCTTTGCCGCTGAACAAGACTGCGTTGTCCGAGTCGCGCACGAGCCGCAGCTCCAGCTCCGCGCGCCCGCTGATCTCGGTCAGCGACGCCAGGATGCCCAGGTGGTGAATCGTCGAAGGCACCTTGGTCACCACGATCGTGTTGAAAATGCCGATCGCGCTTTTCTTGTTGGTCAGCCGGTCGTCGATCACCTGGTCGCACACGACCATCGAAACGAGCGTCGGCAGAACGCCGGAATGTTCGCTCATGGGGTTCTCCAGAGTTACCGCCTATGATACGCGCAAATGTGCCCGGTGTCTGAGGCAGTTCCGCATACGCCCATACCTGACCGATCGGCGAGCGCGCGGATTGGCAGAGCCTTCGGCCTGTTCAGCGCGTTGCTGACCGCGCCAGCGCTTCTTGCCCAAGCTGACAGCCGCGACGTCGGCGAAGGCCTCACGGTGCGTGTCGACTGCGCCCGGCAGCACGTATACGTCGGCGAGCGCGTCGAGCTCACACTCCACATTGAGGTCGTCGCCGCACGCTGGGGTGGCCAGATTTTGGACGAAGTGACCATGCTGCGTGGGCTCAGCCCGCTGAATTTCGGCCCGTTTCCGGTCGGCCCGCCGGCGCGCACCCGCGTCCTGAGTACGGCCGACGCCGATGCGCTGCCCGTCTATGCCTACGAGTGGGACGCGACGATCCTGGTGCGCCACACCGACGCGCTGCGGTTCGACGACATCGCGGTTGAGCTGACTTCCCCCTCGACCGACGGCAACGTGGCACTCCGGGCCGGTTCAGCAGCAACGACAATCAAGGTCCTGCCGGTACCGCAGCGCGGCCGTCCACGGAACTACTCGGGCGCCGTCGGCGTGTTCGCCATGCAGGTGTCAGCGTCGTCAACCGACGTACGCGTCGGTGACCCGATCCAAATGACGATCAACGTCTTCGGCGACGGCCCGGTGGAGACACTGCCCCCGCCGAACCTGACTGCTGACGAGGAGTTGGTCCACAGCTTCCGCTTGCCCGAGGGGCCGCTGGCCGGCGAGTTCGTCGACTCGATCCGTCGATTCGTGCTCACGATTAGAGCGCGACACGAGAACGTCGAGCAGATTCCTGCACTCCTGTACCCATACTTCGACCCGGTCGAGGAGCGCTTCATCATCGCGCGCAGTGAGCCGATCGCGATCCGTGTCCGCCCGGCCGTGACCACAGTCTATCCGTTCCGTGACCGGGCGCTGTCTGGTCCCCCGTTCGAGACACGCGCGGCGGTGCTGCTGCGGAACACGCCCGACGTCTCGCCGACCGCGGTTGCCGTGGTGACACTGCTACCGCCACTCGCATTCCTCGGCGTCTGGGCAGCCCTCGCACTGCGCACGCGCGGATTCGCTCTCGCCGCGCTCATCCTGTTGAGCATCGGCGGACTGGCCACCGCGGCCCGCGCGCAGGTGATCGAACCGCTGTCGAGCAAGCGGCGTGCCGAGGTGCTCACCGCGGCCGTGCAAGGCCTTCAACTGGCCGACGACGCTGTGGCACGTGGCGATGATCCACGCCCTCACCTGCAACAGGCCGCGGCCGGCTTCCGCGCTTTACGCGACGCAGGTCTGCGCAACGCCGGCCTCGAGTTCAACCTGGGGCAACTCTATCGACGCCTCGAACAGCCCGGCCTGGCGATGCTGCACCTCCTGCGCGCCCAGCGCATGGCGCCGCTCGACTCGCGCGTTCGCCAGGGCCTGGATGAGCTACGAAATTCGGCCGCCATCAGCTCAGTCGGCCGAGGAACACCTGTCGAATCGGGCGCGTCAGCACTTCTTCAGCTCGGCTTGCCACCGCACGCTCGGTTCCGCGTGCTGTGCGGCTGCGCGACCCTGACCTGGACTGCCATGTTCATCTGGCTGCGATGGCGCCGACGCGCGGTACTGACGATCGGTCTGTGTGGACTCGTGGCCACGCTGGTGTGCGCGTCGTCACTCGCGTGGCAGATCTACCGGGAATCCTGCCACCCCTCCGCCGTTGTCGTCGGCTGTCCGACGCTGCTCCGCGCGAGTCGCGCCAACACACACCCAGCCACACCAGAGGAACACCTCCCGCCAGGAACCGAAGTGTACGTGCACGAACAGCGCGGCGACTGGTTCGCTGTCACAACGCGCGGCGGCCGCTCGGGCTGGCTACGGCACACAGCAATCCAACAGGTCCGGCCGTCGACTGCGGATTACAGTTCGTACTGACTCCGCTCTTCATCTTCCAGAATGTCCGCCAGGCGCATGCGGACGTAGTCGACGTCGACCGTGACCGACTTGTTCACCGCGTCTGACGCTGAGTAGGCGATCTCCTCGACCACGCGTTCGACGATTGTGTACAGCCGGCGGGCGCCGATGTTTTCGAGCATCTGGTTAGCCCGATACGCCATCTCGGCCATTTCGCGCAGGGCTTCGTTGTTGAACTCGAGCGTGACGCCCTCGGTCCGCATCAGCGCGACCTGTTGCTTGATCAGCGCGTTCTCCGGCTCGGTCAGAATGCGGTAATAGTCGTCCGCCGTCAGATCATCCAGCTCGACGCGTAACGGGAACCGCCCCTGCAGCTCTGGCATGAGATCCGAAGGCCGCGCTTGCGTAAACGCCCCCGCCGCGATGAACAGGATGTGGTCGGTCCGCACCATGCCATAGCGCGTGCTAACCGTCGTGCCCTCGACCAGCGGCAGCAGGTCCCGCTGCACGCCACTGCGCGACACCTCCGGCCCGGCTCCTTCCATCAGCCCGCCGCCACACACCTTGTCGAGCTCATCGAGGAAGACCATGCCGGATTCCTCGCAGCGCCGAATGGCGTTCTGTTGCAGGGCATCCTGATCGATCAGCCGATCCAGTTCCTGTTGCGTCATCAGCTCGAGCGCTTCGGAGACGGGCAGCCGGCGTCGCTTCGAGCGCGGCGGCATCACGCGTTCGAGCATCTGCTCGAACTCCGGTCCCATCTGATCAAGCCCCATGTTCGACATCACGTGGACCGGAACCGACCGTTCGTCGATGCTGACGTCCACGGACCGCTCGGTCAGCCCACCCGCCCGCAACTGGCCCCGCAGCTTCTCGCGTGTGCGAACATACCGCTCGGCCTGCTCCGAATCGCTCGCGTCGCGGTCCGCCGGCGGGAGTAGTTGATCTAGGATGCGATCCTCGGCTGCTTGCTGCGCACGTTCGCGGACGCTCTCCGCCGCGCGCGACCGCTCCATGACCAGCGCGCGCTCCACCAGATCGCGAATAATGCTGTCGACGTCGCGCCCCACGTATCCGACTTCGGTGAATTTCGTCGCCTCAATCTTGATGAACGGTGCCCGCGTGAGCTGCGCCAATCGCCGGGCGATCTCCGTCTTACCAACGCCGGTCGGCCCGACCATCAGGATGTTCTTCGGCGCCACGTCATTGCGCAGCTCGCCGGTCAGGTGCAGCCGGCGCCAGCGGTTCCGGACGGCAATCGCCACCGCGCGCTTGGCATCGTCCTGCCCGATGATGAAGCGGTCCAGCTCCTGCACGATCTGTCGCGGAGTCAGTTCGTCCATAGCCCATCCAGTTCGTCGCCGCATAGCGTCGGCGCGCGGCGATACGGCAGATGATAGCACGCTCGGCATTCGTAGCAATTCGGTCAGCGTTGGCAGACGCCCCCAGCGGCGTCCGCTAGAATTCAGTGCGTGAACATTGAGAATCGACTGGGAACCAACCGATGACGATAAGTGAGATGCGTGACTATTTTCCCATTACGCAGCGCTACAACTTCCAAGACCACGCCGCAGTGGGCCCGCTCTCGCGGCCGGCTGCCGACGCGCTGACCGCCTACGCGCGCGAGCTTTGCGAATCCGCGTACCTCGAAGGAACCTACTACCGCACGCTCGATCAGGTGCGGCAAAGCGCCGCTCGACTGATTAACGCGATGCCGGAAGAGGTCACCTTCGTTAAGAACACGTGCGAGGGCATCAATTACGTCGCCAACGGCATCCAGTGGATTACCGGCGACAACGTCGTGTCCACCACAATGGAATTCCCCGCAAATGTGTATCCGTGGATGAACCTCGAATCGCGCGGCGTACAGTTGAAGCGCGTGCCGGAAGAGGATGGCCGCGTGCCGTTTGACCGTATCGCCGACGCGATCGACAAGCGGACGCGTGTCGTGACCGTATCCGCTGTCCAGTGGGGCAACGGGTTCCGCATGGACCTGACCCGGTTGGGCGAGATGTGCGAGGAAAAGGGGGTGCTACTGTTCGTCGATGCCATCCAGGCTTTGGGTGTGCACCCACTCGATGTGCACGCGATGAACATCGACTTCCTCGCCGCGGACGGCCACAAGTGGCTCTGCGGCCCGGAAGGGGCGGGCCTGTTCTATTGTCGCCGCGAGTTGCTCGGTCACTTGCGTCCCACCGAGCTCGGCTACTTCTGCATGAAACACAGCTTCGACTCGGAGGAGGTGAAGATCGACCTGCGCGACGACGCGCGACGGTTTGACAGCGGGGCCTACAACCTGGCCGGGATCGCGTCGCTCGGCGCGTCGCTTGAGCTCTTCCTCGAAGTCGGCATCGAGGAGATCCAGCGTCGTGTAAAACGGCTTACGGACCAGATCGTCGAAGGCGTGCAGCACAAGGGCTGGCGGGTGTGCAGCCCGCGCACGCCTAGTGAGTGGAGCGGGATCGTGTCCTTCGCGTCCGATAAGCACGATATCGTCGCCTTGCAGAAGCATCTTCGCGACGAGTTCAAGATCATCCTCTCTCGGCGTTTCGGACGCTTGCGTGCAAGCCCGCATTTTTACAATTCGGAGGAAGAAGTGGCGCAGCTCATCGACGCCCTGCCGGCACACCCGACCGCATCGTGACAATAATCTCGCACGACACTAACACGCGCCTTGAACGATCCTGCCCGGTTATCCGTATAATGTATAGTGAAGGATGGGCGCTGGAGCCCAATGTGTGCCACCGTGAAGAAGCGTACCGCAACCGAAATCCGCTGTGTCCCCCGCTACGGCTTCGCTGAAACCGAGGTTCGCACGGTCGATCTGGATCTACCAGCCTGCGATGATGCGTTCGCCCTGCGCGACGCGCTTGATTTCTTCTTCAGCTCACACGGCATCAGCGACGCGGTCTACGCGGTTGAAGTCGACGACGACGGCTACTTCGCCGTAATCAACGACGAAGCCTACGAACACGCCTGGGGCCGCCCGCTGCTCTAAAAGCCGCCCGATTCCACGCAGATTCCCCGCCTCGTTTTGGTAAAGCGGTGCCATCGCCGCCGCCACGTCAGCTCACGATTCCGCGTTCCAGCCGACGAACCTGTGTCTCGGGCCCCATCACCAGCAGAACGTCGCCGAGCTGGAACACGTACTCCGCCGCCGGTGCTTCGCTCACAACCTCGCCACCCTTCAGCGTGCGTTTGACCAGCACGACCGACACGTCGAACTGATTTCGAATGTTGAGACTGTCCAGACTGCGACCGACCCACGCCGCCGGAACGTGAATCTCCATTAAACTGGTATCCGGTGCTATCGCGATCGGCTCGACCGGACCATGCGATTGCACCGACGCCGCCATGCTCGACGCCATCTCCCGTTTGAACAGCTCTTCGTTGTAGCGCTTGATGACGTCCTCGGGCCAGATCGCACCCACCAGGCAGCTGCCCTCGACCACCGGCACCTCGCCGCGATAACGCGACAGCCGCGTCATAACATCTGCGAGTGTGTCCTGGGGATGCACGGTCGGAAAGCCCTGCTCCTGCATCATGTCTGCCGCGATGATGAAGTCGCCGTGCGACGCCGGGTCCGTCAGGAAGGGTCGCGCCTGGCTCGCCGTGATGACGCCTCGCAGATTGCGCTCACCGTCCACGACGAAGATCGACACGCCCGGGTGTGCCATGAACAAGGACACAACGTCCAACAGTCCTGCGTCGGGCGATACTACCGGCGTGTCCTGGCGCATGGCGTCACGCACCGCCAGGTGCCGCAGCACGCTGATGTCGCGCCCTTTGTGGATATCCACGCCGCGGCGCAGCAGTTTGATTGTGTAGATCGAACCACGCTGCGCACTCATCGCCATCAGCGTGGCGATGATCGTGCTCATCATCAGCGGCAGGATGAGCTTGTAGTCGTTGGTGAGCTCAAAGATGATCACGATCGCTGTGATTGGTGCGTGCGTGCCGGCGCCGACGACGGCGGCCATGCCCACCAACGCGTAGGCCCCGGCCGGCGCCGTCGACTCCGGCCAGATGCTGTTGACGACGACACCCACCGCACCGCCGGTCATGGCACCGATGAACAGCGACGGCGCGAAGATCCCGCCCGAGCCGCCGGAGCCGATCGTGATCCCGACCGCCAGGATCTTGATCAGCACCAGCCCCACCAGCAGGTGCCAAGCCATCTGCCCCTCTAACGCGCCCTCGATCGCCTCGTAGCCGACGCCGTACACCTGCGGAAACCACAGTGCGATTACGCCGATCAGTGCACCGCCCAGGATCGCCTTCGCCGGCGGCCACACCCTGACCGCATCGAAGACGTCCTCCATCAGGTACAACCCGCGGACGAACAGCAGCGCGACAACACCGGCCAGTAACCCCAGGACGGCGTACGCTACCAGTTCCCAGTAACTCACAACTTCGTATTGATGCACGACGAATGCCGGCACGTCGCCGAAGAAATGGTGTCCGATGACCGTCGCCACCACCGAGGAGATCACGATCGGTGAGAATTGCAGCACGGCGAAATCGGCGAGGATCACTTCGACTGCGAACAAGGCGCCAGCAACCGGCGCGTTGAACGTCGCTGCGATGCCCGCCGCCGCCCCGCAGCCCACCAGTGTGCGCAGCCGTCGTTCATCGATCCGCAACCACTGCCCGAGTGACGACCCCAGTGCGGAGCCGATCTGGACAATCGGCCCTTCGCGCCCGACCGATCCGCCGGAGGCAATGCTGATCGCTGAGGCGAACATCTTCGCGATCACGACGCGCGGACGGATGCGGCCGTTGCGCAGTGCCACCGCCTCCATAACCTCCGGCACGCCGTGCCCTTTCGCCTCGCGGGCGAAGTAGTAGACGATCAACGCACAGGCCAGGCCGCCAATCGCGGGAGCCGTAATCTTCCACCAGACCGGCAACGAACGAATGTAGTCGAGCGTGTAATCCGGCTGCTGCCACGCGATCTCGTGGCCAAGCTCGATGAGCTTGCGAAACCCAACCGCCGCGAAACCACCGCCCAGACCGATCACCAGTGCGATCAACACCATGTACAGGTGCTCGCGATCGCGAAGCTGGCTATCGATCCATCGCAGGGCTCGCACTGCTGGCGCTCCAATCGTCGGTCAACGAGCCCGTACGGCTCGGGCAATGCTAAACGGCCGTAGGCGTCCGCCCAAACCACTGCCACGGGCTTGCATGCTCAAGCAACGAATCGCGCGTTGGCGTTGCTGTGCCCCACCCCCTGCGTTTCGCGCGAGCCGGGCATGGTACTGCCGCCGTTGGATTTCCGCCACCGCGGCACCTATGCTTAACGCAACACGCAAGTTGCGTGCATATTTCGTTGGTTTCGCACCCCAGCCGTAGTCAGGAGCACCCTATGTCGCAGTCCGGCTCGCCGTCGACGCCTCCGAACCCGCAAGCCAATGCTCAGCCGCTGCCCGGAGTACGGCGTGTAATCGCAGTCGGCGCTGGCAAGGGTGGTGTAGGCAAGAGCACGGTCGCGCTAATCGCGGCCGTGGGGCTCGCACGCCACGGCGCAAGCGTCGCTCTGCTCGATGCGGACGTCTACGGCCCGTCGCTGCCGAAGATGACCGGCACCAGCGATCGCCGACTCGACCTCGACAAGCAGACCGGCGAGGTGCTGCCCGTCGAAGTCGCGGGCTTCAAGCTGGTCAGCATGGGGCACCTGATCGATCCGAACGAGGCCGTCGTCTGGCGCGGACCGATGGCCCAGAAGTACGTACAGGAGTTCCTCCAGCGCACCCGTTGGGGCGAACTCGATTATCTCATCGTCGACCTGCCGCCGGGCACGGGCGACATCCCGCTGACGCTCGCACAGAGCCTGCCGCTGACCGGCTCGATCGTGGTCTGCACACCCCAGGACGTCGCACTGATCGACGCGGTCCGCGCGCTGCGCATGTACGAGAAGCTCGGCGTCACGACGCTCGGCATCGTCGAGAATATGAGCTACTACATTTGCCCGCACTGCAACAGCCGCGATGAGATCTTCGGCCACGGCGGCGCTGAGCGTGCCGCGCAGGAGCTCAACATCCCGTTTCTCGGCGGAATCCCGCTTAACATCGCCCTCCGCGCCCACGGCGACGCCGGCAACGCGGAGGCGTGCTTCACCGACGTCGAACCGCCGGTGCGCGATGCGCTCGACGGATTCGTAGCGCGTCTGGCCCAACGGATCGACGAGCAGGACAGTGCCGGTTCAGCACCGCCGCAACTCAACATCAGCGGTTGATACGCGAGCCGCGCGGTCCGTTACCCCTGTATGAGCAACGCCACGAACGGGTTGATGTCCTCGAATCCGGCACTGCCGTTGCCATCGGTGTCCGCATTCAGTAGATGACAATCCGGATACCACGCCTGCCAGAGGGGCAGATCCGTGAGCACGGCGACAAACGCGTTGATGTCGCCGAAGTCGACGACGCCGTCGCAATTCACATCGCCGGCCAAAGTCTGGGTGATCGTGGTCACCTCAACTGCGACGTAGTCGTGATACGTCCGGTCGCCGCCGCGTTCGGCGTAAAGTAGCAATCGCAGCCGCCCGTTGACATCCAGGAAGTTATCGACGTTCGCGCGCACAACACCCGTCAACTCGCCGTCTACATTCCCGGCCCAGTTATCGAAGAAGCGATTCTGGCCGGTCAGCCCGCCGCCATCACCCCAGGCGCCGGTAACCTGATTCCAGGCATACAACTCGACCTGCGCACAGTCGTAGGCCAGCCCCTCCCACAGCACGGAGATCTCGTCGATGTCTTCCGGATACTCCGCCAGCGTGAACTCGAATACGTAGGTCGACTCGTAGCTCGACGACGGCGTGCTCGAAATCAGGCGATTCACGTCAGAGTAGCCGCCAGTAGCGTCCGAAGCAGACGCGCGAAGGTACTCATCGGCGGTCAGCGCGACCGCGACCGGTTGTGAATTGGCCCCGACGAGCGTCCAGGCAACCGTGCTCCCACCCCAGCCGAAATGCGACGTCCCCGCAGCGCTACTGAAGTCGTACGTCGACTGATCGGCGCGCACAATCGCACAGGGACCTGCCATCGTGGCCTCCCCCTGATCAGTGTCGGCGGAGGTCGCCACGACTCGGATGGAAACGTTCGGCGCCGCCGTATCAGGCACCGTCCAGGCATACTCGCCGGAGTTGCTGGTCGTTGCGATGTGCGTCCACGCCTTCACATCCGTCGAGTAGTACAGATCGACCACGGGGATCGCAACGTTGTCCGTATCCGTCGCAACCCAGCGGATCACCTCTTCGGTGCCCGCCACCAGCAGGTCATCGGGTTGCGGCGACAGCACACAAACCGCCGGCGTGCTGCCCGTGTAACGCGGGACTTGCTTGACGATGCAGTGAATGGCCCCCGCCGCCCAGATGATGTCGTAACAGTTGATCGGGACGATCTCTACGCCGGGACCCGCGGCTGCCTCCCAAGCGGCGACCGCCTCAGCATCTTCATCCATATACGCGAAATTCCCCAGCCCGTACGACGGAATGAAGATACGATCGTTCACGCGGAATGCGTTGGCATACGTCAGGTGTGAGTTGTACCCACTCACCAGCGCATTCCACGCCGGCGGACGGTGTACCGTGTATCCGAGGCTCTCCATGTACGCCGCCCCTGCGTCGGTGCGTGCGATGGCCGTTGCATTCGAGCCCGGAAGAAACTCCGACACGATCACGTTGTCCTCGTCGACGATGTACAGCCACATGTCAATGTGCCCCGTCCCGTCCACACTGGCGGGCAGGCGGTCGAGAATGTGCAACGTATCAATGCCCAGGTAACGCTGGTGCAACTCTCCCAGAAACGTGTCGTCGAAACCACCGGCGGCCGGATTGTCCTCGCGGATCAACGAGGTAACGAATGCCGTGCGGTCGGGGCCGGGCAGGAAGTTGCCACCCGAGAAATACACCGGCACGTCGTAGGTCGGCACGCCGAAGTAGTCATCGCCCACCAACGTGGGCACGAAATTGTCCTGAGCTCGGCCGGGATAGTAATGGCTGTCGCCGACAACCATTGTGCCATCTTGCCACTGAAAGTGCGGTCCGAAGTCGCGCATCCAGACGGAGTTCGTGCCTGCTACATTGATGAACTCGACCTTGCTCATGTCCGCCCCGCCAGCGACGAATGCGTTCGTGGCATGACTCTCGTCAGAGGCCGAGCTCACGACCACGTAAGCGATCTCGTCGTACGTCGGACCGGCGGTGAGTGCGACGACGCAATCCGTTACCGTCGAATTGAAGTGTCCGCGCTTGTATTGGAACAACACGCCGCGCACCGGTTCGTACTCCGGGGCCGCGGTGATCAGTCCCGCCGTCGGCTCGTCCCGTGCGTCGCGCAGGTCGATCGCCCGTGGGCCGATATCCAGCTTCGGATTCCACGGCGTGCCGCCTTCCCGCCACCGCGGCAAACCCGGGCCGTACCAGGGTTGCTGCGAGATTGAGTCTGATCCAGCCACCGCAACCGGCTCGCGATCGGGGGCCTCATTCTGCGCGCATACGCACAGCACGCACGTTCCTGCCAGAACGAGCGCTGCAAGTCGCCTGATGTCCACGGAGCATCTCCTTCCTGCCCTGCCATTCGGTCCCGCGCTCATGTTTTCGAGCGCCACCGCCACCGATCGTACCGCGGCCGCGACCGCATACCAAACAGTAATCGGACGCGCGATTCCCGCTATGTCGAATCCCGTCGCTTTATCGGCAGTATCACGCGCGTCCATAGCTCGCCGCCGGCCGCGGAGGTAGAATAAATCAGAGCTCGCAGGCGCCGTCTGTCTCTCACCAGATTCCGGGAGGCATCATGGCCGATGACACGGGCATGCCGAAGTCACACCCGTATGCCGGGCGGCCGCGCCGGTGGATAGCGCTCCATCAACAGGCCAAGGCCGCCGTCGCGCGCCGTCTGCTTGACCACCCCGTCCTCACGCCGCGACAGCTCGCCGAAACCGTAGCCGGCGTACTGCCGATCGCCTTGCGGCAGTGGCTGTTCGAGCGACTGTCTGAACGGGGATGGCTCGCCGAGAACGCGCGCATCCCGTTCGACGTTCTCGATGGTCCGGGCTGCCCACCCGAGTTCAACGGCCCGCAGAGGGCGCTCGTGCGCCTGACTGTATTCGGACCGCCGGGACAGGGGCTCGCTTCGCGCGACCGGAGACGTGAAGCGGTGTACCAGCGCCTGTGCGCCGAGATCATGCGCACCGCGGTGGATACCAGTTCGCTCGACGCGATCTCGCGGCGCGTTATGGCCAGCCCCGAAGTAACGTCCGACGCGGTCCTGATGTCGATGATGCGCGCGTTCATCGCTGAGCGTAACGCGTCGCTCAGGATGGCTCGGTCCACCCCCGCTGAACAGCACCAGGCCCAGCAGGAATCGAGCAAGCTGATTCGCGCTTTCGACGATGACCGCCCGCAGATCCCGTCGCGCGGCGAGATCCACGCCATTGCTGCCCGCCTGCACTCGGAGTTTGACGCCGGTCTGGCGCAATTCTCAGAAGACCGTGCGCGGCGCGCGCTCGATCGGCTGCGCGAGCTGCGCCGCAAGTACCCCGTGCACGTGTCAGCCAACCGCCTCCAGGAATGCGAAGAACGGTTGGACCGCTTCCTGAAGCAGGCCGGCGTATACCGCCGCCAGATCGAAGACCTGACACGTCAGGCCGTTGACGCGGCGAGCCGCGGCGACGAGGAGACCGCGAAGTGGATCGACCGTCGACTCTTCGCCATCCACACGCTACTACCGACGTTGCTGCCGCTGGAGCGCCTGGAGCGATTGCGGGCGCAGATCTCCCAGTCCGAAGCCCGTCACGACGAGGAGGAAACGGCACACGAGCTGCTCGAAAAACAGCGGGCCGTCGCCGCCGAGATCAAGAACCTCGCCGGCGTGATTCATCGTTTCCACGAACTCACCCGCTCCGGCAAGATCCAGGACGCCGCCTACCACCGGGCGGAGGTCGCATACCGCCAAGCCGTCGAACGGATCCGCACGCTGGACACGGACTGGCTGGCCGGTCTGCTGTTACAGTTGGAAACCTTCATCGACGATCTGGAGGACCCCGCCGGCGAACTCCAGAGCAAGCTGGACCATTTCATGGAACGCGTTCGCGACGCGCTGAACACCCTGCGCCGCGAGATCCGCGCGATCCAGGCCGAGACGCAGGGCGGCACCCCGCCACCGCCGAAATCCACGCCGCCGACGGAGTGAGCCACTACCGCCTATTGCGTGGTTGCTGCGAATTCCGCACAATGCAGTTTTGAACTTTGCGAGCTTTGCGACGGCTGGAAATATGTCCCGCGTTGATGCGATTCCGGAGAACGCTGCCTCCCCACCCCGGGTCGACGAGGACCCGGCCGGCCCATCGAAGAGCCGTGGCATCTCCTGGAACGATCGCGCCAAGTTCTGGGCGGTCCGGGCGTTTCTGGCCGCGTGGGTGAGCCTGACGAGCCTCAAGGGGCTGTACCTGCTGGGACGCTGGTTCGGCTACCTCGAGTATCTCATCAACGCCCGCCGGCGGCGGCGCTATCGCCGCGAGCTCGACGCCGCCTTTCCCGAGGGTCTCACCACCGCACGCAGCCGCAGAATCATCCGCAGCTACTTCCAGCGCACGCGGTGCGATAAGCTCTACTACCTGATCTTCGACCGCCTCCCGCGCGAGAAGATCATGCGGCGAATTCGCTTCCACGGCCGCCAACACCTTGACGAGGCCCTCGCGCGCGGCCATGGCGTGTACGTCATGCTGAGCCACCACGGCTCGCATCACGTCGCCGGCCTGCTCATGGCCTTGCTGGGATACCGCTGCGCGGGTATCCGTGATCGGAACGAGGGTGCGTTGCGGCGTTACGTTCAGGCACACTATGCCGAGACGTTTCCGGAATACGCCGCGATTCGCGTGCTGTATGCCGACACGTTCCCCCGCGAGATCTATCGCTGCTTCAACGAGAACCTCGTTCTGGGCAGCGCGCTGGACGTCAACCGCGTGCGCGGCTTGGCGCTGAAGACCTGCCCCGTGAGCATCTTCGGACAGCAGCGCGAGTTCCTGACCGGCACGCTCCAGATTGCGCTGCGCTGCAAAGCAACCATCTGTCAGGCGTTCGTCGTCTCGCGATCCAACTTTTACTTCCGTCTGATCGTCAAGCCGCCGCTGCACGTCCCGGACATGCAGTCCGGCGGGGAGAGCCCGGAGCTGATTCGCGATCTGATGCAGCAGTACGCCGACGGCATCGCCGCCCACGTCCGAGAGCATCCGGACCACATCAGCCGTGTTTGAGCCGCGCCCCTCGCTGCCGGCACTGGCACGCCCCACGCCATCCCGCTACAATTCGCCGCAATATTTGAGGTGACCGAGGCAAGCGGCGCTGTCGGCGCCGTTTTCTGGAATCGTGTAGTGAAGTTCGTCCTGATTGATCGCGTGCTGGAACTCGAGTCCGGCCAAAGGATTGTGGCCGAGAAGGCCCTCTCCCTGGCCGAAGAGTACCTCGCCGACCATTTCCCGAAGTTCCCGGTGCTGCCCGGCGTGCTGCTACTGGAAGCGATGGTGCAGGCCAGCGCCTGGATCGTGCGTGAGAAGCTCGATTTCGCCCCCAGCATCGTGATGCTCAGAGAAGCCCGCAACGTGACCTACAAGAGTTTCCTCGCTCCGGGGCAGATCTTGCGGGTGGAGTCGCGCTGCCGCGATATGTCAGAGACCGAAAGTCAGTTCGACGCCCGCGGCGAGTTGGTCGACGGACGCGAGATCATGAAGGGCCGCCTCACGCTGCGTCACCTGAACCTCGCCGACACCGACAGCGGTTACGCCAACATCGATTCGCAGTTACGCGCTCAGCAACGGGCGCTGTTCAATCTGGTCTACAAGGGTGGCTCGGCCGTGCCGGCGGGAGGTTCGGCGGCCGGGTAGCAATCGAGCTCGATCGGAAGGAGCCCTAGATGGCTAGCATGCCCAGGGAAGAGGTATTCGACAAAGTCCGCCAAGCGTTGGTCGACGCGCTAAGCGTTGAGGAAGACGAGGTGACGGAAGAGGCGACGCTGACCGGCGACTTGCAGGCCGAGTCGATCGACATTCTCGACATAGTCTTTCGCCTCGAGAAGGCCTTCAACATCAAGATCTCGCAGGAAGAGCTCACGCCGCAGGACGTGCTCAGCAACCCGGACTACGTCAACAACCGCAAGCTGAACGACGCCGGGCTCGCCGCGCTCAAAGAGCGCGTGCAACACGCTGACTGGTCCAACTTCGAGCAGGACCCCGACATCGACAAGATCCTCGATGTGTTCACCGTCGGCACGATCGTGAACTTCGTCGAGCAAAAGCTCCAGTCGAGCTGAGGAACGCCGTGCGCTGGATCTGGTTTGATCGCTTCGAGGAGTTCGTCCCGGGTGAACGGGCGGTGAGCGTCAAGAACGTGTCGCTGGCCGAAGACCACCTGCACGATCACTTCCCCGGTTTTCCCATCCAGCCCACCAGCCTCATGATCGAGGGCATGGCCCAAACCGCCGGCATCCTGGTCGGCCACGCCAAAGATTTCAAAGAAAAGGTCATCCTCGCCAAGGTCAAACGCGCCACGTTCCACCAGATCGTCCGCCCAGGAGATCAGATTCGCTTCGATGCCCAGATCGAGCAACTCACAGATATCGCCGCCACGACCCGGGGGGAGATCCGTTGCGGCGAAGATGTAGTCGCGAACGTCGACCTCGTGTTCTCGCACATTGACCAGAACATGAGCGGTCTGGAGTTCCCTGAGGAGAACTTCGTCTTCACCGACGAGTTCATGGCCCTGCTCCAGACCTACCGCCAGAAGGACGCGGATAAGATCAAGCTGTAACGCTCGCCGCAGCGCGAGCCGTCACCACGGACTCGACACTGGAACACAGACCCACCAGCATGAAGCGTCGCGTCGTCATCACCGGACTTGGCCCCGTCGCCCCGTTGGGCGTGGGCGTCGCCGACTTCTGGAACGCCCTGCTCGAAGGCCGCACGGGCATTCGACGCATTCAATCGTTCGACCCATCCAGCTTCGCCTCGCAAATCGGCGGCGAGGTGGAGCGTCTCAAGGTCGCCGACTACGTCCACAAGGGTTATCGCAAGGCGGCGAAGATCATGGCCCGCGATATCGTGCTGGCCGTCGCCGCCGCGCATCAGGTCGTTACGGATGCCGGGCTGAAGACCAAGTGCCTGCTCGAGCGGGGCGAGGCCGATGGCGAACCCAACGTAGACAGTGCGCGCTTCGGTGCAAACATCGGCGCGGGGCTCATCTGTGCCGACCTGCCCGAGCTGGCCGAGGCTCTGCACGCCGCCAGCAGCGACGGCACATTCGACTACGCCCGTTGGGGAACGGAGGGCATGAACAACCTCACGCCGCTCTGGCTGCTCAAGTTCCTGCCCAACATGCTCGCCTGCCACGTCACGATCGTGCACGACGCACAAGGCCCCAGCAACACGATCACCTGCGGCGAAGCCAGCAGCCACCTCGCGATCGGCGAGGCCTTTCGCACGATCACCCGCGGGGCGGCTGACGTCTGCATCTGCGGCGGTGCCGAGAGCAAAGCCAACCCGATGGCCATCATCCGGCAACAGCTCGGCGACCGCCTGAGCACCCGTAACGACACACCCGAATCCGCCTGCCGCCCGTTTGCGGCCGATCGCGATGGTACTGTCGTATCAGAAGGTGGCGGCTTGGTCATCCTGGAAGAACTCGAACACGCGAACCAGCGTGGCGCCAAGATCTACGCCGAGCTTGTCGGCTTCGGCGCCGCACACGACGCGCACATGCCGGCCCAGCCGAGCCTGCCGCCGGAAGACGGTCGCGGCGTCGCACTCGCGATGCGCAAAGCACTCAAGGACGCCGAAATCGACGCCGGCGCGATCAGCGCCGTGGCCGCGTTTGCGTGCGGCCTGGTGCATCACGATCGCGCCGAGGCGGCTGCAATACAGACCGTGCTGGGCGACCGCTCTGATTCCGTGCCGGTCATGAACGTCAAAGCCGGCTTGGGCAACAACGGGGCTGGTAGCGGCGCGCTCGATATCATCGCCGCGGCCCTCGCAACGCACTACGGCACGCTGCCTCCGGCGTTCAACAGCAAGCCGCTCGAAGACACCGCACAGCTAAACGTCGTCACGGACGGACCGGTCGACGCCCGGCTGGAAAACGTGCTGTGCCCGGCCTATGCCCTCGGCGGCGGACAGAACGCCGCCCTCGTGCTGCGCCGTTATCAGGAATAGAACGCCCCGCGCTGGCGCCTGGCCCGGCGTTAACAAAACGGAAGACCGATCGCAATCATGACTCGTCGCGTTGTCATTACCGGAATGGGCTGCATTACTCCGCTCGGTCACGATCTCGAGACGGTGTGGAAACGCCTGCTCGAAGGCGCCAGCGGCGCGATCCCGACCACGATCTTCGACGCCGGCACGTTTCCCACGCAGTTCGCGTCCGAGGTGAAGGACTTCCAACTCGAACACTTCATCCCCGACCACTACGAGCAACACAAGACCGCGGCCCGCAACGCCCGCTTCGCGCTCGCGGCGGCTGAGATGGCCTGGCGAAACGCCAACCTCAACGGCGGCCTCGGCGTCGATCCCGCGATGGTCGGTGTCTACCTCGGCGGCGGCGAGGGTCCGATCGACTTCGACAACTTTGCCTACGCTGCGGTCAACGCCTGGAACGCGGACGACCGCGACCTCGACACGGTGAAGTGGGCCGAACTCGCCCGCGAGCGACTAACCGCCGTCAAGGAGTTCGAGCAGGATCCCAATTGTGCCGCCGGCCACATCGCCTGCCGCTTCAACGCCCAGGGGCCGAACTTCAACACGCTCACCGCCTGTGCCGCCTCGACCCAGGCCCTCGGCGAAGCCACGCAGCTCATCCGCCGTGGCGATGCGGACGTGATGATCTCCGGCGGTGCGCACAGTATGATCCACCCGATGGGCGTGACCGGCTTCAACCGGCTCACCGCCCTGTCGACGCGTAACGACAGTTGCACGACCGCGTCGCGTCCGTTCGACCGCACGCGCGACGGCTTCGTGCTCGGCGAAGGCGCCGGCATCCTAATTCTCGAAGAGCTCGAAAACGCCAAACGCCGCGGGGCGCCGATTCACGGCGAGATTCTTGGCTATGGCTCGACGGCCGACGCGTTCCGCGTGACCGACATGCACGACGAAGGTCGCGGCGCGGTGGCGGCGATGCGCGGCGCAATCGAGGACGCGGGCCTGACGCTCGCGGACATCGACTACATCAACGCCCACGGCACCGGCACTTCCGAAAACGACAAGGTCGAGACCCGTGCGATCCGCAATCTGTTCGGCGAACGCGCCCCGCAGATTCCGATCAGCAGCGTGAAGAGCATGTTGGGCCACCTGATCGCGGGCGCCGGTGCGGTCGAGCTGATCACCTGCGTGCTGGCGCTGCGCGACCAGATCATCCCGCCGACGATCAACTACTCAGAGCCCGACCCGAACTGCGACCTCGACTACGTCCCCAACGAGCCCCGCCAGGCCGCGCTCCGCACCTGCCTGTCCAACAGCTTCGGCTTCGGCGGCCAAAACGACACGATCATCGTCCGGAAGTACGACGCGTAACTGGACACGCCGCCCACCGTAGCGTCCGCCCCCCATGGCGGACGTAGGTGTAGATGTGCCCACCAACTGTAGTGTTGTGTAGAGCAGCCGTCCCCGGCTTCTATGAGTACCCGTAGGTTGTCAAGGTCTGGCGGCCGGAATGCGATCCCATTCTTCTATCCGAGCGGTCCGGGTTGGGCAACCCAAGTAGGTTTTTCGAGTGTTCGCGGCGGAGGGCCCCTCCCGTTCGAGTAAGTACGTCAGAATTCCGTCCAGGTCTTTCGACGCCGGCGCAGAGAGGATGAATCGCTCGCTCATGCTCCCCGTTTTACCGGTGGCGACGCGCCAACGGAAGGCGTCGCCGCGCCAAGGCGCGCTCGCCAACGGGCAAAGAACTCCTCGCCGTCAACGACGTCCCCGCGCTCCAGTGCGCCGAGTCCTTCCTGAATCTTCGTTCCCGCCACCGAGCGCAGCTCCGCAAGCACCTCGGCGGGAACTTTGCCCTCTTCTTCCGGCGTAAGCCCCTCGGTCAGCGCCTTCTCCAGCAAACGCCGACGCTCGACCTGCTCGAGCAGGCGCAGCCCGTCGCGAAAGACCTCGCTCGCCGAAGCATAGCGCCCCGCCGCCACGAGGTCCTGAACGAACCGCTCCAGCTCGGGCGTGACGGACACATTCATACTCACTCTGATCGCCATACTCAGAGCGTAGCATCGTGAGGCGATTGTGTCAATTTGTGATACACCTTAGCCCGATAACATGAATATTCGATTGCGCAGAACACGGAGCGTAGCCGCCACAGGGGGCGATGGAGAGTGGTGGCTGTCCCGTTTAAGACCAATCGCTGGCAATTCCATCCGATTCAGTGCACCAACACACTGTCATGGTCCAGATAGCAGCTGCACCTCTGTATCGCTAAGTGCGCGATCATAGATCGCGATTTCGTCGAGTCGTCCATACATGAACCCGCCCCAGAACTCATTCGCCTGTCCAATCATGAGGGGGGCGGCAGCGTTCGGGATGCTGCGTGTATCGACCTCCGAGGCTTCCGGAAGGCCATCCACGTACAGAGTATACGTGTCCCCATCTCTCGTTACAGCCAGGTGATACCATTCATCGATTGTCGGCGTGAAGGGAGCCTGAAAGAGGAACACTCCCCCGATTCCCGGGCCGTTAATATGAAAGCTCAAGACGCCACCGCCGAGGGCGAAGAACCACTTGTTCTGCGTGTATGGGCCATCGTTGTTTCCGATGAGTACATCGCCCGGCCGGCCCAGCGACCCACTCCCCGTACTGTCGAAGGCGGCCCAAAGCACAATCGTGAACTCATCCGGGCCGAACGCCCATTCATCGCTGTCCGGAACTTCGATGTAGTCGTCCACTCCATCGAACAACATGGCACCCGCTGAATTGCCGTGCCGGTCCGTCGCGGGCGCGGCTCCAAACACCACGCCATCGTGGCCATTGCCAGTGGCGTCAATCGCGTCACCATCAAGGTTCCATTTCGCGATCGGACCATCAGCGGCGCTTCCGTCACACCCATAGCCAACCTGAAAGACCACGAAGTCTGCGACGTCCACATCATCGTCATCATCGAAATCTGCCAAGTCAGCTTGGGCTGGAGCGCATGCCGCTGGGATCTCGGGACCCGCGAAGCACTCTACAAGCATATTGAAGTCTTCTTCATCAACGTCATCGTCACCATCGAGATCACCAGGACACGTGGAGACAACGATGATCTGGGCCGTCGCCGAGAAGCGCTGGAACTCGATGTTCAGGGGACAGCCGCCCCGGAGCACTCCGACCAACTGCCCGTTCATGTCCGGAATCGGCCCCGGCCCATAGTTGAATACGCCATGCACGTTGATTATGCCGTTGTCGCCGGCCCAGAGGTAGTCGCTCGCACCGTGATCCACGATGGTACCACCCGTGAGATTCACTATTCCGTCGCCGTATACCTCAACTGATCCGTCAAGCGTCCCTCCCATCAAGGTGGCTTCTCCCTGATCGGTGGCGAAGAGGTACCACCGGATCCAGCCGCCAATGACATCGATTGTGCTGTTCTCTCTGGCATGCACAGTGTTAATGTCCCCTCCGGACACGTCGCAATGACTGCTGTCGTAGGAGCCAAGAACCCATTCCAAACGACCCCCGGCCACATGCACTCGTGAGGTATCATAGACGTATACACCTGCGCCTGTGACGGACGCCCCCTCGGTGAATTCAAGTGTCGTCGGTCCTACTGCGCCGTCCTCGCAACGGATCGACTCCCCAGGTGGGATGGTATAATTCACTATGTGATTACCGCCGTCGTTGAACCACACATCGGCCAAAACGCCAGAATTTAATGAGAACACAGCGAATGCGATCGCGCAAAATGCGCAACGCAAACAAGGAATGGAAACCATAATCTCTGCCCTTTTCTTGTCAGGCCCCATCCCGACCCGTGCGGTGATGGAAGTGGCCCGTTCCTAGTCGGCTAGTTTCAGCCTGATTGGTACGGGAGTCGCAGCGCAAACGTAACTTCGGCAAGACTCCAACTCGCTAACGCTCATCTGTGGACTCTACCAGAATGGCCTGTGTGACGCCAGTAATATCGGACGTCAGCAGCGTGAGCCCCGCTCCCGCCCCACCGCCGCGAGCAGCCCTGCCGCCAGGCCCAGAAACACCACCCCCGATCCACCGGCGGACACGAACGGCAGCGAAATCCCCTTGGTCGGCACGCTGTTTGTCACAACGCCAATGTTGAACGCCGCCTGGAGGCAGATGGTCAGTGTCAGCCCCAGTGCGAGCAATCGGCCGAAGCGGTCCGGGGCGCGGGTTGCGATCCGCCAGCCGCGGTACAGCAACAGCAGAAACAGACCCACCACCACCAATCCGCCGGCGGCGCCGAGCTCTTCACAGATGATCGCGAGGATAAAGTCATTATTGTCCTGCGGCAGATAGCCGTACTTCTGTACTCCCGCGCCGAGCCCGCGGCCCCACCAGCCGCCGGACCCGATCGCCAGCAACGCCTGGTTGACCTGATACCCCGCGCCGCGCGGATCGGCGTTGCCCATCAGGCCGTCGATGTAGGCCTGGATCCGCGCCAACCGATACGGCGCCATTGCGATCAGCCCCGCCGCCGCCCCGATCCCCGCCAGCACCAGCAGCCCCAGGTGCAGCGGCCGCGCCCCGCCGGCCAGCAGCAGCAGGAAGAACACGCCGCCGAGCAGACCCGCAGTGCCGAAGTCCTCGATCCCCGTCAGCCCGATCAGCACACCCGCCGTCAGCACCAGCGGGACGAAGCCGGTTCGAAAGTCGCGCACGTCGCCCAGCCCGGTCGGCCGGTCATTCGTGCCGGCGTACTGCAGCACGGGATAGCCGTCGCGCGTCGTACCAGATTTGCGTGGTTCCCGTCCGCCGGTTTCACGGCGTTCCGCATACGACCGCGCCAGCCACGCCGCCGTCCAGATCACCAGCGCGACCTTCGCCAGTTCCGAAGGCTGAAAGCTGATCCCGATCCCGGGCACGGGCAGCGCCCGGCGAGCGCCCATCGCGTGATGCCCGATTCCCGGCACCAGCACCGCCACCAGCAGCACCGCCGCCAGCAGCCACGGCAACCCGGGCCGCCACCAGTCCCGCGCCCGTTCCCACGCCAAACTGCGATAGTCCACGCGTGCCGCCGCCAGCATTCCGAAGAACCCAATGCCCGCAAACAAGACCTGCCGCAGCGGCGTGTCGAGCCACTTGCGCCAGTTGAACGGCTCGGACGTCACGGAGACCGACGTGGAATACACCATCGCCGCCCCGAGTGTCATCAGGCAGCCGACGATCAGCAGCACGGACGCGTCGAACAACTGCGGCCGCGCGACAGACTCCGGCACCGCCAGCCCGGCCGCGCGAATCCGCACACTGTCGGCGGACGTGACGTACGCTGCGCTATCTGTCCCACGTCCGGCCATGCTCATCTCAGCTTGATCGTCGCCAGCGCCAAAGCGGCGAACACGAACGCCAGCAGCCAGAAGCGCATGACGACCTGCGTCTCGGACCAACCGCCGAGGTGAAAGTGGTGGTGGATCGGGGCTACGCGGAACAGCCGCCGCCCGGTCGTCTTGTAGTGGAAGATCTGCGCCAGCACCGACACGGCCTCGATCACGAACACGCCGCCGACGATCAGCAGCATGAGCTCGAGCCGCGTCACGATCGCGACGAAGCCCATCAGCCCGCCCAGCGGCAGCGCCCCGGTGTCGCCCATGAACACCTGCGCCGGGTAGCCGTTGTACCAGAGGAATCCCAGACACGCCCCCACCACCGCGCCGCACATCACGGCCAATTCGTCCGCGTCGCGAATATGCCGGAAGTCAAACTGCTCGGCGAGCTCGTGACTGCCGATCACCACCGCCAGCACCATGAATGCAAACGCGGTCAGCACCATGCACCCGCTGGCGAGCCCGTCCATACCATCCGTCAGATTGACGGCGTTAGACGTGCCGGCCATGACGATAATGGTGATGATCGAAAACGCCGTTCCGGAAAGCGCCAGCCCCGGTTTGTAGAACGGGATGTTCAGCCAATTGAAGTAGGGGCTGTAGGGCACGTCCGGCAGATGCCAGCGCGCGTCTTCGGCCAGACCTTCGCCGTGCCGGTAGATGAACACCGCCAGCAGCGCCCCCAGCGCGACCTGAAAGACCAGCTTCTCCCACATGCGCAGGCCGTCGCGCGTACCACCCCGGCGGTGCAGCGTGAGCTTCAGCCAGTCATCAACGCCGCCCAGCACGCCAAGCCACAGCACGCAGAACAGCCCCATCACGACGTAGAAGTTCGTCAGGCGTGCGCAGACCAGCGTCGCCAGCAGCACCGCGCCGACGATCAGCGCCCCGCCCATCGTGGGCGTGTTCTCTTTCGACCGCATCAGCTTATTGAGCGTGTCGTGATCGAATTCCGGCCGATCGCCCACCTTGAATCGCACGAGGAACGCAATCACGCGCGGCCCTAGCATCCAGACCACGAAGAACGCCAGCAGCATCGCCAGAATCGCGCGGAACCAGGGCGCACCATAGGCCCAGTTGGTGTTCCCCGCCGTCCACCAGTAGCAGAAGTGATAGAGCATCGCCTACGCAATCGAGGTCGAAGTAAGCCGCGCTCGTAGCGGCTCGATCAGTCGATCCAACTCAACGGCCCGCGACGCCTTCAACAGCACGACGTCGCCCGCCTGCAATCCTTCGCAAAGTCGCTCCACGCACACATTCAGACTTTCACACTGCTCGACGCTCGGTCCGAACAGCCCGTCGCCGGCCAGCGCGTCGTGCATCAGCGCTGACGCCGCCCCGACGAGCATCACGCGTTGCACCCCGCTGCTGCGCAGTCGGCCCGCGACCTTCGCGTGCATGTCCGCTGTCGCGGTGCCCAGCTCGCGCATTTCACCAAACACCGCCACACGCTTGCCGCTGCACGGCATCTGCTCCAGCACGTCGATCGCCGCCAAGGCACTCTGCGGATTCGCGTTGTATGCGTCGTTAATCAGCGTCACACCGCCAATCTCGACCACTTCGTTCCGCATCGGCGGCGGAACAAAAGACTCCAGACGCACTGCGGCCTCGTCGAAATCGACGCCGAATCGCCGGGCGATCGTCGCCGCCGCGGCCGCATTCTGCGCGTTGTGTTCGCCGATCATCCGCAGCCGGAACGGGAAACGCTCATTCAGCATAAAACGTAACCAAGGCATCTCGTAAGTCGGGGCCGTAAAGCGTACATCCGCCTTGACATTGCTGCCAAAACGCGCGATCACCAGCCCTTCGCGCGGCAGATGGTGTTCGACCAAGTCGTCATCACTGTTCACCGCCGCGAAACCCTTGCCGCGCAGCTTGCCGAAAATCGAACACTCTTCCGCAGCCACGCCGTCCAGGTCACCGAGCCGCTCCAGGTGCTCCTCACCGATACAGGTCAGCACGGCCACGTCCGGCTGAACGATTTCGCCCAGCGTCGCGACTTCGCCCGGCGAGTTCGTACCGATCTCGACCACGAGGTATTCATCGCCCTGCTCCGCTGACAGCAGCGTCAGCGGCACGCCGATGGCGTTGTTATAGCTCTTCGGCGAACAGCGGCCGCGCAGCCGACCGCTGAGAATATGGTGGATCATCGCCTTGGTCGTGGTTTTGCCGTTGGAGCCCACGACCGCGATCACTTCAGCCGCCATCTGCTGCCGGTGATACGCCGCGAGCTGTCCCAGCGCCGCCAGAGTATCGGGCACCTCGATGATCATCCCCGCGTGCGGCAGCCCCAGGTTCGCGGCCCGCAGTTGCTGATCGACGTGTTCGTGGTGTACGACGTCCACGACGGCACCGACCGCCCCGCGTCGCAGCGCGTCGGCGACGAAATCGTGCCCGTCGAACCGATCGCCGGTCAGCGCGAAGAACAGGTCGCTGGCCGCGATGGAACGCGAATCGGTCGATACGCCACCGGCACTGATTGTCGGCAGCCGATCCCACGGCCGCCCACCAATCGCTTCGACGATCTCCGCTAACGTCAATTTAATCACGGGTCAGTTCTCTCCACGCTCCGCGTACAGTTCGGCGGCAGTCTCGATCGCCACCTGCGCATCGCTGAAATGCACTCGACGGTCGCCGAGTATCTGGTACTCCTCGTGGCCCTTGCCGGCAATGAGCACAATGTCGCCGGCATCCGCCGCGGTCAACGCCACGCGAATCGCCGCCGCCCGGTCCACCTCGACCACGACGCACCGCCGGTCCGCTTCGTCAAACCCGGCCAATGTGTCGGCGATGATCGCGTGTGGGTCTTCGGTCCGCGGATTGTCACTCGTCACGATGATCGCGTCAGCGAACTCGGCCGCAACCGACGCCATGCGCGGACGCTTGCTCCTGTCGCGGTCGCCACCACAACCGAAAACGACGACGAGCCGCTTGGCCGCCAGCGGTCTCAGCACGCTCAGCACTTGGCGGAGCGCATCGTCCGTATGCGCGTAGTCCACGAACACGCCCGCTAGCGACGCACAAGGCACGCGCTGCAAGCGCCCCGGCACAGAACACACCGCCGCCAGACCTTCTGCAATCTTATCCGGCGCCACGCCGACCGCGTGTGCCAACGTCGCCGCCGCCAAGGCGTTGTACACGTTGTGTCGACCGACAATAGCGTTTTCCACCGTCATCTCCGCATCGTCGACACGCAACTTGTACTGTGTACCGGAGCTGTCGCTGCGCGTGATCCGTG
This sequence comes from Phycisphaerae bacterium, assembly GCA_028277645.1. Classification (GTDB taxonomy): domain Bacteria; phylum Planctomycetota; class Phycisphaerae; order UBA1845; family Fen-1342; genus JANQFV01. The sequence goes on from JANQFV010000017.1 coordinate 72,963, forward strand.
CCGTCACATCCGCGTCGTCGTTGACGCCGTAGGTCATCACCCGCGCCGGGCAGTCGGTGACCATGTGCGTATGATTCGGATCATCAGCATTTACAACAGCTACGGCGTCCGCATTCAAGTCCGCGAAAAGCCGCGCCTTCGCCTCGCGATACTGCTCAATCGTCCCGTGGTAATCCAGGTGATCGCCGCTTAGATTCGTGAACGCCGCCGCCGCGAATCGCAATCCCGCCACACGCCGCTGATCGAGCGCATGACTCGACACCTCCATCACGGCCGCCTGCGCCCCGTTATTGATGCACTCTCGCAGGTACGCCGCCAGTTCAATCGGCCCCGGCGTGGTCATTTCGGCCCGCACGCTGCGCCCGCACAGGTCGTGCTGCACGGTTCCCAGCAAGCCGCAACGGATGCCCGCCGCCTCCAGCACGGCGCGCGTCATTATCGCGGTAGTCGTCTTGCCGTTCGTGCCCGTGATCCCCAGCAGCTTGAACGCACCGATCTGCTCCGCATTAACGCCATGCCAGCGTTGCGCGAGGTGCGCGAGCGCTCGTCGGTCATCATCCACGTCTACTACGTGCGCTCCCGCGGCAGCCTCAATCCCATTGCCTACGATCACGCGCGCCCCGCGCTCCACGGCGTTCGCGACGAAACTGCGCCCATCAACCGCCGTCCCGCGAATCACCACGAACACGTACCCGGGGCGCACTTGGCGCGAATCGTCCGTAATCCCGGCTACGCGCTCTGCCCCCGCGACACCCAGCTTCGACGCCGGGATCAGACCTTCGAACAATGCCGCGAGCGTGCGCATCCGTTCGTCCGTTTCGACGGCCTCCAAGGCAGACTCCTTCCCGACCGCACACCGGCGCCCTCGTCCCTAGTGCCGCGCGACCGGCGAGTCACCCGCGGTCTTCGGCACCTGAAGATACGCCAGCGTCTCTGCAATTATCTCCTTTGCGACCGGCGCCGCCACCGTCCCGCCGTAATAGGCCTTCTGCCCCGGCTTGTAGATCGAGACGACCACAACCACACGCGGATCTTCGGCCGGTGCTCCTCCCAGGAACGAGCCGACGTAGCGATTGTCCAGGTAGCGCCCATCCTCAGCGACTTGCGCCGTTCCGGTTTTGCCGAACACTTGGTAGCCCGGCACGGCCGCTCGCGTGCCGGTACCGGACCGCACCGTCTCCGTTAGCGCCTGAAGCCGAAACACGTCCGCCGTTTCCGCGTCCAGCGCCCGCCGCACCGTCACCGGCGCCGAGTTGTCCCAGACAGTCCGCCCTTCCGACGCCACTACGCCACGCACGACCCGCGGCTTCAACAACAGTCCGCCGTTGGCGTATGCGCTGAACGCCGTCACCATCTGCAACGCCGTCACGCTGATTTCCTGGCCGATCGGTACTGACTGCGGCGAATACCGCGGATTCCACTTATCCCGCGGCAGGACGATTCCGCTGTGTTCACCGGGCAAGCCGATGCCGGTTACATCGCCGAAACCGAACTGCGAAACGTATGCGTAGAGTCGATCACACCCACAGCGTGCCCCGAGCAGCCCCATGCCGATGTTGCTCGACTTGCTGATGATCTCGTGCAAGGTCAGCGCGTCGTAAGCGTGTACGTCGTGAATCGTGCGACCGCCAAAGCGGTGCGTCGGCCCGTCGATCTGGAACACTTCATTGATCCACGTCAGACCGTCGTCCAACGCCGGCCCGGCAACGAACGGCTTGAAGATGCTGCCCGGCTCATACGCGTCGGCGATGGCGCGATTGCGCCAGAGTTTCTTCAAGGCCTCCTTTTCCCGCTCAGTCTTCACGCCCGTCGGGATCGCCGCTGCCGGGTCAAAGTCCGGCACCGTGGCCATCGCGAGCACTTCGCCGGAATGCGGATCCATCACAACCGTCGTCCCCCAATCGGCGGCGTACTCATCGACTGCTTTTCGCAACGCGGTTTGCGCAACCTGCTGGAGAAACGCATCGATGGTCAGCACGATCGTCGCGCCATCGACCGCCGGCCGCACCACCTGCGTCGGCACACGAACGGGCTCGCGATCGCGATCGACCGTAATCTCGTTCCGACCCGGTATGCCCGAGAGAACGTCATCGTATGCCCCCTCGACGCCCGCCAGTCCGCGCAGATCATCGTAGTGCTCGTCGGTGTCCGGAACCTGTCGGCGATCGCGCCCTACGAAACCCAGCACGTGTGGCGCGATCGGCCCCTGCGTCTGCTGCGGATACTGTCGCGTCATCTCGTAGCGAATTCGAAACGCATTTAAGTGCCGGCTCTCGGCGACCTGCTCGAACTTCTGCGCGGTCTCCTCATTAACGCGGCGTTCGAGCCACACGAATCGGCGCCCCTGGCTCTTCCATTCGAGCAACTGCTGCTCAAAGTCCGCCGGCGATCGCTCCAGCAGCGGTGCGAAGCTGTGCGCCGCGAATCGCGCATCAGCGACCAGCTTTGGGTCAACAAACAGCGACGGTTCGCGCAACGTACCCGCGAGCACGCGCCCGCGTGTATCGATAATCTCCCCCCGCCGCGCCGGCGTCATCCACTTCGCCGTCTGCTGCCGGTCCGCGCGCGCCCGCAACACGTCGGCCTCCTGCGTCCCGATCACCGCTAACCGCGTACCACCCGCCACCAGCAGAATCGCCACCAGCCCACACAGCACCGTCACCGTCCGCATTGTTCTGACCTCCGTGTCAATGCGCCTCACGTTCCCGCGTCTGCCCACTGTCCCCCGCATCATCCGCCCGTTGTTCCGCCAGTTGCCGTGACACCTCCTGCACGCGCAGTCGCAGCAACATCGGGTTGCGTAATCGCGCGAGTTCCATTTCCACCGCCCGTAAGTCGTGCCCCCGCCGCTCGATCTTCCGTTCCAGCCCCGCAATCTCGTTGTGCAGCCGACTCGTCTCCGTGCGCAGAATGACGACCGTCAGCAGCACCGCCAGGGCCGCGCCGAGAACCACCAACATGCGAAACAGGGTCACGCTACACGCTCGTCACACCGCCGGAGTCGGTCCCAGCGGCGCTCAGACCGAGGCAACGCGCACGATTGGCGGCAGTTTGATCTTCACGCCGGGGAAGATCGTGTCAGGATCCAGGGATTCGTTCAGATCGAGGATCTCACGCCAGCGCCGCCCATCGTTCAGAAATCGCCGGGCGATACTCGTCAGCGAATCGTTGGGCTTGATCGTATACCAGCGCGCGTGGTCTGTCTCGGCAGCCGCCGCCAGTACACTGGCGCCCTCAGTAATCGAGGTCTCGCCCGCCAACACGCCCGCCAGCGTTCGATCGTCCGGCAGCAGCAGCTCCTCGCCGACCAGAATGCGATCCTGCCGCTCCGCGATCTGCGGGTTCAACGCGATGACCAGCCCCACGGCCCGCTCGTCCGTCGTCTGCCAGTTCTTGCGACATATGTGTACCAGCGAGTCACCCTTCGACACACGGTAGCGCCGCGGCGCCGGCGGCACCCCCGGCACTGGATCGGGCTCGGGTGCTTCGGGCGTGTACTCCGCCAGAACAACCTCCGTCTCGCCGGCATCAGCCGGAACGATAACCTCCTCCTCGTACGGCAGCTCAACCTCAGCGAAGCCCGCTACGGCCAGCGCTGGCACGCCAATCGTAGCCGGAGGAACATCGTCGTACACGAGCGGCGGCAGCGCAGGCTCGTCGCCCGCGACCGCGTACGCCTCGTCTCGCGACGGCGGCAGCGCAATGGACTCCACCGCCCGCGTCGCGGCCTCACGCTCGAATACACTCGGGTGCGCAAAACGCGGCGTGCGATCGATCACTACGTCGCGCGGCGTGACCATGTCGCCGACGCGGCTCAGTATGCCACTCAGCAAATCCGAACGACCGGCCGCACTCGCCACCAACGGCGAACGCTCGGTGTGCGGCGGCGGAGCAATCCCCTGCAGCAACCACGACATCCCGCCGACGAATCCCAGGCACATCACCAATGCTGCTTTCACGTTCAGAGCCACCGTAGCCTCCCTGCCGCTTTGGCTCTCACATCTTGCGCGCCACCCGTAGTTTTGCGTTTCGGCTGCGCGGATTCTCCGAGCGCTCCGCCGGCTCAGCAATCACCGGCCGGGGCGTCAGGTCCCCGAACACCCGCGCCGCCTTCTGCTCCCTCACGAACTGCTTCACTTCCCGATCTTCTAGGCTGTGAAAGCTGATAATTACCAGCTTGCCGCCCGGACGCAGGTACGCGACCACCTGTAGCAGGAACTGACGCAGGTTGTCCAACTCACCGTTTACCGCAATCCGAAGCGCCTGAAACACACGCGTCGCGGGGTTGATCTTGCTCGGCCGCGGTGCGCCGCCGCGAGCACCCTGTGCCGTGGCCACGGCGCGGGCCAGCGCCAGTGTCGTGGTGATGCGACCTTGGTGTCGCACCTGGCAGATGCGTTTCGCGATCTTGCGGCTGTTTCCCTCCTGCGCGTTGTAATAAAATAGATTGGCCAATTCGTTCTCGGGCAACGCATTCACCAGGTCCGCCGCAGTCGGTGCATCACCCGTGCGGTCGTAGCGCATGTCGAGCGGTCCGTCCGCGTCGAACGAGAACCCGCGTTCGCGTTCCGTAAGTTGTGCCGAATTTACGCCCAGGTCGAGCAGCATGTGATCCACCGCGTCCAGCCCGAGACGCTCCAGCGCCGCGGGAAAATCGGCGTAACTCAGGTGGCAAAGATCGACGGCCGCGTCGGTGAATTGCCCCAGCCGTTCGCGCGCCGTCCGCAGCATTTCCGAATCAAGGTCGAGTCCAACGTAGCGTCCGCCGGGTGAAAGACGTGGTACGATCGCAGCGGCGTGCCCCCCCAGACCTACCGTTCCGTCCAGTACCACCTCACCCGGCTGTGGGTCGATGAGGCGCAGCACGGCGTCGACCAGTACTGGTTGATGCTCGTGCTGCACCTCACCCACAACGTCCTCTCACTACCGCCGCCAGATGGGCCGGATGCGTCGTGATCCACTGGACATGACGCCCCACTGCCGCTTAAACTGCTTCCACTCGCTGCAGCACAGTGAGAGCGGTGGCCGCTGTTAGTCATCCTTGACCCACAGCGGGCCCCATGGGTGACCCTGCCAGCCACCCGACTGGATAAGATCGCGTCCTTGCGATCGCCAGGCCCACTACCCACTGCGGAACCTGGCACATCCAATCACGTTTCGTGTATTGCGACACAGACCGCGACGATCAACGTCGCAACACACCCTCGCCAAACCCAACCGGTTCTATCTTGTACTGGTCGATTTAAACGGGCTTCTCCGCATTTGCCGCCCGCTCCTTCTCGACCAGTGATTTCATTTCTTCGACAGCCTGCGTCCGCTTCTGCGGGTAGCCGTTCCACATCTCGGTCTCGAACGCTTCGAAGTCGGCCCGGTTCCACAGCTCGAGGTGATCTCGCACCGCGATCAGGGCGACCTCCTTGCCAATGCCGGCCCGCTTCAACAGGCGTTCGGGAATCAGCACCCGACCCTGGCCGTCCGGATCCAGCAGGGCGCTCTGGGACGCTTCGAACTGGCGATAGGCGAACGTTTCCTCCGACAGCGCGTCGTCCGCCGGCAGATCCACCCGCAGCCGCTCGTAGTGCTTCTCCGGATACAACGCGAGTGTATTCGGTCGGCGCCCAGGCACGACGTACAGGGCGTGCCCGTCGCGGTCGTCGTTCAGTTTCCGCCGAATCGCGAACGGGACGGACAGCCGATTTTTGCTGTCGATCGAGAGTTCGAACGTGCCGGCGAGGAACATGGGCCTTCCTGGACATGGTCCCACCTATCACCACTGGATCACACTTTACAGGGATAGCTTACCACCACCTGCCACAGGATGCAACCGGATTCCGAAAAAGTCTTGGCGAAACGCTCATAACGGGTAGTTTGACGTGGCAGAATAGCGATTCGCCCCGCGTCGCGTCCCCGCCTCTGCACTCCGCGACTCCGAACGGTAGATTTCCGACATCGCGCAACCGGTTTTTCAAGGAGATCTGGACCCTGAAAGCGGTTTTATTGTGGATTTCCCTTGACTGTTATCGGGCATGAGGAATACTAAAGGTGAATGCCCGGGTAGCCGTCGCTCGGCGCACTTCATGTTAGGGGAGTGGCCGGCGGCGGGGTGGACGAAGAGGGTCCTCAATCCACGACTCTTGTGTGAATGGGTCGGTCCCGTTCAGCGTTTGAAGTACGCACCTGACTATGTAGGAGGTATCGCGAGATGTATGTCTCGAACTCAGTATATATTGTCGGTCTCCTGACCGTCGTCGCCTGCCTCGGCAGCATGAATGACACTGCCGCCGCCGAGTACAGCGGTCCGGACCTAATTCCCTGGGTAGGTTTCACCCCGGCTTTCGTCAGCGGCGACCCAGATCCAAACCAGATCGCGCTCATCAAAGACGGATTGCGCGAGTGGGCGAAGGTCTCGGAGGTGGCGTTCGTCAACGTCTATAACGAGGACGACGCCGAAGATATCGAGGATTTCTACGACGCGCTCGTCACCGCCCTCAGTGATCCGAACGACCCCGTCGACATCGAGATCATGCCGGGCATTGGCCCGATCGAGTACTTCACTGAGACGTGCGGTAACATCGACGATCCGAACGAGTGGGCTGTTGCCTCATCGGAAATCGACACGTGGGTCGATAATGGGATCACCGATCCCAACAATTGGAACGGCATGGTTCTGCTCAATGAATCGCTGTATTACGACTATTGGGATGGAACCTGCGATGCCAATGATGTCGATCCCAACGGCATTACACTCGGTGTGCAAGAACTGGATCCGAACGTGACGGTTTGGTGGTACCCCGGTGTTTATAACTCACCCCCGGCGTACCCCAACCGATTCGACATCAGTTCGACGTTCACGGAGGCGGTCTGGGACGGGATAACCGACCCCAACCACGGTGGAGATTGCATGATCTTTGACATTTACTGGTACCGTGGCTGGACCGATCCGAACGATCCGAATCACGCAGTGTACGAAATACGCGACGAGTTGGAGGATATCACGGGTGATTTGGACTACACCGCCCCGGTGATCTATCCGATCCGCGAAGCGATGCAGTCGGACATGTACTGGTGGCCGTTCGAGGTGCCTTACATTCTCGACGTGACGGAGTTCAAAGATCGTGAGTACGCGATCGTCTTTCTCCGTGGCACGGATTTTGATGACGAATCCGAGAAGGTCGTCCATTGCATCGGCGACATCGTCGCGAGTGATCCCAACAACGTGGATTTCGTGGCGGGCGACGTGAACTGCAGCGGTGCGTGCGGACAAGATGACATCACGCCGTTCACGAACACGCTCATCTACGGGCGCAGTTGGTACTATACGAATTATCCCAATTGCCACTACTGTCACGCCGACGTCAATCGCGATGGCAAAGTCGATCAGGGTGACATCAATCCGTTCGTCGCTCTCCTGAATTAGAACCGCGAGATGCGCAGTGTGGTCACCCTGCCAGTACGCGGTCCGCAACCACGCGGGCCGCGCCCTTCTTTCTAAGCGCGTAGTAGCCGCGCGACCAAAGATACGTAGCTAGTTCCGCCCCTGCTCCGTCGCGAGTTGCTCCCACCCCACACGCACCAGGTGCAGGCCGTGCACGCAGTACTCGACCTGCACACTGAGCAGCGCCAGCGCATCCGACGATCGCGGTTCTGCCTCTCCTATCGCGGCCGGCCTGAGTGACGTCCCGCGGACGAGCACGCCTGCTTGCGATGCCACGCACCGGCGCCGCACTGCCCGACGTATGCACGGGCTCCGGCGGTCAAGGCACAGTAACGGTACCGTCATGGGCAACTGACGGGCATGAACGCGCGTTCCTGACCCAGGGGCCAGCGTGTGAGTGGTGTCGACACAGAGCGCAATCGGCGCGCTACCGTCGCGTTCGACGAATTGCCGCGCCAGCGATCAATGCCAACAGCGACAGCGCCGACGGCTCGGGAATCCAGACCAAGTCGTTCGCCCCGTTGAGCCCGCCGCTGCCGGTGGTCACGAACACGTCGACGAAGTCTCCGGTGTACGCATCGTAGCGCACCACGTTATTGCTCCGGCCGCCGGTGACGTAGAGGTATCCGTCGGGACGAAACTCGATGTCGCGTGGCCGCTCGAGTACCGAGAGGTCGGCGTCCACGAAGACGTCGATGAACGCACCTGTTTGACCGTCGTAGCGCAGCATTTCGTGTGTGAAGCGGCTGGTGATGTACAGATTGCCGTCGGGACCAAACCGAATCCCCTTCGGATCAGTGACACCTCCGCCCTGCGCGAACACACCCAGCGACGCACCGGTTTGACCGTCGAACCGCTCCACGACCTGCGCGCCTTGTAGCGTCACGAACAGATCACCGTTCGGACCGAACGTCATCCGGTTAGGAGCCCACCCCGTCGTGGAGAAGACGTCCACGAACTGCCCCGTCTGACCGTCGTAGCGGATGATACGATCATTGCCAATGCTGGCGACGTACAGGTTCCCGTCAGGGCCAAACTCCACGCCGACCGGACTCGACAAACCACCACCCGCTGCAAACTCGTCGATGAACGCACCGGTCGTTAGATCGTAGCGCATCACGGAGTCGGTGTTGTAGCTCGCCACATAGACGTTGCCGTCTGGTCCGATGGTAACCCCGCGCGGCGAATCGAGCGGCGCGCCGCCGGTATACGTCGAGTCGAAGGCACCCGTGGCACCGTCGTAATGAGTCAGCGTGTTACTCACACCGCCGGCAACGAGCAGGTCTATTGGTCCTGCTGCAGCAGTAGACACGATCAGGCTCGCCGAAACGAGCGCACTCAACGCGACTGCGCAATTGAACAGACGCTGCATTTTGAGACTCTGTTCTGACTGGACCCCGGCCGCGCACGGCGCGCCCCTCACACGACAACCTCATTGTAGCAATCGTAGCAATCCCTCAGCCGCGTTTGAATCAGAAGCTCCGGCCAGCGTCGGATTAGACCGCCACTACGCACGCAGAACACCGATCATCCAACGGCGCGTACCCCGATGTCTGCTGCTAATTCCGCCCCTGCTCCGCCGCGAGTTGTTCCCATCCTGCCCGCACGAGGTGCAGGCCGTGTACGCAGTACTCGAACTGCGCGCTGAGCTGCGCCAGCACGTCCGCCGGCGGGTGTTCATCCGCCGTCGTCAACTCGCTCGCGATGCCGTACGAGCGCTTACCCGTGTACACGTAAGGACCCAGACGCGATACGCCGCCACTGTGTCGCGGCGTGAGCTGCTCCGGATAGACGCCGGCCCAGAATAACGTCAGATCACCGATGTACCGGTTGATGAATCGTCGCCGCGTGGCCTCGTCGACCTTTGACCCGAGCACGGCTTCCGCCTCCATGCGCGAGACGTCGCGGATCACCTGGTTGTCGACAGTTCGCAGACGGTAGATGCTGTCCACGTGTACGAACCCTGCCAGCATATCACCGAGGTACGCGGTGAGTTGCGGCTCGCAAACCCCCATCTCCACCATGAATGCTTGTTCGACGAGCCCCGCGAACAACTTTCGCAGCGGATGTCCTGGTTCGAGCAGCGGCGTCATTACACACCTGATCAGCCGTTTCGGTCGCATCTCAACGTAGCTGCGCGCCCGAATTATAGGCAGTCACCGGACGCACATGATCGCATGCGCCGTCGACACGCACATTGCGCGCAGCCGTCGTAGCGGCATCGGTCCGATTGCCATGACGGTTGATCGAATCGCGTCAGGGGACGTTTAGCGGCCTCGTCCGCGCCTCGGCGGCGGTGCCATTCCCTCGGGGCGTCCGAAAATCATACGCCCCGCGGAAGTTTGCAGGACGCTCGTGACAACGAGAGCGATCTCTTCGTTGATCTTGTCGCGCGCGTTCTCGACGACGATCATGGTGCCGTCTTCCAGATAACCCACACCCTGCCCCGCCTCCTCGCCCGGCTTGATGATCCGCACGGTCATCGACTCACCCGGCATCACGACCGGTTTGAGCGCGTTGGCCAAGTCGTTGATGTTGATCACGTCGACGCCGCGAATCTGCGAAATCTTGTTGAGGTTGTAGTCGTTCGTCACGACGCGGCCGTCGAGCTTCTTGGCCAGCGCAACTAGCTTCTGATCGACGTCGCCCCCCTCCTCGACGCTCGGGAGCCGCGCGTCGGAGATACGAATCTCGACCTTCTCGTTCGTCTGCAGCTTGTTCAGCATGTCCAACCCGCGCCGCCCGCGATTGCGTTTGAGCTTGTCCGTGCTGTCCGCGATCGCCTGCAACTCCTGGAGCACGAAGCGGGGGATAAACAAGGGCGAGTCAATTATCCGCGTCTCGCAGATGTCGGCGATGCGGCCGTCGATGATCACCGACGTATCCAGGAGCAGCGGCCGTGCCCCGCGCGATTGCCGAGCGAACTCCACGTACGGTATGACGAAGCGCACGTCATCCTTCGTCTGCAGAATGAAGCTGATGACCAGAAAGCAGCAGATGATGCCAAGCATGAGCTTCACCGCACCCACCAGCGGATCGTCGCCCAGACCCTGGAAGTACACTTCCATCATCAGGTCGACAATCAGACTCAAGCCGTACGCGAAGACCATGCCGACGACCAGGCCGAGGAACGCCCCCGAGATCGCGGCCAGCGATTTGCGCGGCAAGAACACATCCACCGCCACGAAGATCAGCCCCACGCCGATCGCCCCCGCCATCCAGAGCGCGGCCTGCGCTCCTAATTGCTCACTGCTCTGACTGCCGGCGACCAGCGCCACGGCCCAGATAAGTACGACAAAGACGCCTCGCAGAACCCAAAGTACCATGTCTTCCGCCCTTGTATAATCGCGTTATGAATCTGCCATCGCTCGGCCGGCCCGCTGCGCACCATCGATCGGCCGAAATAGAAACCGGATAACGTGAGTACGATGCAGCGAGCTCAGGTATTTTACGCCCGTTCGTCCGCGGCTCAAACACCGGTGCTCGCGTCGCAGCGCCGCCCCGAAAGCGAACCATGCTGGAATTAGCACCGCCAGTGAACGATGCCGATCGGCGCCGCCGGGCCCGGCGCGCCGTCGCACACCTGCGCAAGACCGACGCGCGGCTGGGCACGATTATTGCCCACGTCGGCCCGCATCGGCCCAAGGTGGTTCGAGATCCGTACGTTTGCCTCGTCCACTCGATACTCCAGCAGCAGGTCTCGATGGCTTCCGCCGCCGCGGTATATCGCCGCGTTCGCGAGTCCTGCCCCCGAAAACGCGTATCGCCGCGCACCCTGCTGGAACTGGGGACGGACATACTCCGCGGCGTCGGCGTATCGCGCCAGAAGTCGCAGTATCTGCTTGGTTTGTCCGAAGCCTTCACGAGTCGCCGGCTTACGCGGGCCAAACTCGCCCGCATGACCGACGAAGAGGTCGTCGCCGCTACGACGGAGCTCAAAGGCATCGGCCGCTGGACCGCGGAGATGCTGCTCATCTTTTGCCTGGAACGCCCGGACGTGTGGCCGGTGGATGACCTTGGTCTGCGCAAAGCCGTGCAGCGACATCTCGGCGCGGCAAACTTACCGGTTCGCTCGGAGATGGAGCCCGCCGGCGACGCGTATCGACCCTACCGCACATACGCGAGCTGGTACCTGTGGCGCAGCCTCGAAGGCCCCCTCATGCCCGGTGTACCAGTCTAACCACGGTGGTGAAGCCAGCGCCGTGGGCGCCTACCAGCTCAACCCGCCCCGCAACGGACGTTTGCGCTTCTTCGACGGCGGGGCCGCTGCCTGCACGGCCTCCTCGGCCTGCTGTCTGGCGTCCTCGGCCAGCGCCTTGAGCGAAAGCGAGATGCGCCGCTGGTCGGCGTCCACGCCGAGCACCTTCAACTGGATCACGCTGCCGACTTCGACGACGTCGCCCACTGACCGCACCCGGTTGGTAGAGAGCTGCGAAATGTGTACCAGGCCTTCGACGCCCTCTTCGAGTTGCACGAAGGCGCCGAAGTCCGTAATCCGCGTGACCGCACCACTCACGGTCTGATCCTGCTGATACCGTTCCGTGATGCCGTTCCATGGATCTTGCGCCAGCGCCTTGAGGCTGAGGCTGATCTTGTGCTTCGGCGCGTCGACCGAGAGCACGGCGGCGCGCACATTGTCCCCCTCTTTGAGCACTTCCTTGGGGTGGTGAATGCGTTGCGTCCAACTCATCTCGCTGATGGGAATGAGACCTTCGACACCGGGCGTGAGTTCGACAAACGCCCCGAAGTTCATCAGCTTGGTCACGCGACCGTCGACCGTCTCGCCCACGCGGAAGTTGGACTCGACCGTGCCCCAAGGATCGGGCGCGAGTTGCTTGAGTCCCAACGAAATACGATCCTTGACGAGATCGACCTTAAGGATCTTCACTTCGATCTCGTCGCCTTCCTTGACGACTTCCTTGGGATGATTCACCCGCGCATAGCTCATATCGCTGACGTGCAGCAAACCGTCGATGCCCCCTAGATCGACGAACGCACCGAAGTCCGCCAGACGCCGCACAATACCCTTGCGCGTCTGCCCCTCCTGCAACTGAAAACGAAGCTGTTGCCGTTCCTCTTCGCGCTGCCGCTCGAGCAACTTACGCCGCGAGAGCACCAGGTTCTTGCCGCGCCGATCGACTTCCGTGACTTCGCACTCGAGCCAGTGGCCGATGAACTGCGCCACGTCGTCCTGGCGGTAGAGATCGATCTGGCTCATCGGCATGAAGCCGCGCAGTCCGTGAACACGCAGTTCAAGCCCGCCGATGTTGCTCCCCGTGACGCGCCCCTTGACGATGTCGCCGATGCGCAATGACTCGAGGCTCGCCTGCGTGCGCGCTTCGGAAACCGATAGACGCATCAGGCCCGATTCCTGGTCAAAGCCGTGCGGGACCAAGTGCAGAACCTGTCCAACTTCGGGCGGCTCGTCGGGTTCGAAGTCGTCGAGCGGAACTACACCCTCGCTCTTCGAACCAATGTCGACGAACACGTCGGCATCCTTGATGCTGACGATGCGGCCGGCTATGCGACCGCGCTCGTCGGGCGCCGGCGCGGCCGGCTCGGCCGCCGCCAGACGCTCCAGATCGTCGGGGCTCAAATCACCGACTTGTTCGGCCAGTTCGCGTTTGAGCGAAGCGTCATCCAGTTCGTTGGGATCGATCGACACACTGACACCGTTTCCTGGGACCCGAATCAGGCTCTCGAATCGGTCATGTTAGCTAGCACAAACTTGCGCCACAACCGGCATTATCGACCGCCTGCGCCGGGAATCGTGAGCCCGATAATCCGACGGGTAAACGCCCGATTTACCGGGAGCGGTTTAGGCGGCGCAAGAAAGAGGCGAGACGGCACGTGACCATCTCGCCTCTCGCAGTCTCATTCGTTCGGACAACTACGGGATGATCACCGCATCGGTATTGCGGAACGGACCATAGTCGTCACGCGGCACGAGGCCCTTGAGCGTGTCGATCAACTGGTAGTTGGACTGCTCGGTGTAGATGTTGTCGTAGTTCACACCCACGATGGGCTTCTTGAGGAATTCAACGTGGCCGTCCTGGAACAGCACATTCTGGCCTTCGTTGCTGTGGTTACGGCTGTTGTAGTTCGCCCATTTGTCGTTGTCGGCCTTCAAGTAGGCGCTCGCATCGGTACCGCCGTTGGTCGGCGGGTTGATCGGCGTACCACCAATGAAGCCGGCCGCGGAGTTTGCCGCGTCCTGGACAACGCCGGTCTGCACGTTCGTGTTGCCGGCAGTGAAGTACGGGCCCTTGTCAGCACTGATGGACATACGCGGATCAAGGTTCTCATTCGGGCGCGCCTTGCCGAACGGCATCTGATAGCCGTAGCTCAGCATGGTGTAGCCCTTGAAGTCGAATCGGTTGGTGCCCGGCTGCGAGGCGACCTCGGTGTTACCCTGCTTGTTTCTCAGATCGTCCTCGGAGTCACCCGAGCTGGGGCAGATGAACTGCTTCGCAGTGCAGGTGCCGTCCACGACCAACTGGAACAACGAACGCGACGGGTGAACGGTGTCGCCCATGTTCGCGTCCTCAACACGTGAGGTCAGATTGAGCCCCATGTTGCCGACGAACGCCACGCCGTGGTTGTTGTCCGCGGCGAGCGAACCCTGCGTGAACGGGGAGATCGGGTACCAGTCGTAGTTGTCGTTGGCATACACCTTCATACCGGTGCCGATGCCCTTGAGGTTGGCGGAACACACCGCACGCTTCGCGATCTCGCGGGCCCGCGCCAGGCTTGGCAGCAGGATCGAGATCAGCAGCGCGATGATCGCCACAACGACCAGCAGCTCGATCAGAGTAAAGGCCTTTCTTCGTTTCACCAGATTACCTCCTGCGTTCCCATTAACCAGAAGATTGCGGCCGCGCTACCCTCGTACTGACGGTTTGACGGCACATCGCGACGATTTACGTAATAGAGCATTGACTTAATCAGAACAATGCCGCCAATTCGGGCCATCCACCTGCCGTACGCCCATCGCGCCGGACCAGACGAGCCAGCCGCTTAGCCGCAGATTCGACCGCCGTCGAACGTCGACAGGCGATCCTGCGATCGCATGGGATGACGATCGCGGCTGCGGGAGAACACTCGATTAGAGGTCGGTGATCGGACGTAAACGGCGGCGCACAGACCGCGCCGAATCGCACCGGCGGAGTCTCAGGCTGGACCCGGAGCGGACGAAACGTTCACATCCTGGGAACGAAAGGGCGAATCGTAAACGAGGGTGTGATAGCTATAAATGCAAGGCGTATAAGACGTTATGAAGCGATTATGCCTGACGCTGCGATCGATACCCTCATTCGATCCCAATGTTTCACTTGTCCAACAGATAGCATACCCGATTCAAGACGACTGTCAACGCATCTTTTGCCCATTTATCACGCTGTCGCGCAGATATCGGACGTCACCGCAACCTCAGCACCACACGCTCCAACTCGTGCGGCCGAGCCCGCCCGACACCCACCCTCCCTGCAAGATCAAGGTACGGAACCACGACCGGGGCCGCCATCCCGACCTCCTGTCGGAGCTTCAGCAGGTGTGCGTGCGCGACGGTGTCGACCGCCACCGGATCATGCCCCAGGAGCAGCAGTTGGCTCTCGCGCACGTCCGCCGGATCCGCGTCCGGACCATTCCGAACCACCGTGCGGATCGCATTGACGATATTCAGGCGAAGTTTATGGTGAATTTCCCCATGCCCCAACACCTCCGCTACGGCCCGCGAGCAACGTTGTCCGTGGTGGCGCCCAGGATGCCGAATCACGCCGTGCGAGACGTTCTTCAGACTCGCCGACATGCCGGCGATGCGATGGGTCTTCAACAGCGAAACATTCACGACAGCATCGGCTTCGTCGTAGTATGACGCGATGGCCTCCGTTTGCCCCTCGACACTGATCTCCGTGCCCCAGCCGGCACTGGGCCGCGCTACGCCCATCTCATCACGAAGGTACTGGGGCACCTCCGCCAGAGTGACCAGTTTCGGGTCGTAGCCAGAATCAGCCAAGCTACCGACGACCACGCGCGCCACGGGCTCGTTGGTAGCGAGCACGTCGGCCCCAACGTGATTGAATTTCACGACAATCCGCTCGGCGTCGCCGAGAATTGCGCGCCATGCCCGGTCGGGCTGGTCCGTGTCGGTCAGCGCCTGTAACGCCCGGCCGAGAATCTCTCCCACCACCGGCTCATCGACGACACGTTGCCGCAGCATCGCCATGCTGGCAACTTCGACTACCTTCGACCGCGGGTGTTCCGGTCCCAGCCACCACGGCGTCGCCTGGATCGTCCACTCCGGCAGCGCGCCGGGTGTCACCACCGCCGCGATCGAACGGGTTTTCTCCTCGTCTGCCCGGGCTGGCCAGCCCACGTACGCACAGACCCCCAGCGCAGCAGCACGTGATAGAAACTCGCGCCGACTCTGCGCAGAATCTGCCTGTTTGACCGTGTTGCGCGGCACCTTTACTTTATCGCGACTTCACGACCCCGCAGTTTGAGGGAAATTCCTATGCCATCCGTGGAAGAACGCATCGATGCGTGCCGAGCGACTCTCGCCAGACACGGTCAGGAGCACCTGCTCGCTTTCTGGGACGAGCTCGACGCTGGTCAGCGGCAGCAGTTGCTCGACGATATCGACGCGATCGACTTCGACCGCTGCGCCCCGCTGATCGAGAGCCACGTGCGCCAGCGTCCCGCGATGGACGTACCGGCGGAGCTGCTCCCGCCGCCAAGTTTGCCCGCCGTACCCGGGCAGGACCAGGAAGCGCAGTACGACCGCGCTCGGCAGGTCGGCGAGGACGCCATCCGCGCCGACCGAGTGGCGGCGTTCGTTGTCGCCGGCGGTCAGGGGACACGCCTGGGTTACGACGGTCCGAAGGGCGCCTTCAACATCACGCCGATCCGCAACGCTCCGTTGTTCCAGGTGTTCGCGGAAAACCTGCTCGGCACGGAACGCCGCTATGGCGTCCGACCGCGCTGGTACATCATGACCAGCAGCGTCAATCACGAGCAGACCATCGCGTGTTTCGAGCAGAATGCGTACTTCGGTCTGTCGCCCGACGACGTGATGTTCTTCCAGCAGCGGCTCATGCCGGCGTTTCTACCCGACGGCCAGATCGCACTGGCCGACAAGCACTGCGTGGCGCTCTCACCCGACGGTCACGGCGGCAGCCTGCGGGCCCTGGCCGAGAGCGGTGCGCTGGCCGACATGAAGAGCCGCGGCATCGACACGATCAGCTACTTCCAGGTCGACAATCCGCTGACGCGGATCATCGATCCGCTGTTCATCGGCCAGCACCTCGAGCACAACTCCGAGATGTCCAGCAAGGTCATCCCCAAGGCGCACGACAAGGAACGCGTCGGCGTCCTCTGCCTGGCGGACGGCAAGGTCGGCGTCATTGAGTACAGCGACCTGCCGGACGAACTCGCGACCGCAAAGAACCCCGACGGCTCGCGCCGCTTCGACGCCGGCAGCATCGCAATTCACGTGATCGACCGCGATTTCGTCGAGCGACTGACCGCGCGCGATTCGAACCTGCAACTGCCCTGGCACCGCGCGGACAAGAAGGTCGCGATGATCAACGCGCAGGGGAATCCGATCACGCCGACGGAGCCGAACGCGGTCAAGCTGGAGATGTTCGTCTTCGACGCGATCCCGCTGGCGCAGAATCCGCTGGTGCTGTTCACCAAACGCGAGGAGGAGTTCAGCCCGG
>JANQFV010000029.1 GCA_028277645.1 Phycisphaerae bacterium
TGCCGTAAACCGTTTGCGAGCAGGTCGAGCTGTTACCGGCATCATCCGTCGCCGTGCAACTACGCGAGATGATCCACTCACCAGGGCAGTTGCCCGGACCAATCGCGCTGATGCACTCGATCAGCAAATTCGGATCGCAGTTGTCCGTGAACTCGGGCTCAAACGGCGGAGCATCCTCGTCGCACTCGATCGTAATGTCCGTCGGCGGACATTGAGCAACCGGCGGTGTGTCGTCGTACAACGTGACCTCCGCGTAACAGGCATCGGTCAGACCGCCGATGTCAGTGACGGTGATCATGACGTCGAAGTCGTCGAGCTCGCAGAGCGTCACCGAATCGAGGCAATTGACGGGGATACCGTTGACTTCGGTAATGCAGATTTCCGCGATTTCGCCCTCCGGGTCGAACGATCCGTCGTCCAGCATGTCCACGGTGACCGTAACGCAGCAGATGTCATCGACCGCCAGCAGCAGGTCGTTGCACGCTGCTACGGGCGGTTCATTCAGCGGAACCACTGTCGCTTCGTCGGTGGTTTCAACCCGATCCGCATCAACGCTGACGACACCACCTGCGGGAAGCTGCGCGAGCAGCGGAGCTAGCGTGTTCGGGTCGAGCACGTTGACGACGAATTCGTCCAGCCCGAAGAAACCGACCGTCTCACTGGCCTGCATCTGCATGTCGAATTGAAGCGACGAGGCTCCCCCCGGGAAGTCACGCCATGTGAACGTGACGAACGTAACCGGGTCCTCATCGATCCGCATGAGAAAGCTGCCGGAGCCGTCAAGTTCACCAGGTACAACCTGTACGCTCGTCGGGTTCAGGCTGCTGTCGAATCCCTCAAGGGTGCCAGTCTCGAAGTCTGTCTGCATCACGCCGTCGAGCTGGACGTTGTCGATCAGCACCCACGAATCGCCCATGACATCCGAGTTGTCATAGAGGGCCAGTTCGAGCTGGATGTCGCCGGCGCCGATGCTGGATACGTCCACCGTGACACCGAGTGGCTCAGTCAGTTCCGCGTACGTCGGAGTCGCTATGGAGATGACAAGTAGCCCCAGAAATGGCAAGGTCCCCGACCTCATCGCCTTCCCTCCAATTGTGTTTGCTACACAGTGCCCCAAGCGGCTCGAACCGCCGCCGGAATCGCCACAGAGCCTACGGTACCGCGCACGGCCGAGAAAGTCAACGATTACGTGGGGAACGGCACGCGATTACCGGTAGTGCCGGTGCGGCGGGGGCTGCTCGACGCCCCGGAGCCACAGCGCGGGTGATCCGTGGCGTGCGACCGGCGAGGCAGTGGCAGGACGCGGGCTCGGCTCGGCGAATTGGGGTACTTGATTCGTGAGCTTTCGAGACGGTGGGGCCCCAACCTGGCGCGATCTTCACCACGCCCCCCGGCGCGTTGCGCGCGGCGGGGGTTAGTTAGCCCGCGTCAGTTGCAGCACGCGTTCGTGATCACTGCTACGAACCGCCGCTGCCTCCGTGCAGTTGAGCTGCCACCGGATAGTCCCGGTGGGGTGCTTCGCCGGCGAGGTAATTGAGCAATTGGTCGAACAGCGCGTCGCTCACCAAACCGGCCGATGACTTTCCGTCGTGCGTGACGATCGGCTTCCGACCGGCGGTGTACATCGCCTCGTGGAAGAACACTTTGCGGTCTAGCAACGCGGAATGGTCGGCGTTGTAGATGTTGGCAAACAAGCGACCGAGGCAGTACTGGGTCTTCTTGTTTCGAGAGTACTCAAACTCGAGCAGGCACTCCACCTGACAATCCAGCCGCTGCAGATTCTCGCCCTGCGCCCAACCGAAGTAGGCGAAGCGCCCCCCGTCGCCATGGCTGAGCATCTGCTCTGCGCAGGTCCGGGACTCCTCACCGTCGGCCGCGACGCCGACCCAGAGCTGATTGGGCGGGATACTCGGCTTCCACTGGGCGTCCAACTCGGGGGTTCGGCCGTAGAGTTGGAGCTCGATTGCAGACTTGGCACAACCGCCAGCCGCGACCACGGCGATCATCAGTGGGAGGGAGCACATTATCATCCGGAGGGATGGAAGCGTCGCGGTGCGCTGCCGACCATATGCATCAATCACGGGTATCACCTGTCTACTGGGCGGCGGGGAGCGTTGTCAGGAACTGGTCGGCGATCGCTGAGGCGCTACTCTCGCTCAGCCATCGTAAGTCGTTCTCGAGATCGCGGAACGACTTGGACGTTTCACGATCGGGGGTAGCCGTGGCCAGGATGCGGCCGTCGCTGACGCGAATCGCTCGCGTTGTGCAGAAGACCTCGACCGGGAACGTCTGCCTTACGGGGACGGCGTAGCACACCTCGATCGCTACGACGATATCGCAGGGCCATTCGGCCTGCTCTGCATGCGGGTCGCGACTCCGTTCGATCTGGCGTCTCAGATTCTCACGAACGGTGCTCGCATCCACCACGTTCACGCGTGGATCAAGATCCATGAAGAACCGCGTGTGTCGGTCTTCAATCATACGATGATCGATACGTGAGACTGGCCACTCCTCTGGAGGCACCGCGATGATGATGTTGCCGAGCACTGTCAGCGAGGCGTTGACGTTCACATTCGCCGCCTCGGCCAGGTCATCTACGTCCTCCTCGTCCTCTTCTTCATCTTCTTCGTCATCGGCCGCCAGGTCGGGCATGGCGACGTTGACGACGAACGCCAGTCGCGGATGACCAGCGTCTGCATACGCGGTCGCAAAGGCACCTTTGGATTCGTCATCCCATTCACCACCCGCCTTCTCGACGTGGTAGCGGTCGTCCGTCGGCTGCTGCTTGACTGGCTCCGACGGCCCGCGGCGCGGCGGCGCCTGTGGTGTGGGGCCACTGTCCGCCGGTCCGCCATAGCCACAACCCGGGCAGACAAGCCACAACATCGTGAGAAACGACCCGGTTAGCAGTGCGGAATAGGTGCGTAGCACGCAGCGTGCCGCGCGCTGATCACTGGCTGCGCTTGATCTGGTCATTGCTAGTCACCATCCTGCCCGGTTGGGCTAGTTCTTGCCGAGATCCTCGGCATAGGTAACGTAAATGCGGAAATCGTCCGCCGGACGCATGCTCGACGTGCTGTAGTGCACGCTCTTGCGCGGCTCGAGGATGAACGTCTCCCAGGGCGTGTCCTCGATCATCCTGCCGCCGTTGACCATCTCGCCTTCGTAAAACTCAGTCTTGATGCAGACCTCATGGGACGTGTGCGATTCCGCAGAGTGGAAACGCGCGACGACTTCGAGCATGTCGCCATCCAGGCGGTGCACCTGCAAATCCCGCAGGAGCACCTTGGCTTTCAGCCAACTGTAGTTGTAGACGACCTTGGAAACGTCTTCGGTCGTTGTCGGCCCCTTCCGAGGGGCGTGCGCCTGACAGCCGGTGAGCACACCCAGCACGGTCACCGCCCCGAGCACAATAGCGGCCAGTCGCCACTGATGCGTTCGCTTGCTCATGTTCGCTCCGCCTTTTTCTTCATGTCTTCAGGGTATGCGAGTTCGATGGTGCACCGCTTAGCGGGAACCAGGCTGGTGCAGGAGTAGTTGACGCCGCGGCCTGGCACAAGCGTGACTTCGTGCCAAGCGGACGTGTCTGCCACGGACTGCCCTTCGCCGTAGTACCAGGTGCGCGCCACGATGCGATAGCCTTGGCGACCCCAACGGATCTGCCGAGCCGTGATGGTCGCGTCAACTTCGAGCAGGCCGGTCGACCGGTTCAGCTCCTGCCGGTCGACGCTAACGGTCACGTTCTGTTTCAACCACGCATGGCTGGCCATGAAGTCGTCTTCCACACGCACTTCGGTACTGGCCTCGTTGCTCGCGCAACCCGCTGGCAGGAGCGCCGCAGCAATCAGCAGTCCCATAGCGCCGATGAACCCGGTGCGCAACTTCGCATTCTGCACGTCAGGACTCCTGATCTGTGATCGCGGGTTGCACTTTGGCACGCTGCCCATCTGACTGCTGCACCTGTCCCGCGTCGTCTGGCCCCGTCAGGATGTGCGCCGCTGTGAAGGGCTGCAGTTTCTGATAGTCGTCGATGTATGTGCCGCTGGTGTCGGCCGTCTGACATCCACCAAGCGCCGCGATTACGGTCGCAGCACCGAGCCCAAGGGACACGTTCTTCAGCTTCGCAATCAGGGTGTTGCACCGGCTCTTGATCATTTCTGGCCCTCCGGCAAGCGTCGTGGCAGGAGGTTGTACGTGTGCGGCGTTCCCATGGTAGCTAACCGCGTGTGCTCATCGAAGACCTCTGCAAAGAACAGCACATTCAGTTTCCGCTCTGACACACTCGTCACGGTATGCCGCAGGTGACGTGCCGCATAAGGATGGTGTGGTTGCCTGTTGAGCTGCGTACGGTACATGGTCAGCCAGGCTTGCTCACCGATCTGCACGAACGGAGCAGCTACGCCATCACCGTACACTGCCGGCTCCGTGCTTCGCAGGTTCTGACCGAGCGGCACACAGGCGAACCTGTGCCTGCCAGCGGGCACGTGGCCGAACCACAGGTGGATCGCATTTGGAAGCAGACCCCACTGGCGAATATCGGCTTTCTCCTGATTGATGGCCTGAATCAGCATGCCGATATACTGCACGCCAAATACACCGTGCTGCTGCAAGGCCTCGCCGACGTTCTCGATGGCCTCCTTGCGCTCTTGGGCACGGTCCTTGGCCGACGGACCGCGGCCAGCAGCCTGACCGTACAGGTCGAGACAGTGGCTCATCGGGCCGGCATACTTACCATCGATCAGAAGTCCGGCGTGATGCACGGACTCACCCGGCGCCAAATACGTGTCGTGCACGAACTTGACCCTCTGCCCGCGCATGGCGCCAGTACGAACCTTGCGCGGCCGGCTGCCCGAAGCGTAAACCGCGAGCGTGTTCGTCCGTTTCAATTCCTCAAAATCGGTGTCGAGAATGACCTGGAGGTCATGTGGCAGTGAGCGATAGGGAGAGACGTACACCGTCGGGTATTGGTAGCGACCATCCAGACTCGTCCACGTCGTGGATGCGGTCGGCCGGCTGACCCTTCGGGCAGCATCCGCCAACTCCTGCGCAACCGCCTGGGTCTGCTCCCAACTTCCCCGCGCCCGCTTCTCGCGACCATCGAACAGGTAGCTGAGCGTCCTCAAGACGTACGCCGCGAGAAAGTCGCGTTGGCAGACGCTACCGCCCTTGGTGGTGTACCGATCGTTGGGCGCGAAGCCCTTCTTGGAAACCGTGCCCTCGAGTCCAGCAACCGCGCCCACGCTCAGCACATCCGTGGCAATGGCGCGGTCGAATGCCACGCGCGCATTGGCGTAGTCCCCCATTTCGAGCAGGCAGATGCCGTGCAGGAGCTCCATCATGGAGCGCTCGTACGCCTCGCCCTGCCAGAACTTGATCGCCTCATCGAACATGAGGCTGGCTTTGCCCTCGGAGATGCCCAGCGTGAGGTCATTCGTCAGCATGATGCATTCGTAGTAAATGCGCTGAGCTTCATCGTAGTTCCCACACGCCAGCGAAGCGGCGGCGTAGTCGAGCAGCGTGACGCCCGCGTCCCGTGGAGGGCGCTTGCCACGCTCGCCGTCCACGAGCTTGGCGACGGCCGGCTTCCTGTCACTGCAGACCGCGCGGTAATCGCTGGTGCCCCAGCAGTCGCCCGTCGGCTGCAGTGCGTTGTTTGCGGCACAGCCGCTCAGCAATACCGACATGCTGACCGCTGCGATCCATCGCAGCCGGACCTGTGGGCAGATCACGCTTTGGCGTTCGCCGTGATTGTGCATTCTGAAACCACCCTCACGATTCGATCAGTCTCTGAAGTCGCGTCTGCTGAATGCTGCGGCCGTTGTCAGGTCATTCTGCCACACCAGCTCCGCTGTCTCGGAATTGATGAGGGAGAATGTCATCAGCAGCTCCACGATGTTGAGCGTGTGATACTTGTCTTTGCCTTCCGCGACGTGAACGACCTTGGGAAGCGACGAGAACTGGGCCGTCAGGAAGTAGTCGACCTCGATGTCTTCGTCGATGTCGTCGCAGAGTTCGCTCACACGCGTTTCGCCGATGTGCCACGCCGCCAATTGTGCGGCGAGGCGGCGTTCAACATCCTGATTGATGAATATGACGCGGTCACGGAGCGCCCTCTTGAGCTGTGTGCGCATCCTGACGACATAGGCCTCTCGAACGTCGCCGAACATGTACTGGTTGGTGTCGTTCTGCACCTTGACGAAGCCGATCTTCGGCGGCTCTTGACCCTTGAAAAAGACCGGATCACGCACCAGGTCGCGCGCCATCAGGTCACCGACGCGGTCAATTTCTGTCTCGCTGAAGATCCCCCCGCGCATGAGTTCCACTTCGCCCGCCTCCACCGGGGCTTTGCACCCCACGGTGGTTGTCACGCCCAGCGTGAGGATTGCCAGACCCAGTAGCGACAATCGGCTGACAGGCCGCCTGCTAACGTCTTTCACCGGATTCCCCAATACACTTGCGTCTAACGTGGCGTAACCGTCTTGACCGTGTAGTCGTTCGCCCACTCGATGGCTCTCGACTCCGCGTTGACCAACTCGAACGTCATGAGCATGTCGATCAGACGCTTGCCATCTGCGATCTTGTCGTGTGCGTGATAGACGCCGGTCAGGAAGTAATCGGCGCCGTGCCAGTCACCCAGCCCGGCGTGCGACCGTTCGCCGCGGCGCTTGAGTTCGCGCATCCGCTCGATTGCTTCCTCGACGTGGTCTCCCGAGCCGACGAATATCGCCGTGGCGCCACTGCGGCCGCCATGTTGCCGCAGGGCACGCCACACTGTCGTCTGGATGCGCTTCAACGCCATATCGGCGCTGCCGCCCACGAACGGCTCGTTTGTTTCATTCTCGATACTGACGAGCATGACGCGCACGGGGGGATCGCTGCTGCGAATGAACGGCACTCTAATCAGGTCGCGGGCCATGGCATCCGAACAGTGCTCCAGGTCGCCGGGATGCAGGCCCCACACGTCATCGACAACAACAGCCTCCGTGGCCGTCGGTGGCGCTTTGCACGCACCGGCAACCATCACGAATGCGAGGACACAGACCCACAGACTCGTCTCTTTCATGCGCGTGTTCATCATGTTCCCGCCGTTGCTCCAATTATGAACTGGTGCCTGGGCTACGAACTGCTGAAGTGCCCCGGGTGCCACACAACGATCGGTCCCCTATGGCACTGCGTGAACGAACATAGCACCGCCGCCATTTGCCGTCAACCCACTCGACACAGGTCAGTGTCTGTTGCGGCTGTGCTCCAGCAACCGTGGAAATCGGGCTTGGGACAGACGGCTGCCGTTCGTTGCGAAGGCTGTCATGAAGCTACTCACCCCGGTTGTGTAGCCTGCAATCTACTCGTCGACATCGATTGGCAACGCGCAGTCGGTGGCTCTTCGAAGAATTCATGCGTTCATTCGACGGACCTTGCGCATAGACAGGTATAGCGGGACGAAGAGCCTGTGCGAGCACCACGCCCTGAAAGCAAAGAGCAGAGCCCCATGGTAGACAGCACGTCCGGATGGCGGGTCGACGTGTCAACTGAATCGCCGGTTCAAGCACGTCGGGAGAATCCGTCGCACCAGGCAGCCCGTGTGGCGAGCCATGACTACGCAGAGGAGAGAATCATGAATCGGTTAACGGTGCAATGCGTGTGCTGGGGGCTCGTCTTGGGAGCGCTGAGCACTTCGTCCGGGTGTGGAATGGCTGATCTGGGCAACATCACGGAGCAGCTGGACAATACGCAGAGTCCGAGCCCGGCGCAGCAGGGCGACCCAGCTGGAAGAGACGCTAATCGTCCCGTTCCGCAGGGTTCGCAGGAACCCGGAGACACTTCCAGCGACGCCGAATCGGGCGACGAGGATGATGAAGCTGACGGTGAACTCGGTGGCAGCGGTAGTACGACGTACGTGATTTCCACCCGAACCTACGACAGTGACACCGACGACATCCTGGCCGAGATCCAAGCTGACTACGGCCCCGCGGCCACTCTGGCTGAGTGGAATGACATCAGTGTGGAGTTCGGCAGCAGCGTGGAGAGTATCCGGCAGTTCATGGACGACGTTGGTATGACGGACTATTTGGACGACGGGTCGGGGGGGGTATATTGGGTGACGTATAATGGCGACGAGTTCTGGACCGAGCAGAGACACTACCACGCCACACGCCAGAACGGCAATTCCTACGGCTGGTTCCTGTATCACGATGAGATCCAGGGCAACCAGATGGCGCTGGGCTCATGGTGGGGCTCCTGTCGAGCGCTGGTCAGACTGACTGACGACGCGCCGCTTGCTGCCGACGCCGGCCCCAACCGCACCATCGATGCGGGCGCGTCGGCAGTTCTCGCGGGAACTGCGGTCGGCGGAACTCCACCTTATACGTTCAGTTGGTCGCCCGTCACCGCGCTGGACGAGCCTGCCATTGCCCGACCCACGGCTTCACCCGCCGCGACGACGACTTATACGCTGACGGTGACGGACACCGCCGGACAATCGGCTTCCGACAGTACCGCCGTTACGGTCGTTCCGCAGGCGGACGCGTGCGACCATCAATGCGGCGGAACGCTCGTCTCGGGCGAGACGGTGACTTGTTCGATCGATATGCCCAGTGAGCTCGACTCATTCACGTTCGAGGGCGTGGCCGCGCAGCGGGTCCGGATTGTGGAGAGCGTCACGGAGGGCGGACTCGACGCAGAGATAATCTTGTACCCACCCGGCGGTGGCGCGGCAGAGGCCTGGGCGCACGATCTCTCTGGGGGCAGTGCCACCATCGACACCGTGCTTCAGGCGACGGGCACTTACACCATCGTTGTTCAGGATTACCGCCAGGGAGAGACGGGGTCGTACGCCTTGACGCTCCTTAACCTGTCCCAGCCCTTCGCATGCGATGATGACCCGCCCGATAGTGGGCTGATCTACTCCAGTCAAACACTCAGCGGGCTGATCAATCTTCCGTCTGACCTGGATGCATTCGTCTTCGATGGCAACGCCGGACAACGGACCCGCATCGTGCAGAGTGTCACCGGAGGCGGACTCGACGCCGAGATCATCTTGTACCCACCCGGCGGTGGCGCGGCGGAGGCCTGGGCGCACGATCTCTCTGGGGGAAGTGCCACCATCGACACCGTGCTGCAGGCGACGGGCACTTATACCATCGTTGTTCAGGATTACCGGCAAGGGGAAACCGGTGGATACAACATCAGTCTGCTCCAGTTCCGATGATCTTCAGTTCGGCCAACAACCTGCAACGTCCCTACGACAGCAACTGATTTCGGTCACACGAGAAGGAGACAAACATGGCGACTCTCGCAACACGACTTGCTCACTGGGCGCTTGTAGTCAGTGCACTGAGTATTACTGCTGGTTGTCCGCGTCAGCTGGATTCACTCATTCCGGGCACGGCGGGTTCCGGCCAGTCCGGCCAGAACTCACCGGCCCCAACTCCGAACTCGAACATACTTCATGCCCTGCCGTCGGAGTTGGACATGCTGCTGTACGCTCCGCCGATCGAACCGCCGGTGGTGGGCGCGGCCGGGCTCGCCAATACACGCTGGAAGGGCACGCAGGATTGCGTGATCACCGGCGACGTCAATGTATTGCTCAGCGGCCCTGGAACGCGCCCGATGTCCGAAAGCCTGTACTTCGATGAGCAAGGAATCTCATCGCAATTTGACGCGCTGGGGAATCAGTACAAGCGCGCCGTCTTTACGGACAACAGCTTCGACGTCGCCACGACGTTTGTCATTTCCACATCGACGTCCGGTGTCTCCTCCACGTCGGCCTACGTCACGACAATGACCGGGCAGCGCAGCGCCGATGGGCGAACGCTGACTGGCAGAACCCGTATTGGAATGCTGATCGCCGTAGACGGTACGGCCGCCGACGTAGCCGTGGTCCAGGATTGCACGTTTACACTCGACCTGGTCGATTGAGGTAACTGCCCTCGGTATGCTCTTAGTCGCATTAGGTACGGCCTCTGCGGGGAGGGGCACGCACCGGGTTTGCCCAGCCATTCTGAAGGCGCTGCGCGTCTTGGGAACGCGCAGCGCGGGCGACTTTCGAGAATGCGTCGGGTTGACTCGTGGTGCACGCCCTGGCGGACGCTACGGCTGTCGGTCGTCCGCCTCGGCTAAACGGTAACTGCTACCCGGCATCACGTCGGCGGTCGTCATCGGCACGAGCCCGATCTCCGCGGGGTCCGGCGCGTCGATCTTCTCGGGACTGTTGTCCGGGAGGTTTTGGTTGCGCGTGTAGCCGTGGCTGATGATGCGCTGGACCGGCAACTCCCTTCCCTGTTCGTCGATCACGCCGGTCACAACGCCGAGCACCATCGAGCGCATACGTATGTCGAATGCCACGGAACGGCCAGGATCGTGCTGTCGCGGGGGCGGACGTACGGCGATGCCGCGCGCCAGGTCGATTGCCTCGGGCGGTCGCAGGCACAGGTACCAGGCGGGATCGAGCCGTTCGTCGCCGGGCTGTAGGCCCAGATAGTCCAGATAACTGTCGCCGATGAAGCCCAAGTGTGGCCGGAGTGCAAACACGACGAACTCGAATGGTCGGGTTCCCAGCAGCGCACCATGCTTGTCCCAGAATGGCCAGTGCGCGTTGCCGGAAAACACGAGCAGGCCGGCGTCGGCCATCCAGTAGCAAGTGTAAGCTGTGCCATCGTGCCAGACCTGGTACAGGAGCTCACCGCGTAGGTCGTAAATACGGATCGCGCACTGCGACAGGTCGCCGCGGCGGAAGAAGGCCACGATTTCTTCACCCGGGCGCTCGGTAAACAGGTCGAAGTTCCACGCGTGGTTGACGCAGAACTCCCCGCCCGCCGCCGTCCGGAACGTGCGGAGCTCAGGCAGTACGTCGGCGTCTTCGATACGCCGCTGCCAAAGCGGCTCGACCAGGCTCCGCTGAGGGTCAAACGCGCAGAGGCAGCCCGACCACGGGCTGCTCGATTGGGCGTCGAAGCCCAGCACGAAGAGCGAACCGCCGCCCCATTCCTTCGGGCGTGACAGGACTTCAGCATAGCGCACGCCGTCCTCCCGTGTCCACCACTTCACCGTCTCGCCCGTGCTGGTCTGCAGGCGCGCCTCGGTCCCCCAGTCGTTGAAGGGGTCAATCGAGAACGCCATCTGCACCGGATCAGTCCCGCCGACCTGGCGCGAATAGTACTGCGCTGCAAGGAGAATCGCCGCGGCGACGATCAGCCCCGCCAGTGCGCAGGATCCGGTCACCGCGACCGCCGGATTGCGGACCACCCAATGCACCGCGCGCGCCCACCCCGTCGGGCCGCGGGCCGCAATTGGCTGCCCATCCAGGTGGCGGCGGATGTCTTGCGCCAACTCCGCTGCCGATTGGTAGCGGCGGTCACGGTCCTTTTCCAGCGCTTTCAGGACGATCGTCTCCACATCGCCACGAAGCCGACGGCTGATGGAGGAGGGGCGCCGCGGTATCTGCTCCTTGATGGCACGTGTGGCCGCGTAGAGTGTGGTGTGTGTTGCGTCGTACGGCAGCTCGCCCGTGAGCAACTCGTACAACACGACGCCGAGCGAGTACACGTCGCTCCGCGTATCGAGGTCATGTGGGTCGGCGTCGCATTGTTCGGGACTCATGTACTGGATGGTGCCCACGAGCTGGCTGATGCACGTCTGCTGCGTCGTGAGGGACAGGTCGGAATCGGTCGCCCGAGCAACGCCGAAGTCGATCACTTTAGGCTCGCCCGCCGAGTCCGCGAGGATGTTCGCCGGCTTGAGATCACGGTGGATGATGCCCTTCTGATGCCCGTGCTGGACGGCGTCGCAGGTTCGGGCGACGAGTTCCAATCTCTCCGCAGTGTCCAGGCCCTTCTCCTTCGCGTACCGCGTGAGCGGTTTGGCGCCGGGGATATACTCCATGGCGAAATAGGGCACGCCGCCGGAATCGTCGTCGTGCATGCCGGCCTGAATGACCTGGGCGACGTTGGGATGCCGCAGCCGGCCCAGTAATTGGGACTCAAACTGAAAACGCCGTAGGGCCGAGCGCGAAGCGGCGTTCCGGTGCATGACTTTCAGGGCCACGGTGCGGTGCGGATCTTCCTGAACCGCCTCGTACACCGTGCCCATGCCGCCGGACGCGATAACCTGCTTGATGTGGAAGCCGCCGACGCGCGTTCCAACTAGAGGATCGCGTGGGACTCCGCCGGCCGCCGAACCGGAATCGGGGACTGTCTCAGGTGGGAGCAGAAACCCGTTGGCGATCTGGGCCTCGTGTTTCAGCAGCGAGTCGACTTCCGCGCGGAGGTCGGCATCGCCGCGGCAGGAGTCTGTCAGGAATGCGGCGCGATCGACGGGATTCTGTTTGAGCACCTGCTCGAGCAGTTCGTACGCCCGCTGCTCACACTCTCTCCTGGGCGTCATTCCCAGTGTCCCTCTCCGAGCTATATGCTGTCACCCTTACTCAATTCGTGGTGCAGCCAGGCTCTTGCAGTTTGCCACTTGTCATTCACCCAACGGGGTGACTTACCGAAACTCGCAGCCGTCTCGTCGACACTCAGGCCGTCGAAGTACCGCAACTGGACGATTCTCGCCCCGAGAGAGTCGATTTGCTCAAGCCGCTCAAGTGCTTCCGCAACCGCGAGCATTCTTGCGTGATCTTCGGTGTAGGCAGCCGAACCCTCGCACAGCGCGTCGGGTTGTCTGCCGTCACTACGCTTCCGGGCTTTTCGCCAACGCGCTTCTTCCGTCAGAATACGGCGCATTACCTGCGTTACGATGGCGAAAAAGTGTCCGCTGTTGGCCCAGTCGACCTTGGCCAACGCGATCCGCTCCCAGACGGCGGCGATCACCGCGGTGGCTTGAATGGAGCATGCCGTAGGTTCGCGGGCAACCAAGGACCGCGCGATGCGGTGTAACCGTTCGTAAACAGTGGACCAGAGCTTCTCTGCCGCCGCCGCATCGCCTTGTCCGGCGGCCATCAGAAGCTGCGTAATCTGGCTGGGTGGCTGGCTCACCATTTCATGCTCCCGACATATGGAGGGACTCTATCATAACGCCTTGTCCCCGAGATCCCCAGGCGAGGGTGCTCGCGCCGATCAGGCGCTTATCAACGTGCACCAGAACGGCTGCGGACGCGGCGGTACCTGACTGGCAACAAGCCGCGACCGAACTGGTGTTGCACGGGGTAGAGCTAGTGTGCTCACGGATGGCAGCGTAACGAGCGTGACGCACGGCGCTGCGAGTGACAATATCGGCGTCGGGTGTAGTGGTTTGTACTTCGCGGACGTGATCAATTGGGAACTTCGCGTTTCACGATCGCTTCCGACCACGCTCAACGATCCGTCGAACGGAATCTCCATCCAGCGTTCCACGCTCTAAGAGTTCTTGGGCAACGGCCTCAACGGAGGTGCGATGTCTGCGGACAAGCCGACGCGCCTCAACGCGGAGCCGATCTAAGTACGCACAGTGCCGATCGTCTCCGACGCAATAGGAGCCACGCGGCCCGACGTTGTACTCGCGAGACAATCAAAATGCGTCCGCGTCGTCCTCATCGCCGTGGAATTCGGCCACAGCAGAATCGACCAACCGCTGAGCCTCAACGCCCGCGTAGCACGCAATGATCGCAGCCTTCGCGAGTGATCGCCGAGCTCGTTCGCTACCCTCGCAATCGTATAAGAGTATGGATGGGCTGGCGCAGTGGCCATTGGCGTCGCCGTCTGCCACGATCGTGACCGAATCCGTGTGCAACCCCTGCACAGCCTGAGCTACCGCATGGCCTGCTTCGTGGAACGCGGCTGCCCTCGGTTGTTCGGGCTTCCTGCTGTCTGTCGGCGCTCTCGCCCGGCCCTGCGCAGCTTCGTCTTCGCCTGCCTCTGATGCCCGTCGTGTGTGCCGAGAGACGCTCCTCCGGAGTGGACTAGAATTCACACATAGGCATACATTTCTGCTAATACTAGAATAACGCGGTAGACTATGTCGGAGGCAATTGGGAACACCGACCTCGCCGAGAGCACTGCGACAGCCAGAGTTTCTATTCGCCGCAGGAGTACCAACCATGCCAGGCCGACCACGCACAACCGCAAAGAAATTCGCCGAGCTCGAAGAGCACGCGGTACGGCTCGTTGGCGAGCTCTTCCTGCTGGTTCCGCGCGCGTACGTCGAGCGGCCCGACGTCAGGGACCCGACGAACGCCGCTTGGAACGCCGCGATCCATGAAGCGATGAAGACGACGATCGCGCTCGAGCAACTCGGCGACATACTGCGGGCGAAGGCGGGGATTACTGAGCGGGGTGTGATCGCTGAGTTCTTCTCCGACGACGGTGCGCCCGGGGCGGCGGGCTGTAATGGGGCGTCGACTTAGGTCCGGCAGTGTATATGGGTGCCTCGCGCGTGCGTGCGTGAGGGGCATGCTGAGCCAGGCCGCGCGGCCGTCGAGTGACGGTCACGATGGCGGCGCATTCCCATCGTGGGGTAGATGTTGACGCTTGACGTGGGTTTGCGACAATCGCACTGACGGTCAGCGTGTTTGCTCGATGATGTGCGTTGGGGATTCGAGCGGCGACTTGCGAGCTACCCAGCATCCATGGGCTGCACGCGTGCCAGTGCCCCGGATCGTCGTCGGACTCGCGTGGGCGTGATCGGCGTGATTCCGACGCTCACAGCAGAGAACGATGAATGCCTGCCAAGCGTGAGAATCCCGCCGGCTTCGTGAACATCGTGCAGGTGGCCGACGCCGTTAACCGCGCGGTCCGCGGACGGCCGGAGTTGAAACGAGTGCAACGAGCAATCAGCGCGTGGGAGGTGTCCTGCGCCAAGCACGGGCTGGACTTCCAGACCTGGAAGAAGAAGCGTAACCGGCACGAAGATCACGTCCGGACGGATGCAACCCTGCGCAACAAGCGGCGGCACGCCTGGGCCCGCAAGCGGGGCTACATCTGGGAGTACTTCACTCGTCGTAGGGTGCCGAAGATCCTCGACGGTGAGCCAAGTGGATCTCAACTACTCGAGCCAGTGTGCGGCTGGACGCCATCAAAGTTGAAGGCCACTGCAGCTCCAGCAGATCCATGGCCGTTACCACTGGCGAACCACGCAGATGCGACCCCGTACGAAGGGCGTGTGCTGGATCGGTGCTCGGTAGTCGCGGTGCTGTGCGCGATCCGAGATCACCATCGAGGTTCCCGCGTACAACCGTTCGGGCCCGTTTTTCCCACCGCGGCGGAACGGAGCGCGCGAAGACAGAGGGGCATCCGCAGCCTGTACTACCAGCGACTCGTCGACGACGTCCGTCTCGTGGAAGTCCCGGATCTTCGTTATTTGGGTGAGGTGTACCGCCGCGAATTCCAGCCGTTTGTCGCGGGCAAGGAGCCCTTGCGCCCCGCGAGGGGAAGGGCCGGGCGCCCCCAGCGGTACGATCCAAAGAAGGACCAGCGCATTGCGGACGCGAAAGCGGCGACAGGTCAAACTGACGCGGAACTGGCACGCGAATTCAGGATGACTCGCGATGCCGTAAGACGTGCGCGCGATCGGCACCGACATCGATGCGCTCGTCGAAAGGACTAGTTCGCGCCGGGCCGATGCAGTGGGGACGACTTATTCCAGCCTGAAATCTTCATATCCGTAAACGCCTTTCCGGCCATGCCTTAGCGGCAGTGCAACTCGGAGAAAGTCCGCGTTCTTCATACCTGCGAACTTATTCCGTCCACGTTGCCCGGTACGGTCGCTCACGATTCAGGATGACATGCACTGACTCGCGAGGACCTGGAATGCCTGCAGTACTACTTACCGCACAAGACGTCGCAGCGGCGCTGCAACTCTCGCCCCGGCAGGTCTGGCGAATGGCGGCGTCGGGGACGATTCCGCCCCCGATTCGGCTCGGCCGAGCAACACGCTGGCGCGCGGCCGACGTGGCGCTCTTCACTGAGCTGGATGGCGACATGGCAGCCTACACGCACGTCCGCAATTTCGGGCGACGTGCATCGCGTGGCCGGTCATCCTCGAGCTGAACGTCGCGCTCGGAAGGCGCTGGAGATCGTCGCATGGACACACAGATTCGCGACATGGCCGTGAAGCTCGCTGCTGCCGGCATCCCGGTCTTGCCACTGCATGGGATCAACAACGGCGGCATCTGCACGTGCTCGCGTGGCGACCAGTGCCGAAGTACCGCCAAGCACCCCCGGCTCAAACACGGGCTCCGAGACGCCGATGTAGACGCCGCCAAAGTTGCCGGGTGGTGGCGGCAATGGCCGAACGCCGGCCTCGGTGTTGTTACCGGTGAGTGCTCCAAGGTCATCGTTTTGGACGTAGACTCGCGCCACGCCGGCGAGGAGTCGCTCGCGACCCTGCTGAAGCAGCATGGCGAGCTTCCCGAGACGACGGTCGTCAGAACCGGCGGCGGCGGTTGGCACTATTTTTTTGCCCACCCCGGATACCAAGTTCCGAACGCGTCGAATCTGTGGCCAGGGGTCGACTGCCGCGGAGACGGAGGCTACGTCTGCTTCCCACCCACACTTCATGCCTCCGGACGACGCTACGAATTCGTCGGCACAGACATGCTTGACGTATCCAAGCTCCCCCCGGCACCTACCTGGCTCTTGGAGGCCCTACAGCAGCGCTCCAGCGGCGGCAACGGTCGCGCGAAACCTGCCGCCAACGAAGATGACCGCGTAGCGCGGGCAGCGGCCGCCATGCGGCGTCTGTCGGTGGACGACAGGAATGATGGGAGCTTGCGGCTCCTCAAAGCTGCCCGGGCTACCGTCCGTTACGACCTTGACCTAGCTACCGCGGTCGAGACGATCCAGAGCTACCTGCGTGAGCAACCGACGCCGCGAGCGTACTCTCCGGCTGAGATCGAACAGCGAGTTCACGACGCCGAGCAACGAAACACTCGCGGTGCGGCGCTCCGACGACGGCGTACAAGGTCCAATGGCCAGCCGCCATCGGAGACTGAGCCCGACTTGCCGGTAGTCTGCTTGCCGGGCGGTCCCATGCGCATCGTCGACACCGCTTTCGAACTCGGGCAACTCCTGGCCGTGACTCGGAAGTTCTTCGTCCGCGTTAGTTCGGTGGTGAGGTTACTGCACAAGACCGAAGCACCGGAGCTTTGTCCTGTCCAGGCCGTCGAATTGTGTTCCGCTGCCGAGCGCGTCGCACGACTGGTGTCCTACTATCGTGGCGATCTCATCCCCGCCGTCTGCTCAGAAACCAAGGCGAAGCAGATCTTGAACGCCGCCGAATTCAAGGCCCCGCTGCCCAAGATCCGGGGCGTGTTTGCCTGCCCCGTCCTGGTTGAGCACGGGGACAAGCTTGAATTTGTGTCCGGTTACAACGCAAAGGCGCAGCTTCTCGCTTCCAAAGGCGAGATTGAGGACTTGTCGCTTGACGACGCACGCGATCGCATCGAGGAGCTACTCGCCGATTTCCAATTCGCAACGGACTCCGACAAGAGCCGCGCCGCCGCCATGTTGCTGGCACCGGCCCTAATCATGGGCGGCTTGCTGAACGGCCGCGCGCCGTTGCATGTCCTCGAGGCGGACCAGCCGCAAACCGGAAAATCGTATGCGATCAAGGTCTTGGCCGCGCTCTACGGCGCACACGCCGCAACGATCACGCAGCGAACGGGCGGCGTTGGCGGACTTGGTGAGGCGTTTGACGCCGCACTGGTCCGGGGAGCACCGTTCATTAGCATTGACAACGCCCGCGGCGAGATCGACAGCCAGGCGATAGAGTCCTTTCTGACAGAAGACTTCTACAACGCACGAATCCCGTACCACGGCTACCAGAGAATCGACGCCCGCGGCGTCTTCGTGACCCTGACCTCCAACGCGGCTGAATTGACTCCTGATCTCGCGGCGCGTTCGAGCATCATCCGCTTAGTGAAGCAGCCGCCCGGTCACTACTACGCCGCGTTCGAGTCCGGCGACTTACTCGCGCACGTTCGCGCCAATCGCGATTACTTCCTGTCGGCGATGTTCGCCATCGTGCGGGTGTGGCACGAACAGGGGAAGCAGAGCAACCGGGGAGTCGACCACGACTTCAGGGTCTGGGCTGGTACGTTGGACTGGATCGTTACGGGGACCCTCGGCATGGTGCCGTTGCTGGAGCGGCATCGCGCGGCTCTGGCGCAGACTACAACGCCGAGCATGGGCGTGATTCGCGAGATCACGTTAGCCGTCCAACGATCGGAGATGCTCCACACCAACCTGCATGTCGCAGAACTCGCCGAGATCATGCGGGCCCACAAGGTCGAAGCCCCGGACCTCAACTTCAATCACATGGTCGCTGGAAGCGAGTTCGAGAAGCGCGACTTGATGACGCTGGGCGGATTCTTCAGTCGAGTGTGCCGCAGCGGCCCGGTGGAGATCGACGGACGATTCCAGATGTCGCAGCGGAGGGAGAAGAGCACGAAATACGGGGAAGTGAAGTTGTACCGATTCGAAGCAGTTCGGGACGCTTCACGCCAAGAAGCCGCCAAGAGTAAGCCAAAGGCGCCGCCAAGCAAGAACACCGAGGCCGCCAAGAACGCCGAGCAAGATCGCAAACTTTTTGATGAACCCCAACAACCCGGCCGCTCTGGGGCGTGGGCGTAGAAGAAGTCTACGAGCTCCTTGGCTACCTTGGCATTGATTGGAAATCGCGGTCTTACTTGGCGACGGCTCGGCATTGGCTGGAATCCAAGATTCAACGGCGGTGTTCGACGCCTTGTCACAACGCCGTCGTCGGCTGTGTTAGGATAACTAACGGAACTCGCCGAAATGGGAGTCGTGAGCGATGGCCAAGCTGATCAAGATCAAGGGACGCGACGACTGGCACGGATCGATTCGGGTCGACGCCTATCAGTTCCGGCGGGCCCGGTACTGCCGCGACAAGGCTACGTCTGAACAGTGGCACCTGGCGTTGCAGGTGGCGGTTGACCGCCGCGCGAGCGGCGAGCCGCTCAAGGCGGAGACACGCAGGCTGCTGCCCGATCGATTGCTCAAACAATTCGAGCTCGTGACGGAAACGTCGGAGCGGCGGCGGGGTACGTTCGCTGACAACGTCGGCGACTACGTCACCGAGCTGCGCACGGCTGGGCGGAATGCGATGTACGTCACCAACACCGAGTCGTGTCTGCTGGCCGTCGGGACGGCGTGCGGCTGGAAAACGCTGCGAGATATGGACCGCACGAGCTTCGTGAAGCACATCGAGCGGTGTCGTGTGGACGGCGTCGCGCCGCGGACGCTGAACAACACAATCTCGACACTGCGGAGCTTCTGTCGGTGGTGCGTGGACGCTCAAAGGCTGGCGGACGATCCGCTGGCGAGCGTGAAGCGTATCGACCAAACCGGCGATCGCCGCCGTAAACGCAGGGCGCTGTCGCCCGACGAGGCCAAGCGGCTGCTCGCTGCGGCTGGCCCACGAGCGCTGGTCTACCGTTTCGCGCTCGGCACGGGGCTTCGCCGCCGCGAGCTACGAGACCTGCAGTGGCGCGACGTGCGTCTTGATGCGCCGCAACCATTCCTGCTGCTGCGCCCGGAAGCGACGAAGTCGAAGCGTGCGGATGAGCTTCCACTGCCTCCGCATTTGGCGGAAGAACTACGGGCCGCACGCCCGGAGGAGTGTCTTCCCACCGCGCCGGTGTTTCCGGCCGTCCCGAACTTCGACACCTGGACAGCGGATGTCAAACGAGCCGGTATCACTTATCGCGACGCGGCCACGAACGAGATTGTCGGGTTCCACTCGATGCGCGTGACGTTCATCAGCGAGCTGGAACGGGCTGGCGTGTTGCCCCGGACGATCATGGAGCTGGCGCGTCATACTGACTATCGCCTGACGGCCGGGACGTACACCGACCGGCGTGTGCTCGACACGTTCGGTGCGGTGATGCGCCTGCCGGACTACGGCAGCGAGGGCGACGGCGCGTCGGATGAGGTGCGTCCGTTTGGTGTTGATGTAGCTCCCGAAGTGCCGCGTGAATCCTTGGACCAAATACGGCACCAAATCCCTGTCACTTCGGGGCACAATGAGTCATTTCAGGGCACTTCGCCGATGCGCGCGCACGGCTGTAATAATGCGAAAACCCCGCAAAATGCGGGGTTTGGTGGGATGCCTCGGCTAGGAATCGAACCTAGAACCTAGCGGTTAAGAGCCGCTTGCTCTGCCAATTGAGCTACCGAGGCGGCATTCTGAATCCAAAAAATACCGCGCTGACCGGACGCGTGCAACTGCCCGGCGGCGAGGCTGCCGCGACAGGGGGGCCGGGTTCGGCTACATTCCGCCCATCATGGCCAGCCTGCGGCCGACACTGGAGGCGTTATGGCTGAGGTGCGCGTCCTCGTCCTGCGAGCGGCGGGGATCAACTGTGATCTCGAAACGCAACACGCGTGGAAGCTCGTTGGCGCGCGCGTCGAAGCGCTGCACGTTCGCCGCCTTATCGACCAGCCAGCATTGCTCGACGATTACCAGATTCTGACGGTGCCGGGTGGATTCAGCTATGGGGACGACATAGCCGCCGGTCGCATCCTCGCAACGCAACTCGAGCGGCACCTCGGCGAACAGATTCGAGGCTTCGTGGATTCGGGCAAGCTCGTCATCGGAATCTGCAATGGTTTTCAGGTGCTGGTGCAATTGGGTTTGCTGCCGACGCAACCGCAGCGGGGCGGGCGGACCTGCTCGATCACGTTCAATGATCCGCCGGGCTTCCAGGACCGCTGGGTGTACCTGCACGCGGTGACGGAACGTTGTGTGTTCCTGGATACGAAGGCCATTTACGAAATGCCGATCGCGCACGGCGAGGGACGGGTCGTGTTCGCTGACGACGATGCGCAGCGGGCGGTCGTTGAAGGTGGGAACATCGCGCTGACGTACGGCGGCCCACGTGCCGGAGACCCGGACTTGCACGGTCAGCCGGCGAATCCTAACGGCAGCGCTGCTGACATCGCAGGATTCTGCGACGAGACAGGACACGTGCTCGGACTCATGCCGCATCCCGAACGCTTCGTTACGTGGACACAGCATCCGTGCTGGACGTCGCAACCGGAGCGTCCCGAGGGCGATGGCCTGGCACTGTTCCGTAACGCCGTGCGTTTCTTCGTCTGACGGCGTCAGTTCACCAACAGTGCCACGAAGGGGTTGATGTCCTCAAAGCCCACGCTGCCGTTGCCGTCGACGTCTGCGAGATTGATGTCGCAATCGGGGTAGAGCGTGGGATAGCCGTCCGGATCGACGAGCGCCGCTACAAAGGGGTTGATATCGCCGAAGTCCACGACGCCGTCGCAATTGAGATCACCGGCCTCGAACGCGCACGGCTCGAGCCGCGTCACACGGAAGCTATCGACAGCCGCTTCGACGACCGAGCCATTGATCAGATCGGATGCCTCGAAACGCACGCGCATCTGGTTCGTTGGTACCAGGCCCGAGTCGCTGATCCGAAAGCCGTGCTCTTCCCAGCCGGCCCAGAAGACCGGGCCGAACACCAGAACCTCGGTCCAGTTGGCGCCGTCGTCGTTTGACAAATCAACGCGGAAAACGTCCTCGTTCGGGAAGCCACCGTAATTGTTGCTGTACCACAGGGCGAAGTCGACGCGCGCATCACGCTCGCCGGCATCGAAGGCCGGCGAGATCAGCCACGTCAAACCGTTATCCACGTCGGAGTTTGAGTCGGTGTTGTCATTCGCGGTGAGGAAACACTGGCCGGATCCGTCAGCGTCGAATGGCGGGTCGCTACGGCGGAAGTTGACTGGCACCCCCGCCTCCCACGATCCGTCAATCAGGTTCGGGTCGTCAACTACTGACCATCCGGTCGTGTCCTCGAAGTCGAAGCTGACAATCTCGGTTGCTTCGCCAATGGCAGCCCGGTATACAGTCGTTGGCGCATCGGTCGGTGACGTAACGACACCCGTGCTGCCCCCGGCCGCAGCGAAGTAGAACTCGACGTCCAAGCCGCAACTTGCTGCGGGCAGCGTGGCCTCGAACATGAAATCGCTGACTTGGCTCAGCGCCGCGGTCTGGTACGCCCCGTCATCAAAGCGGTAGTAGAGCTGGGCGCTGTTGGCTACGAGCGCCTCGCCGATCGCGGCGATTTCGACATCGATCGTGGTGGACTGTCCCGGTGCAATGAACTCCGGCGCGTCAGCGACCTCGACGGTGGTGCGCACTTCCAGTGCGGCCCAGGAAGCGAGCGTATCGATCGCGGCGAAGATCTCCTCGCCGGTCGGCAGAATCTGATCCGGCGGCAGAATGAAGCCGTACGTGCCGGTGTCGCGAAGCTCGAAGGTCCATGAGTACACGCCGCCGAAACCGTAGGCCCAGTCGCTGCACGTGCCACCCGCGGGGTACAGGTCGACTCCAGGCTGCGACGCGTAGCTCACACCGTGCACACCCAGGATCGCGTCGCGCATCGCGTCGCCGAGATTGGTCATATCGGTGTTGTCGGGCTCCGGGGGCGTGACGTAATCGTGTCCCCACGGTCGCAGGATGAGCTGGCTGTAACTGTGGAAGTCAATGTACGCCACGACATTCGGGTGCGCGTACAGGTAATCGCGCAGCGCGACCGTCTCGGGTTCTGAGAACGGCGTGAGTCCGCGGAACAGATCGCTCGATGTCGCGGAGTCGGAGCCGGTTCCACACCAGCCCCAGCGGAAGTTGCGATTCAGATCGACACCCCACTGTCCGTCGCCGTTGTCGCGGCGATTCTTCCGCCACAGGCGGTAGCTGTCCCAGGAGTAGATATAGCCATCGGGGTTGGTGACTGGCACGAGGTAGAACACGACGGAGTCGAGCATAGCCTGCACGTTCGGGTCGGTGTCGTAGTCCCGCACCGCGCGATCGATGAAGTACATGACTGTCATCGGGCTGATCCACTCGCGGGAGTGCAGCATGCCGTCGAACAGCAGGGCCGGTTTGTTGCTGCCGGTCGTACTGGTGAGCGTCACGCCCCAGACCGTGCGGCCCTCGATGCTGGTACCGATCGGGTACTTGCTGATCAGATCGGGGCGCAGCGCGATCAGCGAGTCGAGGTAGGTGATGATCTCGTCGAAGGTCTTGTAGTCGTCAAACCAGGCGCGGTTCGCGTCCGCGTTGGCCAGGCGTTCCCGCTCGGCGTCGATCAGCACCTGCACGTCGGGGGCCAGGATCTCGTACGGAATGCTGGTGTCGCGCAGGGCGCCCATCAATCCGGGAGGGACGAGATAGTCCACCACGCCCGGGCCCTCGTTCTCGCTTAGCAGCTCAAAGCCGAGGTTCTTGATCAGCGACAAGTCGAACCAGTCCGCGGGGTAGGTTCGCACCGCGGCGTGACCGTCAACGCGCACCCGCTCGGTCGCGTGCGCCAGATCGAACGATGAACCGAGAACCAGGCCGATGATGAGAAAACGAAGACCCCAGCGCAACATGTCTGCACTCCTTGGGATGAATGAGTTGCTCACGGTAGCCCAGCGCATCTGGACCCGCTCATGTATTGTAACAGAGGCGTGCGCCCGATTCTGTCAAATTCGAGCACACGCCTCGGGTTTATCGGGGTTGTGTGGCCGTTTACGACACCAACAGGGCCACGAAGCCGTTGATATCGCCGAAATCGGTATTGCCGTCGTCGTTGATGTCGCCTTGGCTCAGATCGCAGTCCGGATGGTCGGCGGTGTATGCGACCGGATCGAGCAGGGCCTGCACGAACGGATTGATATCGCCGAAGTCGACCGCGCCGTCGCAGTTCATGTCGCCGACGAGCTCCGGCCCACAGCCGTTCGGATCCATCGCCCACACGAGCACGTCATCAATGTTCCAACCGCAGTAATTCCAACTGCTGTCGGTGAAGCCCATGGTCCAGCGCAGTTGCACGCTCGACTGGCCGTCGGCGTAGTGCGCAATGTCGAACTCCTGGTACGACCAGCTCGTATCTGCCACCGCAGTCGTGCACTGCCACAGGATCGTCCAGGCAGCACCGTCCATGCTGATGCTCAACGTCGCGTAGTCGTACGGCGGACCCTCGACGCCCAGCCAGCGATAGAACGACAGACGCGTGCCGGTCAGGCCCGAGCAATCGAACAGCGGCGTGACCAGATGCCGCTGCGGCAGATTCGCTGCGTAGTCGCCGTTGAGGTTGTAGCCATAGACGTTCGCGCCGTTATAGCCGCTGTTGG
The DNA here is from genome assembly GCA_028277645.1 of Phycisphaerae bacterium. Lineage (GTDB taxonomy): Bacteria > Planctomycetota > Phycisphaerae > UBA1845 > Fen-1342 > JANQFV01. The sequence goes on from JANQFV010000029.1 coordinate 24,072, forward strand.
GATCGGACGGGCCGTACTGTCCGCCGCCGCCGGTGGGCTGACCCCAGGCCCAGTCGCCGCTGGTGGACCAACCAGGGTCTGTGTCCATGTTGGCACTGAGCGGCACAGCGATTGGCAGTGCATCAACCGAGTAGAACGTGTTCGGCGCATCGGTTGGCGAGTAACCCCAGGTGCCGGTATCGGTCAGGGCGCCGACGTAGTACTGGACCGTCTCGCCACACGCCACCGCCGGCAGCGTGGCCTGATACAACTCACCACCCACCGGCGTCATGGGCGATTCGACGAACGATCCCGTCGCGCCGATGCGTGCGTAGAGGCGCGGCGACGCCGAGTCGACCGTTGCGCCGACCGCGCTGACCTGTACGATGAAGGATTCCGCTACGTCCGGGACCAGCAACTCCGGAAGCTCATTGGGAAAGTCGAACTGGAGCGGTGTGGCGGCCCATTGCGTTAGGAACTTCATGGCGGCCCAGGTTTCCTCGCCGGTTGGGATGATCTGGTCCGCTGGTAACTCGAAGCCGTAGAAGCCGGTGTCGCGCAGCTCGAAGGAGTACGCGAAGACGCCTTGCGCGTCGTACGCCCAGTCGACGCTGCCACCACTCACTTGATAGATCGTATCGGCGACCGGCCCCGGCTCGTAGCTCATGCTATGAACGTCGAAGATCAGGTCGCGCATCTCGTTGCCGACGGCCTCGAACGTGTCGTGATCTGCGCACAGCGAGTAGGTGTACCCATACGGCCAGAGGATCATCTGCGAGTAGCTGTGGATGTCATTGAACGCGACGATCTGCGGATTGGCCGCAATGAAGCTACTCAAGGCCGCCGTCTCCGGTTCAGAGAAGGGGGCGGTTCCGAAGTACAGCGGGTCGCACGGTGAACTGCTCGCGCCCGGGCCGCTCCAGTTCGCGTCCCAGTTGCGGTTCAGGTCCACACCGTCGCAGCTCGACCCGAGGTTGTCGCGCCGGTTCTTGCGCCATAGCCGTTCGGTGGTCCATGAGTAAATGTAGCCGTCTGGATTGACCACCGGCATGATGAAGATCTCGACCTGGTTCACCATAGCGGTGATCTCGGGATCGATACCGTATCCATAGACGAGTTGGTCGGCGATCCACATGTTGGTCATGGGGCTGATCCACTCGCGGGCGTGCTGGCAGCCGTTGTAGAGCACGGCAGGCTTGTTGGTGCCCGGGCCGGAGATGCGCAGGACCCACAGATCGCGTCCCTCGATGGAGTCGCCGATGTCGATCAGCGAGCAGATGTCTGGCCGGTCCGTGACGAACGTGTTCAGCTTGGTGACGATCTCGTCAAACGTCTTGTACTGGAGAAACCAGGCCACGTCGCGCGGGTCGGCGCGGCCGGCGGCATCGATTGCGGCCCGTTCAGCGTCGATCGCGCGCTGCACGTCGTCGAGGATGATCACGTACTCGATTCTCACGGCCTCGAGTGCGGCGAGGTCCTCGGCGGGCAGCACGTAATCAACGGTGCCCAACGCCTCATACTCGCTCATGAGCAATGCATCGATGGCCCGGAGTTGGTCGAGTTGCGCGAAGGAGCGCACCTCGGCCCGGATCATCACCTGACCGTCATAGCGCACCGGCCGGTTGGTCGCGTACAACGCAACCGCTCCAGTCATGGTCACGAGCGCAATCCCGATAAAGAAGCGAAGCAATGGCATGCCTCTTCCTCCAGAGGTCAGGGGGCTTCCAGCGCATCATCGCCAACACACCCCGCCAGTATACCGGACAGGTTGTAAGTCTCGAACGAAAACGGGCCGCCTGGTCACAGGCGGCCCGTGAGTACTTGACGCTGCGGATGCGTTTAGCCTACGGACACGCAATTGGCAGCGGGTTCTGTGTCAGCAGGTCAACGAACGGGTTGATGTCCTCGAAGCCTACCGAGCCGCCTTCGTCGACGTCGGCGTTGGTGCCTGTGCCGTCGCAGTAGATGCTGTTCAGCAGCGCGTCCACGAACGCGTTGATATCGCCGAAGTCGATCTGGCCGTCGCAGTTCGCATCGCCCGGGCACGGTGTCGGACCGGCGGAGTACAGCAGCTTGGCTACGGACGTACCCCACGTGTTCGTCGCGTGCGCGTATTCCTGAATGCAGAAGAAAGCCGTGTCATCGGTGGGGTCTAGCGTTACGTAGCTGTAGTCACCCCAGCGGTTCTGGCCATTGAATACGGCTGTGTACGGTGCCGACCCGGCGCGGTACTGCACGGGCGCGGACGTCTCACCCAACGGATCAGTGCCTTTGCGGCCGGCATAGTACGCGCCGATGAACTGCGTCGCGTTCGAGCCGCTAAAGCCGATGACCATGTCATCGTTTGAGTTCACCATCAACGACGGGTAGTAGTAGTACATGCCTGAGTCGTAGATTGTGCCCGATTGCACCAGGCTCAGCGGGTTTACGTCGACCTGGTACCAGTCCACCGCCGCCCGGCCGGATTGGCTGATGCAATGCGTCGTCCACAAACATCCGTTGCGGAAGACGGACATCATTAGGCGCGCGTCTCCACCCGTGTCCACTACCGTCGTGCTGCCCAGGGCCGGGGCATTCGGTGCGACGCCGTTAGAGCCGATGCTCACGAAGCCGAGCTGTGTCAGTGTTGGTGCGGTGAGCGGCGGGTCGATTCGACGAATGCGAAGCTGGCTCAGGCTGCTCGTGCGCGAGACGACGTGTTCGCCAACGCCGGAGTCGTAGGTGTGCGCTGGCTGGAGCGCGCCCTCCCATTGAAGGCTGCGCCAGGCGGTGATCGTTCCCAGGCTGGGAGATCCGGAAACCAACGGAGCTTTGTCGATCGCGAAGATCGTCATCGAGTTGCCGACCATGAACGCGCCGATGTAGATGCCGTTCTCGTCTACGCCGAGCGTCGGGTAGTCCACCCAGGTTCCGGCATCGGCACCGCCCTGTGGCGTGAAGCTGGTCTTGTAGAAGCCGGGAAACGTCGGGCTCGAAGTGTAAGAGACCGCGAGATGGATCTTCTCGGCGCCGTAATCGAAATCGGTCGCGATGATGATCCAGCGCTGACTCCATTGATCGAAAATTACGCGCGGGTCACCGCCGCCGGGGTTCATCGCGGGGAAGAACGCCTCCAGCGAACTGCTCGCGATCTCTGCGCCCGTCTCGCGGTTGTAGACCTCGAAGTTGGAGTTGACCACTGAGACGTAGTGGCTGGGGCCGATCGCGCCATGTGTGTCCGGCGGGAACGAATAGGAACCCTCCTCGCCCAGCACGACCGCGGTGAAATCGAAATCCAGTGTCGGCGCCGTAGCGGCACGAGACGCCGGCGGCGGATCGTCGTCGCCCTTCACCGGCAGTTCGACATCCGCGGGAATCTGCGGGCGCGGCATGGCGCGATGCGCGTCGAAGTCCCCGCGTCCCATTTCCCAGATCAGTCCGCCGTACTGCGATTCGGTGAGCTCGGTGCGGTAATCGAGATCGTCGAAACTGAGGGTGGTCTCGACTCCATCGACGATATAGGTGAGGTCGTCCATGCCGAACCAGCCCGCGCCGTCGACCATTGGCTGCGCCTGGAACTCGATGCGGTCGACGTCAACGAAATCGATCGACATCCAACTCGGGTCGGCGTCGATGTCATCGAACCAATCCGTCTCGGCGACGCGCACGCCGGCACGAAAGCCGACGACGCGGATGCCGCTCGTCGCCGCTCCTTCGGCCGCGTGTGCGATAATTGTCGCGCCGAGCACGTCCGCTGTTTCAGGAAAGCGGATTCCCATCCGCGTCTCGCCCCATTTGTTGTGTACGTAGAGGTTGCCGCTACTCGTGGACTGCGCGCGGCGACGGCTGGGTGTGGCCCACACGCCCTTCTTGTCGCTCAGGTCGCGACGCTTCCAGGCCTCGTGCAGGATGACGTGATCGCGCGCGATGACCTCGTCCATCGACTCGCTGATTGCCGGGCCATAGAGCGCGGGGTCCAGGGTCTCACCGCGAATCGCCTTGCCGTTGAGTGCGGCGTCGGGTTGATCGAGCTCATTCGCGGACACAGCGGCGGCTGTGAGCACTACGAAAAGACAAACCGTCCCCGTGGTTCGCTTGGTCATGGCAACGTCCTCGCTCAATTGTGTTACAGCGCGCATCCCAGCGTCGCGCGGCTCCTTCCGGTCCACCCACTTCCTCAGAATAGGACCTCAATGACGTATTTGCAATTACAACGCTAACTATTTGTCCGATAACGACATGCCGTCATCAACAATTGGAAGACGGCCATCGGGGCCACACGCTGCACGTATCGACGAAACGTCGCCCTGGAGACAACGCCGTACGCGGCTGGCGGAGCGCCGGCGCGAGCCTCTCGGTGGCCGTAAACGCCTGGAGCCTGCCGAAGCAGGCTCCAGAGTGAGAGAGAGTAAGGAGGGGTATTGCGCACAGTATCTATCGGCGGTCCGCTCGGCTTGGTTCAGGGAATTCGCGTTCCCGTACACGAAGGATCGGCTGGGTACATCGCGACACCCGAAATGACCCGCGGGGTTGCCGAGGCAGGATCGTGCATTATGCTCCGCGGAGTCGTTCCAGGTCCGGTGTGCGAGGCTTCTGTTGCAATAGCGAAACATCCGGGGCGAGGGCACGCGATTGCGAACTGCATTTGGTAAGAAGATTCACTTAGCGCGGGCGTGGCTGACGCGCAATCCGGTGTGGTGCGCCTGGCAGGTGAATTACCGCTGCAACTTCCGCTGCGCGTTTTGCCACTACTGGAAGGACCCGATGGGGGATTCACCCGAGCTGGCCGTGACCGATTTCGCCGAGGGCAGCACCAAGCTCTCGAAGCTCGGCGCGCTACTGATCAGCCTGGCTGGCGGCGAGCCCCTCGTGCGCCCGGACATCGTGGATGTCGTGGCAGCGGTCGGACGATGGCATTTCCCGTTCATCACCACGAACGGCTGGTTCTCTACGCCGGAGTTGGCGGAAGATCTGTTCGCCGCTGGGTTGTGGGGCGTATCGATCAGCATCGACTATGCCGACGCCGAGCGGCATGACAAACGGCGCGGTACGCCCGGGGCCTACGAACGTGCGCGAGCCGCGCTGGATCACTTCCGCGCGGCACGCCGACATAAGTGGCAGCGGGTGAACTGGATGGCGGTGCTGATGGAGGACAACCTCGATCAGATCGAGCCGATGATCGAGCTCGCCGCCGAGCACGATGCGTACTTCATGGTCCAGCCCTATGGGGTCCGCAAGACAGGCTCGACGCGCTTCGTGCGCGCGCACGAGCAGGGCGTTGGTGAGCTGCTGCTCGATCTGCGGCGACGTCACACCAACTTCCTCAGCAATCCTTACTTCCTGTCACGGTTTGATGGCGCATTAAACGGCGGAATCCCCGATTGCCGCGCGGGCCGCGGCTTCTTCAGCATTGACTCCACAGGCGACATCGCGGTTTGTGTCGAGGAACGCGCTCGTCCGGTAGCAAATCTGTTCACGCACTCCGCCGAAGAGGTCGTACAACGCCTTCGTAACGACCGCGCTGCGCGGAGTTGTACAGCCTGCTGGTACAACTGCCGCGGCGAGATCGAGAGTCTGTACGATCCATGGGGCCTGGCGATGAGCCTGCCCACATTGCTGTTCGATCGTGGACGACCTCCGCAGAAAGCAACCAGCTGACACAGCGCTTTCTCGGACAGCGGGCAGTTTTTTACCGCTTTTTTCCGTTTGAATGTGACCTTCGCTGCGCACGTCCCATTACGCGCGTGGCAAGCTATCGGCTGTATTCAGGGGATGAACATTGTCTGCCGCACGCGGTTGATATCTGGTCGCACTGCGGCGCGCGGGCGCGCGCAGCGCTGCGGCGCTTTCCGGTCGTTTACCCATAACGAATGACACGCGTGCGCGTGTGACCCAATCCGCGCGACGCGTTTTGGACGTGCGTTTAGGGCGGCCTATCACCAATAGCGAGCAAGTGGCGGTTCTTCGTCACTTGTGGTGCGCATTGAGAATGGGACGTTCCTGAACAGACGTTGCACATCAGAACACGCAACGGGATGTTCGGTACGTCCGCGTACGCGACGAAATACGCGTGCGTCCGTATCGTGAACGGTTTATCCGCGTGCGACAGGTAGAAATGACAAAGTCGCCGGCCCTAGCATTTCCTGAGTATGTCGAGGCGCCGGATGGGTGCAGACATGCAGTTCCAAAAGGAGGAGCGCTAATGTCGAAGTGCAAGATCACAGTAATCGCTACTTGCATGGCCAGTGCGTTGGCCATGGGCGGTTGTCCGGGGGTGAACCTCGACGCCGCACTCGGGCTTCAGGACTGGGGGCGTGACCTGCTCAGCATTCCCGCGGCGGTCATCATCGGCGAGCTGATCGATGAGGCCCAGGGAACCAACGTGCCGGTCGACACCGACGCCCTGTACGACGAGCTGTTCGCGGACCTCTCCGTCGAACTCCAGGCAGGTCTGGATGAGCCTGGTGTGCCCGGACCGCGGGGGCCGGCTGGTCCTGCCGGCGCGGACGGTGCAGACGGTGCAGATGGTGCCGACGGCCAGGACGGCGCGGATGGTCAGGATGGCGCCGATGGTAAAGACGGCGTCGATGGCCAGGACGGTAAGGACGGCGTCGACGGAGCGGATGGCAAGGACTTCTATGCCGTCGCGATGGGCTGCATCGATAACGATGGCCGGCTCCGTGGTGGCTACGGCTTCAACGCGACCAAGGTGCCGGACACCAGCGGTGTCTACGCGATCGCGTTGCTGGGTTACGAGTTCCCGCAAGACTTCGAGGCTGACGACTTGGTCGTGATCGTGTCGCCGGGTGCGATCGTCAGTCAGGAGATTGTGACGTCGTATACGCCGGGCGTGGGCTGGGGCTTCCTGGTCGAGTTTCGCGATCTGTGGCTGAACCGGCTGAACACGGAATTCTGCTTCGCGGTGTACGACACGTCGAGCGATCCGTACGCCGTGCCGACCGAGAATTGATGGATCGGGTAACTGGGCGTCGCCGACGAGCAACCACAGCGCGGCCTGAGACCCGCGGCTCGTAGCGCCCTGAGTCCGAGCGGACTCCGAATGAGGAGAGTGGAAATGAAGCCATTGAGTATGTTGCTGCTGTGTGCCGTGCTGACCCTGCCGGCCTCCGCAGATGTAATTACCGCTACAACAGTCTATGACAACACCGCGGACGTCGAGGCCGTGGTCATCGCGGGCCGCGAGTTGTTCTTCCGCGGCGACACCGAGCACGTGCGGCTGACGCAAGTCAATCCGCCCAACGTCGTCGAGACGCCGTACGACTTGTGGGAGAGCGGCGTGGGCCGCGGCTTCCGCGCGGTGTACAACCTGATGGGCACACCGGCGGGCATCGGCATCGACGACGTCGAGGCGATCTCACCAGGTCCGATCCCGATCAATGAAGAGACGAACGGGTTGCTGATCAGCGCGTTCGCGCCGTTGACGGGCTTGCGGGTCGAGCTCAGCAATCTCAAGCTGACGTTGCCGGACCTGACGATCCACGATATTCCGGTGGTGGTCGACGCGCAGAGCAACGAGCAGTATCTCATCGCCGAAGTGGGCGATGAGGTCGACCTGACCGCGGGCTTTATTGTCAGCGGCACGGTGGCGTTCACCTGGGACGGCGGCACGATCCCCGCGCCGGCCGACCAGTGGTTTGAGGTTACCCCGGTGGTCGTGCCCGAGCCGTCAGCGTGCCTGCTGCTGCTGTGCGGGCTGCCGCTGCTGCGACGTCGATAGACCAAGCAAGCTGCCGCGCTCGATCGCAGAGCGCACATCGACATAGCATGAGTCCTCCAGTCCGGAGCCGCGCCTCAGGAGAGGTGCGGCTCCTTCTTGCGCGCTGGGTCGTTGGTCGCGAACGTGCCTCCCGGGGGTGTGCGGGGGGAAGGGTATCAAGAGTATCAAGGCGCGCCCTCACACGCTGAGACTCTTGTGTGTTGCGGGGGTGTAACGAGGGTGGGGGTGTGGGAACGTGGGAAAGTGTGAATGTGGGAAGGTGCCATCGCCGGAGGCCGGCTGCGCGACTGGGGGGCGTTGACCAGAAGGGAAAAGGTGTGAGCGCATGATTGCAGGTTGCGCGCGCGGTGGTTGCGGGCAAGGTTGGGTGGAGGGATTGGTGGGGATTGGCGGATTTGGTGGGATCGAGGGGGAGGGGGATTAAGGGATCGAGGCGCGGGTACCTGAGCGAATCACGGACCGCAGCGCGACGACAGCATCATGATCTTCGCTGAGATCGCTGACGGAGTTGATCCGCCAGCCAGGCCTTGTCGCGCCGCAGTTCGATCACCTCCAACACTAGGTCGGCGAGTTCTGTGCCCTCGTCCGCGACCTCGTAGCCGTTCAGTTCCAGGAACGTCATTGCCGCAACAAGTGCTGTACGCTTGTTGCCGTCCACGAATGGATGATTGCCTGCCAGGTGGAACACGTACGCCGCGGCCATTTTGAAGATGTCTTCGTGCAACCACTGATTGCTGAACGCCGCCCGCGGCTGAGCCAGTGCCGACTCGAGCAGCCCTTCGTCGCGAATACCGAGATCGCCGCCATGCCGGGCGATCTGGTCGGCGTGGATTCGCAGGACGGTCTCCGTGGAGAGAAACGCCGGCTGGTCAGTCATGGTGATTCTCGCTACGGGCCACGGTCCGCGCTATGCGGTGTGAGATCCCGCCGATCGGTACACGAACCGCGATCACTGGGCCAACTTCTTCAGGCTTTCCTCATGCCGGGCGGCGACACGTTCGTAGGCCGCTTGTGCTGCGTCCTCGTCGGCAAAGCGGACGGGCTGCAGGATCAAGCGGTCGCCGTCGGTGGTGATGTCCAGCGGCGTGTCGGCGGTGATCTTGAGCAGGTCCAGGATGGGCTTGTCGATGATGATGCCCAGGCTGGAGCCGATCTTGGTGAGTTGCTTTTGCATGGCTGTTCTCCGGACGATTTTATTGTTAGCATACTATTTATAATGCCGCAATCAAGCCGGTTCCGCGAGATCGGCTTTTCCATAGCGTTGGGGCCGTTTCTATCGGTCTTCGGTAGCGACTCCTGAGGGTGGGGTCCGCGGATCTGGCAGATGGGCTGAGTGTGGTTCGGGGGCAAGCGGATCGCTAAGCTGGGTCGTCGTACGCACAATGCACGTCTTACAATCAGCGCATGTCGGCAGCAATTGACAACTGCATTTACTGCTCGGAGCCCATTGATACGTCGAGGGGTGAAGGTGACCACATCATACCAGTGCAGCTAGGTGAGTTTCGCGACGACACGCGCTTCCGTCGCATATGTAGATCGTGCAATAGTCGCATCGGGCAATCTGAGTAGCACTTGCTCCAATGTGGTCCCGAGGCGTATCTCCGCAGAGTCGTCGATCCAGCTCTGCCGAGCCGGCGAAAACGTGGCATTTCATCGAGCCGTGGAGCGCACGGCATGCCACCGCCGGTCGTTACTATGACGTCGAATGGCGGCACGCAACTCGTTAAGCCGCTCACATATCGCACACGCGACATGGGGCCAGCCGATCAGATTGTCATCTACGACTACGACGGTAACGGTCAGCCATTCGAGCTCTATCGTGGTATGCGTGCCGAGCAATTACTGGCACGTGTCGCCAACGCTGGGATCATCGACTTCGATAGGGCAGAGTTGCGTGCTGATGATGCGAACTGGGACGAGTTCGCGGCGTTGGTACGTGCGGCGTGGCCGAACAAGTGCCTATCGGAGATTGCACGTACTGAACCGGGTGTGTACAAGGCCGAGGGGCGGATAACATGCAGGTTCACCAGTCGCTACTATCGCGCTATTGCGAAAATCGCTTTCCACCACTTCCTGGTTCATTCGCGTCGGGGTATGCGGGGCGACGAGTCTGTGTTCGCCCCGATTCGTCGGTTCATCGTCCAAGGAAGGAACCCGGCTGCCTTGTTCGACGTACCCAGATCGAGATTCGCGGTTCCGTTTCGCCAGCTACCGTTCGGGAAGGCGCTTACGCCTAGTCGATGGTGCCATATTCTAGCGGCGTGTGAGGCCGGAACTGAGATAGTGGGTTACGTGCATCTCTTTGCGGGCCCCGGTTGTCTGCGACGGCCACATCACATCCGCTTGGGTGCCTTGGACCAACGCATTGCCCTGCCCACCCCCGTGTTCGGACATGTATACGAGTACGATACGGAACAGCCAACCACGGGATATGCAGGCCGTGTATTCCCCGCTTCGCTGACTCGCGTGCGGTAGACCCTTCGGCCCCCAATCGCAGATCGTCAGAAGCGGTTCGCAGACCAAGCCGTTGACTCCGAAACAGATGTGCGCGGGACGCGACGATGACATTGCACATGGCACGCTCCTCGCAGACACTACTTCAAAGTCGCGAGTGATTCACAGGAGCAGCGTTTGGACGAACATGTTTTGGTGGGACTGACCGCCGTCGTCGCACTCGGCGTTGGCGCGCAGTGGTTGGCTTGGCGGTTGCGGCTGCCTTCGATCTTGTTGCTGTTGACGTTCGGGTTTTTGGCCGGGCCGGTGGCGCGGAGCTTCTGGCACGAGGTCGCGATCAGCCCGGACGATCTGTTCGGCAAGCTGCTGCTGCCGGTGGTTTCGCTGTCGGTCGCCGTCATCCTGTACGAAGGGGGGCTGAGCCTCAGTCTGCGCGACCTGCCCAAAGTCGGCGGTGTCGTGCGCAACCTGGTCACGGTGGGGATGCTCGTGACGTGGCTGCTGTCCGCGGTCGCGGCACACTGGGTCATCGGGTGGGACTGGAACCTGTCGCTGCTGGCCGGTGCGCTACTGGTCGTCAGCGGACCGACGGTGATTCTGCCGCTGCTGCGACACGTGCGACCGGCGGGTGTCATCGGCCCGATCATCAAGTGGGAAGGCATCGTCATCGATCCGATCGGGGCGTTGCTGGCGGTGCTGGTGTATGAGGTCGCGTTCGCCGCCGCTCCGGGTGAGGGGGCCAGCACCGCGGTGATGGGCGTGGTGCGGACGGTGTTTCTGGGTGGGGGCATCGGCGTTGTGGCGGGGCTGCTGCTGGCACTGCTCGTCCGCAAGCACGGCATCCCAGATTTCCTGCACAACGCGGTGTCGCTGATGCTGGTGACGGCGGCGTACACAGGATCGAACGCGTTGCAGGGCGAGTCGGGCCTGTTCGCCGTGACGGTGATGGGATTTGCACTCGCGAACCAGCGTTTCGCCAAGGTACACCACATCATTGACTTCAAAGAGAACCTGCGCGTTCTGCTGATCTCGTTCCTGTTCATCCTGCTGTCGGCGCGGCTGGAGTTCGCGGATCTGCGGGAATTGGGCCTGACCAGCGTGCTGTTCGTACTGCTGCTGATCATCGTCGTGCGGCCGATCGCGACGGCGGTGTCGACGTTCGGCACGAAACTGACGCTGCCGGAACGTGGCTTCCTGGCCTGGATGGCGCCGCGCGGGATCGTGGCGGCGGCGGTCGCGTCGGTGTTCGCGCTGCGGCTGGAGGAGTCGGTGCCGGAAGCACGGGCACTCGTGCCGCTGACGTTTCTGACGATCGTGATGACGGTCGCGATCTACGGGCTGACGGCGGCGCCACTGGCACGCCGGCTCGGTCTGGCCGACGACAGCCCGCAGGGGCTGCTGATCCTGGGCGCGCACGCGTGGGCACGGGCGCTGGCAGAGATTCTGAAGCGCGAGAACGTGCAGGTCGCACTGGTCGACCGCAATCGTGAGAACATCAAGTCCGCGAAGATGGCGGGCATAACGTCGTACGCCGACAACGTGCTGGCAGATCATCTGCTGGAGGAGATCGATCTGCGCGGCATTGGCCGGCTGCTGGCGCTGACGCCGAACGATGAAGTGAACGCACTGGCGGTCCAGCGCTTCGAGCGGGTCTTTGATCGGGCCGGTGTGTATCAGCTCGCGCCGCCAACTGAACGGCGGGGTACGAAGGCTGTGCCGCGGGAAATGCACGGCCGGTTGCTGTTCGGGCGAGAGCTGACCTACGCGGCGTTCAATGAGCGCTTCTTTGGCCGCGGGCACGTCTTCCGGGCGACGAGCATCACGGAGACCTTCAGCTTCGACGCGTTCCGCGAGCGCTACGGTGACAACGTCGTGCCGATGGTCATCCGCCGCGCGAACGGCGACGTGGCCGTCATCACCGCGCAGCAGGATAACAAGCCGCGCGCGGGTGACACGCTGATCAGCCTGGGACCGCGGGAAGAGAAGTCGGTGGATGATAAGAAGCGGGGGAAGAAGGAAGATGGGGAAACGGACCCGGGGAACGCGATCCCCCTCCCTGGAAGGGAGGGGATGGGGGAGGGTTGAATCCCCCGTAGGCGAAACCCCCCTCTCCCAACCTCTCCCCCAGGGGGAGAGGGATAATAGATTCTCCGCTTACCGCGCGGACACCGGCTGCGTGGGGATGAGTTCTAACATGCGGTTGAGCGCAACGCGCGACCACCTGGCCGTCTCTTCGTCCACTACGATTTGATTGACGACGTTATCTTCGACCAGGTTCTCCAGCACCCAGCACAGGTGCCGCAGGTCGATGCGGTACATCGTGGTACACAGGCACTGAAAGTTGGACAAGGCGCGCACCTTCTTGTCCGCGATCGTCTTGGTCAATCGGTCCACCAGGTGAACTTCAGTGCCGATCGCCCAGTGCGTGCCGGGCTCGGCCTCGGTCACCGTCTTGATGATGTACTCAGTGCTGCCGACGTAGTCCGCGAGCTGGCACACTTCCCATTGGCACTCGGGGTGGACGATGACGTTGTACTGCTCGGGCAGTTTGCGGATCGCGTGGACCTGCTCCGGCGTGTACAGCATGTGGACTGAGCAGTGACCCTTCCAGAGCAGGACGCGCGCGTCGCGGATCTGCTCCGGCGTCAGACCACCATTGGGCAGTTCGGGATCGACGACCGCCATACGTTCGAGCGGCCAGCCCATGGCGTACGCGGTGTTGCGGCCGAGATGTTGATCGGGCAGGAATAGAACCTTGCGGCCGGCATCGGAGGGGGAGTCGGGATCGACGCCCTCGAGCGCCCACTCGAGCACGAGTTTCGCATTCGAGCTGGTGCAGCACGCGCCGTCGTTCCGCCCGACGAACGCCTTGATCGCGGCGGTCGAGTTCACGTACGTGATCGGGACGATCGGCGCGTTGGTGTGCTGTTGCAGCTCGTCCCAAATGCCCTCGAGATCGTCGATGTCGGCCATGTCCGCCATGCTGCAACCGGCCTTGAGATCGGGCAGGATGACCTTCTGGCGATCCGACGTGAGGATGTCCGCGGTCTCAGCCATGAAATGTACGCCGCAGAAGACGATGTAGTCGGCATCGGTCTGCTCGGCGGCGATCTTCGCGAGCTTGAGGCTGTCGCCGGTGAAATCGGCGAAGGCGATGACGTCGTCACGCTGATAGTGGTGGCCGAGGAGGACGACGCGCGCGCCGAGCTTCTCGCGGGTGGCGCGGATTCGGCCGGCTAACTCATCGTCGGGGGCCTCGGTGTACTCGGTCGAGAGCGGGAGCTGCGTTGGCATATGCAGGATCCGACTGAACTCTGTGAGAATCCGCGGCCTCGTTCCCATGGGCCGCCTAACGGTATCGTAGCGCTGCCTGGCGGTGGATTCCAGCGGTCATGCAACGGCCGCGCGTGTCCGACGACGCCACTCCAGTAGGGCCAGGGTCGGCACGAGCCCGGCGACGTTGCACAGGAAGTCGAGCGCGTCCGCGCTGCGGCCGAAGAACTGCTGCGTGAACTCGTCGAACGCCGCGTACAGCGTCAGCCAGAACCCGGCGATCCAGACGAAACGCCACGTGAGCGGACGTCCGAGCGTCTCCGCGCATCGCCAGAAGAGAAACGCGAGCAGTGCGTAGGCGAAGACGTGTGACCACTTGTCCGGCGAGGGGATTGGGCCGGTCATGCGCAGCCGCGGCAGGTGCGTCACGCAGAAGAGGAACACCCAATACGTCGGCAGCGCCCGTCGGTACCAATGGCGCCAGGGTGGTTCGGTCGTCTTGCGGTGCAGGAGCTTCACGATTCGACGGGACGCTCGACGGGCGACGCGGGCTCGGGCGTCGCGTCGGGAGCGAAGTCGGCGGGATTCGACGGTGCGACGTCTTCGACGGGCTGCGCTGCGGCGGCGGTGACACTTTCTTGAGGGGCCGGGTCGCCGGCGAGCTCTTGCGCCAGTGCGAGGTAGTCGATGGCGCCGTTACTGCTTGGCGCGTAGTCGAGCACACTCTGGCCGAAGCTGGGGCACTCGGCGAGCTTGATGTTGCGGCGAATGACGGTCGAGAAGACGCGCGCGTTTCGCCAGGGGTCATCCGGTCCGGCGGCGGCGATGAACTCGGTCACGTCTCGGTGAACTTCCTGGGCGAGACGCGTCCCGCTTTCGTACATGCACAGCACGATGCCGGAGATGTGCAGTGGCGGGTTGAGCACTCCGCGGACGAGTGTCACGGTCTCAAGCAGCCGCCCGAGCCCCTGGAGTGCCAGGAAGTGCGGCTGTAGCGGGATGATCACTTCGTTGACCGCGGCCAGCGCGTTGATCGTCAATAGGCCGAGCGACGGGGCGCAGTCGACGATGCAGAAGTCGAATGACTGCTGATAGGTCGACAGGACGCGGGCCAGGGCAGTCTCGCGATCGGCGGTCTCGGCGAGCTCCAGCTCCGCGCCGACGAGGTCGAGCGATGCGGGGATCACAATGAGATTGTCGTCTACGCTGCGTGCCACGTCGGCAATGGGTACATCGCTGGTGAGAAGCTCGTAGACGCTGCGGTCGCCGTCGATGAGCTCGAGGCCCAGGTGCAGCGTGGCATGGCACTGCGGGTCAAGGTCGATCAACAGGACACGGTGGCCGCTACGGGCCAGGGCGGCGACGGTGTTGACGGCCGTTGTGGTCTTGCCGACGCCGCCTTTCTGATTGAGGATCGCGATCGAGCGCATGAAGGCAGTATAAGCGGCGGCCGGCGTAGCTGTCAGCTTTCAGCCGTCAGCTATCAGCCAGACGGTGCCTAGAGCGGTCTTCGCAGGGCGGCGAGCATTTGCTCGCGGGCGTCGACGGGGAAGCCGTCGAGCAGTGCACGCAGGGCTTCGGGGCCGTCGTTCTGTTTGACCAGGGCGGCAGACTTGCGTAGCTCGGAGTCACGCTCGTTGCAGAATGCGCGAAACGCGATCAGTAGTTCGTCCCGCGACCACAGGCTCAGTGGATCCGCAACGTTGGCCTGTCGGCGGGCCCAGCGCAGGAGCGATTCGGGCTCTTCTGTGAGTGTGTAGAGCGGGGCCAGCACGGTCACGCGCTGCGCGGGCGTCCCGAGAAACTTCGCGATCTCGGTTGGCAGCGTGACCAGGCGATCGTCGAGCGTGCGACCGCCGATCTCGTCCAGCCAGCCGGCCTCGCGCTGGGGCTCGTCCTCCGGTGGAGCCAGTTTCGCCGGCGGGACAACCATCTGTCGGTGACCTGTTGCGAACTGGATCGAGACGCGATGCACCGGCTTGCCGCTGACGCGTGTGGGCTGAATACGGAGCACCGTGCCGACGCCCCATTCCGGGCGGCTCGGAACGCATACGCGCTGGCCGACGAGCGAGTTGTCCACGACGAGGTCCGACATCGGGTGCAGCATACAATACTGCACGTACGTTCACTACGCACCGAAGCGCTGGAGATCCGCCCAGCTTTGCGCTGGCAATCTCCTTCGCCCACGGCATAATACCGGCGTAGGGTTGCAACGGACTGCGGCCTCTCTGCCGCCATTTGCGTAGAGCGAGGTGGAACCATGGCTCTTTACGCAGCACTCACTTTTTGGTTGCTGGTGATCATGTTTTCGGCGTGGGGCATCCACGAATTGTGGAGCCGGTTGATCAAACCGCGCGTCGTCAACTCCATCCTGCTGCCCGGCACGCTCATCGCGCAATTGGGCCACGTGATGGGGCTGCTCGTCAGCGGTGCTCCCGTGCGTAACACGCAGCTCATGGGTGACGATGAAGAGGGTAAGCCGACGTCTGATCCGCCAGACCGTCAGCGGTTGCCGGTCATCGGTCCGATCCTGGTGGGGCTGCTACCGCTGGCGGCGTGCGCGGTGTGCCTGTACCTCGTGTCGGTCCAGTGGGGGATGGGCGTGGTGCGAAACCTGTCCGGCGGATCGTCGCTCCTGCTGCCGCAGGCGCTGCCGCTGACGCTGGCAGGTTTGTGGGAGATGCTGAGAAACAGCGTCACGCTGGTCGAGGCGATGCTGGATGCGATCCTGCGCAGCGACGTCCTGAACTGGTCGACCGCGTTGTTCCTGTATCTCGCGGTCTGCCTCACGGTGCGTATGGCGCCGTTTGAAGGCAATCGCCGCGGGGCGGTCGGCGCGATTTTCCTGGCCGCAATCGTGATTGCGATTATCGCTACGCTCATCCCGACAGCGCGGGAGTTCATCCTGACTAGCTGGCCGATCCTGAGCTTCGCGGTTGGGATGCTGCTGTTCCTTCTTCTCGTAACGCTTTTGGTGTCCGGCGCGGTCGGATTCGTGCGCGTGCTGGCGCGAGACGAGTAAGCCGTGGTGGGGCCAATTGTTAGCGGACGTCCGGGCGCAGAGCTTTGCGACGGACGGGCGGGATTTTGCCGATCATTGACTTGAGTCGTAGACTTAGTACGTAGGCGGTGCCGCGCTGGACCGCTGTGATCTCAACCCGGCTGATTCCTGGGAGTTGTCTCTGATGCGTCAGCAGCACACTTTCCGTCGTTCGAGCTTGTTTGTTCTCGCGGCGTGTTCCGTTATGGGACTGCTTGTTTTGGTGGGGGGTTGCCCGCCGCAGACCGGTACTCCAGGTGATCCGAATACCGGTGGAGATCCCAACACGAACGACTCGAACAGTGGTGGAGACCCGAACACCGGCGGTGGCGATAACAACGGGGGTGATCCTAACTCGGGGGGTAACAACAACGGTGGCGGAAACAACAACTCCGGCGGGAACAACAATTCGGGCGGAAACAACAACAATGGCGGTGGCACGACCGACCCCAACGACCCCAATGACCCGGGTGGCGGGGATCCTGACGACGGCAGTGACATCAACACGCCGGCGCCGACCGACCTCGATTGGGAGATGCTGATCGAGACCGGCGAGCAGGTGCCGGATCAGACGTCCGGCGTGACGTTCGCCGTCTTTGGCAACCCGGTGATCGACGCCGAGGGTCGCGTCGCGTTCTGGGCCGTTTATTCCGGTCCGGGCGCGCTGGGGCACGGCGGGCTCTATGTTTGGGAGGATGGTACACTGACGCGCGTCGTTCACGACGACCCGACCGATACCGGGATCGTCCCCAGCCGAGCGACCGACGACTATTTCGGGGATTACGACGGGTTCGACCCTGTCCTGCAAGATGTTGTCTGGGGCGATGGCGGTCGTTTGCTGTTCGTCACGGACATCGCCGGCGAGAAAAACTCGCGCGGGATCTATCGGTGGCGGGCCTCGGACGGCGACATTGTGCGGGTCGCCGATCTCGAACAGGTCGAACTCCTGTTCGATGACGCAGCGCAGGGTGCGTTCGATCCGGACTTCGACCTGCCGGGCGTGGCCGACAACGGGTTAGCGTTCTTCGGCGTGAGCTATACGTACATCTCGACGCAGGGCAGCGGGCTGGACGTGTTCAAGACCGGGAAGGGTGTGTTCAAGAGTACCGGGACCGCCGTGTCCGTCGTGGCCGACTCGCGACACAGCGTCCTTGAGCCCGGCGACGTGCCGGACCAGGACACCAACGTGTACTGGAACACCGTCGACACGCTTTCCACGGTCAATGGTGACGGACAGATGATCTTCGGCGGCCGGTACACGAACGGCGACGGCAGCGGAGGTGTCTACCTGCATACCGGCGGGACGAGCTACCGGGTCATCGACAACCGTTCGCCGGCGCCGCCTTGGCCGGGATTGTCGGATGCGACGCTTAGACAGGTTATCGCCGATTTCTCGATCGGACCGAACGGTCACATTGCCGTCGAGGGTAAGCTGGACGACAACACCGGCGCTGTCGTGCGCGAGACAGTGGTCTTGTGGGACTTCGGCACGGAATCGTGGACGGAGCTGCGCGGTCCGGATGACCTGCCCGTGACCGAACTGCTCACCGGTGTCAGCGATGACGGCGAGGTCGTTGTTCGCACGGACGAAGAACCGTACCTGATGAGCGAATCGAAACTCGTGCGGATTGCGAACGACATTCCGTCGGGTGTGTCACCTTCCGATATCGTCTGGCCGGCGGAGGCCGGTGCATTGAATAACGCGGGTCGAGCGTTGATCGCCTATGAGTACGGCGACGGATCACGCGGGCTGGGGCTCTGGACCGGCGACGAGACGCTCGTCGTCGTTGATGCCAAGCAGAACATCCCGGAACCTGAGATTACGGTGGTCGGTAAGGTCGACAGCCCGCGACGCGACCGCGCGGGCCGCAGCAGCATGTTGAACGACTCGGACGAGATGACGTTCCGACTGGTGTTCGTCGGCGGTCAACAGGCGATCTACGTCGCACGGGGCCAATAACGCCTACGCGCACGAGTGACGCACGCTACATCGTTCACTCCGAACGTCCCGGTTCGTGAGTGTAACGGTGTAGCGTTTTTTTCGGCCCAATCACACCCCTGGCGGACGTCACCGGGTAGCCACCGGCAAACGGTGCGGTACTAACGCCCGTGCGCGATCGCGTCGATCTACGGGTGGGGCAGATGAGCACGTCAGGTATGGGTGGGTTCGCGTCGGTTCGGCGCGGGTTGGACGGTCGTGTCCTGAGTTGTGAGCGAGGTCGCAGGTGGAAGACGCACGCAAACGCGAGATTCGCAAGGATAACGAGCAGGTCGCAGGCATCCTCGACCAACTCGATGCAAACCGCCCGCCCTCCGGACGCGGCGAGGCGCGGGCGGCGGAACGTTACGCATACCGAATCGAGTCGGTGCTGCTGGAGATGCGCGACGCGTCGGGCACGCTGGTGCAACACGCGGCGCGGCCACGCAATATCAGCCGTTCCGGCATGTCGCTGCTGGTGGGCAACTTCGTCTACCCGGGCACGGCTTGCTGTTTGCGGCTCACCAGCGAGTACGAGCACAAGCAGGCCGTGACGGGCAAGGTCATACGCTGTCAGTACGTCGTCGGGTCCGGGGCGGTATACGAGATCGGCGTGCAGTTTGATCGGCCGATCGACGTGGCCATGTTTCATCGCAGCGCGGTGATGACGCGCGTTCTGTTGGTGGATGTGGACGAGTTCAATCACCGGCTGCTGGAGAGTCTGGCGAAGTCGCTGTCACTGCAACTGACGTGCATGTTCAAGGGCGACCAAGTCGTGGACGAAGCGACGACGGCATCCTTTGACCTATTGCTTTTGGACGTGGATTCGGCCGAGCTGGATGGGCTTCGGCTGATCAAGGAGCTGCGATCGCAGGGCTATAGTCGCTCGGTCATCGCGCTGACGGATTCGGAAGCGGACGACACACGCAAGGCGTGTTTCGAAGCGGGTTGCACGGACTGCGTACTGAAGCCGCTCACGCGCGCAACACTCGAAGCGCTCATCGGTACGACGCGCCGCGAGCCGGTGCTCAGCACACTTGTACACGAAGCCGACATGGCGGAGCTGATCGACGCGTTTGTGCAGAGCCTGTCCGATGGGGTGAGCGAGATCGAGGTCGCCTTCGGCAAGCAGGATGAAGAGACGCTCAAGCGGCTGACGCGATCGCTCAAGGGACAGGCCGCCGCCTGCGGCTTCGAGATGATCAGCACTGCGGCGGCAGCGGTAAATACGGCGGTGGCCGAATCGTCAGAGGCAGACGCGCTGCGTGAGAAGCTGAACGAGCTGATTCGCTTGTGTCTGGCAGCCCGGCCCGCGAATATCTACCACGAATAAAGAGCGGTCGTGGCCGCCACGGTTGGGGGGCGCCCGTCAAGTTACGTTGGCCTGCACAATTCTCGCCGAGACGCGTTCTGCTCGTGCCGTCGGTAACGGGGCCGGTGTGCCGCAGAGCTAAAATGGGCGTGATTGGCAGTGATGGAGGCTCTTCACGATGGAATTGAGTAAGCCCCTTGGATTAGAATGCCCGCTTGCGGACAGGTAAATGGGAAATCTCGATTAAAGAAGTGTTTGCGCTATGAGTGTGTCTTCAACGCAGTCTGCCCCATCCGGAAACCCTCTAAGCAACGTTGTCCACGAATACATCAATGGACTACGAGGGCTGTTCACTTGCCCCAGAGAGATCTGGTTCGCGTTCCTGATCAAGGTGATGGAGAGCCTCTGTTACTTCTCCTCCGTCCTGGTGTTGATGGCGTTCCTGACGCAGGACATGGGCCTTTCCGACGTGTCGGCCGGGACCATCTTCGGGATTTTCTCCGCATCCATGTCGTTCTTCATGCTGTTCGTGGGTTTCATCGCGGACTCGTTGGGCGTCAAGAAGGCCCTGATCGTGGGGTTGGTCATCGCGCTGGTCGGGCGCATGTCCATCGCCTTCACCACGTCCCCCTGGATTGTCTACCCCGGTCTGCTCGTGCTGTCCGTCGGCTTCGCCTACATGATCCCGCTCCTCGCGGCAGCGGTTGCGTTATTCAGTACGAAACCAACGCAGAAGTTTGCTTTCTCCTGGTACTACGTGGTGATGAACATCGGCAGCCTCTTGGCCGGTCTGAGCCTCGACTGGTTGCGCGGGATGTTCACGCAGACCATTCAGTTGTCCGCGCTCGGAATGAACATCGCTGTGCGCCCCACACAGATGATCTTCCTCGTGGCCGTGGTCACCACGATCCTGTCCATGATCATTGTGACCTTCTGCATCCGGTCGAAAATCCCGGCGGCGGAATCAGCGGAGGGCCAAACGCCTGACCCTGCAGAGGTGAAGAAGACCGACGCGCCCGACACCGACTCCAGGAAATCGCCGTATCAGGTCATGCTGGAGGTCGTCCGCGAGAAGACCTTCTGGATCTTCATCGTCTTCATCTTTCTCCTGGTCATGGTCAAGATGATATTCCAGTACAACCATTCCCTGTACCCGCTTTACATGGAACGTATCGACCTCAAGTTGTGGACTGGAAAGCTCTATGCCATCAACCCGGCGATAGTGATCGTTCTGGTTCCCGTGATGACCGCCATCACGAGCAGAATGAACGCTTACAAGGTTATTCTCTACGGCAGTTTCATTGCGGCCGGGTCTGTCTTCTTCATGGGGCTTGGTGAATCGATCGTTTACATCGTACTTTTCCAGGTGGTGCTGTCCATAGGCGAGGCCATATATTCACCTCGGGTCTATGACTACACCGCCAGCATCGCCCCTCCGGGCCGGGAAGCCAGCTATATGGCCTATTCCAAGGCCCCCATGTTCTTCGCGAAAGTGGCTGCCGGCCCCGCCTCCGGTTTTCTGTTGTTGCACCTGTGCCCGGAACAGGGTGAAAGAAATACAGAACTGATGTGGATCATTGTCGGGATCAGTACTGTCATCTCCCCCATCACGCTGTGGCTGGGGCGCAAATGGCTGGATGTGGAAACGCGGAAGAAGGCCATGGACGACAGCGCGGCAATAGCTTCCGCCTAGCCGCCTTGTTCAGGTCGTTGTCATGCTCGCCGGGCGCCATGCGGGCGGCGACGATGAAATTCCATTCATAACCCCAACGTCGCTTCCGCGCGGAAGCCGGGGTTTCGCCATAGTTTGGCCACTCGGCGCTGCTGCAACGCGCGCCGACTTGCAGTCGTGTGCGTCTTCCTGCATCATCAGGGGAAGCTGTTGACGGCGCGCAAGTGGAGCGTTCGCCGACGGTAACGAGCGGAATTGCTCGGGGAAGAGTACGCGGCGCCCGTAGCTCAGCTGGATAGAGCAGCGGACTTCTAATCCGCAGGTCGCAGGTTCGAATCCTGCCGGGCGCGATAGGAGACGTCGGGGGACTAACGGTGTCAGAACTTCCGTGCGTAGTGCAAGTTACGGTTGAGGCCCGCGGACGGGTTTGAGCACGAGTAGGGGTCTGACGGTGACAGGCAGGGGTCCACGGTGAATGGAGTTCCTACATGCAGACCTACAAGCTGGCCTACAAGCCAGCCAAGAAGCTGACGCAGCCTGCCTGCGTTGTGACGACGTGATTCTGATGCTGGGGAGTGAGATCGGGCAGTGCTTCCAGTGCATCCCGTTGATCCTGGGCGAGCATGTGCGTGTACCAATCCATCGTGAGGGTGATCGTGGAGTATTGTGCGAATCGTTGAGTCACACTGGGAGTGGTACTTCGAGCGCCGTTCATGCTTGCGCCCCGCACGTGTCGCAAAAACCGAATAGCACAATGTCGTGCCCGGTCATGCGAAACCCCCTAGGCAGCAACTTCTTCAAGCCCTCGACACAGCCCTCCAGATCGAAAACCGCGTCGCAACGGCGGCACCGGAAGTGGTGATGGTGGTGCTCGGCGGCGGACTGCAACTCATACCGCGCTGGCTCCCCCGGCAGTGCAACCGGATGGATCGCGTGATCCTCAACCATGCGCTTCAGCGTGCGGTAGACGGTCGCGAGGTTGAGCGAAGGCACGTGTTCACGGGCCGCGTCGAGAATCTCCTGCGGGCCCAGCGGACGCCCCGCTGAGGCGAAGGCACTTTCGATCGCAACCCTCTGTGGTGTCTGACGTTGCACGAATCGCTCCTTGGAGCACCAAGTCGCGGCGGAAGCGACCGCCGGCACTGAGGATCTTAGGTTCGCCAGAGTGTACTTGCAAATGCATTCGCAGCCGGTATCCTGCACATGCAAATGCACTTGCAGCCTTAGGTGGGAGCAGGAGCGTTCGTGTGCAGCGAATTGAGCAGTTCAGGCCAGCACTGGTCAGCCGCCTGAAGCAGTGGAAGCGACGCAAGCGACCGCGCTTAGCGGCGCGTGGCCGTGGGTGGCGTCCCTGGGGGCGTGTTGCTCGGGGCGGCGCATCTGCGGAATCGGGATTGGAGTTGCCGTTGTGGCTGCGCGACCGTGTGCGAGGGTTGATGCAGCGTCCGCTTGCAACCCTGCGGCGTTGGCATTGGGAAGGCGGGATAGGAATGTCGCATCGAGTTTGTATTCGTCAACTGGCTTACCGAGGGCCGAATCACACGTGGGCGGGTTCCGTTTGGTTGGCTGAGCACCCTGCGTGAGGCCGGACTACGCAACGTTACGGCCACGCCCTTTCCTTGCCACCGGAGTCTTGCACGCGCTTGATTGCAGTACGCGACATCGATAGAGACCAGACGCTATGAATGACAACAGCGCCACAATCCAGGCCGGATTTGGTAGTACGCCTCGCGACGAACGAACTCGACTCGATCCACATTTGATCGTTGTCATGATCGGCACGGTGACGTTGCTGTGCTCTGTCTTGGCCTATCAGTTGTTCGAGACACCCGAGCAACCCGCCATGTTGGCAATGCTGGCGGCGTTACTGCTTGGCGCTCCGGTTGTTTACGACGCGGCAATCGGCCTGGTCCAGCGCGGCAAGGAGGCCGGTAGCTCGCATATGGAAGAACTCGTGGCCCTGGCGGTCCTGGCCTCGTTCGCATCAGGCCAGTACGTGGAAGCTGCCGCTGTGGCGCTGTTCATGGTGTTGGCATCACTCATCGAGAACCGCACTGCTGCCGGCGCGCGGCAGACAATCGAATCGCTTATCCGAATTACGCCGAGCAAAGCCCGACGCGTCGTGGACGACCACGAAACGGAAGTGGCGGCGACCGACCTCGTGCCAGGTGACACGGTGCTGGTGGCCCCGGGTGACAACGTCCCATGTGACGGCGTGATTCTCGATGGCGCCAGCGCTTTGGATGAACGCAGCATCACTGGCGAATCGCTACCCGTGGACAAACGGCGCAACGACGGTGTGTTTGCCGGAAGTGTCAATCAGACGGGCGCATTACGCATCCGTGTAGAGAAACCAATTGCGGACAGCACGCTGGGGCGCGTGCAGTCTTTGATCGTCCAGGCCGCGTCCTCGAAAACACCCATCACGCGCATGCTTGACGAATATGCAGGTTATTACACGCCGCTGGTGCTTTGCATTGCCGGCATCATCGTGTTCTTCACACGCGATCTCGATCGCGCCATCAGTTTTCTTCTGATTGCCTGCCCATGTGCCATTATCATAGCTGGTCCGACGGCTCTGGTAGCCGCCTTGAGCGCGGCGGCCCGCGTGGGCGTTCTGATCAAAAGCGTCACCGACATCGAAGTCGCTCGGAAGCTAACCGCAATCGTGCTCGACAAGACCGGGACGCTAACCACCGGCAATCTCGCTGTGACACGGCTACATCCCGTTGCGAACACCGACCCGGCTCACTTGTTACGATTGGCGGCGTCGCTTGAGCAACATTCCCGTCACCCCATTGCGCGTGCCGTGGTGGCCATGGCGCAGCGTGCGAGGATCGACTTGTCAGCGGTCGAGGACTTCGAAGAAGTGGCAGGTCATGGCGTGCGTGGCACGCTCGACGGCCGTGACGTCATGGCTGGCAGACACACATGGATTCGAGAATGCGGTGTCGATATTCCCGCCAACCTGCTCGCTGATGCAGGTAGCATGAGTGTGCTATTGGTTGCCGAGCGGGGCCGTTGTGTCGGATGGGTGGGGTTGTCGGATCAAGCCCGGGATGGTGCCGGGCGGATCCTTAACGGACTGCGGGATTTGGGGCTTCAACAGCGAATCATGGTGACTGGCGACCGTCGTGGCCCCGCCGAACACATCGCCGAATCACTCGATCTCACGGGAATGGTTGCTGAGGCGTTGCCGGGCGACAAACTCGACATCGTCCGACAGCTGAGGCAACGAGGCCATACGGTCGCCGTTGTCGGCGATGGCGTCAACGATGGACCGGCGTTGGCGGCCGCCGACTTGTCCATCGCCATGGGCGCCGCCGGATCGGATGTGGCAATTAACGCCGCCTCCATCGCGCTGATGAACAGCCAGCTCAACCGGTTGCCCTTTCTCGTGCGACTATCCCGCGTAACCACCCACGTGATTCGACAGAACATCGTATTTGTCATGCTCTATATCGTCACCATGATTGTGATGCTAACTGTTGGCTACATCACGCCGCTTGTGGCTGCCATCGCGCACGGCTTGAGCTCCATTGTTGTTGTCTTCAACTCGGCACGCCTGAGCCGTGAAGGTGAAGACCTGCCGCTGCTTGAGTGTGCAGAGCGTGATCGAGCAGCCCAAGCCACGAAACGCACCGAGCGCGTACGGCTGATGCCTGTTGTTTCAGCCGACCCCGTGGCTTAACGCATCGAGGGATGAGGGTGCCTCCACACCGAAGAATGCGACAGGTCGCATCCTGTGCATAACCCGAATCTCCCTGTCAGCGTTCTGTCCGGCTGTCTCGGCGCCGGCAAGACGACGCTGCTCCACGCACCGGGCGGGATTGTGTCTGACTATTCGTCGTTCTATTGAATACGGAGAATACCCGCGCCCTCACCGGGTAACGGAGCCGGCGGCACGGGCTCGCGTCGCTGTCGGTGGATAGGCGCTGATTACCGGCGCGGACGCTACGCCCCGATTGCCACCAACCGGTCGATCGGCACCCCCGCTCGCTCAAGGGCCGCGGTGCTGGCCTCCTGATCCGCGGCGTCGATGCGAATTGCCGAGCCGCAGTCGCTGCTTAGCTGTCGCGGCGTCGGGATCAATTTCGCCGCGAGCCCGGCCTTCTTCAGCACGCGCTCCGCCTGGATGGCGTGGCTGGTGCTGTAGACCAGAATGATGGCGACCGTATTCATGACTCGATCTCGGCCAGCTTAGCGACGGCGGAGATGGTCTGATCGATTTCACGCTCGGTAGTAAACGGCCCGGGGGCAAGGCGGACCGTGCCGTCAGGCAGCGTGCCGAGCGATCGATGAGCCAGAGGTGCACAGTGAAGACCCGGGCGGCACATGATATCGAACTGCTCGTCCAGGACCAGCGCGGCTTCGGAACATGGCATACCGTCGATCACGAAGGAAACGATGCCGGTTTGTTTGGCAGGGTCACACGGCCCAACAATGGCAACGCGCGGGACGCGGGCCAGCCCGTCGATCAGCCGGCCGGTGAGCCGCGCCTCATGCATGCGGATGGTTTCGACACCGCGTTCCAGGACGTAGCGAACACTGGCCGCCAGACCGGCTAACCCGAGAATGTTGGATGTGCCACCTTCGTACCGATCCGGTAGAAAGTCAGGTTGTACCTGGTCCTCGGATCGGCTGCCGGTACCGCCGCAGATCAGCGGAGGAAGGCGCGCAATGTCGAAATCTTCGCGAAAGGCCAGACCGCCGGTGCCCGTCGGGCCCAGCAACCCCTTGTGACCGGTGAAGGCGAGAATGTCAATGTGGTCGGCGGTGAGGTTGATCGGCGCGCAACCGGCGGTCTGCGCGGCGTCGACCAGAAGCGGGATGCCGCGCGCACTGGCAAGTTCGCCAATCTGACGGATCGGTAGCAGGGTACCGCTGACGTTGGAGGCGTGGTTCGCGACGATCAGGTGGGTCTCGGGGCGAATCAGGTCGTTGAGGGCTGACGCGTGCATAGTAGCGTCGCCCCCGCACGGCGCAACGCTGATCGACACGCCGCGCTGCTCGAGCATACGCAGGGGCCGCATGGCCGCGTTGTGCTCGATGCCGCTCGTAACAACGTGGGAACCCGGCGGCAAGAGGCCCTGAATCGCAATGTTGAGCGCCGTTGTGGCGTTGCTCGTGAACACGATTCGCAACGGGTTGGAGACGCCGAGAAGTTCGCCCAACGCCTCGCGGGCGTCGAGTCGGATTCGCTCGGCCTCGTTGGCAAGTCGGTGACCGCTACGACCGGGGCTCGCGCCCACGTCGTGGAGAAAACGTGTGATTGCTTCAATTACACACTCCGGCTTCGGCCAGGAAGTAGCCGCGTTATCGAGGTAGATCATCGCAGGCGCGCCCAGCAGTTACTTCTCGAACGTCAGCGTGAAGACGTCTCCCTGTTCCTCGTAGCGCGCCTGCCAACCGAGTTTCTTGGCAGCGCGCGTGCAGTTGTGGACCTGCGTCATCGTGTCCACCTTGACAGAGACCTCACCGCTGCCAAGCTTCTCGAGCGCGGCGCGGGTCAGAATGACAGGTTGCGGACAGGAAAGTCCACGGGCGTCGACGTTCTCAGCCATGGTGTCACCTCGCAGGAGCCAATCGTTCGCGGCCCATGAAGCCAATGATCATCACCAGGACAAGCCCGATCGCAAGTATATAAGGCGCGGTCGACTGCGTTGCGACCATCATGAAGTTGTGCGCCACGGCGGCACCGGTGAGCATCCCGAGCACGAACAGTCCAGCATCGCCGTCGCCCTCGCCGGAGAGAAAGACCTGCCTCCCGGGGCAGCCGCCGGCAAGTGTGAACGAGAGGCCGGCCAGGATCATGCCGCCGAAATTGAGCCAGTGCGTCGTGTGCGCGGCAGGTTGATTGATGATCTCTCCAGCGTCGCTCACGCCGCGCGTGAAACCTGGGTGGAACTGGCCGTAGACAACATTCATAACAAAGGCGGCGACGAGGAAAGCTGCCACGCCGCTGAGCAGATGGAAGTCGCGCATGAGGATGGCATCACGAATGCCGCCGACGGTGCAGAAACGCGTGCGTTGGGCGAGAAAGCCGATGACCAGGCCGGCGAGGGTTGACGCGACAACGGTGGCGCTCGCTGCACCGGGCCCTTTGGCACTTCGGAAGAGCGCCGCCCTTCCGTCCTCGCCGAATTGAGGATAAAGCACGGCCAGGATCAGCAGCACGAACATCACGGCCGGCAGGACGAGACCGGCGACCGTGCGGCTCGGGTAGGACCGCCCAAGGTTGAAGCCGCCCCGTAGAAAACCCACACCGATGGAGATCCCCACAATCAGACCTGCGATGCCGAGGATCGCGTTCCAGTCGCCGCCGGCCAAACGCAGCATCGCTCGCCACGGACAGCCGAGGAAGATGAGCGCGCCGATCATCGCGAACATGCCCAGGATGAACCGGATGACCGGTGCCGAGCCGGTGCGGGGGCGGAACTCACGAAAGACCAGCGCGGCGAGAAACGAGCCCAGGCAGAAGGCCGGGATTTCCGGGCGCAGGTACTGAACGATTCCGGCGCGATGCAGGCCCAACGCGCCGGCAATGTCGCGCGTGAAACAGGCTACACAGACGCCCATGTTTGCGGGATTACCGATTCTCTGTAGCGTCGCCGCTAAGCCGCCAATCACCAGGCCGACAACGATGATGCCGGCGAGCGTCGCGAAGAAGTCGTTTGGCTTGCTCATGTCAGGAGACTCCTATTGTGCGCGGCCGTGCGTGCGGCTGGCTCGTTCTGAGCATACCAGGACGGCGTGAGATCGACTCCGCTACGCGGGAGATTCCCCGATTTGACAATTCATAGATCTATTGAATAATGAATCGATGAATAGAGCATCGGGCAGCAGGGACTTCAGTTTTTCCGACGCCGACTGCCGTCGGGTCGCAGAGTTCTTTCGTGCGCTGGGCGACGAAGAGCGGCTGCGGCTCATTTTGCTGCTCAGCCGCGGCGAACAGACGGTCGGAGAACTTGCCGAGTCGGTTGGTGATGCGTTGCCGACTGTTTCGCAGCGGCTCAAGACCCTGCGCTACGCCGGTTTGGTACGCTCTCGCAGGACCGGCCGGCATGTGCGCTATACCCTGGATGACGAGCACGTGGACGAGCTGATTCGCAACGCGCTAGAACATGCAGGCCACGCTAAGTCGAACACCCCTGATCGATAGGAGCATGCGATGAACACGCACGCAAACCACCCGCACGAACACGGCATGAACTGCGGTCACACGGCGATTCGCCACGGCGACCACGTCGACTATCTGCACGATGGTCACCTCCATAGCCAGCGGGACAATGGGGTGGTCGAGGAGCACGCGCTTGACGTCGACGGCACCAACCCCGCCGCGTGCACGCCGGGGCATCAGTGCCCTGGCCACGACGCTACGCACGAGCACGGCCCCGAATGCGGACACCCCGCGGTCCCGCACGGCGACCACGTCGACTACCTCGTCGAGGGTCATCTGCATCACCCGCATGGCGATCACTGCGACGATCACGGTCCCGTGGACGTCGTGCAGTAGTCACCGTTGCTGGCCGCTCGCGCGTGTGGCGTGACCCGCGTGAGCGGCGTTCCGGCGGGGATCGTCCGTCGTAGCAGCCATGGGCTGCGTAGCTCGCAGTCAAAGGGGAATTTCGCCACTGACAGCTGCCCCACGACGCGAATAAGACTTCGCGCAAGCGCCGCCCCAAGACGCTCGCGTGCTGGCTCATAAAACTCGAAATAGCATTGGTTTACGTGATCTGAGCCATGGTTTTGTAAACCGCAGGGCGAGGATTGGAATCGCAACACTGATTCTGCCGCGGCTCCTGCGTTTTACGATGACCGTTTTCCAGTCGGTCAGAGATCCCGGCGCTGCCCTCGAATTGCCCTCATTCGCAGGGCAGGGACAGTAAGAAACCGTACCGCCTCAGTAAAGACTCGAGACTCGCCAAGTTGCTCTCTTGGTGCGAGTTAAGGTGAAACGCAATGCGAATGCACAACTTACAGAAACGGGCGTGATCGAATCCCGCCCTCTCCGATTTGAAGCAGGGATTGAGGGACTCAGGGATTTATGGATTAAGGCTCGCGTTCGCGCGCCGGTGGTGGGGTTCGAACCCGCGCTGCCGCGCTAGCGGCAGCTACGCGGGAACGACGCCGAAGGCGCCGCGGCGCAGCCGCTGAATCCCGCCCGGGCGTCATTTTCTCAACTCCACATCATGCGCATATAGTCTTCCACAAGTGACTGACGGTGCCTGGCCGTGATCCCCAGGGAAATCAACCTGGATGAGTGCAGCGTGGTGATGACCTCGCCAGTCCATTACGACGAGTGTGTCGTTGAAGTCGAAAGCGCGGACGAACTCCTGTTCATCCTAACGGACGAGCAGCGCACCGGTGCCTGCGTAGTCGAACTGCCGGGCGACGGCGAAACCATCGTGAGACGAATCTCGTTGAAGTCGCTGCGCACTTTGCTGGATGCGGCAGAGCGGAAGCTGTTAGCGCCGCCGCAATGAGCCCTGAATCGGGGCCGAGCGCCGGCGCAGTGGTCTCTGACTTTGGCAACTTCGTTCCGAACGGCTGGTACGGCATATGGGATCCGAATGCCTTCACGTCAGACCCGAATGACTTTACGGTCGATTCCACGGATTGGGGCGGCTGCTACCACTTCCTGGTTCCGGACGTCGACGCCACCGGAGGTCTGGATATCGAGCTCGACGTGACGGTCAATCCGGACAATGTGTCCGATCGGATCATCCTGGTGCTCGTAGATGCTGACGGCACGACCCGGGTCTGGCATCTCATTCACGACGGCGTCGGAACGCAAACGCTGAGGAAGCCTCTGACGGATTTCTTCAGCGAGGACAATCCGGGCACGGTCCCCGGTCTGGATCTGTCGCAAATCGCCCAGTTCAATATCGCCGGCTCGTTCGCCCACGGTAATCCCGGCTGGGTGTACGACGTGACGTTCCACGAACTCCGGCTGGTTGGCGGTTTGGGTAACTTCGAGGCCCGCGCGGCCCGCATCTGTCTGGGCACGGTGGCGGGCGACGGCGATTGTGACGGCGATAACGACATGATCGACGTGCTGCTGATGCAGCAGTGCTTCGGCATGTCCGCCCAGCCGGTGCTGCCGATGGAATGCGGGCAGTTGGATCTGGTGACCAAGGGCGTGCTCGACGATCAGGACTTCCTGGCTTTTGAACCGCTGATCGACGGGCCCTAGTGTTATAGTGAACGCGAGCGTCGACGACTGACGTTCTCGAGGCAGGATTTCGGGGCCGTGCGTCCTGGAAGATCGTCTGGTTCAACCCGCGAACGGGTTCGACGCTGTACGAATGCCGAATTCGTTCGCGATCTCTTGAAGGTGACTGCGGCATGAGCAGGGTCGAAGTTGCGCTGCTGGGAGTAGTCGTCACAGTGCTGTCGGCGTCCTCCGGCCGCGCGCTGGGCGCGATCGGCTTCGCGGACAATCAGGCGGACCGCATCCGCGTCTGGAATGACGACTACTACGAGCTTGCCTTCCGCAAGGCCGATGGGCGTCTGCTCTACATGATCGACAAGACCACCGGGCAGCAGGTCTCGCCCGGCAATGTCCACGGTCCGTGGGTGCTGCGCTTCAGCGACAACACCTGGCTCGACGGAGAGCACTTCTCCCCGACCAACGGCGCGCGGCTGTTCTCCTACTCCTGGGATTCCCCAGCGGCGGAGCTCACCCTGACGTATCACGCGACGGGGACCTACGCGTGCGACGTGACGCTCGTTTTCCACGCGACCGAAGGCCCGGAGATCGAAAGCACACTCTCGATCACGAGCCAATCCGGTTGCGAGATTGAGCTGCTGGCGTACCCGGTGCAGCTTTCGTTTCAGCGCAGCCAGATCGACGGCGTTTACGTGCCCTATCTCGAGGGCATGCGGCTGCTACCGAGCTTCTTCGCGACCTACGAGTTCGGCTCGCGATACCCCGGACAGATGTTTGCGGATTTCGCGTACACCGAGCTGACGACCGGCAGCTACGCCGTCTTCATGGTCCACGATCTGCAGGCATCGCTGATGCCCGCCGAATGGCTGATTCTCAAGGACGACGGCTACGCCGGCGGAGTGAACAAGTACCACCACGATTTCGAAGTGGTCATCAGCAATGGGCAGCAGTGGAGTTCCCCAACGACCGTATTCAGCGTTGGCTCATCACTCGGCGAGGCGATGGTGTCCTATTGGATGCGCAACGGGCACGACGCGATGCCGACGTTGGAGCAGAAGCTGGGCGCGTCGTTATTCGACAGACTTGCCAACGCCGTGCTGCTGAAGCGCGACTTCCTCCAGGGCAGTTGGACGTTCGCGTCATTTCAGGCCTTTCTGCCGGGCCTCCCGGCCGACAATCTGTTGCACTTCGTCGCGTTCTGGCCGAACGGGTTTGACGAGAACTACCCCGATTACCTGCCGCCGAACCCGGCGCTGGGTACGCTGACGCAGTTTCAGGACCTCGTTTCCTACGCCCGTTCGACCGGGCATCTGGTCATGCCGTATACGAACCCGACCTGGTGGGACAATGAGTCGCCCACCTACGCAGCACTGGGCTCGGACATCGTGGCCCGTAACCGTAGCGGCGGCCTGATCTGGGAGACGTACAACGGCCACGGCGGCTACGTTGTCAGCCCGCACGATCCGGACGTGATCGCGCGGCAGGATCAGACGCGCAACGAGTTCACGCAAACCGTGCCCTGCGACCTGATGTTCGAGGACCAGGTTGGCGCGCGCAACGCGCCTACATACGACGGGCACCCCGACGCGCCCGACCCGATCGCGTACGTGCAGGGGCTCGCCGACGTCGCCGAGCGCAGTTCACAGTGGCTGCCGGTCATGAGCGAGGGCGGCTACGACCGGTTAAGCTGGTTCGAAGCGGGGCACTGCAACTCGCACACCATTGGCTGGCACTCCTGGCCCGACAGCACGTACACGGCCTATCCGCTGGCCCCACTCTGGGTACACGAGAGCTTGTACTTCAACGCGCACAACCTGGCCGGCGAGAAGATGGCCAATGACCTGTCGATGCTGACGTACTACGTGTCGATGGGCTACGCTCTTTCGCACGACCTGTCGATGCTCGATGCCGATTGGCTGGAGGTGCTGGACTGCTTCCAGAAGCACCTGCTGTCTCCGCTCATCGGCGGCGGGATGACCTCGTACGCGTACCTGTCGGTCGACGGTCAGACCGAGACGGTCTTCGATAACGGTACGGTTATCACGGCCAACCTGACGGCCAGCGCGATGTCGAAGGACGATCACGTCATCGCCCCCGATGGTTTTCTGGCCGAACGGGATGGAAGAGTGCTCGGCGGCGTGTTGACGACGCTGAACGGCGAAGCACTCTCTGGATCATCGCCGCACTATCTTGCCATCGAGCCGGCGGACTATCGCATCGCGATCTACCAGCCGCGTGGTGATAACGGCACGCTGACCGTCAGCCGACCGGCAGATTGGGTCGACCCCAATCGGATCTCAGCCGTCGCGGTCAAAGAGTCCGGCGGCGAGGTCAACAGGGCGGTGACGGTACTACCGGACACGCTGCAGGTATATTACGTGAGCAGCATCGTTGGGCAGCCGATCAGCCATTTCGTGATTGTCTACTGCCGCATGAACGATGCCGATTGCGACGGCGATATCGACTTCAGCGACTATCAGGCGTTCGAGGACTGCTATTCCGGTCCGGGCGGCATCATCGATCCCACGCCACCCTTTGATCAGCAATCCTGCCTGGACGCGTTCGACGATGATCTCGACCTCGACATTGATCTGGACGACTTCTATCCCTTTCAGAACGGATACAGCGGTGGCGGCTGATGCTTGTGCGCCCGGGGCGACAAGCAGCCCGTGGCGCGACCGCACACGTGGGGCCTGGGTGGAAGGTCTGCGCCGCACCATTTCAGGAACCGTGTACGGAGAGACTGCGCCGATGCTCCGGATGCTCAGCACACTCGTTGGTGGACTTCTTGTGATGATTCAATCTGCCCAGGCCGCGCCCAATGCGGCGTCCGCGACGGTTGCCGTCGAATCGCCTGACAAGACGATCGAGGTCGTATTCGAGCTGCGAGACGGTGTGCCGACCTACAGCGTAAGCCGACTGGGAAAGCCGGTCGTCTCCAGTTCGACGCTCGGTTTTCGCTTACGCCGTGGGCCGGCGTTGGATAGCGACTTCGAACTCGCAGCGAGCACCGAAACCAGCACCGACCAGACCTGGACGCAGCCCTGGGGTGAGCAGCGCCTGATTCGCGATCACCATAATCAACTGCACATCGAGCTCGTCGACAAGTCCGGCTCTTCGCGCCGACTGGAGATTACATTTCGTGTCTTCAATGACGGCGTCGGTTTCCGGTACCACATTCCCGAGCAGCCTGGTCTGGACAAAGTCGAGATCGACGATGAAGTGACCGAATTTGCCCTCACAGGCGATCACCGCGCGTGGTGGATACCGGCGTACGAGCCCAATCGGTACGAGTACCGCTACACCGACTCGCCGTTGAGCAAGACGTTCAAGGTCCATACGCCGATCACGTTCGAGACCGCCAACAGGACCTACCTGAGCATTCACGAGGCGGCGCTGACCGACTTTGCCAGCATGACGCTGTACCGGACGCAAGGTACGACTTATCAGGCCGATCTGGTGCCGTGGTCCGATGGCGTCCGCGTGCGCGGCACGGCGCCGATGACATCCCCGTGGCGAATGATTCAGATTGCGGACTCGCCGGGCGGACTCATTGAGTCCAATCTGATTCTGAACCTCAACGAGCCCTGCCAGCTAGAAGACGTGTCGTGGATCAAACCCGGCAAGTACGTCGGCATCTGGTGGGAGATGCATCTCGGCAAGGCGACCTGGGGCTCCGGTCCCAAGCACGGCGCGACCACGGAGAACACCCGGAAGTACATTGACTTCGCCGCCAAACATGGTTTTGACGGCGTGCTGGTCGAGGGCTGGAACATCGGCTGGGACGGCGACTGGATCGCGAACGGTGACAAGTTCAGGTTTGCCAAGCCCTACCCCGACTACGATCTGGCGGGGCTGGCGGACTACGCGCGGGGGCGGGGTGTCAGGTTGATCGGGCACCATGAGACCGCGGGCGGCATTGAGAACTACGAGCGCCAACTGGACGAGGCTTTCGCCCTTTGCCAGAAGCTGGGCATTCGCGCGGTCAAGTCGGGCTACGTTGCACACGGCCGGAACATCAAACGCACCGACGAGAATGGCAAGGTGCATCTCGAATGGCATCATGGACAGTACATGGTCCGGCACTACCGCAAGGTGATCGAGACCGCGGCGCGACATCACGTCATGCTGAACGTCCACGAGCCGATCAAGGCCACTGGCATCCGGCGCACGTTTCCGAACATGATGACGCGGGAGGGCGCCTGCGGTCAGGAGTTCAACGCCTGGGGCGGCGACCTCCGCAACCATCCCGACCACACCACTATTCTGCCGTTTACGCGTCTGCTGGGTGGTCCGATGGACTTCACGCCCGGGATCTTTGACCTGCTGTTCGAAGGCTACCAGGGCAATAACCGCGTGAGCACCACGCTGGCAAAGCAACTGGCGCTCTACGTCGTGCTCTACAGCCCGTTGCACATGGCCGCTGACCTGCCGGAGAACTACGAGGCCCGGCCGGAGCCATTCCAGTTCATCAAGGACGTGCCGACCGACTGGGAGACGACCGAGGTGCTCAACGCCTGCATCGGCGACTACGTCACCATCGCCCGCAAGGACCGGAACAGCGACGACTGGTACGTCGGCAGTATCACCGACGAGCACGCGCGCGAACACGAAGTCGAGTTGAGCTTCCTCGACCCAGGCCGCGCGTATGTGGCCGAGATCTACCGCGATGCAGACGACGCCGACTGGGACACGAATCCCTACGCCATTACCATCGAGAGCAATCCTGTAACCGCGACGACGACACTGCCGCTCGAGCTTGCCCCCGGCGGCGGCACGGCAGTCCGTATCCGCGCGGCGGGTGACAGCGCCCAGTAGGCGCTACCGGCGATCGGCCATCGTCCGTTACACTTCACCGCCCTGAACTCAATGGCTGTCAATCATCGAGGGAGATGATCATGCCCGAAGGACAATCCGCTCCACTGCAGATCCTCGACTGGAGTCTTATCGGTGCTTACTTCGTGGTGGTGATGGCCATCGGGTTCTACTTCGCGCGCAAGGCGAAGGATACGACCAGCTACTTCCTCGCCGGTCGCCACGCCGGCTGGGTCGCCGTTGGCGGTGCGCTCTTTGCCGCCAACATCTCCTCGGAACACTTCGTCGGTCTGGCCGGCGACGGCTATACGAGCGGGTTTGCGGTGGCGCAATTCGAGCTGTTCGCCGCAGTGGCCTGTCTCGCACTGGGGTGGATCTTCATTCCCTTTTACATCCGGGCGGGCATCTTCACGATGCCGGAGTTTCTCGAACGCCGTTACAACAAGCAGTGCCGCACGTATCTCACCTGGATCTCGCTGATCTCCTACATCCTGACGAAGATTTCCGTCACGCTCTTCGCCGGTTCGCTGTTCCTGAACATGCTCTTCGGATGGGACCTCTACACGTCCAGCCTCGTCATGGTCGTTGCGACCGGTATCTACACGGTGGCCGGCGGTCTCGCAGCGGTGATTTACACGGAGCTGATCCAGGCGTTCATTCTCATCGGCGGCGCGATCATCCTGACGCTGGTCGGCCTCGACAAGATTGGCGGAGTATCGGCGTTCATCGAGGGCATACCGGCCGAGCATTTCTCGATGTTGAAACCCATGGACCATCCAGCTTTCCCCTGGACGGGTATGATCTTCGGTCTGCCCATCCTCGGCATCTGGTATTGGTGTACGGATCAGTATATCGTGCAGCGCGCCCTCGGCGCGAAGAACGTCGACCACGCCCGCGGCGGTGCGATCTTTGCGGCTTTTCTGAAGCTGCTGCCCATGTTCATCCTGGTCATGCCCGGCATGATTGCGATTCAGCTCTTCGACGCCGGCGAAGGCGAGTCCAACACGGTCTATCCGCTGCTCACGACGCTGCTGCCCGTGGGTGTTAAAGGTCTGGTGATCGCCGGGCTGTTCGCGGCCATGATGTCATCGCTGGCGGCGTGCTTCAATTCATGCGGCACACTCTTCACGATGGACATCTACAAGCCCCGTCGGCCAAATGCGTCCGAGCGTGAGCTAGTCTTCGTCGGGCGTTTCGTCACCGTGATTATCGTCATTCTCGGCATCCTGTACGTGCCCTTCATGCAGTACCTGGGTGGCAGCTCGCTCTATCAATACCTGCAGAAAATCCAGGGCTACATCAGCCCACCGATCGCCGCCGTGTTCCTGTTAGGCGTGTTCTGGAAACGGCTCAACGGCCTCGGCGCACTCGCGTCGCTGTATACCGGCTTTGCGATGGGTGTGGCCCGCCTGACGCTCGAATTCGGCCGCAACGCGTACGGTTGGGACCTGGGCGCGATCGAGCCTCTGATTACGATGAACTTCCTGCACTTCGCGATCCTGATCTTCGCGGTGTGCGTGGCCGTGCTGGTCGGCGTGAGCATGGCAACGCCGGCGCAGAGCGATCAGAAACTGCACGGCCTGACGTTCGCGACGACGCCGAAGGATGCAAAGGCAGTGGAAATCGGCGAGAGCACGGCAGGCGGGCGGCGCATCACGATCGTCGCGTCCGTGATCCTGCTGGCGGCGTTGGCCGTGATCTGGGCCATCTTCTACGTCATTGTGCCGCTGAGCATTGCGAAGTAGCGCGGTGACGTAGACGTCCCTGCGTGCCACTGCTTCTGAGCAGTGGCACAGCGAATCGCTCGCGCTAGTTGAGCATTGGCTGGAACTTGACAACGTCCCCCATGTCGACGTCGTCGTCGATCTCAAGATCAAGCGCTGCCATGCAACTCACGTCCGCCGGCGTCTGGTCCGGGCCGGCGATGCAGTCGAGCAGCGCCAACGCATCAATTGCGTTCACGGTGGCATCACCGTCCCAATCCCCCGGCTGTCGCACCTTCACCGCCATCGCGTTGATGTAGGCGAAGGCGCCCTGCAGCAGCGTAATGTCCACGAAGATCTGGCCGAACGCGTCGGGCCGGATGCCGGCGATCACGGTGATTTCGTCGTCGTTGCCGCCACTTACAAGATTGTCCGCACTGCAGAAAAAGTAATCCTCGGTCGCGGTCGCGATAGCCAGGTCACCCAGCAGCGTCTGATCCGGTGCCAGCAATCCACCGTTGATCTTGCCGTTCGACAGGAAACCGCCCGTGATCGTCAGGTCGATGCCAGTGGCGGTACCCGCATCGTTGATCAGGTTGCCGATGTGCTCCCCGGCGTTGACGGCCACTTCACCCTCCGCCGCGTGCCAGTTGTTCCAGTGTTGGCCGAAGGCATCGGGATTGACGGTGTGATCGCCGTCAATCGGATTGCTGGGGCCGAAGTCGAACAGCAGGCGCGCGCCGAGTTGCGGCGTGCTGGGATTGGCGGTGTAGACCTTATTGGGCGCGATCACCGCCTCGATCTCCGGTCGAATGATGCTGGTCCAGAACTCGTAGCCCTGGCGATTCAGATGAATGTCATCGACAAACAGCCCCGTGAACGCCGGGTCGTTCGGCGGATTGAGCGCGTGAAAGTGCGCGGGTAGGTCGATGTAGTGGAGCTTTGCATTGCCGACGGCCATGTTGGAGATTGACGTGTTCGCGATCGTCTCTTCCGGCCCGTTTTCCCAGCGGCCGGGCGTGGGCATTATGCCGAGGTAGAAGATGTCGACGTTCGGTTGCGCGCCATGCACGGTCGTGACGAACTGCTGGTAGTCGGCGAACACCTCGTTGCCGTCGGCACCGCTGGCGATGTCGTTCGTGCCGGCCCACACCACAATTGCCGTCGCGTTGTATGGCAACACAATGTCGTTCACGTACGTGTTCACATGGTCGAAGTGTGCTCCGCCAAAGCCGCGCTGGAGAACGCGGTACTCGGCGAAATCCAGCGCCATCTGCTCCCACCGCCGAATGCTCGAGCTGCCGGTGAACAGAATCGCTCCGGCCGTCGGCGGGTCGAGCGCGTCCTGCGCGGCCCAGCGGTCGATGTCGCCCTGATACTGAGCGGTCGCTCGCGGTATCAGGCAGCATGCTCCGATCAGCGTTATGACGCCGAGGTGCCATGCGTCCACGCGTAGCATCGCCGTCGCGCGCGTCGCAATCACTGTCCGGTGTCTCACGGTTGCGAGCACAGTGCGCATCAGATCACCTCCGAGAACCGCTTGTAGAGATGTCGTTTTGCCTACCCGCGTGCGGATTCGGCTACCATTGGTCGGTTGACCCCGGTTATTGTACAACGCATGGGCACCGCGCAGGCCCGGACCGACGCATCGGCCGGAGACGACACACGCGTAACCGAATCACCGATTGCGTGTCGTATTCTGTCACGCGTTCCTGCCCGTTTTGGTAC
>JANQFV010000037.1 GCA_028277645.1 Phycisphaerae bacterium
CCACGAAGCGGGTCTTCTCAGTGGTGGGACAGTGCAGGTACGCGTGCCCTGACAGGATGTAATCCGTCAGCTGAGCGCAGAACGTGGGCATCGGCATGGGGAATCTCCGCGAAGAGTGGGATATTGGCTGGGGATTGAGAGAGAAGGACTGCGGGCTGTGAGCGGATACGAAAAACGGCCCGCTGATCGGGCCGCGTCGGTGGTGCGTTTAGCTCAGCTGATGGCTAAGCCTCTCTCCTTATGGTAACACGATCAGGGCTGGAATTAAGCTGGATTAGAGCGATCAGTTGGTCGCGAATGGTCGGCAAAGGGCCGCTGACGGAGGCGATTAGTCGAAGTACGCCTTTTCGATCGCCGAGCACGCAGCTGCGGCCATCTTCGGATTTCGCTTCAGATAGTGATCAGCTACGCCGCTTACACGATGCCCCGCGAGCAGGCGTGCCTCGTCAATTGTCGCACCACCGCCAACCGCGGCAGAGTACGCCCCGTCACGGATCGTGTCGAATGTGACGGACTCGTCCAATCCAGCAGCGTCTCGCCGACGACGGAAATTCCGACCAAGGTGGTTCGCATTGTAGGGCTGGCCGTTTTGGGAGACGAAGACGTAATCTGATTGGTGCGGGTCGGCCGTCTGGTACGCTCGAATCGCACGCACGGTACGCGACCACAGCATGGCAATGCGGGGGACGCCTGTCTTCCCTCGATCCATCACGAGCGTGCCCGCGTTCAGATCCATGTGTTCGCTGCGAACGGCTGCGACCTCAGACGGATAGAAAGCACAGTTCAGCGCCACAAGTAGCACCGCACGCCACTTCGGTGACGAGACGTCGAGCAGCTGCTGGAAATCCTCCCGTCCGATTGGTCGTGGATCGGTGCCCTTCTTAACCGGTGTCTCGAATGTGGCACACAGGTCGAGGACTCGACTCACTTGCCGCTGGTCCTGCCCGGCCTTCAGAGCGTGGCGCAGAATCGTTCGGACTGCCTGCACACGATGGCTGATGTACGTGGGTGAGCGATTGGCCTTCTCGTACTCATTCCAGATCGTGTCGTGGTAGCGTGCGATGTCGGGCTGCTTGATGCCCTTGAGATTCCGCTTTCGCACGCACTTACGAAACTCCTTCCAGT
Source organism: Phycisphaerae bacterium (assembly GCA_028277645.1). GTDB lineage: Bacteria > Planctomycetota > Phycisphaerae > UBA1845 > Fen-1342 > JANQFV01. The sequence continues at coordinate 1,126 of JANQFV010000037.1, forward strand.
AGGATTCCTGCTTGCGGCGCCAGTGATCGCTCACCTTCTTGCGCTTACCGAAGTAAAGCTCACCCACTTTCTCCAGCGTCAGCCCCGGCCCCGGTGGCTCCAGCTCGTCCAACCATGCGATCTGCGGAATCCCCACTCGCTCGGCGAATTTCGCCGGATCGGCTTGAATCTCGGCACGTGCCCAGTCGTAAAGCCCATCCGGATCCGTGAACACCTGACCGGGTTCGCTCAGGTACGCCTCGAACTCCTCCGAGCTCATCTCGTCAGGAGGTTCTGGCACCGACCCGAGACGAACGCGTTCGCCCGTGGACGGCGGATTCGGTAACGCAACGAGCGTTCGTGTGTCTTGCCCGCTCTGCCAGGTCCGGAACTTGACGACCGCCTGATCGAGGTCGCTGCCGAAGTACTTCTTGGGACGATGGTGCGTTGAGTAATACTGGTTCAGCGTCTTGTCGTACGACAGCCCCACAATCGGGCGACCGTTTCGCCCGAGCACGTACTTCGGCTGACCGCCCCGTTTTCGTCTGCTAATCTTCGCCATACTGCTCTCCATGAAACACTAAGAACAGCATAGCTTCTGTCTAGTATTCTGTCTAGTAACCGCATTCTGAGACAGAACATCAGTTGGAGGCGGGGGGAATCGAACCCCCGTCCCGAAGCATTTCGGACCGGGCCTCTACGTGCGTAGTCGGCCAATTTGAGTTTGAGCTCGCCGCAGACCAGCCGACAGGTCATCCGCGAGCCGAGCCCGGCTAAGTCTCATCCGCACGCCGCCCGGCGGGAACGTGCGAACCAGCCTGCTGATGTCGTCGGTACCGGCTAGCAGGCGTTGCCGGCCAACGGGTTGCCTACTTTCTAGGCAGCCAGACGGTAGCCATTGTTGGCATGTAAACAGTTGTGCCAGGTGTTTTACGAGGCCTCCTGACAACCTCGGCACGCCACCCAGACCTCAACCTGCCCGGTCGAAGCCAATCGCCCCCATGTGACGTTGGTCACCAACGCCCTGTTGTAAAAGAACTTGCGCAAACGCGCGGTCGTCAGAACGACACGCGTCTGCACACCACTAGAGTATATCGCCCCAAACGCGCGCCGTCAGCAGCGGCGGGTTCGCCTGTTCCAGCCGGGCTTGGCGCCGCTCAGCGCAGCAGCAAGTCGATGAACGGGTTGATATCCGTGAAGCCGACGACGCCATCCTCATCAATATCCGCCATCTCACGGGTGCAATCCGGGTTACGCTGCCAGTAGCCCTCCGGATTCGAAACCGCCAGCGCGAAGCCGTCGACGTCGTCGAAGTTCACGAGCCCGTCGCAGTTGAGATCACCGCGGATCGAAGCGCCAAACTCGTACGCACCCATGTCCACGAGCGCGAATCCATCCTGATCGCCGTCGCAGACGCGCAGGTATCCGTCCAAGTCGCGCGCATCGACGTCAAAGACCGCGTTCGGATCGCTGGCGTCGATGCACGGCGAATCCGGTTGGAGCCGGAGGTCGTTGTCGTCCCAGGTGCTCAGGTCGTCGTCCGGGCCGTCTTCATCCACAAAGAGCGGATCGACGATGATGTTGCCTGCGCCGGGGGCATTGAAATTCGTCGCGGAGTAGCGAACCGCGATGCCGCCGACCAACGGATAGTAACCGGTCCCCTGCAGAATGCAGTGCCAGACTTTGGTTCCGGTACCGGAGTAGATGTGCGCCCCGCCGTAGTGAAGCGAGGCGTTCTTCAAGAACGTGCAATTGTCAAAGTGGCAATATGAGCCGTTCACACCACCCCCGCCGTAGCCTGTGCGGTTACGCGCGAGGATCGAGTTCTCAACCCAAATGTCACAGCCTTCATTCCGGATGCCACCGCCCCGGAACCCAGAAATATTGCCCGCGATCAAACAGCGCTCGAGGTGCAATTGCGCGCCGGTTGACTCGTCCGCCCAATGATGGATCGCGCCTCCGTCACGGTCCGCCAGATTATCGCGGAACTCGCAATCAACAAACTCGGCAAAGAATGTCCCGACGGATAGTGCACCTCCCGAAGCTCCCCGCGCTTCGTTGCCAACAAAATCACACCGTCGCATGGTCACGCTCCCAGTTTCCGCGCATACCATGGCCCCGCCCGAGTGTCGCGCGGCGTTGGCAGTGAACGTGCAGTCCTCCGCTACGAGCGTTGGTGGTTCTCTAAAGTAGATGTCGCCGACGGCCACCGCGCCGCCATGCGCGTACGCGGCGTAGTTGTCCAAGAACTCGCATTGACGCAATGACAGCGTGCTACCGACGGATACCGCAACAGCCCCACCGCTCCCGTTTGTGGCCGTATTCGATTCAAACCTGCAAACGTCGACCGAAACGACGCCACCACCAACTGCACAAACTGCACCTCCAGCCGCTTCCTGCGACAGGTTCGATCCACGATTGAACGCAAACTCGCAGTCTCTGATTGATGCGCTTGTACCGTCGCACAAAATGGCACCGCCGGGCCCCGTTTTTCCGTTATGAATGGTCACGCCGCGAATCTCCGTCGGCTCGCGCTCGCCCTCGCGAATCCAGAACGCACGCCCATCCTCTTCGCAATCGATCACGCAGTTAGCCGCACCGTTTGCCGAGCGGATGATCAGCCGTCGCCCACGTAGCTCGACGTTCTTGTTGCCGACACCGGTATACACACCGTCGGCGAGCGTGATCACATCGCCATCCACGGCGGTGGCGTCAACTGCATCCTGAATCGTCGCGTGCTGCGACGGCACGGCGAACTCGCGCGTGACGTGCATTGCCACGGTCACCGTGATTTCATCGTTGATCGCCCCCGGAGCGGAGATGACCAGCGGCGTCGTGTACGCCCCGTACGCCAGCGAGCTGCTGTCCACGGCCAACGTCACCTCGGCCGGCGCATCCGTTATCATCCCGCTCGTCGGCGTGACCGTCAGCCAGGGCACATTCTCCGCCAAAATCTGCCAGTTGAATACACCGTCCGCGTCGTTCCTGATCGTCAACGTCTGTGTCTGCACGGCCTGAGCCGGATCGTCCTCAGCGCGGAAGAAATCGATCCACGGCGCTGACAGCCCAACGATCGGCATCGCGGCGCCCAACTCATACGCTCCGATGTCCACGATCGGCGCCGCACCGTCACCCGTATCCGCAATGCTCGCAACGTCGGCGAAGCGTGTCACGCGGTGGAGATCGAGCGGCATCGGCTCGTTCGCGTCACCGTCGCCGTCGAGATCAACCAAGTCGAGGGGGACATTTTCGTTACTGCCGGCGTCGACACAGCGTGGGTCGATTGTGCGATAGTCGTTGTCTTCCCACGTGTTCGGATCGTCGTCGGGACCATCCGGATCGGCAAGCACCACCTGGATATCGAGATTACTGCCGTCGTTCCAGGAAGCGTAATCGGCACCATAAACGGCACAGCGTACGACCTGGACTTCATCAGAGTACGCAGAGTACGGATAGATGCCGAGAAATGCATCGACAATGCAGTTGGCAAGCGTAACGTCCGTCGACCAGCAGTACACCGGCGCCACGCTGTAACCGTGTGTGGAGGCGTTGCCGTATATCGTGCAATTAACAATCGCTCCCTGTCCACCAGCGTAAATTCCCGTACCATCATCCGCACGATTGTGCGCGATAACGCAGTTCACGACGATGGGGTCGGACAGGTAGCTCCAGTGCAGCCCGCCGCCATCGCCCGTGGTGGAGTTTGCGAGGATTCGGCAATTCGCAATGAACGGGCTCGACCAGAACATGTGGATCCCGCCGCCATCATGGTTCCCCGCGATGACGCAATCCACAATCTCAGCATCACTCTCATCGAGTGTCACGCCGCCCCCGCTGTTGTTCGTAATACGACACTTGAGCAATAGCGGAGCACCGTCATTAGCACGAAGCCCCACTGACGCCCCATTAGTCAGCGTGCAGTTCCGAATCGTCGGGCTGGCCCCAGCGCATCTGATCGCGTAAGTGCTGGCGTTTGTGACCGTCAGACTTTCGACGACCGACGCACGCGTCTCCCCATTCTCGAACAGAAACCCGCGGCCATCATTCTCACAGTCGATTATGCAATTCTCCGCCCCATGCTCCCCCCGCACCGTCAGCACTTTCCCGCCGAGATCTAACCCCTTATTGCCTGGGCCCGAATACACACCATCCCCGATCAGCACGACGTCCGCCGGCAGCAGTGCCGCATCAATCGCCTCTTGAATCGTCGCAAACTCGCTCGGCACGCGCAGGTTGGCCGACAGCGTCAGGTTCACGGTCAGGTGCCGGGGCGGGTTCAGACCGTCGACGTCGCTCACGGTCAATTCGCAGGTGTTGTGCCCGTGCATGGCAAGCGTTGGATCAATGCTGACCGTCACGAAGTCCGCCTCGCCGAATGACTTCCCGCTCGGCGGATCGACGAGCACCCAAGCACAATCCGAAGTCACCGCCCAGTTCAGCACACCGCCGCCGCAGTTTCGCACTGTGAGCGTCTCGGGTGCAGGTGCCGGCTCCTCCTCGTGCGCCGTGAAGTTGAACACCCCCACCGTCGCCGCCAGACAAGGCTCCGAAGCATCAAACTCATGCGCGCCCATATCGGGCAGCGCGACCGTGTCGCCGTCGCCATCCAGCACACGCGGGCGGCCATCGACGTCCTGCCCCGTTAATCCGCCCGGCGGCGTGTCTGTCCCCACATCGATGCACGGCGAATCAGCACTGAGATGATAATCGCCAGGCGCCGCAAAGCGCGGATCAACGCTGATGTTCCCCTCGCCGGCCCACACGTACCAGGCGGTGTTGGTGTAGCGCACGTCGACGCTACCACCGACGCTGACGATCTCCTCCGGCGAGTCGTCCCACAGAATGCAATTCCCCAGGACAACTGCGCCGTTATCCGAATACACGCCGCCACCGTACGTCTGCGCGTCGTTGCGTGTCATTGTGCAGTTCACGGCCGTCGCCGAACCACCAACCAGCGCCACGCCGCCGCCGAAAGTCCCCGCGCTGTTGAAGCGCAGCACCGAGTTCCGCAGCACGAGTTCACCGCTGGCGACGTACGCGGCTCCGCCTATCTCCGCGGCGGCGTTGTTCTCGATCAAACAGCGCTCGAGCGAAATCGTGCCGGCATCAACGCGAACCGCCGCACCGTGCAGATCGGTCGTACTCTCCGCCAATTGACAATCAACCAGCGTGACCGAACCACCATCGCAGGCAATCGTGCCGCCAACGGCCGAGTAGTGCCCGCGGAACACGCAGTTGATTAGCGTAGGATGCCCATCGTCCGAGCAGAACACGCCGGCCCCACGATCGTTGGCGTTGTTCTCGATAAACATGCAGTTCTGAAAGGTCGGACTGGCACCAGCGCAGCGCAGTCCGCCGCCGTTGGTGGCGTGCCCACCGGTGATGGTGAAGCCGTCGACAATGGCGTCGGGCCCCTCGTTCGCGTGGAAGTAGAACCCGCTTAACCAGCCGCCCACGTCGATAATGCAGTTGGCCGGCCCGTTCGCACTGCGCAGGTGAATCGACGCGCCGTAGAACCCCTGGTTGGAGTTTTGCAGGCCGACATACACGCCGTCGGCGACGACGATCTCATCGCCATCGGTCGCGAGCAGGATGGCCGACCGAATCGAAGGCTTCGGGCCGCAGGTCTCCCCCACCTTCGTGGGACAAAGGCCGTTGTATTCCTCTTTGCCCAGTTCAGCATCGACGTAGTACGTCGTGGCCTGCGTCGCCGGCACACCGACGACCCACCCGAGAATCAGTACGCACACCAGAGTCCGAAACATGGATGCACTCTCCCACTGCCGCGGCCGTTCCATCGTGAGTCACGGTCCTACCCGCCCGCGTCAAGCCCACCACAGCCGATAAGCAGATACATTGATCCAGGATACTGCGCGGCTGCGACGAACCGCAACGAAATTCCGCGTCAGTCGACGTTGCCGGCCTGTGGATATGCGAAGTACCTTGACAGAAACGGCCGTACACACGATAGTTCATGGTTCTCCGCCGCTCATCAAAAGCGGCAAGCCCGGGCGATTAGCTCAGTTGGCTAGAGCGCGTGCTCGACATGCACGAGGTCACTGGTTCGAGCCCAGTATCGCCCATCGTTTGAGGCCCCGTACAACTCTGCGGGGCCGTTTCCTTGCGCTGGTCACCGGGACGATCAGCGTGTCCGCCCCGCTGAATATCACCCGGCCACCTGAGAGTACTGTCATCGAGCGACTAGGCGTCATACGATCCTGCAAGCGGTCGTCGATGTCCGCGATCTTCCGGAGCAGTGCATGAGCTGGCAACATCGCGACTACGCCAACGTGGAGCACGCCGGCCCGAGCTATCGGCGGCAGGCCTATGGCGGCTCAGGCATGCGCCCGCGCAGCGTCACCACGACGATCATTATCGCGAATGTGGTCGTCTACCTCCTGACGCATGTGTTTCGTTCTCAGCTCTCCAACATCCTGCTGGGCTTCGGCGTGATGCAGGCCGAAGCCGTGCTCCACGGACAGATCTGGCGCCTCTGGACAGCGACCTACCTGCACGCGAACGCCGCACACATTTTGTTCAATATGCTCGGCCTGTACTTCTTCGGGCCGGCGCTTGAGCGCGTCTGGGGGCCGCGGCAATACTTCCTGGTCTACACGCTCGGCGGCATCATCGGCAACATCCTCCTGACCATCGCCGGCCTTGTGGGCTTCATCCACCCGCAGACGTACGCAGTCGGGGCCTCCGGCAGCGTGCTCGCTATGCTCGGCTCGGCAGCCGTGCTCTTCCCCAATGCGCAGATCTATGTCTACTTCCTCTTCCCGATCCGCATTCGCACATTCGTGCTGCTCTACGGCGTCTGGTTTGCGTACAACATCCTGCAAAAGGGCGCCAACTATGGCGGCGACATCTGCCACGTGGGCGGTCTCGCCCTCGGGCTCTGGTGGGCATACACCGGCGGCATCTCGCTATCCGGCAAGCACAAGACCACCGTCCACCCGAGTTCACTGCTCGGTTCGCTGCTCGCGCGAGAGGTCCGTCGCGGCCACGGAGCGTGGGATGCCCGCGTGCGCCGTCGGCAGGAAGACGACGCCCTGCTCGATGAATTGCTCGATAAGGTGCATCGTGAAGGCATCCAGTCGCTGACCGACGCCGAACGCCGAGCGCTCGAGGAGGCCACCGCCCGTCGCCGCGCCGACGAGGCCGAGCTGCGCCGCCGCGACAAGTCGTACTAGCCGGTTGCCAGCCTGACAGTCCTGCCTGCCACGCCGTACGTCTACCTCGCCGGCGAAACTGCGCGCAACAATTTACGACAACGCCAGTTACGGCGAGTCCCCCTCGTCCGGATTTTCTGGCACAATGTTTGCTTTCCAACCGTCTGCACTGGTTGGAGGGAGTCGGTGTGCGCACCACCGGCCTGATCCCGCTACATGAGCGAAGGATGACTGCATGGCAACGACCGAAATCGATGTGAAACAGATTGGGCAGCGCGTTCAGGCGGCCAGCGCCCCGTTCCGCCAACTGCTCGACCAGATCCAGGAAGTCATCGTCGGCCAGGACGAGCTGCTGCACAAAATGCTGGTCGGCCTCCTGTCCAACGGCCACATCCTGATCGAGGGCGTCCCGGGCCTAGCCAAGACCACGGCCGTACAGTGCCTCGCCAACGGCATTCATACCGGCTTTCAGCGCCTCCAGTTCACGCCGGACCTGCTGCCCGCGGACCTGATCGGCACGCTGATTTACCGCCCGCAGGACGGAGACTTCGTCGTGCAGAAGGGGCCGATCTTCTCGAACATCATTCTCGCCGACGAGATCAACCGCGCGCCGGCAAAGGTCCAAAGCGCCCTGCTCGAAGCGATGCAGGAACGGCAGATCACCATCGGTAAGGAGACCTTCAAGCTTGACGAGCCGTTCCTTGTGCTCGCGACGCAGAACCCCATCGAGCAGGAAGGTACCTATCCCCTGCCCGAAGCGCAGGTCGATCGGTTCATGCTCAAACTCATCGTGACCTACCCCACGCGCGACCAGGAGCGGCAGATCATCGACCGCATGGCGACGACCGAGCACGACCGGCACATCGCCCCGGTGATGGAGCCCGGCGCAATCATGGCAGCCCGTCAGGTCGTCGACCAGATCTACATCGACGACAAGATCAAAGACTACGTGGTCGAGCTCGTGCTCGCGACGCGCGAGCCGGCCCGCGCCAACGTCCCGGTCGAGGGTCTCATCCAGTACGGCGCCTCACCGCGTGCGTCGATTTTCCTGATCCTCGGTGCGAAGGCGAACGCCTTCCTCGACGGCCGCGGCTACGTCGTACCGCAGGACGTAAAGGACATCGCCCGCGACGTCCTGCGCCACCGCGTGATCCTCAGCTACGAAGCCGAAGCGGAAGAGAAAACGCCGGACGACATCGTTCGCACGGTGCTGAGCCACATTCCTGTACCCTAGCAAACGTCGAAACGCCGAAACCAGATCCGCACTTCGGCTGTACTTTCAGGTATTCAGATGGAGCTGCTATGAGCCGAATTCAGGGGGACTTGAAAGAGCGCACGCTCGCCTTCGGCGAGCGCGTCTTGCGTATGTTGCGAACACTGCCGCAGGAGAATGCTGCATGGATCGTGGCGAAGCAGCTTGGCCGAAGTGGTACATCCGTCGGAGCCAACGTGTGGGAAGCCGACCATGCCCACAGCGATGCAAAGTTCGCGCAGAAGATCAGTATCGCACGCAAGGAAAGCTCAGAGACGGAATACTGGCTGACCCTGACGGAACGTACCGGGCTTGCACCCTCCAACGTCGCTACCCCCTTGCTAAAGGAAGCCGGCGAACTGACCAGAATCCTCGCTGCCATCGTCGTACGAACACAGCAGCACATAGCAGGCACAAGGCGATGACTATCTGGTACGTGACTGCGCGATACGGAACGTCAGCGTACAGGACGAAGTCCGAGTTTCGGCTTTTCGGCTTTTCGGCTTTTCGGCGTTTGGAGTTGGCCGCGCCATGATACCGAAGGACCTCCTAAAGAAGGTTCGCCGCATCGAGATCCGCACTTCGCGTATCGTGAACGAAGTGCTGGCGGGGCACTATCGCTCCACGTTCAAGGGCCTGGGCATGGAGTTCGAGGAGGTTCGCCAGTACCAGGTCGGCGACGATGTGCGCTCGATCGACTGGAACGTCACCGCCCGCTACGGCGAACCCTATATCAAGACGTTCCGTGAAGAGCGCGAGCTGACCGTGCTGCTGCTGGTCGACCTCAGCGCCTCGCACGGCTTCGGCACCAACGAACAACTGAAACGCGAGCTCGTCGCGGAGGTCTGCGCGACGCTCGCCTTCTCGGCTATCCGTAACAACGACAAGGTCGGCCTCACTTGCTTCACGGACCACGTCGAGAAGGTCGTGCCCGCCGGCAAGGGCACGCAGCACGTGCTCCGCGTGATTCGGGAGCTGCTCTATCACCAGCCCGCCGGCCGCCGCACGAACATCGCCGCCGCACTGGAGCACCTGAACCGCACCACCAAACGCCGTGCGGTCGTATTCGTCGTCAGCGATATGCAGGACGATGGCTACGAGGACGCGTTGCGACTGGCCCGACAGAAGCACGACGTGATTCCGATCGTCATCAGCGATCCGCGTGAACACGAGCTGCCCAACGTCGGCCTGATCGAGCTCATCGACAGCGAGACGGACGAAGTCGTCGTCGTCGACACGGCGAACCGTAGTGTCCGCCAAGCGTACGCCGGTCGGGCCCGCCAAGCCCTGGAGCAACGCGATCAACTGCTGCGCAGCATGCGAATCGACAGCATCAAGGTCCAGACCGGCGAGTCGTTCGTCGACCCGCTGACGAAGTTCTTCCGCGCCAGGGAGAAGCGCTTGTAATCATGCCAGCAGGCACGCCGAACAACCTGTTGCACGTTCTCAAGCCAACCCGCGCCATGGGCGCACTGTGCGCCGCGGCTCTGCTCGTGACCGTTGGCTGCCGAAGTGCAGTAGTGCCTACCCAGGATGCGGGCGTCGTCGCGAAACGCGCAGAACGCGGCCCCGTCGCCGTCGAGGTTCGCGCGGAGCCGAGCACCGTCAGCGTAGCCGAGCCGCTAACCTTCACGATTGAAACCAGCGCCGCCGCAAACGTCGACGTCGAGCTACCCAGCGTCGACGGCGAGTTGGGCAAGCTGCGTCTGCGCGAGGTGGACGTTTCCCCTGCCATCCCGACGGAAACCGGCCATCGCTGGATCCAGACCTACACGCTCGAATGCTACTCCGCCGGAACGCACGAGTTGCCCGCGCTGACCGTCCGCTGCACCGACCGTCGCGATCCAGACAACGCGATCGAAAACGAGTTGACCACACCTACCCTTCAAATCGAAGTAACGTCGCTGATCGAAGGGGAGTTCGACCCCGCCGAGTATCGCGACATCAAAAGCGCAGTCGCGTTGCCCACACCGCCAAGCCGCGCATGGCTCTGGTGGCTGCTGGCAACGTCCGGAGGCATTCTCGCCGCCATTCTGCTCGCGCTGTTACTCCGCCGCCGCGCGCGGCACGTCCGCGTCGCCCCGCCCATTCCGCCACACGAACAGGCGCTCGCAGCGTTACGTGGGCTCCGCACGGATGAACTCATCGAGCGTGGCGAGATTCACGAGTTCTACTACCTCCTGACGAACATCGTCCGCATCTACATCGAACAGCGCTTCGGCATCATGGCGGCCGAACAGACCACGCGTGAATTCCTCGAAGCCGCCAAGGACCAGCCGTCCCTCGGGGGCCGCTATCGCGACTTGCTCCGCAGCTTCCTCGTCGCCGGCGACATGGTGAAGTTCGCCTTGCACGTTCCGGGACAGGAGGAGTGCTTCGCGGCCTTCGACGCCGCCCTCGGCTTCGTCACCGAGACCGCGCCAGTGTCATCAACACCGGGGGCGGCGGCATGAGTATCCTGGAGCTGTTCCACGTTAACTCGCGCTGGGCCCTGCTGCTCCTACTGCTCATTCCGATCGTCTGGGGCTGTGCCCGCCTGCGCAATCGCCCCACCGCAATTCGCTTCTCGTCGACCACAACGCTGCACGGACTCGGACGAAGCTGGCGCGTGCGCCTCTGGTGGCTGCTGCCCACGCTGCGCACGTTGGTCCTCTTGCTGCTCGTCATTGCGCTGGCCCGCCCGCAAAAAGGCAACGAACAGACCCGTATCCCCGCCCAAGGCATCGCGATCCAACTGCTCGTAGACCGCTCTGGCAGCATGCAGGCCATGGACTTTGTCATCGATAACCAACGCGTCGATCGCCTCCGCGCCCTCGAAAGCGTTGTGCAGGAATTCATCAATGGCGACGGCGAGCTCGCAGGGCGTCCCGACGACCTGATCGGAATGATTACCTTCGCCCGCTACGCCGACGATCGCTGCCCACTGACACTCGACCACGACTACGTCGTCGAAACGCTGGCCAAAACGAAGATCGCCACCACACGGGAAGAGGACGGCACCGCCATCGGCGAGGCGATCGGCCTCGGCGTCGAACGGCTCCGCGCCCTCGACGAGCAACAACGCCGTCGTGGCGGCGAACGCGTCAAGAGCAAGGTGATGATCCTCCTGACCGACGGCGAGAACAACGCCGGCGAGCTCGATCCGCTAACCGCCGCTGAACTCGCCGAAACCCTCGGCATCAAGGTCTACACGATCGGCGTCGGCACACGCGGCTTCGCTCCCGTTCCCGTCCGCAATCCGCTTACCGGCCGCGAAGTCCTCCAGCAGATGCGCGTCAACATCGACGAGGAGACGCTGACGCAAATTGCGGAAGCCACCGGCGGCCAGTACTTTCGCGCCACAGACACGGACTCGCTGCGCGCGATCTACAAGGAAATCGACGAACTCGAGAAAACCCGCACGGTTGAACTGCGGTATTACCAATACACCGAGTTGGCCACACACAGCGTTCGCCTCGGCCCGCTGCGCGTGCCGCCGCTGCTGCTGATCGTCTTTGTGTTATTGACCCTTGAGGTGCTCTTTCGACACACGTTGCTGCGCCGGTTGCCGTGAGACGGCGATGAACTGAGACGCATGTAGAACACGATGCGATTCGAGAACCTCACATTCCTGCACCTGCTTTGGGTCGTCGTGGCCTTGGGCGTCATCGTGACGATCGCCTTTGCGCGCCGCCAGAACCTGCTTACGCGCTTCGCGTCGCTGAACCTCGTCGGCCAACTGACCAGCCGCGTCCACCGCGGCCGCCAGTGGGCCCGGTCCGTACTGACGCTCGTCGCCCTGCTCGCACTCGTCGTCGGCATCACCGACCCACGCTGGGGCGTGTACTACCAGGATGTCCCTCGCCGTGGCGTGGACGTGTTCTTCGTGCTCGACGTTTCGCGCTCCATGCTGGCCGGCGACCTTTCACCCAATCGCCTGGCACGCGCAAAGCAGTATCTCGGCGACATGCTCGAGGTGATGGTCGGCGACCGCGTCGGACTCGTCACGTTCGCCGGAACACCGGTCCTCAAGTGCCCGCTGACCGTGAACTACAACGCGTTCCGCCTTACGCTCGATGAGGTCACCACTGAAAGCGCCCCCCGCGGCGGCTCACTCATCGGCGACGGCATCCGTATGGCCGCTGACGCGTTCACCGATGACGTCAAGGACTACAAAGCGATCGTCGTCATCACCGACGGCGAGGATCACGAAAGCTACCCGATCGACGCCGCCCGCGAAGCCTTCAACGACCAGGGCATCCGCATCTACACCGTCGGGCTCGGCGACGAGGTCGAAGGCGCCCGCGTGCCTGATCGCGATCGCGATGACCTCTACCTCACGCACGAGGGCCGCGAAGTCTGGTCGAAGATGAATCCCGAGACGCTCCGCGAGATTGCGCTCGCCGGCGGCGGAGCGTACATCCCCGTCGGCACGGCGTATGTCGACCTCGCCAAGCTGCTGTACGAGGACCGCCTCGCCCGCGCGGAAGAACGCGAGTTCGACGTCAGCCAGGTCGAGCAGCACCGTCCGCGCTATCAGTGGTTCGCCGGGATCGCACTGGCGCTGCTGCTGATCGAGATGTTGATTCCGGAACACCGGCTCGCGCGCCGAGAATCATGGATGGAGTCGAGCCAATGAGTCGACGGAGCATGACTGCGCTTAGCTTGATGCTGCTGGTTGTAAAAGCAGTGCACGCCGCCGATCCATCGCCCACGGATCTGGTCACCCAAGGTAATGCGTATCTTGAGGCTGGCGAATTCGCCGAAGCCCTGGCCGCCTACGAACAGGCCGCCGAGCTCGCCCCGGATACGCCCGAGTTGATCTACAACCAGGGTGTGGCGCACTACCGCCTCGGCGATTATGCCCGCGCAGCGGAGTTGTTCAAGGATGCTCTGTCGCCCGAGAATCCCGAGCTCGACGCCCGATCGCATTTCAACCTCGGCAACTGCGCCTACGCGACGGCCGCCCAGCAGCAGCAGGCCGATCCGCAAGCCGCGCTGGAGCAACTCGACGAGGCCATACAGCACTACCGCCGCGCCTTGGACCTGACACCCGCCGACCGCGACGCACGCGAGAACATCGAACGCTCGCAGCGGCTGATCGAGCAGATCCAGGAGCAGATGCAGCAACAACAGCAGGATCAGCAAAACCGGGATCAGGAGCAGAACGAAGACCAGGAAGAGCAACAAGAGGAACAACAACAGAACGACGAGCAGCAGGATCCAAATCAGCCCGAACAGCAACAGCAGCAGGAACAACAACAGGATCCAAACCAGCCCCAGCAGCAGGACGAGCAGCAACAGGAGCAGGAACAGGAACAGCAGCAGCAATCAGATGAAGATGAACAGCAGTCTGCCGAGCAGGAGCAGCAACCACCGCAGGCGGAACAAGACGAACAGGACACCCAGGATCAGCAGAACGCTCAGCCCCCGCCGACGGAGATGCGCGAGATGACGCAGGAGGAGGCCGAGCGTATCCTCCAGGCGATTCGCGATCGTGAACGGCAACGTCGCGAACAACGAGCGGAACAGGAAAAAGAGCGTCAGACGCCTGTACAGCGAGATTGGTAGTTGAAGCGCGAAGCAATGGTCAGCGGCACACGACACGAAGAGCCGCGGACTTCAGTCCGCGCGGTACATCGACTATGCGCAGTACTAGTCGCCGCATTGGCCGGCACCGCCGTTGCCCAGGACACGGCCGTCAAGGTCACCATCTCCGACCGTGAAACCTACGTCGGCGTACCCATCACCCTGCGCGTCATCATCGAGAACGCCGAACAGCACGACGCGCCCGAAATCCCTGAGATCGACGACCTGACCATCCGTAGCACCGGTGGCCCGCAGCGTAGCTCGCAGACCACGATCGTCAACGGACGCCGCAGCAGCTTCGTCCGCGACACCTACATCTACCAGGTCGTTCCCCAACGCGCCGGCGAGTTCACCATCCCCGCCGTCGAGGTAAACGCCGACGGCACCACCTTCCGCACGCAGTCGCTACGGATCATCGCCACGAAATCGGAGACGGACGACCTACTCTTCGTCGAAGTAGTCGGTGGACGCGACCAACTCTACGTCGGCGAGCCGCTCGACGTCACATTACAGATCTTCCTGCGTCCGTTCGCCGATCAGCGTCTGAACTTCCGGATGAACGAAGGGCACATGTGGGGCCGCATCGACCTGCAAAACAGCTCGTGGGGCGTGTTCGCCGAACCCTTGCAGGAAATGTACACCCAGCGCCAGCGCCCCTCCGGCAAGGCCGTCATCCGCGAGGATAGCGCGGGCAACCCGCACCGCTACTTCGTCTACGAACTGCGTCACCAGACCTGGCCCCAACGCCCCGGCACGCTCGACGTCGGCGACGTGAACATCATTGTCAACTACCCCGTGCGCCTCGGTCGCGACCGTTTCTCGCTGTTCAACGATCTGACGATCGAGCAGACGCGTCCGCTCGCGGTCCAGGCCACGCTGTCGCCGATCGAGATCATGCCCTTGCCGACCGACAACCGCCCGCCCCAGTTCGAAGGCGCTGTGGGCCAGTTTACGATCACCACGTCGGCGAATCCCACCGATGTCGCCGTCGGCGAACCGATCACGTTGACCATTCAGATCAGAGGCACGGGACGTCTGGACACGCTCGAACCGCCGCCGCTGCCCCGCGTCGCCGAGCTGACGCGCGACTTCAAGGTGCCCACCGACCCGCTCGCCGGCGAGGTGCGTGGCTCGGCCAAGCAGTTCAACCAGAGCATCCGTGCCCTGCGCGATGACGTGACTGAGATCCCCCGGATCCCGTTCGCCTACTTCGACCCGCAGAGCACTGAGTACGTTACCACGTACTCCGATCCGATCCCGCTCACTGTGCGTCCCACCGAGACCGTCTCCGCCACCGAGATCGTCGACTCCGGCGCGGCACCTCGCTCCAACGGCCAACCGCTGACCGAAGTGGCCGGCGGCATCCTGGCCAACTACGCCGGCAGTAGCGCTCTGCTCGCCCAGCAGGCCTTCACGCCGAGCTGGATCTCCAACGCACTGCTCGCCGTGCCGCCCCTGGCGTTCGTGATCACCTGGATCTTCCAGCGCCGATGCCTGCGCCTGCACGACGAGTTATACGCCCGGCGTCGCCACGCGAAGCGCAACGCGCTACGAGTGATTGACGCCGCCGTACGCGGCGCCCAGACGCCCATCCCCGCCGCGATCACGAGCGCCGTCGCCGGCTACGTGGCGGATCGCTGCTCCCTGCCGCCGGGCGGGTTGACGCGCGCGGAAATTCACGCCCGCCTGACAAGCCAGTCAATCGACGCCGGCCTCGTAGATAAGATCGATACGCTGCTGGAACGCTGCGAAGCCCTGGCGTACGCCCCCGCCGGCGATGAAGCGGCTCACGATCTTGCCCAGACCGCCCGACGCTGCATCGCGCGGCTCGAGGAGGTGCGATTCTGATGGTGCGACGTGGCGCAATCCACTGGCCACTTGCCCTCGGCATAGTGCTGTCCGCCGTCGCCCTGGCGCGCGCTGTCGATCTGTCCGACGCCGAGCGCCTGGCCACCTTGGCTGAAGCCACCCGTGCCTTTCAACGCGGTGCCGACTTGCGCCAAGTCAACCCGTCCGAAGCCCGCGCTGCCTTCCGCACTGCCGCCGAACAGTACCAACTCCTACTTGACGCTGGCGTGCGCAACGGCAAGCTGTTCTACAACCTCGGCAATGCCTATTTCGAAAGCGGTGATTTGGGCCGGGCGATCGCAAACTACCGCCGTGCCCAGGAGTTCATTCCCGGCGATGGCCGCCTGGAGCACAACCTGCGCTACGCCCGCTCGCTCCGCAGCAACCAGATCGAGAGCACCGGCCAGCGCGCCTTCTGGAAGACACTGTTCTTCTGGCACTACCAGTCGGCGTTCCGCACACGCATCGTCCTCGGGCTGACGCTCTACGTCGCGTTCTGGCTGCTGCTGATCGTACGCAACTTCGCACCCCGCGCGGGTTGGCGCTGGCTGCTCATCCCCGCGCTTGCCCTCTGGGTTGCACTGGGAATCTCGGTAACCGTCGACCTCCTGGCCGCGCAGCAGCACCACGAGGGCGTCATCATCGCCAACAACGTCATCGTGCGCAAAGGCAACGGCGACGGCTACGAACCGCAATTCAAGCAGAAGCTCCACGAAGGCGTCGAGTTCGTCGTCCGCGAGCGCCAGCCCGAATGGCTCCTGATCGAACTACCCGATGGCAAGACCGGCTGGATCCGCAACGACCAGGTCGAGCTCATCCAGGGCTAACGAGGTGCACGTACTGCTCCTGGGCAGTGGCTGCTTTAAGCGCAAACGCGTGCCCCACGAATATCCCCCGCTAGACATCGCACACGCAACGCTGTAGGCTGAGGTCGAGCCGTCCGCTCAAGCGTACGACCGGGTGCACAGTTGCGGGGCAAGCAGGGAATCGTCATGTCTGACGCCAAAATCGCTGATCAACTCATCGAAGCTTCCGAGCCCAAGGACGAGCAGCTCATCGGCATGGACCTCCTCCGTGCATCGGAAGCCGCTGCCCTGAACGTCTTCCATTGGATCGGCAAGGGCGAAAAAGAACTCGCCGACGAGGCCGCCACCGACGCCTTCCGCGGCATGTTGAACCTCATGGACATGCGCGGCGTGTGCATGATCGGCGAAGGGATCAAAGACGAAGCGCCTGGTATCTTCGTCGGCGAGAAGCTCGGTACGTGGAGCGACGGCTCACCGCCAGTGAGCATCGCCATCGACCCCATCGATGGCACTACATTAACCTCAAAGGGCCTGCCCGGCGCGCTCAGCGTTATTGCCGCCGCCAAGGGCGAAGATCCTGAAGACCGCAAGCTGGCCGCGATACCGAGTGTCTATGCGGACAAGATCGCCGTCGGGCCCAAGGTGAAGGCCGGCGCCGGCCACGTCCGGCTCGACGCCACCGTCGAACACAACCTGGAGATCGTCGCGCTGACTCTGGGCAAACGCGTCAAGGATCTCGTCGTCTGCATGCTCGACCGTCCCCGTCACGAGAAACTCATCCAGGATGTGCGTAAAACCGGCGCCGCGATCCGCCTCATCGGCGACGGCGACATCGCCGCCGCCATCGCGCCCAGCCTGCCTGAGAGCGCGGTTGATATCTACATGGGGATCGGTGGTTCGCCCGAAGCCGTGCTTGCCGCCGCGGCGATCCGCACCCTGGGCGGCGACATGCTCGCGCGCATGTGGCCCCGCACCCCCGAAGAGCGGCAGGAGCTCATCGACGAGGGCCACGGTGACGAACTGGATCGCGTCTATACCTGCAAGGACCTCGCCCGCGGCAAAGACATCATCTTCTGCGCGACGGGCATCACCGACAGCGCCCTGCTGCGTGGCGTCATCGTCGATGGCCACATCGCGATCACGCACTCAGTTGTCATGCGGGCCCACTCGCGCACCGTGCGCTACGTCAAGGCCTTTCACGACCTCAACCTCAAGACGATCCGCCTGGCCAGCCAGGCCCGTCACGTGCGGCTGTAGCGTTACGAGGTGACCGGCGCTGCCCGGCACCTGCGTAGCAGCGCTGGTCCGGGTCCGGAGAGTGATTACGTCGTCGCGGCCGTCAGTGCGCCGGTAATGATCTGCTGCGCTGCAAGCTGGATGACGTAGTACGCGATGTCTGTCACGCACGTCTGGAATTGCAGCAACATCCCGCCGGTCACGATCAGAGCAGTCCATTTCCACGTCTTCATCGCAAACTCCGCACTGAAGCTCAGTTCTCCGAGTGTATTACCACGCCGGCGAACTATACCCCGATCCCCACCCTCAGGCCACCGCACGCTCCGCTTGCGGCTCCGTTGGATCCGGCAATAATGCCTCGACCTCGGATCGCCACCAGGAGCAATTATGCCGTATAGCGTCAGACCGTCCCGCGTGACCGAGAGCCAAGCACGGGCGGTGGTGTCTATCCTGCTCGTGACGCTCGCACTCGTAGCGAGCGGCTGCGGCCCCGGCGGACGCATACGGGCGCACCTGACCGACGATGTCACCCGGCCCCAGCCCGGCATCGTCTTGTTCCTTGTAGATGGCCTACCGCCGCGGATGGTGGTGGCCGGCTGCACCGCAGGCTGGCTGCCCAACATCCGTACGCGCTTCTGGGAAGGCGGCACGCGTGTCGAGCACGCGGTCACAACGACCCCATCGATAACATACTCCGCCATTGCCGGCATCCTCACCGGCGCTTCCCCTGCCACCCACGGTATTATCGGAAATCGTTGGTTCGACCCCGACGAGCTGCTCTTCCGCAACTACGTCTCCATCGCGCACTACCGAACCGTGAACCGCGATTTCGCCGCCCCGACGATTTACGAGCGGATCGCGCCTGAGCCCTCCACCAGCATTCAGGCCGCCCACTACCGTGGCGTGTCACGGAACTTCTCAAATTGGGCCTGGTCCGGCGCCATGTGGGGCTTCCGCGACTACACCGCCGTTGACAAGCTCACCGCCACGAGCACGTCGCGTGTCGCCCGCTGGGCTAACGCACACAACCGGTGGCCGACGATTGCCATGTTCTACATGCCAGGCGCTGACTCCGTCGGACACGACCACGGGCCGAGTTCACCGGAGTTTCGCAGCGCTGTGCAACATGTCGATTATCAGATCGGCCGCGTCTGCGACTGGCTCGAAACGCGGGGCCTGCTCGAATCATCGTTGCTGGTCCTGGTGAGCGATCACGGCATGACCGACGTCCACACACACGTGGACCTCGAAGCCTACGCACGTCAAACTTGGCGCCTGCCAACCACCAGCCGCATGATCCAGGACGGGCCCACCAGCGCCCGCCGGTCGTTCTACAACCGCCACGACATCGTGGTAAACCACCAGGACGGCCGCCGCGCGTCGCTGCACTTCCGTGGCTCCGACGGCTGGCAGAAGCCGCTCCCGCCGACACTGGTGGCTGCGATGCTCAAGTATCCCCCGGCTGGTAAACGACTGTGGGATCTCGAAGGCGTCGAACTGGTAGCGTGGCTCGAAGCCGCAGACACCGCCGTAGTACGGACGCGCCGCGGCATGGCACGCGTACGCACCGTCACCACTGACGGCCAGACGACGTCCGAGTACATCCCCGAACCAGACGACGCCCTCGGCTACTGCGACAACGCAGCGCTGGCGGAGTTCATCAACGCCGGATCGCACGACGGCCGCGCCTGGCTGCGGGCCGCTGCCGACGAGCACTGGCCGGACGTCGTGCCCAGCCTCGTGCCCCTGTTCCGTCTCCGCCGCGCAGGGCAGGTGGTGCTCTTCGCCGAGCCCGGCTACAGTTTCGTGCATGAAAAAGGCGGCCATGGCGGCGTCAATCGCGACGACATGTTCATAACGATGATGTTCGCCGGCCCGGGAGTAACGCCCGGCGGAACAATCGATAGCGCGCGATCTGTCGACCTGGTCCCTACCTTACTGAGCGTGCTGGGCCAACCGCCCGAAGACGATGACCCATGGCTGAGTGGCAGCGTGCTGCAACAGATTGTCGCCCCCTCAACACCGGCAACACACTCAGCGCGCGCACCGTCCTCCCCGCCATCGGCATTGTCTTCGCAGTAACGGTGCTCATCGGCTATCTCTCCCAGCGCCCTGCACCACCGATTGGGCATGCTCCCACACCCGTGTTGCTCGGCGACATTCCCGCTGGTCAGATGCCCTATCGCGGCGTCGCCATCCAGTGTGCGTCGAGCTACCGCGCCGTCGAGACCTACGTTCCTTTGCTACAGGAGATCGCCGACCTCGGTGCCAATTGTGTCCTGCTAGCGTTCCCTGGGCACATGGAGCACGCCCGCTCTCAGGCCATCTACATCGACGCGCGCAAAGTGCCGGCACGCGATGATATCCTCCGCATCATCCGCGCTGCCCGAGACCTCGACCTCCAAGTCATGGTCATGCCCGTCGTGCTGCTCCAGGTGCCGCGCGGCAGCGAATGGCGCGGCGTCATCGATCCACCCAAGTGGGACAAGTGGTGGGAGGAATACGAGCGATTCGTGCTGCACTTCGCCGATCTCGCCCGTGAGGGCGGCGCGGCGGCGCTGCTCGTGGGGTCCGAACTGGTCAGCACCGAGAAGCAACCGGAACGTTGGATCGAGCTGATCGAACGCACTCGCCGGCGCTTCCCGGAGGGCAAGCTGGGCTACTCGGCAAACTGGGACCACTACCGTCCGGTGAAGTTCTGGGACCGGCTCGATTTCATCGGTATGACGAGCTACAACAAACTCGCGGACGACAACGTGCCGACCGTCGCCGATCTGATCGAACGTTGGCGACCGATCCGAGCCGACATCCTCGAATGGCAGCGTAAGATCGGCAAGCCGATCGTCATGACCGAGGTCGGCTGGTGCAGCCAGGAGGGCGCCGCCCAATACCCCTGGAACTACTACCACAATCAGAATGCCACCCCCGGCGGTCTGGAAGAGCAGCGCCGGCTCTACGAGGCGTTTATCCGCGTCTGGAGCGACACGCCCGAACTGGCCGGCGTCATCTGGTGGGAATGGACCGCCGACCCGGGCGGCCCAAGCGATTTCGGGTACACCCCCAAGAACAAGCCCGCCGAGCAGGTCCTGCGAAAGTGGTTTCGCTCGACCCGACCGACCAGTCAACCAACGTCCCGCCCCACCGACCCGCACTGAACCCCACATTTTTTCTGACAAACCTCTGATCGGTTGCCGGTACAATACTCTGGGGGTGCCGGATTCGAACCAGCGTCACCTCACGCTGAACGTGCATAGAGACGCAATCGCGGAGCAAAACGCATGTTGAACACGACCACTTACACCAGGGCCCGAGTGAGTCTCCTCGCGCTCATCGCGTTCGCCATTACCGCCGCTCCAACCGTCATCGCGGGCGAATTCCGCCGCGGACAGGAGTTTCCGGACTTTTCCGGCACCTGTCTGCGCTCGGGCAAGTCGTTCAGTCTGAAGGACTTTCGCGGCAAGGTCGTCCTCGTGGACTTCTGGGCAACCTGGTGCGGACCGTGCATAGCGGAGCTGCCGAACGCCAAGAAGGCCTACGAGAAGTACCACGATCAGGGCTTCGAGATCATCAGCATCTCGCTCGACAGTGACGTTGAGAAGTGCAAGCAGTTCATCGAAGACAAGAAAATGGCCTGGTATCACATTGCCGACGGCAAGGGATGGAATGCCAAGCTCGCCAAGCGCTTCAAGGTGCGCGGCATTCCGCTGGCGGTCGTCGTCGGCCGGGACGGCAAGGTCCTATCCCCCGAGGCGCGCGGCCCGATGCTCGCGGTGGCGATCAAAGAGGGCCTCGAGCAGAAAGCCGAGGTCGTCAAAGACGACGCGATCGAGATCGAGGCGAAGAAGAAGCTCGCCCGCGCGGACCAGTTGAAATCCGACGGCCGCTACGCCGAAGCGCTCAAACTGTACGACGAAATCGGCATCAAGTACGCCGCGCGACCCACCGGCATGCGCGCCAACGAACGCGCCCGCCTGTTACGTGAAGATCCGAAGGTCGCCCAACAGCTAGCCCAGATGGATCAGGTCGCAGATGCGGCTGCCGAGCAAGAGGCACAGAAAGGCAGCGAGCGCTGGTTCAAGGTCGCTCGGCAGATGACCAAGGCCAAGAAACCCGACCTCGCCCGCATGTACTACCAGAAGATCATCGACAAATACCCCGGCACCAAGGCCGCCCAGACCGCCGAAAAGGAGATGGAGAAGCTGCCCGGTTAGATCGGCCCATTACCCCCCCCTCACAGGTCGGGGGAGGCTAGGTTCGCCGCTCGGCGCTGTCCTCCAACTGCCACGCTTCTCGCGAAGCGTACACCCCCAAGCTACAATCACGATCGGCGGAGTGGGCCTGGCGGCCGCCGGCGATTTCGTCGGAGGAAAGTCCGAACTGGACAGGGCACGGTGATGGCTAACAGCCACCGGGCGCGAGCCCAGGGAAAGTGCCACAGAAAACACACCGCCGACGGAGCGCGTGGGAACGTGGGCAAGTGTGGACGTGATCACGTTCCCACCTTCCCACGTTCCCACGCCTCCGGGTAAGGGTGAAAAGGTGCGGTAAGAGCGCACCGCGCGGACGGCGACGTCCGCGGCAGGGTAAACCCCACCGCCAGCAAGCCCAAATAGGAGGCGAGAGCCGGCCCGGCTCGCTATCAGCCTCGGGTAGGGTGCTAGAGCCCGTCGGCAACGGCGGGCCCAGATGAATGGCCGCCGCCTGAAAAGGCACAGAATTCGGCTTACCGGCCCACTCCGCCCTGTCTTCACCCCAGCCGCGCTGCGTACGCAGCGCACGGGATATCCGCTACGATACCCCACCATGACACGCAACTGGCCCGATACCCTCAACGAGCATCAACGCGTCGTCGCCGACCTGGCAGAGCAGGCTGACGCGCTCGACGCCATCGCCACGCTGATCGCCGACACGCTCCGCGACGGCCGCAGCGTCTACACGCTCGGCAACGGCGGCAGCGCCGCCGACGCCCAACACATCGCGGCAGAGTTGCTCGGCAGGTTCAAGCTCGACCGCCAGGCCCTCCCTGCTCTGGCCCTGACGACCGATACGTCGACGCTGACCGCGATCGCCAACGACTTGGGCTACGAGCGTATTTTCGCCCGCCAGCTCGAAGGTCTCCTGCAACCCGGCGACGTCGTCTGGGCCCTCAGCACGTCCGGCACATCGCCCAACGTTCTCGCCGCGGCGCGACTCGCTAACGAACGCGGCAACACCCTGATCGGTTTCACCGGTCAAACCGGCGGCGACCTAGCCCCGCTCTGCACGCACACGTTCCGAGTCCCCCACACGTCCAGCGACCGCATCCAGGAAGCTCATCTGCTGGCATACCACTACATCTGCGAACGCGTCGAAGCACGGCTCGTGAATCGATGATCGTGCTCGCCCAGTCTTTCTTCGCCACCGCCAACCACATCGAGGCCACGTTCTGGATCGTCGTCGGCCTGATCTCTGCCGGGTACGCCCTTCGTCGGACCGGCGCGCTCGCCAACCGCTGCTGGCTGGCGGCGTTCCTGTTCACGATGTTCGGGTTCTCGGACGTCGTGGAAGTACAGACCGGTGCGTGGTGGCGACCGTGGTGGCTGTTTGCATGGAAGGCGGTATGCGTGCTCGGCCTGCTGGCGTTACTCGCGGATCACTGGCGGCGCCGTGCAAGACGCTGAGTATGCACGGGTTCGAAACCGGTGCCACAAGCTAAATCGATCGCTATACTTCCCCGTCTTCCTTTCGCACGATGTCTGCGTTGACCGCCCGCAGCTTCTCATCGAACCGATCATAACCGCGATCGAGGTGATAAATGCGGTGCACGCGCGTGGTCCCGCGTGCCGCCAAACCGGCCAGCACCAGCGCCGCCGACGCACGCAGGTCTGATGCCATCACCGGTGCACCGACCAGCCGCTTCACGCCTTCGACGATCACCGTCGCCCCCTCGCGCCGCAGTTTCGCCCCCATCCGATTCAATTCTGCCACGTGCAGGAATCGATCCGGAAAGATCTTCTCCGTAACGATGCTGTTGCCGTCCGCCAGACACAGCAGTGCCATGAGCTGCGCCTGCAAATCGGTTGGAAATCCCGGAAACGGTTGTGTGGTCACATCTACCGGCTCCAGCCGCCGGGCCGAGGACACCACCACGCCCTTCTCCGTCTTCTCAACGTTCACACCGACGGCGTTGAGTCGGTCGACAAACGCCATCAGGTGATCAAGCCGGCCGTTCTCCAGCGTCAACTCACCGTTGGTGACCGCCGCCGCCACCATGAACGTCCCTGCCTCGATGCGATCCGGAATGATCTGGTGCTCGCACCCAGCCAGCTCACGCACGCCCTCCACCACGATCCGCGGCGTTCCATACCCCGTAATCGACGCGCCGCACTTGTTGAGAAACTCGGCGAGATCCGTCACCTCTGGCTCACACGCGGCCATCTCGATGACCGTCGTTCCTTCCGCAAGCGTGGCTGCCATCATCGCGTTAGCCGTACCCAGCACCGTCGATCCGAACGGGCCACCCAGAAACATCTCGCGTCCGCGCAGCTTCTTGGCCTTGGCGACGATGTCACCGCTCACCAACTCAACATCCGCGCCAAGCTGCCGCATCGCCCGCAGATGAAGATCCACCGGTCGATCGCCGATCGCACAACCGCCCGGCATCGCGACGTGCGCCTGATGACGTTTGGCCAGCAACGGTCCGAGCACACAGATCGACGCCCGCATCTTGCGCACGATGTCGTACTCGGCCTTGAAGTTCATCTCATCGCGCGCGTTCAGCCGTAGCGTGCCGTCAGCGTCGCGCTGCACGTGAACACCGAGCTTCATCAACAGCTCACCCAGAAACCGAACATCACTCACGTTCGGCACGCCGCGCAACACAACATCGCCTTCGCACAGAATGCTCGCCGCCATGATCGGCAGCGCCGCGTTCTTCGCGCCGCTCAGTTGCACGGCTCCCCGCAGGCGCGTGCCGCCGTTGATCTCGAAATAAGGAAGACCCACGAGAACCTCCTTCTTACGCTACCTGCGCACTGCCGGCGGCCGCGCGGCGCGCATGGATAACACGCTCGTGTCCACCGCCGTCACGGTACGCGACAACGTCCTGCCAGTCACCTGTTCCGAGCAAGTCCCGCACCCGCGCCGCCTGGTCAAACGCCAACTCGACAAACAGGTGACCGCCCGCAGCCAAATGCCGGGGCGCCTCGTCAATCAGCCGCCGAGCGACGGCCAGCCCATCCGGCCCCGCGAACAACGCCTCGTGCGGCTCATATGCGCGCACGTTCTCCGCCACGTCCGGACTACCTTCCGCGATGTACGGCGGATTACTCACAATCACATCAAACGACGTAGCCCCTGTGTCGTCGCTCCATGCCCCAAAGAGATCACCCGCACGGAATTCGATCCGATCCGCCACTCCATGACGCTTCGCGTTCTGCCGCGCCACAACCAGCGCCGCCTCCGACGTATCGCTCGCGAAGAGCCGCGCACGCGCCAGATGTCGCGCCAAGCTGATCGCGATGCAACCGGAGCCCGTTCCCAAGTCCAGAATGCTCGGCGACGTCGCCGCGTCGTCGCCCCACTGCTTGCGCACGATGTCCAGCGTACGCTCGACGAGAATCTCGGTTTCCGGCCGCGGAATCAGCACCTCCGGCGTCACGGAAAACGGCAACGAGAAGAACTCTTTTTGCCCCGTCAGGTAGGCAATCGGCTTGCCGGCGGCCGCCTCCTTGACCAGCGCGCGGAAGGGGGCCAACGTCTTCTCATCAGGGATCGAATCGTGCCGCGTGAAGAGCTGGATACGCTCGCAATCCATCGCGTGTGCGAGGAGAATCTCGGCGCACAGCCGCGGCGATTCGACGCCCCGCGCCTGGAGGTACTCCCGCGTCCACGCCAACAGCCGCGCTACCGTCCATGGACCGGCGCTGTCTGACGAACCGCTCATATCAGGGAATATAGCACACGCCCCCGCAACTGACGAGATTGCCCGCATGGGACCTACCGCACCGGTCCGCGCATTTTCGTCGCCAACCAGCGCCCCCCGAGCAGCAGCAGCGTCGCACCACCGCTGATGCCACCGTACGCCGCCGCTCGCAGCGCCAACGGGTCCGCCGGATCATCAGCATTGATCTGATAGGACATATAGAAGAAGCACAGTGTCACCAATCCCAGCGAGGCCGTGAGGACCCAGAATGTGATGGCCCAGACGCTCGGCGGCTCTTTTTGTGTAGTCGGCGGTTGCATCGCAGGATTGTACACCGTACGCGTGCCGCAGGCGCGACTATACTGATGTGCCATGGAGCGCGTGCTGAAGATCTTGCCGCGCCTTGCCATTGCCACCGGGCTGCTCTGCGCAACTTGCGCCACAGTGGCGGCATTCGCACCAGCCCGCGTCACCGGCGCCGAAGTGCAACGTGCCATCCGCCGCGGCGTTCGCACCATCGTCAACGCACAACGCCCGGATGGAACCTGGCGAGAGCGTAACTACCCCGGCGGCCAGACGTGCCTGGCGGCATTGGCGCTGTTGCAGGCCGGACACGCGCCCACCTCCACATCGCTTCAACGGGCCCTGCCGCACATTCAGGCGTTCCCCAACAGGCACACCTACGTCGTCAGCCTCAAGTTACAGGTACTCGCGGCAGCCGATCCGCAACACTACGCCCGCGAGATCGGCGCTGCCGCCGACTGGCTAATCAAGGCCCAGAACAAGACCGGGTTGTGGGGCTATACCGAAACCGGCGATCGCTTTGACCACTCCAACTCACAATTTGCCCTGCTCGGCTTGCACGCCGCGGCCCAGGCCGGCGTGCCAATCCCCGACACCGTCTGGCGCCGCGCGGAGCAACGCATTCTGCGGTCGCAGAACGCCGATGGCGGCTGGGCTTATCAGGACTCCGGTCGCAGCTACGGCAGCATGACCGCAGCCGGCCTTGCGGACCTCTATATCGTCGGCAATCAACCGTTTCAACGTCGCGAAAAGACCTTCCGCGACGGCGCGGCACCACGCTGCGGCAGGTACAACACCAATCGCAAGTTGATCCGCGCGCAGGATTGGCTCGGCCGGAACTTCGCCGCCAACACTAATCCCCGCGGCCACGGCAGCTACGTGAACTACTGGCTGTATGCAGTGGAACGCTGTGGCATTCTCTCGGGCCGACGTTACTTCGGCCCCCACGACTGGTACCGCGCCGGCGCTGCGCACCTCGTGCGCACCCAGCGCAGCGACGGCCTCTGGAACCGCAACCTCGTCGACACGTGCCTCGGCGTGCTGTTTCTCGCCAAGGGGCACAAGTCACTGCTTATCCAGAAGCTGCGCTGGTCGGATGATGACGAGTGGAATCCGGATCGCAACGACGTGGCCCACCTTGTCGCGCACATTGACGATCAACTCGGGCAGCCCGTCGCGTGGCAGGTAGTCGATTTCGATGCCCCGCTCGAAGACTGGCTCGCCGCCCCGATTCTCTACTTCCACGGCCATGAGTTCCCCGAATGGGACGTGACCCAGCGCGACAAGCTCCGCGCCTATGTCGAGCAGGGCGGCCTGCTGTTTGCCGAAGCCTGCTGCAGTCGAGCGGAATTCCGCGCGGGTTTCGAGCAGTTTGCGGCGAACACCTTTCCCGAAACACCTCTGCGCGTGCTTGGGCCGGACCACGCCGTCTACCGTGTGCGCCACGAGCTCGAACCGTACGACCTGCGCGGCGTCGATTTCGGCTGCCGCACCAGCGTGCTCTTCAGCCCGCACGATCTCTCATGCCTCTGGGAACAGGGCGACGTGCCGATCCTCAGCGAATACGCCTTCCAACTGGGCACCAATATCGCGGCGTATGCAATCGGCAAGCGCCCGCTACGCGATCGCCTAGATGCGGTTGTTCTACCGAGCGAAACGCCCGCAAAACAACGTATTGCCCCTCAACCTGGCGCATTTCGGTTGGCTCAGGTCGCATACGAAGGCGATTGGCGACCCTTCCCGCTCGCACTTGTGCGTTTCGCGGAGTTTCTGCGCGACGAGTTGAGCTTCGACGTCGTGACCGAGTATCGACAAGTTCGCCTGACCGACTCCGAACTGTATCGCTCGCCAGTGCTCTACCTCGCCGGCCACTTCGACTTCGAACTCCCGATCGAGGAGCGCACCGCGCTCCGCGACCACTTGCGCCGTGGCGGATTCTTGATTGCTGACGCGTGCTGCGGCACACAGCCGTTCGACGGCGCCTTCCGGCGCCTCGTTCGCCAGATGTTCCCGGAAGCTACGCTACAACAGCTACCGCTCGACCACCCGGTGTTCCAGGGGCGCCCGGGCTTCGACGTTCGCCAGGTCAAGTACTCACCTGATGTCGTTCGCACCCAACCCGACAGGAACGAACCCGAGCTTTGGGGCCTGGAGATCGATGGGCGCCTCGTGACCGTCTACAGCCCGTACAGCCTCGGCTGCGGCCTCACCGGCGAAGCCTTCGACGGCTGCTGGGGCCTAGCCAGCGAAGACGCCCGCCGCCTGGCCGCCAACATCATCCTCTACGCCGTCACGCATTGAACCCTCTCTCTCAGGGAGGGGTTGGCGGAGGGTAACAACTCCCGAGTTTCAGGGCTCTCCGAAGCGCGTACGTCGGCTTCGAATGAGTTTCAGGATACGTTCTAATCCCCCCTTTGATCCTCAGATCCTGTGATCCTTCGGTCCTCCCCGCTACTCCACATACGCCCCCGGCGTGTCGCGGTCGAACTCCTTGCCACGCGGATCCGCGTCTTCCGATTTGCGTCGCTGCTCGGCGTTAGAGCGCGCGGCCCAGATCGAACCCAGCGCCCCCTCCCATACGTAGCCCCGCTTGCCCGACCAAGACCAGACATTCGCGTAGCTCCCCTCACGCCCCAGCAGCAGCACCCGCGTCCCCGCCTCGAACGTCCCCTGCGGCGGCGCGAGCTGCGTCGGGCCGTCCTCATAGTACGGCGTAGGACGTTCGATCACATGCGTACAGCCCACAAAGAGCGCCAGCCCCACCAGCAGGCCGCCGACCATGCTACGTCGTTGCGACATACGGTCATTATACCGGTGTTTCGGACGCCCGCAGGGCGGAGCGGTTTACACGCCTGCCGACCCGCGCCCAGTTAGTTGTCAGCAAGATCGGAAAGCCGACAGTCCAACGGCTTCTCTGCGCCCTCTGTGCCTCTGTGGTTCAGTTACTCTTCAGCGTCCACGCGAACCGTCCCATTGGACGTGCGCGCCTCGATCAGGCAACCACCGCCGTTCATCGCACCGCGCAGACTGTTCTTTCGCAGGCGTTCGATCGCAAACACACCGGCCGGCAAGTCGACGTGTACCTGACCGTTCGACGTACTCAACCGCAGGTCCGCCCCTAGATCGGCCGGCAAGGTCAGGTGAATCGTACCGTTGGACGACCGCGCCACCAGCCGCCCTTCTGCAGCGGGCGCGACGTGGGCCCGGATAGACCCGTTCGACGTCTCCAGCGCACAGTCGCCGACGATGTTCATCGCTACGATGCGACCGTTCGCCGTATCGGCTGACACATTGCCCTGAATGTTCTCGAGCGTTACAGCGCCGTTAGAGGTGTCAACAGTCACCGAACCGGTAACATCGCTGACGCGCACGCGTCCATTGGCCGTATCGGCGATGACCTCGTCACACATGTCCGCTACGACGATGCCGCCATTACGCGTCTCCAGCCGCGCACTACATGCCGACGGGACCCGCACGCGTATGCTGCCGCCGACGTTCTTGTTGTGCAGGTGCGGCGGATATTCGAGCCGGACGAGCAACGTCTGCGTGGCACCGGTCGCCGGCTTGGCGACGACTTCGACCTGATCCAGGTGCTTATGCGCCGCGTCGTACGTCAACCCGCCGGCCGACACCTCCCCCGTGATCGTCACGTCATCGACGTCTGCCACGCGCAGATCGAGTTCACCGTTACGCGTGAAGACTTCGATGTGTTCGTAATCCTCCCACGGCACGTGCAGATCGAAGTCCCGTGTCACACGCACGGGATTGCTGCACCCACTGGCAAACAGCCCTGCGGTCATGGTCATCAGGACGAATAGACGGTACATGTCATTCCTCCACTCTGGGTCGGATGCCAGTCGAACCGGTTTCAACGCCAGCTTTCCGCAAGTGTGTACCAGTCCCGCTCATGGAGGTGTATTATCCCGCAGCGATCGAATATTGACGAATGCGGAAAAAAGACAGGTTCGGCCAGTCTCGACCGAACCTGCCAGAATCGCAGATGTGTCTTTAGCGGCGGACGCTACTTGATCTCGACCGCAGCGCCGGCACCCTCGAGCTCGCCCTTCCACTTCTCGGCGTCTTCTTTGCTGACACCCTCCAGAAGCGGCTTCGGCGCCTCGTCCACAAGCGCCTTGGCTTCCTTGAGGCCCAGGTCGCTGCGCGCCGCGCGGACGACCTTGATCACCTGCAGCTTCTTGTCGCCGGCACCCTTGAGGATGACGTCGAACTCGGTCTGCTCTTCTTCGCCGCCGCCATCGCCGCCGGCGCCCGGAGCCGCCGCCATCATGACGCCGCCGCCCGCGGCGGGCTCAATCCCGTATTCGTCCTTCATATAGTCGGCCAACGACTGCGCCTGAATCAACGTCAGGCCGGCGATCTTGTCGCCGATTTCCTTGATGGCCGCATCGTACTCTTTGGCTGGTGCCGCTTCGGCAGGTGCTTCCGCCATGATTCACTCTCCACAGTCAAACGCTTTCGGCCGGCCTGATAGCTGAGACCCCGTTAGCCTCATTTAATCCACTTCGGGAGCACTCAGGCACGCGCCGTCAATATCACTGTTCGCGTGCTAAGCCTGCACGCGTTCGATGGTCTCGCCTTTCTCCAGCTTCTCCGCGATCTGCTTGATCGCTCCGACGACCTTTCGGCCCGGGGATACCGCCGCGCCGACGACGTTCCGACCCGGAGTAGTCACGATCAGCACGATCTTCGCCTGGAGGTCCGCCCGGCTCGGCATCTTGTGCAGATCCTGCACCTGACTTTCGTCCAGGTACTCGCCCTCCAGCAGAGCACCACGCAGCCGTAGCGTGTCCTTCGGGAACTTCGGTGCCCAGTCTTCGAGCAGCTTGGCAACGTCGATCGCTGACTCACCGCCGGTGATCAGCGCTGCGGGACCTTCGAGCTGATCCGCAAGCGGCGCCAGCGGACTCTCCGCGCAGGCGCGCCGGAACAGGGCCGTTTTCACGACCTCCATCCGCATCTCCCGGCCGCGCAGGTCCCCGCGAAACTCGTTCGTCGTCGTGCCGTCGACACCGACCAGTTCGATCCACACCGCGTTGTTCTGCTCGGCGTAGCGCTCTTTCAATTCGTTCGTGATCAGTTCTTTGACGAGCTTACTCATGACGCGGCCTCCGCTGTCTGGGCCGAGGTGTCGATCTGCACTGCCGGCGTCATCGTGCCGCTGATGCACACCTTTTTCAGAAACGTCCCCTTCGCGGCGGCCGGCTTCATGCGCCGGATGTGGTCAACAAACGCCGTGATGTTCTCTTTGAGGTCGTCGTCGCTGAAGCTCAGCTTGCCGACGACCGCGTGTACGTTGCCGCCCGAATCGTTGCGGAACTCGAGCTTGCCCGCCGAGTAGTCCTTCACAGCCTTGGCGATGTCCGGCGTCACCGTGCCGCTCTTGGGCGACGGCATCTTGCCCTGCGGGCCCAGGACCCGGCCCAACCGGCCAACCTTGCCCATCATCGACGGGTGCGCGACCGCGACATCGAAGTCCATCCACCCCTTCTGGACCTTCTCGACCAGCTCGTCGGCGCCGGCTTCGATGGCACCGGCTCCCTTGGCCGCCTCGACCTCCGTCTCGGGACAGAAGGCGATCACGCGTTTCGACTTGCCGATGCCCTTCGGCAGGCTCAGCGAACCGCGGATCATCTGGTCGGCCTGTCGCGGATCGATGCCCAAATGGAGCACCAGATCAACTGACTGGTCGAACTTGGTCTTGGAGTAGTTCTTCAGTCGTTTGACGCCCTCTTCGAGCGGCAAGGCCTGGGCAGGGATCTTCTCTGCATCTTTCTTGTAACGCCTGCTGCGAAATCGCATTGCCAAGCTCCCACTAAGTTACAGGCCCGTGGTGCGGCCCTCAGATTGTCGAACGCCCGGCCAGAACGCCGACCGACGTTTCGTCACTGCCGACGCCGCCGTGCGCCGGCCGCTGGCCCCCCGCTTTAGTCCACGACCTCAATGCCCATCGACCGGGCCGTGCCGGCGATGATGCGCGCCGCCGCGTCGACATCAAAGGCGTTGAGGTCCTTCATCTTTGTTTCGGCAATTTTCTTCAAATCGTCCTGCGTCACCCGTCCGACCTTGTTGCGATTCGGCTCGCCCGAGCCTTTCTCAACAATCGCCGCCCCCGCATCCAGTGGCTTGGCCGCCTTGACCAAGAGCACTGCGGCCGGCGGACTCTTGACGATGAAGTCGAAGCTCTTGTCCTTGTAGACGGTGATCTCCACCGGGCACGTGACACCTGCCAGGTCCTTTGTGCGGTCGTTGAACTGCTGCACGAACTGACCGATGTTCACGCCGTGCTGACCCAGCGCCGGACCTACCGGTGGGGCCGGCGTCGCCTGACCGCCCGGGGCCTGCAGTTTGATCTTTCCGACTACGGCTTTGGCCATGGTTCAATCCTGCCGTTACGCCCTGATTCGCCCGCACACGCGGTGCCCGCACCAAATGTCACAAGTCCAATCAATTTACCACACAATTCTTCCCGAATCCAGTCGGGACGCCCTGATTTTGCCCCGTATCGGCCGCTAGCGTTAGAGCTGCTCGACCTGCCAATGCTCCATGTCGATCGGCGTTGGCCGGCCGAAAATGGTCACGATCACGCGGACCGTGCCCTTCTGCTGGTTGATCTCGTCGACCACGCCTTCGAAGTTCTCGAACGGGCCGTCCGTGACCTTCACCCGATCCCCGACCTTGAAAGCCAGATTCGCCAGCGAGGCCGACTCTTCCGGTCGCACCGCCGCAGCC
The DNA here is from genome assembly GCA_028277645.1 of Phycisphaerae bacterium. Taxonomy (GTDB): domain Bacteria; phylum Planctomycetota; class Phycisphaerae; order UBA1845; family Fen-1342; genus JANQFV01. Next base: position 33,943 of record JANQFV010000037.1, read on the forward strand.
AGCATGGCCTCGACGTCGCTCAACGGCATCGGCGACGGCTTGCCGCCCGACCCGATGAAGTCGCCCACACCGGTCGTCTCTTTGATCACGAACCAGACATTTTCCGGGATGCGCCCGTCGCTGTCGGTCGCCATCTCGACGAACACGTAGCCCGGATAAAGCTTGCGATGATAGATTCGCGCACTGCCGTCACGAACGCGCTTCTCACGCAGGGTCGGCACGAGCACCCGCCCCACGTGTTCTTCGAGTTGCTCGATCTTGATCTTACGTTCGAGCGCGTCGCGAACCATGTCTTCCTTGTTCGACGCCACCCGCAGGACATACCAGTCCATGCCCGGCTGTACGAGTTCCGTGGGCTGCGCGGACTCGGGCGGAGCCGCCTGCTCGGCGGGCTCAGGCTTTGCTTTCGTCTCGACGTCAGCCTCAGCTTCGTCCGCGGCAACCGGCGCTGCTTCGGCCTCCACCGGTTCCGTCACGTCGCTGTTGGACGTAACGGCCTCCTCGGTCACGGCCGGCTGATCGGTTTGCTGTTGTTCGGTATCCGGCACCTGCGCCTCCGCGAGCTCGCTGGGGTCAGTCGTGCTCGCCTGGGCACCTGTTTCCAGTTCCGCGCCTTCCGGACGTGGTTCTTCAGCACTGCTCATTACGTGCTTCCGCCAAAGAATTTCTCGATCACATTGATCCGCAGTACACCAATCCCGCTGAAGAACACCATGAAGATTATGTCAACCACAAACAAGATGAGCGATAACGAGATCACGGTGAAGATCACCACGCGCGTCGCGCCCATCACCTCCTTGCGCGTCGACCAGTTGACCTTCTTCATCTCGCCTTCGGTCGCGATCAGGAAGTTCACCGCTCCCTCGTGCCGGCCGACTAGGTAATACACGCCGTACGCCACCAGCAGCAGAAACACCACCGGAATGGAAAACCGTATGTACTCGTTCTCAGCGAACTGGAACAGTTGCATCTGCTCCGAGAGAAAGCCCGCACCGGCCAGCGCCAGCGCTCCGGTGCCCCCCACCGTACACCAGCGCACCCACTTGCCCTGCCCCGGCTTGAAGATCCGTAACGGCGAGCCGCTCCCGCTCCCGCGTGTGACATCTGTTGTTCGTTGTACTTGGTCAGCCATGGGGTTCTGATGCTCCGCGCGATTCCGATTCGGATCGCTGATACGTTGCCGCACTCGCAGCTTTGGCCACTGAGCACGAATCTGATGCCACGCGCTATGCGCGGCTTATCGACCAGGAGCGGAGGGACTCGAACCCCCAACCTGCTGATTTGGAATCAGCTGCTCTGCCAAATTGAGCTACGCTCCTTCAGCCATGCACGCCACGCAGCGAGCCCTGTCCACCGCGTGGCGCAAGTTCGGGTGTTCCCGACTGGCGCTTACTTGCGCTTAATCTTGTGGACCGTCCGCTTGCGCAAACGGGGGCTGTACTTCTTCAGTTGCAGCTTGGGCACGCCGCCCTGCACATTTACGTTCGTCCGGTAGTTCAGGTCGCCTGTCTCAGTGCACTGCAACCAAACCCACTCGCGTTTCTGAGCCTTGGCCATTCCTGCGCTCCCGCGATACTGCCTATGACATCAGTAGCGGCCGGAGCCGTTGAAGCAGACCGGCCGCCACATTCCCTGATTCCCGTTATTACCGCCGCCGCGCTGCCAGCTATTCGATAATGCTGGTCACGACGCCCGAGCCGACCGTGCGGCCACCTTCACGAATCGCAAAACGCAAACCGTCTTCCATCGCGATCGGGTGCTGAATCTCGACGCGCATCTGGATGTTGTCGCCCGGCATGCACATCTCGGCCTCGCCACCCTCACGGCTCTTCAACTCCACGATCGAGCCGGTCACATCCGTCGTCCGGAAGTAGAACTGCGGACGGTAGCCTTTGAAGAACGGCGTGTGGCGACCGCCTTCTTCCTTCGTCAGCACGTACACCTCACCCATGAACTTGGTGTGCGGCGTAATGCTGCCCGGCTGGGCCAATACCTGGCCGCGCTCGAGCTCCTTCTTCTCGACGCCGCGCAGCAGCAGGCCGACGTTGTCACCCGCGATACCCGAATCGAGCGTCTTGTTAAACATCTCGACGCCGGTCACGGTCGTCTTGCGGCCCGGCTCGGCATGCAGGCCGATCACCTCAACCTCGGTCCCCACGACGATCTGACCACGCTCGATACGCCCCGTGCCGACCGTACCACGACCCTTGATCGAGAACACATCCTCGACCGGCATGAGGAACGGCTTGTCCGACTCACGCTCGGGCTCGGGAATCGCCTCGTCCAGCGCCACCATCAGCTCGGTAATGGACTTCCAGCCGGCACCGTCCTCGTTCTTGTCGACCGAGTTCTGCACGGCCTCCGTGGCCGAGCCCTTGATTACCGGCACGTTGTCGCCGTCGAAGTCGTACGAACTCAGCAGCTCGCGCACTTCCATCTCGACCAGCTCGAGCAGCTCTTCGTCATCGACCAGGTCGACCTTGTTCAGGTAGACCACCAACTGCGGCACGTTGACCTGGCGGGCCAGCAGCACGTGCTCACGCGTCTGCGGCATCGGGCCGTCCGCCGCACTCACCACGAGAATCGCTCCGTCCATCTGGGCGGCGCCCGTGATCATGTTCTTTACGTAGTCGGCGTGGCCCGGGCAGTCGATGTGGGCGTAGTGACGTTTGTCGCTCTCGTATTCGACGTGCGACGTAGCGATCGTCAGAATCTTCGTGGGGTCGCGACGGCCGTCAGACTCCGACGCCTTCGCGACCTCGTCATACGGCTTGTACTCGGCAAGGCCTTTCGCCGCCTGCACGGCCGTGATCGCCGCGGTCAGCGTGGTCTTGCCGTGGTCGACGTGACCGATCGTACCCACGTTTACGTGCGGTTTCGTACGCTCAAATACACCCTTGGCCATTGATGCTCTCCACTCGTAGCCCGGGGTGCTCACACACCCGGGCCCGCCCGACAGGCGGCCTTCTCAACATGTCTTCCGTTTCAATCCTGACGTCAATTCCGCGCCCGGTCCCGAAACCGACCCGTAGCGTCCATATAGCTGCTGATGGGGATTGAACCCATGACCTCCTCCTTACCAAGGAGGCGCTCTACCACTGAGCTACAGCAGCATGTGATCCACGGACGGTACGTCGGGAACCGCCGACAGGCATACGCCTTAGGCCGCTTGCGCGAGCCGGAACGGGCATTCTAAGCACGTTCACCAAACGTTGTCAAAACCAAAAATTGTCCGACAATCACGCCGAAGTAATAATACTTGAGGCGGTCGCACCCCTCCTGGCTACAGCATTATCGGCCGCCGGAGCACACGTACATGACGGACAAACGCCAACGCGCACTCTCCGAACTGCCGCACCGCGTCCGCGACGAAGTGCAGCACCTGCCCGACCGTCTGCGCGACCTCCGAGAGGGGTTTCGGAAGGACCCCAGCGTCTTCCTCTCCTCCCGTCTCGTGCGACTTGGCTTGGTACTGCTCCTCGCAGTCCTCGCCATCTTCGTTGTCAACTGGTTCATCGGCGGACTCACCCCATCCACCGGCGCCGGACGTTTCGAGGAGCCGACCCCTTGGGCCACGCTCTACGTCGCCTGCACGAACCCGGACTGCCTCGCCCATTCCAACATGCAGGTAACTATGGATTTTGATCAATGGCCTCTCACCTGCGAGAAGTGCGAACAGCAGACAGTCTACCGTGCGACCCGTTGCGCCGTATGCCGTGATTGGTACGCCCAGCAAGCAGGACAAGCGGACGAATGCCCCCACTGCGAGGTCCGCGCTCACCAACGCGCTGCCGAGCAAACCCCCGACCGCCCCCAACAGACCGGCGACGACGCCCAGGACCCCTGGTAAACGCACACGCACGGGAAGCGAGTCCCCACCCCCAAACCCTCTTCTCTGCGCCCTCTGTGCCTCTGTGGTGAAACCCCGAAGCAAGAGCCCCGCGCGGTTCAAGAGAACCGTGCGGGACCTCGCTAAACCAATTCGACTCGCAGAGCCGCGCTACAGCGCGACCGGCTCCTCTACCGGGGCCGCGGCCTGCGCTTCATCGTCCTCGGTCGTCGGGCTCGACTTCGGCTTCGGCGGCTCCTGGTAGTTCGTCAGCGTCGTACAGTACGCCTGCCGACCGTCGAACGTCGTCACCGAGCAGGTCGACTTAAAGAAGTCGAGCTCTTTGCACACGTTCCCGGCCTTGGTAAGGATGCCGAGCAAGCCGCTAAGCATCGGATTGTTGCTGACGTCCGGCATCATCCGCATACCGAAGGCAATCGCCGGCAGTATCTGACCGAGTTGCTCGCCCAGTTTGGACAGGTCCTGGAAACTGAATGCAACCACCTGCGCCGACAAGGGCAAACCTTCCGCCAGAAACCGCTCGTTCTTGGTGAAGTTGTCGGCCTGTCCCGCGCCGGCCTCGAGCGCCGACGTGACGATCTCGGGACCGTTGCCGATGAACAGGTGCCCGCCTTTGATGCCGAAGATGGGCCGCCCCAGCCCCGGAATCATCGCGAACATCGGCGGCAAAATGACGCGTTTGAAACCTTCCGCGCCTTCGAGCTCGGCATCTTCCACGCCCCCATTCTGCTCGACGAGCAGCGAGTCCAGCAGCACGCAAAGCTGCTGTAGCGCCGCGTTCGCCTTCTCCTCGTCGCTCACCTTCAGAATCCACACCGAACCGGGCAGGAACGGCGTCGGAATCGGCGCCGAGAACGTCGCCATCGAACCATCGATCCACGACAGCAGGTCTTGCTCCACATCGATCGGCATCTCCGCCCGCACGGCGTCCCACTGGGCGATCATCTCGTCGCCTTCGGGCACCTCGTCGCGTACGAAACGAATCGCCTCCGTGTACAGTGCGTGCAGATCGATTCCGCTGTTAACGCTGACGTCAGTCGCGATGGCCGGGATGTACTTCAACGGCTGCTTCAGCGGCGGATTGGAGTAGAACACCTTATACAGCGGCCGCGACTTCGCATCGTCGCGTAGCAGCACGATTTCCTCGGTGCGAGTCTGCAATCCGTCCGTGGACGACACACCCGCGACGTATTCCCAGATGTCCAGCGCATCGACGATCTTCGGCAGGAAACCGAGCGGGTTGGGGGCCGGCTCGCCTTCGACCGCAGGCGCCTCGGCCGCTGCCGCCGCCGCGCCCATTTCGGCGAACGCCCGCCCCTGCTCCATCAGCTTGCCGACTTCGATGAAGTACATGCTGTCTGCGCCGTCCGGCAACTGCGCAAACGCCTTCTTGAAGCGCTCCGTGCTGGCCAGAGTGGCCTCGGCACCGCCTTCGCCGTCCAGCAGGGCCAGCACCTGGTCCGCCATGGACGAGCCGATGCCTAGCAGCAGTACGTCGCCGTGCCGCGCGAGCGTGAGCTTGACCGGCACCACGCCCCCGGCCACCGTGATGCGCTTGATCACACACTCCGCCCGTTTCTCCGTCGCGACGTCAAACGTCTCCGGCGGCGCGAGCCCAACCAGATTATCCAGCACCGCGCTGAGACCTTCGTAGTCCGCATCGAGCTGGCCGGCGGTCGGAATCAGCAGATATACAAAGTCCGCCCCAAATGGCGGCGCCAGACGCATCGCGAACGTGAACTCCTGGCCGGCCAATCCCGCCCATTCGACGCCCGCGGCCAGATCGGTGATCTTTTGCCACTGCTCGTCAAACGCCTCGATATCGCCGCCATTCTCCTTGATCGCCCCGCGAATCATGCGGCGGATGTCGCGGTCGAAGTTCTGCTTGCAGATCGCATCCCAGACGCGCTCGAACTGCTCGGTCACGAACGACATGCCGTCGTGGTTGCGCGTGTGGACGCAAATCATCGAGTCGGCCGGCACCGCCCGCGAAAGCTTATACGCGCTGATGTCTGCCTTGGTGCTGGTCGCCAGAGCACACAGGCCCACGAGCATCGCTGCTCCCAGGCGCCAACCAAGCCGAACGGAACTAGTCATCGTGATTCTCCTTCTCATCGATTCTTGCCCGAGCGCCGCGTGTGGGTCCGCCAGCGCCTGCCTCCATATTCGCGTGCCGCGGGCTGCCGCTGGCAACGTGCCGCGCAGCCTGCAAACGACCGCGTCATCATATCGTTCATCTCGACCCCTGGGACCGATTCCGCGCAGACAAAGACAGGTACGTGCAATTTCCGACAGGACGGGGCCTTGGTGGTCGCGAAGTGCCCGAATCCCCCAGTCCTTTAATCCCTACCGTTTCCTTTTCTGCGGCCGACGATGTTGCCCCTGCGGCTGCCAGGACTTCTTCTCCCGCTTCTTCAAGCCTTCTTTGGGACGCGCGTCAGCGACAGCCACCTTCAACTCCGGCGAGTCTTTGAGCTCCTTGATGTGATCACGCAGCGCTGCCGCCTTCTCGAAGTCCAGCTCTTCGGCCGCCTGGAGCATCTCCTGTTCGAGTTGCCGGATCAGCTCGTCGCGGTCATAGTCCCCCTCATCCGCGTGAACGGCCTCCCGCACGCGCCGCATCGCCGCCACTTCGCCGATCAGACTGTTGCGAATCTCCTTCCGCACCGTGTCTGGCGTGATGCCGTGCTCCTCGTTGTACTTGAGCTGGATCTCGCGACGGCGCTCCGTCTCATCGATTGCCTGCCGCATCGCCTTGGTCGTCTTGTCCGCATAGAGGACGACCGTCGCGTCCACGTTTCGGGCACAGCGTCCAATCATCTGGATCAACGACGTTGCACTCCGCAGGAAACCCTCCTTGTCCGCATCCAGAATTGCCACCAGCGACACTTCCGGCAGGTCCAGCCCTTCGCGCAACAGATTGACACCCACCAGCACATCGAAATTGCCCACGCGCAGGTCGCGCAAGATCTCAACGCGCTCCAATGTGTCGATCTCGCTGTGCAGGTAGCGCCCCCGCAAGCCCGCCTGCTGCAAGTATGTCGAAAGATCCTCCGCCAACCGCTTAGTCAACGTGGTGATCAACACACGCTGCCCAGCCGCAACGCGCTCCTGGCAACGCTCCAACAGATCGGGCACTTGTCCGCGCGCCGGACATACTTCAATCGCCGGATCAACCAGGCCGGTCGGTCGAATAATCTGCTCGACGATTTCGCCGCCCGTCGCCTCCAGCTCATACGGCCCCGGCGTGGCGCTGACGAACAGCACCTTCTTCCACATCTGCTCGAACTCTTCGAACCGCATCGGGCGGTTGTCCAGGCAACTCGGCAGCCGGAACCCGTGCTCTACCAGCACCTGCTTGCGATTGCGGTCGCCGACGAACATCGCCCCGATCTGCGGAATTGTCACGTGCGACTCGTCAACAATCAGCAGGAAATCCTCGGGAAAGTAATCCACGAGCGTATACGGCTTTGCACCCGCCGGCGTCCCGTTCAGATGTCGCGTATAATTCTCGATCCCGCTGCAATATCCGACCTCGACCAGCATCTCCATGTCGTACTTGGTCCGCGCCAGCAACCGCTGCGCTTCTAGCAGCTTGCCCTGATGCCGTAACTGCATCACGCGCTCATCCAGCTCCGCGTTGATCGACTGCACCGCCTGCTGCACGCTCTCCTCCGGCAGCACATAGTGCACCGCCGGATAGATGAACACCTCGTTCCGCTCTTGCAGTGTGCTCCCCGTCAGCGGGTTGATGTACGCGATCCGTTCCACCGTATCGCCGAACAGCTCGATGCGGATCGCGTATTCTTCGTGCGCAGGTGCAACCTCCACCACGTCACCCCGCACGCGAAAAGTCCCGCGCTTCAGCTCCGTATCGTTGCGGTCGTATTGCAGCCGCACAAACTTCCGCAGCAACTCGTCACGCTCCTGCTCCGCCCCCACGCGGACCTGAATCACGCTCGCTTTGTATTCGTCCGGCGACCCCAGTCCGAAAATGCATGACACGCTCGCGACCACGACCACATCCGGCCGCGACACCACCGAGCTCGTCGCCGCCAGCCGCAGCCGATCCAGATCGTCATTGCGCGACGCGTCCTTCTCGATATAGATGTCGCGCTGCGGAATGTATGCCTCAGGCTGGTAGTAGTCGTAGTAACTGACAAAGTACTCCGCGGCGTTGTGCGGCAACAGCTCGCGAAACTCCTCGAAGAGCTGCGCCGCCAGCGTCTTGTTATGCGAGATGATCAACGTCGGAACACCGAGCCGCGCGATCACGTGCGCCATCGTGAACGTCTTGCCTGATCCCGTGACCCCCATCAACGTCTGCCGCGCCGCCCCCGCCTGAAAGCGCTCGACGATCCGCGCGATCGCCTCCGGCTGATCACCCCGCGGCTGAAACTCACTGACAATCTGAAAGTCCGCCATTGCCCGTCCAGGTCTGTTTCGAGCGGCCTATTGCTCCATCTTCCGCTGCGCCTCTGCGAGCAGCGCCACGAACTTCGGTTTCCAATCGACTCCACCCATTTCCGGATGCCACACCCGTTCCTGCGTTATCGCCTGCACGACGTCGCCCGCCGCACCTTCACGCAGTCTTAGCGACAACCAATTGTAGCGAGCTTCCCAATAGCGCTCCGGCGCTCGCTTGCGCAGGTTGGTCTCGCTCAGTAGCAACGCCCACGCTTCGCGCGCCTGGCCGATCTGTTCCGCCGTCACACCGTCGCCGAGCCGCGCCGTAACCACGCGCGCCCGCATTAGCCGCAGATCCCCGGACTCAGGCTGCTCCGCCAGCAGTTCATCGACCAGGGCACTCGCCTCATCCAGGCGCCCCGCCAGTCGCAACATGTCTGCCCGCCCTAGTCGCACCGCACGCAACTCCGCCTGCCCCCGCGAGTGTCGCCGCAACCATTCCTCGAACGCCGTCAGCACATCCACCGTCGCGGCGGCCAGTCGTGCCGCCGCCCTGACGTTACCGGTCGCGACATGCCGATCTACCGCCGCACGCATGTCGCGTGTCAGGTCCGTCAGGATCGCCCCCGCCTGCTCAGGCTCCGCGTTGCCCACAAACGCACTCAGTAGCTCCGCCGCGCTCTCATACTGTCCCAACCGCTGATGGGTTCGAATACGTGCCGCCAGCAACGGTCCTACCAGTTCCACCGACAGGGCACCGGGATCAACCTGCCGCAACGCGTCCAGCGCCCCCACCGCATCATCAATCTCCGCATTCATGAGCAACTCTGCCGCCGCGATTCGCGCCCGCACTGCCCAACTGCCGGCTGCGCCCGCTTCCGTCGCCTGCCGTCGTTCTGTCGCCAACGCGTACTTCAATAGACGCCCCACCACGCGCAGGGCTTCTTCCCGATAGGCGTCACTCGAAAGCGAATTACGTAAGCTCTCCAACACCCGGCGCTCACACACGACCTGCCGGTATTGCGCCTCTTCCCACCGCGGCGACGACCGGCTCACCTTGCCGAACTGTCGCGCCGCTGCTTCATGCTGCCCCGCCAGCTCCAGTGCGACCGGTAGCAACCACTCGGCCCGCTCGCGCTCGGAATGGTCGGCGTAGTTCTCCAGCAAATTCCGCAACGATGCCGCCAGGCGTTCGTAGTCCTCGGCGCGCCTGCGTTGTTCGGCGATCTCACCCCACAACTGGAATGCGAGCGTCGCCGCCCGCGGCGCGTCAACGTGATTCCGGTAACGTGTGGCCAGCTCCCTAAACGTTTGCGCCGCCGCGACCTTCTCTTCCATGAGAAACTGGCAACGCCCCAGCTCGAACAGCAGCGCACCGATCAGCTCTTTGTCCTGCGTCTCACGCGCCAACGCGATCTCGAGTCGTTTCAGCGCGCCTGCATGATCACCGTCTGCCGCCAGCACCCCGGCCGAGTACAACAGTTCCGTTGCCGACAGCTCCGCCGGCGGCGCGTCGAGCGCCACGGCCGACCCGACGTACAACCGCGTCAGATCATGCCAGGGCGCACCCAGTTGCGCCAAGCGACGCATGCGCAGCAATCCCCGTTCGCGCACCTGCTGCGCCTGCCGGCGAACCGTCGCGTGCGCAGCGTCCGTGGAAGCAGCACGCCGCAATGTGTCTGCCTGCAACAGATAACTGTACGCGTCGAGCAGGTGCGCAAAGTTGTAGTAGAACCGCAGCGGCATGTCCTCCGGCCTCAGCTTGCGGAGGTCCTTTTGCACCAGTGGCTCCAATACCCCGCGCGCATCGGCATGCCGCTCGCCATGCATGTTGCAGAGCGCCCATTCGCAGCGCGTCTGCGCGTCGACCATCAGTCCGGGGTTCGATTCGAGCGCCGTTTGAAATGCGCGTTCCGCATCACCCAGGCGACCCAGGTCACGCTGCGCCATGGCCAGCGCCATGTAACAGAGGCCGCGCGACGTTCCCAGCCGCCCCCACTCGATCAGTGTCTGAAATTTTCCTTTCGCGTCACGCAACCGGCGACGCTTCTCCGAAGGCTCTTCCGCCAGCATCGACAGGTAGTACTCGCACCAACCCCAGTTCAATGTAAGCTCGCGATAACTTCCATGCACTCGATCGTACACGCCCGCAGCCAGCAACTCTTCCTCCCGCCGTTCAACTCCACGCATCAGCGGGTCCAACGTCGCGGCGGCCCGCGTATACTGATCCGCGGCACGTTCCAGCAACGTGGTCAGCCGCTCCCGATTAACGCGCTGGCCCAGCGTAATAACCAGCTCATCGACCAGCGGCGCCGCCCAGCCGCTGAGCACAACACCGCCACACTCGATCCGCAATTCCGCCAGCCGGACGCGATCGGAAAGCAGTCCCGCGCGCGCGACCCCTTCGAGTAACGTCAGCGCCGTCTCGTAGTGTGCAGCCGCCCGGCTGTACGCCGCATCACGTGCTGACCTCTCCGATGCCAGTCGCCCCCGCACAGCGTACGCTCGGGCGAGCAGGCGCTCTTCGTTCAAACCGCGGGGCGGTTGGAGCTTCGCCTCCAGCACTTCCGTCATGCCGCGCTCAACCGCCTCGCGCAGCTCCTCGGAAATTGGCGGTTCCTGCCCCCAGACGGCGGGCACGCAGAGCAGCAGTGCGAGCCCCACCCACAGTCGATGCTCTGCCACACATGCCATCGTCAGCGGCCGTCCTCACCCGCCATGCTCACGGCGAACTGAATATTGTGAAACCCCGCGCTCACCGCCGCGTCCATTGCCCGTACGACGAACTTCCAGCGCACGCCTGTGTCCGCCCCGACCACAATCGGATTCTCCAGATCCGCACCGAGGTCTCGCCGCTGAGACAGGTACGATCGCAGCTCTGCGAAGGCATTCTCGCCAAGCGCCTCGTCCACGACGGTCACGTGCGCAGCCGCACCACCGCGGCGATCCTCGAGTGCGATCGTGATCCGCGGATTGATCTGCACCGCAATGCCCACCCCCGGCCCGCTGCGCGGATCCAGCTCTGTCTGAAGTACGCCCTGCTCCGACAGGCTCAATGATGCCCCCAGCAGAAAGAACACCAGCAACACCATGATGACATCCACCATAGGTGCTAGATTGGGCACGAACGTCGCCGGCGATTTCAGCGGCTGTATCACGAAGTCTCTTCCGGATCGAGGCCTTTATTGGCGGGGAACACGACGTTGCTGATATCCGCGAGACCGCACGCGCGCAGCACGACTTCCACGTGCGCGTAGCGCACCTCGCGGTCGGCCCGCACGACGCAGCGTAGCGTGTCCCCGCTCTCGCGTGCCCGCCGAGCCCGCGCCGCGAGCAGCCGCTCGATCTGCTCGGACTCCAGACTCAGTTCCACGATGCGCTGCCCGTCCCAGTCGGTCACCAGATACTCCGCCGTGTCCCCGCGCGCGGTCTCAGGCCGCACGGTGATCGTCACCGTGTTCCCCAGTTCGCTCGGCTCGACAACCCGCGCCGCTTCCGCCCACGGCAATTCCACGGGCTGCAGCTCCGTCGCTAGCTTGCTCGCCAGCAGGAAGAACACGATCAGACACATCATCACGTCCACCATCGGGGCGAGATTCAGCGTCATCGGCACGGGTTGAGGTGGCCGTGGCAGCACAACACCATTCCCGTTAGCGCGGCCGAGCCGCATTCGGATCGGAGCTGCTCGTCGACGGTCTGCGCGGCTGCGCCGTCCGTGTCCGACCGACGTCGGTTGGTTCACTGATTGGATCATTCGAGACGCCGGCGGGCGCCGGGCGGAAGTACTCGAGCAGGTCGAGCGACTCCACCGTCGCCGCCACGGTCAGCGAATCAATCCGGTTGCGACAAACTCCGTAGAAGCCGATGCCCAGGATCGCCAATGCCAGTCCACCGAACGTGTTCACCAGCGCTTCACTGATGCCCTTGGCCAAATCACCGCCCGCACCGCCGGCCGCACCGAGTTCGCCAAATGCCCGAATCATGCCCCAGACAGTGCCCAGCAGACCCAGCAGCGGACCCAGGTTGCCGATGATGTTCAAGTATTCTGCCTTGCGAAACATGCGGCTGCTGAGCTCGCCGGACTTCTCCAGCGCCGCCGCGTGCATCGCATCGAAGCCGTGTCGGGCATGTTGCAGCGCAGTGCTCATCACCTGGGCGAAGTACGTGCTGCTGCCGCGCAAGCCGTCGAGACACTCACGGAATCTGCGGGCTTCAATCTGCTGACGCGCCTCATTGATCTGCGCCGCCGGCACGATGCTTACCCGCCGCACTGCCAGAAAGTGCTCGATGATCAGCGCGATCACGACGAACGATCCGGCAATGATGAAGTATGTCGGTAGTTCAATGCCGCGCCAGAAGATCTCCAGCAACGATTGACGCTGCCCCGGCGCCGACGTCTGCCCGAAAACCGGCAGCGCAGCGAGAAACGCGAATGCCAGCGGCAGCAGTGTTGCGTGAAGTCGCATATTCACTCCCGTCAGATGTTCATCGCAACCGGTTGCCCGCGCATCAGCGGGAAAGATCCCGCCCGGTCACGATCTTCACTTGCCCACGATTGCCTTCCGCAATCCGCTTCATCCGCCGCGCTCCTTCCGTCTCCCGCGGCAGGTCGCTCGTGTCCTGCAGGAGCAGCTCGTCGAACACGAGACAGTAGATCCGCGCGCCGCCGTCATTCGCCCGGCCGATCTCATCAATCAGCGCGTCATCAAAGTACCCATCCGAGAAGAAGAACACGACATCCGGACGCAACGCCAACGCGCGCCGAATCGCTTGCAACGGCTCCGTCGCCCCACGCGGCGCCCGGTGATCGATCCAGTTGAAGAACTCCCGGCGTACACGCGCCTCCGCGCGCACCAGTTCTGGCCGAAAGCTCTCCGTCTGCACGCGTTCATCGTTGCCCGCACCGGTGCTGTAGAAGATGACGACGTTGAACGACTGCAACGGTTGCAGCCGGCCGATCGAGCGCTTCAGCTCCCGCTTGAGATCGTCGACCGCAACGATGATCGAGCCCGAGAAATCGACCACATACGCCACGCGGTCGCCGCGCACGGTCAGATCCCAGATGCCCGCCTGCCCGATTCGGCCGGTGCCCGTACCGAATCCTGATCCGAAGCCACCCGTGCCGGCCGCGCCTGCACCAGTGCCCGTCCCCAACAAGCTCAACGCCCCGGAGCCAAGCCCCAGCCCGCCGTGCCCCGGCCCGTCGCCGAACACACCTTCGAGCCCACCTGTCGAATCGCGCGACACCAGGTCGTCCAACGCCAGCCGCGGCAGGTCCAGCGATATTTCCTGCTGTAGCACATCACTCGTGGATCGGTTCTCCGGCTCCGTGAAAGACCTCGGCGTCGCCCAGCGAAAGCGCTGTGCGTCATCTGCATCGACACGACGCGTCACGCTGGCCGAGTACATCCCGGCGTTCGTGCCGTCTCGTGACAGCACTGTGAATGTCTTCAATGCCAACAGCCCGAACACGATCACGTGTATTGCCAGACTGACCGCGATTGGCAACCAGAAATGCAGCAGGTGTCGAAAATGCAGATTGCGCGCTTCCCGATCGGAAAGCGGCGTCCGAAACGACGCCGCTCCGCCGGACCGACGTGTCGACACCACTGCGGTCCGCTCGCTCACGCGCGATTTCCTCTCACGAGTCGCGGTCGACCCCCGCTAACCTGCTCCGTCAGCCTGCGGCGTCGGCGGAGGTGTGGCGCCGCCGCCACCCGCGCCCTGCGCCACCTGCACAAAGCTCATGCGCGTCTCATACAACACCTGATCGAGCAGCTTCTTCTCCTCGGGTGTCAGATTGCCCTTGGTCTTGTCCTCGATCATCTGCAGCATGTCGATGAAGTGCTTGGCTACCTCGATATTTGGCGGAATCCTCTCGCCCCCCGGGCCAGCCAACAGCCCCAGACCCGCCAGCGCTTGCACCACGATCAGATTGATCAGTTCGGCGAACGACGCCTCCGGCAACTTCTCGGTCGTGCCGGCCTCCTCCTGCAGCCGCTCCTTTTCGCGCTGGGCTTCCGCTTTCCAGTCATCATCAACAATGATCTTCTTCTCTTCGTCCGCCATGAGGGCACCTCTAAGCAGCGTGTCAGACTAGTTCAGTGAATGGTAGCCGCACCGAGCGTGGGGAACAACGCAGCCCACGCAGTGCCACACTGCTGTGTCAACAGTGGCCACCCTCGGAACAGCGTCACGCCTTCGCCGGCGCCCCCTCTTCCTCCGGCGGCTCCCACTTCACTGCCCGGTGCGACCGCGGCGAACGAGTGCGCAAATACACCAACCCCAGCAACCCCATGGCGCTCATTCCCACACCAATGCCCTGCGAGATCGTGAACATCCCCAGCGTGTCGACGGGATTGTCCGCCCGCAACACCTCCAGCGCCCAGCGCGTTAGCGGCTCCACCAGCAGGAACACACAGATCACTTGGCCGTCGAAACGCCGCTGCCAGTACAGCGCATTCAGAAACGCTGCCAGCACCAACAACGTGACCGTCGAATAGAGCTGCACCGGATGAACCGACAGTGAGCGATACTCGACCGCCATAGCGCGCAACTCGGCACTCGTCACGCCGTAACGCTTCATCTGCACGCGAATGTCATAGTACGGCAACGACACCTGCTTGCGCTGCAACGCCTGCGCCCGCGCCCGGAGTTGATTCTTCTCCTCAGCCGTTGCTGCCTGCGCCTCCTGCTGTCGCAAACCGGCAATCTCTGCCGCCAGCGCCTGCTCACGTTCGACGGCCCGCGCGATGTCCGCATCAGACACATCCCAGTTCAGCAGCTCACGCGAAATCGGCTGCGCCGCCGACCCGTCCGGCAATAGCGCCTGCGGACTGACGAAAACAAGCTCCTTGGGCAGATCGGCCCCCGGTCGCCGTTCGATCCAGTGCTGCCGCGCCGCGTTGCTGCCATACGGAAACTGCACGGACCACGGTAGCTCACACATTCCGCCCCAGCAGCAGCCGTTCAAAAAACAGCCGATCCGCCCGATCCCCATCCCCAGTGCCGCCGACGGCGCGATGATGTCGAGATACCAGCGAATCGAGTGCTTCCAAAGCCGCAGGTAGATCAGCACGCTCACCACGACCAGCAGCACACCGCCGTAAACTTCGAGCCCACCCTTGCGCACGTCGAGCAACGCCCACAGCAGGTCATCCCGCCGTGCAAATTGATCCCAGTAGTGCCAGACGTACATCACGCGCGAACCGACCACGCCGCCAAACAGCGCCAGGAACCCGCAATTCAGCACTACGTCCGGATTGGCCCCGCTGCGCAGCGCGCGCTTCGCGCCCCACCAGATCGAAACCAGAAAGCCGATCATCAACGCCACGCCGTAGCCCGGCAATGACCAACCCAAACCGGGGATTTCCCAAAGCACAGGAATCATGCTGCGTCCCGTTGCAACTCGACCTCGACACGCGCCGCCGACCGAATGCTACGTTCCCGCGGCGTGCGGGTCCACCACCATGTTGTCGATCAACCGCGTCGGCCCCAGGCGCACCGCCAGCGCGATCAGCACCGCCCGTTCGATCCGTAGCACGGGTTGCAGCGTCTCGGGATCGACAATGCTCACATAGTCAATGCCGCGCGGCTCCGCCGCCGCCAGGATGTCCAGCATCTCCGTCGTCAGCGTCACCGGATCGCGCTCGCCGACGCCGATGCGATCGCGCGCATGACATAACGCCTCGTGCAATCGCAGCGCCCGCCCATGCTCGTCCCCGTTCAACAGCACGTTCCGGCTGCTCATCGCCAATCCGTCTGGCTGGCGCACGATCGGACAGCCGACGACCTCCACCGGCATATCCAGGTCCCGCACCATCCGCCGAATGACCGCAAGCTGCTGAAAGTCTTTCTGCCCGAAGTACGCCCGGTCCGGCTGCACGATGTTGAACAGCTTCGTAACCACGGTCGCCACACCGTCGAAGTGTCCAGGGCGCGCCGGGCCACACAACGTATCGGTCAGCTTCCGGACCTGCACCGACGTGCTCGCATCCGGCCGATACATCTCGTCACCCGCCGGCAGAAACACCAGTTCGACGCCTGCGTCGGCACACTTCTTCAGATCGCCCTCGGTATCGCGCGGATACCGATCCAGATCGTCGTTCGGTCCGAACTGCGTCGGATTCACGAAGATGCTGACGACCGTGTACAGCCCGTCCGCCACCGACGCCTCGACCAGCGACATGTGCCCAGCGTGCAAATACCCCATCGTCGGCACAAGCCCGATCCGCCGACCGCTGCGGCGCGCCGCAGCGACGCGCTCGCGCACCGCTTTAATCTCACTCACATGTTCCATGCCGCACATTGCACCCCGCGCCCGCCCCAAACTCAAGTCGCCCTCTTACCCCCCTCCCTGGCAGGGAGGGGCTGGGGGAGGGTCGAGCACGCGACTCTCAAAACGCGTCAGCACGCCACATGCCGTACAATGCCCCCAGCGCTCCCCTCTGGAGAACCACCGATGTACCGCTGCACGTTACTCCTCCTCATCATCCTCACCTTCTCATGTACAACCCTCGCCGCCGACCCGCCCTGGATCGCCCGCAGCAAGCTCGGCATGGTCGCCAGCGACTCCCCCGAGGCTTCGCAGATCGGCGCCGACGTCCTCGCCGGCGGCGGAAACGCCTTCGACGCCGCCATCGCGACCTCCTTCGCCCTCGCCGTCGCGCGCCCGCACAGCACCGGCCTCGGCGGTGGCGGCTTCCTGCTCGCCTACGTTGCCGAGCAGCAAGACTGCACCGCGCTCGACTTCCGCGAGTCCGCGCCAGCGGCAGCCACCAGAGACCGCTACATCAAGCTCCACGCCGACCGCGGCGATGGCCCCTCGCCCAGCATCTACGGCGGAAACGCCATCGCCGTCCCGGGCCAGCTCGCCGGGCTTGCCGAAATCCACAAGAAATACGGCACCAAGCCCTGGGCCGAGCTGGTCGCGCCGGCGATCAAGCTCTGCCACGACGGCTTCGTTGTCGACAAGTCCTTTCGCGGCGCCTGTAAGGACGCCCTCGCCGACTACCAGCGCTGGCCGGAGCTTCGGAAGTCGTGCGGTCGACTATACGAAACGCTGCTTAATAACGGCGACCTGCCCGAGATCGGCACGCGCATCCGCCGCCCGAATCTCGCCCGCGCTCTGCAACTGATCGTCGAACACGGCGCCGACGCGATGCGCACCGGCCCGCTCGCCGAGGCGGTCGTGAAGGCCGCGAACAACGCCGGCGGCAAGATGACGCTCGCCGATCTGGCGGACTATCGCGTCAAGCCGCGCTCGACGTTGCGGGCCAGCTTGGCCAGTAACTGCGAGGTCTTCTCGATGCCGCCGCCCTCCTCCGGCGGCATCTGCCTGATCCAGATGCTGGAACACTACAACCACGTGATGCTGAGTTCCCTCATTCGCGAGTGGTCGCGTCCCTATCACATGATGACCGAGAGCATGAAGCACGCCTTTGCCGACCGCGCCCGTTGGCTCGGCGATCCGGACTTCGCCGACGTGCCGACGGAACGTCTGATCAGCCGCGAGCACATCAACACCCAGAAGATCGACTACAACACCACGCACCCGCCCGAGTGGTATGGCGGAACACTGCCGCCGCCGGACGACAGTGGTACGTCGCACTTCTGCGTCGCGGACCGCTTCGGCAACGTCGTCTCGCAGACCGAGACGATCAACGGCACCTTCGGCTCGCTGGTCGTCGCCGAGCCGTTCGGCGTCATCCTCAACAACGAGATGGACGACTTCGCCACGAACCCCGGCCAGCCAAACATGTTCGGCCTGATCCAGGGCGAGGCCAACGCCGTCGCGCCGGGCAAGCGACCGCTGTCGAGCATGACGCCGACGATCGTCACGCGCGACGGCAAGCCCATCCTCGCGCTGGGCGCCTCCGGCGGCCCGCGCATCATCACGTCGGTCTACCAGGTACTGATTCGAGCAACGTGGGAACGGCAGGACCTCGCAACCGCGATGCAGGCCTTGCGCCTGCACCACCAGTGGCTGCCGAACGAGATCTACTTCGACCGCGCGCCGCAGGAGAAGGTGGAATTCGCCGGCAAGAAACGTACGCTGGTCGAGTACCTGGAGAGCTACGGCCACAAGATCGCCACCAAACGAAAGACCGGCATAGTCCAGGCCATCCAGATCCAACCCGACGGCACGATGATCGGCGCCAGCGATCCGCGGAAAGGCGGGCGGCCGGCAGCGCCGGCAAAGTGACAAAGTGAAAACGTGACAAGGTGACAAGGGCAGACGCGGCGAACGTCGGCGGACGGGCGCGGCGTGCGACCGGTAAGACCGGGCCTGCGCGGCCTGACGGGGAAGGGTATCAAGATACTCAAGGTTGCGCCCTCTCGTTTTGATACTCTTGGTCCGGCGGAGGTGGGGAGGTGAGAATGTGAGAATGTGAGAAGGTGGGTATGGCGCGCGGGGGGCGACGGCGGCGCAACGGGCGTGGGTGCGAACGGAGCCATGATTCCAACTTGCGCGCGCGGCGGGCGCGGGCCACGTGGATTTGGCTGAGTGCGCGAGTTTGGTGGATTTGCGCGGCGTTGGCGGTCGAACGAGAGCCCGTGGGGGGTGAGCTCCGCCCGCCGGTCTTGCACCGTGTTTCACCTCGGACGAAAGCGAAGCTCAACCGGATTCTGGCTTGCGAAAGTCCGTGAGCTTGAGGGCGCGGTACGGCCGGACAGGCACCGAACCCTCGAGCCCCATGAGCGGAATCGCGCGAGTGAAGAGCAGACGGGCCATATCGTCCTCGGAGTAGCCGTGATACTGCCGGTGTATCTTGATCAGTTCATTCAGAACGGTGGGCTGCTCAAACGAGATTGGGTACGGCTCGTTTCGTCGGAATCCGTGAATGCTAATCTGTGTGTAGAGGCTCTTGTACCGCTGCTCACTGATCCGGCGGAGGTGCCTCGCGCGCACGATCAGCGCCTGCATCGACACCTTCCACTGCATCTTCAGCTGGGCAGCGCGCTGAATCGTCAGGCCGTTGAGCGCGGGACCAATCTCCTCGGCAGGCATCAACAGCTCGCTCGCGAAGCGATCGGCTTCAGTCTCTACATCGTCTGATGGTAAGGTATGCATGATCGCGTGCCCGAGCTCGTGCGCAAGGCTGAATCTATGGCGATCGCCAGGGACCTTTGAGTTCATGAAGAACATCGGCGGTTGGCCATCGAGCCATAGGTGCGCTGCATCGATACGGTCCGTATCGAAGTCGAAGACGGCGACTATGCCACCGGCGTTCTCGAGCGCCGCCGTCAGATTGACAACTGGCCCGGGCGGAAGCCGCCACGCCAACCGTATACGCCGAGCAACCGCCTCCGCGTCTCCATCAAACCGATCGATATCCAGTCTCTCGAAACGGTTCTCTACGCCGATCTCAGCACCACGCAGCAGCCGTTCGATCTGCATCCGCACTACATTCACTAGGGCGACGACTCGGCGCTGAACGTAAATTGGCGCTGTCCTGCGCTTCCGGTTAAACAACAGGCTTGACCCGAGCCCATACAGCTGATGGCTCTGGCAGAAGAACTCGGGGTCGTATTCGAGTATTGCGGCTATCCGCTTCAGATCTACGTCAGATGGATCGAGAAGCCCATTTTCGAATTTCGACACTTTGCCCTGTGTGACATTTACGGCAGTTGCTAGGTCCGCCTGGCTCAGTCCACGTGACTCACGCGCCAGCACCAGCATCCGTGGATTAACATTCATACAGCGACTTATCCGGCGTCAGCTTCCCCGCGATTCCGCTTCGATTTATCCAACAGGGCCTTGGGTCGCACTACTGGCGGTGCGACACTTGAGGGCACTTCAACGGTGGCGGCGCTCTGTTCGTCTTCATCAATGTACGTCCACCATTGAACGCCATCCTCCCCCTCCAATGTTAGAAGGACTCGATCGAGAACAGCCACTCCTCGGTCATCTAAACGAGTAGTATGGCCAAACGTCAAGTGCCCCGGCGGCTCCTCGTGGAACGCGAAGTTCAGCTGTGGATGAAGATGCAGCTTGCCGGGACATCTCGATAGAGGACCGTTGAAGCTCAGTGGGTCGAGTCTGTTCACGCGCACGGAGATGCCAAGTTCTTCAAAAAACAGGACCTTCAAGCCATCGCTCTCAGCGACGCGAATCGAACCGCTGAACCCGAAGTGCCGCTCGAAGTGATCCCATATCAGGTGGTAGATCACAATGCCGGACGGACCACCATCGATCACCGGCCGGCGCTCGACGGGAATATTGAACGACTCGAACTCTTCCGCAGCTGCCCGGATGAGCGCAGCGATCGACGGGAAGCTGGGTCTGAGCGCTGCCACAAGCTGTTCTTTAGTCATTGAGAACCTCCAGTCCGCGTAATATGTCAGCCCGTCGTTAAAAAATCAACTCCAAATATTCCAAAATATATTCCTGTCGGAGAAGCACAGCTGGCGGAGCCCGCCCTACGGGGCACTCGCTCGCGCTTCATGCTCTGATACTTCGTCATCTACGTTCCCCCGTCCCTTTCTTCTCCCCCTCCGTGCCTGCATGCCTCAGTGCCTGCGTGCCTTCTCGCCCCTACTTGACCACTTCCGCCACACAATCCCCCAACGTCGCCGGGCTGTCCGACACCCTGGTTCCCGCTTCGCGCAGGGCGGCGATCTTGGACTGCGCCGTACCCTCGCCGCCGGAGATTATTGCGCCGGCGTGGCCCATGCGCTTGCCGGGTGGCGCAGTCTGACCCGCGATGAAGGCGACCACCGGCTTGGTGATGTTCGCCTTGATGTGCGCCGCGGCCTGCTCTTCGTCCGTGCCGCCGATCTCGCCGATCATGACGATGCCGTGCGTCTCGGGGTCGGCCTGGAAGAGGTCGAGCAGCTCGATGTAGTTCAGTCCCTTGACCGGATCGCCGCCGATGCCCACGCACGTCGACTGCGAAAAGCCGCGCTGCGAGCACTGCCACACCGCCTCGTACGTCAGCGTGCCGCTGCGGGAGATGATCCCCACGTTCTTCGATCCGTTGGCCGGCGGCTGATGGATATATCCCGGCATGATGCCCATCTTGCACTGCCCGGGTGTGATGATGCCGGGACAGTTCGGCCCGATCAGCCGCGCGCCCTTGTCGTCGAGGTACTTGCGGGCCTTGACCACGTCCAGCGTCGGAATGCACTCGGTGATCAGCACGATGAGCTTGATACCCGCGTCGGCCGCCTCCATCGTGGCCTCGGCCGCGAAGGGGGCCGGTACAAAGATCATCGTCGCATCGGCCCCGACCTCCGCAACGGCCTGGTGGCACGTGTCGAACACCGGCAGGCCGTGCTCCGACTTCGTGCCGCCCTTGCCCGGCGTGCAGCCGCCGACGATGTTCGTGCCGTATTCGAGGCACTGGGCCGTGTGAAACGCCCCAGCCTTGCCCGTGATGCCCTGGCAGATCACCCGCGTATTCTTGTCGACGAGAATGCTCATGTGCTGTCGTATCCCTCGTGCAGCCGGCACCAACGCAACCGGCGGGCCTTGTATCTGTCTACTCCTGGCCGGCCGACGCGGCGCCAACCGGCGGCGGAGCCGGGTCGAGCGTCTCCACGTCGAGCGTGTACCCGTCGGGCACCTTGACGTCGAACAAGCTGCTCGAAAAGCCGGTGTTCAGCTTCGCATCGCGAAACGTGACGGTGATGTACGAATCGAGCTGGCCGGTGCCCTTCAGCTTCGCCACCCGGACCTTGATCGGCAGACCGGCGACCTTGCCCTCGCGCGCCACCCAGAAATCCAGCGTCTTGTACGACTCGCTCGTCCGCGTTCCGCCGTGCGGCGTCAGACGCAGATGATCGCTCGCGGTCGGATCACCCTCCGCCGGCGGCACCAGCACCACGTCAAACTCCGCCAGAATGTCCGCCTTCTTCTGCCCGAACGGCATGGGGAAGACGCCTTCGCCGACCTTGTACGGATCGCCCGCATCGTCAGCCTTACGGACCTCACGCTTCGTCACCATCTTCGTCCGCGCCTTGACCTCGGTATACCAGCGACCATCGAAGACGTAGCGCTCATCCAGCTTGCGGCGCGTGCCGTCGCCGGTGATCTTGTCGCGAAAGTGGATCATGAACTTCGCGACCGGCTCGGCGTCCTGGTACCAGATCTCGCCGCGCTTGGTCACGTCGTCAGACTCATCCTCGATGATGTAGTGCTGATTCCACGTGACCTCGGCCCGCAGATCGCTGACCGCACGCTCTTCGAGCCGGGTGAGAATCTTGTCGACGGTCGGGTCCACCGCCGGCGTCGTTTCGGACTGTCCCCAGGCCACGACGCAACCGGTCAGAGCGGCTATGATGACGGCCCGAATGTCGCACTTCACTGGGTGCTGCATACGCGAGTACTCCCGATACGTCGGCGTCCACGGATTCTAAGCGGCGGTTCCGCGCGTGGAAAGCCGACGTCAGAACGGCCAGCTACGGAACCGTCCGGACGGGTTCACGCCGCGTGATGCCTCTGCTGTTGGACCTGCTCTACGGCCTAGCGGTTTGTGTGCTCTGGCCGATTCTTGTGTATCGGCGTCTGACGCGCGGACCCGGTAACGCGCCGTTTCGCGAGCTGTTTGGCTATGTGCCCTCGCGACCGGTGTCGGCCAACTGCGTGTGGATTCACGGCGTTTCGCTGGGCGAGATCAACGCGACGCGCACGCTCGTCGCCGAACTGCACCAGCGCGCCCCCGATACGGTGGTGGTCATCAGCAGCACGACGCGCACTGGCCTGGCCCGCGCGCGGCAGCTCTATCCCGACCTGGTGACGTTCCGCTTCCCACTCGACTTCTCCTTCGCGATTCGCAACGTGCTGAAGCGCGTGCGGCCGGCGATCATCGTGCTCATGGAACTCGAAGTCTGGCCGAACCTGATTGAGATCGCCACACAACGCCGCATCCCCGTCGTCATCGCCAACGGTCGCGCGACAGCGGAGAAGAGCGTGCGCCGCTTCAACTGGCCGATCATTCGCACTGTCGCACGCCGCATGTTCGCGCAGATCCGCTGGGTCGGCGCGCAGGACGAGACCTACGCCTCTCGCTTCATCGAACTCGGCGTGCCCAAGGACCGCGTCGAAGTCACCGGCTCGGTGAAGTACGACGCGGCGGACGTCGGCGACCACATTCCCGGGCAAGAGACGCTGGCGCAGGAGATGGGGCTGCGGTTGAAACAGCCAATCTGGGTATGTGGCTCGACTGGACCGGGCGAGGAAGAACTGCTCCTTGACGCATACGCGCGGCTTTTGGAACATTTCAACGACCTGCAACTCGTGCTGGTGCCACGCAAGCCCGAACGCTTCGACGACGTCGCCCGCCTGACCGTCAGCCGCGGCTTCGCTTGCCTGCGCCGCAGCACCGGCGCGCCGACCCTCCCACCCGACGTCAACGAGCCGCGCCCGGTCTTCCTCGGCGACACGATGGGTGAATTGCGAAAGTTCTACGCGTTGGCAACGGTCGTATTCGTTGGGCGGACGCTCGTACCCCTCGGCGGTTCCGACGTCATGGAAGCGGCGGGGCTCGGCAAGGCTGTCATCGTCGGCCCACACACCGATAACTTCGTCGACGCGGTAAACCTGCTGATCGCGGCGCACGGCTGCCGGCAGCTCACCAGCAGCGACGCACTACCCTCTGCCGTCACCGATCTGCTCCGACACCCCGACCGCCGCGACAAGATGGGCGCCGCCGGCCGCGAAGCGATCATCAGCCGCCGCGGAGCCACGGCGCAGACCATCACCCGCCTGCTGGACCTGATGAGCTGACACAGCGCGCGAAGTCCCCGCCAACGTGCCGCACGGCTGATAGCTGAAAGCTGACTGCTGATAGCTCTTGAGTATCCGGGACGAGGGCTGGGCGGCGAGCCCCCGCGCTCTACTCCGCCCAGCCCCGCCCCCCACTCCGCTGCCCCTCTCGGTGCCCCCGGTCTGCGGGAGCAGCCTCAGCCTCTCTCCTCCTCCGGATCCGTTGCGAAACGGCGAGGCCGTGGCACAAAAGTGGCGCCAATCCATCGACGAACGGGTGCATCCTGCGGAAACATGCGCTTCTGTCCGAGTTGGAAATGAGACTCGAACTCAGCGCGGAGTATACCGAGATCAGCACGCGAATGCAACCGCTCCCGGACGCGGTTCCGAAAAAGTACACGCCACCTTCCGGCGGTTATCGCGTAAGATGCGGTGGAATATGAGTATGAGTACTTTCACGAGTATAAGTGCCCGGGGCCACGCCATCGCGCTGCGGCTGGCGCTGCCACTGACCGCTTTCGCGATCACTGGCTGCCAACAGGCGCAACTTGCCGAGCAGCGTCTGAAGATGCAATCACGGTCGCTGGAATGGACGTTCAAGACGGCGGAGAAATCCGAGCAAAAACGCCCACTTCGGCTCGAATCCACCACGCAACTCATCGGCACGAACCTCGAACGCCACGCTGAGATGTCCGCTCGTTGGGGCCCGTGGATTGGGGCCTGGTTCGAGCGCGACGCGGAGAAATGGGAGGACTCCGACCGGCGCTACGCCGACCCCGCCGCCCGCATCTTCTGGGGAAACCCCGAGATCATCGAAGAGACGGCCATACTGGCCTTCTACTGAAGTGCGAAGTGTCGCCCGAAGACCTTTAACGCCGGCTGGCTGATGCCACCTCTGCGTCCAAAGGCGGCGGGCTTCCTACAGGTGGTGGCTGCGTCGCGACTTCAGCCGGGGCGTTCAGCCGATCGATCAACTCGTTCGTACCGCTCTCAGCCTGAGCGATCAGGCCGTTGGGCCAGAACGCGAAGATCAACAGCAGGAAGCCGCACAGCAATGCACCAATCTGCTGGGCCTCGCGCGGCATCGCGCGGGCCGGCTGGTCATTGTCGTACAACAGCACCGCGGCGATCACGCGCAGGTAGTAGGCCGCCGCCAACGCCGAGTTCAGCACGCCAATGATCACCAGCGCGATGATCCACTCGCTGGGAGCCGCGAGCGCACCGCTCTGAGCCGCGGCCAGCGCGCTCCCAAACAACCCGAGCTTGCCCCAGAACCCAGGCGTCGGCGGTAAGCCCATCAGCGTGAACATCGCCAGCGCAAACAGTAGCGCCAATGCAGGCTCACGCCGCAACAGACCGGCAACATCGCGCAACGTTTCGCATTCTGAATCACGATTGCGCAGCAAGCCCAGAATCGCGAACGCGCCAAGGTTTGCAATCCCGTAGATCACGACGTAGTACAGCACCGCCGCGGTACCCTTCCCCATGAAGCCGATGCCGCCGAAGATCGAATCACCACCAGCAAATGGCCCCGCCATCAAACCCACGAGCATATAGCCGGCGTGCGCCACGCCGGAGTACGCCAGCATGCGTTTGATGTTCGTCTGCCGCAGCGCGAGCAGATTGCCAACGGTCATACTGACCGCGGCGATGATCCACAACAGCCAAAACACGACGGTCTGTCCGCCGGTCCAGTGCCCGGCCAGCAGCAGGATCTTCATCAAGGCAACGACGCCCGCGGCCTTCGGCACAAAGCCCAGCAGGCCCGCAACGGGGCTGGCCGCGCCCTGATAGACGTCCGCTACGTACAAGTGCAGCGGCACCGCCGCCAGCTTGAACAGCAGCCCGCCGATCGACAGCAGAATACCGACCATCGCAAGTACGTACTGCAAGGTGCCCGGCTGAGCCAGGATGTCCCGCAGCACGACGATCGTGCCGCTGATCGACGCCGATCCGGTCACGCCGTACAGGAAGCTGAACCCGTACGCCATGATCGCCGCGGACATCGCCCCGAGATAGAAGTACTTCGTGCCGGCTTCGAGCGCCTTCACATTCGTGCGGCTGAGCACAACCATGATGTACGTCGGGATGCTGACCAACTCGAGTGCGAGGAACAGCACCAACAGGTTGTCCGCCGGCCCAATAAGCAGCAGACCGGTAAGCGAGTACAGCATCATCGCCAGATACTCGCCGCGCTCGGATTCGCGGGCCTGCGACCAGTTGACGAGCGTGAAGAGGATGCCGAGCTCGATCGCGCTGATGCGTACGAAGATTGCCAGTGAGCCATACGCCAGCCCGTTGCCGACGCGACTTCCGCTGCCCAGCAAGTTGGCAATCTGCTCTTCCCACAACACTGCGAACAGCGCCGCCGCGAGCGAAATCAACGTGACCCAGGGCGCAGCGGCCCGACCACCATGACTGCGGGCCTGTCCGACAATCAGCACCACACAGCCGGCGACCAGCAGGATCAGCTCCGGTATGAGCGCGGCAATGGAGATCGGTGCACTCATTACTGCGCACCTCCTTCTACCGTGGTCGCGCCCGGAACAGCCTCACCCTCGATTCCGAATATCACCGGCTCGTGATGCGCGATGCGCGGTGCTTCGCGCGCCATGCGCGCGATCTGTGCGTCTTCGACGCGATCGAGCACCTGCGTCTGCAACGCCGGATCCAGCGTGTCCGTGATAACGCGGGGATACACACCCAGCCACACGACGACAATTGCCAGCGGGACGAGAATCACCACTTCCCGCGGCGTCAGGTCGCGCGTCAAACCGGCCGAAAGATCGGGTGTGCCCTCTGGCTCCTTCACCGGTCCGAAGAGCACCTTCCCCGTCGCGTACAACATGTAGATCGCACCGAGCAGAATCCCGCTGGCACCCAGCACGCCGTACCAAACACCGAGTAGATCGGAGTTGAACGCCGCGAAGAGCACCGTGAACTCGCTCACGAAGCCGTTGAGCCCGGGCAGGCCGATGCTCGACAGCACAAACAGCACGAAGAAGAACGCCATCACCGGCATCTGCCAGGCGAGCCCGCCGATCTTGTCCAGGTCACGCGTGTGATAGCGCTCGTAAATCATGCCGACTACCAGGAACAGCGCCCCGGTGCTGATGCCGTGATTGACCATGTACAGCACCGAACCCGACAGACCGATCGGCAACAGGCTGAACATGCCGAGCATGCAGAAGCCCAGGTGCGAAACGGACGAGTAGGCGACCAACTTCTTCACGTCGCTCTGCACCCAGCAGCACAGCGCTCCGTAGATGATGCCCGCGATCGCCAGCCAGCCCATGAACTGCGCCCAGACAAGCGCGCCCTCCGGCACCATCGGCAGACTGAAGCGCAGGAAGCCGTACGTGCCCAGCTTCAGCAGCACGCCGGCCAGCAGCACGCTGCCCGCGGTCGGCGCCTCGGTATGCGCCAGCGGCAGCCACGTGTGCAACGGGAAGAACGGCACCTTGATCGCAAACCCGCTGAAGAACGCCAGGAACAGCAGCGACTGCTCCTGCACCGTCAAGCCGCCCGGGCCGAGCAGCAACGCCGACAG
This sequence comes from Phycisphaerae bacterium, assembly GCA_028277645.1. Taxonomy (GTDB): domain Bacteria; phylum Planctomycetota; class Phycisphaerae; order UBA1845; family Fen-1342; genus JANQFV01. The sequence goes on from JANQFV010000037.1 coordinate 61,459, forward strand.
TCTGGCCAGGTCGAAGCTGATGAGATCAACGCCCTCGATCTGCGCGGCACGCAACCCCAGGTACATAATGCCGGCGAACGTGATCACACTGCCGACAAACGTGAACAGGAAGAACTTGTTGGCCGCGTAACGCCGCTGCGGACCGCCCCAGATCCCGATCAGGAAGTACAACGGTACGAGCGTGAATTCGAAGAAGATGTAGAACAGCAGCACGTCGCGCGCGGCGAACACGCCGAACATCGCGGCGGTCAGACCGAGCAGCCACGCATAGTACTCGCGGACGCGCGTGCGAATCGCGGTAAAGCTGCACAGCACCGACAGCGGCACGAGCAGCCCCGTCAGCACGACCAGTGGCATGCTGATCGCATCGAGCCCGACGTGGTAGTGCAGCGCGACGCCGTTGAGCAGCTCGCTGCTGCCGTCGTCGGCTACGATCCGCTCTCCAACCGCGATCCACTGAACGTTGTTCTCGCCGACCAGCGCCCCCGGACCACCCCGCTCCATCACGCTCGGCAGCTGCAGCCACAGCCCGACGCTGATGAGGAACGTGACGACGCCGATGCCCAGCGCCAGTCGCTGCGCGAGCGACTCGCGCGCCACCCACACCACCACCGCCCCGATCAGCGGCAGGAAGATCAACAGGTTGAGACCAAGTGCGTCCATCAGGCTCTGACTAACCAGCAACGTCCGGCGGCACGACGTCAATCCACCGCCACAGCAACAGCAATAACGCGATACCGAGCGCCATCGTCAGGGCATAGCCCTGCAACGCGCCCCGCTGCATGAAGTGCAGCAAGAACGCCAGCCCACGCGGCACCGCGGAAACAAACCACACCAGCCCGTCGACACCGAATCGGTCGACGCCGAACAGGAAGTGTCCGATTCCACGCAACGGCCGAACAATGACCGCGTCGTAGATCTCGTCCACGTAGTACTTCGCGTTCCACAGATCCCAAACCGGGCCCAGGATCTTGCGATCCGGCTCGTCCTGCGGCGCCTGCCCGAAACGCATCCAAGCCAGTCCGATCCCGGCCAGCGCAACCACACCCGACACGTACATCAGCCACATGCCGCCATGACCGTGGTGCGGATGGCCGATCGTGCTCGCGTGCAGGTAGTCGTGGAAATAACCGTGCGGCTTGAAGACTCCGATGAAAGCCTCACCGGAACCAACCGCGAATGTCACGCCCAAATAGCCGACGAAGATCGCACCCAGCGCGAGCACCCACAACGGCATGATCATCACCGGCGGCGACTCGTGCGGATTCTCCCCCGCCTCGTCGGGCAGCCGCAGCTTGCCGTGGAAGCACAGGAAGAACATGCGGAACGTGTAGTACGCCGTCAGCCCCGCCGTCGCGAGCATGATCACGCCGACCAGCACGCTGTGGTCGAAGGCAGCGTGAACAATTTCGTCCTTGCTCCAGAAGCCGGACAGCAACGGCACGCCGGCCAGCGCCAGACACCCGATGAGCATCAGGATATACGTCTTGGGCAACACGTGTCGCAGCCCGCTGAAATAGCGTACGTCGATCACGCCGCCCATCGCGTGCATCACGCTACCGGCCCCGAGGAACAACAGCGCCTTGAACCACGCGTGCGTGAACACGTGAAACACACCGGAGTCGGGCACGGCCAACCCCAGCGCAACGAACATGTATGCCAACTGGCTGATCGTCGAATACGCCAGGATGCGTTTCATATCGTGCTGCGCGACCGCCATCGTCGCCGTCAGCGCCGCACCAACCACGCCCAGCGTCAGAATCACATTCAACGCCAACGGCGAAAGCTCGTAGATCGGCGTGCAGCGGGCCACCATGTAGATGCCCGCGGTGACCATCGTGGCGGCGTGGATCAGGGCCGACACCGGCGTCGGGCCTTCCATCGCGTCCGGCAGCCAGGTGTACAGCGGGAACTGAGCACTCTTGCCCAACGCGCCGCACATCAGCAGCAGCCCCACCAGCGACGCCTGCGACAAACCGAAATAGCCTGACGGCTCCGCCAGACTGCCGGCGTATTTGAAGACCACCTCGTAGTCGAGCGGATTCTCGCCCGCACTCACGTGGCCCCGCATGAACATGTACAGCGCGAAGATACCCAGCGCGAAGCCGAAATCGCCGATCCGGTTAACGATGAACGCCTTCTTGGCCGCCGCCGCCGCGGACGGCTTGCGAAAGTAAAACCCGATCAACAGGTAGCTGCACAGACCGACCAACTCCCACCCGAGGTAGAGCAGCACAAAGTTGCCGGCCAGCACCAGCATGACCATCGAGAAAACGAACAGGCCGAGGAAGGCGAAGAAGCGCTCGTAGCCCGGCTCCGGATGCCCGTGGTGGTCACGCATGTAGCCGATCGCATAGATCACCACCATCAGCGACACCACCGTGACAAACAGCAGCATCATTCCGGTCAGACCGTCGAAGTAGAAGTTGATCGGAATCCAGCGGTTACTGTGCTCGTCGAGACTCTCCTCGGCACCGAAGCTCATCCAGTTGTAGAGCGTGTGCGTGAAACCGGGGTAATCGTGGTCGGCGTGCGCATGCGCATCCGTTTCACCATGATGAACGTCCACTTCGTGGCCGTCACCATGTGCAACGGCGGGTGCGGAGTCTCCCTCTGGCGCAGGTAGTTTCTGCCCCAGGTCGAAGAAGAGGGTTACCGCCAATACCGCTGTCGCGGCCACGCCGAGCACGACCGGCCAGTGCGCGTATTGCGCCTTGGCACGGAACGCGATCAGCAACCCGACAAGCAGCGCACCGAGCAGCGGCCAGAACGGCATCGTCGCGTAGACGTTGATGTCCAGCAGAGATGTCTCGGCCGCAGCCAGCATTACTCGTCCTTCAACAGCTTCCACGCGCCGGCGTCGAGCGTTTCCTTGTTCCGATACAGTAGCACAACCAGCGCCAGCCCCAACGCCGCCTCGACCGCGGCGACCGCGATCAGAAACACCGCGAACACCTGCCCGTCAAACGTCGGCACGCCATTCAGCGGATACCGTCCGAACGCAACCAGATTGACGATGATCCCCTGGAACATCATCTCAGTGCAGAGGAACATCACAATCAAGTTGCGGCGGGTGATGAACCCGATCATGCCCAGGACGAAGAGAATCGCGCCGACCAGAACGTAGGGCAGCAGCATCAGTCCACCCCCCCATTCTGCGGCGTTGAGTCAGCAGCCTGACGACGGGCAATCGCGATCGCGCCCACCATGCCGGCCAGCAGCAGCAGCCCGGCAAGCTGGATCGCGATGATGTAGTCCGTGAGCAGCAGCGTGCCAACCGCCTCGACCGTACCGGCGGCCTCCTCGACCGTAGGCTCGGCGCCGACGCCGCTGGGCGCCACCAGAAGCTGCGCCGCAATAATCGCCAACAGCACAAACCCGGCCACGCAACCGACGAACGGCTCGCGCGCCCGCGCGTCATACGGTGCCAGACGAGCCTGCTGCGCCAGCATGATCACGAACAGATACGTAACCAGAATCGCGCCTGCGTAGACAATCACCAGCGCCGCCGCGAGAAACTCCGCCGACATCAGCAGCAGCAACCCCGTCACCGCCACGATCAGCAGCACGAAATACAACGCGCTATAGACGGGTTTCGTATGTGTAATTACGCGCGTGGCGGCGAACAACGCGACCAGCGCGCAACCGCCAAACCAAATCGGCAGTTCGCGCCCTAACGCAAAGTCGGCCAACACGAACACGAGCAGAATGCCGGCAGCCACCAGCAGCGCCATCCCCACCGGACGCCACCCGCCACGCGTGCCCGGCAGCGCCAGGAACAGGCCTGTCGCGCCCAGCACCAGGAAGATGACCAGAAGTGTCGACATCCCGTTGAGATTCCACTCGCCGGCGGCCCTTACGGACCGCTCAACCCACGATGCAATGCCCGGCAATGCAGACCTGAATCAGGCCTCAGCCGGATTCGGTCTTGTACTCGATCCGCTGCCATCTTGCTAGCGGCGCCGGCCAGCGGCCAACGCGGCGCTAGACCTTGCGCTCCACGTTCGGTTGCGCAACGTCCTTACTCTGCCCGCCGGTCAGTCCGTAGTCGGTCACGGGCGGATTCTTGCGCGGCTTGACGTCTTTCGTCTCCTCGTAGACCTGCAACAGTTTCTCTTTGTCGAAGATCATCTCCGCACGCGTCAGGCCGACGAGTTCGTAGTTCGGCGTAAGCTCAATCGCATCGACCGGGCAGGCCTCCTCGCACATGCCGCAGTAGATGCACCGGAGTTCATCAATATCAAACTTGACGGGATACTTCTCACGATCGGGCCAGGGCGACTCGCCGGCCTCGATGTGGATGCAGTGCGCCGGGCACGCCGTGCTGCACATGAAGCACGCCACGCACGCCACGCGACCGTCGGGGTCCTTGTTCAACCGATGCACACCGCGATAGTTGGCCAGCCGCAGCTCGCCGCGACCCTGCCGGGTGTCTTCCGGATACTGCCGCACGACCTGCTTGCGGTTCTTGACGCTGAAGGTGTGCCGCAGGGTGGTCTTCACGCCGTCGAGAATCTGCGGCAGGTATAGCCGCTCGGCGGCACTGAGCTGCGGCTCTTCAAGGACGATCACATCTTCATCACGCATATCAGCAACTCTCGTGCAATCAGGCCGGTCGGACCTGGATCTCCGGCAGATCGGTCTGGCGACCGGTGACGGGAACGGTAGAACGGGCCGTGTAGATCAGCGTCAAGACCAGCAGGACCAGGTTCATGCCCAGGCTAGCCCACAGATTGTGCTGCCAGCCCAACGCGACCAGAATCGCCGTACCGGCCAGCAGCGCGATACCCAGCGGCACCAGCCCCAGCCAGCAGATCCGCATGAGCTGGTCAAACCGAAAACGCGGGATGGTCCAGCGAATCAGCATGAAGAACAGCACGAACGCCGCCACCTTGGCGAAGTACACATTCAGCTTGATCAGCATCCCGATCCACGACGTGTCCGCGGCACTCGTCAGCCCCCAGCAATGCCAACCGCCGAAGAACAGAGCCACCATGATCGCGCTGCCCGTAACGATGTGTGCATATTCGCCGAGGAAGAACATCGCAAACTTCATCGAGCTGTACTCGGTGTGGAAACCGCCAACCAACTCCTGCTCGGCCTCGGCCAGGTCGAATGGCGTACGATTCGCCTCGGCGAACGTGCAGACCAGCACGATGAAGAACGCGATCGGCTGGTAGAACACGTACCACATACCGGTCGTAGCTTGCGTGTCGACGATCAGTTCCGGCCGCACGGTGCCGCTAACCAGCAACACACTAAGCAGCGCTAGGCCCAGCGGCAGCTCGTAGCTGATCATCTGGGCCGTGGCCCGCATTCCGCCGAAGAACGAGTACTTGTTGTTGCTCGCGTAGCCGCCCAGGACGATGCCGTACACGCCCAGCGAGCCGACCGCCAGCATGTACAGAATGCCGATGTTCAGGCTCGCGACCTGCGTGCGAACGACCTCCCCCTCGGGCATCCACGGCCAATGCACATCGCCGGCCCAGGGGATGATCGCGAAGCCGATCAGCGCCGTAATCAGCGCCAACACCGGCGCGAGCATGAAGATCGGCTTGTCGACGTTGGCGGGCGTAATGTCTTCCTTCAGGAAGAACTTCAACCCGTCCGCCATCGGTTGCAGCAGCCCCCAGAACCCGACACGGTTCGGCCCGTGCCGGTCCTGCGTAAAACTGGCCAGCTTGCGCTCGGCGAGAATGCACACCGCCGTGCTGGTCAAAATGACCTTGAGCATGACGCCCATAACGATGATGGGGAACCAGAACGGATCAGACAGCAGCCAGCGGTAATACGGGAAGAGCATCCACAACGGCACGAGTGCCGCCGCACCCAGCACCAATGCCGCCACGATCAGCACCAGCGGATTGCGCAGCGTGTTCTCGATGGCTTGCGTCGTCTTGTCGTAGAGAATCGATTTCACGCCGAGTCTCTCTCCGTCACATCGTTCCGGTCAGTGCGCATGCTCGGGTAGTTCTTGAGGTATAAACACATCAGCAAACACTGGTAGCGCCGCGGCCATCTCTTCGCGAACCTTCTTCGCCCGGAACAGACCCACGTTGCCGGCCAGCTCGAAAAAGAACTGTCCGTCAGCCTTGGTGCCTTCCAGTGGATTCAAAGCCCGCTCGAACTCCTGGAGCAAGCCATCGCAGTTCATAAACATCCCCTCCCGCTCGGTCCAGCTCACGCTCGGAATCTCGACCGCCGCGTGCTCGGTCAACGCCGTCGGGAACAGATCCTGCACTACCAGGAACTCGACCTGGCCGATCGCTGCGACGGCTTCGGACGTCAGCCACTCGTTCGGATAGCCGCCCACGACGTATGCCGCTTTAATCTTTCCGCTGCTGGCCATGCCCAGAAAATCGCCCCAGTTCGCGGTGTTCCCGCCGAGATGCTCGCAGATCGTCTCGATTCCCCTGCGATTCGGACACTTCTCCGCCTTGACCACGAAGCCCTTCGGAAATGTGCGATCTTCGCCAACGACGGGCACGAAGCCATGGAACAGCACGGCCTGCGGCGCGACGTCGCGCACCGCCTTCGCCAGCAACCAAGCCTCCTCGCAGCTCATCATCGGGCTCAGCACGACCGCGACGCTGTCCGACACCTGCTTCGCGGCGTCGGCCAGGCGTTTACGCAAGAACTCCGGTAGCTCTTCCCACCGCTGTGGCACAAGCCCATCCGAGCCACGTACACGCGGTTGATTCAGCCGATCGTCACGATGAACGTGCTTCCAGCCGAACCGCGCTTCGTCGCTGATCCACCACTCGTTGACCTTCTCGTTAAAGCGCGGGCGAATGCGGTGAATGCCCTCTTCGTTGTAATCGATGTAAATCGACTGTCCGCGGCTGTCGACCGGACTGATCGACTTGGTGGTCTTCAAGGTCCAGACGCGTTGACGGAACAAGAACTCCTTGTCCAGCAGCGCCCCTACCGGGCAGAGCTCGACCACATTGCCCTGCAACGCATTGTCCAGCGGCCGGCCGGGGAACACGTCGATCTCGCCGCGGCTGCCGCGGTTGATCACGCGCAGCTCGCTCGTCCCCGAAATCTCGTCACAGAACCGTACGCACCGCGAGCAGAGCACGCAGCGATCCGAATACAGCAGCGTCTGCGGGCCGATGTCCTTCTTCGGGTTCTTCTGCTTCTCGTCGACCATCCGCGAGGCGGCCGAGCCGTGATCTTCGGTGTAGTCCTGCAAGTAGCACTCGCCCGCCTTGTCGCACACCGGGCAGTCCAGCGGGTGATTCAGCAAGTAATACTCCATCACGTGCCGCACATTCGCCCGCACGGCATCGGAGTCGAACCGCACTTCCATGCCGTCTTTCGCCGGCGTCTGGCACGAAGGGAACAGTTTGGGCGCCCAGGCCATCTCCTTCGTCTTGGGGTGCGGCATCTTCATTTCCATCAGGCACAGTCGACAGCTCGCCACGATCTTGAGACCCGGGTGGTAGCAGTAATGCGGAATGTCCATCCCGGCTTCCAGTGCGGCCTGGAGCACCGGAATCCCGGGGCGACATTCGATCTCCTGCCCATCAATGATGATCTTTGGCATTGCTGCTGACCCTAGAATCAGGCCTCCACTGTGTCAGGCTCGCTGTCAGGCCGATAGAACGTGCCGCCGGGCATCACCTCAGCCCGGCCTTGTGCAATCGGCAGTCCGTACGCCGCAGGATTCACGCGCCGAATCCACTCGGCGGCTGCGTCGGGCGCCTGCGCGCTGATGTGCTGCTCAAACTCCTTGCGGAACTTCTGCACGATCGTGCGAATCGGCCACGCGGCACCATCGGAAAGCCCGCAGATGCTCTCGCCCGGCATCATGCCCATGTTCTGCGTCACCTCGACCAGCACATCCAGGTCGGCGATCCGCCCCGCCCCGCCGCGAATACGCTGCGCCATCTTGTACATCCAGCTCGACCCCTCCCGGCACTGCGTACACTGCCCGCAGCTCTCCATCGCAAAGAACCGCGCCACGTTCGCCAGCACATCGCGAATGTCGGTGTCTTCCGCCACCACGACCGCCGCCGCAGTTCCCAACCCCAGCAGCCCGTAGCGGCGTACGTCGTCAAAGTCGAGGCGCGCGTCGAGCTCGTCATAATCCTGCGCCGGATCGACCGTCCCATCCGGCGCCTTCGGGAAGAGGTCCCCACGAAGCACGCCCATCGAGAAGCCGCCGGGCAGCACGGCCTTGACCTTCTTGCCGTCGCGCATTCCGCCGCCAAACTCGTCAGCGTAGATCAGATCGCGCACGCTGATGCCCATCGGGCCTTCGTAGCACCCGGGCTTGTTCACCGGACCGGAAACGCAATACATCTTCGGGCCGAATGACCCTTCCGGACCGAGCGACTGCCACCACTCCACCCCACGAGTGATGATGTGCGGCAGACACGCCAGCGTTTCGACGTTGTTGACCACCGTCGGCTTGCGGAACGCACCCTCGACCGCGGGGAACGGCGGCTTGATCCGCGGCCAGCCGCGTTTACCTTCGAGGCTCTCGATCAGCCCAGTCTCTTCACCACATATGTACGCACCCGCCCCGCGGTGGATGTAGCAATCGAGATCGTAGCCGCTGCCAAGGATGTTCTTGCCGAGGTAGCCGGCCTCGTAAGCCTCGTCGATCGCCTTCTGCATGATGTGGAACTGCTCGATGAACTCGCCGCGCATGTAGATATAGGCGACCGTCGTGCGCGTGGCGTAGCCCGCGATCAGGATCCCTTCCAGCAACATGTGCGGGTCGGTTTCCATCAGCACGCGGTTGCAGAACGTGGGCGGCTCGGACTCGTCGGCGTTAACGCACAGGTAGGTCACGTCGCGCTCGGCCGGCAGAAAGCTCCACTTCAGTCCGGCCGGAAAACCCGCCCCGCCGCGGCCGCGGACGTTCGCTTCCTTGACCAGCTCGACGACTTGCTCGGCCTTCATCTGGAGGGCCTTCGCTGCGCCTTCGTAGCCGCCGTCGGATTTGTACACCGACAGGCTCGTGCTGTTGGGCACGTCCACGTGCTTCATCAATATGCGTTCGAACGCCATCGAATGCACCAATTCGTTCGGGCCTGCGGCCCGTTGCGCTACGTCTGCGCCGTCCGCGGGGCGTCAAACAAATCGCTCCGCGGCATTTCCAGCTTGTCGTTGTCCGGGTCGCTGAGGATTCGGTTCAGGTCCTCCACCCGCACACACTTGTGCAGCTTTTCGTTGATCAACATGCACGGCGCGTGCTCACACGCCGCCAGACATTCCTCGGTCATGAACGACCACTCGCCGTCGTCGGTCGTCTCGTGCTCTTTGATGCCAAGCTTCTCGACCAGCGCGTCGCGGACGTTCTTGCCGCCCATCAGCTCGCAGCTCAACGAGCGACAGAGCATGATCGTCTTCTTCCCACGTGGGTGCGTCCAGAACATCGAGTAGAAGCTTACGACGTCCATCACCTGCGACGGATGCAGTTCCAGCAGCTCGGCGACGTCTTCCATTGCCTGCAGCGAGATGTAGCCCAACGCGTCCTGGATGATGTGCAGCGCCGGGATCAGGGCGGCCTGTTTGGTCGGATAACGCGGGAAGAACGCCTGGATCTTCTCGCGGACCGCCGCAGACAGACCGGGCCCCATCTCCTCGGGGCTCACCTTCGTGCGATCAATCGTTCGCCAAGCCAAGAAACACCTCGCCGGAAAGAGGTGACAAGGTTGAAAGGTAACAACGTAACAAACAAGCGTGCCGCGCCGGTTTGTTGCCTTGTTACGTTGTCACTTTGTCACGTTGCCACCATTTCCAAGTCGCAGCACATCACACTAACGGTCGAGCTCGGCTGCGATAATATTCAGACTGTTCAACACCGCCGGGACGTCGCTGATCTGGTGTCCTACGATCGCCGCCGGGAACACTTGGTAGTTGATGAAGCTCGGCGGACGGCAACGGGCACGGTACGCCGCCCGGCCGCCATCGCTGGCCAGGAAGAAGCCCAACTCGCCGTTGGCTGTCTCGTTGGCCGCGTACGCCTCACCGACGGGCGGTTCGAGCCCGCGGTTGGTCATGATCTTCTGGAAATGGTGGATCACTCCTTCGATCGAGAAGTAGATCTCCCGCTTGCTCGGCAGCGTGGTCTTCTCATCCGCCAGCACATTGATCGGACCAGCGGGTATGCGCTCGAGCATTTGCTCGATAATCGATGCCGACTGCCGGCACTCTTCCAGCCGCACCAGGAACCGCGACAGCACGTCACCGCCATAGGCCACCGGCACCTTGAATTCCACCGCGTCGGCACCCTGCCTGTCCCAGTCGTCCTCGTAGCACAGGTAGGGCTCGTCCTTACGTAGATCGCGCCGCACACCGCTGCCACGCGCGATCGGCCCCGTCAACGACCAGTTGATCGCGTCGTCGTGACTGATGACGCCAACACCCTTGACGCGCTCGATGAAGATCCGGTTCCGGAGTAGGAGCGCCTCGACATCCTTCAGCGCCGGCGGTAGCACGTTCCGGACGAAGTCGCGCGCCTTCTCAACCCAGCCTGGCGGAATATCCTGCGCCAGACCCCCGACGCGGGTGTAGCTGACCGTGAACCGCGCCCCGGTGAGCGCCTCAAACAGGTCGTAGATCGTCTCGCGCGCGTTGAAACCGTACAGAAACGCCGTCAGGCCGCCCAGGTCCAGCCCTGTACACGCCGCACAAACCAAGTGATCCTGAATGCGGGCCAGCTCGGCGCAGATCGTGCGAATCGCCTTGCACCGCGGCGTGATCTCAATCCCGAGCAGCTTCTCGCACGCGGCGTGCCATGCGATATTGTTTGCGATCGGCGACACATAGTTCATGCGGTCCGTGACAACCACGTACTGGTTGTAATCCAGGTGCTCGGCGAGCTTCTCAAATCCGCTGTGCAGAAAACCAATATCCGGCGTGCAGCCCACGATGCGCTCGCCCTCGACCTCGAGCACGAGGCGCAGCGTCGTGTGCGTGGCCGGGTGCTGCGGGCCGAAGTTCAGCGTCCAGCGATCCTCCTGGATTTCATCCGGACGGACATCGGCGCGATTCAGATCGTAGGATACGGGGCTCATTCGCCACTTGCTCCTGGCCGGCCTACGCAGAGTCTCTCGTCAGCACCTCAAACGCCTCTCGCTCACCCTTCCCGTGCAGCGGATAGTCCTTCCGCAGAGGGTAGTCCACGAAGTTCTGCGGCATCAGGATTCGCCGCAAATCGGGATGCCCCGGGAAGCGGATGCCGAACATGTCGAACACTTCCCGCTCGGGCCACTCCGCACCCTTCCAGACGCTCGTCGCAGAGGGAATCTCCGGATCCGGATCATTCACAAACACTTTCACCCACAACCGGTGCCCGTGCGTATGGCTGAGCAGGTTGTAAATCACCGCGAACCGATCTTCGGCGTCGGGATAGTTCAGGTAGTCGATGCCGCCCAGATCGGCGAGCGCCTCGAACTTCGTCCGCTCGTCGTCACGCAGGAACGTGAGCACTTCGAGCAACCGGTCAGCCGGCACGCGCACCCAGAGCTGGTCCGACGGCTTACCGTTCAGGTAGCGCATCAATGGCCGCGGCTCGATCCCCAGATCCGGGAAGCGTTCCTGCAAGGCCTGAACTGCATCCGCCGTCGCCATGTCACTCCTTCACGGGCCACCGGCCCGGCACTGCCGACTTCGTCTACTGCTCGAATCCCGTCCCGAGTTGGACGGGTTGTCGCGGCGGCTGCACTACCAGGCCGAGGCCACGCCCGCGCTCTTTGCTGGTCTTCACGCCATCTTCGGCCACGATACGCTGCACCGCCATAATGCCCTCGATGAGCGTCTCTGGACGCGGCGGGCAGCCCGGCACATACACATCCACCGGCACGAACTGATCGATGCCCTGCACCACCGCATACGTATCAAACACCCCGCCCGTCGAGGCACACGCCCCCATCGAAATCACCCACTTGGGCTCAGTCATCTGAATGTAGATTTTCTGCAACACCGGCAGCATCTTCATCACGACCCGACCGGCACAGATCAGTAAATCGCACTGCCGCGGGGTAAAGCGCATCGCTTCCGACCCGAAACGCGCCACGTCGTAACGGCTCGCCCCAGTCGCCATCAACTCAATGCCACAACACGCCGTCGCAAACGGCATCGGCCACAGGCTGTTGCGACGGGCCCAGTTGATGCCGTGCTTCTTGACCATGTCGACGACATAATCCAGCCGGGTGGCCGCGAACTCACCCCCGGTCTCGTTTGTCGATCGGTTCAGTTCCACTTGAACACGCCTCTACGCCACTCGTACACGAACCCCACGAGCAACAACGCGAAGAAGACTCCCATGCCAATCAGCAGATGGGCCGCGCCGTAACCGGCGGCTGTGGCCTGTTGCACTACTGGCGACGGCTCCGTAGCCGCGGAACCCGCCACCTGCGGAAACAGCACGGCCCACGGATAGAAGAACAGCAGCTCAACGTCGAAGACGAGAAAGAGCACCGCAACCAGGTAGAACCGGACATTGAACCGTCGGCGCGTGTCGCCGATCGGCTCCATGCCGGATTCGTACGTGCTGTGCTTGGCGGGGCCGATTCGGCGGGGGCCGACGATCCGCGAGGCGATCAGGATCCCAAGACCGATGACGGTGGCCGTCAGCACCAGTATGACGACCGTCGTGTAGTCACTCGCCGCCAGCACGAATTCGGTTCCCGTTGAACTCATCTTGGTCACCAGACTGTAGACCGGGCTGCACGGGTCGGCAACCGCGCAGATGAAAGTGGCATGATAGCGTCTGCCAGTGGAATTTCACGCGGACCCCGCCGACCGCAGACCCACCGGGCGCGCGCTCCGGCTAGCTGTGTTTCTAGAATTTCTTGACATTCTTGTCGGCGCTGCTATACTAACCACTGTGGCGTTGCCTCTCGCACCGCAATCGGAGGGAATCGCATGCTCGCCGACCTTACCCAGGAGCTGATGACGCCCGATGAAGCCGCGCGCTGGTTTCGCCGGTCACCTTCGTGGCTGCGTCAGCAGCACGCCCTGTTACGCTTCGGGCAGCCTCCCACCCAGCCGCTCTACCACGTCCGCGTCTGCCGCGCCTACGTCTTCGGCCGCCTCTCCGGGTACAGCGGAGAATCGTTGCAGCAATTGCAACTCGCCGCACTCGCGAACGCCTGCGGACTACCCGTCGAGCACGCGCTGCGCGAGTTGGAGCGCTTGTCCAGCGAGCTTGCCGCAGAAAACGAGCGGGTGGCAACGTGTGTCGAGACCGCGGCGGCCGAGACAAGCACTCCGCGCGGCTAGTGCGGCCTCGGCAGATTTGTAGCGGACGGTCTCCCGGCCGGCCGTTTACAAGTAACGGCATTCTACGGCCGACGGTGACGCCAGCCGCTACAAGTTCGCCGCACACGGTCGCTACGCGCCGGGCTTCGCCGCGATCGTCAGCGCATCTGCCAGTGAGAGTGTCTTCTCGTAGAGGGCCCGGCCGATCACAACACCGCTCAGGCCGATCGCCTTGAGGCGCCGCACGTCGTTAAGCTCGCTGATGCCGCCGGACGCAATAACGGGCATGGTCGATTTGGCGTGCAGGAGCTCGATCGCGTTGATGTTCGGGCCAAGCAGCAGTCCGTCCCGCCCGATATCGGTGTAAATGATGGCGGCCAGCGGCCAACCGGTGACCATCTCGGCCACATCGGTCGCAGTTCGCCCCGTCTCACGCCGCCAACCGTCCACCGCGAGCATGCCCAGCCGGGCGTCCAGACCCAACGCTATGCGTCCACGGTACGCGTCGTTCTGCACGACGCGCTCGAACCACTGCCAGTTTTCGAGCGCCCGTGTGCCTATAATGATCCGTTCTGCTCCGGCTTCCAACGCGGCCTCGATGGCCGCCTCGTCGCGCACGCCGCCGCCGAACTGCACGCGCAGTTGTGTCTCGCCGATCAGGGCTTCGAGCATCGCAAGGTTCTCGATGCAACCGTTACGCGCGCCGTCAAGATCGATGACGTGCAGCCAGGTCGCCCCGCCGCGCTCGAACACCCGCGCGCACTCGAGCGGCGGTGATTCGTAGTCGATTACACGGTCGTAGCGGCCCTGAACGAGCCGGACACATTTGCCCCCCAGCAGGTCGACGGCTGGAATCACGTCCATGTGCGCCACTCCCTTTGTCCCGCCGAAGTGGCGGCGGGACACACGCTCCGCTGCTGGACCGCGTGTCCCGCCACGATTCGCCCGACACGCACCTCACCGCACGTCGGTGACCCGCCCCGCGATTACTTCTCTACCGCGGGCTGCCCGCTCGGCGCGGCTTCCGTGACAGGCGCCTGAGCCGGAGGTGCCGCCTCGGATCGCCCGGAAGGCATCGGCACCGCCACGATCTGCACGCGACGATTCTGCGCCTTGCCAGCATCGTTTCCGTTCGGCGCGATCGGGGCGTACTCCCCCTGCCCGGCGGCCACGAGCTGCGCAGTGCTGATGCCGAGCTTCGCCAGTTCGCGGAAAACGGTCATCGCGCGATTCGCGCTGAGATCCAGGTTGTCCTGCCAAAGGTGCTTTGTCTTCTTGATCGGATCGGTGTCCGTGTGGCCGATAACCAGGATCATCATGTCGCCGAAGTTCGACTTGATCTGGTCCGCAACGTCCGAAATCTTCGCACGCCCCGCCGGTTTCAGCGTCGCGCGCCCGGAATCGAACAGGAAGTCGCTGCCCACGTCGGTCCAGGTCCAGCCGCTCACATCGCTCTGCCAGCCGCTGGGCAGTTGCTCGGGCGCCTGTCGATTCGCCAGCATCGCCCGCAGGTCGGCGTTCTGCTGAGCCAGCCCATCCGCCCGCCGCCGCGCGTTGTCGCGGTCGCGAATCGCGATTGCGTAACCCTGCCGGCAGCGTTCATTCTCTTCTTCCAGGTCGGCGATGCGCTCTTTCAGCGACCGAATCTCCAAGTCTTTAGGATGTGTGCCGCAACCCGTCAGCAGCGCCACCGCCGCCAGGCCGCAGATGCCCATGCTTAACCACCGCGCCGTCCTCATCGTGATCTCCTTTTCACCCTGGTTTCGGGCCACCTTGCCACTCGCACGCCAGGCTCGCGGGGCGCATACAAAGACGCCACCCCGGCTGCGCGCAGCATAGATCGGGCCGCGCCGTTACGCAACCCGCTTCGCAGCCCACGGTTGACGCCCCCGCGCCCGCGCGCTACGCTGCGCCGGATTGCAACCCGGTTCGACTGCGCCCTTGTGTACGGTTCACCACGCGCCGCGAGCCCCGAGGCAGGAACCCACCCATGACGCGTATCGCCCTCTGCGCCGCCTTGTACCTGATGGTCGCGTGGCCCCCGATCGGCGCTGCCCAGCAGGAGTTCGTCGATCCGGCAGACCTGCGCGAGGCCGGTCTCGTCCGGTACTGGCAGCTCGAGCTTCCGCTGGAGTCCGATCAGCGCATCGCCGACGTCTACCTGCTCGACGACGCCCTCTACGTCGGTACAAACGACGGTTACGTCTACGCCCTCGACGCCCGCACCGGCGTCATCCGCTGGCTCCAGCGCGTGACGCGCTCCGGATACCGCGTGCGCCAGCCCGCCCACGTCAATGACCGCGTCTATTTCGTGACCCCCGTCGATCTCCAGGCCTACAACCGCCGCACCGGCGACGGCATTCACCGCAGCAACCTGCGCTTCCCCCCCGGGACCGGCGTGCGCTGCGACGGCGAGCGGCTCTTCATTGGCGGTTTGGATCGCCGCCTGTACGTCTTCAAGACCAGCGACCATTTCGTCGACTGGCGCATCATTACCAGCGGGCCGATCGTCTCCAATGTCGCGTTCTTGGGCGAGCACGTCTTCGTCGTCAGCGACGTGGGCGGGGTCTACAGTTGCACGCGGGCCGACAAAGTCTTCAATTGGGAATCCGCTACCTTCGGCGCGGTTGAGGCAGACCTCGTGGCTAGTCCGCAGGGCGTGTTCGTCGCCAGCCGCGACGCCTCGCTGTACCTCTTTGACCTGAACTTCGGACAAACCCGCTGGCGCGTGCGTTTCTCGGCCCCGCTGACCGAACCGCCTGCGTTGACCGAGACGCTAGCGTTTCAGTACTGCGATGTCGAAGGCATCGCCGCGATCGAGCTCGAACAGGTCGGCGTCGACAAGCGTGTCCGCTGGTTCGCCAAGAAGGGACGCAAGGCCCTGACCATCCACGATCAGAACATTTACCTTCAGGGACGCCGGGAGAACCTGCTGGTTGCCCGGCTATCCGACGGCGAGATTCTGCACGAGATTCGTACGCCCGGATTCAGCAAGGCGGTTCCCGCCATGACGACGCAGTCCGTCTACCTCGTCGACCCGAACGGCAAGCTGATCTGCGCTCGACCACGTGGCGTACCGCCACTCGACGTCAGCGACCTGACCGGCGCCTCTGCGGACGAAACCGAGGCTGCCGCGGCCCCCACCACGCAACCGGTGATCATGGACACCAGCATGAGCGCGGCGCAAGATTCGGGCCCTCCCGCCGGCGGCAAGTCGCAGATCTCGAAGCAATGGGGTCGCGAAGGGCAGTAACAATCGGCGGCGCGGCCATGCGATCGAGATGATCGCCCCACTGTCCGTCCACGGGCCGCTCCTAGGCGGCCCGTTGCTTTTTGCTGGAGATGTCTGCACCCATGTCCAAGCCCAACATCAAGCGTGCCCTCCTCAGCGTCTACGACAAAACCGGTCTGGTCGACTTCGCCCGCGCACTGCACGACGAGTTCGGCGTCGAGCTGATCTCGACTGGCGGCACCGCGCGAACGCTGAAAGACGCCGGTCTGCCCGTAACGCTGGTCGAAG
Organism: Phycisphaerae bacterium; assembly: GCA_028277645.1. Taxonomy (GTDB): domain Bacteria; phylum Planctomycetota; class Phycisphaerae; order UBA1845; family Fen-1342; genus JANQFV01. Next base: position 78,200 of record JANQFV010000037.1, read on the forward strand.
AGGTGACCGGCTTCCCCAAAATGATGGACGGACGGGTCAAGACGCTGCACCCCAAGATTCACGCCGCGATTCTCGCCGACCGCGACAACCCCGAGCACATGCGCCAACTCGCCGAGCAAGGCATCCAGCCGATCGACATGGTCGTCGTGAACCTCTATCCCTTCAAGCAGACCATCGCCCAGCCCGGCTGCTCGTTCGAGCAAGCGATCGAGATGATCGACATCGGCGGCCCCTGCCTACTCCGCGCCGCGGCGAAGAATCACCTGAACGTTGTGGTCGTACCCGACATCACGAACCAGAACGAAGTACTGGAGGAGCTACGTGCGCAGGGTGACATCGGCATACCTTCACGCACGCGCCTAGCAGCCGAGGTGTTCCACCAGACGCAGGGCTACGATAGTGAAGTCTCGGTGTACCTGCTTGAGCAACGCCTCGATCGGGTCGTTGAGGCCGCCGAAGTAGACCCCTCGGAACTGCCGGACGCCGAACTCGACACGTTCGAGGATGAAACACCGGTACTATACCTGCAGCAAATCGCACGACCGCGATACGGAGAAAACCCGCACCAACAAGCGGCCGTGTGCATCGAGGATGAGGAGATCACCAAGCGCACGCCGACCAGACCGAACGTCACGTCAGGCGCAGATGAGGGAGAAACACCCTTATCGTTCAACAACTACGCGGACGCCAGCGCCGCTATGGAACTCTGCGCAGAGCTCTCCAGAGATCTAAGGGGCCAACCTTTGATCGATCTTCGGAATCAGGTGGGTTTTGCCAATCAGAGCGCTTGCTGTTTCATCAAACACACCAACGCCTGCGGAGCCGCCATACACTCAGATCCCGTTGAAGCCTATCGCAAGGCCTACCTCGGCGATCCGAACGCGGCCATGGGCGGAATCCTCGCTGTGAACTTCACCGTCGACGCGCAGTTCGCGGAAGCCGTGATGAACACCTACGCCACTTGGGGCAAAGCCGTCGGCGCGGGTGGCTTCTTCGTCGAGGTCTGGCTCGCACCGGAGTTCAACGACGACGCGGTGCAACTCATCCGCACCGCCAAACCCTGGGGCCAGCGCGTGCGGCTGCTCGGCGTCGGCAACATGAACACTGAACCCGACGCGAGCGAGATGGACCTCAAACGCATCGCTGGCGGCATGTTGATCCAGGACCGCGACCTCGTCGGCCTCAACGAGGACCGATGGCAGGTCGTCACCGAACGCCAACCCACCGAATCCGAGCTCAACGACCTCCGCCTCGCCTGGCTGGTCTGCAAGCACACCAAGAGCAACGCAATCACGATCTGCCGCGACGGCATGCTGATCGGCAACGGCGCCGGCCAGATGAGCCGCGTGATGAGCTGTCGCATCGCCACCTGGCTCGCGCAAGAGAACGGACACAGTGAATCCCTCCGCGGCGCCGTTGCCGCCTCGGACGCGTTTTTCCCCTTCCGCGACGGCCCCGACATCCTCGCCGATGCGGGCGTCACCGCCCTGATCCAGCCCGGCGGCAGCAAACGCGACGAAGACACCATCGCCGCCTGCAACGAACGCGGCCTCGCGATGATCTTCACCGGAACGCGACACTTTAGGCACTAGGTGCAACCGAAGTGCCACTACTCTCGAGCAGTGCTTCTTCAGGCTGCACCGCTCGCAGATGGACGCACACTGCCGCCGCAACCGCTTGAGCCAAGACACAGCCGAGGGCGGCTGTGCTCCACACAGATCTCAGATCAGCTACCCCTCGAACTCCGCCGACTCCCCCAGATCCTCCGGCGTGGTGTGCCGATCAATTGTGTACTCCTCCTGCAACCAGCGCCCCAGATCAATCATCTGGCAACGCTCCGTACAAAAGGGATACTGCTTCGGCAGCGGCGATTCGTAACGCACTGCCCGCCCACAAATCGTACAGCGGTACGATCGTCGCTCACTCTCAAAGCCATCCAGCTTGCGAATCATGCTCTGATTATACAACGACCTCGGCGCTCTGTGGGAAACGCCGAGGTCGCGGAAGCTGTCGTGGCTCCCGACCGCGGGGGGTCGAACTACCGCAATTGCTGGACGAACTCCTCAAGCTTGCGCTTCGCCTCACGTTCGATCTGCCGCACGCGCTCGCGCGTCAGACCGACCGCGTCGCCGACCTCCTTAAGCGTCATACGCTTGCCGTACCGTTCGTCGATGCCGAAGCGCAGCTTCAGCACGTGCGCCTCGCGCTCGGTGATCTCGTTCAACATCCGACGGACGAACTCGGCATCAGACTGGCTGAAGACCGCCTCGAAAGGCTGCGGCGTGCGCGTATCCTGGAGCGAGTCACTCAGCGTGTTCTCGCCGTCGATCGTAGTGCTGCCCTGTGTCTTTGAAGTACAGGCGCGTATCGCCTGCGTGATCGCGTGGGCCTTGCGCCGCGTGATCTCCATGTCCTGCGCGATCTCATCCATCGACGGCGGGCGCCCGAGTTTCTCCTCCAGCTCGCGCATCGCGAGGCGCATGTGCCCGATCTGCTCCATGAGATAGCTGGGAATGTGGATCATCTGTTGTGCGTTCTGCACGGCCCGACGAATCGCCTGATCGATCCAATAGCCGGCGTAGGTGCTGAAACGCGAGCCGACATCCGGATCGTAGCGATCGACCGCGTTCATCAGCCCAACGTTGCCCTCGTTGACGAGGTCTTCCATGGGCAGGCCACGGTTGCGGAAGTTCTTCGCGACGCTGATCACCAGCCGCAGATTCGCCTGCGCCATGCGGTCGCGGGCCTCGGCGGCGGTGCGTTGAATCCGTTCGTGCTCCTCGATCGTGATTTCGCCTTGCAGGAAGCGTGATTCGGCATCCTCGCGCGCGCGGATCTGGCGGGCCAGGTCGCGCTCTTCCTCCGCCGTGAGCAGATTGAACTTCTTGATCTGCTTGAGATAGTCGCCCAAGGCCGTATCGAGTCTCGTACTCATTGCGTTGCTGACACCATGCTTCTTTCGCCGTTGCGGCGACCATTGTTTCCAAAGCCCGGACGGCGCGGCAGCGTGCCATCCGTTGCACGTATCGACCGTCGACGGGCTTCAGTCCAGCCCGGTTCATGATACCCCTGCTCTGAGGCCTGAACCAGCGGTTTATCAGCCGTCGCCCGTGCCCGAGTCCACGCTGCGCCGTCGCGATACTGAACAGGAGATTATCGTTCCCTGACGTCGCGTCATGACGCCGCGGCCGCCCTGATCAGCATCTGCTCAAGCAACTCCAGCGGCAGCCCCACGACGTTGGAGAAGCTGCCCTCAATTCGCTCCACAAGTTCGTCACCGCAGTTCTGAATGCCGTATGCGCCGGCTTTGCCCTGCCAATCGCCGGACCGCAGATACGCCTCGCGCGCGTCTCCATCTTCACGCATCCACACGCGTGTCACCGCCGCGTCGGTCAGTCGCTCAGGCGCTGGGTCGGAGAGCAACAGGCACAGACCGGTAATCACGTCGGCGTGGGTGCGGGCCTGCAACTCAAGCATGGCGCGGGCATCGTCAATGTCACGCGGTTTTCCCAAGATCCGGCCGGCGCACGACACGAGCGTGTCCGCGCCTAGCACCCAGTGATCGGGATACTCGTCGGCCACGGCGCGGGCCTTGAAATACGCCAGCGCCTGCGCCCACTCCTCCGCACCAACGTCCCGCGGCTTGTCGCGTGGCTCCTCCAGCGGCGACGGCACAACTTCGAACGGAACGTCCAGTTGCGTGCAGAGGTCGCGGCGCCGAGGACTGGCAGATGCAAGAATGAGGGGTTTGCTCAGTTCGATAACCATACTACGATCACTCCGTTGACCGATACGGTCCCTTTATTAGACACACGCTGATGAGCATGGTCAAAGACACTTTGCCGAATAGCGGAAACAAGCGGCCTCTGCGCTGTTTTGGCGCCCACATGTCCATAGCAGGCGGCGTTCACAATGCGCTCCGCGACGCACAGCGCCTGTGCTGTCAGACCGTGCAGGTATTCGTGAAGAATCAGCGCCAGTGGACCGCACCGCCGCTCGCGCCCGACGACGTCGCGCAATGGCGGACACTTGCCGAGCGATCAGGCCTGGCCCCGCTGGTCGCGCATGCCACCTATCTGATCAACCTCGCGTCACCCGACCGCACACTATGGCGAAAGAGTGTTGACGCATTCGTCGACGAGCTGCGCCGCTGCGCACAGTTGGGAATCGACTATCTGGTCGTACACCCGGGCGCCGCCATGGATGCGCCGCGAATCGATGCTGTGCGCCGAGTTGCACGGGCGCTGACCGATGCCCGGGAGCAGTTGGCCGGTGCCGCCGTAATGCCGCTGCTGGAAACCACGGCCGGCCAGGGCACGACGCTGGGGAGCACGTTCGAAGAGCTTGCAGAAATTCTGGAGCATGTAGACGATCCGGAGCAGGTGGGAATTTGCATGGATACCTGCCACGTTTTCGCCGCCGGCTATGACATTCGCGACGCTGGGCAATACGCGGCGATGGTGGAATCGATCGACCGCACGGTCGGCGTGTCGCGCGTCCGCTGCTGGCACCTGAACGACAGCAAGGGTGCGTGTGGCTCGCGCCTCGACCGGCACGAGCACATCGGCCACGGCCAGATCGGTACCGCCGGCTTCCGCAACGTACTCGGCGACCCCCGCTTCGCGGGCCTGCCAATGATCCTCGAGACGCCCAAGGGCGAAAACGCGAACGGACGCGAATGGGACCGCGTGAATCTCCAGCGGCTCCGTACAATCGCCACCCGTGTCCAGCGACAAGATTGATCCGTACGACCGTGCCAACTGCGTCATGCTACAATGCAACCGTCGAATGACCTCGACGATTTCTCCTTAACCGGGAGCGTGCAATGGAAGCCAACGGCGAGTGGTCCCCGCATACAGCAGCCGAGGAAACCTGGCGCATCTTCCGCATCATGGCGGAATTCGTCGAAGGCATCGAAGTGATGTCGCAGGTCGGACCGGCGATCTCGATCTTCGGCTCGGCGCGGACGAAGCCCGATGACCGGAATTACCAACTCGCCGTCGATTGCGCGCGGCTGGTCGTCGAACGCAAGCTCGCCGTAATCACCGGCGGCGGCCCCGGCATCATGGAAGCGGCAAACCGCGGCGCGAAAGACGCCGGCGGCACCAGCGTCGGCCTCAACATCGCCCTCCCGCACGAGCAGGACCCGAATCCGTATCAAAACATCGCACTAGATTTCCACTACTTCTTCGTGCGCAAGGTCATGTTCCTCAAGTACGCCGTCGGGATGATCTGCCTGCCCGGCGGCTTCGGCACGATGGACGAATTCTTTGAGTCGATGACGCTCCTGCAAACCGGAAAAGCGCCCCCCATGGGTGTCGCGCTGGTGGGCACAGACTTCTGGAACCCGCTGATCGACTGGGTGCGCGAGACGATGCTCGCCCGCTACGCGAACATCTCTCCGGAGGACTTGGACCTGTTCATCGTCACAGACGAGCCGGCTGCGGCCGTTGAACACGTGGTTGGATTCTATGAGCAGCACGGAGCACGACCGGCAACGCCAGACGCCGTCGAGGAATTCCGCCGCGAGCCGCAACGGCGCCTGACGGGGGAAGGAACTCTTTTTGGCGTCTCGCCGCGCATATCGACGCGCTAGCCCCTGCTTTCTCCCCGGCGCGGAGCCGAGCTATGGAGTAGCCGATCGCTGCTTCGGCTTTTCCGTCGTAGGCTGCCGGTGTTCGAGATCGCGAATCTCGGTAAGCAAGCCGACAATCTCTGCCAGTTTCTTATTCGCCGACTTCAGCTCCTGCACCATCTCGTACCGCTGCTGGCCGCTGTCCGGGATCTGTGCCTGAGCGGCCGGCGGCTGATAGAACGACTGATACAAGAAGGCGGCGCTGAGCGTGCATGCCGCCCCAAACACGAACACCGACCAGAATCGACCATCGGATCGTCTCATAGCGGACACCTCCGTGCGAACGAGCCTACTTCCCCGGCATCTTCGGCGTGACGCACTGCAGACCCAACTCGTCAAGCTGTTCCTGCGCGACGACGCTCGGCGCCTCGGTCATCAAACACTGCGCTTTGGCCGTCTTCGGAAACGCCAACGTATCGCGAATGCTATCCATCCGCGACATCAGCATCACCACGCGATCGAGCCCCAGCGCGATGCCACCGTGCGGCGGCGGTCCATACTTCAACGCCGACAGCAGGAACCCGAACTTCAGTTCCTGTTCTTCCTTCGTAAGCTGGAGCAGCCGGAACACCGCTTCCTGTACGTCCGCGCGGTGAATACGAATGCTGCCGCCACCGAGTTCGATCCCGTTCAGAACCACGTCGTACGCCTTCGCACGGCACGCGGACGCGTCCGACTCGAGCTTGTCGACGTCTTCATCGCGCGGCGCGGTAAACGGGTGGTGCATCGCATAGTACCGCTGCGTCTCGTCGTCGAATTCGAACATCGGAAAGTCGACGACCCACAGAAAGTTCCACTTGTCCTTCGGAACCAAGTCCTTTCGCTTGGCCACCGTCTCGCGCAGCCAAGACAGATACTTGCACACGTCCGATTCGCGCCCGGCAGCAAAGAACAGTAGATCGCCCGGCGTCGCCTCGGTCGCCGCGACCATCTCCGCCGTGGTGGTCTCATCGAAGAACTTCGCGATACCTGTCTGGAACAGGACCTTACCACCCTCTTCGGCCACCTTGACCAGCGGCAGACCGCCGGCCCCGATGCCCTTGAGGTCCTCGGTCAGCGTGTCGGTCTCCTTGCGCGTCATGATATTCGCGCCGTCAGGCAGCCGAATCGCCCGTACCACACCTCCGGCCGCCAGCGGCTCGGTAAAGACCTTGAACCCGGTCTTGCGCGCAACGTCACTGACTTCCTTGATCCGCAGGTCATAGCGCGTGTCGGGCCGGTCGATGCCGTAGTCGCGCATCGCCTCATCGTACGTCATCTTCGGAAACGGCCGCGGCACCTCCACGCCGTGGATTTCCTTCATCACTGCCGCCATGCAGCCCTCGGTCACGCGCATCACGTCCTCCGGCTGTACGAAGGACATTTCGAGATCGAGCTGCGTGAACTCCGGCTGACGATCAGCCCGCAAATCCTCATCGCGGAAACACCGCACGATCTGCACATAGCGATCGAAGCCGCTCATCATCAGCAGTTGCTTGAACAACTGCGGCGACTGCGGCAACGCGAAGAACGCCCCTGGGTGCACACGCGACGGCACCAGAAAGTCGCGGGCGCCTTCCGGTGTGCTCTTCGTCAGGAACGGCGTCTCCACCTCGACGAAGCCTTCGCCATCGAAGTAGTCGCGAATCGTTTTGCAGATCCGGTGCCGCGTAATGAGTGCCTGCTGCATCGGCTTCCGACGCAGATCCAGAAAACGGTACTTGAGCCGCGTCTCCTCGTTCGTGTCGATCTCGTCCTCGAGCTCGAACACCGGCGTTTCCGACGCGCTCAGGACATCGATTTCCTGGACGATGACCTCAGCCGCGCCGGTCACGAGGTCCTTGTTAACCAGCCCCTCGGGCCGCGGCGCCACTTCACCCCGCACCGCCAAGCAGTATTCCGGACGCACCTTGTGGGCGATCGCGTGCGCGTCGGGGTTATTCTGCGGGTCGAATTTGAGCTGGATCAGACCGGTCCGGTCGCGCAGATCAATGAAGATCATGCCGCCCAGATCACGCCGCCCATGAACCCAGCCGGTCAGCAGCACGGACTGCCCGACGCGATCGGTTCCCACTTCGCCGCAGTAGCACGTTCGCTCGTTGTATGGCAGAGGCACGCTGGTGTCTCCTGTTCGAAAACGGACGAAAAAGCCAATCGGCGTATCGTACCGCCGCGGGGACGGAATTGAACCAGCGGCGAAACGCCGAAATCAGAGCCGCCCCTCAATCAGAGCACGAAGCGCAAGCGAGTGTCTTCTCCTCCCCCTAATATCCTCTGATCCTCAGATCCTGAGATCCTTCCTAACGCACCATCTCCCCCATCATCCGGCAAACGGTCTCACTCGCCGTAGTCTCCTCCAACGGCGAAACGACCTTATCAACCTCCCGCACCATCAGCTCCCGCCACGTCTCATCCGTCAACAACTGCCCCGCCAACGTTGCCACCGGCCGCAGATCGCGGATGAACGGCATAAACTCCGACACTACCCGCGCGCCCGCCAGAATGTTCACCAGCGACAAATGTGGCGTCTGAATGAAACGCTTGCCGATCAGCCGGTACGGCCATTCGAGCCAGCGCCCCGCGTCATACATCACGACCATCGGCTTTCGATAATGCGCGACGTGCAACGTCGCCGTGCCCGACGCGACCAACACCAGATCTGCCGCCGTCAACAGGCTGGCGTTGTCGTCGACCAGAATCTCCGTCGCAAACCCGCCGCCGATGACGCGTCGCCGAATGTTTGGCAACCGATCCTGTGAAACACACGACACCACCGGTTGCACTACGTGCCCCGCGTTGCGCATTCGGCGCACGACCTCGAGCTGCATCGGCAGCATCGTGTCGATTACGTGCGCCCGTGAGCCTGGCAACAGGGCCACGACGGGGGCGCCCTTACTCCGTAGCCGCTCTACAACATCATCTCTCGGCGTCTCCCGACGCAGCGCCTCGAACAGCGGATGGCCGACGTAGTCCGCGTAGATCAGCGATCGACGAAAGAACGCCTCCTCGAACGGGAGGATGCACGCCAGCCGATCCACGTCGCGCTCGATCTGCCGATTGCGCCCCGCCCGCGAGGCCCACGTCTGCGGCGCGATGTAGTACAACACCTTCAACCCCCGGCGCTTCGCCAGCCGCGCCAGGCGCAGATTCAGCTCCGGCGAATCAAGCAGCACGACCAAATCCGGCCGCCGCTCGTCCCAGGCGCGCTGCACCGCCCGCACCGCCCGCCAGGCCTTGCCAATCACGCCCACAATCCCCGCCAGCATCGCGGCGTGTGACGCCAAGTCAAAGACGGTCTCAACGCCCGCCGCCCGCAAACGCGGCCCGGTCAAACCATAGAACGAGCAGTCGGGCAGATGCTCCTGCGCCACGCGCACCAGCGACGCCGCATGAACATCCGCCGAGTCCTCGGCGACGGAGATGAAGATGTTACGCTCGGCGGCCAATTCACCATCCATCAAGACCACTGACCTGAGACCCAGTCCGCGGGACGATCGTAACCTCAAGTCCGATATGCCTCTACACGGCGCAGTGTAGCCTTTGGGTAGTGCTTGTGATGTGCTGCCCGCCTCGCTAGCCTACCGCGAACTCGCACGCACACAGGAGGCGCAGAGATGTCAGGCACTTCGCCCGCGACGCCGCCCAGGTCGAATCCGTTCGTCAGGTACTTCAGTGATTTCCAGGTCTTGCGCGAAACACGCTCCGAGTACTGGGGCGTGCAGTTCGTCAACATGCTGGACTGCATTGCTTTCTTCTCGATCCTGACCATCGCCGTCGTCCTGCTGTCTGAGGACTTTGGCTTCAGCGACGAGCGCGCGGGCTACGTCGTCACGCTGTACGGCGCGACGACCACCATTTGCCTGTTCTTCTCCGGCACCGTCACCGATTGGCTGGGAATTCGCATCTCGCTGTACGTCGCAATGATCGGCCAGCTCATCACGCGCCTGGCCGTGGTTGTGTTGGCACTCAATCCCGACATCCCCAACCGCGACACGCTCGTCTGGATCGCTTTCTTCACCATGGCTCCGTTCGTAGCCATGGTGCAGACGGTCTTCCAGGCCGCCAACAAACGGTTTACGACCAGCCGCTCCCGCGGGGCCGGCTTCAACCTGTGGTACCTGTTCATGAATATCGGGGCCGCGGCAGCCGGCTACCTCATCGACATCGTCCGCCGCTTCATGGGACTGGAAAACGCCCACATCTTCTCCTACGGCGTGTTCGCAGCAATCGCCTGCATGGTCATCACATTCCTGATGATCCGCCGTGAGGAGCAACTACTCGGCGAGGGCGAAACACTGCCCGAACCCGATCTGAACAAGCCGAAACCACGCAACCCGTTCCAAATCGCCGGCGCAGTGCTGCGCGAGTCCGTTTTCTGGCGCTTCCTCGCGCTGGCGTCGCTACTGGTCGGCGTGCGGGCAGTGTTCCTCTACATGCACATTCTTTGGCCGAAGTTCTGGCTGCGTGTGATCGGTCCGGAAGCGCTGATCGGCACGCTCAGCAGCATCAACCCTGTGCTCGTGATCTTCGGGCTGATCCTGATCATCCCGCTGCTGCAGCGCTTCAACGTCTACAGCATGCTCGTCTACGGCGCGATGATCTCCGCCATGTCATTATTCGTTCTGGCGATCCCGTCCTGGGGCTACCAGACATACGTGATCTCCATTTGCGCGCTGATCGTGCTGACGATCGGCGAAGTGGTCTGGTCGCCGCGACTGAATGAGTACACCGCCGCCATTGCCCCCGAAGGCCAGGAGGGCACGTATCTCGGCCTGTCGATGGTGCCCTACTTCCTGGCAAAGACGACGGTCAGCCTGCTGTCTGGTCACATGCTGACGCGCTGGGTGCCCGAGTTCCCCGAAGGCGAGCCTATCCTGGCCGATCGCCTCGCCGCCGGCGAAATCCCCTTCTGGGATTCCCCCAGCGCGCTATGGATCATCCTCGGCGCCTTCGCCCTGGCCGGCCCCATCATCGGCGTGATCTTCCGCCGCTGGTTCACCAAGGGCGCGAAGTGGGCGAAGACGACCGCGGCAGGACATTAGACCCTGTTCCATACACCCCCCTCTCTCAGGGAGGGGATGGGGGAGGGTAGAGACGCCCGAGCCTCAACGACCCCAATGACGCGCACGTTGGCTTCGGCTCGCACCCGTGCATCAGACCCACGACCGTCGCCCGCGGGTTCGCGAAGGTCGTGGGTCTCTGTAGTTGGACCAGTTGGACCCTGGGATCAGCCGTGCTTCCAACCTTCGCCGTTGTCGTCTTCGTCGGCGTAATCGTCGTCGCCCGGCCCCGTCAGGTCCGCCGTCGGCAACCCCAGGAACATGTCCACCGACGGCTATCTTGCGGCAAGCCCGCACGGACGCCAATTAGAACCGCGAGCGACTTTTGCGAGTGGCCTCCAACGCCTCCAATGCCTCTACGAGCTCTTCCGCGGCGGCGGTCGCTCGTTTCTGGAGGCCCGACAGGAGTGCCATCTCACGTCTTGCACGGTGCTCATGGTCGGGGTCGGTGGTGAGGTCTTCGAGTAGCGAGATGTACTGCAACATCATTTCGCCAAGCACGTCAACCGTCTTTCTTGAGGCAGCCTCCATCTCCTCGGTCATTGCGATGCAACCGGTCAGCATGAGCTTGGTTTCCTCGTGCAGCGAGTAGCTGTCCCGGAAGAGTTTCTCGCACTCGGCGAACTTGCCTTCGGCTTGGGCAAGGTCGGTCTCAGCGTGAGACAGTTCGGCCTCAGCTTGAGACAGCTCGGTCTCTAGCTGGCGAACGCGGCGTTCCAGCTTCACGCCTTCGTCCTGCCACGCCTGGCCCCACTCGTCAGCCTCCTGAAGTTCTCGCCGCAGCGACTGGAGTTCGGCCTCGGATGTCCCTGAGCAAGCAAGACCACCGGCAAACGCGACGGCCAGAACGATAAACGCGAGTCTCATGTCGAGCCTCCCTAGCTACTCCCCCTGATCTGTCAACCACCCCACGGCCGCCGATGCCATCATGGCCGCCCGTGCCTATCCGCCGAAGACGCCTCGGATCTTCGCCTGCACTTCTGAGAGAATCGAATTCGGCAAACACCCAAGTCTCCGGATCACGACCATCCCGGAGATAGTGTAGGGTTTGGTCCATTTCACGTAGGAGGACTTCTTCAGCTTCGTGGCGGCGAAGGACTTGTCGGTGTCGAGAATCGGAAATGAGTACCGCAGGCTCTTCGGCTCTATAGAGCTGATTGGCACAATCACGAAATCGTCGCCACGGTTGTACTTATCGCCTGAAACCACCAGTGCAGGTCGGATCTTGCTTCCGCTCCGATCTGTGTGGGGGTACTGAATCAGCAGTATGTCCCCTGCATCAAACCGGGGTGCCGTCGTCGGGTCCATAGATGTCCTCGGCCGCATCAAGCCAGAAGTCTAAACTGCCCGAAAGCTCGACGAGTCGCATCGACTGATCGGGCGTCGGATCTGACTCTTCGACCCAGATTTGACATGCGTTCGGCACTGTCACCGGCTCGTCTTCAATCAACTCACGCGGAGCGATCTCCAGAGCCTCAGATTGCTGAGTCATCTCAGTCCTCCCGTGCTTCTGGCGCCTCGACTTCGAACGGACGCTGCAGGAGCAGGTGATCGTCACCCCAGAATTGGATGTAGTACCGACCCCGTTCCGGAAACTGAAGCCCCTGCAACATGAACATGAAATCGCAGATCGTCGTTCGGTCGGCCTCTTTGGGCGGAGGCCCCTCCAATTCGGCAACAACCTTGTTCGTCTCGGCGTGTTCAATGCGGACCCGGAACTGCGTTCCGGGGTGGACATCGGTGACCGCCGCGTAGATTGACATTCGCGGGTGCGTAGCCGGAACGCGAGGAGCGTTGATGCGGTTGAACAGCCCGACAAGGGCCGTCTTCCCGCTTGGCTCCTTATAGATGTTGTCGCAGACAACAAGAGCGATTGGTGATGGTTTCATCATCTTTGGCACACAGTACCTGTTCCGGTCACAGCAGAATGGCAATCGGTTCGCTATGGGATGATCGAAGCTCCGTCTGCAGTTTACCATCCGCCAGGTTAGCCTGACAAGCGGGCGACCAGGCTCCGTCCGAGAGGAGCATCGCTCTTTGCACAGCGGATTGCGACGTACGCACCTCAAAACCGCAAGCAATGGTGGTATCGGCAATTCCGGGCCTGGGTATGATATCGGTCTTCTTCCCCGGGGACTCGTCCAATCGTCCTCTTCATCGTCGGATTCCGTGCTCGTCTTCGTGAAGCGTGTGTCGAAGGAACGAATAGAAGGGCCAATCCGCCGTTAGGACGGGGCGTCTGCGCGGACCTGATCGCTCGCTTGACTCGGCGCCTCCCTCCAAGGGGCGGGTGCCGGACCGGTCCAGCGCGGGAACGGACCCTGCCCGTCACAAGAGAAGACCCCGCCAATTCCTCGACGGGGCCTTCCGTGTTTCAGATTGGAGACGAAGGGATTCGAACCCTCGACCTTCGCATTGCGAACGCGACGCTCTCCCAACTGAGCTACGTCCCCAGACACTCTATTATACTTCGGCCGCAGTAGGCCGCAAAACTCGGCCGCGCTCAAGTCTCGCGGCGGGCGGCGCCTGTCCGGCCTTGCCTCGCGGTCCGCGGCGCGTAGAACCCGCCCTACTCTTGCGCGGCCACAAAATCCACGCTCAGCCCTGCGCCGCGATGCGCTCCGCCAGCGCCGTCAGTTCCTCTGCCGTGACCTGCTTCTTGTTCCAGCGAAAGCCGAGCCCGTCGCCCTTCTTGCGCGGAATAATGTGGAAGTGTACGTGCTGCACTTCCTGCCCAGCTTCGGAGCCGTTGTTCAGCAGGACGTTGTACGCCGCTGCGCCTGTCGCCGCCAGAATCCGTTTCGCCAACTGCGGCAACACCGCCGTCACCGCCGCCAGCTCTTCAGCCGGCAGATCTTCCAGCCGCGCCACCGCGCGCTTCGGGATGACCAGCGTGTGTCCTTCGGCCAGCGGATTAATATCGAGGAACGCAAACACGTGTTCGTTCTCGAACACGCGCTGGCACGGAATGTCGCCGGCGACGATCTTCGTGAAAATCGTCTCGGCCACGACGCTACTCCGACTTCTTCTCTTCCGCCTCAGCCGCGGCTTCCGGAGCGGGCGCTTCGGGCGCGGACTCCTCGACCGGTGCAGTCTCAGCTTCCGGCGCCGGCTCAGCCTTCGCCTTACCACTCTTGCGACGGCCGCGATGCGCACGCTGCTTGCCGGCGTAGACGTTGTACTTCACACGCGCCCGGCGGCGACGCTCGGTCTTGGCCGCATTCTTCTCGCGCGGATCATCGTCGTCGCTGACGATCTGGAGGATCGCGAGTTGTCCGCCGTCACCCAGCCGGCGCTCCGCCAGCTTGATAACGCGGGTGTAACCGCCGCTGCAACCCTTCGCTTCGTTGCGTTTCTTCAGCGCCGGGCCGATCTCGGCAAACAGCTTGTGCAGGACGGACTCGGCGGTGAACTTCAGCCCGGGGCGCGTCTTGTTCTCGCGATACCGCCGGCCGGAGCGCGACCGCAGCGTTTTCGCGCGCTTGGCATCGCTCATCCCGTCATAGTCTTCCTGATGGTCCTTCGGGATGATCGCGCGATCCTGCATGAGCGCTTCGGCCCGCTGCCGCGCGGCCAGGCTGCCGTCGATCGCGAGTGTGATGAGCTTCTCAGCAAACGCGCGGACCTCTTTGGCCTTGACGATGGTGGTACGCACCTCGCCGTGCTCGAACAGACTCTGCACGAGGTTACGCCGCAGGGCCACGCGGTGGCTCGACGAGCGGTTCAATCTTCGACCGTGTACGCGGTGTCGCATGGGACTTACCCCAGATTCTCAAACGAGGAAGCGGACGGATCGGCATCCGCGGGCCCCGCCGGCAGCCCGGCACCGGCCGTCTGCTCGACGCTCAGGCCCAGCGAGAGCCCCTGCTCCGCCAACTTCTCTTTAACTTCAATCAACGACGTCTTTCCAAAACTCCGCAACTGGAGCAGCTCGTCTTCATTGAACCGCACCAGTTCGCCGATGGTCGTGACCTTGGCCGCTTCGAGACAATTGCTCGCGCGAACCGACAGGTCGAGCGACGCCAGCGGCCGCTCCAGCTTCTGCCGCAGCTCATCGTCGCCCGGCAACGCCGTCGGCTCCGGCATGCTGTCGCCGGCCACCATCTGCTCACCCAGCTCGTAGTACTGCACGAATGGGTTCAGGTGCTTGCGCAGAATCTTGGCCGCCTCGACCAGGGCATCTTCCGGAGTGGTCGTGCCCTTGGTCCAGACTTCCATCACCAGTCGGTCATAATTGACCTTCTGACCGACACGCGTGTCTTCGGTGCCGTACCGAACGCGCGTCACCGGCGAAAACAACGCATCGATCGGGATCACCCCGATCTCGGTGTTGTCGTCGGTCAGCTCCGAGGCCGGGACGTAACCACGGCCGCGCGCGACGGTCAGCTCGGCCGAGAAGCTCACATCCTCGGTCAGCGTCGCGATCAACAGATCCGGGTTGTTTACCGTGATCGCTGCGTCGCACTGAAAATCGCCGGCCCGGATCTCGCCGGTCTTGCTGCGCTCGACGCGCATCGTCTTGGGCTGCTCGCTGTCGAGGTCGACCACGATGCCCTTGATATTCAGCAGAATGTCGGTCACATCCTGGTACACGCCGCGCAGGGACGTGAACTCGTGGTCCGCGCCCGCGATGCGCACGTGCGTCACGGCAGAACCTTCCAGGCTCGAGAGTAGAATACGCCGCAGGCTGTTGCCGACAGTCGTACCAAACCCGCGCTCGAAGGGCTCGATTGAAAAGCGTCCGTACTTCTCGCTGCTGACCGCGTCGTCCTTGACGACCCGCGTCGGCAGTTCCAGGCCACGCCATCTGATCCGCATATCCAACTCGCCTCCCGAGACCGCGCCAGGCCCCCGAATACATCCGCTCGTCGCCACGAGGCACTACCGCGAGCAGAACTCGACAATCAGTTGTTCTTCCACCGGAATCAGCACGTCATCGCGACCCGGCAGCCCGACGACCGTCGCCTCGATCTTGCTCGGATCGACGTTCAGCCAGGCCTGTGTGGGCGGGTTCGACACACCTTCGAGCAGGGCCATCTGTGCGCGAACGTGCTTCTCGCTCTTTTCCCGCGCGCGGATCGTGATCTTATCGCCGACGCTTACCAGGAAGCTCGGGCGATCGACCTTTCGGCCGTTGACCATGATGTGGCCGTGTACAACAGCCTGCCGCGCGCCGCGCCGGCCCGCGACGAACCGCGTCTTGTAGACGACGTTGTCCAACCGGCGCTCCAGCAGTTGCAGCAGCTCTTCGCCTGTGTTGCCCGCGCTGCGCGCGGCCATTTCGAAGTAGCGCCGGAACTGCTTTTCGAGCACGCCGTAGTGCCGCTTGACCTTCTGCTTCTCGCGCAGTCGAACCGCATAGTCCGAAGACTTGCCGCGCCGCCACATGTGCATGCCGGGCGGGTAGTTCTTGTACTCGCGCTCCAGCGGGTTCTTACCGGTCTCGTCACGGATCGGCTTGAGCATCAAGTTGATGCCTTCGCGTCGCGACAACCGTGTGCTGGGTCCCGTGTATCTACTCATCGTTTACACTCTCCGACGCTTGCGGGGACGGCAACCGTTGTGCGGCAGCGGCGTAACGTCCTCGATCGACTGAATCCGCAGTCCGGCGGCCTGCAACGCGGTGATCGCCGACTCGCGACCCGCGCCCGGGCCTTTCACCCGCACCTCAACCTCAACCACGCCGTGCTTCTTCGCCTCATTGGCGGCGAACTGCGCGGCGCGCTGCGCGGCAAACGGCGTGCTCTTACGGGCACCGACGAACTTTTTGTCGCCACCCGAGGCGGGCACCGAACCGGCGGACGCCCAGCACAACGTATCACCGTTAATGTCGGTGATGGTGATGACCGTATTGTTGAACGTCGCCTTGATATGCGCCACACCCTTCGCGACGTTACGCTTCGTACGACGTTTGCTGCCTGCCTTAGCCAATGATCCGTCTCCTGCTTCGAGTCAGCGGGTTACCGCATCTCCTTCACGCCCTTCTTGCCCGCGACCGTCTTACGCGGCCCCTTGCGCGTCCGCGCGTTGGTGCGCGTCCGCTGCCCGCGCACGGGCAGACCGCGAATGTGCCGCAAACCGCGATAGCAGCGAATCTCACGCAGGCGCGAGATGTTCTGCGCCACCTGCCGCCGAAGCTGCCCCTCGACCACGTAATCATTCTCGATGATCGCGGCGATGCGGCTGACCTCTTCTTCGCTCAGCTTGTTGGCCCGCACGTCCGGAGCGATGTCTGCCTTTTTCAGGATTTCCATCGCCCGGGCGGGGCCGACTCCGTAGATGTACCGCAGCGCAACGTCGATGCGCTTGCCCGCGGGAATGTCAACACCAGCTACACGTGGCATAAGCGACGATCCTCGTTTGCGGCCTAACCCTGCCGCTGCTTGTGACGCGGATTGGTGCAGATCACGCGCACCACGCCCTTCCGCTTCACGATCTTGCAGTTCTCGCAAATACGCTTGACGCTGCTGCGTACTTTCATCACTCGTCCTCCCGCCGCTGACGCGGGAAACTATCTGCCGTTCGTCAGAACCTCAGCACCCGTCGGCGTCACCGCCACGCTGTGCTCAAAATGCGCCGCATACAAGCCGTCCTTCGTACAGACCGGCCAGCCCGATTCGTCGCCCAATACGACCGTCGGATCGCCGGCGGTCACCATCGGCTCGATCGCCAGCGTCATCCCGGGCTCCAGCTTGAAGTCACCAGTCCGTTGCCGCCGGTCGTAGTAGTTCGGGATCTTCGGCTCCTCGTGCATCTCGCGGCCAATTCCGTGGCCAACAAACTCCCGCACGACCCCAAAGCCGTGATCCTCGATCCACTTCTGTATCTGGCTGGCCACATCACTCCAGTGGAGTCCGGGCCGAATTTCGCGTATCGCGATCGCCAACGCTTCACGCGTAACGTCCAGCAACTTCCGGGTCTCGTCGGTGACCTGGCCGACCGCGAAAGTCCGGGCCGAATCGCCGCAATACCCTTTCAGCCGCACACCGCAATCCACGCTGACCACGTCGCCCTCACACAGAGGCTGGTCGGACGGAATGCCGTGTACGACCTCTTCGTTCACCGACGAGCAGATGCACGCCGGAAACGGAAAACGCGCCTGCGGGTGCCGCACACCCTTGAACAGCGGCGTGCCGCCGGCCTCCGCGATCATCGCGGCGGCGCGTTCTTCCAGAGCGACTGTTGTGACGCCGGGCTCGATCATGGTGCTCAATTCGTCGAGCACCTGGCACACCACCCGACCTGCCGCCCGGAGCAGTTCAATCTCCCGGGGCGACTTGATCACGATCTTCGCCATCAGTCGCCTGTGTCACCTACGATGCGAGCGACCGTCGCCTGCACGGCGTCAGCGCCCGCCGACGAATCCACAGAGTGCAACAAACCGCCCGCCTGGTAGTACTCCACCAGCGGCGCCGTCTGCGCACGATACGTTTCCAGCCTGGTTCGAACGACCTCTTCGCGATCGTCCTTGCGCTGGATGATCTCGTTGCCACATTTGTCACACACGCCGGACTTGGCCGGCGGGAGGAAACTGAGATTATACGTCGCGCCGCAATCGACGCAAACCCTTCGCTCAACGATCCTTCTGACGATCTCTGCATCGTCGAGCTGGAAATCAACCACCGCGTCGATCGACAGGCCACGCTCCGCGAGGCCAACTTTCAGCGACTCCGCTTGCGGCACTGTCCGGGGAAATCCATCGAGGATGAAACCGGTTCCGGCCGGCAGCTTGTCGATCGCCGCCAGCATCACGCCCGTGATCACCTCGTCCGGGACCAGTGTGCCGGCGTCCATATATTGGGCAGCCTTGCGGCCGATCTCGCTGCCGTCCTTCCGCTCACGCCGCAGCGCATCGCCGCTGGATAGCTGCACGATCCCCAGCCGCTCCGCGAGCCGTCCGGCCTGCGTGCCTTTGCCCGAGCCGGGCGGGCCGAGAAAAATGAGTCGTCGCGCCGCGGCCATTAGTACATACGTCCTTTCACGCGCCCGACGCCTTCACCGCCCAGGAAGCCCTCGTAATTACGCATGATCAGGTTGGCTTCGAGCCGCTGAATCATGTCCAGCGCCACGCTGACCACGATCAGCAGGCCGGTGCCGCCGAGGAACGCTGAGATGCGGTAGGGAATTTCGAGATAGACGGCAACGACCGATGGGATCAGCGCAATCACCGCCAGGAAACCGGCGCCTACGTAAGTGATACGCGTCATTACCGATTCGAGGTAGTCCGCCGTGCGCTTACCCGGCCGCAGCCCCGGGATGAAGCTGCCCATGTCGCGCAGGTTGTTAGACAGCTCCTTCGGCTGAAACTGCACCGACACCCAGAAGTACGCGAAGAAATACACCAGCAGCACGTACGCGAGGTTGTAAATGAACTGCCCCGGCGCAAACGCGGCCTGTAGAAATCCAATGAAGCCCACGGGCCACAGGTTGTAGAGCCAACCGAAGATCACGCCCGGGAACAGCAGGAACGAGCTCGCAAAGATGATCGGCATAACGCCGCCGTGGTTCACGCGCAACGGCAGGTAGTGCCGCTGACCACCGACAACACGGCGACCACGCGTCTGCTTGGCTTGCTGGATCGGAATCCGGCGTTGGGCCTGCGTGATCAGAATCGCACCCGCCACGACCGCCACAAACGACACCACGAGGAACACAATCTTCTCGGGCGTCATCGTGCCGGGCGTGATCGGGGCTGATCCCGAACTCGCCATGATGCCACGACCGACCTCGATGAACACGTCCGGCAAGCGCGCGATAATGCCGGCCATGATGATCAGACTCACGCCGTTACCAATGCCGTACTCGTCAATCTGCTCGCCGATCCACATCAGGATCACCGTGCCGGCCATCAGGCCAGTCAAAGCGATTAAGGAGAAATCAAACCCTGAGAACTCGGCATAGACGAGGCCGCTGGACGTCAGATAACGCAACCAGAACGTGGCCTGAATGAAACACAATCCCACCGTGAGATAACGGGTGTACTCCATGATCTTGCGGCGCCCGCTTTCCCCCTCTTTCGATAGCTTCTCCAGCGCGGGCACAACGGTCACCAGCAACTGCAAGATGATCGACGCGCTGATGTAGGGCATGATGCCCAGACCGAACAACGTGCTCTGTCCGAGGTCACCGCCGGTGAACATCGCAAACAGTGCGGCGGCCTGCTCGGCGGCGCCACCCTGATTCGCCCAGTGCTTACCGAGCTGCTCCTGGTCGACACCCGGCAGCGGCACGTAGAAGCCGACCCTGTACACGCACAACATCATGAGCGTGAACAGGACCTTCTTCCGCAGATCCGGTATCCGGAAGACGTTGATGAACGCACGAAACATCTGCGTGTGACCTCTCGCCGCTGGGGCTTATCAGCTCTCCGACTTCGACTCGTCCGCGTCGCCGCCGACCTTGGGTTCCTCACCGGCGGGTGGCTCGGCTGAATCTTTCGGCTTCTCGTCCGCCGGCTGCTCGGCGGGCGTTGCCTTCTCTGCCGGAGCCGGTTCGGCCGGCTTATCAGCGACCGGCTGCTCCGCCGCGGGGGCCGGTTTGGCGACCTCGGCCTTGGCTTTCGCCTTGACCTTGAGCGTCCGCTCATTGGTATTTCGCTTGGCCTTCGCCTGGTCCGCCGGATCCGGCCGCGTGATCAACTCCGCCTCACCGCCGGCCTGCTCTATGATCCCGCGGGCCTTGGC
Organism: Phycisphaerae bacterium; assembly: GCA_028277645.1. Taxonomy (GTDB): domain Bacteria; phylum Planctomycetota; class Phycisphaerae; order UBA1845; family Fen-1342; genus JANQFV01. The sequence continues at coordinate 98,557 of JANQFV010000037.1, forward strand.
GCTGAAAGCGTGGGCAACGACGCTCATTTTCTTGGTGAGCTTGCCATCGCCGAGGATCTTCACCAGCGAGTTCGGGCCATCGATCAGCCGCGCCTCTGCCAACGCAGCCAGATCGACCTTGTCGCCGTCGTTGAAGCGGGCCTCAATCTGCTTGATGTTCACCGTCTCGAAGCGCGTGGCGAACTGCACGTTACTGAAGCCGCGCTTCGGCAGCCGGCGGAAGATCGGCATCTGACCGCCTTCGTGGACAGGCCGCGCACCGCCACCCGAACGCGATTGGCAGCCCTTGTGTCCGCGGCCGCAGGTCTTGCCCACGCCGCTGCTCTCGCCGCGCCCGACGCGTTTGCGCTTCTTGTGCTTGCCGGCCAGTTTCGTGATCTCGTTCAGCATCATTGCTCGTCACCCTCGGCCTGCGGGGTTTCCGTCGGCGGCTCAGACGCCTGTGCCGGAGGTTCGGCCGGTGCGGGTGCGGGCGGCTCCTGCGCCTTGGGCGGAGCCGTCTCGCGCTTCCGCTCAGCCGAAGCGCCGCGTGCCGCAGGCTCCTCAGCCTTGCGCTCTTTTTCCGGCTCGGGTTCAGGCTCCGGCGGCAGGTCCACGCCTACGCCGCGGAGGGCCTCAATCTGAGCCCGCGTCCGCAACGAACGCAGCCCTTCGATCGTGGCCTTCACGAGGTTCTTCGGGCTGGTCGAGCCATAGCACTTGGTCAGCACGTCCTTCACGCCGGCCAGTTCAAGCACGGCGCGCGGCGCCGAGCCGGCGATGACGCCGGTACCGGGCGACGCCGGGATCAACACGATGCGGCTCGAGCCAAAACGACCGATTGTCCGGTGTGGCAGCGTGTTGCCACGCAACGGCACCGGGAACATGCCGCGGCGAGCCTGCTTAATCCCCTTCTCGACGGCAGGCGGGACCTCGTTAGCCTTGCCGTAGCCGAACCCAACCTGTCCCTTGCGGTCACCCACGACGACCAACGCTCCAAACGAGAATCGCCGGCCACCCTTCACGACCGTAGCACAGCGATAGAGCTTGACGACGGTATCCTCAATACTCCGATCGTCATCGAATTCGCTGGGGCGACTGTCGCGCTGTCCGCGACCACGTCCACCGCCGGGCCTGCCTCTTGTCGGTCTGACTGCCATAACGTCGTCTCGCTGTCGTTAGCTAGAACTTCAACCCGGCCTCGCGGGCCGCCTCGGCCAGGGCCTTCACCCGGCCGTGATACTTGCACCCGCGCCGGTCGAACGCCACGGTCTCGATGCCCAGCTCGCGGGCCTTCTCGCCGAGCGCCTTGCCGATCGCGACAGCGGCCTTGACGTTGCCGCCCGCGGTCACATCGCCACCGACTTCCTTCGAACGCGTACCAACCGCGCACAGGGTGCGCCCCGCCATGTCATCGATGATCTGCGCATAGATGTTGCGGTTCGAACGCGACACGGCCAGCCGCGGCCGCGCGGGCGTGCCGCCGATCTTCTTGCGGACGCGCTTGATGCGGCGTGCCTGTCGGTGAGTCTTCAGCATTTCGTTACGCATCGGCCGTTACCTCGTCACGCTACCTTATCCACCGCCCGCGAAGACCTTGCCGGCCTTGCGACGAATCTGCTCGCCCGCATAGCGAATGCCCTTACCCAGATATGGCTCGGGCTTGCGCAGCTTGCGGATTTCCGCGGCGAACTGTCCGACCTGCTGCTTGTCGGCACCGCTGACCGACATCTTCGCCGGCTCGTTGTTGCCGCGCGCGACCGGCGTCGTCACCTTGACCTCGAGCCCGGTCGGAATATCGATCTGGAACTGCGACTTCTTGCCGACGCCGCGTCCCATGTAGCCACAGTTCAGGTGCAAGGTCTTGCCCTGCACTTCGCAGCCGTATCCGGTGCCGTAGATTTCGAGCCCGATCTCGTAGCCCTCTTTGACACCGTGGACCATGTTCGCGATCAGCGCCCGCGTCAGACCGTGCAGGGCCTTGTTGTTGCCCTCGTCATCGGGCCGGCTCACCACCACCTCGCTGCCTTCCAGCTTGATCGTGATGGGCGTGGGCGCTTCCCAGAACAGGTTGCCCTTGGGACCGGACGTCTTCACCGTCTGCCCGGCGACCTCGACCTTGACGCCGGCCGGAACGGAAACTGGTTTGTTGCCTATCCGCGACATTGGATCACCACACCGTACAGAGAACTTCGCCGCCGACGCGTTCCTGGCGACAGCGCCGATCGCTGAGCACACCCTTACTGGTCGATACGACCGCGATGCCGAGGCCGTCGAGCACGCGCCGCAGGTCATCGACCTTGGTGTACGCACGCCGACCGGGCCGACTGGCGCGGTCGAGCTTGCGAATCACCTTCTCGCCACGCTCGCCATACTTCAGGTCTATTTCGATCTCACCCTGATTCGCGTCATCGATCGACAGGAAATCACGGATGTAACCTTCGTCCTTCAGCACCTGGGCAATGCCCAAACAAACTTTACTGCGCTTGATGCGCACGTGCGGCTTGCCCACCGCATTCGCATTGCGAATCCGCGTCAGCATGTCAGCAATCGGGTCCGACGTCGCCATCGTCTGCGTTCCTTACCAGCTCGCCTTCTTCACACCCGGGATGCGGCCCTCGTGGGCCAGCTTCCGGAAACAAAGACGACAGATCTTGAACTTGCGATACACCGCACGAGGCCGGCCGCACAACTCGCAGCGGCTGTAGGCCCGCACGCGAAACTTCGGCTTCCGGTTGCACTTGTTGATCAGTCCGGTTCTTGCCACGGCCTTCTAACTCCTGAACGGCATGCCGATGTCGGTCAGTAACTGCCGCGCTTCGGCGTCATTCTTGGCTGTCGTGCAAATCGCGATATTCATACCCTGCTGATACGTCACCTTGTCAGGGTCGATTTCCGGGAACACGCCGTACTCGGTCAGCCCCATGCTGTAGTTACCGCGTCCGTCGAAGCTCGACGGATTCAGACCGCGGAAGTCACGCACACGCGGAACGGCCACCGCGATGAGCCGATCGAGAAACTCGTACATCCGCTGGCCGCGGAGCGTCACCTTCAGGCCAACGTCGTACCCCTGACGCAGCTTGAAATTCGAAACACTCTTGCGGGCCTTGCAGACCAGCGGCTTCTGCCCGGTCACCGTGGCCATGGCCGCCTCGGCCTCCGAAAACCGCTTGTTCTCGCGCGCCTTGTTGGTCGACTCAGCAACGGCCTTGCCCAGGCCCATCGAGACCACGACCTTCTCGAGCTTCGGCAGCGACATCGGGTTCTCACGACCCAGTTCCTGCTTCAGCTTGGGCAGAATCTCGTTCTGATATTTCTCGTAGAGCCGTGCCACCATTACTGCTGCCCACCTTGCTGCCGATCGGCCCGCGTGACCTCGTTCAGCACGGCGCCACCCCGGGCGCCCGCCGCCACGCGCTGCTTTGAAACCACGTGCCCGTCCGCGTCGTGCTCCACAGTAAATCGCACGCGGGTCGGTCGATCCGTCTTCGGATCGATTGGCATCACGTTCGACATGTGAATCGGCGCTTCCTTCTGCACGCGGCCGCCCTGCGGGTTCTGGCGGCTACGGCGCACGTGCCGGTAGACCATGTTCACGCCTTCGACCAGCACGCGCTCCCGCTCGCGATAGATGCGAAGCACCTTGCCCCGGGCACCCTTGTGGTCGCCGGCGATCACCTCGACGATGTCGTCCTTGCGAATCCGCGCTGCCATGGTTACCACACCTCCTCGGCCAGCGAGATGATCTTCGCAAAGTTCCGTTCACGCAGCTCGCGGGCCACCGCGCCGAACACACGCGTGCCCTTGGGGTTGTTTTCTTTGTCGATCACAACGGCGGCGTTGCTGTCGAACTGGACGTAGCTGCCGTCCTTACGCCGGGTCGGGTATTTCGTCCGCACCACAACACAGCGGACCTTGTCACCCTTCTTCAGATCCGAGGACGGGATCGCCTGCCGCACCGAGCACACCACGATGTCGCCGACGCCGCCACGGCGCAGACGACGCTTGCCGTGACGAGCGGAGCCGCCCTTGAGCACCTGGATAATCTGCAGGCGCTTGGCACCGCTGTTGTCGGCCACGTCGAGCTGGGTGTATTGGGTGATCATGCACCACCCCCACGCTCGCGCGGCGCCTGCTGGAGCACCTTGACCAGGCGCCAGCACTTGGTCTTGCTCAGCGGACGACAGTGCATCACCTCGACGAGGTCGCCGTTATGGCACTCGTTCTGTTCGTCGTGGGCGTGCAGCACTGTTCGCCGCCGAATGTACTTCCCGTACTTCGGATGCCGAACCTGATAAGACACCGTTACCTTGATGGTCTTGTCGCGGGCGGATGAGGTCACGACACCCACGCGCGTGGGGCGTGTCCGGCGCGCCTGCGGTTCGACGGCAACGGTGGTCTGGCTGGGGGTCTCTGATGTCATCTCGACAATCCGGTCTCCGGAAGCGTCAAACGCTTCGTGCTACCTCTTAGCCGCCTGCGCCGACATGTGCGCCTGCCGCTGCTCAATGTTCTGTTCGTTCCGTTCCTTCATCACGGTCAGAAGCCGGGCGATATCCTTGCGCGTCTTGCCCAACTGCGTGGGATCTTCCAGCTTCTCCGTGACCGCCTGCGAGCGCAGGTCGAACAAATGCCGCCGCAGACGCTCCAGTTCCACGTGCAGCTCGTCGGTCTTCATTGCGCGAATCGCCTCGATCTTCATCGCCTTTGCCTCTACAAGCCGTGCCGGCGAACCACAAACCGCGTCCGGACGGGCATCTTGTGCGCTACGCGCAACAGGGCCACCTTCGCGACGTGCTCTTCCACTCCCCCGATCTCGTACAGCATCGTTCCGGGCTTCACCAGCGCGGTCCAATAATCAACCTCGCCCTTGCCCTTACCCATGCGGGTTTCGAGCGGCTTCGACGAAATCGGCTTGTGCGGGAAGATCCGGATGTAGACCTTGCCCTCGCGGTGCAGATAGTGCGTCGCCGCGATACGACCGGCCTCAATGTGCCGGGCGTTGACGCGCCCCGGCTCCAGCGACTGCAGCCCAAAGTCGCCGAACGCCACCGTGTTTCCGCGCGTGGCGTTACCGCGGTTGCGCCCCTTCTGGGACTTGCGGTACTTCACACGCTTCGGCATGTTGGCCGGCATGACTCACACTCCTATCGAAAACACATCACTCAACGACGGGCGCGGCGACGGAAACGACTGTCCTGACGCGGCGTAATCTCCTCGCCGTACATCCCGCGGTAAATCCAAACCTTGATGCCGATGGTCCCGCTCTTCGTGACCGCCGGGTGTACGGCATAGTCGACGTCGGCCTGCAACGTCTGGAGCGGAATCGCACCCAACATCTGTGTCTCGACGCGCGACATGTCCGCTCCGCCCAGCCGGCCCGAGCAGATGATCTTTACACCCTTCGCGCCGGCCTGCATCGCCGCTTCACACTTCTGCTTCATCACGCGGCGGAAGCTCATGCGCTTCTTCAACTGCTCACCGATTGACGCGCCAACCAGCGCCGCGTCCAGATCGGGGTTCTTGATCTCGACAATATTGACGTTGACCCGGCGATCGATCAGGTCTTCGAGCTTCTCCTTGAGCTTGTCGACCTCAGCCCCCTTCGCACCGATCACCATGCCAGGACGCGCCGTGTGCAGAATGACCTTCACCTCGTCACGCGTGCGCTCGACCTCGACCTTTGCAACGCCCGCGTACGGCGGCTGCTTGTTCATCGTGTCGTCGATGTACCGGCGAATTCTCTCGTCCTCGACCAGAAACGTGCCGTACGCCGCCTTCGGCGCGTACCAGCGCGACTTCCAGCCCTCGGTGATACCGACGCGAAAACCGATTGGATGTGTTTTCTGACCCATGACTATCCCTTCTCATCCACAGCGACGATGATGTGGCTGGTCCGCTTCTGAATCGGGTGGGCCCGCCCGCGGTCCTTCGGCTGAAAGCGCTTGATGATCGGGCCGGGATCGACGCGCGCCTCGGCGACGAACAGCTTGTTCATCGTCGCTTCTTTCTCATTCGCGTTCGCCATGGCGGACTTCAGCACGCGATCGATGAACGTCGCACCGCGCTTGTGCGTGAACCGCAGCACCTCGATCGCCTCGTCGCACGGCAGTCCGCGGATCATGTCCGCCACCAGCCGCGCCTTGCGCTCCGAGATGCGGGCGTATTTGTGAACCGCTGTCCAAGCCATTACTCAACCCTCTCGCACGCCGACTACTTCCGCGCCGTGTGCGACCTGAACGAACGCGTCGGTGCAAACTCACCGAGCTTGTGACCGACCATCTCTTCCGTTACGTAAACCTTGATGAAGTGCTTTCCGTTGTGGACCTCGAAATTCAGTCCGACGAACTCCGGCACGATCGTGCACGACCGGCTCCACGTGCGGATCGCAGCGTGCGCGCCCGACTGCCGCGCGCGATCCACCTTCGCGTAGAGCTGCTCGTCGACGTACGGGCCTTTCTTCAAACTCCGCGTCATCGCTTGATCCTCAATCGCGGCGACTACTTCTTGCGCCGCAGCTTCGCCTCACCGTACGATTTCGTAATCCGCCGCCGCAGAATGCGCCGGTTCGAGTTCTTGCGCGGGCTGCGCGTGCGGCCACCCTTGGCCAAACGACCCCAGGCCGAGCAGGGGTGTCGCCCACCATTGCTGCGACCCTCGCCACCGCCCATCGGGTGGGCGTGCGGATTCATGGCCTTGCCACGCACGTGCGGACGTCGGCCCATATGCCGCTTGCGGCCCGCCTTGCCGATGCTGACGTTCTGATGGTCGAGGTTACCAATCTGGCCGATCGTGGCCCGGCACTCGACGCGCACCTGCCGCATTTCGCCCGACGGCAACTGAATCGTCGCCCAATTGCCCTCGCGGGCCATCAACCGCGCTTGCCCACCGGCTGACCGCACGAGTTGGCCGCCCCGCCCGGCGGTCATCTCAATGTTATGAACTTCCATGCCCACCGGGATCGACTTCAGCGGCATCGCGTTGCCGAGCTTCGGCTCGACTTTCTGGCCGCTCTCGACCTCGTCACCCGCCTTCAGCCCGACCGGGGCCAGGATGTAGCGTTTCTCACCGGTCTTGTATTGGATGAGTGCGATGTGGCAGGTGCGGTTGGGGTCGTACTGGATTTCGAGCACGGTGGCCGGAATGTCATCCATCCGACGCTTGAAGTCGATGATGCGATACCTGCGCTTGTTACCACCGCCACGATGCCAAGCCGTGATCTTCCCGTGGTGGTTGCGCCCGCCGGTCTTCTTCAGCGTTTGCGTCAGCGACTTCTCGGGGCGGTTCTTGTGCTTGTGCGTAATCTCGGCGTAGTCGTTGACACTCATGCCGCGACGGCCGGGGGTGGTCGGTTTGTACAGCTTGACGCCCATGCGTTTCGCCTCGCTTACGCGCTGTGCTTCCTAGAACAGATCGATGTGACTGTCCCGGTCGACTGTCACAATCGCCTTCTTCGTCTGCGGCGTGCGGCTGAACCGGAAACGGAAGCGCCGCAGCTTGCCGGCGCGATTCGCCGTCCGCACGTTTACAACCTTGACGCCGTAGATTTTTTCCACCGCATCCTTGATCTGGGTCTTGTTGGCCTCGTCGTGTACCTCAAAGCTGTAGGTACCGCCGTGGTTCTTGGCGGTCGAGCGGGCCTGGTGCGTGGTCTTTTCGGTGACCAGCGGGCGGATGATCGTGTGGTAAATATCCATCGTCGTTACTCCCGCGCCGCGCCGGCCGACCCGGCCAGCTCCTTGAACCGCGCGAACGCCTCACGCGTGAACACCAGCTTCCGCCGCGACAGAATCTGGTAGGCGTTCAGCGCCGCCACGTCTGTGATCTCGGTCCGCGGAATGTTCCGGCCACTCTTGTGGACGTTGTTGTCGATTCCGTTGGTGGCAAACACGCAGCCGCGGTTCGCATCAATCGCTGATAACATCGCCGCGAACGGCTTCGTCTTCGGCGCGTCGATCTTCAGCTCATCGATAATGAGCACCGCCTCGCCCTGGATCTTGGCCAGAACCGCCTGATTCCGGGCCATGCGACGCATCTTGAGCGGCATCGTCTGACGAAAATCACGCGGCACCTTCGCAAAGGCGTGACCGCCGCCCCGGCGGATCGGCGTGCGGGCATTGCCCATGCGCGCCCGACCAGTGCCCTTCTGGCGGTACAGCTTCCGGCCGGAGCCGTGAACTTCGCCTCGCGCCTTGGTCTTGACGGTGCCCTGCCGCTGGTTGGCGTGGTACATCACCACCGCCTGCTTGAGCAGCGCCGCGTTCAGTTCGCCACCCAACAGCGCCTCGTCGATCGACTCGTCGCCGACCTTCTCACCCGCTGTGTTGTATACCGGTACGCTCAACATGGTTTCGCTCTTGTGCCTTTACGCGCGCGTCTTCGACTTCCGCACGACGACGTACCCGCCGTTCGGACCGGGGATCGAGCCCCGCACGAGCAACAGGTTGTTTTCCGGATCGACCCCCACGAGTGCCTGACAACGCGCCGTCCGCCGAACGTTCCCCATCTGCCCGGCCATCTTGCGCCCCTTTTTCGGGCGACCTGTGCCGGCATTCGAGGCCCGACTGCTGATACTGCCCGGCGACCTGTGCTTGCGCTCAGTACCGTGCGAAGCACACTGGCCACCAAAGCCCCAGCGCCGCATACCACCCTGAAAGCCGCGGCCCTTAGTCACGCCGACGACGTCGACATACTTCACTTCACCTTCGCTGAACAGCTCGACCGTGACGAGGTCGCCGACGTTCTTGTCGGTGGGCTCGATCAGGCGAATCTCTCGGGTGAAGCGTTTGGGGGCGGTGCTGGCTTTGCGGGCGTGGCCGATCTCGGGCAGGGTCGAGCGGTGCGGCTTGACGTCTTCGAATCCTAGCTGGATCGAATTGTAACCGTCCACGCCGTCCGCGGTCTTGACCTGCATAACGACACAGGGGCCGGCTTCGACGAGCGTTACGGGAACGCGCTCACCGGTCTCCTGAAAGATCTGCGTCATCCCGACTTTCTTGCCGAGGATCGCCGGAATCATGAGTCGGTACTCCTACGCAGCAGCACCGCAAGCGCGGCTCCACCACCTGTTACCGAAAAACGTCGTAGGCGAACGAGTCGCCTAAGCCTTAATTTTCACAAACACGCCCGCAGGAACGACCAGACGGTTGAGTGCTTCAACCGTCCGCGACGTCGGTTCGAAGATGTCAATCACGCGTTTGTGCGTGCGCATTTCGAATTGTTCGCGGGACTTCTTGTCAATGTGGGGTGAACGCAGGACGGTGAAGCGCTCGATGCGGGTGGGCAGCGGAATCGGGCCGTGGACCTTCGCGCTGGTGCGCTTGGCCTGATCACAAATCTCGGCCGCGGACGAATCCAGCGCCCGATGATCGTAGGCCTCCATCCTGATACGAATCCGCTCACCTGCCATGTTCGTGCGTACCTGCTCTGCTAGTTCTCGTACCCCTGAGCATTCCCCGGCGTCAACGCGCCGAGACACGCCAGAATACTCGCTTGACGGACATCGTCAAGGCGGATTGTGCGAATTTCACGAATTCAGCCCCCCTGCCCAACACCGCTCGATCGAAACTTCGCAGTCCCTACCCGGCTTCCGCTCGCACGCGGTCGCCCGCCGGGATCAATACGTAGACGTACCGCAGACGGCTGATCTCGCCCCACGGCGCGACGCGCAGGTCCACATGTTGCGGCGAGTCCGATCTGGCCACCGAATTGACCAACCGGCCAATGCTCATGGCCAGCGGCAGCCGCTCAGAGGACGGCGCGACAACGATCTCGAATCCCTCGCGGGCATAATCCCGCTCCGCCTGGTCAATCAACATCCTGCCGGGTTCGGGCAGACCCTGCAGCCGACACGGCTTCTCATCCAGCTCCCATGAGCCGTCAGGCCCCGGCCTGGCGAGGAACACACCGGCCATAAATCCAGGGTCCGTAATGAGTTGCACTGTCGCGAGCCGCGTCTGTACCTGGTCAACACGCCCAATGAGCCACTGTTGCGCGAGTCCGGCCCGCGTAGCTGGACCGGACGTGCCCGCGGCGACCCATTGCCCGCTACGAACGTACGGGCGTGAACGCTCGGTCAACACAATTTGGAGTGTCTCGCGCCGCCGATCCGAATCGTACGCAGCTACGGGCGCGAGCACGATCGTCGCCAGCGCATCCCCCGCCCGCGACGTCAGGTCCGACAGATCGTCGAGCAGCTCCTGCTGGGCGGCGATTTCGAGCTCCTGGTGCCCAACCTGCCGACTCAGGGCCTCGATCTCCGCCTGTAACTCGCGCTCGCTCGGCGTGCCCTCTGCGCCGATCTCGCCGATCTGCTCACCCACCGCGCGGCTGGCCGAAGCGAACGGCAACTGAACCAGCGCCAACGGCTGAAACGGCGCCCGCAGCCAGTTCGTCCACGACGCCGGCAGAATGAACGCCGTCACGGCCGAAACCGACATCAGAATCGCAAACACGCCCGCTTTGTTCAGCTTCCACATGATTGGGGGATCCGGAGTGCGTCTGCTCCGGTCGTCGAACGATCCTCACGCTCAACGGCCGATAGGGTCGCCAACCGCGCCACGCGACCGCGCCCGGCTAATACTCGTCCTCATCGGTCTCGAGCGCCGGCCCCCATTCGTCGAGATTCTCGAGATATTCGCTCGTGCCACGCGCGACGCACGTCAGCGGATCATCGGCGACCCGTACATCCAGACCCGACGCCTTCGCGATCACCTGATCCAGCCCGCGTACCAGGGCTCCGCCGCCGGCCAGCGTGATCCCGTTGTCTACCAGATCCGCCGCCAGTTCCGGCTCAATCTGCTCGAGCGTGTGCAGCACGCCTTCAATGATCTGCCCGACCGGCTCTTTGAGCGCTTCGCGCACCTCTTCACTGGTGATCATCGCGCGGCGAGGAAGACCGCTGATCATGTCGCGACCCTTGACCTCCATCTTCAGCTCATCTTCGAGCACGGAGGTCGACCCGATCTGGATCTTCACATTCTCCGCGGTTTGCGGGCCGATCATGAGGTTATACGTGCGACGCATGTAGTTCATGATCGCCTCGTCCATGTCATCACCGGCCACCCGCATGGACGTGCAGACCGCGATGTCCAGCAGCGTCATCACCGCGACTTCGGTCGTGCCGCCGCCGATATCGACAATCATCGATGCCCGCGGCTCGTGAATCGGCAGTCCCGCCCCCAGCGCGGCCGCCTTGGGCTCTTCAACAATGTGAACGCGCCGCGCACCGGCTCGTTCGGCCGAGTTGTACACGGCACGCTTCTCGACCGCGGTGATCCCGGACGGCACCGCAACTACCACACGTGGATGCGCCAGCCCGCGATTGCCGTGGACCTTCTTGATGAAGTAGTCGAGCATCGCCTGCGTGATGTCGAAGTCGGCGATCACCCCGTCTTTCAGCGGCCGCACCGCGCTGATCGACCCCGGCGTCCGCCCCAGCATCTCTTTGGCCGCTAGGCCAACCGCTTTGCCGTCGGGCGTGTCCAGAACCTCGTTGGTGCCCTTGCGAACCGCGACCACGGACGGCTCGTTGAGGACAATACCCTCACCCCGGACACAGACGAGGGTATTACAAGTACCCAGGTCGATCCCCATGTCCAGGCTGAACAGCCCCATCAGGCGGCGAAGAAACACCGCTGTCTCCGAATTGAACTTGTGGCAACCGACAACACGCTCAACCGCGCCAAGATCTTAACGCGCTGCCGATCTGTCTGGCACGTCCTTGCGCCACGCGGCGCACTATCCACCGCCCGGCGGCAGCAGCCCGCCGAGCATGGTAACTGCGCGATATCCGACATACACCGTGGCCGAGAGCAGGCACAGAAATGCGATCAGCAGCAAAGCCGTATAAATGTCGCTCTCAGCAGCCGGTCGCGGGCCTTGCGGGCCGGTGTTCATGCTCGTCATCACCAACCTCGCTTTACTGGGCCTCGAGTCCGTACGCGACGCGATCGCCGGTCACCACCTGCTGCCCGGAGGCCAGCATAGTGATCTTACCACCCGCCTCCTTCGGCCGGACGGTCTCAACCTCCAGATCGCCGACATAGGTCCCATCGCGATAGACCATGAACGTCATGCCCTCGACCACGCCCGAGCTCTCGCCGACGTTGATACTGGCATAACGCCCATCCACCAGCGAAACCTCGCCCATAATCGGGCCGGCCGCGACCGGCGTCACGGGCACCACCTGATCCGGCACGTCCTCGCCGGTTGGTGCCCGGCGTCCCGTCGCCATCGCCTGACGCAGCGATTTGCTCTCCTCCTCAGCCGCGTAGAGCCGTTCCTGGAGATTACGAATCTGATCATTGCGGATCGTGAGATCGCCGGTCACCTCGAGCAGCCGGCTTGCCAGCCGCTGATTGCGCGTCTGCAGGTCAATGTTCTGCGAAACCAGCTCCTGATTCTGCTTCTGCGCCGCCGTCAGTTCCGCCATTTGCAGGTCGAGCACTTCTTCCAGCTTCTTGCGGCCCGCCTCGGCGGCGATTTTCTCATTGGTCACACGGGCCAAGTCGCTGCGCGCCTGCGCCAGCTCGTCGCCGATCCGGCGCAACTCCGATTCCTTGGTAGCAATGGAGCGGTCCCGCACCTTGATCGCATCGTCCTTGACGGCCAATCCGGCGGCCAGCGTGGCCTCAGCCTGCATGCGCTGCACCAGTTCCGCCTCGTACAGCTCCTGGTAGCGGGCGATTGTGTCTTCGGACTTCGACCAGCGCGCCGCGGTCGCTACCGTGAGACAGCTCAACACAATCGCTGTCACGGTCGTCAGAACCACGAATACCTTGGTCATTGTGCTCACGGGCTTACTCCTTCACACACCACGCTCGTGCTGGCGGCCAAGTCCCTCTCGACAGCCTGCCCACCGGACAAACCGGCCGGATTGTACGGCCCACAGGCCGTATTGCAACTGTGCATTGTGCCGCGGTACCGACTGCGCCGCAACCCGCACCACGCGCGCCGGCCGTTGGCAATGCAGCCTGTCGCCGCGTACGCTATTGCCCGGCAATGCGGGACGCGAACGCCGGCGTCGCGGACGCGTGGGATCCAATCGGCCGGCCCCGGATCACGCATGGAACTGACAGTCACGCTTCGGCAACCCCACCGTCGGGCCGAGCTCTTCGGTCCGGGCGACAAGCACCTGCGCGAGTTGCGCAGCCTGCTGAACGTTAAGATCCAGGCCCGCACGAACACGGTCCGCATCCTCGGCGACCCGCCGGACGTCGCCCGCGCCGCCTCCGTGCTCGAACGCATGCAGGACACGCTGCAATCTCAGCCGTACGTCGACGAGAACGCCGTCCGGATCGCTCTGGCTGAAATCGAGGAACGCGAGGGCGGATCACGACCCGAGGCGATCAGCGTCTTCGCCCGCGACAACCTGATCTGCCCCAAGACCGACGGCCAGCGCGATTACGTTCACGCCATGCTCAACACTGACCTAGTCTTCTGCCTCGGCCCGGCCGGCACAGGCAAGACCTACCTGGCGGTGGCCGTAGCCGTACATTTGTTGAAACTCGGCCGCACGAAGCGCATCGCCCTGGTGCGCCCGGCCGTCGAGGCCGGCGAGCGACTGGGCTTCCTGCCCGGCGATCTCCAGCAAAAGGTCAACCCCTACCTGCGACCGCTGTTCGACGCCATGCACGACATGATGACCTACGATCAACTGAAACGTTTCATGGTCAACGACATCATCGAGGTCATCCCGCTGGCGTACATGCGTGGCCGCACGCTCAATAACGCGATTATCATCCTGGATGAAGCGCAGAACGCTACCCCGTCGCAGATGCTCATGTTCCTCACCCGCCTGGGGCAGAACAGCAAGATGATCGTCACCGGCGACGACAGCCAGGTGGATCTGGAGCCCAACCAGGAATCGGGGCTGACCGACGCTACCCGCCGACTGGCCCGCTGCGACGGCGTGCGTATCCTCCGGCTGCGCGACCGCGACATCGTTCGACACCGCCTGGTGCAGGACATAGTGGCGGCCTACGCACCGGACAACACCACCGGGCAGCTCATGCGCACGTCCGAGAAAAACCCGACTACAAGCCCCGACCAGCCCCGGACAGCGACGGATTCCGAACTGCCGGTCAAGCCGTCTGCGAGTTCCGACGACCGCGTGTAAGATGGCCCTCTTCAGTCGCCCCACCGCCCGCCAGAAAGAGATTCGCCGCTCGAAGGCTGAGCGGCTGCCGGCGTGGTATCGCCGCATCGCCGGTCGACTGAACTTGCGCGCGTTCGCCCTGATCTTTTTCTGTGCGCTGACGGGCGCATTCATCGTCAACTTCGGCGAAGACGAGCTGAGCCTGCGGGAGGGAACCTGGGTTCCACGTGCGATGACCGCTCGGGTCGAATTCCGCATCGCGGATGACGACCGTACCGTCGCCATGCGTACGCGGGCCCGTGACAACGCGCCCAACTACTACGCGCTCGATGCGTCGCTCCTACAGGACATCGGCAACCGCCTGAAAAATGCCCTGCGTGTCGCGCGTGAGAACGCTGACAACCCCGAGCAGATTCGCACGCAGGCCGCCGCGATCAGCGTGACGCTTGACGACGCGGGCCTGGCGGAACTCCAGCGGATCGCTGGGGCGGACGAGGCTGCCAGTTTTGAGCACGCCGTCGACCGCGCCCTGCTGGCCCTGCGCCGCCAACCGCTCGTTCAGGCCGAAGAGCGCGCGATCCGCCGCACCGGCGAGAAGGCGATCCTCCAGGACAACGCGGAGGGCGTCGAACGGGATGTCTCGGTACTCCGCCTGATCTTCGACACCGACGGCGAAGGCGTCGAGCGCGCCGCCGCCGCAGGGGCGGCCGAGTTCCCCACGCCGCTACGGCCGAGCATCGAAACCTCGCTGCTGAACATGCTCGCCGCTGAGACGCCCGACCGCTTTCGACCGCTGTACAGGTACGACGGTGAGCGCTCCACGCTCGCTGCCAGCGAGGCAGAAGATGCCGTCACGACGCAGTACGACGTCTACGCCATCGGGGATCGGCTCTCCGACGCGGGCCCGATCACGCGCGACGAGCTCGATCTGCTGCGGGCCGAAAGCGAGGCGTACCACGCTTGGCTGGGTAGTGATCCCCTGGCGGCTCGAAACCACCTGCGCGCCGCGCTGGGCCGCGGGCTCCTCGCATTCATAATCATCCTGAGTCTCGGCAGCTACATCGTCGTGCACTACGATGAGCGGCTCGGTAATCTCCGTCGCCGGCTCGTGACGGCCTGTACGTTACTGATCTGCCTACTGCTCGGCCGTCTGGCCTACCTCGAGGGCGTCACGCCCTTCATCGCTGTCGGCGTCCAGGCTTTCGTCGTGACGCTGCTGGTGATCACCTCTGTTCGTGGCGTCGCGCACGTCACCAGCGGCCTGGTCGCACTGACGATAGCGCTCGCGGCGCGTCAGGACGTCGGCTTTGTGCTAACGCTGGTTGCCACATCCATCGTGCTGCTCTTCGGCTTACGCGACCTACGACACCGCGGCCGGATCATCGCCGTCGGAACCGCGGCGGCGATCGTGGCCGGACTCATGGCACTGCTCACCGGTCTGGTCGATCAGCAGAGTCTGTGGTTCATGCTTCGTACGCACGCACTTTGGGCCGCCGGCACAACACTGCTCGCGGCGTTCCTGGTTGAGGGGCTCCTGCCCCACATCGAGCGTCTCTTCGGCGTGACAACCAACCTCACGCTGCTCGAATGGTGCGACCCCAACAAACCCCTGCTGCGGACGCTCGCGGCAGAGTCCCCAGGCACGTACAACCACTCTCTGCTGGTCGGCACGCTCGCCGACGCGGCGGCTGAAGCCATCGGTGCGAACGGCCTGCTCGCCCGCACTGGCGCGTACTACCATGACATTGGCAAAATCAACAAGCCCGGCTACTTCGTCGAGAACCAAGCCATGGACCTGGGCAACCGGCACGAGCGTCTGAGCCCGGCTATGAGCCACCTGATCATCATCGGCCATGTCAAGGACGGCATCGAAATGGCCAAGGAGTACAACCTGCCGACGCGGCTGCGCCCGTTCATACCGGAGCACCACGGTACATGTGTCGTCGAGTATTTCTTCCACGCCGCCACACAGGCTCGCAAGCCGGGCGACGCCGCGGTCTCCGACAGCGAGTTCCGCTACCCCGGTCCGAAACCGCAATCACGCGAGACGGCCATCGTGATGATCTGTGACGCCGTCGAGGGCGCCGTGCGGGCCATGCCCGAGCCGACGCCGGGCCGGATCGAGGACGTCGTCGATCGGATCATCCAGAAACGTCTGATGGACGAGCAGTTCGACGAGTGCGACCTGACCTTCCGCGAACTGGCCGTAATCCACAAGGCCCTCACCAAGAGCCTCAATAGCATCTACCACGGCCGCATCACGTACCCCAGCGAAGAAAAATCCCAGACGCGTTCCGCCTCCTGAGCGTACCGCCGGCCCCAGCCCTTGCCTCGTGGCTGGGCCGTGCTATCGTCTCGCACTGGAAACGGAGGTCCCCGTGCGCGCCGCATCGTCGCGCATTGGAGGTACAGGGCAATGACCGAGGCAGAAGCGGATCAACTCCGCAGTAAACGTAAGCGCAGCCGTATCTGGATGGCGATCCAGCGCCTCGTCCGCACGCGGCTCACCACCGGTATCATCACCATCCTGCCGGTGCTGATCACCGTCTGGGTGGTACAGCTTATTTTCATCTGGATGCGCGACGCGTCGCGCTGGGTAATCAAGGCGGTTCTGCTGGCCGGTACTCCAACCGATGACGCCGAAGCGCCACCGATGCTGGCTCAGTTGGGATTCGATTGGGAGAAGTGGCAGCGACTTGAGGCGCTGGGTCTGCCACACCGTCAGGAGCAGTTCTTCGAGCTGATGCCCTGGCACGTGCAGTGGGGCATCGCGTTCTTCTCGGTCGCAGTTACGATCTTCTTTCTCTACACGATTGGCCTGTTTGCGGCGAACATCTTCGGTCGCCGGGCCATCGAGTCGCTGGAGCAGCTCGTCGACCGCGTGCCGCTGATCAAGACGGTCTACCGCGGTCTCAAACAGATTCTGGCGAGCTTCACCAGCGACAGCACGCAGAGCTTCCGCCGGGCGGCACTGGTGCCGTTCCCGCAGGAGAAGATGCGCTGCGTCGGCTTCATCACCAACACGTTCAAGGACTCGCATACCGGCGAAGAGTTGTGCTCGGTCTTCATCGCCACCACCCCCAACCCAACGACCGGCTACCTCCAGATCCTCAAGCGCAACGACCTCACCGAGTTGCCCTGGAGCGTCGAAGAGTCCATCCGCTGCGTAATGTCCGGCGGCATCCTGAAACCTGACTACCTGACGATCGTGCCCAACAAGGACCTGCCGGAAGAGCTGCGCATGAAGGATCCGCTGCCGGAGACGAAAGGACCGTTGGACGGGTCGCAGATCGCCGAATCTAATCAGCCGGACAAGTAACCAGCCGTGCGACTGGGGTGGTTGCCCTAGGCGAGCTCCCGCCGCGTACGGACCTGGAGCGGCCGAAGCTTCGCGGAAGCGTCTGACACAGGGCACAAAACGGCTATTGAGCACTCTTTATCACTACGAAATTTAACGTGGACTGATAATACCGTTGCAGGCGTTCGACCGACGTCGGCAATCGCGAGAAAAACGCAATTGAATTGCTTTCGCAAAAATCTACGATATAGTGTAGATGAGAAACCTGGAGCGCTAGCCGAGGGTTTGGGTTTATCCCGATCGCCTATGACAGCTAGCCCATCCAGGTTTTTCGCGTTTAGCGACGGCGTTGTCGGCGCTCTTTGCGGGTGGGAGGCTTCCAGAACCAGACACTGAACTTCGGGAAATGCTTGCGCAGTGAGTCCTTGACGTACCCCCGCCAGAAACCTGCCGAGAACTGGCGCACACCGACGGACTGCAGCGCTGCCGCGAGATAGTCACGCACTTCGAGTTTCACTGGCTTGCGCGCCGGGACCAGCGACTGATGCAGCCCCCCGGTCAAAAGATCGCAGAGTTGCAGGCACTGGTTCGCGTCACGCCAGGACTCGATGTGTTCGAACGTCTCAACGAACGGCGATTCACCCTCATAGTTCTCGGTGAAGCGATACCGCAGATGCTCAAGCACATCGTATCCGTACATAACGCGTAGCTTGTCCAGCAAGAGGCGCGCGTGGTAGATCGGCTCGCCAAGTGTCGGCTCTTTCAATTCCGGATGTAGGAGCATCTCGGCCCATTTCTTGTACGCCCGTCTTCGCTTCAACGCATCCGGATCGAATGGACCACCAAAATGCGAGCCATCCCAAACCGACCAGTCGACAACAACGCTGCGGTAATAGCATGATTGCGCAATGAAACAGTCGATCCATGCTTTCGCGACATTTACGTCGCGTGGCGATCGGAACTCCGTGAGATGCAGCTCCTTGAAACGAGCCTTGCGTTTGGGCGACTTATTGAAGTAGCCCTGCTCTTCTTTCACACGGCACAGCGCGGAATGCAGCGCGCCGTGATCTGGGACAAAGAGCATGCCGAGGATAAGCCACTTGTCGTCGTGCGTTCCCGACTCATCGACGTATATTCGAAACCGCACCTGAGTCCCTTCATAGCATTCCCAACAGCGCGGTTACCGTACGCTTCACCTCTTCCTCGGTCAAATGATTGTGAAACGGCAGCGCGATCGTGCGGGCTGACAGCGCTTCGGTGATCGGGAAATCCCCCGGCTTGAAGCCGAAGCGCTCGACGTAGAACGGCTGAAGATGGATCGGTGTGAAGTAATTGTTGCAGCCGATCTGTTGCTCCCGCAGTCCGGCCAGAATCGCGTCGCGCTGCTCGCGCGTGTAGTCCTCGGCCAGCCGCACGACAAACACAAACCAGTTCATCCGCACCTGCTCGGGCTGCACCTGCACCGAAACGCGCGGCTCATCGCGCAACCGGTCGACGTACATCTGCGCCACGCGGTCGCGCTGCGCGATGATCTCATCCAGCCGCTGCATCTGCACCGCCCCCATCGCGGCCTGCATCTCAGTCATGCGATAATTGAAGCCCAGCCGCGCGTGCGCCAACCAGCCCGCGTCCGGATCGCGTCCCTGGTTCGCCAGCGAGCGCACCTTGAACGCAATCTCGTCATCACTCGTTACGACCATCCCCCCCTCGCCGGTCGTGATCTGCTTGTTGGGATAGAAGCCGAACACACCAGCCTCGCCCAGCGATCCAGCGGGCCGATCCTTGTACGTCGTACCCAGCGCCTCACACGAATCCTCAATCACCCGCAGGTTGTGCCGCCGAGCGATATTCCACACCGCGTCCATGTCCGGCGTCGCTCCAAACACGTCCACCGGCAGCAACGCTTTCGTTCGCGGCGTAATCGCCGCCTCGATCCGGTTCGGGTCGATCTGCCACGTCGCCGGGTCGATGTCCACGAACACCGGCACGCCGCCGTCGAACATGATGCTGTTGCTCGATGCGATAAACGAAAATGGCGTGGTAATCACCTCGTCGCCCGGCCCAATCCCCAGCGCGTGCCAGCACAAGTGCAGCGCCGTCGTGCCGCTGCTGCACGCGATCGCGTGCTTGACCCCAAGCCGCTGCTGAAACTCGCGCTCAAAATCAACCAATCGCGGCCCCAGACTAAGCCGGTCAGACCGCAATACAGTGGTGACGGCATCGATCTCGGCGTCGGTAATATCCTGCGCGGACAAACTGATCGGCTGCGGCACAGACATCTCCCTCTAGGCGTTATAACGATGCGAGGTCGTAAATCTGACGCTCGGGCGTCTCTCAATACGGTCAATGGCAAGGCTGGTTCGTTCCGACCATTGAACACGAGCAGTGCGTTGAACGATGCAGACCCTCGCTCGTGCATCGGGCTTCAGCGCGCAACCTTCGAATCCTCAAATCCTTGAATCCTCGAATCCTCGCTCGCGCGAAGGTTCGCTATGATATCAACCAACCATGAGCACCGCTCCCAAACAACGTTGGCTGCCGAGTTTCCGTCTGGCTCTGGGATACCTCCGTGGCCATCAGCGGACGCTGCTTATCGGACTGCTCGCCGCCGTCGGCGTCAGCGTCTTTTACACCTTCAGCGTCTCCAGCATCGTACCCGTCCTCAAGATCATCTTCGCCGAACACGAGACCCTCGTCGACTGGCTTCACCGCAGCGAAGCCGAACGCCGACTCGGCATCACCATCACC
Source organism: Phycisphaerae bacterium (assembly GCA_028277645.1). GTDB lineage: Bacteria > Planctomycetota > Phycisphaerae > UBA1845 > Fen-1342 > JANQFV01. The sequence continues at coordinate 118,680 of JANQFV010000037.1, forward strand.
GCCGACGTCCCGGACGACCCCCGCGGCCTGCGGATCCAGAACGTCAGCGAGAGCGCCGCCGTCGCGAACACGATCCAAGTAGGTGAGCTGATCGATGTAATCGGTGACGAGCCCGTCAGCGCGTACTTGGCTGCCCGACGAATTGCGAATCACCCCGGAGAGACGATCGACGCCGTCCGCATCCGCACCGGCGACGGCACACCGCGCACCGTCTCGTTGGCGCTACGACCGCACGGCTGGTGGTGGACACCGGCGCGCACCGTTGCACAGTGGCTACCGACCGGCAGTTCGGCTGCGATCCGGTTCCAGACGCTGATCATCATCATGACGGTGATCGTGATCATCGCCTTGCTCGGCGGCATCTGTCGTTTCCTGAACGAAGGACTGGTCAAGATGTCCGTGCAGCGCTCGCTGCATGACCTCCGCACTGCCCTGGCCGAACACACGCTCCGCCTGCCCGTCGCCTGGCACAGCAGCCATCCCCACGGCGACACGTTAGCCCGCTTCGCCAACGACATCGCCAAGGTCCAGGTCGGCATGACCACGCTGTTCGGCAAGCTCGTTCGCGAACCGCTCAAGGCCGCCGGCGTACTCACGCTGACCGTGCTCATCGACTGGCGTATGCTGATCATCGGCGTGATTGGCCTGCCCATCGGCGTACTGGTGATCCGCACGTTCGGCCGCATGGTCAAACGCGCCCAGCGCCGCGCATCGCAGTCCTGGGGACGTCTGCTCGATCACCTTGGCGAACGCCTGGTCGGCATCCGCGTCGTTAAGTCGTGCAATATGCAGTCCGCCGAAATCGAACGCTTCAGCGATGAAGACCGCGAGCTGACCCGCGCTCAGACACACATCGATCTCGTCGACGCGGCCAGCAATCCAGTGCTCGAGACGCTTGCCGCGCTCGCGATCTCCGCCTTCATCCTCTACGGCGGCGCACGCGTCTTCAATCACGAGCTCGAGCCGCACCTGTTCTTCGGCGCCGTCGTCTGCCTCGGCGGCATCTTCGACCCGATGCGCAAACTCGGGAACGTCAACAACCGGCTCCAGGCCGCGGAAGCCTCAGCGAAGCGCCTGTTTGAGCTCCTGCACCAGACCGTGGAAGAACCGGATGCGGCGCAGGAGCGCGCGAAACTACCATGCTTCAGCAACACCATCGAATTCCGCAACGTCGGCTTTGCGTACCCCGGTCGCCCTGAACACCGCGTGCTGCGCGACGTGAACGTAACAGTCGAAAAAGGCCAAGCCGTCGCACTGGTCGGCCCGAACGGCTCGGGTAAGACGACACTGGTCTCACTGCTGGTGCGCTTCTTCCGTCCGACCAGTGGCCAGATTCTCATCGACGGAAACGACATCGCGGACGTATCGCTCAAATCGCTGCGCGACCAGATCGGCCTCGTGACGCAAGAGGCCGTCGTCTTCTCCGACACGGTCCGCGCCAACATCGCCTACGGCGCGAACGGCGTCGTCGATGACGACATTCGCCGCGCCGCAGCCCTGGCCCACGTCGACGACTTCATCAACGGACTGCGCGTCGAGCGCAACGACCGCGTGCTCACAGGCTACGACGCCCCCGTCAGCGCCCGCACGCTCTCCGGCGGACAACGCCAGCGAATCGTGCTGGCCCGCGCGATCCTGCGCGATCCGCCCATCCTGATCCTCGACGAAGCTACCAGCCAGGTCGACAGCGAGTCCGAGCAGCGCATCCAGGAAGCGCTCGAGGACGTGATGCGCGACCGCACCACGTTCGTTATCGCGCACCGCTTCAGCACAATCGCTCGGGCTGACCTGATCGTGGTCCTCGATGAAGGACGCGTAGTCGGCATCGGAAAACACGACCAACTCATGGGCACCTGCCCGCTCTATGCCACGCTGGTCAACACCCAATTCGCCGGCACATGCTCGTAGACTTGCTCCGTCATTCCGAGCGCAGCGAGGGATCTACGCGCGACTGCCCGGTGACTCGCGTACGTAGGTAGATTCCTCCTCCCGATGGTCGTCGGAATGACGGTTGTGCTCGCCTAGCTGCCCACCCATCTCCCCAACAGCGCGAGCGCCGCCGTCTTGCTAGGGATCTTGTACCCCTGCCCCAAGTCCGGATCGTGATGGATCGTGATCCGGAGGTTGGGCGGCGCCACGCAACCGGGGCACCCGTCTTCACACGGACAATCGCTGACCAACGCATACGCCATCTTCAATAGCTCGTCCGCGTACTCGTACCCGTGCCGCGCATACCCCAGCCCACCTTGATACCGGTCGTACAGGATGATCACACTCACGCCAAGTTGCGAAGAGTTCACCACGCCACCGACGTCATAACGATCGCACATCGCCAGCGGCGGCAACGACACGGTCAGCAGGTTCTTCGCGCCCGACAGACCCTCGTACGCCTTGAAGCCGGCGTCCTTGACCGCCTCGATCGCCTCCGGCGGCGGTTGTAGCCAGACGCCCGTGGTATCAATCTGCTGCGCCGGCAGGTCGAGCGCCGTCTGCCCGATGAGCTCCTGCGTGAACAGCTTGAACTTCCGAAACGCGATCGTCTGCCACTTCACCGACACGTCGCCGAAGAAACGTTGTCCACCACCGAGACAGTCACCCGCCAGCCGCTGCTCGACGATGCGGCACTCATCCTGCAACACCGGCTGCGTGTAATAATCCGCGTCCAGTCGCTCGACACGCGCCGTTCGCATCGGCATGTCCAGTTCGCGCACCAGGAATGACTCGCCCTGGTGCAGGTAGACGGCTTCGGGATAAACGAGCTCCGGCGCCGAGATCGAATCGACCTGACCAATCACCTCGTTCCGCCCGTCGGTCGTGTCGATGATCGCATACGTCGCATCGCTGATCGTACGCAGGTCAGTCTTGGTGGCGGGAAACTCGCGCGATGCCCAGTAATACCTACCGGCCGTATGGCGGAGTTTGTCTTCGTCTGTGAGCAGACTGGCCACGTCCTTCGCCGCCACGCCAAATGCGTCTAATTCATCTTCCGAGAGTGACATTTCGCTCGCGGCGCAACTCATCTGCGCCGCGATGATGTGCGGATTGTCCGGGTCGATGATCGCGTGCTCCAGCGGCTGATCAAACACGAACTGCGGGTGACGCATCAGGTATTGATCCACCGGATCGTCGTACGCGATGAAGATCGAGAGCGATTCGTCCTGCCGCCGCCCGGCCCGTCCAATCTGCTGCCACAAGCTGCACAATGTCCCCGGAAAGCCGACCACGATCGACGCATCCAACGTGCCGACGTCAATGCCGAGCTCCAGCGCGGTCGTGCTGCACACACCCAGCAGTTCACCCGTAAACAACTGCCGTTCGATCTCCCGCCGTTCGTTCGGCAGATACCCGCCGCGATAAGGCTTGATCCGTCGCGCCAGATCCGGCCGCCGCCGCTGCAGCGAATCGCGCGTAAACGTGTAGATCAACTCCGCCACGACCCGCGCTTTACAGAACGTAATCGTCCCCGCCTGCTCCTCCAGCAGTCGCCGCATCAACCGCTGCGCCTCGACGTTCGCATTCCGCCGCGTGATCCGCACCGGGACGATCGGCGCCGCCAGCATCGGATTCGACGCCTTGGGCCCATCTGGTTCAAACGGCGCCGTCACTCCCCCGCTCAGCCGCGTACGACTCGCCAGCGCCGAAGCCCCCTGCCCCGGCACCCGATCCTCCGCGTCCTCATCCTCATCACGCAGCCCCAGCAACGGCGGATTCCACAGCACAACATGCCGCTGCCCCCGCGGCGAAGCATCGTCATCGATCAGCTCTACCGGTCGATCGACGAGCTGTTCCGCCAGTTGCCGCGGGTTGCCCAACGTCGCCGAGCAGCAGACATACGTCGGATCCGCGCCGTAGTGCCGGCAAATACGCTGCAATCGCCGCACGACGCCCGCCACGTGCGACCCGAAAATCCCCCGATACGTGTGAATCTCATCCAGCACAACGTAACGCAGGTGTGCAAAGAACTGCGCCCACTTCGCGTGATACGGCAGCACACTCACGTGCAGCATGTCCGGATTGGTCAGAATAACGTTCGCGCTGCGCCGAATACCCGCGCGGCGATGCTGAGGCGTGTCGCCGTCGTAGCACGCCGGCCGCGCCCGCTCACCCAGCCCCGCCGCGCTGATCATGCGCTCCAGGCTGCCGAGCTGGTCGTAGGAAAGCGCCTTGGCCGGGAAGAGGTAGAGCGCCCGCGCCTCAACGTCGTCGAGCAACGCCGCCAGCACCGGCAGGTGATAACAGAGGCTCTTGCCTGACGCCGTCCCCGTCGAGATGACGACATTCCGTCCTTCACGAACGGTGTCGTACGCCCCCGCCTGATGTTCATAGAGTTGTTCAATCCCCTGCGCGGCGAGAACGGCGTGGAGCGCATCCGGCACCGCGGTGCGCGGCATCTGATACCGCGCCGGACGGCTCGGCAGGGTGTGCACGTGCTGAATCTGATCGCGATAACGGCGATCATTGCGCACGCGTGCGAGGAAGGCCAGAGCATCCATGCGGTACAGTCCTCAATGCACGTAGCAACCGGTCGACAGCTTAACCGATATGCAAACAAAAACCAAACGAAAGTGTGCGGACCTCGAAGCCGGGTGCCCGCCCGGCTCACACGGACCTCGCGACCGGCCGCGCCAAACACGGTCCGGGTGCCGAGGCACAGCACACTGCCACGGCGCGCAGATGCCGATTCGCGGCTGTCAGGGTTGACAAGTCCCACGAACTTCGGCGAACCTAGTCCTGTATGGACCAACGTCCAGCAGGGCATATCTTCGGTGGGAGTCGGATGAAGCGGATGCACTCCGATCACCCGACGGCGAGAACGGTTACGTGCCGTATCACTGGAGAGTTGCGTTTGCTCCCGACGGCTCGATCGCGGCGCGCGAATCCGAGTGCGGCAACTGCAGTCCGCTCGCCCAGCGGGCGCACGGCCACGATGGTGGAGTCGTTGGGCACGATCGGCCGATGGGTACCACGGTGCCCGACGATGTACAACAACAACGGACGCGATCTGGTACGCAGTATGAGAATCAACACCGGACGCCGCCGCACGCCGCGGTGGTTCGGCCAAATGCTCGGATAAACAGGATCAGGTCGCGAGGCATGGCGCGGCAGCGCCTCGCGACTCAGCGCCAGTGAAAGGAACCAGGATGTCACCAGCGGTAAAGAACGGAATTCTACTGGTCGTGTTGCTCGGGGTTGTGATCACCGCCGGCTACTTCTTCACCAAGGGCAGTCCGGACGAGACGCTCCCCGATGACGACGCGAGCGCGACCACATGGATCTGTGTCAACGACAGCCACATCGAGAAGCTCACGGCCAAGGGCGTCGAAGAGTGGATGAAGACGAAGATGGAGCGCTCGGGCCGCCGGATGATGGTCTTCATGTGCCCGGAGTGCAATGAGTATTCGATCGTGCGGGCGCAGTGGTGCGAAGAGGACGACAAGTTCATCCCCAAGACGGACCTGGAGGGCAACTCGCTGCTGTGCCCGTCGCACGAGGCCGCGATGCAGGGCGGCGGCTGATCCATCCGCCACGAACGCCACCCCAAGCCATTAAGTTGAAAAGCGGCCGGTCGTCAACAAACTGACGCCCGGCCGTACTCATTCTACCTGATTGGAACCTATCCCATTACTCCCCTCCCTGGCAGGGAGGGGCTGGGGGAGGGTCGAGTTTTCTGTGGGTGCAGGTCTCACCCCTCTCCCAACCTCTCCCCTGAGGGGAGAGGGGTTTCAGGATAGCTTCTGGGCATTCTCTATTCGGCTTCGTCCTCTTCCGGCGTGATCGTCACATCCGCGACGCCTTCCTCGGCACAGAGCGACACGGAAACCGTCTTCGCACCGTTCGCGTCATAGCCCTCACCGTCCAGGCAGACTTCGATAGTCTGCTCGCCGTCTTCAAACCCCTCGACCGGTATTGTGACGTGTGCCGAGCCGTCCTCTGTCACCGGGACCTCAAACGTCTGCTCCGGACCACCGTTGACCGAAACGGTCACGAACCACGTGTTGTAGAGCGCGACCGCGCCGACGGCCGTGATTCCCACGCCGGCCACGAGCAGCAGCGCCAGCGTCGGTGCCAGCACCGGGTGCCGGCTGAAGTACGAACCACGATTCTGATGTTCATAGCTTTGCATGAGCTTGCTCTCCAGGTTTTCGTTGTGCGGGGCGCCGGGCCAGGCACGTCCCGCGAGCGATTCGAGTGCCTGCTCGACGGGGTCGGGTTTGCTTGGCATGGTTACCTCCGATCTTCCAGCTTGGCGCGGAGTGCGTCGCGCGCCCGCGACAGTCTCGATTTCACCGTCCCCGGCCGACACCCGATTACCGCCGCCACGTCCGTGACCGACAGCCCTTCGAAGTAGTGCAGCGCGAGTACGGCCTGATACTTCGCCGACAGTGACAGCAAAGCGGACTGTGCCCGCTCGCGGTCGATTCCGCCGACCCCCGACGCCGCGTCCGTCCGCGGATCGGGCCAGCCATCGTCCGGCAAGGCTTGCGGCTGTCTGCGTCGTTGTCGCCGGGCCCAGCGATTGACCGTGTTGGTCGCAATGCGCAACAGCCAGTATCGAAACGGAACGCCGCGGTACCGAAAACGCGCCAGCGTCCGCAGGACGATCACGAAAACATCCGCCACGAGATCCTCAGTCGCGTGACGATCCCCCGTCCGGCGATACACGTAAGCCGCAATCGCCGGATAGTGCTGCCGATAGAGCAAGGCAAACGCATCCCGATTCCGCTTAGCCAGCTCGACGAGTCGCCGCTCCGCCTCGTTCGTAGCAGAGGCAGAACTGCCCGCCCCGGAGCTAACCATATTGGACTGAATCGCAGACACGCCATGCGTCCTCGCAAGGGAGGCTACAGGACCGCCCGGTAACCGCCGCCGGGGCTTTTGATGCTCTTACTCAGAATAAGCCCCACTGCCGCGGATTGGTTCCCGCAACGAAATGAAGTTTGCACATTCCCTGCAACATATGCTGGGGAGTGCGGGCGTCCCCGCCCGCTACTGGGCGATCTTAACGGCCCCGCCCACCACGGACTGGGCAAACGGCGGACGAGACGCCCGCAGTCCCCATGATACGCACTTGGTGAGAGCACGCGCTGGACGTGACACATACCCCCGGTAGGTTCTACCCTCGCACCACCTCCACCGCACCAAACCCACGCCCCAGGACCTTGCTCACCTCCCGCGGCGTGAGCTCCATCCAGTTGCGCAACACATCCGCATACACCCGGCGAAAGTCGGTGTGATACGCCAGGTCCCCGCGGTGTAGTTGGCTAAGACTCGGGTGCTTCCCGTGCAACCCTGGCTTGATACCCGTGCCGACGATGAACATCGGCCCCGCCTCGCCGTGGTCGGTGCCGCCGGAGGAATTCTGCTGCACGCGGCGGCCGAATTCCGAGAAGCTCATCACCAGCACGCGGTCGAGCAGCTTGTTCTTCTCGAGTGTCGCGACGAAGTCGCTCAGCGCCGCGCTGAGTTGCGACAGCAACTGCCGCTGGCGATTGACTTGGCCCGAGTGCGTATCGAACCCACCGAGCGAAACATAATACACCCGCGTCGGCAGATCGGCCCGAATCATGCGCGCCACCACCGTCAATTGCCGGCCCAGATCACCGCCGCGGCCGCGCGTGCTGCCGATCTTCGAAGTGCCCGCCGCCGAACGAATCTGATCCGCACCGACCAGCGCATCGAGCGCCGCGCGCCGCAGGTAGTCCGCCGCAGCCGTCTCACCCTCGGGCAACTCGCCGGTGCGATTGTTCAGCTTGTCGAACGCCGCCGCGGCCTTCCGATTCCGCCGTCCCGGCTTCCACGTCAGATCGTCCGCATTGCTGAACGCCAGCGGCGCGAAGTCCTCACCCTGCATTGCCAGCGGCGATTCGGTCGCCAGCGCAATCCCATTGATCGGCGCCGGCCCCGGATCGTCCCCCTTGCACGTCGCGTCAAAGTACCGCCCCAACCAGCCGTCGTGCTTACGCAGGTTCGGGTCCGCCGTGTGCCACACATCCATGCTGACAAAGTGACTGCGGTTCGGATTCGGATAGCCGACCCCCTGCACGATCGCCAGCCGACCGGCGTCGTACAACGTCTTCAACCCTTCCGCGGCCGGATTCAGCCCCAGCCCCTGCGCCAGCGGCAGCACGTCATCCTTCGCGATCGCGATCTGCCGGCGGGCCTGGTAGTACAGGTCGTTCTCATACGGAACGACCGTATTCAGACCATCGTTCCCACCCGCGAGCTGCACAACCACGAGGATCGGATTGCTGTCGTCCTTCCGCTTGCGCCCCTGCGGATCGGCGAGCGCCAACGCCGTGTGCCCCAGAAACAAGGGCAGAGTACTGGACGCGCTCAACAGCTTCACGCCCCCAACGAGAAAGTCACGCCGCGTCGTGTACATGTTGTCGGCAGTCATCTTCACACTCCGGCGCTAGGGCGTCTCACTCGTAGCGACCGACGCCCCTGTCGGCCGTTGAACACAACCCGCGCATCACGTCCGGCACGGGGGCCGGACGCTACGTTCAATACAACTGATACTCCGGCGTACTGACGAGTAACTGCAACATCGCGCGAATGTGGGTCCCCGCCTTCTCCTGCGACACATCAAACCGTCCATCGTCCGCCAAGAATTCGATCAGCACGGCGCGCTTCTCCTCCGGCAACGGCGTCGCGAGCAGGTTCTCCACGTAGAAATCAACAATCACCTCCGCCGTCGCGAGCTCACGCGCCTGCACCGTCGGCAACGGGTTGTACGCCGGCTGCGGATCACCCCCCCGCCGTGACTCGGGATCCATCCGCCGCGGCCCCATCATCATCCCCCGTGGCGTAACCTCCTCCTCGCACGTCTGCGTATCGGACACCGGCAGCACTTCGCCGGTCCCCTCGATCAGCCGCGCGACGTAGTTGTATCGCTGATAGAGCGTCGCCGTGTTGATCCACTTCGGCCCGCCGTCCCAGCCCTTCACGCTCGGCGGCTGCATCAGCTCCTGCCCCAGCGCCGCCAGTGCCCGCTCGGCGACGAACAGGTCCGCCACCGGCAGCTCGAGCTGCCGCGCCGTACCGACGATCAGTTCAACCGGGCTCTTGATGATCGCCCCGCGGCAGCGCTCGTGATAGAATGCCTTGCTCTTCAGCAGCGCCGCCATCACCGGCTTCATCTCGTACTCCTGCCGCCGGATCAGCGCCGCCAGCCGATTGATCTCCTCCCGCCGCGGTTCCGGCGAGCAAAAGTGTACGAGCAGTTCGGTGGCCAGGAACTGCGCACACTGCGGTTGCGCCAGAATGATGTCGATGATGTCCGCGCCGTCCCAATTCCCGGTCTGCCCCAGGAAGGTCTTCTGACCGTGGTCGTGCATCCGTGATCGAAACACGAAACCCGTTCGATCATAGCCCCAGCCGGTAAACGCCCGCGCCGCCGCCTTGATATCCCCTTCGCCGTAATTCCCCTCGCCCAGCGTGAACAGCTCCAACAGCTCACGTGCATAGTTCTCGTTCGGCGTGCGTTTGTTGTTCCGCGCATTGTCGAGATACACGAGCATGGCCCGGTCCTGGCTGATCGCAATCAGCAGATCGCGGAAGTTGCCCAACGCGTGCCGCCGCAGTAGCTCGTTCTGTTCGTACATGAACAGCGCCCGCCGCACTTCCCGCGCGCCGCTGGTAAGGTGCCCGTGCCAGAACAGTGTCATCCGTTCCTGCAAGGGCTGCGGCGATTCCACGAGCCGCTCCAGCCAGTACATGCGTGTCTCGAGATGCGCCTGCCGCTCGGCGCGCCGTCGCTTCTGTAGCTTCTGCCGGCGCTGCTCTTCCGGCAGATTGCGCAGCGCAAACGCATCGGTCTCCTTGACCAAGTCGTCCATCGCCGGCGGTGCAACGCGATAGCCGTGTGCCGAAATATCCAGCAGTCGCTCGACCGCCCCGGCCAACCCAAGTTTGAAGAACTCGTCGATCTGGTCCGGCGATCCGCCAAACGCCGCCCGCCGCAACAGATGCGCCGCGTCATCGTGGCTCCACAACGCTTTGGGCAACGGATCCAGCGGATGCGCCCCCGCCGGTACAAAGCCCGCATGCACCCCCAGTAGAACAACGGTCACCCAGGTATACGCACACGATCGTCGCACGGATCTACTCGCTCTATGCCCGGAGAACCAAGTCGTTCGCGTCGGCTCGGAATAGCGGAACGGACTAACAGGTTAAACGCAGACAGCCGCGCGGTCTTGCAGAATCCCGATTCCGCCCCGCGGCTGCGGCTCGTTTGACAACCCTACGTCCGGGAATAGAATCGCTTCCGACGGCGGGTGGCCGCTCGCACAGACCCGAGAAAACCGCATACGGAGCGCGACAAGATGGCAGGCGCAAATACACTGACGCTGACTGACGACAACTTCGAAGCCGAAGTGATCAAATCCGATACCCCGGTCCTGGTGGACTTTTGGGCAGCCTGGTGTGGTCCCTGCCAGATGGTCGGCCCCGTCATCGACGAGATCGCGGACGAATACCAGGGTCGCGCCAAGGTCGGCAAGCTCGACGTCGACGCCGCCCAGGGCATCGCCACCCAGTTCGGCGTGCAAAGCATCCCCACCGTGATGCTGTTCGATCAGGGCCAGGTCGTCGAGACCATCGTCGGCGCCCGCACCAAGAACGATTACGCCACCGTCCTTGACGCCCGCCTAGGCGGCGGCGAATAGAGTGTAGCGTCCGGCCCCTGTGCCGGACGTCGTGCGCTGGTTGCTTTCAGCGGTCGACAGGAGCGCCGGCCGCTACAGCAAAGTCGACAATTCCCTAGTCACCATCGCGCGCCGGAAACGCCTTCTCCATCGCATCGAGAAACGCCCAGCCCTCGTTGATTGACTGCTCCAGTCCCTCCAGATCGAGACTCTCCGACTTGTACCTCCGTTGCCGCGCGATGTAGTCGTTCAGCGGTGTGCCATCCCGCCGCGCGTTCACCCGGTAGCGGCGGCCGTCGAACACCTCGAAGAGCTGGAACAGCCCACAGCCAATCGCCAGCCGAATCAAATCAACACTCTCGGCCGGTTCGGACTTCCACCCCGTCGGGCACGGCGAGAGCATCATCAGGAACCGGAACCCTCTCATTCCGGCGGCCTTCTTGATCTTGCGGAAGAAGTCCTCGCGGTGCGCGACCGACAGCGTCGCGCAATACGGAATGCGATGCGCCGCCATGATCGCCATGATGTCCTTTTTCGACTCGGTCTTTCCCTTCGCGGTTGTGCTGGTCTTGGCACCCTGCGGCGTAGCACTCGAGCGCTGTCCGCCGGTGTTGCCGTAGATCTCGTTGTCGTAGCAGACGTAGAGGATGTCCTCGTTCCGCTCGGCCGCGGCCGACACGGTGGCGATACCGATGTCGTAGGTTCCGCCGTCGCCGGCCCAGCTCACCGTCAGGTCGTCTTCGCCGTTCATGGTGTGTACAGCGGATACGCCGGTCGCGACGGCGGCCGAGCTCGCAAAGGTCGTCGCCACCGTCGGCACGCCGTAGGCGCTGGTCGGAAACGAGCCAGCAGTAACGATGCCGCAACACGCGGGGATGCACAGTGTCGGCCGCGTCCCCTCAAGTGCCTGCTCGATCCACTGGTGCCCGATCGACATGCCACAGCCGGCACAGTTGGTGTTCCCCGGCCGCAGAATGCCGTCGCACCGCTCGAATTCTTCTGCCGCAACGGTCGTGCTCATGCGTTCACCTCTCTCCACACGGGCTCTTCCGCAGACTTGCGGGCATTCAGATCGTCGAACACCTCGTCCAGCATCGGCGGCGTGATGTCACCCCCGCCCAGGCCGATCAGGTAGTCCTGCAACAGCACGTCCGGCCGCTCGCGCAGCGCCGTCGCGATCTCGTTCCAAAAGATGCCGCCCGACCCCGGCGAGTGATTGCGATCCAGCACGCCGACGCGCTTCGCACTGCCGATCGCTTTGACATAATCCTGTCGCGGAAACGGTCGGAACATCTTCGCCTTGATCATGCCAACCTTCTCGCCCTTTTCACGCCGCTGCTTAACCACGTTGCGTAGCGTACGCGCCATGGTGTTGCAGGCGATCAGCACCGTGTCGGCGTCCTCGGTATGCTCCGCCGACAGCGCCGCGTGCGGTCGACGACCGAAGATCTTCTCAAACTCATCGATCGCCTCGGCCAGCACTTCCGGCACGCGCTCCATCGAGCTCTGAATCTCGCGCCGGTGGACCTCCGTATCGTGCGGGAAAGTCATCCCACCGATCGTCACGCCCTTGTGCTTCAGCCGATGCGGGATCTCGCACTTGGGCAGGTACCGGTCGACCAACTCCTGCTCCGGAAGATCGACGCCCATTTGCGTGTGCGAGAGAACGAACCCGTCTTCCGCGACGATCGCCGGCAGTAGAATCCGCGGGTCCTCGGCGACGCGGAACGCGACGAGGATCGTGTCCACCAGCTCCTGGTGCGATTCGCAGTAGAACTGCATCCACGGCGCGTCACGCATCATCAGCGTGTCACCCTGGTCGGTCCAGATATTCCACGGTGGGCCGAGCGTGCGGTTCACGCCGATCAGCACGATCGGCAGGCGATAGTAGCCCGCCGCGAAGATGTTCTCGGTCATGTAGGCCAGCCCGTTCGACGAGCTCGCCGTAAATGACCGCGCCCCGCTCAGCGCACCGCCGATGCAGACCGCCATTGCGCTGTGCTCACTCTCGACCGCGACCACGCGCCCCTTCGTGAACTTGAACGCCCGCAGGAACTCGATGATCTCGGTCTGCGGCGTGATCGGATACGCCCCGCAGATCGCACCGCGGGCCTCACGATTTGCCTCGCCCGCACGCGCCAGGGCATAGCCGGCGGCGTGATTGCCAGTGACGAGTTGTCGTGCCACGCAGCGCCTCCTCTCTACAGCTCAGCCATATATACGACGCCGCGCGGACACTGCGACGCGCAGATCCCGCAGCCCTTGCAGTAGTCGTAGTTGAATTCGTACTCGCCCTGCCCGGTGTGACGCATGATGCCCTCCGGGCAATACGAGATGCAGCGGTCGCAGTCGTTGCAGACGCCGCAACTCATACAGCGTTCCGCCTCCAGCGCCGCCGACGCGTGCCCCGGCTCATCGACCATCCCCAAGCGCACTTCCGTGAAGCTGTGCTGGCGGACCTTCGGCGGCACCACCACACCCTTCTCGCTCGGCGCGTGCGCGAACACGTGCATCGTCATCCGCTCGGCGGTCGCCACCTCTTCCGGCGGCGGTGGGAACAAATCTTCATCCGTCAGCGTCTTGTGAATGTGCAGCGCGGCGCTGTGGCCGCTGCCAATCGCCGCGGTAACCGTGCCGTCATTCGTCGCAAAATCGCCGCCCGAGAAGATCGGACACTCCGTGACGCCGAGGTACGCGTCGCCCTCTTTGACTTCCGCCCCCTCAGGGAAGATCGATAGATCCGGAGTTTGTCCCAGCGCCGCGATCACGCGGTCGCAACGAATCTCGAACTGCGCATCCTCGCTCTCGATCGGCACCGGACGACGACGTCCGGACTCGTCCGGCTCGCCCAGCTCCATACGCTGACACGTCAGCACCGGACCGTTGGCGTCCTGGCGTAACTGCAACGGCGATACAAGCTCGCTGAGCTGAATGCCCTCTTCGAGCGCCTCGTCGATCTCTTCCTTGATCGCCGGCATTTCGTTGCGCGTGCGGCGGTAGATCACGTGCACGTGCCGCGCGCCGATGCGTTTCGCGGTTCGAGCCGCATCCATCGCGGTATTACCGCCGCCGACCACAACCACGCGCTGCCCGGTAAGAAACTCCTCTTGCTTGCGGGCCGCATCGAGAAAGTCAATTCCCTGCGTGACGATGTCGGACGATGCGTGCCCCAGGTTTAACGCCCGACTCTCCTGCAGGCCGGTTCCGACGAACACCGCATCGAACTCACGCGACATCTCCAGCAGAATCTGCCGGTTAATCCGCTGCTGCGTTCGCACCTCGACGCCGTGCCGAATCACGAAGCTGATCTCGCGATCCAGCACGTCGCGCGGCAGGCGATAGCTCGGAATGCCGGTCCGCATTACGCCGCCGAGTTCCTTGTCGGCCTCGAACAGCGTCACCGGATAGCCCAGCTTCGCCAGGTGATACGTCGCCGCCAACCCGGCCGGCCCACTGCCGATCACCGCGATCCGCTCCGTGCGCGTCGGTTTCGTCACCTCCGGCCACGCCGCATGATCCGCCGTGTAACGCTCGATCTCGCGCACGTTCACCGGCTCGTCATGTTCCCGCCGATTGCACACTTCCATGCACGGCGCCGGACAGACACGCCCACAGATCCCCGGAAACGGCGACGTCTCCAGAATGATCCCGAGCGCCTCGTCGTACTCGCGCTTGCCCACTGCCTGCACGAAGTCGCGCACGCGGTTCCCCGCCGGGCAGCCGTCATTGCACGGCGGCGTCAAGCCGTGGCGGTGCGGGTGACTCGTCGCCCACGAACCAGTCTTGATCGTCGGCATGCCACCAATGTCTGCGTCGAGAATGCTCGCTGCCTCGCTGCTTTTGGGCCGAGCCAGATCCTCCGCCTTGCCGGCCAACGCCGCGGTCCGCACCTGCTCGAACGCCGTTTCGGCCGAGACGACGTTTCCGCCGCCAAACCCCACCAGGTCCAGCGCTCCGCGCACATCGCCAATCTGCAAGCCGAGCACCTTGCCAATCGCCCCCAGCATCGTCGTATTCACGATCGGCACGGCCTTTGTGCCCAGACCGTTCTCCACGGCCAGCGCCGTCGCATCAATCGTCGCCACGTTTCGCCCGGGGAACATCTCCGCAAACTTCTCCGGCGGCTCGGCGGAGTTCAGCACGATCCACCCGCCGGGTTTGAGCCCCATCGTCACCCGCGGCGCAATCAGCATGCGGTCGATCACGATGACATGATCCGGTTCACGCACCTGATTGTGGTTCGTGATCTCGTCGTCATCAATTCGCACGTATGCCTGCACCGGGGCACCGGACCGCTCGGCGGCGTAGACGCCGAAGGCCTGTACGTGCTTGTCCTGAAGGAAGTAAGCGGAGGAGATCAGCTTGGCTAGCGTCACACCCCCCTGGCCCCCGCGACCAAAAATCGTCATTTCCGTCATGCGACACCTGCGTTGTCAGGCCGGCGGACGGCGCCGCCGTCCCGCGAATCGGAATGAGATGGCACTACCGGTCAAGTTCCCTTTTACCGGTCCCTCCTAACGAGTTCAATCGCCTGCAAGTCGTATTCCGATCGTTATATCCAATACGAATCCCCCGGATCGCGTTTAGGACGCGTCGGGCGGGTCCGTGTGGCGGCGCGCGCTTAGACGGCCCCCGGCGATTTGCGGAATTTTCGCCCCTTTTTGGGGATTTCCGCGCGCGTTGAACGCTTTGTGCATCTGCGCCTCAGAGCGCGACGCGGATCTTGCCCTCACGCCACTCCGCGATCAACGCGCGGAAGTCCTGCACCATCAACGCCAATCGCTCAGACGATATCAATAACGCTTCGTACAGCTTGTCATCCATCAGCATCCGCCCCACCGTGCCTTCGCCCGCAGCCATCTGACGCGTCACTACAGAAAGGTTGTCCAACACCGAATCCATGCGCCCCAGGCTACCCGCCGACTGTTCCGCAAGCGTTGTCAACCGCGTGTCGAGGTTCACCAGCGTTGCGTCCGCCCGCTCCACAAGCCGCCGTCCGTCCGCAACGAACTCGTTCACGCCCGTAGCCGCGCCGTCCAATTCGTTCATCACCTTAACACCCTGCTCCGACATCGAGTGCAGATTGGCCACCGCGTCGCGCAACTCACTCTTGACCGCGGGATCACCCAGCACGTCGTTGAAGTGCTTCAACGTCCCGTCGAAACGCGCCACCACAGTCGATAGATTTCCTTGCAATCCGCCCGGAGAATCCACGTCCGTCGGCGACCGCTGCGCAAGCAGTTGCTCCATTTCCTCCAGCACGGGCGTCAGCGCCTCGGCTGCATCGCCGATCTGCCGGGCAGTCGTCTGGAACGTCGACACCACCCCCGGCGGGAAGATCGAGTCCATCGCGCTGCGAATCGAGCCGTCCAACGTCGCGCCGGCCTCCAGCCACTCGCCGCTGGGGGCCGCGGCGACAATCTCGATCGGCGGCCGTCCCTGCCCCAGCACGGGTTCGGTCGTTCGGGCCCGACTGCCGGCCGGAATACGGTACTCGCGATCGATCGATACTGTCACGTCCACGCCCGCGTCAAGCGTGTCCGGGTCGAACAGATCCACGTCCAGAACGCGGCCGATCGTAATCCCGCGAATCGTCACCAGATTCCCCGGCCGTATACCGGCGACCTCGTCAAACCGGATGTGCAGCGGATAGCTCTGACCCTGCATCAGCCATGTCGGCCCCGATCCGAATAGAACCACTAAGACCGCCAACGCGGCGAGCCCCACCAGCATGAACAACCCCACGATCAGGTTCTGACGTGTTTCGGCCATGATTTTGACTCCGTGCGCGGCTCGTCGGCGAACCTCCTGCCCGCCGGCGTGTATTACCCCGTAGTGGCGCCAAGTTGTCGTCTATGGGCGGCAATACTACACTGTGTGGATTCAAAGAAGGAGAGGCGTGTGCCCGGCAACCTGGAAGGCAAATCCATCCTCGTCGTCGATGACGACCCTGACATCCTGACCGCGATCAGCACCGGCCTCAGCGATACCGGGGCCAAGCTCGAGACCGCCAGCGACGGTAACGCCGCCGCCCAACTCGCCGAGACCGGCGAGTTCGATCTGGTCATCCTAGACGTCATGCTGCCGCAGAAAAGCGGCTTTCTGGTGCTCGAGAAGCTGCGCCAGGGCAAACCACGCGGCGCGGGCCCCAAAGTGGTCATGATCACAGGCAACCAGGGCAAGCGCCACCGCCAGTATGCGGAAGCGCTGGGCGTCGATGATTACCTGAACAAGCCGTTCCGCATGGAGCGCCTGCTCGAAACCCTGGAGAAGCTCCTCGCACCACGAGACACTTGAGCACATGTGGAGCCGAATCGACATAATCTACTCGAAACATTGCGAGACGCGTCGATCGACCAAGTCACACGCCGTACTGAACCATCGCCCAGACGCGCTGGTGATCCCGTGGGTGAGTTCCGCAATAGACGTTGCACTGAAGGACAGACAACTGCGGAATCATTATCGGACTATTGTGGCGAATTGACTTACGCCGTCAGAACGCTACCCTACAGGGCTATTCCTGCGCGATACGATCTATTGGTCCTGTCGGCGTGGACACATGGTCGTCAAAGGGCGTACGCATCGGCAGCTCACGGGAGGTCACTTCACCATGATGCGTATAATTAACCGCATTCATTGGCGAAGCCGATACGTTTGTCATGAAATCTGGGTGCAACATGGCTGAAGCGCTTGAGAAGGCCGAGCGGCACGCGCGGCTGTATGCTGAAAGCCAGCAGGACGCGTGGGCTCGTATACAGCAAAAGCACGACCAAGCCATGCTCGTCTTGGACATAGAAGATCTTGTCGATCACGGTCTCTTCGTGCTGCGTCTGTGGCTTCGCCACGCCGAACAGTGGCATATGTGGGTGTCGCAGGACGCGGAGCGATACGATGCACAGTCTCACGAGCTTCTAAATGAGATTGAGAAACTGGCCGTCGACGCAACCAATGGCACGCTTCGCCTCGTCGAGAAAGCGAAGAACTGGGGCTACGAGATCGAACGCGAAACCGAGTTCGAACAACTAGCGCACGACGTCTTGGGCTGCGCGCGGCAACCGGGCGAGCAGTTTCGCGACGTGGCCTTTCGCAAACTCGGCGCCGACGCAGTCAACGAGCACGAACGCGGTAAGACGAAAGAGATCGGCCACTGGGGAGAGTAAGTGGGGGACAGCGCGCAGACACCCCGAAGCGTTCGCACGAAGGACTTCAAGAAGCTGTTCGCTGCACTTCCTGACAGGGTCAAAGAAACGGCGGTCGCACGATACGAGAACTACTTCCGCCTCGACCCATACCATCCCCTCCTCGACCGACACAATCTCTATGACGTGTCTGACGCTGCCCACGACAGTATAGCTTTCGCAATGACCTACGGATATCGGGCGGTTGCGTTCTTTGATCAGTCCACGAGCACCTATGTCTGGTACTGGTGCGGCTCACACACCGACTACGATCGGCGATTCCGCGCCGGTCGGTAGCCTCTCACTCCCAGCCCTTTCGTCTCATTCCGGTTGTATCAGTGAGTGTCCGGGGCAGCACGACGGCCGGCTCGTTCCGCTCGCGATGGCGGACCAACTCGGGCTGAAGCCGGTCCGCACGCCCGGTTCGTCGGCGGGCGCCACTGCCCGACGTCTCGCATCGGTCTGCTACCCCATCATTCTCCAGGGGTTCGCCGCCGCTATTGACGCGGACCTCGCCGCGCCTCAGGATACCTGTTCCCCGCTGTGCCGGTCGATGTGGGCGCCCGCTGCCGGCCGGCCTCGAGACAGCTTAAGTGAAAACCCTCGGGAGGAAAGGCACAGATGTTGCACTACCTGATTCTGCTGTTGTTGCTGTTCCCGCAAGACCAAACCGCGCCGGCGCAGACCGATGAAGTTGGCCCCGAACCGCCGCCCCCCACGTACGACCAGGGGCCGATGAAAGCCACGCTCCTGGCCATGCGCGACGTGCGCTTCTTTTATGGCGAGCAGCCCGAGCGGGCCGAGCGTGAGTCGAACTTCGCTATGCAGTTCCGCGTCGAAGGCGAGAAACTCGGCGGCATCTCCAGCTACGGCAACTTCATCCTCGACGTAGCCCTCACCGACACCGGCGAGTCGCTGGTCGACGCGGAGAGCATCTCGGAGGAAGACCGAACGTTCACGCGGCCGAACAACATCCCGATCGAGCGTCTGCGCACCACCGGCTTGACACTCGTGGCGCGCTGCAAGTCGCCGCCCCGCCAAGCGCAGAAGCTCACGAGTATGAAGGGCTCCGTGCGGTTGGTCCTCGCCAGCGATACCGAATCCGTGACGATCGACAACCCGTTCCAGTACCTGAACGCGACCGTGCAGCACCCGCGTCTGAACGAGCTGGGCATCGAAGTCCGCATTCTGAAGGCAGACACGCTCGAACCCGCTCCGCCGGCAAATCGCTCCGTCGTCCTTCAGCTCAAGGCGAACGCGGCCAAGGTCCAGTCCGCCACGTTCGTGGACGGCTGGATGCGCCCCGTGCAGAGCCGCGAGTCCAAGGCCAAGACGACCGGTGGCGAAGACTGCGTGGTACACACGCTTGATCCACAGGCAATCAACGACGACCTGCAACTGGTGCTCGAGATTCACCCTGAAGTCGAAGAGTTGCTGGTCAAATTCGAGGAATCCGACGTCACGTTGCCGTGACGCCGTTCTCGGTCGGCGCATGCCCGACACAGCCCTAGCAGACTAACCGACGCCCGCTGCCCCCACACGCAGCGGGCGTCGCTCGTTTCGTAGCGGCACACGGAACCCCAACGTGAACCACAGCGAACCAACCCCGCCCAACCAATCTGCTCCCACCACCGCGGGCGAGCAACGCCCGCTCCTGAGCAACGCCTTCTATGCCGTGGTGGGCAACGGCTGCTACCACGTTTGTCAGCTCGGCATCGTGGTTCTGCTGGCCAAGTTCGCCACGCCCGTGATTCAAGGCCAGTACTTCCTTGCCCTAGCAATCGTCGTGCCCATCATCCTGTTCTGCGGGCTGGAATTGCGCGGCGCACTTGTCGCGGACGCCGTCGGCCAGTTTCCGGTCGGCGCGTACCTCTCACTGCGTCGTCGAATGCTCGTCCCGGCGACGATTCTACTGAGCAGCGTCTTGGTGGGTTTCGCGCTGACCGGTACAGCGACCGGGGCACTCCTTTTGCTCGGCGGCGTATTCGCTATGCGCCTGCTCTGGTCCTGGTCCGAAGTTGGCTGGGGCACGTTTCAGCGGCGCGAGCGGCTCGACCTGCTCGCCGCAACTATGATCCTCCGCGGCGGCGTCACGCTGCTGCCATTCACAGTCCTGTTGCCTCTGGCAACACACGGCGTCTTGGCCAACTTGTCGCCGCAGACCGCGACCGGCTTCGCAGCCGTACTCGCGGCAGTGGGCGTCGCCGTCGTCTGGGCCCTGTTCGACCGACCGCGCGTTTACGACGCCACGCGCTGGGATCTGGGACACCGGCGGGGACAGTTATCCGCGCTACTATGGCAAACCTTGCCCCTCGGCATCGTCGCGCTGGTAATCAACCTCTGCGACAGCGTCCCCCGCCTCGTGCTCGAGGGTCAGCCGGACGGCACGCAGCAGCTCGGCTACTTCGGTGCGCTCGCGCACATCACCCTGGCCGGCAACCTCTTCATCACGCAGGTCGCTACCGCGGCCGCGAACCGCCTAGCCCGCTCCTACCAGACCGACCTGCCGGCATTCTGGCGCTTGGGTGGACGGCTGATCATCCTCGCGCTGGCAATTGGCGCGGCATTTACGACGCTCGCGTTCCTGTGCGGCCACTGGATTCTCCGAGTCCTCTACACGCCTGACTACGCCGCGTACACCATCGAGTTCCAGATCGTCGTCATCGCCCAGAGCATCACGCTGCTGACAAACGTCCTGGGCATCGCGGCAACGCACATGCGCCTGTTTCGGATCCAGGTGCCGGCCCAGATGCTCACGCTGGCGGCCACCACCATTGCCGCCGTGATCCTCATTCCCCGCGACCCAATTCGCGGCGCCGCCTGGACACTCCTCGCCCGCGCCGGCGTGCAGCTCGTGGGATACGTGGGCTGCGTCACGTGGGGTTTGGCCACTCGGGACCCACGTGGGACAGACGACGACGGCGACTGATATCTGATTCGCGGGGGGGAATCGACAGGCTCGGCTTTCACCGCAGCGATCATCGGGTGGTGATGGGGGAAACGAGGCCGACGGGACTCGAACCCGCAACCTCCGGCGTGACAGGCCGGCGCTCTAGACCAATTGAGCTACGGCCCCATTCACCATTTGCTCCGGCCAACGCCGAGACAGACCCGTAGTATTGCACGCGCTCGAAAGCCTGTCAAACGCATTTCCACCACGCCGCTACGTCCTGGAAAACCACATTGGCGGACCGCGAGCGCGGCGGACGTCATCTGGTACGTGGCGCAGCGGTCGACTAACATGCCGAGTTTGGGGTGGCGATATCAAATCCGCGTAATCACGCACGCGGAGAGGCATGATCGCCCCCCGGGATGTTGAGCCGCGTGCGACGCGCGGGGAGCCTGCGAACCAATGCGACTGGTGGCGCTGCACGACAACGCGATGATCGCTGACGTCGTCTCCGAGAAGGAGTCGATCTACATCGGCTCAGACCCGGCCTGCCGCCTCGTGCTGGAGCACCCGGACGTCACACCCCGCCACGCAGTCGTATACCCGGACCAGGAAGGCAACTGGCAGATCCAGGTGCTCGACGCCAACGCCCCGCTCCAGCTCAACGACGAAGTGCTGAGCGAAACAACACAGCTCCGCGAGAACGACGCCCTGCGCATCGGCGACTTCCTCGTCCGCGCCTTCCCCGAATACACCGAACGCCCGGGCGCGCGGGTCGCGCTCGGCGTCTCCAAAGAGCAGCTCGAGCGGTTCGCCAAGACAACCCTGCCACCCGGGACGGTCCTCCGCCGGCTTGAGGAGCCGCTGACGCTTCAGCCCAATCAACTCGCCAGCGTGGCCCGCGCAGCCGTCGGATTGTCCGGCACCGCCGTGATCGAAGACTGTATGGACACCGCCCTGCAGTCGCTGCTCGAAAACTTCGGAGCCCAACGCGCCTGGCTCGGCATTCGACGCACCGCGGCCGGTCGCCTGGAATACGTCGAGGGGCGTCTGCTGACCGGCCAACCGACCGACCTGCCCGAAATCGGCGAGACGCTGAAGACGCGCGTGCTGGATCGCGCCCAGTTCGCCCTGGTTCCGCGTGTCAGCCGCGATGAGCGCTTCTCCGTACTTTCCGGCCCACTGCTCGGCCCCAACGGATCGCTCGGCATGGCCTATCTTGACAGCGGCCTCTCGGGCCGGCGCTACGAGGAGCGCGACCTGGACTTCTTTGTCGTGCAGTTGCACGCATTGGGAGCACAACTCGACGCGATCTTCCGTGGCCAGGCCCGCACGCGCGCCGCGATGGCCGACGGCCAGGTAACGCTGACCCACGAAGTGCAGACGCGCCTCACGCCGCGAAAGCTCCCGCAATGGGATCAGCTTCAGTGCAGCGCCTTTCGCGAGCCCGGCCGCCGGCACAGCGGCGACATCTATGACGTCTTGAAACTGGCGAACAACCTGGCCGCATTTCTGGTCGTGCACACCCCCGTCGGCGGCGCGCTGGCTCCGCTGCTCATGTCGCAAGCCCAAACGTCCTTCCGCGTCGCCGTCATGCACCAGGACACGCCGGCCGTCTTCATGCGCACGTTGAACTGGATGCTATACGACGGCCAGGACGACCACCCGCTGCACTGCTTCGCCGGCGTGGTGGATCCCAAGACCGGGCAAATGCGTTACACGATCGCCGGCGACATGGGAGCGTTCGTCATCGGCAAGCGCGGCGAGGCCCGTAGCTTGGCCCCTGAGCAACCGCTTCCACCGGTGAGCGCCGCCCGCAGCACGGTTTACCCATTGTTGCCCGAACAACTCCGCACCGCCGATTCACTCGCGGTATTCTCTCGAGGCATCACGACTGCCACCAACGAAGCCGGCGACACGTTTGGCCAGGAGCGGACGCTGAATCTCCTCTGTGACGGTTTCGGCCAATCTGCTGGGTCGATGATGAAAGAGGTCGTAACCGACCTGGAGGCGTTCACCGCCGGCGTCGCCCAGCCGGAAGACATCACGATTGTGCTCGCACACCGACTTTGACCGGCCAGTTCTCAGCCGTGTAGTGCGGGCGGGCAGACAATCCCGGTGTAAGTGAGAAAAAACGCCGTCTGCGCAGAATCCGCGCGTAATTGGCACCGAAGAGCGCACTCTGGCCCCCCGTGAAGCGGTCCGTGAGATCATCAACCACAAGGAGGAAATCTGATCCTTCGGGCAGGATGCGCCGGCGCCAGGGCACAAAAAAGCGTCCCGCACCGGACTTCACGGCACGGGACGCGCTGTGTCGCGAGACGTCCGAACTGTTAGGTCGAACGTCCGACGGGTGGCTCGTTGGCCTACCTCTTTTTCTTCGCGGTCTTCTTGCGCTTCACTTTCTTCTTGGTCACTTTCTTCTTGGCGACCTTCTTGCGCTTGACCTTCTTCTTGGCGGCCTTCTTCTTCGCAGTCTTCTTCTTGGTCACTTTCTTCTTGGCGACCTTCTTACGCTTCACTTTCTTCTTGGCCACCTTCTTCTTCGCGACCTTCTTCTTGGTCACCTTCTTCTTCGCGGCCTTCTTCTTGACCGCTTTCTTGCGAGCTTTCTTCTTAGCCATGGCGCAACCTCACTAAACGGGAACAAGAAACCATCACGCCACACTGGGCGTGGACACGCGATCATCAAACCGGACGCTGACCCGTTTACTCACGCCCGGCTCTTCCATCGTAATCCCATAAAGTACATCTACGCTAGCCATCGTGCGCTTGCTGTGCGTAATAATTACGAACTGCGTCTGCGAAAGGAACTCCGACAACAGCGTATTGAAACGATCCACGTTCGATTCATCAAGGGCTGCGTCAACTTCATCGAGAATCGCAAACGGCGACGGCCGACTCTTGAACACCGCCATCAACAAGCCAACTGCTGTCAACGTTTTCTCTCCGCCGGACAACAACGAGATCGAACGCGGCTCTTTGCCCGGTGGTCTGGCGATGATCTCGATACCACATTCAAGTGGGTTCTCCGGGTCTTCGAGAATGATATCGGCCTTTCCGCCCCCGAAGAGTTTACGAAACATCTCCTGGAAGTTCGCGCGCACTTCCTCAAATGTCGACGCGAAGCGCGTGCGCGACTCCTGATCCAGATCGTCGATCAACGCCTCCAACCGCGCGATCGCACCCATCAGATCTTCGCGCTGTGCGACGAGTTGTTCGTGCCGCGGCGTCAGCTCTTCCAACTCCTGAATGGCATCCAGATTCACGTTGCCCAGGCGCGCGATCTTGCCGCGCAACTCTTCAATCTCCTCCCGAATCGCCGTCCAATCCTGCTCGGTGTGCTCGTACTCGGCGTACTGCGCAACCAGATCGAGTTCGAGCTCCTCACGCACTCGCGCCACCAGACCCTCGGCCCGCACCTCAATCTCGCGTTGTTCAACTTCCTGTGCGTGCAACGCCACCTCAGCCGTTTCGAGCCGCTTTTGCACGGCCCGCGCGGTGGCGCCGCTCTGCTCGAGTTGCTCACGCAGCGCCTGGCGCTGCTCCCGCAGTTGCAGAACCTGCTGCCGCTGCTCTTCACAAACGGTGGCCGTCCGCGACTGGAGTTCGCGAGCCGTCTGGACTTCCGCTTGCGAATGCCCGATCTCGGATTCCGCCTCCGCTGCCTCGCGCTCGGCGGTCGCCTGCTCGGCGGTCAGGGATTCAAGCCGCTGGCGCAGATCCCTCAGATTCTCCTCACCGGCGCTGCGCTTCTCGGCCGCCCGCCCGCGTTCGACCAGCGCAGCCGTATGTTGTTCGGCCAGTCGTGCCAGCAGCGCCTCAAACTCGCCCAACTCGCGACCGAGTCGTTCAATCTCCGACTGCCGCGACTGCTCGGTGTCGCCGGCCGCCGACCGCTCCGCCTGCAATTCAGTCAACCGTTTGCCAACCTCATCACGCGAACGCTGCAGCCCGGCCAGTTCGTCATCGAGCACGCGCAGCTCTCGCTCCGATCGCGCCTGCTCGTCTGCGGTGCGGTCGCGCGCCGCACACGCCTCGGCGTGTTCGCGCTGCACGGTCGCAATCTGTGCCAGATGCCCTTCGCGCCGCAACTGCACGTCCGAATGGCGCTGCTCCGTCTCCGCGCGCGCTCTGACTCGTTGCTCGAGGTGCGTCTCCACCTCGTCCAGTTCGACGCGCAGTTGTCGCACTTCGGCCTTGCGGCTGATCAGACCGGCGCTCGCGGCATCGACGCCGCGCGCAACACGGCCGTCCGCGCCTACGGTCCACCCGTCCAGCGTGACAAACACGTATCCCGCCAGAGCATCGTGTGCCAACCGCAGTCCGCGCGCCAGCGTATCCACGACGATCACCCGCCCCAGCAGATGTTCCACCAACGGCTTCACGTCATCCGCGCAGATCACCCAGTCACTCGCCCGCGCCACAAACCCGGGCGTCGACTCATACCCACTCGGTAACGTCCGTGCTGACACCCGGTCCAACGCCAACGCGCGCACGGCCCCAGGCGTCTCGCCGCGCCGCTCGAACTCTTCCAAGAACTGGCCCATACATCGAACGACGATGTGGCTCTCGAACTGTGCCAGCACGGGCTCTAGTAGCGGCAGACGCGGATCGTCGATCCGCAACAGTTCCGCCACCAGACCAACGATGTTGCCGTCGTCGGTTTCCCGATCGCGCCAGGCGAGTACCGTCTGGGTTCCCTGCTCAACACCCTCCAGCCGGCGCTCCATATCTTCGAGCACCGCCAGTCGCGACATCACGCCGCTGCGCTGTTCCTTCGTTTCGCCAATCTCGGCGTCGAGTCGCGTCTGATCGGCGTCGAGTTCTGCCAGCTCATCGTCGTTCTCCCGCAGCGCGGCTGACAGCGTCGCGGTTTTCGAATCGAGCTTGTTGAGCCTGGTCCCCAACTCTTCCAGCTTCGCTTTTGCCGCTGCGACCGTTTGCGAAACGCCTTCGTGGCGTTCCGTCAGACGATCGAGCTGCGCTCGCAGCCGCCCCTCCTGCTGCGCCAGGTTCGCCTCTTCGTTCTGCAGCAGTGCTGCTTGCCGGGCCGCCTCGTATGCGGCTGACTTCGCCTGCTCCAGCGTGGTCCGCGCCGTCGAGGTCTTACCTTCAGCCTGGCGTTGCTCGGTTACGAGCGTTTGGATTCGCTCCGCCTCCGAGACCTCCGCCGCGCGCAACAGCTTGAGCTCCCCCTCCGCCTGCGCGCTCCGATCCTGCAACTCCGCCAACCGCCGGCCGATATCAACCGCTTGTTGCCGACGTCGTTCGCTGGCTTGTTTCAGATCATCGCATCGTCGCTGGCCTTGCGTGATACGCTCGGCCAGGGCGCTGAGCTCCGTCTGCGACGCGTGCAGCGCCGACTCCGCGTGCTGAATCCCCTCGTCAAGCTTCTGGGCGGCTGCGGCGCGCTCGGCCGACTCAGCATCACTCGCCGCCAGCGCGGCCCGCTCCTCGTTCACGACATCCCGCAGTCGCTGCAATTCGCCGGCTAACGCCCGGCGCTTCTGCTCCAATTCGTGATACTCGGCCATGCTAAACGACGACCGCAGTGCCCGCAGTCGAGCATCGTA
Organism: Phycisphaerae bacterium; assembly: GCA_028277645.1. Lineage (GTDB taxonomy): Bacteria > Planctomycetota > Phycisphaerae > UBA1845 > Fen-1342 > JANQFV01. The sequence continues at coordinate 144,970 of JANQFV010000037.1, forward strand.
TTCAAGGAAGTTCCGTGCCTTGCCCGCCGCCAGCCGCACGCTCCGTAGTCGCCGCTCCAGCTCTTCCAACACGTCGTGCAGACGTAACAGGTTGTTCTGTGTTCGTTCGAGCTTCCGCTGTGCCTCGGCACGACGGACCTTGTAGCGACTGATGCCGGCCGCCTCCTCGAAAATCTCACGCCGTTCCAGCGGGCTGGCCTGCAACAGCAGATCAACACGGCCCTGCTCAATCACGCTGTAGGCATCGACGCCGACCCCGGTATCGAGCAACAGTTCTTTGATGTCTTTTAGCCGGCAGGCCTTCCCGTTAAGCCGATACTCGCTCTCGCCGCTGGCGTACAGGACGCGCCCGACCGTAACCTCATCCTCGTCGGTCCGCAAAACCCCGCCCCGGTTATCAAACACAAGCGTGACTTCAGCTCGATTCGCCGGCTTGCGGGTTCGCGACCCCGCGAAAATCACGTCCGCCATCTTCCCGCCCCGCAGACTACGCGCCGACTGCTCGCCCAGGACCCACCGGACGGCGTCCAGGATATTGGACTTACCGCAGCCATTGGGCCCGACGACACCGATTAACTGCGCCCCGAACTCAAACTCCGTCCGGTCGGCGAAGCTCTTGAAACCGTGCAGAACGATTCGCTTCAGGAACACGTCAACTCTCTAACAGCGGGTCCGCGTCACCGCCCCGCAGCAACGATCTCAGCGCACACCGCGCCCGCCTACTACATCTAGTATTCGACGTCCGAATATAGCTCAAGCAATACCACCCTTCAACCCGTTCACACGTCCCGGCGCCGCCGAGAGCGCGCAATCATGTCCGATTGGACCGCAAATCGAGCGTGCCAGTCACGCCGCCCAACGTCCCAAACATTCAATCATCCATGGGATTACTTCACCCGCTAGGGACTTCCTGCGGCGCAGAGCGACGAATTATGCGCCTTCTCCGAAACCGCGTTTGACATTGAAAAATCGCGGGGCCTAGAAGTTCAGTGACAAGAGGAAGGTGCGAAGAGCACCTTTTCAAGCTGAACGTCTCAGGAGGCCAGAAGCACCTCCGCTGGCACCGTAATTTGGGAGAAACGGACCATGAAGAAAGCGCTGTGCATTGCTCTCAGTCTGTCGTTTGCCGCCGCGGCGGTCGCTGACATCGAATTCTTTTTCACCTCTAGTTCTGCCGGTTGGGGCCTGACGCAGGGTCCGACCGCGATCGTCGCCGACCCGTTCGTGCCGAGCAGCTTCAGCGGCTTCGACACGTACTACGGCTACACCATCGCCCAGGGCGGCGACCCGAACGTGCTGGGTGCGGGTGACGTCCCCGCCACCCTGATCTCGGGTAATCCGGACAGCATCCCCGATGCCGTCATCACTCCGGCCGAGTTCACCTACCTCTGGGTCCACTTCGACGAGAACGAGGTCGACAACAACAAGATCAACGGCATCAATGGCCTGTTCATGGACGGCGCGTCCGAGACGTCGTACTACTACGCCAATACCGCTGGTTTCCGCTGGGACGGCGACCTCGATCCGAGTGAACTGAAGATGAACCCGCAGTCGCTCGTCGCAGTTACGTCGGTCGGTATCCAAAACAGCACCGCGAATAGCGCCCAGAACATGTACTACGGTGGTGGCAAGAACAGCGCCGGCGACGGTTTCCGCACCGCCCTGGTCGGCGCGATTGACTACGACACCGTCGGCAGCTACGTCGGTACGCTTACCGAGATCAGCACCAGCGAGAACGGCACCGCCCAGACCTGGAAGTTCCTCAACGGCGTCCAGGTCGTTCCGGAGCCGGCCAGCCTGCTGCTGATCGGTCTGGCGGGTCTGGTCCTGCGTCGTCGCTAAGTCGACCACGCTGACCGAACACGCGAATTCGAAGCAAACTCCGGAAGGAGTCGGGCATTGCTCGGCTCCTTTCTCTTTTTTGCGCGGTACTTACACAGAATTCATCTTTGGTTATCGGACTATTTACCCGCCGCTCGCGTGCTAAACCGGTAAAAAAGCATATCTTAGAGCATAAAGGGTTCCACGCAGGACAAGCCCGCAACCGCCAGCACTTTTGGTTGCATTGGGTTTTCGCCTCGACTATACTGCGGCAGAAGAGAGGAAGGGTGAGCGTCACCCACGATGGTATAAGTCTCAGGAGGCCGGAAGCACCTCCGCTGGCACTGTTAATTGGGAGATTGGGATCATGAAGAAAGCGTTGTGCATCGCTCTGAGTCTTGCGTTCGCTGCCGTTGCGACCGCAGACGTCGAGTTCTTCTTCACTAGCAGCTCGGCAGGTTACGGCCTGACGCAGGGTCCGACGGCGATCGTCGCCGACCCGTTCATCCCGAGCTCATTCACCGGCTTCGACACCTACTACGGCTACACGATCGCTCAGGGTGGCGACCCGAACGTGTTGGCCGGCACTGACGTCCCCGCAGCGTTGATCGCTGGAAACCCGGACTTCATCGCTGACGCCGTCATCGATCCGGGCGCGGGCGAGTTCGTGTACCTGTGGGTCCACTTCGACGAGACCGAAGCTGACAACACCAAGATCAACGGCATCAACGGTCTGTTCATGGCCGGTGCGTCGGCCACCTCGTACTACTACTGCAACACTGCCGGCTTCCGCTGGGACGGTGCCCTTGATGCGGCCGCCCTCAGCCAGAACCCGCAGTCGTTGGTCGCCGTCACCTCGGCTGGTATCCTGAATACCACCGCGAACAGCGCCCAGAACATGTACTACGGTGGTGGCAAGAACAGCGCCGGTGCCGGTTTCCGCACCGCGCTGCTCGGCGCCGTTGCCTACGACACCGTCGGCAGCTACGCCGGCACCCTGACCGAGGTCAGCACCAGCACCGCTGGCACCGCCCAGACCTGGAAGTTCCTCAACGGCGTCCAGGTCGTTCCGGAGCCAGCCAGCCTGCTGCTGATCGGTCTGGCGGGTCTGGTCCTGCGTCGTCGCTAAGTCGACGTCACGCTAGCCTGACTAGCTGATTACACGAGGGTCGGATTATTGCATCCGACTCTCGTTCTTTTTTGCGCACGTATTTTTCGCTCCCACCATCTCGAAAACTTGAAACCGGCGTTCGACCTACAGTTCGATCACCAACATCCGCTCAGAACACCCCAACTCGGTTTGCCACGCCCGCGTCTGCTCAACGTCCGCGCGCAGTTGCTGCACGAGCGCATTGACGTCCGGGAAACGGACCTGGTCCCGCAGGCGTGACAGGAAGTGCAGTCCCACACGACGACCACGCAAATCACGCTTCAGATCCAGCACAAATGCCTCCACGCGCGACTGCGTCTGGCCGAACGTCGGCTGCGGCCCGACGTTGACGGCCGCCAGGTGCAGCGTGCCATCCTCCAGTTGCGCAGCGGCGGCGTAAACGGCCTCCTGCGGCAACATGTGAACGATCTGCTCGAGGTTGGCCGTCGGAAAACCCAGATCCGCGCCGCGCCCCTCGCCGTGCCCGACCGTACCCACAATCCGATAAGCCCGACCGAGCATCACGTTGGCGTCTTGCACGCGACCGTCGCGTAGCGCCTGACGGATCGACGAGCTGCTGATGGTCGGCTCCGTAGTGAGCTCACGGCAGCGCTCCGCAGGCACTTCGTGGACCTCATAGCCCCAGTGCGCTGCATGCACGCGCAGTGTGTCATTGGTTCCTCGGCGACCGCGCCCGAAGTGAAAGTCCGGTCCCTCGACAAACGCGCGTGGCTGTACGTGCGCGACCAACGTTGCGAGGAAATCCTCTGCTTCCATCGCCAGCAGTTCCGGCTCGCTGCGCAGCACGATCGCGTCACCGATTTGCAGACGCGCCAGCAACGCCAGCCGTTCGGACAGTGTCGTCAGTCGCGGCGGCGTACGCTCCGGTGCCAGCACCTCGATCGGATGCGGCTCAAACGTCATTACCACCGGCGTGGCCCGTAGACGGTCGGCTACACCACGTACCGTCTGCACCAACCGGGCGTGTCCGCGGTGCGCGCCATCGAAATTTCCGATCGACAGGACGACCCCGTTCGGTGGCGGCGAGAACTGCTCCAGGGCGTGACAAATCCGCATGAGCCTGCTTCTCAAGGACCATCGGGTAACCGCAGACCCAGCTCCGGCGCCAACCGTGCAAACTCCACTTCGCTCATCCAGCGGTACTGGTACTTCCGCGCGGCACCGTCATACGACAGAACATAACGACCGTTCGGCCGAAAGAGCTGCGAGTGGGCAAAGCGGCAACACGCAACGCCGATCTCTCGCCCAACCTCGCCGCGCGAACTGTGAAACGCATCGTAGAAATAGTGCGTGTTCGCCCGCGGCGCACTCTGTGGATTCGGGTCGCCGCCGCGGTCCGACAGCGGCAGCTCGGCTGGACTCACTGCTCCCGCGCCCAACATGTCCTGCAATGCGGCCGTAGCAAACGCCATGCGCCCATGGCAACTGTTGATCGCCTGCTGATCGCGGCTCATGACCAGGAGCACAACCATCAGTACCGTGATCACGAAGACTGTCGCAACGTTGCGCAGCACACGTCGGCGGCGCTCGGCTATCGTACGACGGGCGACACGATCGCTGGTTATCACGTCGGTGTACAGTTCGGACGGCTCACTCAACGGGCGGATCTCCGCAGTCAACAGCAGCGCGCCTTGTCGATCGACCGGCGCCGTGCCATTCTACCGATGCGAACGCGTCGCTGACAGCCGATATGCGAGCCGAGGTGCTGCGTGACATCGATGTGGACGGACCTGTTCTGGGTGTGTGGTGGCGGCGTGCTCACGGCCGCGCTCGTTGCCGTGCTGGCGTATTGGACCCGACAGGAGCGGCTCGAACGAAGAGAACAGTCGCGCCGGCACAGCCACGAAACTGGCGCACAAGACGACCCCACGACCCCCAACGAATAGCGCTCGCTGCCGTTCATGCCCGCCCGGACCAGCTCACTGCCAGCTCATCGACGTTGCAGGATGCGTCGCCCAGACGCACCACTAACTCCGCAATCGCGCTGGCCACACACACATGCGCCACGCCCGCGGCATCTAACGCCCCTGAAACCACCGCGGTATCCGCGACCTCAAGGACGTAAGCCGCACAACGCTCAGCAAACGGCGCCAGCCTGCCCAACGCAGTTCGATCAATCTCCAGCCCGCGTCGCCCGGCAATTGCCATCTCTGCCGCCGCAACCAGCCAGCCGCCGTCGGACACGTCGTGCGCCGCTCGCACGTGCCCGTCGCGAATCAACTCCGCGACGATCGCATGCGTGGTTGCAGCGTGGTGCAGGTCGAAACCCAGCGGCGGAAATCCGATGACGAGTACAAGCGTGTTGCCCTCAGACTTGAGATCCGCGGTCACACAACGCCGCACATCCGGCACCAGCGCCAGCGCGCTGATCAGCAGCGTCTGCGGAATGGACAGCCGCTGGTGCTGCCGTAGGCGTTCCGTCAGAGTTGGCAACAACCGTCGCAACCGCCCCGCATCGGTTCCACCGCGTTGAGCCCGTCGTGTCAGGCTGGAGATCAGCCGGTCGACATCCGCCTCGTCGAGCGCGAACTCGTTATTGAGCGAGTCCTTCCCCGAGATGAACGGCACGCCGTAGGCGACCGCCGCGTCATAGCAGGCCTGGCACGCTCGAACCAGCGCGCCGAGCTGCGCGGGATCGTCACTCCGCCCCCAGCAAAAATTGTCGAGGATCGCCGTCTGGGCGGGATCACCGCCCACACAGACTACATTTCGCACCGCCTCGTCGATTGACGCGATTGCCATCCAATACGGATCATCATCCGCCAGGTGCGGTGCAATGCCGCAACCGACCGCGACGCCGCGATCGCTGCCGAGCACCGGCCGCAGCACTGCGGCATCGCTCGGCCCGCGCCCCGGCCCCTGTAACGGCTTGATCACACTCGCACCCTGCACTTCATGGTCGTAGCGCCGAATGATCCACTCTTTCGAAGCCGTGTTGGCACGCCGTAGTTCGGCGCGCAAACGAGCGAGCACGTCGCCCGGCGATAGATCCGCGCCGGCTTCATCCGAGACAACGGACTCCGTCTGTGATCGCGGTGTCCAGGTCGCGGTCCGCTCGATGCCGGGAACCCCGTTGTGCAGGAATTCCATTTCGAGATCACCGACCACCTGACCACTGAACCGCAGCATCATCCGCGGCTTGCCTGATGAAGAATCCCGCTGGCCGAACGTCCCGATGACGGTGGCTTCCACCTCCTCCGCCGCCATGATCGCCGCGAAGCGCTCGAGGTTCTCCGGCGGCAGCGCTACAACCATCCGCTCCTGCGCTTCGGAAATCCAGATTTCGTCATAGCGCAAGCCCGCGTACTTCAGCGGCACGCGATCGAGATCAACAACCGCACCGACGTGCTCGCCCATCTCGCCGACCGCGCTGCTCAGTCCACCCGCGCCACAGTCGGTGATCGCGCTATAGAGACAGCCACCCTCCGCATCACGCGCCTGTAACAGCGCGTCCAGAAAACGCTTCTCTGTAATTGCGTTCCCGATTTGAACAGCGTGCGAGAACTCGTCGGCGTGCGTATCCGTCAGTTCCGCCGACGAGAAGGTCGCACCGTGAATACCGTCCCGGCCCGTACGTCCACCTACGACGACCACCAAGTCGCCCGGCTGCGCAGCCTTCTGGACGCGGTTCCGTGGGATCAGCCCCAGGCTGCCCGCGAAGACAAGCGGATTACCGAGATAGCGCGGCTCGAACAGCACACACCCGTTTACAGTCGGGATGCCCATGCGATTGCCGTAGTCCGCCACGCCCTGGACGACGCCGCGCAACACGCGTTCCGGGTGCAACACACCGCGCGGCAGCTCGTCCATCGGCCAGTCTGTCGGGGCAACACAGAACACGTCGGTGTTCGCGATCGGCTTCGCACCCAGGCCGCAGCCAATCACGTCACGAATCACACCGCCGATGCCGGTCGCCGCGCCGCCGTAGGGCTCGATCGCCGACGGGTGATTGTGTGTTTCAACCTTGAACGCGAGTCCAAACTGGTCATCGAACGCGACCACGCCAGCGTTGTCTTCAAATACGGACAGGCACTGCGGTCCGCGACCGGATGCGCGCACCTCAAACGTCGCACGCACGATCGTGTCCTTCAGCAGGTTCTCGTAATGCCGCGTCTCCTCGCCACAAACCGGCGGCAACACACCTTCCTCCCGCCGACCCGGGAACGCCGCACCGCGGTACGTGATCGCGCTCTTGAGCGTCTTATGGACGCAGTGTTCGGACCACGTCTGCGCCAGCGTCTCCAACTCGAGATCGGTTGGCTCGCGCCCCAGGCGCTGGAAGTGCTGTTGCACGGTACGCATCTCGTCCCGGGACAGAAAGAGGTGGCCGTCGCGCGACAGCCGCTCCAGCGCCGCGTCGTCCAGATCAACCAGCGATACGTGCCGGAACTCAAACTCGCAAAGCGGGGGCTCTGGCTGTGGTTCAACGGGGGCCGCTCCCGCGACCACGCGCTCGATGCAATCGTTAGCCAAGGCACGCCCAACACAGCCGAGTAGCGCATCGACATCAAACCCGCCAGCGGCGCAGTACCGCCGCGCCGTCCGCACCACGTCCACCCCGTAGCCCTCCGCCCGCAATTCCGCCTGTGTGCTGAGCGCCACCGGGTCCATCACGCCGGGACGCGGGTGAATCTCGAATCCCTGAAACGGCGGCTCGGGATCAGGAACAACCGTCCCCTCCGTCAGGACCACGGCTTGTTCAGTCACCGGATCGGCGAGCAAACGATTGGCCGCCGCAGCGGCGTCCATCTCCGACAGCCCCCCTTCCAGGAAAAACAAGCGTGACTTTCGGACTGTCCGAACTCCGACCAGCCCGGCCTCGGACAAACGTACGACCGCCTCACGATCTGTCGCCGGTTGACCCCCAGGCATGCAGGGAACGATTTCCACGCGGTGAACTGCCATCAAATTGATTCTCCATGCCAGCGCAGGGTCACCAGGGACGGGCTCGGGAAGCGGGAATCATAGCGACAGTTGGCGGGCGCGTGACGTGGTCGGCAAGATTTTGACAGCCTTCCGGAACCGCTTACGGAAAGTCCCCCAAACAGCAGCAGCCCTAATTATTTACCATAAAAGATCTTATGCGTAAAACACCCCGCCACTGAGCCATCCCTGTAGAGCCACCAATCTCCGCTAGATGGGGATTTTCCTTGCTTAATCCCCGGCGATCGATAAAGTGCTCGCTTAATATACTCTTAACGGCGACAGGGTCGGGTAGATCTTCTGCCTGTTGTCCGTTGGCGCGGTCTGTCAGAGTGGGAGTGTATGAGCACAAAACCAGACGCTGAACGTACCTCTGCACCGGGGATTTCGTACGTGCTGGACTTCGAAAAGCCCATTGCGCAGATGGAGCAGGAAATCCATCGCCTGGAGTCGCTGCAGGCGGAGGAATCCGGCCGCGATTACGGTGAGGTTATTACCAACATCCGTAAGGAGTTGGACCGCGCGCTGCACGAATCATACGACAATCTCTCCGCATGGGAAAAGGTGCTCGTCGCTCGCCATCCTCGCCGCCCGCTGACACGTGACTACATCCGCATGATCACCAAGGACTTCTGCGAACTGCACGGCGACAAGCTCCACGGCGACGACCGGGCGATCGTGAGCGGCTTCGCCCGCATCGCCGGCCAGCGGGTCATGCTCCTGGGGCACCAGAAGGGGCGCGAGACGCGCGAAAAGATCGAATCCAACTTTGGCTGTGCTCATCCGGAAGGCTATCGCAAAGCGCTACAGAAGATGCAGCTCGCCGCCAAATTCAAGGTCCCGATCGTCTGCCTGATTGACACACCCGGGGCGTATCCCGGCGTCGAGGCGGAAGAACGCGGGATCGCCCGCGCAATTGCCGTGAACCTCATGGAGATGTCCCGCCTCCCGACGCCGATCGTCGCGGTCGTGATAGGCGAGGGCGGCAGCGGCGGCGCTCTGGGTATCGCCGTTGCCGACCAGGTCGGCGTCATGGAGCACGCGTACTATTCCGTGATCAGTCCCGAAGGCGGCGCTGCCATTCTGTGGAAATCCGGCGAACACGCTCCACAGGCCGCCGAAGCCCTGCGGATGACCCCCAAAGAGCTCAAGCGGCTCGACCTGATCGACCACATTGTGCCCGAGCCTCTCGGCGCGGCACATCGCGATCCGACAACCGCCGCCGCCAATATTGAGACCTGGATCGGCAAGACGCTCCGCGATTTGCGACGTCTCAAGATCGACACGCTTCTCCGCCGCCGCTACGACCGGCTGCGAAAGCTTGGAACAGCGTTTACGGAAGCCCGGCCGACGACCGACGTTCAGCCGGCTTCCCGACCGAAGACGCGCCGGGCGCGAGCTACGGCCCGCAACTGACCGGCCGCGAGAGGTCCCGGCGGCCTGCATGGCCCGCCGCGCGACTTCGGGGTTGTAGGCAGTTAACGGAGTTTTGCCCTCCGTATTGGCAGGATCGCCGGCGTTCGGCGACGCCTTCCGTGCCGCATTCGTGAAGTGGGCACGCCAGTATGGCTGAATCCGATTGGCAGCCGACGCAGCTCGATCTCGATCGGCAGCGAGAGCTACGGATTACCTGGGCCGATGGCGGCGTGAGCGTGATCCCGCTCGCAACGCTGAGAAAGAACTGCCCCTGTGCCGGCTGCCGGCACGAGCGCGAAGCCAGAGTCGCTCAGCCGACCACGCTGCCGGTGATCGAAGCCAGCCCGCGGCAGGCGGAAATGGCGATCGCGGCCGACGCTCGGGTTGTTGGCCAGTATGCCCTGGCAATCACGTGGCGGGACGGCCACAGCACGGGCATCTACGATTTCAAGCTGCTGCGATCGCTCGCAGACAGCGAAACGAAGACTTGAGCCAAACTACGGCGGAGCAAGGACGTAAGAATAAGTAGCCCGGCCGGATTTTGTTGGGAGTCCCTAGTTCACCGTGCTATACTGCAGTGCTTTAAGAGATCGTGAGGTCCACAATTGCCTGAGGAAATGATCAACAAGATGGAAGTAGAGGGCCTGGCGCTTCAGGCGGTCGACCTGAACCTGTACCTCTTCGATCGCCCGTTGCACCCGGAGCTGTTCCGGCACTTCGCCGCCTACCGAGTCGAGCAGGGCCGGTACCACGCCGACATATGGGTCGTCGGTCTGAGCCACGTCGTAACCGTAACTCGCGGCGACCAGTGCATTTCCGAGCTGCTCTACCGCCAGAACGAGACACTCCCGTCCCGCGGCGTGCTGTCGCGGTTCCGGCTCAAGGGCGAGCGCGATCACGAGCGCAAGACGCCGGACGGCTGGACGTACTTGGTCAGCAGCCAGGTCGAGACCATGGACGAGGCGCTGTATAAGTCCGTTCATTGCGACCTGATGCGGCACGCGGAAAAGCGCGGCTGCTACGTGCCGTACGACGCGTGGTCGGACGGCGAGCTCACGCCGTTCAGCTACCTCGATCACGAGGCCCGCGACCGCGAGTTCCACATTCACGCGTTTCACGCGTTTCCGCAAGGCCGCACGCTGGTCAAGACGCAGTCCATCATCGAGATGCCGGCGTAGTCAGCCACGCCAATCGAATCTGCGGCCACCTGCGACGTTCCAGCGTTGAGCGTTCGCCGGTGGCCGTCGCTGTAATCTGACCGATCGATCCGTGGTAAGCTGAGCATCATGGCAGCGGATTCCAACGAAATCCGAGTGGTCGGCGCCCGCGAGCACAACCTGCGGCACGTCACACTCGTGCTGCCGCGCAACAAGCTGATCTGCTTTACGGGGGTCTCCGGTTCCGGCAAGAGCAGCTTGGCCTTCGACACGCTCTACGCCGAAGGCCAACGCCGCTACGTCGAATCGCTCTCGGCCTACGCCCGGCAGTTTATGGGGCAGCTACCCAAACCCGAGGTAGATCAGATCACCGGTCTCGCCCCCTCGATCTCCATCCAGCAGAAGACCAGTGGCTGGAACCCACGCAGCACCGTGGGAACGATCACGCAAATTCACGACTACCTGCGCGTGCTCTACGCCCGCGCCGGTGTTCAGCACTGCCCGAGCTGTGGTCGCCCGATTCGCGCCCAGACCCGTGAGCAGATGGCTGAGCGTGTGCTCAGCCTTGCGCCCGGCACGCACTTCCTCGTGCTCGCGCCCAAGATCCGTGCCCAGAAGGGCGAGCACCGCGACCTGTTTCACGAACTGCTCCAGCAGGGCTACATCCGCGCCCGCGTCGACGGCGAGGTCATCGATCTGTCCGAGCCACCCCCGCTAGACCGCTACCGTCGCCACGACATCGAGGTGGTCGTCGACCGCCTGAGCATTCGCGACGGCGTACGACCACGCGTAGCCGAAGCCCTCGATGCCGCCCTCGCCACCGGCGACGGCACAGCCATCATCGCCCCGCTCGGCGAAACGTCTGCTCCCGCGAGCAGTCGCAGAAAACGCAGGACGGGAACGAACGCTGGCGAGTTCCTGCTCTCGGCCGGCTTCGCCTGCGCCGAGTGCGACGTCAGCGTCGAGCCGCCCACGCCGCAGCTTTTCAGCTTCAACAGCCCCCAGGGCATGTGCGCATACTGCGACGGCCTCGGCACACGCTACGACTTCGACCCCAGCTTGCTGATACCCAACCCGTCCAAACGGTTCCTGGATCCCTGCGTCGTGGCACTACGGCACAAACCCGGTCGCTGGCGCAAACACATCTACCAAGGCGTAGCGGATCACCTCGGCATTGATCTCGACACCCCTTGGAATAACCTGCCATCCAAGGCACAGCATGCGCTGCTTTACGGCACCGGCGACGCGCACATCACCTTCGAATGGCGCGGCCGCCACGGTGTCTGGAAGCACGGCGACACGTTCGACGGCGTCGTCGCCGAACTGCACACGCGCTACCGCAAGACATCCTCCAACATGGTCCGGCGGTTCTACGAACAGTTCATGCGCCAGGCCGAATGCCCACGCTGCGCCGGCGGACGGCTTAACGCACAGGCGCTGGCCGTGCGGCTGAAAGGCAAACAGCCCGGGCAACGGCACGCTGCCAACCTCAACATCGACGAACTCTGCCGGCTGCCCATCCGGCACGCCCTGACGTTCCTCAGCGAACTCGAGCTCGATGGCGTCGCCGCACTCGTCGCCCGCGAACCGCTAAAAGAAGTCAGCGCCCGGCTCCAGTTCCTGCTCGATGTCGGCTTGGACTACCTCACGCTCGATCGTTCCGCCCCCACACTCTCCGGCGGCGAGTCACAGCGTATTCGCCTCGCCAGCCAGATCGGCTCGGGCCTGGTGGGCGTGTTCTACGTACTAGACGAACCGAGCATCGGCCTGCACCCGCGCGACAACCGCCGCCTGCTCGCCTCACTCCAACGCCTCCGCGACATGGGCAACACCGTCGTCGTCGTCGAGCACGACCGCGACACGATGGAAGCCGCCGACCTGATCGTGGACTTCGGTCCCGGCCCCGGCACGCGCGGCGGCCATGTCGTCGCACAAGGCTCGCTGGCCGAAATTGCCGAGAACGAACGCTCGATCACCGGAGCCTATCTCGCCGGCCGCGCGTCGATCGAGGTGCCGTCCAGCCGTCGGCCGGTCACCGACGTCCCACGCAAGACCGCGCGCAGGCGCTCCACCGCAAAACGCGGATCACGTTCGAAGGCCCGATAGACATCTCTGCTTATTGACCCCCACGCGCAGCAGCAGTCAGCACTTGCGGTCTCACAGCTCGTGTTCCCACTGCGTCCGGTTACGCGCCGCAGCACGCGCCACGCCCTTTTCGCGCCACGCTTTCTCGGCTCTGCGGCGGCTGGCGTCGAGGCGCTGCGAACGTCCGAATCTCGGCCAGCTTCCCCGAAGCACCCGCAGTCATCTCCCCACCAGAATCTGACGATACGACGACCGATCGCCGCATCGCCCTGCATAGCGAGAGAAGCCGTGTCAGTAACCATGATTTGCCCCAATCTCAAATGCGGCCGGACGGTGATCGCACCGGACTCGGCCCGCGGCAAGGTCGTGCGCTGCGTTCATTGTCACTCGGCTTTCATCGTGCCACAGAGGCAGGGCGACGGGCCCGCCGAGCCACTGCCGACGGGCAAGGCGAATCAGAAGGCCGGAAAATCGTAAGTCTCCGGAGGAGATGAAGGGAGCAGCGTGGTTCGATGACGCGAATTCCATTGGACACGAAATCCACTTGCGGGACACCAGACGGCGCGCATGCTCCCGACGCCGCACTGGGCGAGATCTTCACCGACGAACCTGAAGTGATTCTGGCTTGCTTGGAGAACACCGGCGCAGGTTCGCCGCCCTCAGCGAGTGCGGTCTATCGCACCGCGCTGCGCGCCGTACACGAGCATCCGACACGTGCGGATCTGCTGTACTGCACTGCGCGGGCCGCTGCCGAAGCACGCGAGCTGGAAACCGCCGTTCAACTGTTAGATCGCGCCATCAAAGTGAATCCCACGTATCGCGACGCGTTGGTTCTGGCCGCACGCATCGCGCACGACCGCGGCCAGGCAGCGTCAGCGCGGGTCTATGCCGACCGCGCCCTGGATGCCGGTGCGGACTATCCCGACGTACACACGTTGTCCGGACGAATTTGGGAAAACGCCGGCGATTCGTACCGCGCACGCGCGGCGTACCGCCGGGCACTTGAGCTGAATCCGAATCTGCCGGACACGCGCGCCGCAATGAACGCGTTGGAGGAGAGCAGGCAGCAACCATGAGCTATCTGCTGGAAGTATTAGGACGTGGTCTGGTGGCCGACCTCGAAGCGGTCTTCGCCCGCTGCTGGTCCGGACTGCCGGAAGACGACGCCGACGATCTATTTGAGCGCTGTGCCGCCATCCCGACGTCGCTCGACCTCGCGCTGCGTTGCGGCGCGGCGTGTTTGCGCGAGGCGCGCTTACGAGATGCGGAGGCGGCGTTTGCCCGCGCCCAACAGCTCGCGCCGGAATCATCCAAGCCGTTGCTCGGACTAGCCTGTGTTGCCGATGCGTTGGGCAGGGTACGACCAGCGCTGGAGCAACTCGGGACCGCGCGCGATCTCGATCAGTACGACCCGGCCATCACCTTCGGCATCGCGTTCTGTCACGAACGACTCGGCGACCTGAGTGCCGCGCGAATGGAATACGAACGCGCAACAGCCCTCTGCCCGGAGCTGCGCAATGCCGTCGAACGGCTCGCCGCAATCGCCCTGCGCGAGAACGACTGCGGCCGCGCCCTGGAGTGCTACGAACGCATCGCCGACATGGATCCCGGCAACCTGGACGCGCTGCTCACGCTGGGCGCGCTCTACCTTGCGGCGCGCGAACCCGAGGCTGCCATCGATCAATTCCAACAGGCCCTGCTCATCGAACCGGAAGCGTGCGATGAGTTCGCGCCGGCCGCCGAAGCACTCGTGCAGGACGGCCAGATCGACGACGCCATCCGTAATCTCGAGGAGCTCGTGCAACGCTACCCGAGTGTAGCGCCGTATCGCGTGCAGCTCGGCGATCTGTACGTCCGCGCCGGCGACGACGAGCGCGCCCTGGCCGAATACAGTTCTGCGCTCGCGACGCAGCCGGACTTCCTCGAAGCCACGGTGAAGCTCGGCACGCAGCACATGCGCAGCGGACGGTACATCGACGCGGCCCTCACGTTCAACCGTGCCGTCGAACTGAACGACCGACTGATCGTCGCCTTCGCCGGGCTGGGCATCGCCCAACACAGCAGCGGTCGCGAGCGCGAGTCGCGCGCGACGCTCGATCTGGCCGCCAGCCTGGAGCCGAGCAGCACATTGCTGTTCACGGAATCGCTGCGCCTGCAGCTCCAATCGAAGCGCGACTCCGCCGACAGAACACCGGCGTACGGCGCAGATACACAGCCGGACTCGGAAACGCACAGTGCACTTCTGACCGAAGCACTGCGCCGCCATCAACAGGCCCTCGCGACATCGCCAAACCACGCCGACCTGCACTACCGCTACGGGCTGCTGTTGCGGCAGCTCGGTCGGCACCGAGAGTCCGTGAACGCGTTTCGCAACGCCATCCGCATCAACCCCAACTACACGAAGGCGCTGATCAAGCTCGGTATCTGCCTGAAGGAAATGGAGCAAGACGAAGAGGCCATCCAGGTCTTCCAGCGCGCGCTCGAGCTGGACAACTCGTACGTCGACGTCCACTACCAGCTTGGCCTGCTCTTTGCCCAGCGCAATCAGTTCGACCTCGCGACCGAGGAGTTCGAGCTCGCCCTTGCCGGCCACAGCGGAACCGATCCCTCCTTCCGCGCCAACCTCGTGCTGGCCCTCCAGAACATTGGCATGGTGGACAAAGCCTCGGCCATGTGGCAATCCATCTGTGAACTCACGCCAGAGCACGACGAGCTACTCGCCCGGCGTGAGGACTACCTGCGCCAGGCCAACGAATCCTGACGCTCGATCCCCGCTCGCAATCTAACCACGCTTCCAGTATCGTCGCGCCCACGGCACAGGGATTGGCCCGGTCGTTTCACCGCACTATTTGTGCCGGAGAGGACTCGACGTGAAAACTGTGGTTGTGCTTAACGATGATCAGATGGGCCGCGGCGACCGCGCGCTCGGTGAGAAGATCCTCGGCTCGTTCCTCCGCAAGGTCTACGGCAAGCTCGATCTCACCGCGATAGTCCTCTACAACAGCGGCGTGAAACTCGCCCAGGCAAACTCCCCCGTTCTCGCCGATCTCGTGCAACTCCACGACCAGGGCATCGAGCTCCTGCCATGCGGCACCTGCATCGAGCACTACGGAATCGAGCTCGCGGTCGGTGAAGCCTCAAACATGGACGAAATCATCGCCGAGCTCGCCCGGGCCGATAAGGTGATCACACTGTAAACCGTTCCTCTTCGAGCGACGCGCTGGCCGGCCCTGCCTCACCTACAATTCCACGGGATGTCCCGCAACGTTTCCGATCCACGAGAGCAGCGCGCCCACCGGCTCAACCGGCTCGCCTGGATCGTACTCGCCGCGCTGGTAACGGCCATCGGGGTCTTGCCCCTCCTGCTGCTACCAGGCGAGTCGTCACCACCACCGCCCTCGTCCCAGTCAGTCGCAGCATCGCGTCCAAAAACCAACGTGCCCGCGCCAACTCCACCCGCAACGTCTCGTCCCACCACCCGTCTAAAGCCTGCGCAAGGGCCCGCCACATCAGCCGTCGCAGGACCCGAACCGGCGACAGCAGCGCCACCGAGCACCAAACCTGAGATCCCGAAACCCAAAGAAACGCCGCGGCCGCCCTTACCACTCCCAACCTCGCGCCCAGCATCAAGCGAAGAGTGGGACCGCTCCGTCCCCACCCGGCAGAAAAAAGTCGAGCAGTTCGGCGGAACGCACCGCACCGAGGACGCCGTCGCCGCCGGCCTCGCCTGGCTCGCCAATCACCAATCCCCCGACGGAACCTGGAATCGCTTCGACTTCCTGCGCCTTTGCCCGCCCGACGATCGCTGCCCGGGCGTCGCCGTTCGACGCGACCAGGTCGAGTTGCGTCCCGGTCTCACCGGCCTCGCGTTGCTCGCCTTCCTCGGCGCCGGCTACACCGATCGCAACGAACCCTACGCCGACACCGTCGGGAATGCCGTCGCCGCCATTGTGTTGCTCCAACAGCCGCATGGCGGCTTCGGCGTCGACGAAGGCATGGCCGGCTACAACGACGCACTCGCCACGCTCGCCCTCGCAGAGTTTTACGCCCTCGTCCGCGACGATCGGCTGCGCGAACCGCTCGAACGTGCCGTCGCGCGCGTCGTCTCGTCGCAGCAACCGCTCGGCGGCTGGGATTACCTGGCCACAGCGTCCTCCGGCCGCAACGACACCTCCATCACCGCGTGGATGGTTCAGGCCCTGCACGCCTGCGCAGCCGTGGGCATCGCCGTCCCGCCGGAGACACTGATCCGCGCAGCGCTGCACTTCGCACGCGCCACCGAACCCGACGGCCGCGTGCGCTACGCCGACTCCGGCACCGGCTTCCGCGTCGACGAAGGCTTCGAGGCCGTCTATCGCTACGGTCCCGGCATGTTGGCCGCCGGTCTCACCGCCGAACAAATGCTCGGCTGGCGAATCACCGGCGACCTGCCGCGCGCGCAACGCTCGCTCCTGTTCGCCGACCCACCCTCGGCCGAGAAGGCCCGCGGCCGCGACCCGACCCGCCTGCACAACGAATACTACTGGTACTACGGTACGCTCGCGATGTTCCAGCGCGGCGGCAAAGACTGGGAACGCTGGAACGCCCGCCTCCGCGACGCCATTCTCCCCCTCCAGGATCGCTCCAAGCGCGGCGACCAGCGCAAGCACCGCTACGGAAGCTGGGCACCGTTCGGTCGCGACTGGGGCCTCTGGGGCCGCATGGGCAGTCGCATCTACACGACCGCCATCTGCACGCTCACGTTGGAAATCTACTACCGCCACACGCCGGCGTTCCTCACACAGGATGCGCCCTACTCCGCCGCAGACTGGAGCGCCTTCCTCCGCGGCGCGACCAAGTTCGATCGGCGTACGGCCGTGCGGGTGCTGTCACAACTGCGGTACGAGATTGGAGAACCCCCGCTCGTGGAGTTGCTTGAAGACGAGAACGAGGACTTGGCGCTGGCCGCAGCCGTCGCACTAGCCGAGTTGGACAGCCCGCTTGGCGCCGAGGTGCTGGAACGGGTCATACCGATGCGCTCGCCATTCGAGCAGCAACAGCTCGGTCGTTCGCTCAGCCGCTGCAGGGCTGTTCTTCAGCTCCCGCCGGCCCAGGGGCGTGTACGGCTATATGACGCAGCCACGAGACTGGCCACGATTGAGCTGCCGCGCAGCTATGTCGGTATGGCGCTCACCGTCTATCGCCGGGACGCCGAAGTCGCACAGATGCGTGTGATCCAGCGCTTCACAGAGCACGCTGTGGTCGTCGCCGAGTTGATCCGCGCAACAACTCCGCCTCAGACCGGCGACACCGTTACGACCCGCTGATCTCTTCGCGCAAGACACACACCTACCGCGCAAGCCCTGCCCGAATCGGGCATGCCGCTATTCAACCACTGCCATTCACCGTCGAGCAGGCAGTAGTCACTAACCGCAAACTGAGCAAAGCACTTACGTGAAATGCCCGCGCTTCGCGCGCCGCGCGCACGCGGTGCTGGCACGCCGTCTGCCCCTACTCCGGTCGAGTGCCTTGCGGACGGACCGCACGGAGGCGGCGCGCGAGGTGCGTTCGGCGAAGGAGTTGCAGCATGGCCGAGAAGCCCCAGTCCGTTTTGTACTCGCGGAACGCGCTGCCGCCCGCCGTGCCCGTCGCAACCCACGACGCGCCGGCGAGCAACTCCCTACCGCCAGCAGACTGGAGCGATCTGGGACGACGGGTGCTCGCCGAGGCGTGGCGGCGCACCACGGATGAGTTGGCCGCCCGTGGCCGGCTCGGCGTTTCGCCCGTCGTCCTCGCTCCGCCTGGTGAGGGTGCACAGTGATCTACGGGTTGTACAACTCGGCTGCCGGCATGTTGGTCAACGAGTACCGCCAGGGTGTGCTCGCCAACAACATCGCCAACGCCGACACGATCGGATTCAAGCGCGACATCGCGGTCTTTGCCGAGCGAGTACCCGCATCCAACGCCGGCAGGCGCAACGGACCGTCGGACGCGTCGCTCAGCGGCATCAGCGGCGGCCTCTGGCTCGGCCGGACGCACACCGACTACGCCGAAGGCCGCAAGCTCCAGACCGGTAACAACCTGGACGTCAGCCTGGACGGCCCCGGCTTCTTCGCCGTCCAGGGCGCGGAACAGCCGTTATTCACCCGCGACGGCCGCATGATCGTCAACCCGGACGGCCTGCTCATCTCCGCCGTGGACGGCGCACCAATGCTCAGCCGCGCCGGCGGCCCGATCTACGTCAACCCGCACGGCAGTCGCGACTTCACCTTCGACGAAGACGGCCGCATCTCGCAGGACGGACAGATCGTCGGCCAGCTAGCCGTCGTGGACTTCGAAGACTACGCGGCACTCGACAAAGTCGCCGCCCAGCGCTTCATCGCGCCCGAGGACAGCGGCTTCCACGCCGCCGGTCGCGTGCGTTCCGGCACCGTCGAGGCATCGGGCGCCGAGCCGATTCACGAACTCGTGAACATGATCGAGGCCTCACGGGCGTACCAGATGAACGCCCAGATGGTCTCGCTGCAGGATCAGTCCGTGGGACGGTTGATCTCGACCGTCATGCGGACCTGATCGGGAATGAACTGAAGAACCGTGCGCCATGCCGAGTGAGCAACGCGCACGTGCAGGAAGGAAAACGACTATGGCCATCATGGCGCTGCACACCGCCGCCACCGGCATGCAAGCCCTGTCGATGAAGATCGACGTCATCGCGAACAACATCGCGAACGCCGACACGACCGGCTTCAAGTCCGCCCGCGTGAACTTCCAGGACCTGCTCTACCAACTGCGGGCGCAGCCCGGCGTGCAGACCAGCGAGGAGACCACCTCTCCCCTGGGCACCGAGATCGGCCTCGGCGTCGCCGTCAGCAACACGCAGACCATCTTCAAACAGGGCAGCGCGCTGACCACCGGCGAGCCGCTCGACGCTTTCATTCAGGGTGACGGCTTCTTCCAGATCGAGCTCCCGGGCGGCGGCACGGCCTACACGCGCGCCGGCAATTTCATCAAGAACGCCGAGGGCGAGCTGGTGCTGGGCAACAACTTCGGCCACCGGCTGAAAGACTCGCCCATCATCCCTGAGGACGTACCGATCGATCGCGTCGGCTGGACCGCAGATGGCCGCATCGTCGCGACCGGCACAGACGGCACACAGCAGGACCTCGGACAGGTCGAGCTTGCCCGTTTCGTGAACCCCGCCGGCCTGCTGCACGAAGGCAGCAACCTCTTCACCGAGACCGAAGCGTCTGGTGATCCGGTCGAGGCTGCCCCCGGAACCGACGGCATGGGCACGCTGCTTGGCGGCTACCTGGAACAGAGCACGACCGAGGCCGTCACCGAGTTGGTCGAGCTGATCAAGACGCAGCGCATCTTCCAGATGAATTCTCAGACCATCCAGGCCGCCGACGACGCGCTCCAGGTGGTCGCGAACCTGCGACGTTAGCCGCGTGAGGTGAATTGGTGAGTGCACCGAACATTGAACAATCGGGCTTGATGGACGCAAGCACTCTCGTCATCCCGAGGAGCGAAGCGACGAGGGATCTCGCCGCGGTGCGAAGCCAACCTCCAGCATTGGACAAGATTCCTCCTCGCTGCGCTCGTCGGAATGACGGGTCCGGAGCGTGCCAAGCGCTGCTCGTCGCACTCGCCTGTTGCATCGTCGTGAGTCCTGCCACGCGGGCCGCCGACAGCGACGTGCAACGCCTCAAGCTGCGCCCGTACGCGACCATCTACGGCGACACTGTTCGGCTCGGCGACGTACTCCTGCTCACCGATGTCGATGAGCAAGTCGTCACACGCATCGAGTCGGCCCCCATATTCCCCGCGCAGCACGGCTTCAAGTCCGTCACGGTCACGCACGAGCAGATCGTGACGCGTCTTGACGAGCTTGGTGTCAATCTCGCCCGCGTGCTCATCAGCGGCGCGACGTCGTGTCGAGTGAAACTTGAAGCCGAAGCAACACCGGAAGCGTCTGGCACTAACGAAGCCCCCCTGCTCCGCGAACGCCGCGAGACGTCTACCAGCGGGCACACGCTCAGAACCCTGCTCACCAACTACGCCCGCAACGAATTGCACCAACTGGGCGGCGACGTCGAACTGCGTTTCGAGCGCGGCGGCGAGGAACTGCTCGAGCTGACCAACCCACCCTGGGACTTTCGCATTAACGCCACCGGCTCCAGCAAACTTGGTCTGCGCGAGTTCCGCGTCGTCCTTCGGCGTGACGGCCACGTGCAGCGCACCGCCCACGTCTACGCGGACGTGCGCTTGACCCGTGAAGTCGTCGTCGCGAAGCGCCCGCTCAGCATTGGCAATCACATTCGACGCAACGACGTGCACCTGGAGAAGCGCGTCTTCAACGACGACAGCCGCATCGGCCTGACCTCGCTCGACGAGGCGATCGGCCAGCAGGTCAAGGACTTCGTCCCCAAAGACGAAATGCTCACGCCGAGCGACGTCAAGAACGTCGATCTCGTCCAGCGCAGCCGCCCTGTCACCGTCGTCGGCGATAACGGCGGCGTGCAGCTTCGACTGTCGGGCGTCGCGCTCGACGCCGGCAGCTACGGCGACACAGTCCGCGTCCGCCTCGGCGACCGCAAACACCGCCAAACCCTGCGCGGCATCGTCTCCGGACTGGGCACGGTTCGATTACAGGAGGGAGAACTGTGAAACACATTACCGCGGGCATCTGCACGCTCGCCGTCGGGCTGCTGCTGACGCAGATCACGCCAGCCAGCGCACAGGACAACTCGCTCTTCGGCGGATCCGCCGCGCGCCGCCAGCCAGCGCCGACTACGCAGCCCGCCGGCGGCATGTCCGTCTCGGCCCGCATGGGCCTAGACGACTCCGTCCGCACAACGCTGAACGAAGATCGGCCGGCCCAACAGAACAACGGCATCCATCTCGCCGTCTCGCCCATCGCCGTCGCAACACCCGAACCCGAGATCATCGGCGTCAACGACCTGGTCACGATCATCGTCCGCGTGACCAAGACGGCCAAGACCAAGGCCAAGATGGAATCCAAGAAGGATTGGAAGCACGCCTGGGAACTGAGCAAGTGGATTCGCCTCAGCGACAAGAACGGCATCGTGCCGGCGCTGTTCACGCAGGGCGTCCCGGCCGTCGAGTTTGACTTCCAGAACGACTATGGCGGCGACGGCAAATACGACCGCAGCGATTCGCTGACAACCCGCGTCCAGGCCCGCGTCATCGACGTCAAACCCAACGGCAATCTTGTCCTCGAAGCGCGCAATGACGTCAGCTTCGGCGAAGAAGACTACACCGTCACGCTCACCGGCGTCTGCCGTAGCGATGACGTTACGCCGGAGAACACCGTGCTCAGCTCGCAGGTCGCCGAGTTGAGCGTACAGGTGCTCGACCGCGGCGCCGTACGCGACGCGACCCGCCGCGGCTGGCTGCAGCGCGGATTGGACCTGATCCGGCCGTTCTGACCAACGTCGGCCAAACTTCGCAGCTTCGCAAAGCAGAGGCAACTACACGAAAGGCACGAAGTACGCCATGAAGACCCGCGCGACACTCACACTGCTGTTGTTAACCTGCACCGCCGCCTATGCCGCGGACATCCGCGTGCAGGACATCGCGCGTCTCCAGGGCCAGCGCACCAACAAGCTCATGGGCTACGGACTGGTCGTGGGCCTCGACGGCACCGGCGACGGCGAGAAGTACCTCCCCACGATGCGGGCCCTGATGTCGCTGCACACGCGCTATAACGCGCCGGTGCTGACCGACACCGAGCTCAAGGGCAACCGCAGCGTCGCCCTGGTCGTGGTTGAAGCCGAGATCCCTGAACACGGTGCCCGCAGTGGCCAGCCTCTGGACGTCGCAGTGTCTGTTGTTGGTGCCGCCAAGAGCCTCGCCGGCGGACGGCTGCTGACTACGCCCCTGCAATACGTCATGTTTGATCCCCAGGACCCGTTCACGCAGGACGTGCTCGCCCTCGCCGGCGGACCGCTCGATCTACCGGAATCGACGCAGCCGACGCAAGCCATCATCCGCGGCGGCGCCACACTCGAACGAGACTTCTTCTACAACTTTGTCGACCGCGGCTACATCACGCTCGTCCTCGACGACACGCACGCCGGCTGGACCTGGGCCCACGTGCTGGCCCGCGCCGTGAACGAGGAGCTATCACCGCGCGACGTGGTACGCGCGCTCAAGGAAAGCTCCGACCCCCGCGCTATGATGGCCCTCCAGCCGCCGGCGCAGGCCATCGGCCCCAAGAACGTGCTGGTCCGCATCCCGGATTTCGAGTTGGACGCCCCGGCCAATTTCATCAGCCGCGTCCTCGAAACACGCCTTTTCATGATGCCCGAACAGGCGGCCCGCGTGACCATCAACCGCGCGACCCAGCAGATCGCCTTCACCAGCGCCGTCCGCGTATCCCCAACGATTCTCCAGATCCCCGGCGTCGGCACCGTCATGATCGGTAAACCCGCCGCCGAGGGCGACGAGAGCGAGGCTGGCGACATCGACGGCATCGAATTCAGCGAGCTCTTCGAGACGCTCTCGGCGATCCAGGTCAGCCCCGAGCAAATGATCGCCGCCATCGAGCAACTGCACCAGACCGGAACACTGCACGCGCAACTGCAATACGAGTAAGGCTCACCAATGTCCGTTCGTGAAGTCACAGCCGTCAGCATCAGCCCGCAACCGTCGCAAGCTGCAACCGGCACGGCGACAGGCGTCTCGCGTGACACGTTCCGAGCTCTGCTCGCATCAGGCCGCCAACTCGATACGCAGGACCCCGGCGTGATCCGCGAATCCGCCGCCCAGTTCATGGCCGAACTTTTCTTCGTGCCCCTGCTCAGCGAAATGCGGCAGTTCCCCTTTGGTCACGAGCTCGCCAGTGGCGGTCAGACAGAAGAGATCTTTGGCCAGCAGCTCGATCAGCGCATCGCCGACCAGGTGGCCTCGGCCGACTCGGACTTGCTGGGACGCCTGATGGACACACTGAAGCGCGAGCCGGGCCTGTCCATCGAGGACATCCGACACGCCAACACGCAAACTCCCTCAACGATACAGCCGGGCACGGCGCGAGGTGACGTGTGACACAAACCAACCACGCAGAGCATACGACGCCGCACAACCGCGCGGATCTCGCTACGGTCGTGCCCGACTTGCAGGTCCACCTGACCGGCATGCACGCTCTGCTCAAGCAGCTCACCGACGCCGCGGACGTCAAACTCGAAGGCATGCGCCGCGCCGACACGGAAACGCTGCGCGGTTGCGCCGATCGCGAAGCCGACCTCCTCCAACGTGTCTTCGACTACGCGCAAGGACGACCCGCACTTGTTGCGCGCGTCGCGCAAGCGCTGCACCGCGACGAGTTGAAGGAGGTCCCGCTACTGCAATTGGCGGATGAACTGCCCGAACCGCACGCAGCCGCTCTACGAGCGCATAGCACGGCCCTGCGCCAGGTTTCCCAGGAATTGCAGCGGAAAAATCGCATCGCGGCCCGCGTGGCACACAACCTGCAATCGCACATTCACGGCATCTTTGCCGACGTGGCGAAGGTCGGCCAGGAATCCTGCGGATATGACGTCCGTGGCAATCCCAACGTGAGCACCAAACGCCGTTGGGTCGACGCAGTCGGGTGACTTGTGGCAATCTTCGGAGCTGGATTCCAGATTGGGCAGAGCGCGTTGGCGGCGTATCAGACTGCGCTGACCATCACCGGTCAGAACATCGCCAACGTCGGTAACCCCAACTACACGCGCCAGTCCGGCCACCTCGTCGCCCAGCACGGCGGGCTCACGATGGGTGGCATGAAGGTTGGCACCGGGGTGAACGTATCGCAGCTCGAACGCCACATCGACGAATCACTCCAGATGCGCCTCCGGCTGGCACGCGGCACACGCGAAGGCGCAGCCGTGACCTACAGCAATCTCAGCCGCATCGAGCTGATGTACAACGAGTTGACGCTGGACGATCTATCCACGCAGCTCAGCGATTTCTTTGCTAGCTTCGCCAGTCTGCAGACCGATCCGCTCGAAATCTCATCGCGTGAGCTGGTGATCGCCGGCGCCGAAACGGTGATCGACACGATGCAGCGTCAGCGGCAGGGTCTGTTCAATCAGATCAGCGACCTGAACACGACCGCCGCCGAGCTGACGGCGCGGGCCAACGAAATCACTGAAGAAATCGCCAGCCTCAACGCGATGATCGTCACCGAGGAGGCGACCGGTCTGGGCGGTGCCGGTGCCCTCCGTGACCGCCGCGACACGCTGCTCGGCGAGCTCGCCGAGATGATGGACATTCACACGCGCGAATACGAGAACGGCGTGCTCAACGTGTTCATCGGTAGCGAGCCGCTGGTCGACTTCGATCGCTCGCGCGGCCTTACGACCGAGGTCGTCTACGAAGACGGCCTGGAGACCGTCAGCGTCCGCTTCGCCGACAATAACGGCAACGTCATCATGAGCGCGGGGATTCTCGCCGCGACGGTAAACGCCCGCGATGTGCAAATCAGAAATCAGCTTGACCAGCTCGATCAGCTCGCACGCAGCCTGATCTACGAAATCAACCGCGTTCACAGCACGGGACGCGGTCTCATCGCGCACCAATCATTGACCGGCACGTACGCCCTCGCCGACACCACCGCCGCCCTAAACAGCACCGCCGCCGGCCTGCCGTTCCCCGTTGAGAATGGCACGTTCCAGGTTCGCGTGCAGGATCAGGTCAGCGGCAAGACGACCACGCGTCAAATCGCCGTCGATCTCGACGGGCTCAACAACGACGACATGTCACTCGACGACCTGATCGCGGCCCTCGACAACATCCCGAACCTGAGCGCATCAGCGACCGCCGACGGCCGCCTGCAGCTCGCCACCGCGGACGGCTACGAAGTCTACTTCGCCGAGGACAATTCGGGCGCGCTCGCCGCCCTCGGCATCGGCGGGTTTTTCGAAGGCACCACCGCGTCAACCATGGCGGTGCGCAGCGAGATTCAGGAGGACGCGCGCCTGATCGCCGCGTCGCAGAGCGGCGCCCCCGGCGACGGAAGCAACGCCGGCCGGATTGCAGCGCTCGCCGACGCAGCCAGCACGCTGCTCAACGACCACAGCGCGATCGAATTCCACCAGGGCATCATCAGCGAGCTCGCCACTGAGACGGCGGCGGCTCTGAACGCTTACGACGCAGCCGACGTCGTCTACTCGAGCCTGGCCGCACAGCGCGAGTCAATCAGCGGCGTCAGCCTGGACGAAGAGGCCATCAACCTGACCAAGTATCAGCAGTCTTTCCAGGGCGCCGCCCGCTACATCAGCGTGCTTGAGTCGCTGTCGGACGAAGTGCTCGCGATTGTCGGATAAGGCGCGATTGAGAATCTGAACGGACCATGGGCGTAACTTCGGTCAATCTGGCACGCATCAGCTTCAACTATCAGGCGCAGAACCTGTACGAAGCCATGCGGCAGAATCAGCTCGGGCTGAATCGCGTGCAGAACCAGCTCGCGACCGGACTGCGCTACCAGTTGCCCAGCGACGAGCCCATCGCCGCCTCGCGGGCGATGAAGCTCGACGCCCGCCTCGACCAGTTACGCCTGGTCAAGAACAACGTTGCCGAAGTCAACAGCGTCCTCACGGAAGTGGAATCGTCACTCCAGGACGCCATCGACCTCTTCCGCGATACGAAGGCCATTGCCCTCCAGGGTGTTGATGACGGCATCTCTTCCGAAGAACGCAAAGCCCTCGCCACCGTCGTGGACTCGTTGATCGACCAGATGGTCGCAGTGGGCAATCGCCAATACCTGAACACCTGGCTGTACGCCGGTCATCAGGACCAGGCCCCGTTTGAGCTGAGCAACGGCGGCGTGATCTACCGCGGCGACGGAAACCGCAGGGAGACTATTCTCGATACGGACCTGTCGACGGACTACTTCACGATCCCGGGCACGGAGTTCTTCGGAGCGGTCTCGACCGAAGTACGCGGCTTCGTTGACCTTGACCCGGCGCTTACGACGGACACGCGCGTCAGCGATCTCAACGGTACTACCGGCGACGGCGTGCGGCTCGGGTCGATCAATGTCACCGCCGGTGTCTCTGAAGTACAGGTCGATCTCAGTTCAGCGGACACCATGGGGGACGTGATCGACCTGCTGAACGCACAGCTACCGGCTGGCCTCGTCGCCTCGCTCGACACCAACGGAATTACATTCGCCCAGTTTGGCACGCCGGTGAGCGTCTCCATTACCGAAATCGGCGATGGCACAACCGCGCGCGACCTGGGAATCGATGGCACGTTTTCGGCTCCGCTGCGGGCCGGCACCGACCTCGATCCACGCCTCACCAAAACGACTTCGGTCACGTCGCTGCTGGCCGACACTGGCCTGAACGTCAACGACACGCTCGTCGTGCGCAACGGCGGAAACTCGGCGACGATCAACATGACCGGCGCCGAAACTGTTGAGGACATCCTCAATCGCCTCAACCGTCCAGAGCTCGGCGTCTGGGCCCGAATTTCGGAAGACGGCTCCCGAATCGAGCTCGTCAACCGTATCTCCGGAACACAGCTCACCGTCGAGGAGGACGGCGGCAATCTCGCCACAGCGCTTGGGATTCGCTCACTGTACAGCGGTACGCCGCTCGCCGAGTTGAACGACGGACTCGGAGTCGAGACCGTCGATGGCGACGACATCCGTATTACGACGCGAAGCGGCGCTACGATCGACCTCGATCTCGACGGCCTCTACTCAATCCAGGACGTCGTCGATCTGATCAACACCAACACCGGTGGCGCGGTTACCGCGGCGCTGGTTGCCAGCGGAAACGGTATACAGATTCAGGACAACACGGCCGGGACCGGGACGTTCGGTGTCAGCGCGCTGAATGCCTCTCCTGCCCTGGGCGACCTGGGGCTCGACGTTACCACGTCCGGCGGCACGCTCACCGGACGGAACGTCAATCCGCTCATCGTGGACAGCCCGTTCACCGCGCTGCTTGAGCTGCGCGAGGGGCTGTTGCGCGATGACCGGCAGACCATCAACACGGCAGCGGCGCGCATCGATCGTGTCATGATCGAGATGCAGCGCGCCCAGGGAGAAGTAGCGTCGCAGGCCAGAACGATGGCTGACCGCACGGACCGCGTCGAGCGCGAAGTGGCCGGCGCCGAGATTCTGCTCAGCGACGCACGAGATGTCGATTTCGCGGACGCCGTGGTGCGTTTCCAGCAACTGCAAACAGCGCTGGAAGCGAACCTGAGTACGGCGTCACGCGTGCTGAATTTGTCTCTGCTCGATTACCTGCGGTAGTGCGCCCGCCGGTCGTGAACCGGCGCGCTCATGGCAGAGACGACATCAGGGTGACGGCCGGCAACGGTGACTGGGTCGGCCGCATCGTCCGGTTGACGCGCGGAGTGCGCGTCGGACAACAGGAGCGTCCGGTCCTGCGATCGGAAGCGTGTGGAATACCGGCGCATGGCGCCGGCCGATCGCTGGACGAACCATCTGGCCACCGGTCACGGGAGCAACGGAGATGCTCATTGAAACGACACGCTTTGGACCGATCGAAGTTGACGAAACCAGAATCCTGACCTTCCGCGAAGGACTGCTGGGCTTCCCTGACCAGCAACGTTTCGCCCTGATCCAGACGGCCGAGGACCCGGTCTTCTTCTGGATGCAGTCCGTGGACGACCCGCGGCTGGCGTTCGTGGTCTGCGACCCGCTGGCGTTCGTGCCCAACTATCGGGTGCCCATCCGCCGCGACGACGTGGCCGGCCTTGAACTGTCCGATCTCGCCGCATGTCAGGTGCTGGTCGTCGTGAACAAGGTGGACGGGGCCCTGACCGCTAATCTGCTGGGACCGCTGGTGATCGGCACCGAATCGCTCCGCGGCCGCCAGATGGTGCTGTCAGACAAGCGCTACACGACCCGCCACCGCCTACTGGTGGATTCCGAAGCGGCCGTAAAGACGGCGTAGTCATCCCGTCAACGGTAGCAATGTGCAGGATAGGTCCGGTATAATGTCCATGGGCGAACTGTATCTGCAAGGATGGTTGGGCACGCAAGAAACGCGCGCCGCGTCAACCACGCTTACGACCGCTGGCAGCCCCGCCCGCATCCGGGCGTCGTCACAGTCGACCGCAGGACGTCCTGCCGCGCTACGCATCGGCATAACCCAGGAAGGAGCCGCGGATGTTGGTGCTCTCAAGACAACGCGACGAATCAATCATCATCGGCGACAACGTGCAAATCACGATCGTCGATATTCGCGGAGACAAGGTGCGCCTGGGCATCGAAGCCCCCTCCGAAATCTCCGTTCACCGCAAGGAAGTTTTCGACGCCATTCAACGCGAGAATCGCAAGGCGTCTGCCGTTACCACGGAGGACCTGGCGCAGGCGACCCCGCCCAAACGGGCGGCGCGTCCCCGCAGCAAGTAACCCTTCGTTTTTCCATCACGCCCTGCGTAATCCCCGTTCGAAAATCTCGCTACTCAGCCACGAACCGTTCAAGGAGGATGGCCAATGGCTCGCATTAACACGAACATCTCTGCATTGACCGCTCAGCGTAACCTCAACAGCAGTTACGCCAGTTTGAACACGACCATGGAGCACCTTGCTACCGGACTGCGTATCTCCCGGGGCAAGGACGATCCCGCCGGCCTGATCGTCTCGGAGCGGCTCCGCGCCGAAATCAGCGCCGTCGGCCAGGCGATCTCCAATACCCAGCGCGCCAAGCTCATTGTCTCGACGGCCGAGGGGGCCCTCGACGAAGTGGCTACGCTGCTCAAGGACATCCAGACCAAGGTGGTCGAGGCCGCCAACGAAGGCGCGTTCTCGGAAGACGAGATCCGCGCCAACCAGTTGCAGATCGACTCCGCGATCGACAGCATCACGCGCATCGCCAACACAACCAGCTTCGCCGGCCGCAAGCTGCTGGACGGCTCGCTGTCCTATACGACCAGCGGAATCGACTCCGACGCAGTCCGCACACTCCAGGTGCATTCCGTTCAGTTCGGTTCGCGCACAACCGTGCCGGTCAACATCGAAGTGCAGACTGCCGCCGAACAGGCCGAGCTCCAGTTCCCCTACGGCGCGCTGGCCGCCGGCGCCAGCACGGTCACGATCGAGCTGGCTGGTCCCAAAGGCGTCACCACCATGACGTTCGCCAACGGCACCGCTGCCTCCGCCATCGCCAACGCGATCGTCGCCGAAGCGGACGCCACCGGCGTCTCCGCCACGGTCTCGGCCACGGCGACCTCCGGCTTCCGCCTGTACTCCCGAACCTATGGTTCCAGCGAGTTCGTCCGCATCCGCGTCTTGTCCGAGTCGCCGTCTGACTTCCCCACCACCGGCGGAACAAACGGCAAGGAGGACTATGGGACCGACGCCGTCGCGACGATCAACGGTTCCCTGGCCGGCGCCGATGGCAACCACCTGACGATCAAGAACTCCGCCCTGGACCTCGAGTTCAACGCCGCCGCTTCGGCCTACACGACTTCGTTCAACATTACCGGCGGCGGTGCTCTCTTCCAGGTCGGCCCGGAGGTCAACACGAACCTGCAGGTGAATCTGGGCATTGACGCGGTGAATGCCTCTCACCTGGGGACGGATGAAATCGGGTTCCTTTCTCAACTCAAGACCGGCCAGGACTATGCCCTGTCGGAGCAGGAATATGCGCGGGCCTCGGAGATTCTCTCCAAAGCCATCAACCAGGTTTCCATGGTTCGCGGTCGGCTGGGTTCCTTCGAGCGCAACACGCTCGACACGAATATGAACCAGCTCACGATCACCAAGGAGAACCTGACGTCTGCGGAGTCAGCCATCCGCGATGCGGACTTCGCGTATGAAACCTCCCGTCTGGCCCGCGATCAGGTCATGGTGAACGCCGGCACGACAATTCTGACGCTGGCAAACCAGACGAACCAGTCCGTGCTGCGATTGCTAGGCGGATAAAACCGTTTCGCACGGCAGAATGAGAACGGCGGGGGGCCGATAAGGACGCCCGTCGTTCTCGCCTGATGGCCCCCGTACACGGTTCGCGACTCCGGCTCGTGTACGGGGGCAACACTTGCGCGTCCGGCGCGCAAAGTTACTAAAGCAACCCCGTAGTCACGTCGATGCCCCTCACGGTTGAAGTGAGTGCCGGTGCTCGGCTCACGGAGCGATCATCCGAACTCACCATGAGAATCAGGCCGCGGCCGCCCCGCGTTTTACGGACTTGCGGGATGCCGCCCTTGGAGGCGCAGGCCAATGAGTCGCATCAACACCAACGTCACGTCCCTCATCTCGCAGCGCATTCTGGGTAACCAAAACAACGCCCTGAATGAGTCGCTGAAACGACTCAGCACCGGTTTCCGCATCAACACCGGCAAAGACGACCCGGCCGGTCTGATCGCTTCCGAGACCATGCGCGCTGAGATGCGGGCAGTCCAGGCCGCCCAGACGAACGTCTCACGCGCAATGAACGTCGTCTCCGTGGCAGAGTCCGGCTTGAGCGAAATCAACCGGATGCTGAACGATCTCGAGGACCTCGTCGACCGTTCGGCCAATGAGTCGGGGATCAGCGACGAGGAACGCGATGCGAATCAGCAGGAAATCGACCTGATTCTGCAATCGATCAACCGCATCGCCAACAGCACGGAGTTGCAAGGCCGCAAGCTGCTGTCCGGCGACCTGTCGTACACGACGCAGAATGTCGACACCGCCGACATCGCTAACCTGCAGCTCAACTCCGTCCGTGTCCCACAGGGCGGCAACCGCACGGTCGCGATCGACGCAACCGACGCCGCCTCGCAGGCCATCATCACGTATGACGGCGGAGCGATCAGTGCCGCTTCCTCGATCACCGTCGAGATCGCCGGCAACCTCGGAACCGAGCGCTTCACTTTCTCCAACGCCGCGCTGACGGATATGTCGACGGCTATCAACCAGGCCACGCAGAACACCGGCGTCGAAGCCCTCGTGTCAGGCACCGACCTGATCATTCAGAGCAGCAACTACGGGTCCGAGGAATTCGTCCGCATCCGCGTGCTCGACACCGGCAAGACCTTCTCCACTGACGCCACCGAAGACTTCGGGAATGACGTTACTGCAACCGTCAATGGCCAGTCGGTGACGGGCAGTGGTCTCGACCTGAGCGTGCGAACGACAACGCTCGACGCCGAGATTACGCTGGCCGAAGCCTTTGGCAGTGTGACCTCCGGCGGCATCTCCTCGTTCGAAGTCACAGGGGGGGGGGCCCAATTCGCCATCGCGCCCAAGCTCGACCTCAACGGGCTCGCCTCACTCGGCATCTCGTCGCTCACCACCGGGTCGCTCGGAAATGCCAATGCCGGCTATCTGTACGAGATTGGCTCCGGCGAAGCGTACGCTCTGGATCAGAGCCAAGCCTTTGGCGCGCAGTCCATCGTGCGCGAGGCCCTGAACCAGGTGGCCACGCTCCGCGGCCGGCTCGGATCGTTCCACAAGAACACGCTGGAAACGGCCTCGAGCGCGTTGGCGGTCCAACACGAGAACATCGCCGCCGCCGAGAGTATCCTGCGCGATACCGACTTCGCGGTAGAGACGAGCAATCTCACCCGGAACCAGATTCTGGTCCAGTCGGCCACGAACGTACTGCGATTGGCGAACGCGCAGCCGCAGCAGGTACTCGCGCTCATCGGATAACACAACCGCAAGCGGCTCCGCCCGCCTGACTACGCCTGATTTCCCTCCCGGGCCTCGGCAATCCCGAGGCCCGCTCCCATTTCCAGGCCACCACGGTGCCATCCACTGACAATACGTGTCCACGACGCTTCAGAGCAACGGCGCAAACAAACGCGCCACACCCTCCCCCAGTTGCCGCAGCGCTCCCTTGCTCCACACGTCGTGCGGCATGATGCGGCGACCGCCATCGCAGTAGGCATCAATCACGTGCGTCAGGGCGCCAGCCACGGCATGATCATACAACAGGGACGTCACCTCGAAGTTCAACCTGAAGCTGCGCGCGTCCATGTTCGCGGACCCGAGCAGGGCGTAACGGTCATCCACCGTGATGATCTTCGCGTGCAGGACGCCGGCGTCGTACTCGACGATCTCAACGCCTGCCGCCACCAGTTCACTGTAGAAGCTGCGTGCCGCCCACAGGGCCAGCGCCGAGTCACTACGGGTCGGCAGGACCAGGCGAACGCGCACGCCGCGATAGCACGCGTGCATCAGCGCCCAGCGCACGGCCGCGTCCGGGACAAAATACGGCGTCACGATGCGCAGCGACTCCCGCGCTGACGCAACCACCGCAAAGAGCACCTGCCCCAGAATGCTGGTCGGCTGATCGGGCCCGGTCGGCAGGATCTGTACGCGTGACGACCCGGCCGCCTCCTGCACGGGAAAGTACACGTCGTGATCGAGCCGCTCCCGCGCCGCGAAGTACCAGTCTTCGGCGAACACCTGCTGGAGAAGTGTGGATGTCGGGCCGCAGATCCGCAGGTGGGCATCGTGCCACGGCGTTCGGTCGTGCGCCCGTCCGCGGTATTCATCGCCGATGTTCTGGCTACCCATGAACGCGATGCGGCCGTCGATCACGGCGATCTTGCGGTGGTTGCGTAGGTGCAGACTCCACAGCTTGCGCACCCGCAACTGGTGCAATGGCGTGAAGAACGCGACCTGCACTCCCGCGCCCCGCAGCGGTCGTACGAAGCCTTCGCGCAGACGCCAGCAACCCACCGCGTCGAGCAGCAGCCGCACCTTCACGCCCGCCCGGGCGCGGTCGATCAGGAGTTGGCGATAGTAACGCCCCGTTTCGTCCGGCTGCCAGATGTAGTACTCCAGGTGAATGTGATCCCGGGCTGTGCGCAAGGCTTCGTCCAGCGCCGCGTGCGTTTCCTCCGCATCCGTGAAGACGCGCACATCATTGCCGGTCGTCACCGGCATCTGCGACAGTCGCGCCCCTAACTGCTCGACCCCAGCCAGATCTTCCGGCAGCGTCTGCGCCTCGGCTGAACTGTGCGGGTCGGTGCGCTCGCGCGCCTGGACCTGTAAACTCTGCAAGAGATGGGCCACGCGACGTCGTCGCCGCCCCACTTTGCGCCGCAACCGCCCCGACCCGAACACCCAGTACAGAACCATCCCCACGGCTGGCAGTGTGATCACCGCCAGGATCCACGCGATCATCGCAGTTGGCTCATCCCGCCGCCGCAGGATGCGTATGACCAGGACACCGGCGATGAGGAAGTGCAATTCGACGAGCACCGTAGGGAGCCACGTCATGCCGTCATTCTCGCTGCGCGCCGGGAGGCGTCAACGCGCGGGCCGCCGGGTCATTTTGGCGGCGGCACATCCACGTCGTAGCCCAGCAGATCGTAGAGCTCTGCCCGCGTCTGCATCCGGTCCAGCAACGTCTTCTGAGTGCCGTCCGCGCGTAGCGCCTCCAGGGCGTCCGTCACGGCCTTCATCGCGATCCGCTGAAGCGTGACCGGGAAGATCACGATGCGATAACCCATCGCGGCGAACTCGTCGACGCGCAGGTATGGCGTGCGCCCGAACTCGGTCATGTTCGCCAGCAGCGGAGCTGGGACGTCATTCGCGAATCGTTCGAGCTCTCCCCGGTCTTGTAGCGCCTCCGGGAAGATCATGTCGGCGCCGGTTTGCAGATACGCATTAGCCCGTGCTACGGCGTCGTCGTACGAAGTTACGCCCCGTGCATCGGTCCGTGCGATGATGAGGAAGTCGGGGTCGTGCCGCGCGGCGACCGCTGCCGCGATCTTCTCGCAGAACTCGCTCGGGTCCACGAGTCGTTTGCCCGACAGATGGCCACACCTTTTCGGGAACTCCTGATCTTCAAGGTGCAAACCGCTGAGTCCCGCGTGCTCGAACTCCTCCACCGTCCGCGCCGCGTTGTCCGCGCCGCCGAAGCCGGTGTCCGCGTCAGAGATGATCGGTATGGAAGTCACCGCCGCGCAGCGCCGCGCGTGATAAGCCGCCTCGGAAAGTGTCGTCAGCCCGATATCAGGCACGCCCACCATGCTGTTGGCCAACGCGCCGCCGGACAGGTACAGACCTTCGAATCCGGCCTGCTCGACGGCCCGCGCGGTCAGCGCGTTGAAGGCACCGGGCATGACCACTGTGCGGTCACGAATCGCGGCGCGTAGCCGGGCCGAACGGGATGGCTTGGGCTCGTTCATCGACGGGTCGGTTTGCCTCGCGCGATCAGCCGCGCTTTTCGATCGGCACGTACGGCCGCTCGGTCGGCCCTGTGTAGACCTGGCGCGGCCGGTAGATGCGCCCGTTGGGGTTGTTGCGAACTTCGTGCCAGTTCGCGATCCAGCCGGGCATACGGCCGATTGCGAAGAGCACGGTGAACATGTTCAACGGGATATTCGCCGCCCGCATGATGATCCCGCTGTAGAAATCACAGTTGGGATACAGTTTGCGCTCGATGAAGTACTCGTCGTGCAACGCGACGTCTTCCAGCTTCTTGGCCAGTTCCAGCAGCGGATCCTGAATTCCCAGCTTGTCCAGCACGCGATCGCACGACGCCTTGATGATCTTGGCCCGCGGATCGAAGTTCTTGTACACCCGGTGCCCGAAACCCATCAGCCGGATGCCCGACGACTTGTCCTTCACCTTCGCAATGAAGCTGTCGAGCGATTCACCGCTCTCGTGAATCCTGGTCAGCATGTCGATGACCGCGACGTTCGCACCGCCGTGCAGCGGCCCCCACAACGCGCACACGCCCGCAGCGCAGGACGCGTAGAGATTGGCCATGCCCGAGCCGACCATGCGTACGGTCGACGTCGAGCAGTTCTGCTCGTGATCGGCGTGCAACAGCAGGATCTGGTCAATCGCCCGCACCAGATCCGGATCAGGCGTCCAGTCCTTGTTCGGCATGCCGAACATCATGTGCAGGAAATTCGCCGTGTACGGCAGGTCAAACCGCGGGTAGTTCATCGGCAGACCCTGCGAGATGCGATAGCTCGCAGCGGCAATGGTGCGCGTCTTGGAGATCAGCCGGGCCGCCGACTCCTTGAACCTCTTCTCTTCAACCGCACGTAATGCGGGCTCGAAACAACCGGCAGCGTTAATCATCGCGGAGAGAATCGCCATCGGCGGCGCGTCGTCGGGGAACGACTCGAACTGGCTCCGCATGCTCTCGTGGATAAACATGTGATCGGTCAGCAGGTCGTCGAATTCCTGGTACTCCGTCTGGGTCGGCAGCTCACCGAATATGAGCAGGTAGGCCGCCTCGACAAAATCGGAATGCTCGGCGAGCTGTTCGATCGGATAGCCACGGTAGCGCAGAATGCCGTTCTCGCCATCGATGTAGGTGATTCCACCTGCGCACGAGCCGGTGTTACCGAAACCATCATCGTACGTGATCAATCCCGACCCGGCCCGCAGCTTCATGATGTCGATCGCGTGCTCGTCCTCTGAGCCGATGATCACGGGCAGTTCGTGGGTCTTACCGGCATACGTCAACGTAGCTTTCGCACTCATGGTTCCACCTTCCGCGTCGAGAAATCTCTACGTGTCACACTTGAATTGTAGTCCTGACCGGCATCCCGATCTGGGCGCCCGCGACCACTAGAACGTTTCAAACTCCAGCAACGGTGCGATGTCGTCGAGTTCGTCCAATCCAAGACTCATCTGCACAATGCGCTCGGCCGTCGCCTCACTCACGATACCTGTTGCCTGGCGTTTGAACTTGGCGATCACCTCTTCGTCGGTCATAGGATTGCCCGCGTGACCGCGCGGATACTTGACCAGCTTCTCGAGCGTACGTCCATCCCTCAGCTTCACGATCAGCTTGTTTGGAATCCCGTCCGGATAGCCGGCGTTGCACTCGTCGGTCTCGACGATCCTGATCCGGTCGAGCAGTTGCAGCACCTGTGTGTCACGGATGTTCTCATCGCTGAACGACTCGCGCGTCACATCGCCGTCACGCAACGCCAGCACGACGCAGTAGCCCATGCTGTGATCCGCCGTCTCGCGGCTGGTCGGACGCCACTTTTCGGGTTCGCTGCCGATGATGCTGACAGCAGCTTCGAAACTCTCGATCAGAATCTCATCGATGTTCCCGCAGCCACCGATCTCCGGCCGCAGTTGCAGTGCGGCGTCGATCGCCGATTGCGAGTGATACTCCGCCGGCCAGTATTTGATGTACGTCTTGCAGATCATCCAATCGTCGGCGTCCCTGGCCCAATTCAGGTCGAACGCGCCCGTGACCATGTTGAACAGTCCCTTCGGGCCTTCGAAGATCTCGTGCGGACCGGTCAACCCCAAACGCGCGAGATTCGCCGCGAATACACCGTTGCGCGCCGCGTTCGAGAACGCACAGGCCTTCCAATCCGAGATCTGCCCCGTGCGCGTCTGGCGCGTTGCAAAATTGCACACACCTGCCAGGCCCAGAGCATGAACAGTCTGCTCGGTCGTGAGCCCATACAACTTAGCCGCCAGTAGCGCTGTCGACGATGCACCATACGTCACATGATCCCACCCATGCGCCCGCAACGATGCCGCATCACATAGCCGACACTGCAGTTCGTAACCAAGCGCCGCCGCCGTGATAACGTCCTTGCCGCCGCGCCCGGCTGTCTGTGCGATGGCCCACGCTGCCGGCAGGTTGTCGCTCGGATGCGCGGGCTCTTTGCTCAGGTACGTGTCGTTGAAATCGAGGTATCGGACCAGGGCCCCGTTGCTGAACACCGCTAAGTCCGGCGTAGTCCTGTGGTTGCTCCCGAGCAGGCTGGCGCCGTTCGGAAATGCGACACCGCCCGCCACCTCCCGCGCCACGCGCGCCGGACGGCTCTTCCACGCCCCCAACGCGCAACCGATCGAGTCCAACACGCGCCGCTTCACTTCATGCCGGACCGCCTTGCCCAGCGTCTCGTAGGTGGTCGCCACCGATCGCGCTGCGATCGCTTCCGCCAATGTCGCCATTGGATCTCCTAAACTGAATTACGCCCGGTGAATTGTGGCCGAAACCACTGCCGGTCGCAACGCCCCGGAGGCTCTGGTGACGACCCTCCGGAGCGGGCAGGTTACAATGGAGGCGATGGCAAAGAAGAAAGCCGCACGAAAGGTCCGCGTTCGTTTTCGGCACAATCGGCAGGCACGCCGACGCGATGACGACTGGACGCGACGTTACAACGCCGACGAGCCGGCGCTCGACGACACGGCACGGACCGAGTCCGTGCGTGCCAAAGGTGACCTATCCCGAAAACGCACGATTATCGTCGATGGTGACGATCTCCCTGCCGTCGACGAAGCAGCTTGGCAGAGCGGAATCGTCGTAAAAGTCCACGGACTAATCTGTTACGTCCACACGCCAGAGGGTGCGGCATGGGAGTGTACTATCCGCCGGGTCTTGCGCACGATGCTTATTGAGAGCAGATCTCCAGTAAGCGTCGGAGACAAGATCTGGTTCTCTGATCAGAGCGAAACGCATGACGGCGCGAACATCGGCGTGATCGAGCGCGTCGCGCCGCGCACCTCGAATCTCTCGCGGCGCGATCGTCGAAAACGTGAGCACACAATCGTCGCCAACGCCGATCAGCTCCTGGCCGTGGTCAGCATCGCCGAACCACGTCTTCGCCCACACTTGGTCGACCGCTACATCGTGTCCGCACTCAAGGGTAACTTGCGCCCCATCCTGTGCTTCAACAAGATCGACCTGCTGCAGGACGAGCTGACCGCCGACCAGGAAGAGCTCCCCGGCCACGCGCTGGCGGTCCACGAGGTAATTGAGGAGTTCCGGCTGCTCGGCTACCCGTGCCTGTGCACGAGCGCGACGCGCGCCATCGGAATCGAAGAGCTCCGCGACACGTTGGCCGGACACAGGACAGTTCTGTCCGGACAGTCCGGCGTCGGAAAGAGCTCACTCCTCAACGCCGTCCAGCCGGACCTTCAGCTCCGGACACAGGACGTGAGCAGCGAGACACAGAAGGGCCGTCACACAACGACGCTGGCGGAGCTGTTGCCGCTTGACGTCGGCGGCTATGTGGTCGATACGCCGGGGATTCGCTCGTTCGATCTCTGGTCGGTGGAGCCCGGAGAACTCGAAGCACACTTCGTTGAGTTCCTCCCATTCATCCCGCAGTGTCGCTTCAAAGACTGCCTCCACCAGGGCAGCGAGGGCTGCGCAGTCGAGGCCGCGGTCGAGAATGGGCACATCAGCGAACGACGGTACTTCAGCTACCTGAAAATGCTATCGGACGTTTGACACCAGCCTGCGCAGCTCCGCCCGATCAAGCGGGGCGGCATTGCGCACTGTGACGTTTTCTCGGCCTATCCAAGCCGCGTGTACGCGTCAGAAATGACAGTGCCGGCGTGTCGAGATCAGACTCCTGAATCCCCTGCGGCCACTAAGGCAGTTCCTTCAAATCGACGATGAATACGGATATCAACGACTTCGCATCACTTCGGGACGATCGTGGCAGAAAGGTCACCCCAGAACCCGGCTCCGACCACCTGCGTGCGCGAGGCAAGAGCGCGGCGGTTTGTTGCGTTGACTGCCTTCGCAGCTGGGTGGGCACTGGTAATCCAGAATGGGTGGGCACTTCTGCAGCCCGGACTGAGCTTCGGCCAAAGCACAGCCACCGCCGCGCTGGGGATTGTGGGTGTCTTGGCGATCGTGTGTGCGTTCGCAATCGTCGAACGCCCACTGCGAAGACGGAACGCCCGCCACACTGCGCCGCCCGTCCCCCCTACCGCGACCCCAGGAAAGCACAGAGCCTAGCACCCCCGTTCCATCTTTCACCCCACCCGACCCGCCACACGCCCCGGAACGGGGGCTGCTGCGCGCTTAGACCGCGTTCGGCTCCGGAAGGGCCGCCTCGCCACTATGCAGCAGGTCGGAAAGCCATCGACGGAGTTCCTGATCATCGCCTGCCAACCGGCGAAACAGCTCGATCGTCGTGCTTATCGCGCTGCGTCCAATCTTGGCCTGTTGAGCATCGCGTTCGGCCCGTGCCAGTGTGAGCGCACCCCATGCAATCGGCAGTCCACAGAACGAGCGCAGCTCACGAGCGCCGGACGGTAGTGCCATGACAAAGTCCACCCCACGTTGCAGGCAAGCGCGCGCTTCCAGGAGTGCCGCGCGGTAGATCTCCGTCGAGGCCACGCCTCCGGCCTCCGCAATCGGAAGGTAGCGCCGCCCTTGGCGCGAATCCTTCAACGCGTCCTTGAGGATATTTACGAGCTGTAGCCCGATCCCCAGCTCGACCGCCAGACCGCGTAGTTTCAGCAAGGTCGGCATCTTCAGGAAATGCGCCATCATCGCGCAGAGCATCTCGCCGACCACACCCGCAACGTAGTAGCAGTACTCCCGCAGCTCATGCGCATCACGCACTGCCGGATAAGGCAATCCGCGCTCAGCACTGCGCGTCATTAACGCACACACACCGCCACTCATCGCCCGGGCGCACTCGCAGATCGCGTCGCGATACGCCGGTTCTTGCGCCTGCACCCGCGCGAGCACTTCCGGCAAATCGCGCATCAGCGCGCGTTCCTCGTCGTTTTCGCCAATCGGGTCGGCGAGATCTGCAGCCAGCGCCGTCCCATCGCGCAACGCAGCCTCGAGTGCGGCGAATTTCGCACGGCGCGTGTCGGTATCCAGCTCCGGGGCGTCCTCCAGCGTGTCGACGATGCGCATCAACAGGTACGCGATGCCGACCGCGTCGGCGAGCGTACGCGGCAGCATCGGCACGAGAATCGCGTACGTGCGCGACACGCCTTGAAGATGTCCGGCAATGAACGAGTCCATCGTGTCCCCGCGCTCTACTCCCTG
The DNA here is from genome assembly GCA_028277645.1 of Phycisphaerae bacterium. Lineage (GTDB taxonomy): Bacteria > Planctomycetota > Phycisphaerae > UBA1845 > Fen-1342 > JANQFV01. The sequence goes on from JANQFV010000037.1 coordinate 185,238, forward strand.
CTATGCGCTGCCGCCGCCGCCAATCCGCTGGCGGGCCACTTCAGTCACCGTGGTCCCTCGGCTGACCTGAGCCGCACGGCGTACTGTCGCCGCGATGCCCTTGTCGTCGATACCCGCCTCGGCCAGTTGCGCGCTGCGGGACCCCTGCTTGTAGAATTTCTCGGACGCCATGCCCAGTCGAATAATCGCGTCCGTCGGGAGACCGAGCCGATTCGCGGTCTCGAGCACCGCGCTGCCAAATCCCCCGGCAACCGAGTGCTCCTCGACCGTGATCACCGGGCGACCGCGCGTAATCGCCGTCGTTACCATGTCCTCGTCCAGCGGCTTGGCAAACCGCGCGTTGACCACCGTGACTTCGAGTCCCTCTTCGGCCAACCGCTCAGTCGCGGCTAGCGCCGGTTGCACCGCCGTGCCGTATGCCAGAATCGTTGCATCGGCGCCGGTTCGCAACACACGACTCTTGCCAATGTGGAACGGCGTCCCGTCGCCGAGCGACTCGGGCACCTCATCGCGCGGGTAGCGAATTGCCCACGGTCGATCCAGCTTCAGCCCAATACGCAGGGCCTGCTCCAGCTCGGCCTCATCAGCCGGCGCCATGAGCACGATGTTCTGGAACGGACGCAGGTATGCAATGTCGAGATAGCCGTGGTGTACGGCGCCGTCACCACCAACCGGCCCCGCACGGTCGAGGCAGAACCCGACCGGCAACCCCTGGAGCACGACCTCCTGAAATACCTGGTCAAACGCCCGCTGCAGGAACGTCGAGTAGATACACGCCAGTGGCCGCAATCCGGCCTTCGCCATACCGGCCGCAATGTCGACCGTGCAGCTTTCGGCAATCCCGCAGTCGAGGCAGCGCTCGGGCAGCGCCTCACGAATCTTCGCCACACCCGTGCCGTCCGGCATGGCGGCCGTCAGCGCATAGACCCGCTCGTCCTCCTTGGCGATCCGCACCACGGCGTCGGCCAGCGCAGACGTCCAGCTCTTGCGCTTGCCCTTCACCGCGATTACCGAGTCGCCGTCCACCTGGAGCTTGCCCGGACTGTGATACGCGCAAGGATCATCGGACGCCCAGTCGCAACCGCGGCCTTTCTCCGTATGCACGTGGAGCAACACCGGGTGGTGAACGTCCTTCAGAATCTCGAGCAGGTCGATCAGGTGCGCCGTGTCGTGCCCGTCGACGGGACCGACGTAAATAAAGCCCATCTTCTCGAAAATCTGGTGCGGAGAAACGGTTGCCTTAATGCCCTCTTTGAGATGATCGAGGGCACCCTGCACGCTCTTGCCCACCACGGGCACCTTCGGTAGCAGGTTCTCCACCTGGTGCTTCACTTCTTCGTACAGGCTGCTGACGCGGAATCGCGCGAGATATGTCGCCAGCGCGCCTTGTGTACGCGCAATCCCCATCGAGTTGTCGTTGAGAATAGCGAGGAACTGTCGCTTGAGCGTCCCCGCTTGATTCAAACCCTCGAATGCGACTCCGTTGACGATGCTCGCGTCCCCTACCAGCGCCACGACGTGGTTGTCACGCTTCATCGCGCTGTCGCCGCGTGCCAACCCAACCGCGGTGGCGATCGCCGTCCCCGCATGTCCGACGTCAAACAGGTCGTAATCGCTTTCGCCGGCCGACGGAAATCCGCTCACGCCGCCGGCTTGCCGCAACGAATCGAAGTCCGCGTTGCGCCCGGTAACCAGCTTGTGTACGTAGCACTGATGGCCGACGTCCCACAGCAGCCGATCCTTCGAGAAATCGAACACGCGGTGCAGCGCCAGCGTCAGTTCGACCACGCCGAGATTGCTGGCCAAGTGCCCGCCATTCTTGCACACGACGTCGATAATGCGGTGACGGATCTCACCGGCGAGCATCTGAAGCTCTTCCAGAGACAGGCTGCGCAAATCCGCCGGCGATTGAATCGCGTTGAGAATCTTCGTCATATTCGGTGTTGCCTGATTTTCAGCCGGGATTAGCGATCAGCGATCGCGCTGAATCACGTAACGCACGAGATCACGCAGGCGATCAGCGCGACTGCCGAAGGCGTCCAAAACCTGTAGCGCCGCCTCAACCTCGCGCCGGGCCTGCACGCCGCTTTCCTCGACGCCGAACGCCGCCGGGTAGGTCTGCTTACTTGCGGCGCCGTCCTTGCCCAGCCGCTTGCCGACCAGCGACTCCGAGCCATGGTCGTCGAGCAGGTCGTCGGCGATCTGAAACGCGAGTCCCAGATGCCGGCCGTACCGTGCGACTGCTGAGATTGTATCACCCGAAGCACCCGCCGAGAGCGCGCCCAGCCGACAGCACGCCTCCAGCAGGGCCGCCGTCTTGTGACGATGGATGTACTGCACCAGTTCCTGTTGCGGCGGCCGGCCCTCGCTCTCGATATCGGCCGCCTGACCCTCGATCATCCACTGCGTCGCGCTGCCCAGCGCATTGATCAGCTTTGGCGCGACCTGCGGATCGAACGACTCGGAAGCTAGCAGCGTGAACGCGTGCGTCACGAGGTAGTCGCCTGCAAGGATTGCCAGTGCTTCGCCGAAAGCCTTGTGGTTCGCCGGCTGGCCGCGACGCAGGTCGTCGTCATCCATCGCCGGCAGATCGTCATGTATCAGTGAGAATGTGTGCACGAGCTCGATCGCAATCGCCGCCGGCATCGCCGCGGCTGACGTTCCGCCACAGACCCGACAGGACTCCAGCACCAATATCGGACGCAGGCGCTTGCCACCCACGTTCAGTGAGTACAGTACGGCGTCGGGCAGTCGGCTGTGCGACCCCATCGTCACTTTTAACGTGGCCAAGTGCGCCGACAAGGCAGTCTCGAACTCCTCCCGTCGACGAGCAAGCCACTCGTGCCAGTCGCCCGCAACGACTGCGCCGGCATCCGCTACGGCTGACGATTCCGGACCGCTCATGGAACGCTCCACCTCAGAGTCCTGGACATTTCGCACCGAGACAGCATAAATTCTCCTCTCCGGCGTTACCAGCAACTTTTTCTCGCTCCAACGCTTATCCGGACCACCGCTGCAGCGAACACGCGTCTCGCATGAACCTCGATTTCACACCGGAGCTGGTCCTCGAAGCCTATCGGGCCGGCGTGTTTCCCATGGCCGACGAAACCGGCGACATCGTGTGGTTCAGCCCCGACCCACGCACAATACTGCCACTCGACACGTTCCAGATGCCTCGGTCATTGCGCCAGCTTCTGCGCCGCAACGCCTTCGAGATCCGCATCGACACTGTGTTCGCGGATGTAATCGCCGCTTGCGGCGACCGCCTCGAAGGGACTTGGATCTCCAACGAAATCAGGGATGTTTACACACAACTCCACACGCTTGGTTACGCCCACAGTGTCGAGTGCTGGCAGAACAACAAGCTCGTCGGTGGCCTCTACGGCGTCGCGATCGCGGGCGCGTTTTTCGGTGAGTCGATGTTCTACCGCATCAGTGGCGCATCGAAGGTGGCGCTGGCCAATTTAGTCGATCGCATGCAAACCCGCGGCATGACGCTGCTCGACACGCAGTGGACCACGGAACACCTGGCACGGTTCGGCGCGATCGAGATCCCGCGCGAGGAGTACCTGCGCCGACTCAAACGCGCACTCGCGCTGCCCGTCTCGTTCACCTGAACGAATCCAGCGCGAACTACTTATCTTCCTCACTGATCCCGACACCCGTGCGCACCGGGTCCGCCGGACGCGGTGCCGGCACGTACGGATTACGCTCAACTTCAGCCAGAATGTGCTCAATCGCCGCATCAAGCTGCGGGTCACCGCCATCGGCCATCAACGCCGGATCATCGATCACCTCAATGTCCGGATCGACGCCATGGCCTTCGATGCCCCACGTGCCGTCCTTATCGAAGTACCCGAACGTCGGCACGGAGAGACTGTGCCCATCGATCAACCGCGGATTGCCGGAGATTCCGACGAGACCGCCCCACGTCCGTGTCCCGATCAGCTTGCCGAGTTTGTTCTGCCGAAACAGCTTCGGGAACATGTCGCCGCCCGAGCCCGCCGATTCGTTGATCAGCATGCACTTCGGTCCAAAGAACCCGTCCGGCGGCGAGAAGTTCGCCCAGCCGTCGCGCACCGCCCAGTAGTTCATGATGGGGCGATTCAGCAGTTCGATGAACCGCACCGGAATCTGGCCACCGTGGTTCCAGCGCTCGTCGATGATCAGGGCTTCCTTGTCGCGCTGGCCGTAGTACTGACGGAACAGATTGTTCTGCCCGTTGACGCCCGTATCGGGCACGTGAATGTAACCCACCCGCCCGTCGGTCTTCTCATCGACGTACTTACGATTCGCTTCAACAAACGAGCGATAGCGCAGTCCGTGCTCGTTGCCGATGAGCTTCAGCGACACCTCGCGCGCATCGTCGTCAATCGTCGGCTTTTCGCTGACGGTCAGGATGACCTGCTTGTTCGCCAGCCCGAGGAACGCCGCCCACGGATCCTTGCTCGTGTCCACCTCGATGCCGTTCACCGCGAGCACGTAGTCGCCCTCATTGACTTCGCCGTCGGCCGCCTCGAACGGATTGCGCGCATCCACGTCCCAGGCCCCGCCACGGTGGATCTTGGCAATGCGGTACGCGCCGTCGTGCAGGTCGAAATCAACGCCCAGCAAACCGACATTAACGCTAGGTCCATTCTCCGACGCACCTGAGCGGTAGTACGCGTGCCCGACGTTCAGTTCCGAGATCAGCTCACGCATGACGTACCGCACGTCGTCGCGCGACACACAGTCATCGAGCATCGCCGCGTACTGATCCCGCAGACCTTCCCAATCGACGCCGTGCATGTTCTCCACGTAGAAGAAGTCACGGAAGATCCGCCACGCGTCGACGAACACCTGGCGCCATTCTTGCCGCGGCTCGATGACAACGTCCATCCCGTCCAGCGGGACCTTCTTCGTCAGCTTCTGCCCGGGCCGCGCCTTGACGATGGAATAGCCGCCCGAGCGCACCATGAGCTTCTTGCCGTCCGCGGTCATCGCGAACGAGCCAGCGCCCTTGACGACCGTCTTCTCTTCCTTCTCGTCGTCATCAATATCGAACAGCTTGATCGACGTCGGTGTGCCCGAGCCACGCGGCCCGCGCCGGACGTAGATCAACTGGTTCTCGTCATTCACTGCCAGATTTGAGAACGCACCCCGCCCCACCGGTAACTGAAACGCGCGCTCCTCAAACCCCTCCAGATCGATCTCAACCTCCTCGTCCTCGTCGTCTTCGCCCTCTTCTTCCTCGTCGTCATCCGGCGACGCCGTGCTCGTGCGCTCGCACTCGAACGAGGCCGCGAAGCCCTCACCCGTCACCGACCCGGACATCTCCGATCCGGAAACCGTAGCCGTGACCGCATACGACTGAATGCCCGCCTCGCCCGTGTCGACGTCGAGCGTGAAGCGCAGCGCGCCCGACACCTTGTCGTATTCACCCTCCGATATCGTGCCGGCGTACGGCCCGGCCGTCATCGATCCGGTAACACTGCCGGCCGCGTCCACACGCAGCGTGAATGAAAGCGGCAGCCCATCGGGCGGCAGCGGCTCGCCACCGGAGATCTTGCCTTCCCAAGTCCCACTCACCCCGTCATCTGCGACCGGTTCATCAGCCTCTTCCTCGTCCGAGTCATCCTCGTCCTCATTGTCGCCGTTCTCATCCCCGTCATCATCCTCATCGTCCGGCTCGCCGTCTTCGTCGTCCTTCTCCCCATCCTCATCCTCGTCGTCGCCGTCTTCTTCCTCTTCGTCCTCCTCCCACTCTTCCTCATCGTTCTCGGGCGCCCACGGATACTCGGCGTCCGCCTTTAACGGCACCGCGAGCAATATGTCCGTACCGGTGTACACGAAAGTCGAGCCGACGTCTTCGTAAATCGGCGACCGAAAGCTGCGGTGACTGGCAAAGTACAGGTACTTCCCTTCGCGATCGAACGTCGGCCACGTATCAACAAACATCCCGCTCGTCACCTGTTGCCGCTCATCGTTCTCAACGTCGTACAGCCACACCGCCGTCTGGCGGTTCTCGCTCGCCTTCGCGTAGGCGATCCACCGCGAATCGTGCGACCAGCTCACGCCGAGCTCCCGCCCCGCCGGATCAACATCGACCTGCGTCAGCTTTCCGTCTTCCACCGCACAGATCCACAGCACACCGCTCTTCTCCGCGATCGCGACGTACTCCGAGTCCGGCGACCAGCCCCGCAAATAGCGATAGCCCAGACCCAACTCCGCCAGACGCCGCGTCTCGCCCTTGCCGTCCGACTGCGTGATGTACAGGTCATACTCACCCCGCTCGTCCGACAGATAAGCGATCCACTGCCCATCCGGACTCCACGAAGGATCACGCTCAGCAACGCCGCTGCTACGCGTGAGATTCCGCGGCGGTCCCTTCTCGGCGGGCAGCGTCCAGATATCACCGCGGGCTTCGACGACGATGCGCTTGCCCGTCGCCGACACGTTGGTGCGCTGCATGTATCGCCGCGCGTTCACGCGCTGCGGACGAACCTGCGGACGGTCACCGGGAATCGTGACTTCAACCACGCGCGCCATCTCGGTGCCCAGATCCAGCAGGTACAAATCCGCACCGTTCTGGAAGACGATCTCGCCCTGGCCCTCCGGCCCCGGTCCCAGCGCCGGCCACTTCACGTCGAATTCGGAAAACTTCGTCACCTGCCGCCGCTCATCCGTTGTCGTGTCGTATTCCCAGATGTTGAGTCGCGCGTTCGGCCCCGCATCGGAGACGAAGTAGATCTTGTCGTTATGCCACATCGGAATCGAGTCGGTGCCTTCCCAGTCCGTGAGTCGCTTGGAGCTGTGGTCCTTCAGATTGAACAGCCACACGTCCGCTGCCCGACCGCCCCGATAGCGCTTCCACGTCCGCGTGTCGCGCACATACGGCGTATACGCTAGCCAGACCTCGTCCGGGCTAACCACACCATTGCCGCCATAGGGCACCGGCAACCGTTCGGGCATTCCACCCTGCGGACTGACGGTGAAAAGCTGCGGACGCTCATAATCCGTCATGCCGGCCGCGCGGAAGAGCAACTCCCCGTCCGGCGTCCAACCGTGAAGGACCTCCGTCACCGGGTGGTGCGTCACGCGAAACGGTTCGCCACCCTGTACCGGTATCGTGTAGATGTCGGTGTCGCCGTCGTAGTTCGCCATGAACGCGATGGTCTGGCCGTCAGCGCTGAAACGTGGAAACGCTTCGATCCCACGTGGCCCGGCCACCGGCGTCGCGAGACCACCGTCGCGATCGACAACCCACAAGTCGTTCGCGTACACGAACGCAATCTGCTCCGCGCTGACGTGCGGATAGCGCAACATCCCCGCGTGGGGTTGCACGTCCGCCACAGCAACGGTCTCCGCCGTCGCTAGCACCACCACGCTCGATACGAATTGCCCGATACCCCCGCCGTTCCGCGCAAACAACATGATGAAGAACCTCTCCTTCGCTACCGGTTCGCACAGCCTCGGCCCGAGCGCTGCGCTGACAGATTCGAACGTGCCTGCTCGCCGAGCAGTTGCGGGAATGTTAGACGAATTGCGCAGTACGTGCAGCCCCAGCCGCCATTCCGTAGCGGACGTCGCCGGCTACGGCCCGCCCGTGATGAGCAGTACAAAGGGATTGATGTCACCAAATCCCGTCTGCCCGTCATCGTTCAAGTCACCCAGACTGACGTCGCAGTCGGGATACGTGGCGTTGTACGTCAGCGGATCTACTAATGCCAGTACGAATGGATTGATATCACCAAAGTCGATCGCCCCGTCACAGTTCAGGTCACCGGCCTCGGGAAATCGCAACGCGTGCGTGTAGATGTTCGCGGTGCCGCCGTCCGTGGACGGGTAGCACGGGAACGCGCAGTCATCCGTCACCGCAATACCCACATAGTCGCCTAGGAACACGCCCCCAAAGCCGTCGTCATCGCTGGAGAACGCCGTCGGCGTCAACAGCACGTCGCTCCAGCTTGTACCACCATCATCGCTGAACGAGTAGTACACCTGTATCAGCGCCTCGGTTGCCGTGTCGTCCTGCGGGACCGAGCGCGTATCGAAGTAGACCAGATGTACACGCCCCGTGGCATCGACCTCAATCCACGGGAAGAACTGATCACCATGAGGAACGGTGTCCGAATTCACGATGACCGGGGCCGACCAGGCGGCCCCCTGGTCGGTCGACTTCGTGAAATACACGTCAACGTTGCTGTTGTCGCCGATGACTTCCGTCGTGTCGCAATACACGCAATACAGCGCTCCGGTTTCCGGATCCACCGCGAGATGCGCGAACGGCGGCACGCGAAAGAGACCCGGAAAACGCGTACCGTCGTTGCCCCAGACGTCCATGCGCGTCGCGACCAGCACCGGCGACAGCAGCGTGCGCCCGCCGTCGAAGCTGCGCCGCAGCATCACGTGGTTTGATAGATCCCAATAGACAACGTAAAGCTCACCCGCCGGACCGCACCGCGGCAAGAACCCGTGGCCGAGTTCGAGCGACACACGCGGCTCCCACGTGTCCCCCATCGTCGTTGAGATGAGCAGCCCCTCGTTGTAGGTGACGTACAGCCGTGTCTGGTTCGGATCGAGCGGATCGGGCCCGGCCGCCATCCAGCCCTTGTCGGCCGTGCCGGTAACGCGTGTCATAACAGCCGGCTCAAACGAACTCTCGCCGGCATCCTTTCGCGCAACGAACACACCGCCGTCTGGACTGAAGGCGATCGCCCCCACCCAAAACGTGTCGGTGCGCGGATCGTACGCCGTCATCGGATCGCCTTCGGTCGCCGCCTGATTCGGCACCGGCGGCCTGACCAGCGACTCCTGCCAAGTCGCACCGCTATCCGTGCTCACGCCGACACCCAATCGCGCGCTGCCCTGGCGGTAGTCGTTCCACGCGGCCACCACCGTGCAATTCGGACCATCCGCCGCGATCACCGACGTCTCGTTGCCTGCGTTCGGGTTCGTCGTGTCGACCCGCACGGCGCTGCCGACGTGCAGCGGCATCGCGGCGCGGCCCCGCACAGCGCGCGGCGTGCGCCCGTCGAGCAGCACATCGAGTGGAGCTGGAATCGGCCTCCCCGTTCGCCGCGCCACCTCTGCCAAGCGCTGCGCAAGGCGAACCTGTCCATCGAAATACGCCGCCCGCGTCGCCAGGTGCAGCACGTCGACGGCCGGCTCCTGATCCCGAAGTAGCGGCTCCAGAGCCACCAGCGCGGTGCCCCATTCGCCGGCGTAGCACAACGCACGTGCCAGTCCGTAGCGCGCGTCGTGCGATTCCGGGGACTGCTGCATGGCCGTTCGGTACGCGACCTGCGCGCGGCGCCAGTCCTGCTTCAGCAGCAACACATCCCCCAACAACACAGACGGCTCGCCCCCATCCGGATCGAGCAAGACCGCCAGCGTCGACCATCGCAGCGCTCCCAGGACGTCATTATCGTGAATGTCTTTACGCGCGCGTGACGCGGCGCGATCCGCGGTGAGCCCGGGATAGTCTGCCAGCAGGTCGCCGGCGGCCGAACTGGGTGCCAGCGTCGCACCGTCATATCGCAATCCCCGCCGCGCTTCACGTGCTAGCTGATGCCGATACACGTTCGGCGGCGCCTCGGCTGCGGGACGCCAACTCCCCGGGTCGGGCGCCGTTCTGTGGGTCTGCACACAGCCCGCAAGGGTGACGCCGATAGCGATTCCGATCAGAGTTGCGAACGCAACACGCATACACAGCGCCTCCTGCCGCGTCACGACCGTTGGGCGGACATCAACGGACCCGCTCGCGCCACCCGGCACCATCCTGACGAGCCGAAACACAGGGCTCCTGCTAATCAAGTATTTGCCTGGGGTCCCAAAAGGCAAGAATAATCGGACGATCCACGGGGCATTTCCGTACAGGCCTGACTCTCCGGGAGCGATCCCGGCCAACGGCGTCCCGTTCCTCCGATTCTTGACGCCGACTGCCTCCACGCTAGACTCACTGATCTCCCTCTGGAAGATCCCGTAGCTCAACTGGATAGAGCGCTGGCCTCCGGAGCCAGAGGTTGTGGGTTCGAATCCCGCCGGGATCGTTGATACACCAGCACTTGCGCGCCACCCCCCCGACACAACCGCATTGCCAGAACTCCCGTGTAGGCTACGATTGGTCACCGAACATGGAATCCGCGGCCGCCGACAGCTTGGGCCAGATCAACCCGCGCATGGGACTGTTGCAACCGACCGACATCAACGGCCCGTCGGCGGCCCCCACTGACGTCGCCATCTCGCCAGTCGCACCCGCACCGCACCTGGCAGTCATCACCGACGTCTGGTCCTGGACGGCGCGAAAGTACCGCATTCGCGCCACCGTGCTACTGATCGCGAACTTCCTGCTGTTCTGCGGGTTGTGCGTCTTCACGCATTGGCTGCACTACGCGCGCCTGTTTGACTTTTCCATTCAGACGTACCTCCAGCCACTTCGGTTCTGGGGCCCTGCTACGCTGAACCTGAACGACCTGGTGCTCTTCCCGATCAGCGTCGACATGACGCCCATGTACGGCATCGTCGTTGGCCTGCTCGTCGCTTCAATGGTCGCGGTGCCGATTTCCGTCGCGATCGTCTACCGTTTCGGCTCAGCGATTCCCTTCATTCTCGCCGTCGCAATCTTCGCCCATATGCCCTGGCTCGCATTCACTTTGCTGTGCAGTTGCATCCTCGCGGCCGTGCGGCCGTTCCGCATGACGTTCCGCTACGGCTCCGCATTGCTCGGCATGGTGCCCGTCCTGATTTACCTCTATCTCGCAACGCGCGGCTCGTCCGAGATCCTGACCGCGAGTATCTCTCCCGAGCGCAAGCTGCTACTCGCTGGGCCGTGGCTCCTCGCAATCCTCGCGGCCTGCACCATGCTCGCGGCCATCATCTTCATCGCGCGCCTCGTCAATTTCCGCCCCGGCGCAGTCGCCCCCGTCATGGCGGTCATGTTCGCGACGCCGGCGATCCTTTTCCACTCCAGCGTTGGTGTCGACGAACTCACGTATCGCGTGCTCGAGTCGGAATATGGCCCGCGCTCCGAACGATTTGAGCCGGTTCAGGACGCTACTGTGCGTATCCTCAACCTCCTGCACGACTGGACCCGCCCGGGCATTGAACGCGAGCCGCTGCGCACCGCACTGCTGGCCGTGTGGAATGCGCGCCCGGGGGACATCACCGCGATCAAACACCGCGTGGCACGGCCGCTGATCCTCGAATTGCTCGCCAACCGCCAGGCCGCGTACGACGCCTGCCAGAGCTTCATCGCCGATCATCCGCGCAGTCGCTACATCCCGAACGCACTGTTCCTGCAGGCCCGTGCCCTGGACACACGCCTGGACGAGCGGCAACTGCTGGGACCGGCTGCGCAGCAGGAGCTCTACACGGACTTCCCGCACGTGCAGTCCGAACCGGTCTGGGCCAGTCTGCTGGCACAATTCCCGCAATCGCCACTGACTGCCGCAGCGCGGCTGCGTTTGGCGCAGCTACGCCTGCGCAAGGGCGATGCAGATGGCGCGCTCGCCGCCCTGTCCGCGCGCGAGCTTCCGGTGCCCGCGCCTCCCGGCGCATCGCGACAACGTGTACGCAGTCTGCTGGACACCGAGCCGCCCGAAGCCAGCCTCGACTTCGAGCCCGAGCCCTACCAGTTCGAAGCGCTGCGCCTGCGCGAGCTGATCCGGGCCAATCGCGACGATCCGAAATACGGCGTTGAACCGCTCCAGGCGCTGGCCACACTCGATCCGCACCGCGCTCAGTACCTGGAGCAACTCCAACGCTTAGCGGCCCACTATCCCGAGAGTCTGCTCTACGACAATCTGTGCGTGCGCTGGGCCAGTGCCCACCGCGACCGCCACCAACGCGCGTCGCAACTCCGCGCGTGCCTCTCAGCATTCCCCACCGGCGACGCGCTGCCGGAGGCAATATTCCAACTCGCCGATCTCGAGATTCATGCGTTCGGCATCACCGATCCCGCGAGCCGCGCGGCGGGTCTTGAACGACTCCACGAAATCGTCGCGCGCTTCCCGGACTCCTGCTGGTCACGGGCGGCGGCAGAGCGCCTACGCATTGTGGAGCCGCAGAGCGAGTCCGAGCCTGAAACGGAAGTGGAAGCTTGAAACAGATCGTAATGGCCATCACCGGCGCCAGCGGCGCCCCGTACGCCCGGCGACTCGCTCAGTGCCTCGTCGAGCGCGACGTACACCTGCACTTGGTCGTCTCGCCTTACGGCGCGCGCATCCTCGCTGACGAGCTCGGCATCAAGCGTGTCGACCTCGCCGCACTGCTCGGCCACGAACCGTCCAACGCCACGCTATACGCCCACCGCGATCAAGGCGCGCGGCTGTCCAGCGGGTCCTTTATCACCGACGCGATGGTCGTGTGCCCGTGCAGCAGCAACACGCTAGCCGCAATCGCCGCCGGCACGGCTGACAACCTCATCACCCGCGCCGCGATGGTCACGCTCAAGGAACATCGCCGCCTGATCTTGGTGCCGCGCGAGATGCCGCTCAGCCAGATCGAAATCGCCAACATGCTGCGCATCAGCCAGGCCGGCGGATTGATCTGCCCGGCCTGCCCCGGCTATTACATGCAGCCGCAACGCGTCGCCGACCTGGTCGATTTTGTGGTCGGCCGCGTGCTCGATCTGCTCGAAATACCCCACGATCTCAACACGCGCTGGGCACCGCAGGATCCCCCCGCAAACGACGCCCGATATGCCGACTGAAGCGCTATCCGGACCGCTGCGCTCCGTCCGCGTCTGGGCGGACATGATCAAGCTCAGCCACTCCGTGTTCGCCCTGCCCTTCGCACTGCTGGCAACGTTCCTCGCCGCGCGCCCGAACGCACCGACCGTGCTGCAATTCACCCTGATCGTCGTCTGCATGGTCGCCGCTCGCAGCGCCGCGATGACGTTCAATCGCATCGCTGACGTACACATCGACGCCCGAAATCCGCGCACACAGAACCGCCCGCTACCCCGCGGCACAATCTCACCAACGGCCGCGTGGCTGTTCTTTCTGGCAACCTGCGCGCTGTTCATCGCAACCTGCGGCTTGTTCTACTGGTTTGCCGGCAACTACTGGCCAATCGCGTTGTCAGTACCAGTGCTCCTGTTTCTCTGCGCGTATTCGTACGCCAAGCGCTTCACGCGCTTCGCCCACTTTGTCCTCGGCATCGGCATCGCATTCGCGCCCGTCGCCGCCTGGATCGCGATCAACCCTACGACCCTCGGGCCGCCGGCGTGGTTGTTGATGCTCGCGGTCGCCTGCTGGATCGCCGGCTTCGATCTCATCTATGCCTGCCAAGACGTCGACGTCGATCGCGCCGAAGGCCTGCACAGCATCCCCGCCGCTCTGGGCATCGCCCCGGCGCTCTGGATCGCACGAGGACTGCACGTCGTGACCGTCGTTGCCCTGATCGCGGTTGGCAATGCCGCAGACCTCCGCACGCTCTACTACGCGGGCACAGCCTGCGTGGCACTGCTGCTGATCATCGAGAACGCACTCGTTAGCCCCTGCGACCTCTCGCGTGTCAACCTCGCCTTCTTCACCGTCAACGGAATCGTCGGCCTGGTGCTGGGCGGCCTCGGCATTCTCGATATCCTGTTGGCGTGAGCTCCCGCGAGGCCCCGAAACCTCGACGTGTACGCCAGCGTCGCTTCCCAGCGGCGACGGCAGCGACCGCGCTCTGGGCGGTTATCATGTTCCCGCTGTTGTTCTGGGGACTGCCGACTTCCGAAACTGACGACTTGCTCTTCGCCGACAACGAACCCTGGCCCCCCAACCGCTACAACGTCGAAGACGCCCTGGAACAACGCCGTGCGCGCGACGCCGGCGCCGATACCGACCTCGATCCACTGGCCGACCACACACAGCCGATCGAACTCACCGCCACCGACGCGGACCGCGCGCAGATCCTCCGCCGCTACCGCCTCTACTCCCGCCAGCCCGACGAGATCATCGTCTTCCAGGCCCTGCAGCGCATGAACCCGCGCGCCGGCGACTTCGACCCACGTCTCTACCAATACGGCGGCGGATACCTGTATCTTGTCGCGGCCTCATTCGTCGCCGCTGATCTGGTCGGTTTCGCCAACGTCACGTCTGACGCCAACGTATACTTGGAGCAGCCGGAGTCGTTCGCGCGCTTCTACGTCGTCGCACGCGTCCTCTCGCTGGTGTTCGGCGGACTGGCACTGCTCGCCGTCCGGCAGCTCGCGCGGCACGCGGCGGGGCGCACTGCGGGTTGGCTCGCGTTCCTCCTGGTAGCCTGTTCGCCCGTATTCATCACCGCCGTCGTCGAGGCGAAGCCCCACCTGCCCTCAGCGGCACTGATCCTCTGGGCCGCGCTCAGCGCACTCCGCTATCACCGCACTGGTCGCCTGCGCGACGCCCTGTGGTCTGGCGCACAAGCCGGCTACGCCTTCGGCCTCGTGCTCACCGGTTGCCTCTCCGCAATACTCGCGCCGGTGCTGCTCGCGATGAGCCGTTCACCATCGCGTGCGAAGGTACTACGGCACCTCGCATACGCAACGCTGCTGGCCGCCGCGGTCTATGCCGTTACCAACCCCTACGTCGTCTATCACCTCGCCATCGGCGGCGAAGCCCTGCGAAGCAACCTCGGCAACTCAACCGCGATGTATGAAGACCAGATGTCCCGCGCCGCCGCCGGAACACTGCGCGTCTTCGATTTGTTGCTCGAATCTCTCGGCCCTGGAGTTCTGCTGTTAGGCGTCATAGGACTAGCGACACTCGTGCGCACCTATCCGCGCCGCACGCTCATCGTCACCGGGCCAGGATTGCTGATGCTGCTGATGGGATGTCTGCTCGGAGCGAGCAAGCCGGCCGAGTTCGCCCGCTTTCTTATCCTTCCGGCCATGCTGCTGTGTGTGGCGGCCGCGATCCTGCTCGCCTGGGCCGCGCGACGCCGACGTGTGCCGGCACTCGTCGCCGCGGTAGTCGCACTCGTTCTGCTGCCGACGTCAGCCTACGTCAACGCGATCGCCACGGACGCGGCGGGCACGCACGAGTCGCGCCGGGCCGCCGCCCGCGCACTGCTAACGCGGATGGCGCAAACCGATTCGCTGGCACTGATCCAGGAACCCGCCCCGTACGCCACGCCGCCCATCGACTTCGTGCAACGTCGCGTCATCCTGTTACCCGACGCCGCGCCGGAGAACCTCAACACCGACGATCTCCCTACCTGGCTCGTCTACACCGCTGACGACGACCAGGCACACGCCCAAGCCTGGTGGCACGCGTACTACAAACTCGATCGGCGCATCCCAGGGTCCGACACGCGGCTTAGCCCCATTACCTGGGCCAACAAACCCGTCTACATCTACCGCCGACCGAACTGAAGCAAGTTCCAAACCGCTGGGCTATGCGCAGACACTCGCTTGCGCTTCGTGCTCCGATCTCGATCCTCAATCCTGCGCAATGAAGCGGGCGACCCCGCCTGGTGACCACGCGGCGTCGCCCACTGGACGCTAAGTCTGCGTTACAGTTTCGGCCGTTCTACGGCTCCATCACGACGATGCTGAAGTCCGCGTTCTGCGGCGACGATGCACCGTCGACGATCTTCTGGATGTAAACCTCGAGCGTCAACGTGTCCGGGATGTCGTTGTCGTCAGTGTCCTCGAACGTCATCGGCGTTACGGCGCTGGTCAAGGGCACCGGATCCGGGCCGACGATGAACAACGTGTCCGGCGTGATGACGGTCGGGAAATCCGACGCGACCAGGGTCGCCAGCGCGGCGTCCTCAGTGATCGTCACTACGATCTCGTAGTGACCGACACCCAGTTGCGTCGCGCTGATCGGGTTGCCCGCCTTGTCGCTCGTGACCTTGCCGGCGGCATCGATGCGCGCTCGGGCGATCACACCCGTGAGATCCTCGCCGTCCTCACCGTCTTGGCCATCCTGACCGTCCTGGCCGTCCTGCCCCGGCGCGCCGTCCTCGCCGTCTTGGCCATCCTGACCGTCCTGGCCGTTTGTACCGTCAGTGCCGTCCTCACCATCCTGGCCTGCGGGGCCTTGCGGGCCGGCAGGACCCTGTGGGCCTGCGGGACCCTGCGGACCCTCGGGACCCTCCGGGCCAACTGCGCCAGGATTGCCCTGCAGGTTCTGAACGTCGGTCGAGAGTGCATCGAAATCCGAGTTCAACTGATCGATCTGATCCTGAACTCCCGTCGTGTCTTCGGTCGGGCAGCCGCCGCAGAGTGCCGCTACGAGCAATGAAGCCGCGCCGACGTATGCAAAAGTTCTTCCGGTCATGATGATGAAATCTCCTGGAAAGGAGTGAACGTGACCCGCAAGACCCTCGCGGTGCTGCTCACCCAATACCCTTACTCACGTCGCCTGATCCCCAGTGTGCAAGATCATAGGCGTTTCGGTACGCAGAAGTCCAATAATACGAACTATATTCTCACTCAACGCGCCGTATTGAGACGATCGTCCGGTAACAATCGCGATCTCAGTATTTCGCGCGTTGGTCGTCACGGTGACAAAACCTCTATCTCGAACGCCGCCGGCTCCGGCCGAGGCGTATCATCAATCCGCTGGATCGTCACGGTCAGGATCAGCGTTTGCCCTGCCAGCACCCGGTCCGTAACCGACGCCATCAGCGGGACATACGATCGACTAGTTTCCGCGTGGTACGCGTCCGGTCGCACCCGAGCGCGATACGCGTCAACCGGCGCCGCGTCGCCCGCGGGCAACTCTAAAGATATCGCGTAAACCCCAGATTTCACGCGGTTTACAGAAATCGGCCCTGCGAAGCTCATCAAGCTGCCGTCCGACCGCACGTTCGCACGGGCCAACTGCCCCGGCTCCAGCGGCGTTTCCTCGGGTAAAGCAGGCAACACAATGTGGGGCGCAGCGTTATCTCCTGCCGTAAACACATCATCCACAGTACTTTGCGGTCCGCACCCGCACACCGCGACGACAGAACCCACCGCCACGTAAACCGCGCACGATGCGAACACGGTCAAGCGCCTGCCGGTCAATCCGCGATTGGCGAGCATCGGACAATCTCCTGACCGGGAGTGCGCCCGAGATGCGCTAACTCCCCAGGTCACAAAACTCTAGGCCCCGAAAACGCCACATCTCAAGCGCGCCCGTACTCGAAAGGCATGATTTTTAGGAAGTGGTGTAGTTATCCGGACGAACTGCGCAGATTAGCGAATCCACACGCCCGTGCGATACGTCTCACGGCTGTGGTGAGTACCGCCGTAACGGTTGTAGTGCGACTCGCGGTCGTAGAGGTAGGAGTCGTAGTACGTGACGTCCTGAAGCCGCAGACCGGTCGACACCGCCGGCCAGTCGGACCGCGGCCCCACCTGCTGAGCAAGCCAGGCATGATCTGCCGTTGGTCCCAGCGCCAGATTCGGCGCCTGCGGTCCGTGCAGAACGGTACCCGACCGCGAAGCGCAGCCCGTCAGCGTCAGGCATACAAGTGTCAGGAACAGACAGTATCGCATCATCTGTTTTACGGGCTCGCCGCGCGAGGCAGTCAAACCTGCCTGCGAACGTGCGAGGTCCGGCCCTACGCTCACGTCGATTTTCGGAAGATTGGTGACGTGGTCCGAGAACTCAACTCGCCCAGAGGTTGCGAAGCTTCTCGGAGACGCGTACGAGCTTCCCCGATTCCACGGCACGGGCCTCGAGCCAAGCCAGGCACACACTGGTCCGTGTCGACGTCGGCAGACACCGTTCCACCGGCCGCCCCGCTCGCACACACTGGATGAAGTAATCCAGCTCATTCGCCAGCGCGTCACCCTCGCACGCGATGCGCTCCGGCTCGGCGCCGCCTGCGTACAGCAGCACCTCCTCGCCGCGGCTCAGTTGCCAGTCGAGCGTACCGAACTCACCCACCACCGTGATGCCCATGTCGAACTTGAACGGCGGCGTAAACGCCCAACCGCCTTCCAGCGTCACATAGCGCCCGTCCTCATACGACCACGTGGCGACAAGATGATCGACGTTCTTGGTAGGGCCGATGCTGCCACGAGCCACGATTTCCGCCGGCAATCCGAACACGTGCTGCGCGTAATCGACATCGTGAACGTGCAGGTCCAGAAAACCGCCGCCACTCTGCGCCGCGTCCATCAGCCAGTTGTCAGCGGAGTAGTCCGGCGGGCTGGAATCGCGCCGCAACGCTGCAAACCGCACCTTACCGATGCGCCCTTCCGCGATGTAGCGCTGAATCAGCTCGTAGTGCGGCCAGAAACGAATGCACTGCGCGATCATCAGCGTGCGACTACTCGCCTCCTGCGCCTGAATCATCCGATCACAATCCGCTGCGCGCACACCCATCGGCTTTTCGCACAGCACGTGCTTACCGGTTTCGAGCGCCGCGACAGTCACGTCCGCGTGTAGCGCGGTCGGCAGCGCGATGAGCACGGCATCAATGTCCGGATCAGCGGTCAGCTCCTGCCAATCGGCGTACTTCCGCGCAGTCGGCGGAACCGGCGGACCATCGATGCCGTCGCCGTAATCCAGATTGCCGAGCCCCGTCCCCCACTTCCCCGCGCGCCGGTCCGCATCTCGATCACACACGGCGACCAGTTCTGCATCCGGATGTACTCGCACGCGCACCAGATGCCCCTGTCCCATGAATCCCAGACCACAGATCCCAAACCGAAGCTTGCTCATGCCACTACTGCCATTCGATTGTGCTGGGCGGCTTGCTCGACACGTCATACGCGACGCGATTAATGCCCGGCACCTCGTTGATGATGCGATTGCTGATCGTCGCCAACACGTTGTAGTCGATGCGCACCCAGTCGGCAGTCATGAAGTCACGCGACTCCACCAGACGCACGACGCACAGGTTCTGTCCCTCATATGAGCGACCGTCGCCCATCACGCCCACGCTCGCCACCGGTACGAGCACCGCGAACGCCTGCGCGATCTTGCGATACCAACCCGCTGCCGTAAGCTCTTCGAGCAGAATCTCATCCGCAGCCCGCAGCAACTCGAGCCGTTCCGCGGTAATCTCGCCCGCGATGCGCACCGCCAGCCCCGGTCCGGGGAACGGGTGGCGCCAGACCAGATTCTCGGGCAGCCCCAGCGCTTCACCAACCAGCCGCACCTCATCCTTGAACAGTTGCCGCAACGGCTCGACGAGTTCGAAGCCCAATTCCTCGGGCAAGCCACCGACGTTGTGATGCGACTTGATCACCGCCGCTTTACCGGCCGGACCATGGCCCGACTCGATCACGTCGGGGTAGATCGTGCCTTGCGCAAGGTAGTGCGCGCCCTCGATCTGCTGCGCCTCCTGCTTGAACACGGCGATGAACTCGTGCCCGATGATCCGGCGTTTCTCTTGCGGATCGATTACGCCGGCAAGCTGATCAAGAAACCGCTGCTGCGCGTCTACCACACGAAGCTGCATCCCGAAGTGGTCATGGAACGTCACCTCGACCATCTCGTCTTCACGCCGCCGCAGCAGCCCGTTGTCCACGAAGATGCAGACCAACCGGTCGCCGATCGCACGATGGACCAGCGCCGCAGTCACGCTGCTGTCGACGCCGCCCGATAGACCGCAAATTACGCGCTCCTGCTCGTTGACCTGCGTACGAATGTCCGTGACCGCCGCGTCGATGACGTTCTCCACACGCCATTCGCCGGCACAGCCGCATATACCGTAGACGAAGTTACGAATCATCTGCTCGCCGTTCGGCGTGTGCGTGACCTCGGGATGAAACTGCACCCCCCACACCGGCAGCGACTTGTGCCGCACCGCCGCCACCGGGCACGCGTCGGTCGTAGCGAGGCTCTCAAAGCAGTCCGCCACCTCGGTGACCACGTCGCCATGACTCATCCACACCGAAATCTGCTCGGGTACGTGCGACAGAATCCCCAGCGGCCGATCGACGTGCAGACGAACACGGCCATACTCCCGCGAATGACCGGCAGAAACATCGCCGCCCAGAATCTGACAAGCGAGCTGCATGCCATAGCAAATGCCGAGAATCGGGACGCTGAGCTCGAGCACGCCCGGATCACACCGCGGCGCCCCCTCCTCATACACGCTCGCTGGCCCGCCGCTGAAGATGATCCCCTTCACGCCCATGTCGCGCAACCGTTGCGGCGAAACATCCGGCGGTAGAAGCTCACTGTAAACGTGATTCTCACGCACACGGCGCGCGATGAGCTGTGAGTACTGGCTGCCGAAATCGAGGATCGCGATCGTTTCGCGTGGTGTCATGCGATCTCGATACCGCGCGGGCTGTGCCCGGTCAATCGTCGACAGAAATCCGCGGCGCCGGACCACCCTCGCCCGCCACGCCAACCCAGTCCGACGGCGCGAAACGCATCTGGCTGCCGAGGTCGACCTTGCTCTCCGGCGTCTCGTGCAGCGCCCGCAACGTTAGGATCAACGGAAGCAGCCACACCAGGTTTGTCACCCCACCGTCCGCACTGCCGAGCATCGCCACCGACGCAACCGCAAGTAGTCCCGCCACCATGTGCCGTGGCCGCACGCGCCCGCCAAAGAAGATCGCCACCGCGGCCAGAATCGCGACAAGCGCCGCGCCGCCCTTCACGCACCGGCGTACGAGCAGCCACCGTCCGGTGAGCACTTCCTGCCCCGACCAGTACTCCCACGCCGACGTCACGGGCGCCGTTCGCTCGTACGCTGGGAACCACGTCGCTTCCAGCACCGTGCGCAAGCCGACGAATGCCCGTAGCATCTCAGGCTTCGCTGCGACTGCCCGTCGGTAAGACTCGTTGAGCGGTGCGATCGCCTCACCCTCCGCCGTGACCGTTCGGTAGAGCACGCCCGGCTGCGCCACACCGTTGGGCCAATCGATCGTAAGGTCTTGCTCGTTACCCATCGTGATCGAGTCAGTGCTGAGCAATGTGCGCCACAGCACGGCCGACATCGCCTGCGGAACGTCGGCAGACTCTTCCGCGCTGTTCTGATCGAAGATAATCCGATTATCGGACGACTCGGCTACGTATTGCGCCCTTTCGCCGGCGACCGCCAGCGCCCCGTCCGCGCGCGGCATCGTCGGCGCCACCAACATCACCAGGCCGATGCCCACCGCCGCCGCTCCACCCAGCAATCCCAGCGATGCGCCCAGCGACTGCCAGCCCTTACGCCCGAAGTAGGCGAGCAGCACCGGCAGCCCCAGCCATGCCCACGGCCATGCCAGCCCCGCGAACACCAGCCCAAGTGTCGAGAGAATGCCACCCACACGCGGAATCAGCGCGAATGCAATCGTCCACGTCAGCAGCATCGTCGGCAGCATGATCTCCGGGCGTGAGAGGCCATCGAATGCGCCGGGGAACACGCAGAAGATCGCCATCATCGTCGGGCCAACCGCTGGCGAGTCGAGCAAGCGCCCGATCAGGTACAGACCCACTAGCACACCGATGAACAGCAGCGCGTTGACCAGGCGCGCGATCGTCAGATCACTCGCTTGAAGCCAGTCTTCCGAAAGCCACCGCTCGCGATTCTGCCAGGTCATCACCAGCGTGCCACCGTCGGCCGGCTCGTACGTCGGCGGTGCGATGCCCTCCGCGCCCGCATACAACAGGTACAGCAGCGGCGATTGCGCGTCGTAGCCAATCGCATCACCATACGGCAGTTTGCCCGTATCCAGCGTACACAGCCCGCCGACGATACCGTCGCGCGCGCCCGACGAAACCGGCGCGGTGGAAACCTGATACACGCCGATGGACAGCCCGGCCAGCAACAGCACGATCATCGCGCCGCGTGACACGTTGCGGTCGTACTTCGGCATGCCACCTGTAACGAGCAGCCCCAGACCTCGCGCCGCCCAGTAACCAACTGTGATGGTCAGCCCCAGGTACGACCACCACTGCCACGTGTGCACGCTGTCGGCCATCTGCGTGTTCGCGCGCAGCACGATCAGCAGCGTCATGAACACCAACACGAGCGCGTCGAGGTTTCGCAGCGACAGCAGCGGCTTGAGCCGCAGCGTCAGCGCGAGGATCACGATGGTCGCGAACCACGCCAGCGTGGGCAGACTAAGGTCAGGCCAGAATGTGTTCGGCAGCAATTCCATCGCTCACCCGCATTTCGATGTACTTCTCACCGCACCCGGTCACGACACCGGCAGCATCATACCACGCGGATTCGCGGCGTCACGCACCGGCGCACCGCCCCCGCGTGTGCATACCGGCTGCCGCCGTCACGGTTGCAGTCCGCGTGTGATTCCGGACGGCAGCGCGTACACTATGCACTAGAGGTGAATTCGGTCGGAAACCACGAACATTTCCCGCAAGCCGAGATCAGCAATGCACCATGATGAAAACTTCGGATCGTTCGAGTTCCTGCGGCGACTGACGGAGACGCCGGGCGTGCCTGGCCGCGAGGAGCGCATTCGGGACTACCTGCTGGAGTGCACGGAGTCGTTCTGGGACGATACGTCGATCGATCCGCTCGGCAATCTGATCTGCCTCAAACGCGCGACCCGCGGCAAGTCCACGCCGCAACGCGTCATGCTCGCCTGCCACATGGACGAGATCGGGTTCTACGTGCGGCACATCGACGACAGCGGATTCGTGCGGCTGCACAACGTCGGCGGGTTCGATACGCGCAATCTGTTTGCCCGCCGCGTGATCGTCCACGGCAAACGCGATCTCATCGGCATCCTCAACGCGACCGGCAAGCCGGTACACATCGCCTCTGAGGAAGACAAGAAAAAGATCCCCCAGGTAAGCGATCTGTTCGTCGACCTGTGCCTGCCCAAAGGCGACGTGCTGAAACAAGTGGAGGTCGGTGACCCCGTCACACTCGCCCAGACCACGCAGCTCATCGGTAACGCCATTTGCGGCAAGGCCATGGACAATCGCATCGCACTGTGGGCAGGCATCAACGCCATCCGCAAGGCCTACGGCTGCGGCTACCTCGATCCCGACGCGCCGTCCGACGACGGCGTGAGCCGTACCCGCACCAAGAAGAAGAGCGCCGGTACGCGCAGCAGGAAGAGCGCGATCGGTTCGTCCTACGACATCTACTTCGTCGCCTGCGTCCAGGAGGAAGTCGGCCTGCGCGGCTCGTCGACCGCCGCGTTCGCCGTCGAGCCCGACATCGGCATCGCCATCGACACCACGATCTGCTGCGACACACCCGGCGTCGGCAAGGACGACGCCATCACCGAGTTCGGCCGGGGCGTCGCGATCAAGATCATGGACAGCGCCAGCATCAGCCACCGCGGCCTCGTCGACGAGTTCCTCAAACTCGCAAAAAAGAACCGAATCCCGCACCAACGCGAAATCCTCCCCCGCGGCGGAACCGACGCCGGCTCCGTGCAGCGCTCCCGCGGCGGTACTCGGACCGTCACGCTGAGCGTGCCGACGCGCTATATTCACACCGTGACAGAGGCCATCCACCGCAAGGACGCGACGGCGGCAGTAGACCTGCTGGCAGCCTGGTTGCGTGGATAGCCGGCGCAACCACTACGCCCGCGCGGCCACGAGCTTATGGGCCGCACTTGCGCGGGATCGATAATGCCTGATGCGCACCAGTTTGGTGCCTAAAATCCACAGCTCGCCACACCTCGCATTTTGTTCCCTCCGCGCTGCTGCGTACGATCTCATGCCACGCCAAACAATCTGGCCGGCCCCACGAGGATGGGAGAGATGAACATGCAGCAGATCGTTGCACACACCCTCCGGTTCGCACGCGAAGAGGGCGGCCCGACCGCCGCCGAGTACGCGATCCTCTTAGCGCTGATCGTGGTCGCCTCCATCGCAGCGATCAACCTCTTCGGCATCAGCCTCTCGAATCTGTTCCGGACACTCGCCGGAATTCTGAATGACATCGAAGCCGACACAGCGGCGTCAGCAGCTCGGCCAGCAACGGCCCGCTAACCACCCGGCAGCGCAGCAATCCCCACCAGGATGGGAGTAAGATCGCTGCGGAAGACGGTTGCACGAATGAAGAGTTTCATCCGCGACGAGGACGGGCCCACGACCGCCGAGTACGCGGTCATGTTGGCGCTGATGGTAATTGTCGTAGTCGGCGCCCTCAGCACATTCACCGGCAGCATCGGCGGTCTATTTCAGTCCGTCGCCGACGCGACATCGGACACCGGCGGCGTCGATCCGGAGCGGGCACGCGGCTCCGCCAACGTTCGCTGATTCTGTGGCATTCGCCCCCGTCCATCACGGCTGCACTGCTGCGTGCGGCGCACCACCCACCCAGACAATCATTGGCTCACCTTTCACGTAATTCATTCCCTCCAATTCCCGCCACTCGCGCGTAGCGAGTTCCACCAGCCCCGTTTCCACCAGCGCCGGCTCCGCAATCACAAACGCAGTCCCGCGTGACGCACTGCCAACCGCACGTTCTAGTTCCTCCGGTTTCACCACCCGCGCATCCGCGTCGAAGTAGAAGAACATCGTCGGCTCGGTATATCCGTGTACGAACACGGCACCGCCCGGCGGTGAGACCTCGTTCGCCGCATCGGCAATACGACGGCTGAGCCGATATGGCTCGAATCCGCCCAGAAACCCCTCGAAGAACACGATGTAGAAAATGCCCGCAACCACCACGGCCTGAGACCACGCCCGGACCAATTGCTCCCGCGCGACACTCCAGCCTGCAATGGCAAAACCGATCAGTAAAGTAAGCCCGCAAGCCAGCGCCCCCCACTGCCACGCGTAGCTGCCAAACGCATACGCCAGGTGTACGAACCCCAACCCGAGCAGCAGGTTGCAGCCAACCCAGATGCCGAGCACTGTCCACTGCGGCCGCGCAATAGCACGCCCCAACCCGACGCCCCACATCCGCCCCACTATGATCGCCAGCGGAACATAACACGGCAGAATGTAGTGCGCGAGCTTGCTCGGCAGCAGCTCCAGAAACAGCCACGGTGCAAAGCACCAGATCAGCATGAGCCACGCGGCCGGATCGGTCTTCCGTCCGCGCCAGAGTTCGAAGACCGCCCCCGGAACCAGCGGCGTCCAAGGCAGGCAACCAGCCAGGCTTAGTATCAGATAGAACCCCGGCGGACCGCCATGCCCGTGCGGCGCGCTCGTCAGCCGCGACAGAATCTCGTAGCCAATGAACTGATCGACGAGCGTCTCGCCTGCGTAGAGCCCTACGTACACATACCACCAACCCGAAACGACCACCGCCAGCGGCAACGTACACCACAACGCCACACTCCGTAGCCACGCCCGTGACGGCGTCGAAACAAACAGCCCCAACGCAAACGCTCCTACAAACACAAACACCGCCGGCCCCTTGGCCAGCACACCCAGACCCACCAGACACCAGAACAGCGCACACCGCGTCCAATTCGCGCGGACACGCGCCACGTCCCACAACACACACATCGCCGCCAGACAACACGCCAGCAGCAGCGCATCCGTCAGCACCATCCGCCCGACGATCGCCGGCAGCGCCAGCGTTACATACGTGATTGCCGCGTACATCGCCGTCCGACGATTGAAAATACGAACGGCCAGCGTCGCCAGAAGCTGCACCGTGACAACGGTCGCCAACACCGAGATCAGCCGCGCCGCCCCCGCCGACTTGCCGAGCAGCGTGAACGAGGTTGAGACACACCAGTACAACAACGGCGGCTTCGCAAGCCACGGCTCGCCCAGATAGCGCGGTACGAGCCAGTCGCCGCTATCGACCATCTCCCGGCTGACCTGGGCGTACCACCCCTCGTCCCGGTCGGTCAGACTGAGCGTGAACACGCCCGGCAGAAAAACGACGAGCGTGATCGCCAGCAGCTTGAGCCGGTCCGTGCCCCGTAGCCTGTTGTGAAGAGGATTAATCACAGCCTGAAACTCGATCCATCAATACTCGGGCGTCATCCGCCCCCGTCATTCCGACAAGCGTAGCGCGGAGGAATCTACTCGCGGATCTACGAGATCGCCCGTACGCAGGTAGATTCCTCACTGCGTTCGGAATGACGCCGGGTACGCACTCGCCGCAGTGTAATCATCCCCAGCCATAACAGCGATCCGCGTTTACTCTGAGCAACGCACGGGACATACGGGCAGCTTGACTCGCTTTGCACAATACCCTTGCAGGGCAGGAGCATCCTGCGAAGGAGTGTAGAGGCTCCTGATAACAGAACGGTGTGGAGGCGGCGTGCAGCCGGTGCGCGGGCGCTGTGCATCCACACGGCGGGTGATTCACTTAAGGAGGCTTGCATGACAAGAGCCCGGGTGCTGGGGGTATGTCTGGCCGCAGCGAGTGTAGCATCGATGGGGGGCTGCAACATCTTCCCACCAGGCTGGTCCTTCCGCGCAGAAGACACGCTCGCGGAGCTGACCGCCGCGTTCGACAACGTCACCGGACTGAATGTCGCTTGGCGCAGCGGCACGATCGCCGTGACGTTCGACCCGAACGAAACGCTAGTGCGCGTTACCGGAACCACGTGGGTCCACGCCGCCACACAGGCGGCGGCGGACGCGGGCCTGAACGACATCGTCATCACGCTCGACGCCGACCCCAACGACGCGAACGCCCTGCTCCTGCGATTCGACGCCCCGACGGGAACCGCGCCAGTCTATGGCGCTGACGTCGCGGTCACCGTCCCTGGCGGACTCGCGTTGGCAATCGAGTCGGCGACCGGCGCGATCACGGTCAGCGGCAACGAAGGCACGACCCAGGTCGACCTCGCAACCGGCGACGTAACCGTCAATGACAACACCGGCGACGTGTCCGTCGAAGTCGCGACCGGCAACGTCGAACTTCAGGGCGTGGTTGGCGCAATCACCGTCGGCGCCGCCACCGGCGACGTCACTGCCCGCAGCAGCGCAGGCGACGTGAAGGTCTCCGTCGCGACGGGCGACATCGATATCCAGGCCCAGCCCGCAGAAAACGGCACAGTCGACGTCACCGCGATCACCGGCAACGCGGCGATCCAGGTGCCCGCAACCTTCGCAGCCGCACTCGAACTGATCGCGGGCGCCGCGGGCACTGTTAGCGCCGCACTCGATGACTTCACCGTGACCGATCTGAACGCGACGTCACGCACGGTCACCGCCACGCTCAACGGCGGCGGCGGAACCGTCTCAGCGTCTACCATCGTCGGAACACTCGAATTCGACAGCCTTGGTGAGTGATACGTGCGGCTTCACTCGTGGTGCGCGGGCCGGTGACATCGCAGCCCCAGTGCCCGCGCACCGCTCCTGCTCTCCCTAGTCCGGCTGCGTCGCACCGCCCGGGTAATACCGAGCGTAGCAGCCGGGCTCCTCTTCCACTTCCACGCAGTACAACACCGCCGGCGGCATGATGCGCGGGCGAAGCGCCAGTGCGATGTACTCCGCCACACGCTCTGCGGACGGCATACACTCGGCCAACGCCGACAGTTCATTCAACGACTTCCCGGCCAGGCTGTTAAGAATCTCATCCAGCCCAGCCCGTAACAGCACGAAGTCAATCACGACGTCATTCGCATCCAACTCGCCGGCCCGACAAACCACGCGCACCTGCCAGTCATGCTCGTGCAACGGCTCAAGCACACCACCCGTGTCCCGAATCTGATGACCGGCCACAAAATGTCCCGAGACTATCGCTTCAAACACAGGCGAGACTCCTGGTAGAGAAGGGCTCGGAAGGCAATCTAGCCTGCGCGGCGGAGATCGGAAAGCGTCAGCCCAAAACGCCGGTTCGCCGAATGAACCGCAGTCCCGTCCAATCCACCTCGACCAACAACGCCCGTGGAACCGATAGCTATGAACATGACCGATCAAGCCCCAATCCCGACTCACCGCCCCCGACTCGCGACGGCGCTGCCCCTCGTCGCCGCCCTCCTCCTCACAACTCCCGGCTGCGCCACGCGCAACGATCCGCACTACAACCGCTACGCCCCCCACAACGGCCGACCGACCGTTCTGGACCGCGGCGAGCACTGCCTGGACTACGCTGCCGACCGGGTCGACGATCTGGAAGAGCGGTTCGACAATCTGGTCGACTAGGGACTTGAAGTCGGCCACCCCGCCGATCATCATTGGGTATGCGAATCTGTTTCACGAGCGACCTGCACGGCAATCGAACGCTGTTCCAACAGCTCGAGGAACTACTTCGCCGCGAGACGCCCGACCTGCTGATCCTGGGGGGTGACCTGATGGCCGACGGCGCCATCGAAGACCCGGTCCAATCCCAGATCGATTACGTCGAGCGCGAATTCATTCCGCTGCTCAAAGCCTGGAAGACGGCCAATCCCGCCCTGACGATCGCCTGCCTGCCAGGCAACCATGAGTGGAGTTGCACGCGCGACGTGCTGCGTGCGCAGCACGAAATGGGTACGCTCGCCCTGCTGGCGCACGATCGCGTCTGGGAGTTCAACGGCGTCAACTTCCTCGGGTACGGCTGTACACCGCCTACGCCCCACACCGTTAAGGACTTCGAACGCCTCGACATGCCGGACAGCCCGCCGACCGAGTTCGGCGGCGTCGTGTGGGATCCGGCGCACGACGAGACGCGCGACGCCGAGTTCGTAGATCACTTCGCACGCCAGCCGTCCCTGGCGGAGGAACTGTCCACGGCGGTGGAAGTGTCCGACCCCTGGATCTTCGTGGCCCACGCGCCGCCGATCGAGACCAAGCTCGACCGCCTGCCCGAGGTCTCATACCCCATTGGCTCGCGCGCCGTCCGCGAGTTCATCGAGCGCCGCCAGCCGCTGTGCAGCCTGCACGGCCACGTCCACGAATCGCCGCTGGTGACGAAGTCGTACACCGATCGGCTGGGCCGGACGCTGTGCATTAACCCAGGGCAGGGCCACGAACAACTGCACGCAGTGCTCTTCGACCCGGCTGCCCCGGCCGACACCTTGAAACACACGGTGTATTCGTGAGCGCACCGACCGAACGGGGGCAACAACGATCCAACAACATCCTGCTGATCGGATTCCGCGGCTGCGGCAAGAGCAGCATCGGCGCGCGTCTCGCGACGCGGTTGGACCGTTCGCTTTTCGATACGGACACGCTCGTAGAATCGCGCGCGGGAAAGACCATTCGCGAGATTTTTGCGGAAGACGGTGAACCGGCGTTTCGCACGCTCGAACGCGAAGCGATCGAAAGTCTACAGGATGACACTGACCACGTGATCAGCGTCGGCGGCGGTGCCGTCCTGCGCGAAGACAATCGCGCTCAACTTCGTGCATTGGGCACCTGCATCTGGCTTTCTGCGCCGGCAGACGAGCTGCTTCGCCGCACGTTGGCCGATCCGCGCAACGCCGAAACGCGCCCCCCACTTACGCCACTCGATGCGGAGACCGAGTTTCGCACCTTGCTCGCCGCGCGGGAACCGCTGTACGCTGCCCTCGCCGACCACGTAATCGACACCAGCGGGCACTCGCTCGACGAAGTCGTCGAGCGGATCATGACCGTGCTGCGAATTCACGAGACGCCCGACCGCCCATGATGCTGCACGTCGTCGTCGAGTTCTTCCTCTGGCTTACCGGCCTGTGCGTCGGCAGCTTCCTGAACGTGGTGATCTACCGCCTGCCGGCGGGACTCTCGATCGGCAAACCGGTCCGCTCGTTCTGCCCGCGCTGCCGCACCGAGATCGCCTGGTTCGACAACGTCCCGGTCCTGAGTTGGCTGTTGCTCGGCGGACGCTGCCGCACGTGTCGCACGCAGATTTCGGTGCAATACCCGCTCGTTGAGGTGCTCACGGGCCTCGTATTCGTCCTCGTCTACCACCTCCTGTTCGTAGCCCAAGCTCGCGCTGGTGTTCCCGACGCCACACTGCCCGGCGACCTCCCACTGCTGCTGCTCTGGCTGACGCTCGCCGCCGGCATGATCGCCTGCTCTGCAATGGACATCGTCTCCTACATGGTCGACGTCCGCATAACACTCGTGCTTGTCGTAGCTGGACTGATTCTGCACGGCGCCTGGCCGCGCTCCGAAATGTTCGAGGTCACCGCGTCCGGCGCCGGAGTTGCAGCCGGAATGCTCATGCTCGTCGTGAGCACGATTATGCTGTGGCGCGCCAGCCCAACCGAGTTGGACGACGACGGCGCAGCGCATTCCGCTCCGGTCGCTGACGCCGATAACATCGACACCCACTACACCGAATCGACACTCACCCGCTTCGGCGGCCTCGTACTGGTCGTCTGCTGCCTGCTTGCCCCCGCAGCGCTCGTCCTGCTGCGCTGGCGCCTGATCACGCCGACCGGTGCCGATCACGACCTGATCGCCCTTGCCTGCCTGCTGCTGCTCTTCCTGATCATCGCCCTCATCGGTGGACAGCAGCGCGAGGCCGACGCCGAGATTCATGAAGTCATCGAGGAAGAGCAACCGGCCGCCCGCCGCACGGCACTGGCCGAATTGCTTTGGCTGACGCCAATCATCATCGCTGGCATCCTGGCCGTAGCCGGTGTTCTTTACGTCGACACTGCCGGCGCCGTCTGGCGCGTGATGCTCGGCGCGTCTCCCGGCTACGACTTCGCACCGTGGGCGGGCATCTGTTACGCCGCCTTCGGCGCGATGGTCGGTGCCGCCGCCGGCTGGGCACTGCGTATCGTCTTCACCCTCGCGTTCGGTCGGGAGGCTTTCGGCACCGGCGACATCTATATCCTCGCCGCGGCCGGCGCCACCGGCGGCTGGGACATCGCCCTGCTCGGATTGCTGCTCTCAATCGGTGTAGCACTCGTGGGCTGGATCATCGGCCTTGCGCTAAAGAGCACCGCCATGATCCCATTCGGCCCGTGGCTCGCAATCGGCTTTGTGCTCGCCCTGTACTGCAATCACGCTGCGGTGCGAATTGCGGGGGAATACGGCACGAATATCCGTTATGCCTGGGAGCGCCAGCCCGCACTGGTAATGGCCGGCGTAGGATTGCTGCTGGTCGCTACCGCTGCCGCGATGATTCTCGCACGACTCGTCCGGCAATGGGCCCTGCCCGATACAGATGCTGCTGGCTCCGATGACGCGTAATTCGTATGCTGCACATATGGACGCCACGTTTGTAATGACACGGAGGTCAGCATGAACAACAGTCCGATCGCAGTGTTTGACTCCGGGCTTGGCGGGCTCTCCGTCGTCCGTCATCTCCGGCAACTCCTCCCCAGCGAGAACCTGGTCTACTTCGGCGACACCGCCCGCGTACCGTATGGCATCAAGTCGCGTCCGACCGTCGCGCAGTTCGCGCTCGAGCTGGCCGGCTTCACGATGCAGTTCGACCCCAAGCTCATCGTCGCCGCCTGCAACACCGCCAGCGCACTCGCGCTCGACGAACTAGAGCGCGAGCTGCCGGTTCCCGTCATCGGCGTCGTCAACCCGGGCGCTCTGGCAGCCGTTCGGTTGGCGCATCAGGAGTCGATCGCGGTCATCGGTACGGAGGCGACCATCAACAGCGGTTCCTACGTTCGCGCCATCCGCACCATCTCACCCGAGCAGAATGTCGAGTCGCAGCCCTGCCCGCTGTTTGTGCCACTGGTCGAAGAGGGCCGCGCATGCGACGACCCGATCGTGCAACTGACTGTGGCTACCTACCTAGAACCGCTCAAGCAGCGCGACGTGCGCGTCGTCGTGCTCGGCTGCACACACTACCCGCTGCTACGTGACGCGATCGCCGCCTATCTGGGGTCGGATGTACACATCGTCGACAGCGGGCGCGAAACCTCGCTTGCCGTGCGCGAGCACCTCGCCCGCAACGGTTCCTTGTCCTCACACAACGTCCCCGGTAGCATGAGTTGTTTCGTGAGCGACAATCCACAACGTTTTCGACGGATTGGCTCGCGATTCCTGGATGAGCCCATTGACGATGTGGAACTGGTCGAGCCGGAACGGTACGTCAACGTCGCCCGCCTCCCGAGCGCGCTGCGCTGATCTGCGGCATGCCACCCTCCGTTGGTCGCCTCTCGGGCTTATCGCCGCAAGCATATTCTCGCTGGCATTGTTTCCGGGCTGCACCGGCGGCCAGACGGACATGGCACTCGACGCTGCGGTCAAGCGTCTGTTCACCGGCGGTCGCTCGCCGCAGCAGGAGATGCTGCGCGCCGTCTCCTCCGAAGACCCCGACGAACGCCGCGCCGCAGTCGCCCGCGTGGCGTCCAGCCGCAAGTACCGCGAGGAGTGGGCGATCAAGGGCTTCGTTGCGATCGCATTGCTCGAAAGCGAGCCGCAGGTGCGCTGCGTCGCGATTCGCGCTCTGGCCCGCGTCGATGACCCGCGCGCGCCCGAGACGATGCTGAAAATTCTGAACCACGAGGACTATCCGCCACGCGAAGTCTGGCCGCCCACGCCCGTCGTCCGCTGGGACGCGACCGAGGCGCTCGCCGAACTGGCCGAACGAAATGTGCCCGACGAAACGCAGCGTACGCAAGTGCTCGATACGTTCATCGAGCGGCTCACCGTCGACACCGATCGGCACGCCCGCATGGCGGCGGCGAAGGGTCTGCGCTACTTCCAGGACCTGGTTGCGGTCCGCGCGCTGATCGCCGGCCTGCGCGACGACGACTTTGCCGTGGTCCATGCTTGCGAGGCCTCGCTCGTCCACCTGACCGGCCGTACGCACCACGGCAGTGACCTGGCCTGGGAAGAGTGGCTGACCGCGAACCAGGACGCCCCCTTCGCCCACGCCGGCGAGATCCCCCCCTCGCGCGAACCGCTCTACACCACACGCTGGGGCAAGGCCATGTACGACACCAAAGAGGTCGTCGATTTCCTCTGGCCCGGCAGCGACGACTAAACTCCCCTCCCTGGCAGGGAGGGGCTGGGGGAGGGTCGAGCAAACTCACAACGTGCCACTGCCCTTGAGCAGTGGACTTGCGCGGCACAAATATGGCAAGGGCGCAAAGTTGCACGCACTGGTACTAACTGACGACAACTCCGCTCCCCTCCATTACACCACCAACCACCCCGAACCAACACCATCTTCCAGCGAAGTCCTAATCCGTGTAGACCTCGCCGGCATCTGCGCCACCGACCTCGAACTCGCCCGCGGCTACATGGGTTTCCAGGGCGTCCCCGGCCATGAATTCGTCGGCACCGTTATCGAAGGCCCCGCTGACCTCCTCAACACCCGCGTAGTCGGCGAGATCAACTACCCCTGCGGCACCTGCCCGACTTGTCGCGCCGGCCACGGCAACCACTGCCCGACCCGCACGGTCCTAGGCATCGCTGGCCGCGACGGCGCCCTTGCCGAGTTCCTCACACTCCCCACGGCCAACTGCCACCCCGTCCCCGACAGTTTCTCCAACGAACAGGCCGTCTTCGCCGAACCGCTCGCCGCCGCCGTCCATGTGCTCGACGCCGCAAACATCAACGCCAACACGCGCGTTACCCTCCTCGGCACCGGTCGTCTCGGCCTGCTCACCGCCCAAGTGCTCGCAACCACCGGCTGCCATCCCCGCGTCG
This sequence comes from Phycisphaerae bacterium, assembly GCA_028277645.1. Lineage (GTDB taxonomy): Bacteria > Planctomycetota > Phycisphaerae > UBA1845 > Fen-1342 > JANQFV01. Next base: position 218,507 of record JANQFV010000037.1, read on the forward strand.
TCGGACGGAACCCTATCACACTGCGCTGGTGCGCCGACCACGGCCTGGACGCAACGCCCGTCGATCAGCTCACCATCGCCGCCGACCGCGATGTCGTCGTCGACTGCACCGGCACGCCCGACGGTCTGCGCCTCGCGCTCCAGCTCTGCCGCCCGCTCGGCACGCTCGTGCTCAAGAGCACCTACGCCGACCCCGCGCCGCTCGACCTCGCACCGATCGTCATCCACGAGATCAACGTCGTCGGCAACCGCTGCGGCGATTTCGCACCCGCCCTCGACCTGCTCGCCGCCGGTCGCATCAACACCGCCGACCTGATCAGTGCCACGTACCCGCTGGCCGACGGCGTCGCCGCCTTCGACGCCGCCCAGCAACCCGACAACATCAAAGTCCTCCTCGACCCGCACGCGTCATGATGGACTACACCACCATCAACGACCGTCGCTACGCGCAATTCGCCCGACTGTGCACACTGCCCGGCCTCACGCACGCCTTCGCCACGCGCCCGCTCGACGTCTCGCCTCGCGTCGACCAGCGCTACGCCGAACGTGCCGCGCGTCGGGCACAGATGGCCCGCGACTGGTCGCTCGACGCCGCCAGAGTCCACCACTGCGTCCAGATCCACCAAACGAAGATCGCCATCATCGACGACACCACCCAGCCCGGCGGACACGAAGGCTACGACGCGCTGGTCACCAACCTGGCCCAGACGCCATTGATGACCTTCTCCGCCGACTGCCCGCTCGTGCTGCTGTACGACCCGCGCCGCCGCGTGCTCGGCCTCGCCCACGCCAGTTGGCGTTGCACCACCGCCCAGCTCGTCCGCCGCTTGGTCGACACCATGACCACTCACTACGACTGCGCCCCCACCAACCTCCAAGCCGGCATAGGCCCCGGCGCCGGCCCCTGCTGCTACGAGGTCGGTCAATTAACCCCCCTCCCTCCCAGGGAGGGGAAGGGGGAGGGTAGAGCACTCAACTCTCAAACGCCCCCCTCTCCCAACCTCTCCCCCAAGGGGGAGAGGGGTTTCACGAACGAAGTCTACCAAGCCGCCCACGGCATCCCCCGCCGCGACGATCACTTCACGCAACGCGACGGCGGTCTATACTTCGACCTCTGGCAGGCCAATGCCGCCCAGCTCGCCGCCGCCGGCGTGCCGCACGAGAACATCGAGCTGGCCGAGGTCTGCACGATGTGCAACACCGACATCTTCTACTCGTTTCGTCGCGAGGGTACCGGCTGCGGACACTTCGGTCTGCTCGCCGCACTCACATAGACCAGCCGGATGCAAGAGCGCAAACCCAAACTCCTGTTCGAAGATCGCCCAGTCGCCACCCCACCAACCCACCTCTGGCGTGGCCTGCTGATCGTCCTGCTCCTCTTCGCCGGAACGCGCCTCGTCACCTGGATCGGAGCCTATCACGGCGCGTGGACGCTCTTCCGCATCGAGCACCAGATCGACCCGCCGCTCGAACAGCACATCCCCGAGCTGGAAGACCAGTTCGTCCAGGGCTCCGGCCCCGAATTCGAGACCGCCACCGATCTGCTCGTCGACTTTATGCCGCTCTGCCGCTTCGACGGCATCCACTACAAGTCCATCATCGAGGGCGGGTACCAGTACACCCCGCCGCCGCCCGGCACGACCGACCGCCGCGAACTCGAGCAGAACATCGCCTTCTTCCCGCTCTACCCCCTGCTCGTGAAACCGTTCACCGCCTTCCTCACCACCCACGCGGCGATGATCCTCGTCACGCACCTGTGCACGCTCACCGCCGCCGTGCTGATCTTCCTCTGGATTCGCCGGCGAATCGACCAACCGGTCGCACTCTGCACCGTCGCAATCACCCTCTGCTGGCCGGCGTCGGTCTATTACAGCTTCGCCTACGCCGAAGCCGTCACGCTCGTCACCTGCGTCATCGCACTCTGGCTGATCGACGCCCGCAAATGGTGGGCGGCGGCGATCGTCTGCGGCCTGGTAACCGCGTCGCGCCCGACTGCGCTCGCGATCGTAGGCGTGCTCGCACTGACCTACTGGTTGCTCACCGACCTGCCGCGCGGCAAGCGCGTCACGCGCCTGATGCTGCTGTGTGTCATCGGCGGCGCGGGAATCGCGGGCTATGCGCTGTATCTGACGATCGAGTTCGGCTCGCCGTTCGTGTACTTCGCGAACTTCAAGGCCGGCTGGGTGCCGGAGCATCGGCGGGCCGACTGGTTGGCATTTCTGACGCTGACGCCGGTGTGGGAGCAATTCAAGTACTTCCGCGATCTGGTCGCGTTCGCCCCGCCGGTGGGCCTGCTCAACGCGCCGAACACGCTGATGTGGAACATGCCGCTGAACCTCTTCGTGCTGTTCCTCAGCCTGGCCGGCCTGCGGCGTGTGCCGGCCAGCTTCCGCCCGCTGCTGGCCCTGGGCCCGCTGATCTTCCTGCACGCCTACATCGCCGGCGGCGGCGCCAAGTTCGGCATAGAACCCATCGCCCGCTACACGGCGGTAGCCATCCCCGCGTTCGTCGTGCTGGCCGCGTGGATGATCCGCGAGTGGCGCCCGGCCCCCCGCACGGCCGTCTTCGTCTTCTTCGTCTTAATCCAAGCCGCCTGGGCCTACCGCTTCGGACTGCGCGAGTGGTCGGGGTAAGGGGCGGCGATTCGCAGATCGTCAGCCCATAAAACCGATGGCGCTGCCACGCACAGGGAAGGGTATCAAGAGTCTCATGTTGCGCGTACACGGTTTGATACTCTTGGGGGGGACAGAGGGTAGAGCAGTTGAGCAGGGGAACAGGTGAGTACGTGGGAACGTGGGAAAGGGCGGCGCGGGGACGGCGGGCGGGACGGTGGTCAGGGCGTGTGCGGCGGGGCATGATAGCAGTCTCGGTCGCTGGGGTTGTGCGGGCAAGGCGTGGGGCGGGATTGTTGGGCTGAGACGGTGTTTGGTGGGGTTTGATGCAGGGGGCGTGGGGTCGGGGGGATTGAGGGTTGAGGATTGTTGAATCGGGGCACAAACGCGCGGCGCCGCGTTGCCAGTCGAACGGTCGTGCCTGTGTTCGCGTGGGGGCGTAGACTGACCGGCAGAAAATGATCGCTGACCGCGCAATTCGCGACTTGCAATGATCGCGCGGGCTCGTTCCGACCGTCTCAAATGACGCTTCAATTACCGGCGTGACAACGGTACACTGGGATCAGTGGCGGGACACTGCACTGCTGACTAAACACCCGGTACCCCGCCGCGGGAGGACTGGCATGAGAGTGGCGGGAGTATTGGCACTGCTGTGCGGCGTCTGCTCGGCGGTCGCGGGGAACAGGTACTACGTCGACGGCACGAACGGAAACGACGCGTGGGATGGGCTGTGCGACGTTTGGGACGGCGGTACGTGTGGACCCAAAGCGACAATCCAGATGGCGTTGTTCGTTGCGACCGATGGGGATGAAGTCGTCGTGGCAGATGGCACGTACACTGGGCCGTGGAACAAGAACGTCGATCCCGGAGGCCTGGAGGTGACGCTTCGAAGTGCGAACGGCCCCGTCAACTGCACCATAGATTGCGAGGATGATGGCCGCGGCTTCCACTTTCGGACGGCTGAGGGACCCGCGACGATCGTGGACGGCTTCACCGTTATTCGTGCGAGCCAGGAGCCAGTGTACTGCTACAACGGGGCCGGTCCCGTCATTCGCAACTGCGTTATCACCGGGCACACCGATTCAGCCGCCATCCAGTGCCACGATGGCAGTGCTGCTACGGTCGAGGCATGCACGCTTACAGACAATTCATGTGGCGTGTCAGTTGGCGAAAGCAATGTGACGCTCATCGGATGCACGATTCTGCGAAACGTCATGGGGATCAGCGCCAGCGATAGCACGCTGACCATCTCAGATTGCGAGATTTCCGAGAACGGACCCCGCACATACGGAGTCGGACTTAGCAGTTGGTCCTGCGATGTCACGATCGACAACTGCGAGTTTCGTGGGAACGTTTTGCTTGGTAATAATGACAACGCGACCATCAGGTGCGTGAGAGGATCGCTATCGCTTCAAAACAGCAGCGTGTCCGAAACTGTTACGCCAGCTGGTGGCTTCGCGGTTTACAAGTGGATGGGAGAGAGCATAACCGTATCCGGCTGTTCACTCAGCGGAAATTCCTGTCTGGCGATCTACTCGAATGATGTCGACAGTACGACGATCCGAAGCACACTCATCGCGGACAATTCACAAGGTGGTATCCACATCCACAAGTGTCCGGCCGCCGTCTTGAGCTACTGTACGCTAGCAGGGAACAACGCCGAGCAGGCGTTACGGTTGTCGACTACAACTGCGACCGTCGACTCGTGTCTTTCGTGGGGCAACACAGGTGCCCTCGGCTCAGAGATTCAGTTGGCCGAGGGTGCTGACGCGAGTATCACATGCTCGAATATTAGAGGCGGATGGGCTTGGATCGATGTCGCCATAGGCTGCACGCTCGTATGGGGGGACGGCAACATCGTGACGGATCCTGGGTACGTCGATCCCGACGGTCTAGATGACGACCCCAACACCTGGGAGGATAACAACTACCACGTCTCGCCCGACTCGGCCTGCATTGACAATGGAAATCCGGATGTCTTTGGCGTCGATGAGCTTGACATTGACGGCGAGCCCCGGGTCATGGGTGGCCGCGTCGACATCGGTGCAGATGAAGTAACGGCACGTCCATTCGTTCATGGCGATATGAACTGTGACGGCGTGCGGGGGTTTGCGGACATCAATCCGTTCGTTGATGCACTCATATACCCCGACGACTACGTAGCCATGTTCCCAGACTGCGATCCCTTGAATGGAGATATCGACGGCAACGGATCGATTGGATTCGGCGATATCAACCCGTTCGTGAGCTTGATACTCCTGGGGGCTAGTGCCTTTTCCAGTTGAGGCACTACGCCTTCGCGACCGGAGTCTGCGAATATCGCTATATGAATGCATTTCATTTAATAGGGACATCCACCATTTTCTGCTCAGTCGTCGACTGGCTAAATGGTGGCTGTCCCTGAGTTCCTCTGAGTTCCTTCTGATTTCCTTCGGTCGTGCTTGCGTTCGCGGTGGGGCGGAGACGAAGCAGCAGAAATTGGTCGCTGAGGTGAAGAGATGATGAGCAGGGACGTCCGGCGACGATCAGGGGGCCTGGCACGTCGCGACCAGTTCGTCGGCCAACCAGCGGAACAGCTCGTAGAAATCGCGGACTTCTTGTTCGAATAGGTGCGGCTCCCGCGATTCGCCAATGCGGAGGTGCTTTGGTTCGTTGTTGAGGAGGCTGGGGTCACCATCGCCGTGATGCAGCGTGTTGCGCAATTCGCGATACAACTGCAATCCATCTACGTAGCGTTCCGGGATCTGTCGTCCCTTTTCTCGCAGGTATTCGACCATCGAGCACTTCAGTTTGATGCCCAGTCGCGTGGTAAACGCTTCGAGCGATGCTTCGAAACGTGTAAAGAACGCCCAGCCCAACTCGACCCGCATCGACTCTGCGTGTTCCGGTTTCTGAAACACGAACCGACCCACTGTGACTTCGCGACGGTTAACGAATAGCTGCTCCGCTGGGATTGAATCGTTGAGGTAGGAATAGGCGCGATAGGCGTGCTCGAGCGCGTTCAGAAAGTCCTGCTTTGCCGCATCAATGTCTGTTTGTTGCACGTGTTCGCCTTTCTTGATATGCACCCACACATTGTAGCTCTATGCGACGGCGATCCTCATCATGGTATCATGCTCATGCGCCCGGCCACGTAGAAGCTCATGGCCAGGTTGACCAAGACTCCAATCAAGCCAATAGAGATTCCTGCGTCAGCGAAGCCGTACCCGTCGATCGTCCCCTGAGACCGGTCGATGGCTCGTCGTGCTACTCGACCCAGAATCACCGCGGCCATCCCACCGGCATTTCCAAAAAAGGGAACGCACAAGGCAGACAGCGCGAGAATCAGTGAGACGAGTTAATAGGGACAGCCACCATTCTCTGACGTCGGCTGCCCACTAAATAGCGGCTGTCCCTGATTTCTCCGGCCTACTCCTCTCCATCTGCCCAATCCGACAATCCTAACCGATCGAGTTCATCATTGACGGCGCGTCGCATCTCTGCTTGGCTCACTCCCGCGTCCTCCGCCAGGGCACGGATGACTTCTCTGCCGGCTGGGCTGTCCCATCGCTTGTCACGTGGGTCCGATTCCGCGTACGACTCGTAACTTCCTACCTGCTGTTCAGTGGAACTCGACGACGTGATACTGAAGACGCCGCCGCAGATGAGGACGATGAATATCACGAGCACGATGCCAATCGCAGACGCCCACTCCGGTGCAGGTTGCGCGGCCCGACAATGCGGACACCGCGTTGCATCCTTGTGTATGCGCATCTTGCAGGCACTGCACTGCTTCTCATTCAACTCTGGCTCCCGTGGCAGTGACGGCGTCGGTGGGGGTTTGCGCAAGGATCTCGATCCTGGCCGGTCCCCTTGGCGATACGGCCGTATCTCGTGACAGATGATGTTCCGTTCCGCCGCCACGAACTTGGCATTGTCGATGTCGAGAGCTTCGATTACGACCGTCACCGCCGTGCCGGTGTCCTTCTCGATGCCGAAGACGGTGAACTTGGGATTCGGCTTGCGCACCAGTTTCACGTCGGTCCACAGGATATTCCGGCGCTCAGCTTCGGCCGAAGCCTCCACTTCGTCCGGCGCTTCGATAATAATATCTACGTCCGCACCCGTGTCCCGCTCCGCACCGACGACCCGAAATTTCACCGCCCCATCTCCTTGTCTGAGCCAGTCACCTCGGTTGACGTGCCCGGCCGGCGTGTGATGTGATATGCCACACGTAGACCCTACGCGCATTGTACCAAGATGCGATGACCGGTCCCAGACCTTGCGTGTTTCAGTCTCGCGTAGGCCTCGACACCTTAGTGACGTGCACTGGTAGAATGCGGTTACGCACAATTGCCGCTCAGGCCAGGTCAGAAGCTTCGGTCACTAACCGGCCCATGGACCAGATCGCCGAGTAAGATGGTGCCCCGATGACCATCCTCATCCTCTACGCCACGCTCGCCATTGGCGTTTCGTTTTTGTGCTCGCTGCTCGAGGCCAGCCTGCTCAGTTTGCCCAACGCCCAGGTCGAGTCGCTCGTCGCTCAGGGCTCCGCCGCCGGGCGGCGGATCAAGGCTCTCAAGACCAACATCGATCGCCCCCTGGCCGCGATCCTGACCCTCAACACCATCGCCCACACCGTCGGCGCCGCCGGCGTCGGCGCCCAGGCCGCGGTCATGTTCGGCGACGCGGCGGTCGGCATCGCCGGCGCGGCCATGACGCTCGGCATTCTGATCCTCAGCGAGATCATCCCCAAGACCCTCGGCGCCGTACATGCCAAGCGTCTCGTCGCCATGACGGCGTACACCACCCAGGCGATGATCGTCCTCTGCTACCCGATCATCGTGGCGCTGGAGCAGATGAACCGGCTGATCGGCTTTCAGCGTCACCGCGACCGGATCAGCCGGATGGAGGTGCTGGCGACCATCCGCCTGGGCCGCGAGGGCGGCGCCGTCGGCGAGCGCGAGCACCGCGTAATGGCCAACCTCATGCGGCTGGGCACGATCCCCCTGTCGGTCATCCGGACACCGCGCCCGGTCGTCTTCGCCCTAGCGGCCGATGAGACGATCGGCGCCTTCGCCACACGCGTCCCGCCCGTGCCGTTTGCGCGCATCCCGCTCTACCGCAAATCGATCGAGGATGTGTTCGCGTACGTAGCCCGCTATGACGTTCTGCGCGCCGCCGCGGAGGGCAAGTCGGACGCCAAGCTCGCTACGCTCAAACGACCGCTCCTCATCCTTCCGGAGCTCGCCTCCGCCGCCGACGCCCTGGAGCAACTGCTCGAAGAAAACGCCCACATCGCGGCGGTCGTCGACGAGCACGGGGGGTTCGAGGGCCTCGTCACGCTCGAGGACGTGCTCGAAACGCTGCTCGGCCACGAAATCGTCGACGAGACCGACGCGGTCACCGACATGCAGCGCCTAGCCCGGCACCTGGCGAAACGAAACGCCAAAAGAACCAACCGCCCGACCTGACCCCCCGAAGCCCACGCGAGCGCCCCCTTAATTAGTTAATTAGAGTTAATTAGGGACAAGGGACAGCCACCATTAGTTAATTAAGTTAATTAGGGACAGCCACCATTTATTCCATTTATTTTTATTTGCGCGCTGCCCGACAAGAAAGCCGCTGGGCCTATCCCCCTTTCTGCTGCCCCATCCTGCTCCTCACCCGCTCACCCCCCGGTGCGCTTCCACCAGCGCCGCCATACTCTCAAACGTCAGGTCCGGCGTAACCTCTGAACGCGGCGCCGCGGTCGCACCCCAGCCCGTTTGCCCGGCGCGGCGATTGATCCACACACTGCGCAGGCCGAGCTGGCCGGCCGGCTCATGGTCGTGGAAGAGACTCTGCGCCACGTGCAGGATCTTCTCACGCCGGATCCCCATCTCCGCCAAACGCGCGAACGCAAACTCGAAGTTCCGCAGATCGGGTTTGTAGCTGCCGACTTCCTCGGCGGTGATGATCGCGTCGAAATCCACCTTCAGCTTCGCGTTGCTGTGAGCAAACGAAGCCCGGTCGATGTTCGAGATGATCACGAGTTTGTAGTGCTGCTTCAGGTACGCCAGCGCCGCCGGGCTGTCCGGAAACGCGGGCCACTCCTGCACCGAGCGCCCGAACGCCCGCGCCTCTTCGGCCTCGACCGCGACGCCGAAGTGCGCACTGATGTCCGCAAACACGTGCTCCAGAATTTGCGGATACAGCAGACCAGGTGTCGCGGCTTCCTGGCGATGCTCCGCCACCGCGAAGACCTCCAGTAGCTCGTCGGCCGAGACGCCCAAGCCGTGCCGCTCAGCCCACGGGACGAGCTGCGCGGCTATGCCGCCTTCCCAGTCGATCAGCGTGCCATAGCAATCAAACGTCAACACGTCGAAATCGTGCAGATCCATCTCACTCCCTGCACTTTAGTTAGGGACAGCCACCATTTTCCGGCCTCTCCACCTCGGCCTCGTTCGCCCCCGACACTCGTCATCGTACCACGCCGCCGCCGGCGCGCCTCGGCGGACTTGACCACTGCCGAACACACTCACCATTCACCGCAAAACCGGTAGAATGAAGACACCATGCCGCCGCCACAACCAACTCCACCCTCCCTCCCCCAACTAACCAAACACATCCTCCCGCGCCTGCTGATCAGCCTCGCCATCTGGGGCGGCCTGCTCTTCGGCGCCGCGGGCATATTGGCCTGGCCGCGGGCGTGGGTGCAGTTGGCATTGTGGCTACCAACGATGTTCATTAACATCGCCGTTCTTGTGCGCGTGAACCCGGCCCTCGTGGCCGCCCGGCTGAACCGCCAGCAGGTAGCCGCCCGCTTCGAGAAACTGATGCTCCCCTTCTTCGTCGTCACCATCGCGGCCATCCCGGTGATCGCCGGATTCGACGCCGTGCGGCTCGGCTGGTCGCAGATGCCGCTGTGGGCGCTGTGGGCGGGGCTGCTCCTGCACGTTGGCGGCGATGCGCTGATGGTCTGGGCGATGGCGGTGAACCCCTTCCTGCTGCCGACCATCCACGTCCAGACCGACCGCGGCCACCGCGTCATCACCACCGGCCCCTACGCGACGGTCCGGCACCCGATGTACACCGGCCTGATCATCCTGCTGATCGGCATGCCGCTGATCCTCGGCTCGTGGTGGACGTTCATCCCCATCGCCGCCCTTACCCTCGGTGTAATCATCCGCACGATCTGCGAGGAAGCCCTACTTCACCGCGACCTGCCGGGCTACGAAGACTACACCCGCCGCACGCGGTATCGACTGGTGCCGGGGGTCTGGTGATTGGCGGCCGGCGCAGGCAGGCCGCTACTTGCTTGCGTACCAGTTCTTCCACGCGGCTTCCAAACCAGCCACCGAATACTCGACGCCACATTCCGGGCAACGATGCGCGTCCGGCAACCCGCGCAATGAGTAGCCGCAGTTGACGCACGTGCGATAGCCGCTCGCCTCGACCCCACGGTGCAGCCGCCGATCGATGCGCTGTGGCACGTAACCACAGAGCCAAATCATCGCGCCCCATAGCAGGAAGCAGAGGAGTGCGATAATCTTGTTCCCCTGTCCAAAGACGTAGAATACGCCGTAACCAGCCCAACCCAGCAGGTAGAAGTAGGCAGCGTACCGCAGCGGCGTAAGCCGGTGCCAAAACGCGCGTGGCACGTGCTCGGGTCGTCGTCCTCTGAGCAAAGTGCCGACCCCAATGCTCCTCCGATCCGGCACGTGCGCCTCCCGCTCACCTTTCCTGACGCCGTTCGTTCCGCCGTCCAGTCGCTCTCCCACACAAGCCGAGTTATCATACTCCCAGTCCGCTTTGGGAGCCGCGCCATGTGCCGATCATCGAACACCGGAATCGCAAACGCACTCACCCTCGCCGCCACCCTGCTCGCCCTCGTAGGCTGCAGCCAGGGACACTTCGGCAGCGAACTCTCCGCCACACCTACGCCGCACGCGGTCCGCGGTACGAGCGCGACGCAGGTCCACCTGCCGGCCGACGAACCGTTCAGCATCGCGCTGCCGTCCGCCAGCAAGGAGCCCGGTCTCAACGGCACCGCTGAGGCCGACGCCACCGTCGACAAGTCCGGCACCGCCACTGCCTCCGCCAACATCGCCGGCGGCGGCACCGCCCAGGCTCAGTTCCAGCTCGGCCACGCGTTCGCCAACGAGACCGGACGGCAGGCCGATTTCGCGTTCTCGGTGCGCTTCGGCTACGCGTTCGAGGCCAGCCACGAGCCACAGGTCGCGCTGCCCGACGCGACGGTCGGCCTGCGCCTCTACGCCCGCGACGACCGCGGCCGCCTGCTGCGCGAGATGATCGTTGTCGAACACACGACCGAGCAAGGCAACGCGCAACAGGGCGGTCAGGAGCAGGCCAGCTTCACGCTCACGCTCGGCCCCGGCGCGACCGTGAACGTCTTCCTCGCAGGTCAAACCGTCATCGAGACCAAGGATGATCGCTCCGCCCGCTGCACGCTCAACGTCGAAGATCTGCAGATGGAGCTCGCCATCACTCCCGCGCCACCAGTACAGAACATTTCTGATGAGCAAGGCTGACGCGCGAAAGGCCGCCCAGCGCATCAAAACGCTGCGCGCCGAGCTGCTCCGCCACGACCAGCTCTACTTCGTCGAGCACAACCCCGAGATCAGCGACGAGCGCTACGACGAGCTGATGCACGAACTCCGCGCGCTCGAAGCCGCACACCCCGAGCTGGTCACCTCTGACTCGCCCTCCCAACGCGTCGGCGAATTGCCGATCGAGGGCTTCGATCACGTCCGGCACGCCGTGCCGATGCTTTCGATCGACAATACCTACTCGCCCGACGAGCTGCGCGAGTTCGACCAGCGCGTCCGCAAGCTGCTCGAGGGCGAGCCCTACACCTACATCGTCGATCCAAAGATTGACGGCGTAGCGGTCTCGCTGCGCTACGAAGACAGCCAGCTTGTCCTCGGCGCCACCCGCGGCGATGGCGTCACCGGCGACGACATCACGCAGAACCTCCGAGCGATTCGTAGCGTACCCTTGCGCCTCAGTGGCGAAGACTGGCCCGCTGTGCTCGAAGTCCGCGGCGAAGTGTACTGGCCACGTACGGGCTTCGACCGCACCAACGAGCAGCGCGTCGCCAGCGGCGAAGAGCCGTTCAAGAACCCGCGCAACGCCACCGCCGGCACGCTCAAGCAGCTCAACGCCCGCGTCGTCGCGCCGCGCGGCCTCGCGTTCCAGTGCCATGGCTTCGGCCAGATCGCCCCGCCCCTCACCGACGTCGAAGCCTACGCCGAGCTGATCGCGCGCATCCGCGACTGGGGCATTCCCACTAGCCCACATGAACGCCGGTGCAACGACATCGATGCGGTCATCGCGTTCGTCGACGAATGGAACGCGCAGCGCAGCACACTCGACTACGACACCGACGGTCTGGTCGTGAAGATCGACCGCCTCGACCAGCGCGAAACGCTCGGCCGCACGAGCAAAGCCCCGCGCTGGTGCATCGCGTACAAGTATGCCGCCGAACAGGCCACCAGCCGCGTGCTGTCGGTCGATTTTCAAGTCGGCAAGCTGGGCACCATCACGCCGGTCGCGAACCTGGAGCCCGTAGAGTTGGCCGGCACGACAGTCCGCCGCGCCAGCCTGCACAATTTCGATCAGGTCCGCCGACTGGACCTGCACCTGGGCGACGTCGTACGCGTCGAAAAGGCCGGCGAGATCATCCCGCAGGTCGTCGGCGTCGACGCCAACGCTCGCGACAAGAAAGCAAAGCCCATCAAACCGCCGACCGCATGCCCCGTCTGCGCCGGCGAAGTGGTTCAGGACGAGAACGGCGTATACCTCCGCTGCATCAACCCCGCCTGCGACGCACAGATCATCGAACGGCTGCGCTTCTTCTGCGCCCGCGGCCAGATGGACATCGAAGGCGCCGGCATCAAGCTGGTCGAGGCGCTGGTACGCGCCGGCCTGGTCCACAGCTACGCCGACATCTACCGCCTGCACGAGAAGCGCGACGAACTGCTAGAGCTCGAACGCATGGGCGAAAAGAGCGTCGATAATCTACTCGCGGGAATCGCGGCGAGCAAGGAGCGCCCCCTCTCTCGCGTCGTCGCCGCACTCAACATCCGGCACGTAGGCAGCAACACCGCGGAGTTGCTGTCCGAGCACTTCGGCGACATCGACGCCCTCTGCGCCACCGACATCGAAACGCTGCAAGCGGTCGATGGCGTCGGCCCGGAAGTCGCGAATTCACTCCACACCTGGCTGCACAGCGAAACGGGGCAGGCCACGATCGCGGACCTACGCGATGCCGGCGTAAACCTCACACAACCACGCGACGAAAGCGCTGCCGCAGCATCCCAGGCCCTCGCCGGCAAAACCTTCGTGGTCACCGGCACACTCGCGAAGTACAAACGCTCCGAGATCGAAGCGCTAATCAAACAGCTCGGCGGCAAGACCACCGGCAGCGTCAGCAAAAAGACCGACTACCTCGTCGCCGGCGAATCCCCCGGCGGCAAGCTCGAAAAGGCCCGCAAGCTCGGAGTGACGGTCCTCACGGAAGCCGACTTCGACGCACTAATCGGCAGCAACTAGAGCACGTTCGGAGAAGTGGTAGCGACCGACGTCCCCGTCGGCCGCAGCTTGTGAGTGCGTTCCACACTGCTCAAGAGCAGTGGCACGCGCGTCAGTCGTCCTCGTCCGGCGCCACGGGCTCGTCACGTTCGTCCTTCGCACGTTCGCCGCGCCGCTCCTCCCGCAATGCCTCGCGCCGTTGTTCGTAGATTTCGCGCGGCAGGCGGTCCTTGATCCAGCGCGCGACGCCTTTGCCCACACCCTCGCCGAACTCGTCCGCGCCGCGGCGGATGGCCGACTTCACCTCGCCCCAGCACATCGCTTCGCCGATGAGCGCGTCGGTCTCGTCATCGCGCAGCTCCACGCGACAAACGCACACGTCGTCGCCGCTGATGATGGCCTTCAGTGCGCCGCGTGAGCCGGAGTTACCGATGAAGTGTACGATGCGGCCCTGCACACGCAGCCTCTTGCCCTCATCGAAGAACAGCTCCTTCTTCAGCACAAGCGGGACATTTCGGTTCACTTCCGACACGACCTCGCCCGGCACGTGCAGTCCGAGGTCATTGGTGAATGCTCCGACGCGCACGCTCTCATATTCGGCCAACGCCGCCGGATTCACGTCCTTCAGCTCGTAGAAGCTGCCTTTGGCGCCTCGCAAAGCGTAATAACCCTGCTTGAACAGCGTCGATTTGCAGCCGGTAGACAACAGGAGTGCCCCGAGCAGCACTACAGCGCTGCCGTATCGCTTGATCGTCATCCGAGATTCCTCCACGCGCGCCGACCCTATGACTCGGACAGCCGAGCCATGTCCTCATCCGAGATTTCGAAGTTGCTGTACACGTTCTGCGTATCGTCGTGGTCTTCAAGCGCATCGATCAATGCCATGATCTTCTCCGCCTGATCACCGCCCAGCGCGACGTTGTTCGCCGCCACCATCGAGACCGAGGCACTCTCCGGCTTGATCCCCGCCTCGTCGAGCGCCTTGCGCACATCGCCGAACACCGCGGGATCGCACGTCAGCTCAAAGGCCCCTTCCATCGCCTGCACGTCGTCCGCCCCGGTCTCCAGCGCGATGTTCGTCAGCGTGTCTTCGTCGACGTTCTCGGCGGAGATCAGGAACACCCCGCGCTGCTCGAACATCCACGCGACGCTGTTGGTCGCACCCAGATTGCCGCCCCGATTCTCGAAGATCTTCTTGATCTCGGGCGCCGTCCGATTACGGTTATCGGTCAATGCGGTGCAGATGATCGCTGCCCCGCCGGGACCATAGCCCTCGAAAATCAGCTCGACGAAATCCGCCTCGCCGCCCTCGCCGCTGCCCTTCTTGATCGCCCGCTCGATCGTGTCCTTGGGCATGTTGGCGTCTTTGGCGGCATCGATCGCGTAGCGTAGCGTCAGGTTCATGTCGGGGTCGCCCCCGCCCTGGCGGGCCGCGACGATGATGGCGCGGGAGAGCTTGCTCCACAGCCGCCCGCGACGGGCATCAGTGACCGACTTGGCCCGCTTGATCCGAGCCCAATGGGAGTGACCAGCCATAGATACGCTCCACTAGAACCGCTTCCGAACGCAGGCCAGTAATATTAGCGGAAAGCCCCGCGGCGAGGCAAAGGGACGCGGATCGCGCCGTGCGGAACAAACGCGCGCCATCCGTTCGGGGCCGCGCATTGCGTCATTCCGAACGGAGTGAGGAATCTACCTGCGTATGCGAGGTTAGCCCTGGCCTTGAGCAGATTCCTCCTCGCTACGCTCGTCGGAATGACGTCGGACGGCCAGTTGGTGCATCGTCCGCCCCTCACGCAGGTACTTGATCTCGAAGTTCGTCTCCACCCGAGCGTCGGCGATGCCCAGTTCCGGATCATCGAACTCCACTTTCTCCAGCGCCGGATGCCCGCGCAGCAGCCCCTCGATCTGCTCGAAATACTCTGCGTGATCCGTCTGCACCAGCCAGTGCGCCCCCGGCTCCAGACACCGCACCGCCGCGTCAACGAACGGCTGCTGAAACAGCCGCCGCTTGTGGTGCCGCTTCTTCGGCCACGGATCGGGGTGATACACGTGCAGCACCCGCAGCGACGCCGGCGGACAAACGATGCGCATGAAATGGCTCGCGTCCGTTCGCAGCATCCGCACGTTGGTCACACCCCACCGCCGCATACGGTCGGCCGCAAACTTGTAAAACTCGTTGGCCCACTCGATCCCGAGGAAGTTCCGATCCGGCCGCGCCTGCGCACGCCGCAGCAAAAACGCCGCCTTGCCCGTGCCGATCTCGAGCTCGATCGGTCGGCGCTGCGGGAAGATGCGCTCCCACGTGAAATCGTCCAGGTCGGACAACGGCACAGCTATCGGACGCTCACTCATCGCATTGCAAGTGTATCGGACGCCCGGCGGCGCGCCACCTGATGAAGGCCGCGCGCCCACGGACCGATGTCTTGAGTAGCGGCACAAGCTCCGCGCCCTCAAAGCACACACCGCTACGAGTCGGCGCCGAACGTAACGCCCCAGGAGCGCCACGCGTGTCACCATCTGACAGGATTCCCGAACGCCGCGCTTTCCCGCGTCAGCCCAAGGCATTTGCGTTCTGGTTTCGACCAGCCGGCGGCGGACAGCGCACCAGCGCCTGGATGCAGGACGTCTCATCCGGCGGTGCCGCCTTCCTGACCGCTGCCGACCAGGCCCCGGCTGTCGACGAGCTCCTGACCTTCGCGGAGATGCCCATAACCGACCGCACCGTTCGTGACGATGCCATGCCCTTGCCTGCGCGCGGCCGCGTAGTACGCCAGGAACAGGACGGCGGCGTCACCCGTCGCGTGGCCGTTCGTTTCGAAGAGGATCAGACAGCGGCCCTGCATCCCCCGGCACCCGAGTCACCCGTGAAGATCAGGTCGGCGATCCCACAGATGCCGCCGCCACCACCGCCCATGCCGGCCACCATGTGCCACTGCGCTGTGAGCAGTGCAGAGCGTGAGCCCGTGGCTCCGCTGACACAGCGGCGGCACCAGGCAACATAACGAGCCGTCCGGGTACTGCCCTAGTCGTCACTGGCCGGCTGCGTTACCTGCTGCGGTCGTGAAGAGATCGTCAATCCAGGATCGTCCTCCGCCGTCGGCGTGGTGCGCCAACTGATCTTCAGCGCGATGGACGCCTTGTCTTCCTTCTGACGGACCTTGACGCTGATCGACACCCCGTCGTCAGGCGGATGCAGTTCCATCGACTGCTGCTCATGTTCAACGCACACGCGCCTTTCGCGCAGGCTCTGAACGATCGACTGCAAATAGTCAATCCCCCGGAACAGTTCACCGCTCGTCTTGACTTCAATTTCCTCATTGGGCATCAACACTTCTCCCGGCACACCAACACAGTTGCATACGATGTCTGAGGCTACTTGTCCATCAAACGCGGCGCTGGCGCAGAGGCAGCACGACCGAGCAGTTCGAGACATCCATCAGTCGCACGATCAAAGTCCACGCCGCCGCGGCAACCCAGCACGGGGCAATCCCCCAATAAGTCGAGATACGTCTGCTCAGAGAAGTCCGGCTTGGGATAATCTGCTGGCACGCGGTAGTGGACGCCCACCGGCTTCATCAACCGTTGCAGCAGATCGCGCCTCTCCGCCAGATCAATCGATTCGGTCAACATCTGTCCGCCGTCCCGTCGCCACCACAGGATCACCACCCCCGTCAACGGTGCCAGCAGCCGCACGCGCCCCGCGCCGAAACACCGTTCAATATCCGCATCGTACTTGTGCTCCAGCGTCCACAACTCTTCCGGCGGCAGCGCCGCAAACCGCGCCCGCTCCTCCTCAGTGATCAGGCAGCCCAGCTCAGGGTTGTTCAGGATCGTTCCGGGATTCACCCGCGGCGCTTTCGGCACGCCCAGCATCTGAAGTCCCGCAGTTGTTCGCCGAATCAGCAATCGATCATTACTCACGTAATCTAATCCGCGGCTGAGCAGTTTCAGCGCCAACGTCGACTTGCCCGCCCCTGACGTACCCGCCAGCGCGAGCCCGCCGTGCGCGCTGGCCACACCCGCCGCATGACAGAGCACATAGCCACGATCGAGCTGCCATTGAATGAAGCGGTTGTTGACGAAGTTGATCACCTGATTGCGATTCTCGCGGCACGGTCCCACCGCCAGATGTCCACCGTCGCCGCAGCAGAACACCATTCCAGTCAATCGCTTCCGCAGCAGGCGACCATCCGGCAAGTCGACGTACTCGTCCTTGATCACCGACTTGCCCGGCCCCGGCGGAAACGCCTGCAGCGGCGTCTGAACCGCGAGTTCCGGTGCCTCCAGCAGACAAATCTCGACGTCCGCTTCGTCCGCGTGCGGTGCGGAGTACGGGTGCAGGTCC
Source organism: Phycisphaerae bacterium (assembly GCA_028277645.1). Lineage (GTDB taxonomy): Bacteria > Planctomycetota > Phycisphaerae > UBA1845 > Fen-1342 > JANQFV01. The sequence goes on from JANQFV010000037.1 coordinate 235,981, forward strand.
CGTGCCAGCAGATCGAGCAATTCGCGCGAGTTCGACCGCACGCGCAACCGGCAGTCGTGGATCGTCAGCCTTTGCTCCTCGGTCGCCGGATAATGACCGAGCAGTTCGCTGAACCATGCGCGCACTGTCTGTGGCTCGACGCTCATGAAGCGATCCGCCCCAACACGTAATCCACATAACGCGCCGCGGCGTCGATTCCGTTAGCCTCCTGTAGGCCGCGGAATCCGCCGAACGCGGAAACTTCGAACACCAGTGGTCCGTTATCCGTCTCGACCACATCGACGCAGGTGAAATCGAGGTCAAACGGCGCCTGTGCGCGGCGCGCGAGCTCAATGATCTCAGGCGACGGCTCGCGCGCCCAATATCGGGTCTTCGTGTGTTCGTGCGGATTCTCGTTCAGCTTGCGCGACGCGCGGGCATAAGTCGCGAGATACTCACCCCCGAGGAACACCACTCCCAGATCCACGTCCGGCATCGCAACCATCTGTTGAATGTACAAGACCGAATTGCCGTCATCGCGAAACGCCGTGATCCGATCGCGCGTATCACGATTATCCTCGATCACCATCATGCCGCGGGCCTTCGAGGTGTACAGCGGCTTGAACACGGCCCGGCCGAAGCGCCGCACGACATCGCACGCCACGCCGATGTCCTCAGTAATAACCGTGTCCGGCATCGGAATCTCAGCCGCTCGCAACGTGACGGTGCAACTGAGTCGGTCGAGCAGCCGCATCATCGACGCGGGCTTCGAGAACACCCGGACGCTCCGCCGCTCGAGAAAGTGCAGCATCTCCAGCCGATCGAAAAGTTCCGGGCGATAATCCCGCCCGATCTTCTTGACAATGATCGCGTCGAGCCGGGCCAGGTTGTGGCCATCGTGTACGAGCTCTCCGCGCGCGAGGTCGAGTGTCATGTGCCGGCAGTCCACCAGTGTGCAAGCGCCGCAGCGCCGCTCCACCGCCTCCGTCAAACGCTGCGTAGACCAGCCGTCCGGAATCCCCACGATGCCAATGGCAGGAGCGGTTGCTCCGACACTCATGTACGACTCCTGCCCATCAGTACACCAGCACGCTGTCCGGCACGGTGAAGTGCTCCCAGCCTTGGTCCGAATGTGCTCGCAACCGCCGCAGCAGATACTCGGCCCGCGCGTACATCGCCCGTGCGAAGGCGCGATTCAGCTCAAACCTCGTCGACGTAATCAGCGAGCGCGTCAGCCCCAGCGCCAGGCGCGCCTCAAAAATCCGATCGCCCTGCTCGTCCGCGTAGCTCCGCGCAAAGCGCAGGAACCGCTGCGCCACGTACTCGAGCGTCCGCCGCACGCGCGGCACGAACACCGGCAGTCGGAAACCCGACACAAGAAACACCGACACATCCTGAACGTAATCCATCTCGCGCGAGCGGTGTACGTCCACAAAATGCAGCGAGTCGGCGGCGCGGTTGTAAATGATGTTGTCCAGATTGAAGTCACCATGGATGTACACGGCGAACGGCGCGGCGAGCTCAACATCAACGCGCCGTGCAAAATCCAGCAGATCAGACAGCGGCGGCGCAACCAGCTCACCAATCCGTACCGCACCCCGCCGCAGGTCCGGGTGTACGCGGTAGACATCATCCATCCGTGACATCAACTGCCCGAGATATTTGCCGGAAACCGGCGCAGGTACCCGTGTCAGCCCCCAGACGTGCTGCAGCGTCGCGCAAATGCGGGACAGGGCCCGTTCCACGACCTCCGGTTGCGCGTTAACTACCAGTTCCTGAAATGTCACTCCATCGAGGTATTGGAGCAGCAGCGCCGCATCCTGCCCCTGCTGCTCATACTCAACCACGCGTGGCGCCAGTCCGGGGACGATCTGCTCCCAACGGTGCAGGCTATCCTTCTCAGCCTGCAGCTTCTCGGGATTCCCTTCCTTGAAGAGCACCTTCTGCGACGCGCTTGCCTCGTCCGAGTCCTGAACGGTGCCAATCCGCACGCCGGAACGCGTACCCCAGATCCCATCGAGCTCGACCTCGTCCAGCGTGCCCCCGTTCGTCACGCCGCCGTCGATCGCATCTTCCAGCACACGATACTGCTCGATCTTCAACCGCTCGCCGAGCACTGCGAAGATGATCGCCTCGCCGATGTTCTGCAGTGCGTCGCCCATCCGCTCGAGATAGTGCAGGATGAACAGCACGGTGATGTGGTTCTCTACCTCGCGCCCCGTCCGCAGTGACTCCATGATCTGCTCCAGATCGGCCCCGTACAGCCGATCCAGCGCGTTCTCGATGTGACAGATCTGCAGCGCCTGCGCTGAGTCGCGATTGAGCAGCGCGCTGTCGATCAACCCGACGCCTTCGAGCACCAGTTCGAAGTACGCGCGGTACCCGAACCGACTCAACGTGCGCGCCCCCCCAAGCCGCTGTGACTGCCGCGCGATATTGACCGAGAAATCAGCCAGCCGCTCGAGATTACTCGTAATCACACTTAGCGCCCGCAGCGCGTCGACGACGCGCTCGTCCCGCACCTTCTCATTGGCCAAGTACGCGAAGCAATCGTTCTCGATCATGCTCTTCAGCGAGTCGATGTAATCGTCGCTGTCGGCGATCGCCTTGATGTCGTCCGGCGCCGGTTCGGCTAGCAGGTGCAGCGTGCGCTCGAGCTGCTTGCGCACCTGAAGTGTCATGAAGCGGAAGTTCTTCTTGATCGCCTCCGAGGCGAACATCCTGGGCTCCTGCTCGAGCGCCGTCAGTCTCGCGTTACGACTTGTCTGCCGGTTGTGCCGCGCCGATCTCGAGCACCGCAGCCTTACCCTCCGGCACTGAGCTACGCTCGCGCCAACTTATCCGCAGCGCGAGGCGATTCCGGTGTTGGGCTCGCTGCGCGCGGATCCTCAGCCGCAGCAGGCCGTTCGGCTCCAGCACCAGTTCGTCGTCGCTCGACGCCAGCGACAGCTTGCCCGCCGCCAGCCCATCCGCGACGGCCCGCAAGTAGTTCCCGATCGTCTGGGCATCCTGCAACGAGTCGTGCGAAAACTTCGTTTGCTCCGTCGTCATGTCTGCACCGCAAAATCTGGCGCCGGCGATCAACCAAGCCGCGCGCGGTATTCCCCGATCACGTCCTCACGATCCATGCGTGCCACGATCAGACCCTTGCGGATCGACAGATCGTCCCACGCCGGCTGCACGCCGAGCTCGCGATTCGCCTTGTCGGGGTCCTGATGCTCGGGACAGATCACCTTCTCACCAAAGTGCGTATCGTCCCCCATCGTCACCAGCAGCCGCCGACGATCGTCCGCCCGCGAGGCATTCTGGTGACTGACCACGTGAATCAGGAACTCCGTGTATTCGCGCGACTGCGGGTTCCACACCTCGATGGCATCCACGTCGTAATTCGCCAGCAGAATCGGCCAGAACTGCTCCGGGTGGGGGATAACGACTCCACCATCCAGCGCCCGCACCTCCTCGATGATCTCTTCCGTGCGATAGAAGTAGTCCAACCGGAAATCGCGCTTCACGAGCTTCTTGACGGCGTTAAGGAAGAACTGCGCGTGCCCGATCAACTGCTCGTCGAATCGCTCACGCAACGTGTTGAAGAAATTGCGAATAATCTTGTTCTTCAGCATGTCCGGCGGCGTGGTCGCCTCATTCCGGTCGATGAGCTGCTTCAGCTTCGTGAGCTGCACGCGGACGAACCGCACGAGTTCGTCCGACGCGCCCGTTTTGGCCGCAGCTTTCTCAACACGCTCCGCGAACGCCGGCTCCAACACGCTGTCGATGAACTCCCACAGTTGGCTCGCACGGTACTTGAACGTGTGCGCCAACATCCCTTTCAGTACGTCCGCCCGCTCCAACCGCGACGCCTTGAAGTGCGCCAGCAGTTGCACCTTGAGATTGAAACCCAGCGAATAGCAGTCGATTTCCACGCCGGCGTAGTCGCCCAACGCCATCAGCTCGTTGTGCTGTGTGGGGATGATGAGCTGCTCGTCGCACCGCGGAAACATATTGCCCACGCGCTGCGTGACCAGATCCACCGGTACGAATTCCGGGTGCCAGTGCAACCCCAACACTGACCGCTGTCGCGGAAAAACCTCTTCGGGCGTACGAATCCGCTCGGCCTGCTCGGACGTCAGGTCGGTCGACACGATCCGCTGGTAGGCCTGCTGGTCCCATTCCGTGACCTCGGGCCGCACCGCCTCCGGATCCAGTGGCTCGGTCCGCTCATGTCGGAGCTTCAATGGCTCCACGCTCGTTCTCTCCTCTGCAGTCAGCCAACCCGAGACGCCCGATTCGCGGCAGCGCCGCCGAATCTCATTATTCTACGGCCTCCGACGCGCAATTGACAGCGCTGCGCGGACGTCCCGTTAGCGCAAACCAAACAGTCACGGCAGATTACGTTGCTTGACGACCGCGCATAACACATCAATCATGGTGTTTTGGACGGGTAGTCTCCTCGATCGGTCGCACGATCGCGCCGGCGTAATTGCAGAAAGTCGAGTACGCACTTGAAGTCACCAGCGCGCACCGTCGTCATCATTGCCGTCATCGTTGTGGTTGTCGCCATCGCCGCCTGGCAGGCGGCCCGCGCATTGCGGCCCCGCAACCTCCGGATCGAATCCGCACGCATCACCAAGTTCGACCCCGTCACACGCAAGGGCGAGATCGAGTTCGTCCATCCCAAAAGCGGACGCACAATGACCGTCTCCGGATCGGTGGCCGAATCCTGCACCATTACCATCAACGGCGCGCCCGCCACCATCGCCGACGTCCAGGTCGGCGACGTCGCGACCGTCGAGGGCGTCGTTTTCGCAACGCGCACCGTCGAGGCACACAGCGTGAGCATCGAACGATCGCAACCCGAAGCGCAACCCGCCGCGCCTGCGGATGAATCCGAGCAGCCCTAACAACGTCGCCCCATCGATGGCGACTCGCGATTTCGCGCTCGCCATCATTCTCCTGCTGGGCGGCGCGCTGCTCCACGTCTGGTACCTAATCGCCGATTGCCCGCTGGATCTTTCCGGCGACGAAGCCCACTACTGGGAATGGTCGCGCCACCTCGACTGGAGCTACTACAGCAAAGGCCCGTTGGTCGCGTACATCATCGCCGCCGGGCGAGTTCTGTTCGGCGGCTTGTCCCAACAACTCCTCGGCAACGAAGTGCTTGCAATCCGCGGTCCCGCCGTCCTCCTCTCCGTCGGTACCGGACTGGGTCTCTTTGTGCTGGTCAATCAGACCCTGCGCTCGAGCCGCCTCGCCCTCGCCGCCGTCGCAATCACATTCACCATCCCGATCCTTGCGGTGGGTGCGATCCTCCTCACGATCGACGCCCCCCTCTCCTTCTGTCACATCTGGGCCCTGGTCGCATGTCATCGTGGCCTGCACACCGGACGCCTCTGGCCCTGGCTCATCGCCGGCGTGCTGATCGCGCTCGGCATTCTCGCCAAGTACACGATGGTGCTGATCTTCCCCATCGTCGGCCTCGCCATCCTGTGCGAGCCGCAGTGGCGCAAGTACGTGCCGCGTCTCGGCCCCTGGCTCGCTCTCGCTATCGGCACCCTCGGTTTCGTCCCCATCCTCATCTGGAACGCACAACATAATTGGGTCAGCTTCCGTCACGTTGCCGGTCAGGCCGGCGTCAGCGGCGGTCGCGCGATCTTTCCGCTCGGCCCCCTCGAAATGCTCGGCGGCCAACTCGCCGTCGTCGGCCCCCTGTGGCTGCTCATGATGTTCGGCGCCGTCTGGAACGCAATCCGCGCACTACAACCTCAACCATCTGAGCACCACACCGCCGCCGACACTCGCCTCCTGCTCATCGCAACCCTCGCCCCGTGGTGCCTGTTCGTGGCGTTCAGCTTCATCACCAAGATCCAGCCCAACTGGCCCGTCCTTGCCGTCTTCCCGGGCATCGCCCTGATGCTCCTCGCACTACGCCGCGACTGGAACGCGATCAACCAACGACGCCGGGTCACCCTGTTGCTCATCGCCGCTACCGCACTCGGCGGTACGACGGTCATCGTCATGCACCGCACAGAGTACCTCATGCCGGTCTTCCGCTGGCTGGCCCGCAACGAGCCACCCTGGAACCTGACCCCCTGCGCCCGCTACGACCCGACCAGTCGCCTCCGCGGCTGGCGCGAACTCGGCCAGGCAGTCGGCGAGGTTCGCGACGAAATGCACGCCACCGGCCGGAATCCTTTCATCGCCACCGACGACTACCAGGTCGCCAGCCAGATCACCTTCTACTGCCCGGGCAACCCACCGGTCTACTGCTTCCAGGCCTCGCTCGGCGACCGCCAAAGCCAGTACGACATGTGGAAAAACCCCATCCGCGACGCCGATCCGTTCATCGGCCGCCCGGTGATCTACGTTGGATCGCGCAAGCCCGAGTTGTTCGGCGGACCGCAGCATACCGAACCGGCCCTCGAATGCTCCGCCGAACCGGTGCGGCAGGTCGAACACCGCGTACGTGGCGAACTGATCCAACTCTGGCCGATCTACGCCTGCGACGAATACCTCCGCCCACCGGCGTCGTCCACGTCACGACCTCACCGCTACTAACGTGTCTGCGGACCTTACGTAGTGGGCAACCGCCGGTCGGTCGTCGCACAGATCGACCGCGCAGCGCCCGGCAGGTAATCGAAACATGGCGACCATCCACCTGCGCTGCAATCCGACCGATCACACCAATCTGAACAGAACGCTTACCAGATGATCGCGCTCCCGAAAAATCGGCCGCCTAAGCTGTGTGGCAGGAGGTTACCGATGCCGTGCGATCGTCCCGCGTGGCCGAGTATCGAGCGTTGGGGTATGACCGTCGGCGTGCTCGTATTAACTGCGGGCCTGGCGGGCTTCGACCGCTGGTTCTTCGAGCATGTTTCCTGCACCCTTGAGACAAAGGAGCGCCCCTTTGATCTCGACTTCTACACGCTGACCAAACCACTCTGGCTGTTCCTGCGCTTCACGTTTGGCTACGGCTTTGTCGCCCTGGCGGTTCTGGGCGGAGTGATGATTGTACGTTGGCGTCGAATGCCGCGGCATGAGGCGGCGGCCGTTTGCCTGATCGTGGTCGGCCTGGCCGCGAACGTAGTGCAGGGCGCGATCGGGCGCCTGCGGCCGAACCAGGCCGAGTCGCAGTACGCGTTCGCCGCGCCATTCAGCGAACTGTTGAGCAAGACCGGCGTGAGTTTCCCGTCGGGGGAGGCCGCAACGGCATTCGCCGCAGCCGTAGTGCTCAGCAGTCTGTTCCCCCGCTGGACCGCCGGCGTACTCGTAGCCGCCCTGCTGACGGCAGTGGCCCGACTGGTGAACGGTGCCCATTACCCCAGTGACGTGGCCGCGGGCGCACTGTTCGGCTGGTTTGCTACGCGCTGGCTCCTGCCGCGCATCGCAGTTCTCCTTCGGCGTACGACGACAACCGGCCCCGGCCTGGCACAATCGTTGGACGCGACGGTGTAGCACGCGCCTTCAAACGCGTGTACTGCTGGCACGCCCACTTGGCCTGCGCGCGGCGCAGGACCCAGAAGCGTAGGGTTCTGGTGGGTGTTTACTCGACCTCGAACGCCCCCAGATCCGGGGCGGCGCCGTGAAACGGCAGACCCAGATCGTCTCCCGCGTCGATGCAGGGAGATGGCTCCGTCAGGTGCAGGTCACCGTTGGATACATCCGCATAGTACGGACGGGTGCTCAGCGCACCGGCGCCAAATCCGGTCGCCGCCGCCCAGAGCCCGTCAACGACGTCCGCGTCGGTGTAATCCACTCCGTGGTACCGGATGACCTCGCTGCCATCGAGCCGGTGCCAGCAATTGTGGTCGGCCGCGAGCAGCGCCGTGTCGTTCGTATCGGTCACCATCAACGCCCGAATCAGACCACCGGTACCGGCGTCGCGAGCGTGACTCGAAATGCAGTTACGGATCGTGGCCGTACTGCGGTACTGCGAATGGGATGAACCCATCCAGATGCCGATCTTGCAGTTCGCCACACTGCAGTGCAGCAGTTCGGCGTGACAGGGCGCACCGTATGACGAGTCCACACGGACGGTCACAGTGATGCCCGATTCGACACAATCGTGCGCGACGCAGCGGAGCAGCGTGTGGCGCCCGTTTGGATCGAGCTGGGTCGAATCCCAGAGCTTGTATCCGTCCTGGCAGTCATAGGCGACGCAGTCCTCAAGGTAGGTTGTCGATGACAGATCAAATGCTGCATCGCCACAGTTGTAGGCCGTGCAGCGCCGAAACGTGGTGCGTATCGAGCTGCTGCCGACCTCCCAGCCGTCGGGCCGATTGGCGCTGGGATCGGGATCGTGTGACGTGCAGTCTTCGAAATAGGTGTCACTGCTGCCGCTCCACACGATCCAGCCGTTGTTGAGGAAACCCGTAGCCTCGCAAGCCTGGAATCGGACCTGCTGCGCATCCTCGACATTGAACGACACACGACCGCCCATCACGCGCACATTGCGGAACGTGAGGTCGCTCCCCCCGAATACACGGATCCCGTTCAGCGCGATGTTGGCATCCACTTGTACATCCGCCAGTTCCCAGTACGAAATACCGTTCTTGAACTGCAACGGACGTTCCGCGTCCTCCTGCCTTGCCAGCACCACGGTCTCGTCAGGGTAGCCCCGCATGGCGATTGGATGCTCCGCTGTACCGCTGCGCGTACCGGTCGCCGGATCGAAGTCCACGTTGCGCTCGATTGGGTGCGTACCACCGCGCAGCAGTATCACGTCGCCAGGCCAGACTGCTTGTCGCACGTGATCCAACGTTGCGAACGGCTCGAGGAACGTGCCCGGATTTGTGTCCGCGCCGTGCTGCGCGTCGACGTGATAGTACCCCGCCACGAAGCCGTCGCACCCACAGTCACAACGCCCCTGCTCAAGACAGTCGATGAATTTGACGGCGTCCGCCACCGAAACGACGCCGTCACAATTGGTGTCGCAGTTACGGAACGCGCAGCCGCCGTCCGCCAGGTAACCGGCTTCGCCGTCGATGATGCCTTCGACGATGAGGTTGATATCGCCAAAGTCCACGACGCCGTCGCAGTTCGCGTCACCACGCACGCCGTTGGCAAGGATGAGAGACTCTGCATGTTGCGCAACGGCCCAGGCGTTCCCATCTGCGGTGATGACCCAGGTGGAGTCCGGGACGAACGTCACCGCACGCGCACCGGTTGTAGCCGTGAGTTGCAATTGGAACCGTGCCAGGAGCACATCGCCGATGATCGGGTCGTCCTCCGCACGGCTGCTTTGAACGGACAGTTGGAGGTCGTCGCCGACCCGCACTGCGTCCGTGTCGGCGGCCTGGGTCCAGTCCGGTCCCAGTGTGTGCCAGACGAACCGCCAGTCGTCGACGGGCACGGTGACGCCGAACGTCCAGGCGATGATCGGTTGATCACCGCCGCGCAACCAGACCTCATACTCCACGGTGCGACCGACACAGACTTGCTCTTCGAAATCGTCCGTTGTGAGCTCGATCCGATAGGCTTCGCCGAACCCGACGGTTCGCGCAACGAGGACAGCCAACAGCGCCAGCCCCAGACGGACTCGCACGCGGCCAGACCACCCCTTCGGCACGGGCGTGCATCGACGCACAACTGGCGCAGTAGTGTCCATTTCGCTCGCGACTGATGGCATGTCTCGTAGTGCCCTCTGGCGCTCCGCTGCCGACACGGGGCAGACACCCACATTTATTATCGGGATCGGTGCCTGCCAGTCAACGATAAACCGGTTTCGCCGCTCTCAAGACGTGTTTCGTCGTGCGCCGATAACGTCGGCGGCGTACCGGACCCTCGCGCGCGCCGCGGTTTACCGGACGGAGCAAGCCCCATGCGAACTGCGTTCCTCGAGTTCCTCGCCCAACGCGGGATCATTCCCCACGAACAGGTCGCTGCGTACCTGCAGGTCGTCGCCACTCCCATCGAACCGATCGGTGCGATCGCCTTTCGCTACGGTCTGATCCAGGGCGACGGCGTCGATCAGATCCTCGACGAGCAACGGAATCACCATGAGCCCTTCGGACAAATCGCCATTCGGCTAGGACTGCTGAGCGAAGATGAGGTCAACCGGCTTCTGCACGTCCAGCAGATGCGGGTGGCCACCGAGACCGCCGAGTTCCTGGCCCTGTCCGGGCGCTGTCCGTTGGCCGATACCATTGCCGCGCTGGGACAGTTCCTGGTCGAGACCAGAGATCAGCTCTGCGTAACTACCAGTCACGCGGCGCACTCTTCCTGATCAGAGACCATGAGCGCCCCGAACGCCAAATCACTGCTGCTCAGTCTGAAGCGTTCGCAGAGACTGCCAAGCCCGCCGGGGACTGCCCTGCGCGTGCTCGACCTCTGTCGCCGGGCGAACGTCGACGTGCGGGAAATCGCCGAAGCGGTGCAGGCGGACCCGACCCTGTCCGGGCGTCTGCTGCGCTATGCCAACTCGGCGATGCTGGGCGGCGAGCGCGAGGTCACCTCGGTTCGTGACGCCGTGCTGTCGTTGGGTGTGCGGGCGGTGAAGATCACCGCGCTCGGGTTTTCCCTTGCCACGCACATGGATATACGCTGCCCCGGCTTCTCGCTGTCGCGCTTCTGGACGGAGTCGCTGCTCACGGCCATTCTCGCCCGGCAGGCGGCGGCGAAGTGTCGCGCCGAGCGCGAAGAGGCGTTTACCGCCGGCCTGTTGGCCCGCATCGGCCAACTCGCCATGGCATACGGAATCCCTGAGCAGTACGTGCGAGTGTTAGAGCAAGCGGCGTCTACCGGGCAAGCGCTGCACGACGTCGAGCGCGAGCGCCTGGGGACGGACCACGCGGAGTTCGGCGCCGAACTGCTCGTGCGCTGGAGCATTCCCGACAAGCTGGTCCAGGCGATCAAGAATCATCTGCAACCTGTCGAGGCGCACGGTCGCGCGCGCGAGCTGGCGCACGCCGTTCATGTCGCCACCCGCCTGGCCCCCATGTTCGTGCCGGGCGTTGGCGAGCACGAGTCAGTGAGGTGCGACGCCCGAGCGGCGGCCGAAGACCTGCTGGGACTGAACGCGGAAGCGTGGGATCAGTTCGCGCAGAGCACGCTGGACGAATACAAGCAGGCGGCCGAGACGTTTGAGATCGAACTGGACGACGCAACCATCTACGACGTCTACGCCGAGGCCCAGGAGGAGGCCGCCCAGCTTAGTGCGACCGACGCGCGGATTCCCGATGCCACGGGTGCCAACGCCGACGCAACCGAGCAAACCACGCCCGACGGCGTCGGCTCACGGGCCACGCTCGACGCACGCCTGGCGAAGCTCGTCGATGGTGAATCTACGTTCGCCCTGCTCCTGATCGAGATCGACCACGGCGAGCTGATCGAGAACACCTACGGCCCCGGCGACAGGGCTACGGTGTTGACCGCGGTAATCGACGATCTACGAAGCGGGTTGCGCGATACCGACCTGCTCGCGGAATTCGACGGCGGCATTCTCGCCGTAGTCGCGCCGGACTTGGACCAGCGCCTGGCATGCACGTTTGCGGCCCGCACCCGCAAGCGCATTGAGAACCTGCAGATCACGCTCCGCAAGGATGCGGTGCGCGTTACGGCCAGCGTGGGGCTAACGCTCAGCTCGGTTCATCCGACGGACTCGACGCCCGCTCAACTGCTGGACGACGCCGTGCGGCAACTCGAACATGCGCAGGAATCGGGGCGGAACACCTGGTCCTACTGCGGGCGCAGCGCTGCCGAGGTCGCGCGCAGCGCCGCCCCACAGTCCGCGGGTGCAGGGGCTGGCTAGCGCGGCTTTCGGGACGGTCCCACGTGCCACTGCTCAGCGAGCAGTGCAAGACGTGATCCTAAGCCACTGCTGACACAGCGCCGCTCAGTCCTCGTCTGCCTCTTCCTTCCCCAGCAGGTACTTGTCGAACCAGGCGATGTCCCAATGCAGCTTGCCCTTGCGGTGGTCGGATATCGTCAGGCCATGCCCGGCGCCAGGATAAACCAGCAACACGGTCGGCGTGTCTGTGTACTCCTTCAGCGCGCGGTACAGCGAGCGCGAGTGCTCAACCGGCACACGGGCATCCAGCTTGCCGACGTGAACAATCGTCGGCGTCGTGACGTTCCCCAGCTTGTACGCCGGCGACGCCTTCACGTAGTGCTCCGGATCTTCCCATGGCAGGCCGCGCATGTAGTTGATCACGTGGCCCGGCGTGTCTTCGAGGCCCCACTGCATGAACATGTCCAGCACGCCGGCACCACTGCTGGCCGCCTTGAAACGCTGCGTGGTGGTGATCACCGCGTTGGTTAGGTAGCCACCGTTGGACCAGCCCATCACGCCCAGCCGCTCCGGATCGGCGATGCCCCGCTCGACCATCGCGTCGACGCCGGCCAGGATGTCCTTGACCTCGATGTCGTTCTCGCGCCCGATGAGTTGCCGCAGAAACTCATCGCCATAGCCGGTCGAGCCGCGGTAGTTGGGGCTAAGCAGTGCGTAGCCTTGGGCGGCGAGCAGCGTGCGGCCGTAAATCCAGTAGCGCAGGTGGTAGAGCGTCGAGGCTGTCGGTCCGCCGTGCAGCTCCAGAACCATCGGCAGCGGACCATCGCCTTCCTTATAGTCCGGCGGTAGCTCCAGAATGCCCTCAACGGTCGTGCCGTCCGGCGCCTTCCACTGCACCAGCGAAATCTGCGGCAGCTTCCACGTCTTCATCTGCGGGTTAGCGTCGGTAAGCTGCGTCCACTTGCCAGCGGGCTTGCGCGTGTCACCCCAGTACACATCGCGTGTGCTCTTCGTGTCGCTACGAATGACCGCAATCTTGCCGCCGTCCTTAGTGAAGCTGTAAGCGTGCGCCACCACGTCGCCGGGCGTCAGCACGCGCGTCTTGCCCTGACCGCCCCCGCGCACGTCCGTGATGCAGTAGACCCGCCGCCGGGCGTGATCCTCGGCGAGAAAGCACAGGTCGCGGCTGTTCGGCATAAACTCTAACTGCCCGGTGTGGTGAATCTCGTTCTCACGCCGAAGCTGCCAGACATCCCAATCGTCGCCGCTACGCTCCGCGGCCAGAATCTCGCCCGGGTAGCCGTCATAGTCGACGGTGAATGCCAGCGCCTTGCTGTCCGGCGCCCAGACGATGTTCTGGAGCCAGCCGTATGGCGACGGCGCATCCGCGCGGAAGAGCTTGTCCGGCAGCGTCGTCGTCTCTTCACTCGCAACGTCATACACATCCACCTGCGACCAGCCCTCGAGCTTGATCAGGCGATCGTCCGGCGACGTGATCAGCGCAATCTGCTGCTCGTCCGGCGACACGCTGAAGGCATTGATCACACGCTCGGGCGCGACGACCTTTTCCTCACGCCAAGTCTGCAGATCGAGCTTCCAGATCTCCGTGTAGTTGAACGGCCCGGTTCCGAACTCGATGTCGGGGTACTTGCCCCGCATATCGGACCAGCCCTGCTCGGCCTCTTCGCCGTCCTTCGCGTAGTAAAGCGTGCGCCCGTCCTCCGAGAGTTGGAACGAGCTGACGCCGTCCTCTACGCGCGTCACCGGCATGGGCTCGCCCGGATGCGTGCTGAGCACCCAGATCTGGCTCGATCCATCGTAGGGCGGACGGTCGTCGCCACGATCACGCCGCGTGATGAAGTAGAAGTGTGTATTGTCCGGCGACCACACCGGCGAGTGCTCGCTGACATCGTCAAACGTGAGCCGCACCGGCTGGCGCCGCTCCGTGTTGACGACCCACAAATCGGTCTGTCGTGGCCGGTCGTGATCGCCCCAGCGCAACTCGGTGAAAACGACGTGCTTGCCATCCGGCGACGTCACGACGTCGGTGAGTAGATAGACCGAGAGATAATCGTCGAGCGTGATCTCGTGCGTGCGCTCGCCGGCCATCGTCGGCGTTAGTGTAAAGGCCGCCGCAACGAGCACGCCCAGCACTGAGCGCTTCTTCCAACTGTTGAGCATCAGTCGTTCTCCTGAGTCTTGCCGATATGTTTCCCGGCCCGTGAAGCCAATGCCAATGAAGCCACGTTTGGAGCGAGCGCACGCGCTACCGCCGCGCCGTCCGCATCAAGACGCCGGCACGTCGCCGTTCGTCACGCCGCGCTGCCTGTCGATCGCGCCGGTGACAAACTTGAACGCCACCATTGCGAGGAACGCCACCACACCGACGCCGGTAAACACATACCAGATGAAATGCGCGTGCTCGTACTGCTTGGGCAACGCACCCATTTCGGATTGCGCCCGCGGATCGGGTGAGTACACCACCACGTCACGCGCGGCGTGCTCACGTCCAGCCTTGCGTGCGTCCGCATGGGACTCAAGATGATCCTCAGCGATGCGATACTCGGTGTCCCCGGCCTGGATAATCCACTCGCGCTCCGGATCAACCTGCCAGTCCGGCGCATCGACCGCTTCAACCTGTGCAGACTGCGGCAACGTCACGTTATTCGCTGCCAGCACCGCCCGCACGCTCGCGGGAATATCAGCCGTGGTCCCTTCGGGCACCGCGCGGAGCATCTCGTGCGTCGGATCGTCAAGCGTAAGCAGGTAATCCGGCTGCGTTGCCAGTCGCCACTCCTGCCGCGCGTCGAAGTCGAGCTGCTTGCGCGGATCCGGACAGTACGCGTTAAGCAGATAACCGCTCAGAATGAACCCAAACAGCCACGCGAAGAACGTCGTCAGGTGCTGATAGCCCAGATACAGCCCTACCTCCCCCGGCGGCGCCTGCTTCGACGCATACTCCAGGAACTTCGGCGACAGAAAACACTCGGCCAGCCCCTGGAGCGCGATGCCGATCATGAGCATCAGCACCAGCGGATGAACCGTAGTCACGCCCAGGCTGATCGAACTGCCGGTTACGGCTTCGATCGCTGGCGCCACCGCGATGCACAGCATCGTGAACGGAATGATGAACAGCCCGATCGCAATCGCGTTCTGCGGCAGGAACGACCGCACCAGATGCGTAATCGGCACGACGCACAGTACCACAACGAGCGGGTTGATGTTCGCGATCCACTCCGGCTTGTAACCGGGCCCCAGCACACGCTCGAGATACGTCGGCACGCCCGCATAGAGTTGCCCCTGAATAGCCCAGAAGCCCGCGATAATCAGGATCAGGCTCAGGAAGCGGAAGTTGAGCATGACCTTACCCAACCCGCGCAGCGCCTCCTCCACCGTCTTGCCCGTGCCCACGGTGTCGACGTTGCGGTAGAAGCCCGCAATCAGCACCAGCGCGATGAACGACATGCCGGCGGCGTAGAAATTGATGTACTGAAGACCGAAGTGTTCGTTGAGCGGGCCGGCCACTGCCTTGCCCGAGAACGCACCAATGTTGACGACCATGTAGAAGATCGACATGGCCCGGGCACGATTCACGGAGTCGCTGCACTTGGCAACCGTCCCCGAGATGACCGGCTTGATGATCGCACCGCCGAACATGATCAGCGCCAGCGCCGTCAGTGCCGTGCCCTTCAGTTGATACGCGCCGAGCAGACCGTACCCGGCCGTCAGCAGCGTAAAGGCGATGATCAGCGCCTGCTTGAAGCCGATCTTGTCGGCCATGATCCCCATGAATGTGGGCAGGAAGTAGAGCATCGCCGCGAACGCACCGGTGATGTAGCCGGTTTCCACATCTGTGAACCCGACGTCCCGATTCAGGTAGCGCACGAGCGTGATGAACATGCCGTAGAACGCGAACCGCTCGCACAGTTCGGCGCCGTTGGCGTACCAGAACGTGGGCGGAAAGCGCCAGCTCAGTCTTCCGGACTCAGGGGTGGTTACAGCATCGGACATGGGCGGTGCGCCTCCGTCGGTTCTAGCAGATCTGCAACGTGAGTTTGGCGGGATGGTAGCGGCTGATGTGTGCGGCGCCCAATCTCGTCCCCAACGCGTGCGCGGACCCAGGTGTCCCGGCAAGCGCCGCGCATTTCGTACAAAATCTGACACAAATTCCGCGCGGGGATTCGGCGGGCTTTTGCGGATTCACTCCTGTCACCCGTGTGGTGCGGGTGCACGGTGCTGGTTCCGGAGGTAAACCCGGTCCCCTACTGTTTGGAGCCGGTGCCGCCCGCGGGCGATGGAGGACGACAACGCGACGACGAGTGCCTTGCCGAGCCCTCCTGCGAACGACTTCACCGCCCGCCTCTTTCTTGCGTTCATCGGCAGGAGTGTCCCTGCCGGTCAGCGGGGTCGAACGCTGCGGCCGCCCGCCGCAACGACCGTCAGAAGCGACGCCACGTTTCAGATCGCGACGCCCGAGAATCTGAAACGCCGGCGCCTCTGACGGGCCAGTAGTCCCGCCGCCGGCCGATTCCCGCCGAATTTGGTGACGGCAACCTGCCCTGGCAAACGTCACCGAACATAAACGCCTGCACTTCTTCCTCGCCGGCGGCGGCGCCATCCCCGCTCCGGCGAGCCTTTTTCTTGCGCCGTTTCACCGCCACATCCGCCGAAACCACGCGCGCTGAAACAAAATGCAGTGTATTTCTCGCCCGGCATCTGTTAGGATTTTGTACGCATCTACCGCGCTGATTCACCCGCGAAAGGAGCGACCCATGCCGGACGAGATTCTGCTGCGCGAAGTTGTCGACGCCGACCTGCCGGCGTTCTTCGAGCACGAGTCCGATCCCATCGCCGTTCAGATGGCGGCGTTCACGGCTGAAGATCCCAACGACCACGACGCGTTCATTGCGCACTGGGCGAAGATCCGCGCCAACGACGCTGTCACCATCCGCACGATCCTGTATTCGGATCGCGTGGTCGGGCACATTGCGAGCTTCAACCGGGGGCCGGACCGGGAAGTCACCTACTGGATCGACCGCGCGCACTGGAGCCGCGGCATCGCGACGCGCGCGCTCGCGGAGTTCCTGAAGCTCGAACAGACACGCCCCCTCCACGCCCGCGCGGCCAAAGATAACGTCGCCTCGCTCCGCGTGCTGGAGAAATGCGGTTTCGAGATGAGTGCCCAGGAACGGGGTTTTGCCAACGCCCGCGGCCAAGAGATCGACGAGTTGGTGCTCAGACTGGATCAGTAACTGGCGTGATCACCCCCCACCCGACGCCCCAGGCGACTATCGCAAGTCCCCTGCGCGAGGATTACCGGCCACGCGCTCGTCAGGCGTCGGTAGACCCGCGACCGCCAGTCCCACTTCTTCATTGACCCCGCCGATCGTTCTGGGCACCATGGAGCGTAGGCTGAAGTAATCTGAAAGCAAAACCCGCGGCTGTTCCCGCGCGCCGTGCTCGGCGAACACGCGCACAAACTGTGTGCGGAGGGCACCATCATGCGTCTCCATTCCCGCGCCTTGGCGTTGACGATCGGTGCCACGTGCTGCGTGATCGGCGGTTGTCCGCCGGAAACAGGGGAACCGACGCCCGGAACGGATACCGAGATCTCCGACGCGCGACGGCTCGAAATCCTCGACGAAGTCGACGCGCTTATCGCAGCCATCGACGACGATGATTTCGGCGTCCAGAACCGCAAGATCGTCGCGCAACTCCTGGCACTGCCCGAGATCACCGAGGCCGAGACCGATGAGACCGGCGCCATCTGGGCGCGCTTCACCGATGGCCGGTTGCTGGGCGTACACAACGATCCGGACGAGGATCCGTTGCCGCCGGTGACGGACGAGGACCTCGCGAAACTCGGCCTGACCGCCAAGCCGGTCTACGCCGAGCCGATTCCCAAGGCCGACCTTGCGGCCAAGAACATCCCCACCGCCCGTGTACAGATCATCTCCGGACTGCACAAGTCCCGTCGCTCGGCCGTGCCGGTGGTGACGCAGCTATTCCTCGCCGGCGGTTACGAACTGGTCCCCGACGGCCCCAAGCCGTCGATCGAGCAATGGAAGAACCTTGGGGCGGCAGGCTTCTACCTGTTCGAAGGCCACGGCACGTGCTTCCGCAATTCCGCGGGCCAGTTGGAGTTCGCCTTCCTATCCGACATTCCGGTGAACCTGGACAACGAGCTGAAGCTCAAGCAGGACCTGCTCGACGGCGCGGTCTTCCCCGTCGTCAACTCGCGCGGGCACCACAAGTACGCGCTCACGCGCGTTTTCTTCGACAAGTACGTGCAGTTTTCAAACGAGAGCGTCGTCTGGTTCAACTCGTGCTGTGGCGGGAGCACCATTGCGCGCGCCTTCCGCGACACCTGTTTCGCCAAGGGCGCGGGGATCTACATCGGCTGGGACCACACCGCCAAGAACATCGATGTCGAGGCGTCGATTTACTACGTCGTCATTCACACACTGGGCCTCAACATCGATGTCACATTCACCACCAGCCAGGGCACAATCCAGTTCACGCCGCCTCCGCCCACACCGCCGCGCCGGCCATTCAGCTTCCTGACCGCTTTCGGCCCGAAAGCTCCAAACAAACCGAACCAGTTCCCGTTTACGCTGACCTCCGGCGGCAGGCCGTACAACGAGTCGATCGGCGCGGCGTGCGACGCTGATATCGGTTGCACACAGGTTCAGAGTAACTTGGTCGCATTCGGGAACAGCACGCTCGATCCGGCGCGGACTGACTTCATCCTGGCTCCGAGCATTCAGCGCATGGAACTCGATGAACGGACGAAAACGCTGACGCTCTATGGTCTGTTCGATGTCGACGGCTCGAACCGCAAGGTGATCGCCGGCGGACAGGAGTTCACAAACGCCGAGTGGGGCGAAGAGCAGATCGTGATTCGAGATTTCCCGACCGCAGCAGGCGGCCTAGTTTACGTCGCGCATACGTCATCAACGAGCAGCGCTGAGATCCGAAGCAACCCGCGGTGGCTGACGAAGATCAGCGAAGTCAACTTCACGATCACGACGTACATGTGTACGCACCCGCAGCCGGGCGAGAAACACTGTGGCGACGACGCAATCGAGTCGTGCAACCGTTTCGACAAGCACGAGTTCAAGAACCTGACGTTCCGTACCGATCTGGGCTACGGCCGCGACGCACCCTTTGACGAGCCCATCTTCCAGGGCGGCCATCAGAATCTCATGTATGCCACACCGGCTGGTGCGTCATATAGCTACTCGGCCGGCGGTACGGACAACGACAGTCTCAACCTCCGCCGATCGCTCGAGAGCAACGGCGGCATCGCGCACTACGCCATGCCGGAAACGGCGTTCGTTGGCATCGACAGCGGTGTTCGCGAGAACGAGTTCACGTGTTACTTCGGCGTGACCACCGACGCGAGTGGCGCACGGCACGCCTTTTTCGAGCCGAGCGTCTGGATCCCCGATAACCTGAAGTTCATTAACAGCTATCCCTGTGCCGATCCGCCGATCGACGACCAAGTGTCCGGCGTCGTCGACGTCGGCTGCAACAGTTGTGTGATCGGCGATCCGAGCAATACGACCCGCGGTAACTGGGACCTACCACTCAACGGCGGTGCCGGCTGGGGCTCGGTGTCCGGTACGGTCGAGCTCGGCTTCGACCGGATCGAGTACAGCGCGTCAGATCCCACGATCACCGACTGGCCCGACAGCCAGGCACCGCAGTAGCGATCCCTGATCGCGCGTCCGGATGTCCCACGGCTATCACCGACGCCGCGAACCACAGTCAACTACAAGCGCTCACGGTTCGAGCGTCTGCCCGGGATTTTCACGATTCCGGCGCTCATCCGATATTCTGCGGGCGCACCGGTCCGAAAGTGGGGAAGCGCAACAAATGCCGATGCGATTTCCGGTTGTTTCAAATCCGTAAGATTCGAACACTCCGAACATGTGACGTCTTGTCATCGCCGTTGCTATGAGGACACGACCTATGGAAATCGCGACGCATATGAGTGCCGAGCAGCGCCCACGAAGGCGTCGCCGGTACGTGATCAACCCGCACTTTCAGTGGAAATTCGCCGGCTGGCTGATGATCGTTGTCTTCACCGCCAGCTTCACCATGGGGCTCGTGCTGCTGTACCTGCTCGAGTCGCAGGTCCGCGCGCAAGTGCTCAATGCGGCGGGCGCCAGCGCGAGCCAGCCGATGGCAACGCTGATCGGATTCGGTGTGGCGTGCACCATCGTGACCACGATAACGTTCGGAGTATGGAGCTTTGTGCTCACGCACCGCTTCTGCGGGCCGCTCTACGTTATCAGCGGTTACCTGCGCGACCTGCGCGCCGGCAAGTACCCCAAGGCCCGCGAACTACGCCGCAAGGACGAGTTCAAAGCCTTCTATGCCGAGTTCCAGCAGACGCTGGACGTGTTGCGTGAACGTCGCGAGTCCGAGGTGAAGGTGCTCGAACGAGCGCTGCAGGTGCTGCAGTCCAATAGTGCGCCGGCCGGGGCTGATGCGGACCCACTGCGCCAGGTAGCCACCGAGGTCGCGCAACTGCGGGATGAGCTCGCGGAGGCGTTAACCGCAGGCGGGCGCGTTGGCGAGCACGGCAGCGCCGCCCCCACGGAACAAGATACGTTTGTGCAATCCAACGAGTGATGTACGACAACGAAACGAATGCGCGAAAGCACTAAGTCTGCTGCTGATCGCAAGCGTCTAAAACGTGAAGCTCCAACGGACGGCAGGACCTGATCCGCTGGAGAAAGGAGCTCGCAACCATGACCGGGACACGACACCAACGATCACAGCGGCGCGGTGCGCTGGTCGTGCTCGTCGCCATCTGCCTCACGATGATCATGGGGTTCGCGGCGCTGGGAATCGACGTGGGCTACATGTACGTCACTCGCGCCGAACTCCAACGCACCGCCGACGCCGCCGCCCTGGCCGCCACCGGCGTGCTGCGGACGGCAGGACAGGATGTGAATGCTGAGACGCTGGCGGCGACCATCGCCGACCAGTTCGGAAAGATGAATGAAGCGGCCGGGGAAGACGTCGAGATCGCGGCCAGCGACGTGACCATCGGTTCATACTGGTACGACGCCAACACCGGCAAGCTGATTTTCGACCCGACCGACGCGCGCTTCCCGTCCGCAGTCAACGTCGTCGCACGCCGACCGGATCTCAAGCTGTGGTTCGCCCACTTCCTGGGCATCGACGCGGCCGATGTTTCGGCTGAGGCCACCGCCGCCCTGCAACCGCGCGACATTGCGGTCGTCATCGATCTGTCCGGCTCGATGAAGCACGACAGCTACCTCCGCTTCTACGACCAGACGCAGATCAATGCCCGCGACATCTGGGCCTCGCTCGATGGACCGGAGCCTTCCATACCGTACATCCCCGGCGCCGAGCACGAGACAGAGTACGCCGGCGACACTGGCCCGACCATCGGCATGATGAGTCTGTGGGGCGACGCCATCACTCCCAACGGCTGGGGCCCAACCACCGACCCCGGACTGTGGTACATCCCGAACAATCAGCCCACGGTCGAGCCGGACATCGCGAACGGGCTCCTGGCACGCGGCTACACCATCGACCAGATCACGACCCTGATGGCGGGCAGCAACAGCCAGTGGGCGAACCGCACTGCCGTCATGATCGGGCTGGCGGAATGGTCACCCAGCGGGGCCGGCGATACGTCGGTGAACGGGAACGAGCTGAGCTGGATTCCGTACCCGCCCTACCGGAAGAACTGGCAGTGGTCGGAGTACATCGGCTGGGCCGGCGAGGCACGCAGCAAGCTCACCCGCGTCCACCCCGAGTTCCGCTTCCGGTTTGGCCTCAAGACGTACACCGACTTCCTGCTCGACCGCAAGGACAACTTCAGCCAGACCGATCTGACCAAGACGCCGGAGGAGCCGCTGCGCGCGGTCAAGGACGGCGTGCAGGCCATGGTGGATACGACGGGCACCGTCGATCAAATGTCGCTCGAAATCTTCGGCTCTACCGGCCGGCACGAGGTTGACCTGTCGCTCGATCGCCAAGCGGTCGCAGATCGGCTCTACGACATGCAGGCCAATCACTACGACAACAGCACGAACATGGGCGAGGGGCTGCAGCGCGCTATCGACGAACTGACCAGTTCCCGCGGTCGCGACACGGCCATGAAGGTAATCGTGTGCATGTCCGACGGTCAGTCGAACCGCGGCCCCGACCCGGTGGGCGTGGCCCAGCAGGCCGCCGATCTGCCCGCGCAAATCTACACCGTTAGTGTCGGTGCTAATGCCGATCGCTCGACGATGCAGTCCGTGGCGGCCGTCAGCGGCGGACAGGAGTTCTACGCCTTCGGCCATCCGGAAGAGTACACCCAGCAGCTCCAGGCCATCTTCCGCACGATCGGCGGCACACGCATGGTCGTGTTGATCGAGTAAAGAAAATCGCCCGAGCTTTCGAAAGGCGCAGCTAGTCTTGGAGGTAGCGGCCGAGCCCCCCGCTCGGCCGCTCTTCTGCGCGCCCGAATCTCCACCCGCTCCGTAGCGTCCGGCCCCCGTGCCGGACGTAGTACATTAACGGTGTCGACTGCATCGCGGCGAAACGCGCACTACGACTCGCCGGCGTCTGGAATGGGCCAGAACACAAAGTCGCCGTCAATGGTGTCGTCTTCTCGCTCGCCAAACTTGGGATGATGCACACCGCCGTCGTCATCGCGATCGATGCCGACCGAGTAGAGCGTGAAACCGCCCGGCGTGCGCCGATAAACAAACGGCCCGCGCGAGTACGGATCGCCGGGTAGGTCATCGCCCAGTGCGGCGAGCGAGTCCGGAAAAGCGCCGTGCTCGTGTTGGTAATGAAAAAGGCGCAGGACAGCGAGTCTGCCGCGCTGTTCTGCGAT
The DNA here is from genome assembly GCA_028277645.1 of Phycisphaerae bacterium. Taxonomy (GTDB): domain Bacteria; phylum Planctomycetota; class Phycisphaerae; order UBA1845; family Fen-1342; genus JANQFV01. The sequence continues at coordinate 258,552 of JANQFV010000037.1, forward strand.
ACTCCGGGCGCGGAGTTCAAAACTGCGTGAGAAGCTCGGCGGGAACGTAAGGACTAACGCCCGCACAACATTGAATCCAGCGCCACCGGGATTCGACTCGGCCTGTTCAATCTGCTTACGCAGGGCGTGGCCCGTATCGGCGTGATCCTCTACCGGTAATTTCGCAAATTCGATGTACGGAGCGTAGTACCGCTCCATCTCGCCCGCTACGCGACGCTTCGGACACAGTCGGTCGAGCACCGCTCCGGGCCGCTGCCCCGAAATGTGCGCCCACGTTGTCCCGTCCCGCTCTTCTTCCAGCACGCCGACCATCGAGCGTGGCGGCGACAGCGTATCGATGACGCGCGAGATGTAATTCACGCGATCACCAGTCGATAGTTCGGGCCACGTTAGCGGCTCCAGCAACAGGTTGGTCAACACGCTGTGGACCGCAATCGACACCAGGTGCGAGATCAATACAGGCGCTTGGTCGGCGTGGCGAGCAATTCCCGCGGTCGCGACAACGTCGTCCGCGTAGGATTGCCAATCTCTATCCCGAGCCACGATCACGGCGTGCATCTGCATGATTTTCGCCATCTGTCGCATGTGGCGCAGATGATCCAGCAGAAACCACCCTTCCGGCTCATAACTCATCTCAAACCAGCAGTTCTCCATCTCGGCCGCACGCCGCATGATCGCGATCGCGGTCGCGTTCTGCCGTACGTACTCGGCGACCTCCGCAGGCACTTCCCCCGGCTCGGCGTCATTGAACGCCTCCCACGCCACATCGAAATCGCCGACGAGCAGTGCCAGCGCCTCCTCGTACGCCGGAGCCGCGTTATCCGACAGGTTGGCATGATCCGCGTTCCAGCGCGCGACCGGATCGGTCGGCACCGGCGCGGTCGGCCCGCTATAGATCGCCAGCACCAGCGCCAGCACGGCCACGACCACCAGCCCACCCACAATCAACCCGATCCACCTCACTGTGCCCATGCGTCTGCTCCACCCAGAGTCCCGGTGTCGATGCATTCCACACGGTAGTGTGTCCCAGCCCGCGTTTCCGGTCCATTACACGATCGTGCTGAGTTCCGAATCGCCTAGATGACTGTGGTATTCGCGCAGGGCGTTGTGTATCGTGGACGTGGGATGCACGCGGAGCGGAAAAGGAGCACGACGTATGTGGCGCTACCTGATGTGCTGTGCGGCAGCGTTAATGTCCGGCCTGGCCGGCACCGCGCAGGCTCCCGCCCAATGCCAGTTGGCCGACCCGAGCTTCGAGCGCTTCGCCCTCGGCGTCGCCAGTTGGGAGTTGATCGGCGACGCCTACACGTCGCCCGCGCTGGCCCCGCACGGTCGCTTCTCCGCCAGAGTGGCCGGGACTGACACGGGCGACTGGAACCTGGCGGCATTCTGGCAGACGATAGACACGGTTCCCGGCGAGCGCTGGCGCGTCCGCGTGCGCGTGGGGCACCGCTCCGTCGATCCACTCACCGGCGACTCGTACGCCGCCATCATCATCGAATGGCGTAACGGCAGCGACAACCTGATCAGCTCTGAGTCGCACACCGTGGCCGATTCATCGACGCCCACCGACGTCATGCAGCAGATCGAGCTGGAAACGGGAAACGCCCCCGCGGGCACGGCCTCCGCCCGCCTGCTGCTGGGCATCATGCAGAGTCCGACGAGTGCGCTGGGCGCGGCGCACTACGACCTGGTGGAGTTCAACAGTCTTACCCCGCCGACGATCGACGACATCCAGTGGGACGACTTCCCCGGGGGGCGCACGCTTGCGTTCAGCGGCCACACCTGGCGCGTGAAAGGCCCCGGCTACTACGGCCCGGGCCCCAGCCTCTTCGCGGACTCGGCCAACCACGTCTGGATCGACGCACAGGACCGCCTGCACATGACCATCAAAAACGCCGGCGGAAACTGGTACAGCACCGAGATCACGACCGAAGAGCCGCTCGGCTACGGCGATTACATCTTCACCGTGGTCGACCGCCCGGACCTGTGGGACGACAACGTCGTGCTGGGCCTGTTCATCTGGCAATACCCGGTGTGCTGGGAGCCGGACAATCCGTGGAACCTGCACAACGAGTTCGACGTCGAGCTCAGCCGCTGGAATACGCCGGGCAACGACCTGGGCCAGTTCGTCTGCCAGCCGTGGGACTATCCCGGCAACCTCAGCCGCTACGACATGGACTTCAGCAGCGGCGGACAGACGAGCCACGCGTTTCGCTGGCTGCCGGATCGCATCGAGTGTCGCGTCTGGTACGGCGGTCCGACCGACGAGTCGGCGGGAACGCTGGTACACACCTGGACCTACGCCGGCCCGCACATCCCGCGACCCGAGCAGCCCCGCGTCCACATCAACTTCTGGCAGCTCGACGGCCCGCCGGCCAGCGGCACCGACCACGAGGCGATCATCGAGACGTTCACTTTCATCCCCTCCTGCGCCGACAGCGACAGCGAGTTCCCCTGCTTCGCATTCTGCCTGACCGGCCCCGACACGCCGATCACCGCCACCTGCGCCGAGTTCGACGAGGACAGCGACGAAGACACCGACCTCCACGACCTGGTGCTGTATCAGCAGGGATTCGGCGTCTGACGAGCGTTCGGCAGGCAAGACGCCGAGCGAGCCGGCATCCTGACGATCATGTCGGCGGCAGAGGCTCGCGCATTGGGATCCACGCCGCGGGAATTCCGTCGCGACCGACGGAGCATGCGACAATCCCCCCGACAATCGCGCAGTTCGTGTCAACGTCCCCGCCGGCAGAGACCGTTGTCCATACTGCGTCTTCGAAATCGTCGAGGTGACGGGCGGTACACCAAAGCGCGAACGGCACCGTATCGGGCGCGGTGATCTGGCTTCCGTTCCCCAGCACGGCAATGGCATCCAACACGGAACACCTGCGACCAAGGTCACGCGACTTGATCAAACCATCGCGCGTCAGACCGCTCGGCGTATGCTCGATCGCGGCGTCGAGCATTTCACCGCGCACGCGCGGCGTAAACGTGCCCTGGTTGCGCATCGCGACAGCAGCGGCAACAGCTCCCGCAACAGCGCCGGCGATGCCCTCCGGATGAGCATGTGTTACCTCTGCGGACAGACGCGCCTGCTCAGCCGCTGCATCCAAATCGTGCGCGAAGTACGCCCCAAGGGGCGCAATCCGCATCGCAGCACCGTTTCCCACCGAGCCCTGGCCGCCGAATGCGCTGCGCGCGGCCTCGCGCCAATCCGCGCCTTCGTGAATCTGTAAGAGAATACGCTGCGCGCCGGCTCCGTATCCGCGATTCGGTTCGGCCACAAAGCGGCTTGCGAAGCGCTCGGCCAGCTCGTCTTGCTCGATCCGCCCGAATTCGCACAGCACGTCCACGACCGACAATGCCATCGCGGTATCATCCGTCCAACGCCACGGACGAGGCGGCAGCCTGCGCTTCGCGATCCACGCGGGATCTACGTGGAAGAACTGCTGGCCAAACGCGTCGCCAATCGACAGGCCGTCCAGCGCCAACCGTGCGCGGTCGCTTCGGTCACCGTCGTCTGGAATGGTGGTCACACTCACGACTCCTGCAGCATCTCCGCAATTCGCGGCCGCGTCTCGCGCAGCCGGTTGTAGTCCAGCCGCAGCCCCAGCGGCTTGAGCGCCTGGCCCAGTTGATCGTACACGACTTTGACCTGCTCGAACGGGCCGGCGACTTTTTCCAGCACCCCGCGGCCGGCGTTGTCCGTCGAAGTCTTGTCCGCACCATGCTCCAGCAGCATCTGCACAATCTCCGTCCGGCAGAAGAACGCCGCCACGTGTAACGCCGTCGATCCGTCGTTGTTCTTGACTTCCAGGTCGGCGCCGGCGTCGATCAGCGCCCGGGCCACCTGCGTCTTGCCGAACGTCGCCGCCACGTGCAGCACCGTCGAACCGTAATCGTCCAGCTTATCCAGATCGGAACCCGCCGCGATGTGCGCTTCGATCTGGTCCACATGCCCCTGCAGCACCGCCAGGTGGATCGGCACGTGCGGCGTAGCCACCGCCTGCTGAGCACTCTCCTGCTTTGCATACCCGTACATTCCGAGACCCGCAATCATCAACAGTACCGTGGTCGCCGCTTTCATGGTTCGCACCTCGTTTCGCTTGGAGGACAGAGTCCAATTCATAGTCTTTCGGAACGCGTACACGATTCCGTTGCACGCGGTGAACGTCGCGATGGTCGCGATCAGCAGCTTGACCGCCGCCGGCAGTGCCACGTTGAGCATTGCCATCGCGATCACGCCCAGGACGATCGTGTGAATGATGTACACGGAATAGGACTGTGCGCTCAGTAGTCGGCTGAACGACCCGGCCATGTTCCAAATCCGCTGAAACGCGAGCGTAAGCAACCAGATCATGCCATACAGCGACAAATGGAAGCTCAGCCACAGCAATGCTGCATAAGGACTCTTCGACAACGCCAATGGCTTCGCGCCTAACAAAGTCGGGTCGACCAGGTAGCAGTACAGCCCGATTACTAGACTCACGCCGCCGGTCAACACGCCGAGCGTCCGCCCACTCGCGACGTTCGACGCGAACGCCCGTTGCCGAAAACAAACCGTCCCCAACACAAACACCAGGAAATACACCAATAGGCGCCCGTTCTGGAAATCGAGCAGCAACGTGTGCGTCCAGCCGCGCAGGCCGAACAGGTCCATGCCCACACTGTAGCCCCATCCGACCACGAAGATGCACACCGCCACAGGTCTCAGTGGAAGATTGTGCGGTAACAGCCGCAGCTCGCTCAGCACCGCGTAAACCACGTTGAACCCAAACAGCACCGGCAGGAACCACAGCCAGTTCTGCCCCCAGAGCGCATTCCAGTGGAAGTATGTAGTCCAGTGTTCCTGCGGAATGTTGCGCGAGACCAGGAAGATCACCTTGTACAACGGCACCAGCGTCAGCACCGCGAGCAGCCACGGCACCATCAGTCGGCGGACCTTCGCCAGCACGAACCCGACCGTGCCGCGCGTCTCCAGCGATCGCGGAGTGACGAAGCCGGAGACAAAGAACATCGTCGGCATGACGAAGATGTCGAAGATGCGAATCAGCCAGTCGGCCAGCCGCGACGTCGCCGGATCGTCCACCAGCCAGAACAGCGCCCAGCCGCCGCTGCGCTCATAACACCCGGCGGCGTGCAGCGCGACGACAAAAAACACCATGCCGGTCCGCAAATTATCGACCCAAGCCAGCCGCCCCTCCGCTGTCACAACCGATGCCATTCCACGCTCAACCATGGTCCAAGACTCCTGATCCGGAGCCGAATGCCAACAAAATCGCTACGCACCCCTTCCTGACAAGAATTTGGGCGGGGGTTACAGGGGATGTGTGGAAAATCGCAGAGCTGCGTTCAGGAAACGGGATACGCAGTCGCAGGTCAATCCTTCGTCACGTCGTTCGCGCGGGCATCGTAATCGGCGATCAGGGCGTTCCACGTTTCAGAAAGACCAAGCCGCGCGGCCCAGTCGCTGACATATTCGCGATCCAGCGTCACACCCCTGATGCGCAGGACACCTGTAATGTCACGGAGGTGCTTGTCCGCCCCACCCTGTTGGTGGTACTCGAGCTTCTTGAGGATGACATCTTCTGGAGACGCGAAACGCACCGTCGCCGCCTCGCTCACTTGTTCGACTACGGCTCTAATGAATCGCGATCGATTGAACGGGCTATCATCGGGGACCATGACGCCAATCTTCAGCCCGGACTCGGGGTGAATGATATTGAACTGGCCGAACATCTCGGCAGCAGACCGCACGGCATGCTCATCGACGTAGAACTCGGGACCAGGAAACTGTGCGCAGAAGTCGGCAGCTCGCTGCGCCGGCAACTCCACGACGACGTCGATGTCGTTCGTGAAACGCGGTTCACCGAAGAAGACTGTGGCCGTGGAGCCGGTCACGAAGTAGCGGAGGCCGAGCGTTTCCATAGCCCGCGACAGACGAACGAGCAGATCAGACGGATCCATACGACAGTCTCCGCGCCACCTCGCGTGTGACCCGCGCAGCGTCCCACTCCGGATGCTCGGCCTGTAAGTGACACCGCAGCATGTTTCGCGCCGCGATCCACATGCGACACGCGATCGCCAAGCGCTCCGCGCCGGTCTTGCTTCGCAGGATCACGGCCTGCGCCTCGTCCAGAACTTCGATCTGACCAGGTCTCAACGGCATACCGACTATCGTACCCCACCGTCTACGGCGAGTCGCGGAAATCCTGCCATGGGTGGGACGGGCATCCTGCTCGCCAGTGTGGCAATCTAAGGCGTGCGGGACGCCCACCCCACCCAGAGAGAAGGTGAGCCGATTGAGGACCTAGACTCCTCCCCCTACTCCAACAATTCCGCAATCTGAATCGCATTCAGCGCTGCGCCCTTGCGGAGCTGGTCGCCGCTGACGAATAGGTCGATGCCGCGGCCGTCGGGTTGCGAGAGGTCCTGCCGGATGCGGCCGACCAGCACCTCGTCGACGCCGCTGGCTTCGATCGGCGTCGGAAAATGCTGCGGCTCGCGCTGGTCGACAACGCGGATGCCCGGCGCCGCGGACAGAATCTCGCGCACTTCTTCCGGCGTGATCGGACGTTCGAACGTCAGATTGATCGACTCGCTATGCGCCCGTAGCACCGGCACGCGCACGCACGTCGCCGTCACGCGCAGCGTATCGTCGTGGAAGATCTTCCGCGTCTCGTCGACCATCTTGCGTTCTTCGGTGTTGTAGCCGGTCTCGTCGAGCGCGGAATTGTGCGAGAACAGGTTGAACGCGCACTGCACCGGAAACGCCTTGGGCTCGATCGGTTGACCGTCGAGCAGCGCCCGCGTCTGGTGCTCCAACTCCGCCATCGCCTGCTGCCCGGCACCACTGGCCGCCTGATACGTGCTGACGACCATCCGCTCGACCGGATTCACACGGTGCAACGGCCAGACCGCAACCACCATGATGATCGTCGAACAATTCGGATTGGCGATGATGCCGCGATGGTTGCGAACGTCGTCCGGATTGATCTCCGGCACAACCAGCGGCACGTCCGGGTCCATCCGAAACGCCGACGAGTTGTCGACCACCACTGCCCCGGCCCGCACAGCGTGCGGCGCAAACTGCTTGCTGCGATCCCCACCGGCCGAGAACAGCGCCAGGTCCACGCCGTCGAACGCGTCCGCGGCCAGCTCGCACACCGTGTGCTCGCGACCGTGCAGGCTGAGTGTTGCCCCGGCGCTGCGCGCAGACGCGAGCATCACGTAGTGCTCGGCCTCCCAACCACGCTGCTCGATCAGCGTGAGGAACTCCTTACCCACCGCGCCCGTGGCGCCCACAATCGCAACCGTTCGAAACATCACTAATCCACGCTCATGTAAAGACCAGCCAAACGTAGCACCGCAACCGTCATTCCGACAAGCGCCGTCCACCGTCATTCCGACGAGTGAAGCGAGGAGGAATCTACCTTCGGCCGAACATCACTGCCCATTCGCGAGTAGATTCCTCACTGCGTTCGGAATGACGCCGCCCGTGTCCGCCGGGAGGGAGGACTCGAACTCACCGCCCCAGCCCGAACTTCTCGTGCAGCGCCTGAACCGCCGCCGCGGACTGGTCGGCCCGCGTCACGAAACAGATGCTCAGCTCGGACGAACCCTGCGCAATCGCCATCACGTTGACCTCGCGGGCTGCAACCGCTGTAAACACACGCGCAGCAATGCCCGGCACACCCGCCATTCCGGCGCCGACGGCCGCCACGACGTCGATGTCCTTCTGAATATCCACGTGCTTCGCGAAACCGGCGCGTACCAGGTGCTGCTCGAGCGCCTGCCGCGCACGATCCACGTGCGCCTCGGGAATCACAACCGAAATCCCCGCTTCGGATACGCTTTGCGAGATCACCTGGACGTTAACGCCCTCCGCGGCCAACGTCTGAAACACCCGCGCCGCGGTCCCCTGCCGACCGACCATCGCCGCCCCGGCAATCGTCAGCAACGCCGATCCGCGTAGCCGCAACACCGCACGCACCGTCTCACCATCCGGCTCGCCGGTGGTGATCAGCGTGCCGGGCGAATCCGGGTTGTACGTGTTCCGCATGCGCACTGGGACGGCGTGCTCGGCCGCAGGCTCCAACGCGCGCGGGTGCATCGACTTCGCGCCGAACTGCCCCATCTCGATCGCTTCGGCGAAGGTGACATGATCGAGCAGGTGTGCGGTCGGCACGATGCGCGGGTCCGCGCTCATCAAGCCGTCGACGTCGCTCCAGATCCAGACCTCGTCCGCCGGCAACGCCGCCCCGATCAACGTCGCCGTCAGATCCGACCCGCCCCGCCCGATCGTGGTGGTCACATCGTGCTGCGTGGCGGCGATGAAGCCGGTGACCACGATGCGCTCACCACGGTCGAGCCGCGGCGTCAGGTTCTCTCTGATCTGGTGTAGCGACATCTTCATCAACGGATTGGCTTCGGTGTGTCGATCGTCGGTGACGATGCCGGCCTCGTGACCGGTCATCGCGTGTCCGTCGAGTGCCGCAGCTACGATCGTCGAGGAAAGCCGTTCGCCGAACGAGAGCACAGCATCGCGCGAGCGCGGCGTAATCTCGCCCACCGCGCCGATGCCAGCGACGAGTGTATCGAGCTGACTCAGCAGCGGTGTCACGGCCTCTTCAGCACCAAAGACGTGCGCGGCGGTTTCGTGTATCTCGTGCAACTCACCCAGCAGCGTGTGTACCCGCCGGCGCGTACCATCGACCGCGGCGTCGGCCAGCTCGACCAGCAGGTCCGTCGCCTTGCCCATCGCCGATACGACGACCGCAACGCGGTCGCTGTCGTGCGCGCGAGCCAGCGACACACAGCGCTTGATCGCTTCCGCATCGGCCAGCGAAGAACCGCCAAACTTCATGACGATCGTCATGCATGACTCCCGATCGTATGCCAGATGTCCAACACGTCGCGCAGCACCGCCGTCGCCGTCTCCACACCGCCGGCACCGCGACCGATCAGCGTAACATCGCCGGCGTGCTGCAGCGTCAGGCTGACAGCGCTGAGGTTGGCCGGCACGCCGAGCGGCCCACTGGCGTCAATATCGGTCGGCGACACGCGAATCTGTTCGCCAATCTCACCCACGAGCGCGACGCGTTGGCCCTTCTTCGCGGCGGCATCGATCCGCGACTGCGGCAGGCCGCGAATCCCCTCGATGGCAACATCGTTCAGTGTAACCTCTCGGCCCATGACAACGTTGGCGAGAATCACAAGCTTGATCGCCGTGTCGATGCCGTCGATATCGGCACTCGGATCAGCCTCGGCGTAGCCCCGCCGTACGGCTTCGGCCAGCGCGTCATCGAACGGCTCACCCTCGATGTGCATCCGCGACAGGATGAAGTTCGTCGTGCCGTTGAGGATGCCACGGATGCCGAGCAGCTCGTCGCCCAGAGCACACTGCTGTGCCAACGCCAGCACGGGCGTTCCGGCGCCGACCGTCCCACTGAACCGAAACAGAGCTCGGTTGTACTCCGCCAACTCCCGCAGCGCAGGCAGCGCCACCGCCAGCGGCACTTTGTTCACCGTGACGACGTGCATCGCGTGGCTGAACGCGATCTTGAGCTGACCGATCGCCACGTCCGGCTCCGCGAGCGAGCTCGGTGTCGCCTGCACGAGTACGTCGGCCCGACTCTCGCGAATCACCTGCTCCCCATCCGCCGGCGAGAAACCAAACTCGGCCAACGCCGCCACGGTGCCCTCGTTCTCCTTCGCCTGCAGCAGCGCCGCAATATCCAACCCGCGTTCATCAACCGCGGCCCCGCGCGAATCGATCACCCCCACCACCCGCGGCGAAAACCCGTGCTGCGCATAAAGCCGCTCGCGATGCTCCGCGAGCAACCCGAGAAACGCCCGCGCCACGACGCCACAACCTGCCATCACGATCCGCATCGACTCTCCCTACCAACGCTACCGCGGCACCATCACCATCCTCGTTGCGCCGGTCTTTTGGGCAGATCGGCGGACTGCACACCGCCCTGCACCTCAATCTGTCCGCGGTCTACCTGCGTTTTGAGTATCGTAGCCCGCCTGCAGGAAGACGTCGCGTAAACCTGTAGCAGGGCCGCGGTTGCCGTGACGGCGGTGCGCTCGCCGCGCGTGTGACCAGCTTGCTCAGCACCGAGCAATAGCGGGTCGTTTCGTACGACGCTCGCAAGCTCAGCGATGGTCGAATGCTATTGAGGTAACACGCGGCGAACTGCTATACTGGTTCTGCGTCGGCGGCTCGGGGGCGGGCCAGACACATCTTCACGCCACAAGGAGCACAGACATGTCGATTCCTCGCTTACCCTCTTTGCTTGCACCGATGACAATCACACTGCTCGGTACGACCGCGCTGCACGCTCAGACGCCAGTTGGCACAGCCTTCACGTACCAGGGGCAGCTCACACAGGCGGGCGCACCGCTCAACAACATGGCAGACTTCGAGTTCACCCTGTGGGACGCGGCGACCGACGGCACACAAGTTGGCCCACTGGTGCCGGTCAACAACTGGCCTATCCAGGATGGACTGTTCACGGTTTTGCTCGACTTTGGTGACGGTGTCTTCACGGGCAATGCCCGCTGGCTCGAAATCGCAGTGCGCAGCCCTGCCGGCAGCGGGGACTTCACGACGCTCAGCCCGCGTCAGGAATTGACGGCGGTGCCCTATGCACTGTTCGCGCGGTCATCGCTCATCACGGACGTCGCGCCGCCGTTAGACCTGACCTGGGACGGACCGTTCACGATTCGTGGCACAAACGAAGCTGCCGGCGTCGGCGTCGTTGGTCGAAACACCGGGACCGGCATCGGACTGCAGGCGCTGTCCACCGGGACCGGCGCGGCGTTCTCGGCCAGCATCGCCAACGCTACCAACGCCGCTGACGCGCTCACGGCAACCACCAACGGCACCGGCCGCGCCGTCAACGCGAGCATCACCAACGCCGCCAGCGCAGCGGATGCGATGGTGGTGACCACGAACGGAACAGGTCGCGCTGTTAACGTGAGCATCACCAAGGCCGCCAGCGCGGCTGACGCACTCACGGCCACGACGAACGGTACCGGGCGCGCGGGCGTGTTCGTTCGCTCCAACAACGGAGCGCAGAACCCGGCACTGTCGGCCAGCACCGCCGGTGTGAACTCGGGCGTTTACGGCGTCTCCGGCAACCTACCTCAAAGTACGGGCCGGGCCGGCGGCGTGCAGGGCGTGAGTAAGGATCGTGCCGGTGTGGCGGGCAGCAGCGAGAACTCCAACGGCGTGTGGGGCGCCACCGGACAGGCGGGGACCTACGCCGCTGCGGAGATCGTCGGCGGCGTCCACGGCATCTCCGCCATCGTCGACGATGTCGACAATTTCGCCGTCGTCGGAACCGGCAACGGCTACGGAACGGGCGTGCTCGGCGTCGGCGCGGGCGGCGGTCACGGCGTGATCGGCGTGTGCGGTCGCGACCCCGGTCACACCAACGTCGGCGTGCGCGGCTCGACGCGCGAGAAGGCCGACGGAACACCCGGTTGGCCGGCCGCGTTCCCGCTGGAACGCGATCCCAGCAAGGAAATGGTCGGCGTATTGGGGCAAGGCTACAAATACGTCGGCGTCTGGGGTGAGAGCCGCGAGAAATTCGGCCTCGTCGGCAACAGCGGCGACCCGCTCGCGTTCACCGGGCTGCCCGACACCGAAAACGACGTCGTCTCCGGTGTCTATGGAACCGCCACGCAGGACAACGGCATCGGCGTCCTGGGCGAGACGACAAACTTCGTCGGCGTGTGGGGCTCCAGCCAGACCGAATTCGGCGTCGTCGGCCACACCGGCGATGCACTGCCGCCCGCGAACCTCCCGCAGGACACCGTCGCCGGCGTCTACGGCAAGGCGTCGCAGACCGGTGCCGTCGGTGTTCTGGCTGAGTCCACGTCCGCCGACAGCGCGGATGCGGCGGTGCGCGCCGTCGGAAACGGATCGAGTGGCGCCGCAGCGCTCGACATTCGGAACGGAGCGCTGGCGGTCAGCGGCGCGACGCGACCCGCCGGCACACTGGACGTGTCGACGTTGATCGACATGGTCCCAGGTTGCTACGTGGAATGTCCGGAATGCACCGTGGACTGCTGCGGCGGCTGGTACTTCGAGGACACGCTGGCCAATGGCCTGATCGACCCGAACAGCATCATCCTGCTGACCGTTGAGACCTCCGCCCCCAGCATCGTGGCTGGTGTCACAGCCAATGTCACCACGAAGACCGTCGGCAGTGCCACGATTCGCGTCACCGTGTTTCCTGGGGACCTGAACAGCGACAGCGTTTGTGATTTTTTTGACATCGCCCCCCTGACGTCTCTGGCGCCGAAGGTCCATTACCTGATCATCAATCCGGGCACGTAGCACGCGCACGAGTGCCGCTGCGGCACGTTCAGTGCGACGCAGCCACTCGTTAAGAGGATCACGAAATGCGATACAGACTGAACACAGGCGCGCTAGCGCTGCTGATCCTGCTCCTCGCCGCGGGTCTGACATCCGCCCAGGACTATGACCTCGACTGGTGGACCGTCGATGGCGGCGGCGACATGTGGACCACGGGCGACGACTACGAACTATCGGGCACCATAGGCCAACCGGACGCCGGCGTAACCATGACCGGCGGCGATTTCGAACTGACCGGCGGCTTCTGGGCCGTGACGATCGCACCGCCGTTGCCGGGCAATTGCGATGGTGACAACGACGTGGACATGGCGGACTTCGAGGACCTGGCCACGTGTCTACTCGGCCCGGACAACGGGCTGGGGCCGAACTGTGGCTGCTTTGATATTGATCAAGATGGTGATGTGAGCTCGACGGACTTCGCCGTGTTTCAGCGCAGTTTCACCGGCGCGCTTCCGTGAAGCCGCTGCAAGCTCCGCGCGCTCACAAACTCCGATCCAGCCGCCGGTACTGAATAGCCTCGGACAATTACGTCGCGGAGACGCGCTTCTCGCCGGCTAGGTCGGCGATGGTGCGGGCTGCGCGGAGGACTTTGTCGTGTGCACGGGCGCTGAGGCCCGGTTCGATGATTGCCTGCCGCCGGATGCGTTCGCCGTCTTTGTCCAATGTGGCGTGCATGCTGGGCAGGGCAGTACGAGCTGCATTTGCAGCGTACGAATCGGCGGACTAGCCCAGGGGGCATCCCGGACAATATTCCCGAGCATCCTCCGAATAGTACGATAGATGAGCGATCTGCGGACAGGTGCGAGACGACTACCACCAACCCCAACTGGAGATATAGAGCATGTTCTGCGAGCTACGGCCACCTCAACTCGAATCGACAACTTCGCGACTGAAGTTTTCTTGGGCCACGTACGTGCTGCTTTTCAGCCTGATCCTCTCTCCCGGGCTGCTTCACGCGCAATCGGACAGTGTCTATTACCCCGGACGGACAAATGACTGGGAATCCCGCCTCCCAGAAGAGGTGGGGATGAACGCCGACGCGATCCAGAAGGCGGTCGCCTTTGCCATCGCGAACGAATTCAGCGGCCCCAAGGACCTGAGGCTCGCGATCGAGCGTTCCTTTGAGCCCGACAACACGATCGTCGGCCCGACAAAGGCGCGCGGTGGGCCCGCGGGCATGATCGTCAAGGACGGCTATATTGTCGCCGAATGGGGCGATACAAAGCGTGTGGACATGACATTCAGCGTCACCAAGAGCTACCTCTCGACAGTAGCCGGACTTGCCCTCGACGCCGGACTGATCGCTGATGTTCATGACAAGGTCGGCAATTATGTGTGCGACCGCACGTTTGAATCCGAGCACAATTCCAGGATCACGTGGCATCATCTTCTGAACCAGACTTCCGACTGGTCCGGCACGCTCTGGGACCGGCCCGACTGGGCGGACCGTCCGCCGCCAGGTCACACCCCCGAGCAATTGAAGAACAGACAACCCAATGAGCCGGGAACGAACTTCAAGTACAACGACGTGCGCGTCAACGTGCTCGCCTACTCCCTGCTGCAGGTCTGGCGGCAGCCGCTGCCGGTGATCCTCAAAGCAAAGATCATGGATCCGATTGGCGCTTCCCCCACATGGCGGTGGCACGGCTACGAGAACTCATGGGTCGTGGTGGACGGTCTGAAGATGCAGTCCGTCAGCGGTGGCGGCCACCGGGGCGGCGGCATGTTTATCAACACTCGCGACCAGGCCCGCTTCGGCTACCTGTTCCTCCGCAATGGGAAATGGGAGGGCAGACAGCTCATCTCCGAAGAGTGGATTCGGATGGCTCGAGTGCCGTCCGAAACGAAGTTCAACTACGGCTACATGTGGTGGCTGAACAACGACTACATATTCAGCGCCGTCGGATTCGGTGGCAACTACATCGCCATTGATACGAAACATGACTTGGTGATCGTCGTACGGTGGCTCGAGTCATCCAGTAGCAGTGAACTCCTCGAGATGATTCTCAAGGCGGTCGATGAGACTTAGGGCTTACGCAGTTGGACCTCAACGGACTTGCCGCGGCACACCGTGTCACGCATTCCGTCAACTGCCGTGATACCAATTGCGCCCAGAAGGCGCTAGTGGGATTTCAAGAAAGTCCGCCGACTGGTTTGACGCTTCCGATCGGGCGCCGGCTCGATCGTACACCCCGTCTTGATGTTGGCCAACGTACTCGGATAGGGAGAACTCGGTTATCGCTGGCTTTCCGCCGGTGGTTCGCTTGAGCTACAGACTCCGATCCAGCCGCCGATACTGAATCGCGTCGGACGAGGGCGCTTCGGTGGGCGGCTCTGCGCGCTATCTGAGGAGGTCGCGGAGTTCGGCGAGATCCGAGTCGCGGCGGTGGTAGCCGGTCTGTTTGATCAACTCCGCAACGGCAGAATCGTCGGCAGACGCTTGGCCGGAATCGTCTTGCCTACCCCCGGCGGACCGATCATCAGCGTCATAGGCGCGAGTGACAGAAGCAAATAGGGCCACAATCTGCGCTTCATACCTAGATCCCGATCCGCGTAGTAACGACGGTGCACTAGCGTCAATGGTACTGCTTGGGGCAGCCTTCCTCAGACCACCTTCTGATTTCCGCAACCGACTGTCCCACGAGACTCCCGACCTTCCGGGAACGCGGCAGCCGCCCGGCATCCGAAAGCCGGCAGACATGCGCGGAGAGCACTCCAGAAGCTCAGCCAATTTGCCCACGCCGATCAGTTGGGCAGAGTCGGGCGGCAGCGATGGCCCGTTGCTCATCGGTTTGGACTTGGGGACAGACTCTAGTGGCAACTTGGGCGGTTTGATTTCGATTTGTGGCGTTACTGGTCGGGGCGTCCGCCGCTGGCGAGTCTCGTTCCAGGCAATAAGGAACTCCACCATCGACTTGGCCACTTGCTTGGCCGCGTTCATCTCTTGGTCTTTTTACTCGCTACATGGCGTGCGTTCCGCCTTGATTTGCCTTCCTCGCTTGGCTTGGAACCGTCGCATCCCCGGATACGATACGGGGATGCCTGCTCCCCGACCTCGACCGAATCGCATAGACCACGGCGCTGAACGCCTCAGGGAACTCCGCCACCTGATCGTATCCTCGCGACGCGCCTGGCGCGACATGCGCGTTGCGGCCTCACAGGCGACCTGCGTCGTGGGCAAGGTCATCAAAGACGCACTACGAAGCACTTATGCGGTGGTTAGTGCGACATTGGCAACCCACCCCGGGGTGCTTTACCTAATCTCGGGCCTATGGGGCGTGCACAGTTTGCACCTGTGCCGCTTCAGGCTTGTGGGATGGGAGAAGATCTCAGCGTTGCCTGACTGGCAGATAACGCTCCGTGCGGCATTCTGGCTGGGGCTTCTTCTCCTACCAGGCGCATTGGTTGCGGCGGCAGTTCTGCGTCGGTGGCGTGGATTCGTCGTCACTGCGATAGTCGTACTATGCTTCGAAGTTCTGTCGCAATCGCTCGGGCGCAGCATGTTCAAGCTGGTCGGCGATCTGGGCGTATGGGGGACCGTGCTGGGCGGATACGGCCTACGGTCACACTACAGCCTACGGGTGGTCGAGTTGCTGCCACGCCAACAACTGGGTGCGTTTCATTCGGAGTGCCTCGCGGTTCTACGTACCGCCGTCAACGTCTGTCTTTTTGTTATTGGTACGCTGGGGATTGCGGTCACCTCTAATCTGGTATCGCAGTATTTCGACGGCCCCCTGGGGCAAGGCACAGCGTGGGTTCATGTGGGTACTATGCTGTACTTGGCGGTGGGCATGGCGGGTCTGGTCATCTATCCCCTTTTCCGAGCAGTGGTCGCTTCCCGATTGCGTCTATCGCGAGAATAACGCTGAGGCATTTTCCGCCTTCCCAGCGAAAAGGAGCGGCTCACGTGGTCTCCGACCCTGCCAGGCTGCGATGCGTCGCGCCCACTAGTCCGACGACCAAGCCCAGGGGGAACATAGCCATGTACAAGATCCACGCAAGCCTCTCGTGTGGCAGGTACAAGTGAATCGCAACGAAGAGCGTAAAGAGCAAGCCGCCGTTGAACATCCCGGACGTAGCGCTGCTGTCGCGAACCATGCGGGTCATCTGATAGCTCGCCAGCACAGCCATCCCGCCGCTCCAGCCCAGCTTGATGGCGGATTCTATCGCCGGTTCAGCGTTCTCCAGCATCAGCGCCGCAGCGAGCACCGCCACGGCAACGATCACAGAGTGCCACCACCGCCCGTGCCGTCGGACGACAAGCCCCACAAGACATCCCTCCACAAACCTCGCTGCGACCAGCATCGCCACATACCCCGGCAGTAACGCCCCCCAAACCCCGTTGTTCTCCCTTAGACCGATGGCTCCGATCACCGCGATGCACACTCCGACGGCCATAGCAGCGGGCCTGGAAAACGTGCTCTGGCCGGCAAGAGAGCGCGCGCAGATTGATGCCAACAGTGCGAAAACCGCGACGAGAAACAGCCCAACTGACACGTTCCGGTTGACGAGCGGCGGAGCTTGAACCACCAGTTCCAACATGAAGAACAAGATCGACTGAACTGAATCCACGATGCGCTGCCTTCTTCAGCTACTGGCGGTTTCGCGCCGCTCCGCCACGAACAGCCTCGGTCAGTGGAAATAGGTGGAAATAGTGACAGCCATTAACTTGAGCCTCCATCACAACGCTTACCCGGCATTCGTCAGTAGCTAGTCTACAAACTCCGATCCAGCCGCCGATATTGTATAGCCTCGGACAGGTGTGTAGAAGTGATCTGTACTTCCCCCGCTAGGTCTGCGATCGTCCGGGCCACGCGGAGGACCTTGTCGTGTGCGCGGGCACTCAGCCCCAGTTCACTCACCGCCTGACGGAGCAGCCGTTCGCCGGCGGCGTCTATTGTTGCGAACTTGCGGAGTTCGCGCGAGGTCATGCGTGCGTTGCAGCGGGTGGCGTTTTCGCCGAAGCGCTGGCGCTGCACCTGTAACGCCGTGCAGACCTGCTCGCGCAGCGTGGTGCTGTCGGTACCCGGCTGCATGTCGCGCAGGCGTTCGATCGGCACCGCGGGCACCTCGATGTGAATGTCGATCCGCTCGAGCAGCGGCCCGCTGATCCGCGCCAGGTAGCGATCGATCTGCGGCGCGCTGCACTTGCACGCTTTGCGCGGATCCGTGAAGTACCCGCACGGACACGGGTTCATCGCCGCCACGAGCACGTAGTCCGCAGGAAACTGCACCGACGAGTGCGCCCGCGCGATCGTGACCGTTCCGTCCTCGATCACCTGCCGCAACGATTCGAGCACGCTACGATAGAACTCGGGAAACTCGTCGAGAAACAGCACGCCGTGATGCGCGAGCGACACCTCACCCGCGCTCGGCACCGTCCCGCCGCCGACGAGTGCGGGGATGCTGATCGAATGGTGCGGCTGGCGTACGGGGCGGGTCGCCAGCAGGCTGGTCCCTGCGGGCAGCTTGCCCGACGCCGAGTAAATCCGCGTGGTCTCGAGCGATTCGGCCAAACTCAACGGCGGTAGAATCGTCGGCAGCCGCTTGGCCAGCATCGTCTTGCCCGTCCCCGGCGGGCCGATCATCAGCACGTTGTGCCGACCCGCGGCGGCGATCAGCAGCGCCCGTTTGACGTGCTCCTGGCCGCGCACGTCGGCGAAATCGACGTCGTAGCTCGCAGCCTGCGCGAAAAGCTGATCGAGATCGACATTCGTCGGCTCGAGCGGCAATTCGCCCGCGACAAAGCCCACCGCCTGCGCGAGCGAGTCGACGCCATAGACTTCGATCCCGTCGACGACCGCGGCCTCCTGCGCGTTCTCGCGCGGCACGATCAGTCCGCGCTGGCCGTTTTCCTTGCACAGCAGCGCGCTGGACAGCACGCCTTTGACCGGCCTAATCCGCCCATCGAGCGCCAGCTCGCCGGCGACGATGTAGTCCTCTATGTCTTCGGAGCGCAGTTGATCGTCGGCGAGCAACAGGCCCAGCGCAATCGGCAGATCGAACGCCGGCCCTTCCTTACGAATGTCTGCGGGCGCGAGGTTAATGGTGGTCTTGGTGCGTGGGAGGGTATAGCCGGAGTTGGAGAGCGCGCTCCGGATGCGATCGATGGATTCCTTGACGGCCGAATCGGGCAAGCCGACCAGGGTAGGAGCCCCGAAGCCCCGCCCAGACACGTCCACCTCCACCTCGCATCGATGCGCCTCAATCCCGGCGAGCGCAATGCTGTGCAATCGGGCAAACATTTAGGGGGATGTTAGCCATCGGATGACTAAGCTGCAACTGTGCCCGGAGCGGTAGAAAGTGGGCACCATGGCCGCAAAAAGCAACATAAGGTCGGTACGGCAGGCATTTCGTTCGATAAGAATATGCTGGATGACTGCCCGGCCGGACGCGCGCCGCACGACGCTTAAACCTATCGGAAACCGAAAGTTACGCGCGCCGAGTCCCCGGCCGGAATGGACCGTCGATTGATTGCACCGGACCGCGGCGCGCGCAGCGTCGTGATCATAGCCGGCGACGAGCGCGAGTCTGCCACGGTCGTGCTCCGTCAGTGCGGTGGAGGCCACTGGAGTGCTGCGGCGAATTGACAGCGATACGCTCCGACCCGGTTTTGCCCTTCCGGGGGCGTTGCGCGACGACAAGGGACGCGTGCTGGTGGCGCGCGGCGCCGTGCTGACGCCCGAATTGATCGAACGGCTCGGCGCGCGGCTAGTGAGCGGGATCTACGCCGGCCCGGACTGGGGTGGCGTGTCGGACAGCGACCGGGCCAACGATCGCCGTACCACCCGTAGATCCGCTGGACAGTCGACCGGATCGGAAACACCGCGGAGCGCGTCCGCGCCGAAGCGGGCCGCCGCCGTCCCCACCACCAATGAGAACCACGCCAGCGTTTCGTTGCTACGGGTCGGCATGGTCATCTCGCACAATCTCTACGACGAGCACGGCGATTTCCTGCTGCGCGCCGGGAGTAAGATCACGCCGCGGTTCCTCGACCTGTTGTCGCAACGGCGCATCGCCTTCGTTCGCTTCCAGCCGGCCACAGCAAAGCCGGCGGAGAGCGCGCGAAAGACAACCAGAATGTCGCGTCGCCAACAAGTGATCAGACAGCGCTCACTGTCGATCGCCGAGCTCACTGCCGAAGCCAAACGAGGGTTGGCCATTCACAAGCAAACCAGCGAGCACCTCGGCCGGTTTTGGGAAGACCTGCGGCGCAAAGGGCACCCTTCAACGGATGACTTCCAGGAAGTACTCACGGAATTCTCCACTATGTTGGCGCTCGATGCGGACCTGCTGGCGACGGTCGTGTCCCTGCAACGGTCGCTGGGCGAGTACGTTTTCGACCATTGCGTGAACACGGCGCTCATCAGCATGTCGGTCGCGACGCAACTCGCAATGTCGAACGACGATGTGCTCGGCATCGGGCTGGGCACGCTACTGCACGACCTCGGCATGTTGCGCGTCCCCGACAACGTGCGTCTCAAGCCAGGTAGCTTGTCCGTGCCCGAATGGGAACACGTACGCCGCCATCCAGACTTCACGGCAGACGATCTCGAACGAGTGCGCCGCGTGCCGCCGCTGGCGCGTACGGTCGCGGCGCAACTGCACGAACGAATTGACGGCTCGGGGTATCCGTGCGGCCACAAGACAACGGCGGTAAATCGCTGCTCGCGGCTGGCGGCAGTCGCCGACTGTTACACGGCGATGGTCCGCGAGCGTCCTTACCGCCCGCCGATGATCCCACACGACGCAGTGCATGAGATTCTGCTGCTGGGCCAGCGCGGTAAGCTCGATCGTGAGTTGGTCCGCGCGCTGCTCGACACGGTGTCAGCGTTCCCCATCGGCAGCCTCGTCCGCCTCAACAGCGACCGCATCGCCAGGATAGTCCGTGCCAACGCCGGCGAACACACCCGTCCGGTGGTGGCGATCGTCGACGAAGACGGCGCGCCCACCGATGAGGTGATCGACCTGTCCCAGAACCCGGACCACTCGGTCGTCGAAACCCTCCCGGCGTAGAACGCAACGCGTGGGTAAATAGCTGTCAGCCATCAACCGTCCCGCACACCTCGTCACACGCGCCCCAAGACAACGACCTCGTCCGGCACGTGCTGCGGATTGATAGCGTACAGGCCTCCCCCCCTCGCGTGGCGCTACACGCGCCGCTGCCGGCTGAAAACACACGTTGCGCCGAGTAGCATGAGGGCAACCGTCGTCGGCTCCGGAACAAACTCGATCGTGAGCGTCGGTGCCGGCGCACCGAACAGGTCGTGGGCATCAGTTGCGTCGATCGCGCACTGCCCCGCTTCCTCGACCATCGTCCACACGCCCAGATGGGTGCTCGCTCCCAGCAGTGACTCGATGTAAGTGGGCGATATCGACAGTTCGATCGGGCCTAGCGCGGTAACTGGATCCGACGCACCGATCTGGTTTGTGGGTCGTGTGGCGTCTGCCAAGTCCAGGATTCCATCACCCGCGTAGCCGTGGAGCAGCAGCACGGGATCCGGGGGGTGCGTGAACGTCCAGACGTTTGCTGAAAACGAGGCAGATATGATGGTCGACCCAGCCGGAATCGCGTCCAGCGGGAACTCCATCAGTCCGCGACGCTGCAAGGGTATCGTGTCGAAGCGCGATGCATTCAGGCCGAGCGAGTCCGGATCGATTGTCCAGACGACGCCATCCTCGGTGATTGCCTGAGCATCCACCGGAGTCAGGCTGATTGTGTCGGCCGTTGCGCCATACGCGCAGATCAGCGCCGCAGAAGCGGTCAGTACGGTGCGCAGCATCTTCGCATCCCCTTGCTGTGTGAGTAAGCATCGTTCAAATTCACCGCATCCATACAATGTTATGGCCCGATCAGAAGCGCTTTTCCACTCACGTAACGGGGAATTGTCGCGACCCGTGGCAGTGCGGCGATGTGATGAACGAGACGCCGCTAAGCGGGCGCGCACGACCAGCCCCGGCGCTCCGCTTTGAGATCGGATACGCCGAGGCTGGGTGGGAGGAGAACGAAGGCGAGTCTCTGGTCTCCGTCGGCTAACGCCGTCGCAGACGCGTCGCCAGCAGACCCATCAGCGCCAGACCCGTGAAGCTGGTCGGCTCCGGCGTAATGGTGATCGTCGCGAGCAGCTCACCCTCGGTCAGCAAGTCGGTCACGGTGTACGCCGGCGTCTCGATCCCGTTCAGCGAGTTCAGGTAATCCGCCGCACCGGGCGAACCGAAGAACGCGTGTACCACGCCGCCCTCGGCCGTGCCCAGCGTGCCATCCTGACCGACGACAAACGCCGGACCGTCACTGGCGTCGTTCACCTCTGTGCCGGCGTCCCAGACATCGCGGCCGTACACCTCGATCGTCAGTGGTCCATTGAAGTTGCCGCCCGCGTCAAAGACCTCGTACCCCATCGGATCGTCATTACCGATGAACAGGTCATTGGACGGAATCACCATCGCGGCGAAACTGAAGTAACGGTTGACCGTCGCGTCACCGACGTTCAGCAGCGCCGAGTTCACCTGCCCCGGCGTAAACGGCGGCGGACCGGAGGGCGAAAACAGCACGCTCGACACGCCCGATGGCACCGCAGCCGCAAACTCGCCGTCCAGCGCAGACGGATCGCCCAACTCCGCGATCAACTCCAGTCCAGCGCTCGCGGCCGAACCCGCATCGAACGCGTCGAACGATCCGTCGTGAAACCCGTGCCACAGCGGCGTAAACGAGAACCCGCCCATCGGCTGGTTGTTCTCAACCGTCACCAACACATTCTCTGCTGAAGCACTCGCCGCCAACGTCAGCGTGACCAGTGCGACTGTGCCCAATATTGCGTTTCTCATTGCATACGCTCCTTACTCATGTGCTGCTTACATCCCAGATACACTCTGACCGTTTATGTAGATCCAATCCTCACTGCGCATTTCGGGCGCCCGGCGCACTGCGGCGCCGCAAACGCTGTGTAAGCGCGCACCTGGCGCGCGGCGATAGCAGGGAGCCTCTGCGATGCGTTCAGGCACCGCCGAAATAGCGTCTCCGACGTAGCTCGAATTCGCCAGATTAGTCGTCGAACCCGGCGGCCCGTCACACAAATTCGCGCCGGCTACGCCGAACTTCACCGGTCGCGATCACTGCGTCCAGCGATTAGCATCAGGCGCAACTGCAACAGCCAGGAGGTCGTCATGAGCAAAGCCGTATGGGGGCTCACATTGTCGCTGGTGGCGGTCGTGGTCTCGCCAACGTGGGCGGACGATCCCGATGGAGCCTGGATCCGCGTGAATCACGTTGGCTACAAGTGCCGCGACATGAAGATCGCGATCTTGTCGAGCGACCGTCCGCACACGGGGCGTTTCACCGTCGGGGAGTTCTCACATGAGCTCGGCGTCGACCAGGGCGCGTGGGGGCCGTTTGCGCACAACTACCGGCTGGATTTCACCGCACTGAAGAAGCCCGGTCGCTACCACATCCGGGCTGGAGACGTCGTGTCGCCGGAGATCCGTATCGGCGACGACACGTACGAACAGGTCCCCGCGAAGCTGCTCTACTTCATGCAATTGCAGCGCTGTGGCGACAACCCGATCACCGGGAAGAAGTGTCATCAGCAGGACGCGCGCGACACGGAAACAGAGCAACGGCTCGATCTCGTCGGCGGCTGGCACGACGCCGGCGATCGCCTCAAGCACATGATCACGACGTCGTACTGCGTCGCCGCGCTGAAGCTGGCCGGGGCGAACGAGGAGGCCGCCTGGGGCGCGGACCTCGTGCGGCGTCTCCATCCCGATGCCGAGACGCTGTATGTGCAGATCGGCGACGATCGCGATCATCTGCCGCCGGAGACGTTGTGGCACGACGATCAGTCCGATTACGGCTGGGGGCCTGGCGGTGCGCGGTCGGCCTGGCGGGCCACGGGGGCGCCGGAGGGGCCGCGCTACAAGAACAAGTCCGACGGGCTCGCGAGCCTCGCTGGCCGCTGTGCCGCCGCACTCGCCCTGCACGGCCAGCTCGAGCCGGCACAGTCACTGTACAAACTCGCGCTGGCCCACCCGGGTTGTGCGATGTCCGTACCGGTGCGCGCGCCGTACTACTACGGCGAGAGCACGTATCACGATGATCTGCAATGGGCCGCGACGGAGCTCTACCACGTCACTAAAGACGCACGCTATCTGAAGGAAGCCGTGACGCACGCCCGGCGGGCCGGCGCGAGCAAGTGGATGGGCAAGGAGCGGCACGGACATTACGAATTCTTCCCGTACGTGAATCTCGCACACTGGCGACTGCATCAGTTCGTAGAACCGGACGTGCAGAAGGAACTGGAGGCGTTCTACCGCCAAGGACTCGAGCGCGTCCGCGAGCGAGCGGTGCAGAATCCGTATCGCCTCGGCACACCACTGGTATGGTGCTCGACGAACGACGTCATCGCCCTCGCGACGCAGGCGCTGCTGTACGAGCAGATGAGCGGCGACCAGACGTATCGGGAGCTCGCCACCGAAGCGCGCGACTGGATCTTTGGCCGCAATCCGTGGGGCATGAGCTTCGTTATCGGCGTACCTTCGACCGAAGTCGCCGCCAGCAAGCCGCACCACATGTTCTATAAGCTGGGCGACCGCCTGCCGGTCGGCGGCCTCGTGGACGGCCCGGTATACAAGGACATCAACGACTCGCTGAAGTTCGCCGACTTTGGCGAAGATCGGCTGGCACGCTTCCAGTCGGACGTAGCCGTCTATCACGATGTCTTCGAGGACTTCTCGACGAACGAGCCAATCATCGACGGCACGGTCTCGCTGCTGCTGCTCGTGCATTTGTGGGAGGAGATTCCGCCGTGTGCTGCGCAGCCGTGAGCAAGGTGCCAGAACGGGGAATGCACGCCGCGACCCTGCTATTGTTGGTGTTGTTCGGCTTCACCTGGGGCTGTGCAACGTCGTCGTCGTTCACATACGACCGCGGCGCGTTAATCCGCGGCGACCGCACACAGAAGCAGATTGCACTCGTGTTCACCGGCGGCGAGCACGGCGAGTCGACGGCGACCATCCTGGACGTGCTGCGCGAGTTAAAGCTGCCCGCGGCGTTCTTCGTCACCGGGGCGTACCTGGCCAACGATGCGTATCACCCGCACCTGCAGCGTATGCTGACCGACGGGCACTATGTCGGTCCGCACTCGGACGCGCATCTACTGTACTGCAGTTGGGAAGACCGGGAGCAGACGCTGGTCACGCGCGACGAGTTCGTGGTGGACCTCAAGCGCAACATCCGTGCGCTGCGCACCCACGGTGCGATGCCGCCGGGCCAGCCGATCTACTTCATCCCGCCGTACGAGTGGTACAACGCGGATCAGACCCGCTGGTCGCGCGAGATGGGCGTGATCCTGTTCAACTTCACGCCGGGCAGCGGCTCGAACCGCGACTGGATTCCGGAGACGAACACACGTTTCGTCTCCTCCCGGCAGATCCGTCAGGACATTCTGGTGTTCGAGGAGTCCGAGGCGGCGGGCCTCAACGGGTTCATCCTGCTCCTGCACCTGGGCTCGCAACGGCGGGACAAGATGCACACGGAACTTGAACCACTGCTACGAACGCTGGTGGAACGTGGCTATCGCTTCGAACGCGTAGATCGAATCGCCGGGCACTGAGGCAAGCAGCCCCCGTGGCACTCTCGCCCTTCTACTCACCGTCGCGCGCCATACACGTAGCGTCGGCCCCCTGTGGCCGACGTAGAACGCACATCGATATCAGACCGCCCGACAACGTTGCCCACCGGGGGGACAATGTTACGCACTGACCATACGAACACGCGGCGACGCCGACCCTGCCGACGTCGCCGCGAATCGCTTAACGTATGCTGACAACTCGCCCAGTCCGGGCCGGCGGCGCGGAGATTCCGGCAGCGCGCCCGGCGGGGCTTCAATCAACTCGGCTGATCCGGCGTCCTTCCGATCAGAAGAACGACAGGATGAAGTTGAGAATGCTCAGCACAAACTCCCAGATCGTGTTGAAGAGATCCATCACTTCGCTCCTTTTGGATAAGGGGTGACTCCATTCACATTCATCATCTTACCCGCACCCAATCGAGACCGCCAGATGCCCGGAGTCTTGGTATGCCGCCGCGTCGACACACCACGCGTCTGGTTGACGATCAGGTGTCGAAGATCTGCTGGATCTCATACATGTCGTGCAGGTCGACGTCGTTGTCGAGGCTGAGGTCGGACTTCTCGCAGCCGCTGGGGTAGGGCACGTCGGGGCCCTGCATGCAGGCGGCGGTGGCATTGAAGAAACTCATGTCGATGGCGGTGATGCGATAGCTGGCGATCCAGTTCGCCCAGCCGAACGATTCCGGGTACTCGCCGATCACCCAGAACGTGGTGTCGTCAAGCGGGTCGATGGCCACATCGTAGTAGTCGCCCCAGCGCCCGCCGCCGTTCACGGGGGCCAGCTTCAGCTCGGTGAGGGCTCCCATGGTGCCCAGCGGGTCGGCAACCTCGCGGCCGGTTGCGTTTACACGAATGCGAGACGAGCTGGAGCTGGTGCCGCAAACGAGCGCGACGTCGTGGAAGCGATTGGAGTAGATGGCGGGGAACCAACTGTGCAGGTCGCCGCCGGCGTCGATCTCGCCGGCCTGCACAAAGGCGACCGAACCGCTGTCGGGCCAGTTGCCGGTGTCCAGGTGGTACCAGCGGGCAAAGTTGCGGCCACCGCTGGAGATGCTGTGGGCGGCATAGAGGTTCCCGTCGCGCCAGTTGACATTGAGGATGCGGGTGTCGATCAGGTCCACGTCGTCGGCGCCCTGCGATGGGGCGCCGGAAGGCGAGTTGAACGACGGAACGGTGACGATGGTGGTCGCGAGCGTCGGTGCCGTGAGCGGGTCGCGGATGGCCTGGATGCGAACCGAGGAGAAGCTCTCGACGGAGACGAAGAACGGTGCGGGGCTCGCCCCGAACTGCTGGGCGACCTGCACCGAGGCGGCGTTACCATCACGCAAAGTGGCGTAGATGACTGGGCTACCATCCAGCATGGATGACTTGTCGAAAACGCGGAAGCCGACCCCGGCCCAGCCGCCCTGGTTGAGGCCGAACAGATTGCCGGTGACATAGTAACCCTGGTCGTCGTAGCCCGCGCCGGGGTAGTCCCACCAGTAGGTGGTGAAGCCCACGGAGATGACGGCGTCGGTGCGGTACTTGTACCAGATGCCGTGCGGATTGCTGTCATCAGAGACGGCAATGGTGATGTAAGCCTCCTGCGTCTCTTCGTACACTTCCAGGGCGAGAACAACGAAACGCTGCGCGTAGTGGTCGTAGAAGCACTTCGGATCGAAGGTGAAGCCGCCGGCGCCGACCGGCTCGAAGAAGCCCGGGTTGCCGGCATTGCTGAGGTCGTTCGAGTACTCGACGACGCCATCGCGTGAATAGAACGCCAGTGCCATGTTGACGGTCGTGACGACGTGGGTCGGGCCGACGGCGAGCGTCGGGTCAGGCGGGGTCCACGCGGTGGCGCCGATCGCCGGCCAACTGGCCGCGGCTGGCATCGCCCGCGCCTCGTCCAGCAGTGTGCCGACCGCTAACGCGTTCCGCTGTCCCGGCAGCACAGTCTCCCGCCGCTGGTGACGTGGCAGAATCTCCTTGACCGCGCGCGGCGACGTACTGCCCGGAGCGGGCAACTGTATCTGTGGCTGTGCCCGGCGGGTGTCGATGACGACGGCCTCGGCGACGCCCCTTGCCACGGCTCCCTCAGCGCTCAGGTCAATCGCGGTCTCGGGCACCGGAGCCACCTCCCGCGCGGAGTCCAGGTCATGGCGTGGCGGCGCGGCGACGGCCGGCGGCGACACGCGGACCATGGACTCTGTCGGAGATTCAGTCTGGCAACCGGCAACCGTCAGCAAAACGACGCCTACGGGCACACACGCAAAAAGTCCCAGCGTTCGGTACACAGCACCATCCTCGCGCATTGATGACAACGTACGAACCGCCCACGCCGCTGCCGACCTGGGCACTAGTCTGAGCCTAGCGAGCACTGATGGCCAAAACAACAGGAATCAGATTTCGCGGCGCCCCCTGCGTTGCAGGGCGACATGCACCCCACAGCCCCCAGCCCCCAGCCAGTTGCACGTAATCACAGACGATTTCGCCCTGGCG
This sequence comes from Phycisphaerae bacterium, assembly GCA_028277645.1. Taxonomy (GTDB): domain Bacteria; phylum Planctomycetota; class Phycisphaerae; order UBA1845; family Fen-1342; genus JANQFV01. The sequence continues at coordinate 286,050 of JANQFV010000037.1, forward strand.
ATCAGAAGAACGACAGGATGAAGTTGATGATGCTCAGCACAAGTTCCCAGATCCTGTTGAAGAGATCCATCACATCGCTCCTCTAGAAAGGGGTTATCCCATTCACTCACGGCATCGTACCCCCGCGGAAATCGCACCGCCACAGTCCGCTTCGGACGCGGTACCACGCTGGCCCAGCGTGCAGTCTGCGTGCTGCTTCCCTGTGCGTCGAAACGGCCAGGGTGGTCAGTCCTCAGGCCGCCGCCGCGCGACGAGCCAGATAAAATGTTTACCAATCTACACTTAGATACAAACTTGCCGAACGTGTCCTCTGCCGGCCTATCATGTAATACATTGATCACTAATGACGCCGAGGCGCTCGGTTCCCAGCGGATCGCCGGGCCGCGGTCCAAGACATCACACGGAGAGAGGAATGCGCGCAACTGCTCCACTGGCAACGCTCATACTGCTGTCGAGCCTGGCAGCGCCCGCCGCCGCCATCACCATCAACCAATTCGACGACTTCCAGGACCTCACCGCCATGGGTTGGACCAAGGGCAACGCGAGCAGTTTTCCGCCGACCGTGATCCCCAACGGCGGCCCCACCGGTGCGGGCGACGCGTGGCTGCAGAACGAGGCCTTCGGCGGCGGCGGCCCGGACAGCAAGCAGGTGCTGTTCAACAACGCGCAGTGGACCGGCGACTACCTCGCCGCCGGCGTCGATCGCATCGATGCGATGTTCTTCAATCATGACGATCAACCGATGTACATGCGCGTCGCGCTCGAGGGTACCAGTGGCCAGCGCTACGCTTCGACCGACTTCTTCTTCCTGCCAGCGGACGGCGCCTGGCACGCGGCCAGCTTCGACCTCACCGCGGCCAGTCTCACACAGGTCGGCGGCAGCGACCCCCTTAACACGGTGCTGGCCGGCGTGGGCGAATTGCGCATCCTGTCGCGGGAATCGACACCGGGCTGGAGAGGCGACGCGATCGAGGCCACGCTCGGCATCGACAACATCACGGCCTTACCGGAGCCGGCTAGCCTCTTCCTGATCGGTCTTGCGGCCGTCTGTTTGCGACGCCGCTGATCGACCGCGGGGGGTGTCGGCAGAAGCCTGGCGGGCAAGTCACTTGTCCTGCCCGCCCAGTTCGACGACGCGTAGTTCGAGCCGCTTGATCTCACGTTGCAGCGCGTAGCGATTCATCTGCATCCAGCTCCAGACCTTCACCAGCACCAGCATCTGCGCCAACAGCAGCACGCCGGCGGCGTAGAAGAGCTGCCACTTCGGGTCGTCGGTCTGGAAAAACTCGATGATCGCCAGCACGATCAGCACGACGAACACGACGGATTCAATCAGCGCGAGTATCGCGAACCAACGCATCTTGCCGCGCAGTACGCCGCCCAGTTGTTGGAAGACACCCTCTTCACGTTCGAGGTCGTAGATCGTCTCGCCGTTGGTTAATGCCTTCCTGATGTCCTCGTCCAGCCCGTTCATGATTCATCTCCTTCCAGCACGCTCCGCAGTTGTTCGCGCGCGTGGTGTAAGCGACTCTTCACAGTTCCGCTCGGAATGCCGAGCACAACGGCTATCTCTACGACGTTGAGCCCCGCCCCATACTTCAACGCCAACAACTCCTGACGATCACGCGGCAATTGCCGAATCGCATCGGACACCTCGCGCGCCTGGTCCGTCACAGACGGCGCATCGTGCACCCACCGCTGCTCAGCGGCATCCCGCGCGACGCGGCGCTGCCGTTCTGCGCGCCGGCAGTAGTCCACCGCCTTGTTACGCACGATGCGCAGCGCCCACGCCGCGAACCACGCCGGATCGCCGAGCGTGCGGATTCGCCGGAGAATGGCCATCCACGCGTCCTGAACAACATCCCAGGCGGCGTCATCGTTGCCAGTCACGCGCCGGGCATATTGCCACAATCGTCGCTGCCAGCGTCGCACGAGCAGATCCGCGCATTTAGAATCGCCCTGCTGGCAACGCACGACGAGCAACTGGTCGATGACTTTCTCGCGGTCCGTGCTCATGGGTCTCGTCTTATTGTCGCTCGCCACGCGGCCACGGTTCACCCGTACGAGCGATCGCGAAGCAGAAACGTGCGTCGTAGCGTGGTATCGCGTTTGCAATGCCTCACGGTACTCGACAATTCCTGACAGTCTGAGCCCATGCGTGCAGAGGCTGACGGTCATCGTGTCGGTGACGTCCGAATACGGAGCCGTCCTGTAACACGCAGGCGATTGTCGCGATTCTCGCCCCGATTTTGACGTTCGCGTTTGACGCCCCGCCCTGTCGTATCGAACCCTTTCTACCAGACACGACATCATCAGTGTCGCTGTAGGTGCGACATGGAGATCAGCACACTTCTGAATCTGCCCTCACCGTTCGGTGCGCTGTCACCGACGCAAGGTGGCGCCGGCACCCCCTCGCTGTCAGCGCCACCTGCCTCTTTTTTCGCTACGTCCGATACCTTCAGTGCCACCCCGCAGTTTGATCTGAGCGCCGTGTACGGCGCTCAGCTCACCGGCATCCCGGAGATGTACCGCTCCGAAGAGCAACAGGAAGCGGAGACCGAGGCCATCAAGCAGGCCTTTACCTACATCGACGAGCACAATCCTGCCGCTGCCCGCAAACTCATGGAAGCGCTGCTGGACGAGAACCCGACCAATTCCGCGGCCGTACACGCCCTGGGTTACGCGGAGCTCGCCGACCGCGATTACGAGAAGGCCGAGCAGATGTTCCTGCGGGCTCACGCGATGAACCCCACCGCCGGCTACGACAACGACGCACGGAACGCTCGCACGCTGCAGCTCGATGACGAATCCGTCTTCCGCATTGCCAACGCCATGTCGCGCGCCCCCGGACAACGTGGCGAGGCAATCCGCCTGCTGATCGAGCTGACCGAGCGCAGCCCGGAGCACGTCGGCGCGCATATCGCACTGGGCGACGCCCTGCTCAGCGAAGGCGACGGCAGCAACGGCCTGCTCCAGTTCGACGCCGCCCTGCGCTACGCCGACGAAAGCTCGATCAGACTGGTCGAGTCGAGCCTGACAGCGCTGGCCAAGGAGGTGCCCGACTCGGCGTACGTTCTGAACCTGGTGGGCAGGTTGCAGCTCCGCCAGGAACGCTTCGCCGACGCACTGCTCACGCTCGAGCGCGCCAACGAGCTGGCCGAGAACCAGCTGCACTACGCCGATGACATCGCCGAGGCCCACGTCGGCATCGGTCGTAAGCGACTTGACCGCGGCGACATCACCGGCGCAATGGTCAGCTTCGAGGCAGCCCGCGAGCTCAATCCGACCGGCCTCGCGGTCAAGGAAGCCCTCGCCGAAGGCTACAGCGCCCGGGCCGAGCGGTCCTTCGCCCAGCGTGACTACGACGGCGCGCTCGACGATTTCCGCAAGGCGGCAGACCTGTTGGCCAATGGCGGCGACGCAGACCTGCGCAAGCGCGTGGCACACGGAGCGTACAGCGTCAGCAAGCGTCTGCAAACAAAACGCATCACCGCGGGCGAGGACATCGACGAAGAGGTCCGCGGCTTCCAGATCGCGCACGAAATGCAGGCGGACAATCACACCTATAAGCGTGCCCTGGCCGACACGCGGGCCGCCCTGGGCGACCAGCACCTCGCCGCCGGCGAGTACCAGGAAGCCGCGAAGTCCTACACCGCCGCGTACGAGCTGTTCAAGTATGACGACGACTACAAACAAAGCGCGATCGACGCCTGGGTAGCCTATGGCGACGAGCGTATGAGCAGCGCCAACTACGACGACGCCATCGCGGCCTATCGATCAGCGTACGAGCTTGATACGAGCAACCAGACCGTGAAGCAGAGCCTGGCCGGCGCGTACAACTCTGCCGGCCTGTATCACAAACAGTTCGAGGAATACGCCGAAGCAGCAGCCGACTTCAAGGAAGCGCTGCTGCTGTTCCCCGACAACACCGAGTATCAGGACAACTATAACTCCGTCGCCCCCTGGGACGACTAGGGGGAATACGTGCGGAAGTAGCGGCCGACCTCCCGGTCGGCCGAAATGCCTGACGTCCGTCCAACGGAGGGCCGAGAGCCCGACCGCTTCTAGAACACCATCGTCTCCGCCCGCTCGGTGGTCAGTGCACTTACGCGATCAGGATCAACATCCACCCCCAGCCCCTCGCCACGCCGCGCACCGATGCATCCACCGACGCCAAAACGTACTGATCTGCGCGCGACGTCGCGCTTCAGTAGGAACGGCCCATACGCACCTTCCACAAAGCGCACCTGCGGACACGTCTCCAGAAACGCCACGCCGGCGGCGCTGAGGATACTCGTCTCACCAACCAGGCAACCGAGTTGCACGTCGCGCCCTGCCGCCAGAGCCAGCCGCGCGATCCGCAGCGCCGGCAGCAAGCCGCCGTTTTTCGCGATGCGAACATTGAACACCTGTACGCCGCCGCCTTCGATCAGCCGCCGCGCGTCGTCCAGCGTGAGCAGCGATTCATCGGCGATGAGGTCGCAGTTTGTCTGCTCAGCCAGGTACGGCAGATCCTCGTCGTCCGCGTCCGACAGCGGCTGTTCGATCGCACAGACGCCGTGCCGCTCGAGCGTCGGAAGTGCATCGTGCGCCTCGGCCAGTGACCACCCGGCGTTCGCGTCCACCCGCAGCGTGACCTTGCGACGCTCGATTGCCTGGCCAAGAACTTGGTGCGCAATGCGCAGCCGCTCCTCCCACCCGTCGACACCGACCTTCAGCTTGAAATCTCGCAACCCATACAGTCGCTGCAAGCGCAGAAGGAGCTTCAACCGCCCCGGATCACGGCCCACAACCATGCCCGAGTAGCGCGCCTGTTTGCGGCACCCCGGCGCACCGAAACCCGGCAGCCCCAGCCAGCCGGCAACGTCCGTCGGTCGCCGCACGTACACGCGTCCGGCCAGGTCCAGCAGCGCGAGTTCGACCGCCGCCCGCGCCGCCGTCACGATCCGCCCGCTCATCTGTGTCGGCATCGTATCGAGGAACTCCAACGCCTCGACGAACGATTCAACGGCGAACCCCGACAACCGCGGTGCGAACAGATCGCGGATGTCCTGCACCACCGACGCCGCCGTCTCACCCGTCACGTACGACCGTGCCAGCGTCTCGCCGTAACCGACCAGGTGGGCGTACGGCGCAGTGCCCGTCACGGCAACGACGATCGGATCGGCGACATCGCGTTCGGCGGCGGCGTGCTCGAACCGCACGCGCATCGGAATCTGCAGGCGGTGGATGCGCAGCTCGCGGACGCGCAGCGGCGGCATACTCATGGCGTAACCGTGAAAGCCGAGCGCTCAACGGGTATCGCGAACACCTCTGTCGCGGCCATTCGCGCGCGGGCCACATCCGACCGCAGGTACTCCAGCGCCGCTTCGACTGCCGCGCTCGGCGGCTGAGCAAAGTACACCTGAATCACCTGTGCCAGCCCGTAACGCTCGGCCTCGATCTCTTCCAGCGATGGAAACGCGGCATCCCCCGCCCGCTCCATCCGCAGACCCAGGTAGCGCACACCGTCTCCGTCATACCCAATCGCCGCGAAGCCTAGCGCAGCGGGATCCTCCCACACGCGTGCCACGACCTCGGCGTCGCTCTCGCACACCGTCCACGGCGGCGTGGCCATGAAGATGCCCGCCATCTGGGCAAGCTGCATCCCCGCCAGCGTATCCTTCCCGCGCGCATACAGGCGAATCTGTCCCGTCAGATCCGGAATCTGGTCGCCGGCGAGTGGTTCCCAGGTGGTCACGTCGCCACGCAGGATCATTCGCAGATGCCCGGCGAAGATCGCGTCCAGCCGATTCTGATCGTGAACATACAGCGCCAGCCCGCGTATCCCGAGCCGCCGCCCGCCGATCGGCTGGTCCCCGAACGCAGTCCGTTCCTTTTCGCCGGGCCTGCGGTCGACACACGCTAGATCGCACTCGCCCGTAGCCAGCGCATGAAATCCGTCCTGGGCATGGCGCAACGGCCAGCGCTTGGTGACTACAAACTCCGCCTGCTCACTCATGTCGAGCCAGGATGCAACCAGGTCGGTCGAAATCTGCGCCCCTGCCAGCGTCAGCGCGTAGACCGGCGTTCGCTCTGTCGTTTGACACCCCGCAGCGCTCAGCAATGCCGCCAAACCGACCACGAATATCGCGGTTTGAATCCGCACGCCATCCCGCCGTACACTTAGCGTTTTCCGTACAACCTGCACGCAGAGAGAGATGCCATGGCGGCTACAACGATCGCGAAGCTTCCGGAACATGTCGGCCAAACGGTAACACTCCAGGGCTGGCTCTACAACAGCCGCTCCAGCGGCAAGCTGCTGTTCCTCATCGTGCGCGACGGCACCGGGCTGTGCCAGTGCGTGTTCGAGAAGACCGATGCCAACGCCGACCTGTTCGCCGAAGCCAAGAAGCTCAGCCAGGAATCGTCGCTCGAGGTCACTGGCGAGGTGCGCGCCGAGTCGCGCTCCGTCGGCGGACACGAGCTCACCGTCTCCGACGTGCGCATTATCCAGAACGCCGAAGGCTATCCCATCACACCCAAGGCGCACGGCATCGAGTTCCTGATGAAGCACCGCCACCTGTGGTTCCGCTCGCAACGGCAGTGGGCGATCCTGCGCGTGCGGCACACCGTCGTGAACGCCATTCGCGAGTACTTCAACAGCAACGATTTCGTGCTGATCGACACGCCGATCTTCGCCCCCGCGGCGGGCGAGGGTGCCCAGACGCTGTTCGAAGTGAACTACTTCGGTGACCCCGTCTACCTCGCCCAGACCGGCCAGCTCTACGTCGAGTCCGCACTGATGGCTCACCGCAAGGTGTACTGTTTCGGCCCGACGTTCCGCGCCGAAAAGAGCAAGACCCGCCGCCACCTGACCGAGTTCTGGATGGTCGAGCCCGAGATTACCTACGCCGACCTCGACGACGTCGTCGCGCTGGCCGAGGACTTCACGTATTCGCTCGTGCAGACCGTGCTACGCGAACGGCGTGCAGAGCTGGAACTGCTCGGCCGCGACCTCAGCAAGCTGGAGTGCATCACCAAGCCCTTCGAGCGCATGACCTACAGTCAGGCCGTAGACGTCCTGCACAGCGACGACGTGCAAAAGATGCTCGCCGACGATCTCGAGCGTGCGAAAGCCCGCGTCACCGAGCTGCAGAAGCTGATCGACGACAAAGAGGACGAGCGCACCGCACCCGGAACCAAGCAGTGGAAGGTCGACAAGCTCGCGCAGGAAGTACTCGACCACCGCGAAGAGCTGGCCGATCAGGAGGACGCGGTCCGCAATATCCCGCACCACATGGAGCTGGCGAAGAACTTCGAGTGGGGCAGCGACCTGGGCGGCTCGGACGAGACCATCATCGCCCGCCTGCACGAAAAGCCGACCTTCGTCACGCACTACCCGCGTGACTGCAAGGCTTTCTACATGAAGCAGAACGCCGACGATCCCCGCGTCGTCAACAACCTCGATATGCTCGCTCCCGAAGGCTACGGCGAAATCATCGGCGGCAGCCAGCGCGAGGACAACCTCGACGCCATCCTGGAGCGCATTGCCCACGAGCAACTGCCGCAGGAAGAGTACGAGTGGTACCTCGACCTCCGCCGCTACGGCAGCGTCCCCCATGGCGGCTTCGGCCTCGGCGTAGAACGCACGGTAGCCTGGCTCTGCGGCCTCAAGCACATCCGCGAGACCATCCCCTTCGCCCGCATGATGGGAAGAATCTATCCGTAGAGATTAAGGGATCAAGGATCAGAGCCCGAAGCGCAAGCGAGGGATGAGCTGACGACAGCACGTACCGCCGATGTCCTATGAATTCCTCATCCCGCTCGCCGGCGCTATTCTCGCTCTACTTTGTCTCTACTTCTCCCTCCGCGCAGCTCGACGCCAGCGACTCGTAGATAACCTGCCAACATCTAAGACGACCGGTGTGTTCATCGGGCTGGTCGAGCTTAAGGGCACCGCCGAGGTGGAGCGGCCGCTGGTCAGCTACCTCGCGGAAGCGCCGTGCGTTTATTACCACTGGCTCATCCAGGAGCACTGGTCGCGCACCGTCACCGAGACCTACACCGACAGCAAAGGCCGCACCAAGACCCGCACCCGCCGCGAGAGCGGCTGGACCACTGTCGACAGCGGCCGCGACCAGATCGACTTCTACCTCCGCGACGACGAGGGCGTGATCCGCGTTAAGCCCGAAGGGGCGAGCATCGATCCGCTCCCAGTGTTCGACGAGACCTGCGGTCGCTCCGATCCGCTCTACTACGACAAAGGCCCCGCCCACGCGGTCGCCCACTCAGATCACCGCCGCAGGTTCACCGAGCAGGCCATCCCCCTGCACCAGCAGGTGTACCTCATGGGCCCGGCCCGCGAACGCGACGATGTCGTCGCTCCCGAGATCCGCCACGACCGCGATGCGGCGATGTACCTCATCTCAACCGAGACCGAACAATCCGTCCGCCGCGACTACGCGCTCCAGTTCTGGTTCCTCGGAATCCTCGCGATCATCCTGGCAGTCGCGGGATGGCTGATCTTCGACCTGGCGCGCGAGCTCGAACCGTCCACGCGCATCGGCACGTACGTGCTCGCCGGTAGCGTCGGTCTGGCCGCCTGGCTGCTCGGCTGGGTCTGGATGGCGTTCAACAGTCTGATCGATCTGCGGCAGCGCGTTCGGCAGGCCTGGGCCAACGTCGACGTGCAGCTCAAACGCCGGTCCGACCTGATCCCCAATCTCGTGCGCGCCGTCGAGGGGCTACGTGACCACGAACGCACAGTGCAGGAGCAACTCGCCGAGCTACGGGCCCAACTCACCGCTACCGCTCCCGGCGAAACCGGCCCCGACCCCCGCGGCTGTGCGCCGGTGCTCCTGGCAATCGTCGAAGCCTACCCCGAACTCAAGTCCGACGAGTCGTTCAATCGACTCCAGGCGAGCCTGATCGACACCGAGCAGCGCGTTGCGCTGGCGCGGACCTACTTCAACGACATCGCCACGTTCTACAATACGCGGTTGCAGGTCATCCCCGACCGCTACCTTGCCGCGCTGGGCAATTTGCGCCCACAACCACTGATCACGGCCACCGACTTCGAACGCGCCCCTGTCCACGTCTCGCTCGCCGACTGACCGCCGCGCTGATTTGATCAAGCCGAATCACCTGCCCGCGGGAATTGACTGCCCGAGTTGCCCACCAGCGGCCAATGCTCCACAATGGCGGTTTGTACACGCTCCCTGAAGCCAATAGCAGGATCTGCGCCGCCCGGCGGTGCCCGTCTACGGAAAGAGAGTCCTCCCCATGAGCCAACCCGATCAAGCCTCCCGTCGCGATTTCCTCAAGGGCGCCGCCATCACCGGCCTCAGCCTTGCCACGCTCTACGAGATCGGCTGCACTGCCGGCGGGCGCTATGGTTTCGCCCCCGTGCCCGCGATCCCGCCCGAGGACGACGTCTTCTCCGAGGAGACGCCCCCGCAATTCCCCGACCTGCGCATCGCGTACATCGGCACGGCTGGAATCGGCAAGTACCACATCAAGACCACCGTCGAGCACGGCGTGCAGTGCCTCTGTTACTGCGACGTCGACACCGCGCGCTACAAGAACGCCGTCGAAGCGTTCCCCAAGGCGCGGGCCTACCAGGACTACCGCAAGATGTTCGACAAGGAGCACAAGAACATCGACGCGGTGATGATCGGCACGCCTGATCACCATCACTATCCCGCAACCAAGATCGCGATGGACCTCGGCAAGCACGTCTACACCCAGAAGCCGATGGCCCACACGCCATGGGAAGCCCGCGAGCTGGCGAAGGTCGCCCGCCAGACGAAAGTCGTCACGCAAATGGGCAACCAGGGGCACGCACTGGAAGGCTGGCGGCTGATCTACGAGTGGATCAACAGTGGCGCCCTCGGCCAGGTTGTCGAAGCGCACTCCTGGACCGACCGCCCCATCTGGCCCCAGGGCCTCGCCCGTCCCGAAGGCGAAGACGCCGTTCCGGCCGGCCTCGATTGGGACCTTTGGCTGGGCCCGGCTCCCGTGCGTCCGTTCAAGAAAGAAGCCTACCACCCGTTCAGTTGGCGCGGCTGGTGGGATTTTGGTGCCGGGGCGCTCGGCGACATGGCCTGCCACACTATGGACGGCGTGTTCTGGGCGCTCGACCCCGGCCCGCCCAGCTCGATCGAGCCGATCGCAGCCACACCCATCACGCCCGACGGCTATCCGAATGCCACTGTGATCAAGTGGCGCTTCCCGAAACATCGCGGCCGCCCTGGCTTCGACGCCTACTGGTATGACGGCGGGCTCAAGCCCCCCTTCCCGGCTGAACTTGAAGCCACCCGCTCCTTCGCTGCCACCGGCAACCTCTTCATCGGCACGAAGGCCTCCCTACTGGTGGCGGGCAGCTATGGCGAGAGCCCACGCATCTTCCCCGAGACGAAGATGCGCGAAATCGGCAAGCCGCCCAAGATGCTGGCCCGCTCCTGCGGCCACGTGCTCGAATGGCTGCTCGCATCAGTCGACGAACGCCCGCGCGACTATCCGAAGTCGAACTTCGATTATGCCGGTCCCATGACCGAGAGTGTTCTGCTCGGCAACGTCGCCCTGCGCGTCGGCCGTCGCCTCGAATGGGATGCGGAGAAAATGGAGTTCACCAACTTCCCTGCGGCCAACGAGTTCGTCTCCAAGGAATACCGCGCCGGCTGGAAGTTCTAAGCCACACGGACGGGCTCCATCCGCCGCCCCCCCCTCCCTCTCAGCGGGCTCGGGTGGGACCCATCCGCCAAGTCCCCTTCCCTTTCAGGGAGGGGTTAGGGGAGGGTAGAGCAGTTGGCGGTTGGGACGCGCCCTAAGGTCTACAATCCTCAATCCTCGACCCTCAATCCTCTGCTCCGCCCTTCAAGCTCAGTTCGTAGTAAACCACGTTATCCAGCGGGTTGTCGTAGTACGGCTCAATCACCTGAAACTCCAGCGACTCGTACAGCGTCCGCGCCGGCGTCATGCTGCCCAGCGTATCGAGGCGCATCCGCGCATACCCCATTTCACAGGCCGCCCGAATGATCTCCTGCGCCAGACGTCGCCCGAGACCGGATTGTTGATACGCCGCCCGCACGTACAGCCGCTTCATCTCGCAGATGTCGTCCGCGAACGGCCGGACCGCGACACAACCCGCCCAATCGTCCGGCGCTTTGGCCAGCAGCACGCGCCCCCGCGGCGACGCATACTTGCCCGGCAACGTCTCCAATTCCTCGGTGAACCCCTGAAAGCAGAGGTTGTGCCTGAGCACGCCCGCGTACTCCAGGAACAGCTTTCGAACGACGGGCATGTCGTCCGGCGACCTGGCAATCATGATCTCCATACGGTCACCCGGTAGCCGACACACCCACGTGTAAGGCGGGTTTTACCCGCCACGTACCCAATCGGCGGGCAGAGCCCGCCCTGCTCAATCTGCAAACCCGTTACAGATGAACGCCAGCAAAGCCGTCCGGTTCTCTTGCCAGGTGGTCTCCGCATCCAGCTCCCGCGGCAGTTCCAGCGTGATCGTCGGGATGAGACGGTCGACGCCCGCCCAACTGCCGAAACTCCCCGGCGTCGGGTAGCCCATGCTCTCGGCCACAACGTAGCCATTCTGCTCTGCCATCAACTCGGCCCAGTACCGCGCGGGGCCGTCGAAGTTATTGCAGTGCCGGCCGCGGCCGATCGAGTGAATCGACACGATCCGCTCCGGCTGTAGATATTCAATGGCCCGCAGCAGAGCTCGCGTTTCGGGCTCGCTCGCCGGGCGCTCCCCGTGTCGGTTGGCTGATCCGGCTGATCGCTTCCAGTTTTCGGCCGGGAAATTGCGATTCAGATCGACACCCCGCACGTTGCTCCGCGTACCACGTGCCAATCCGTCCGGATTCACCTCTGGGATCACGCCCACCCGCCGGCCGAGATAGGCCTCCGGATTCGCCGCGAGGTAGTCGATCAGGTCGTGGGCTACAGTCGCACTGGTCGGCTCATTGCCATGAATTCCGCCGAAGATCAGCAGACGCTCCGAACCGGTGCCGAAAACGTCCATGACGAGTGTGGTCCCCTCGACGGAACGTCCGATCTCGAAGCGTCGATGTGTCTTGCCGGATACTTCCGTGGTATCCGGGCGCACGAGATCATCCGTTCGTTGAGTCGTTGCGCACCCCGTCAGAATCAGGCCCACACCAGTACTCACCATTCCCAGTCGCCGCCACATACGCATCGCCTCCATGCTCTCTGCGTTCCTGCCCTGGGCCACTGTTCTTGAACAGTGTCTTCATCGCGCAACGCCGGTACGCCCCGTCACGCGTGCCCGTAATCTGCCGAATAGCCAGCCTACGACCGGAACTGGTGCCGCACAATCTCCCCGGTCGAGAGGAAGATCACGTCCTCGGCAATGTTCGTTGCATGGTCGGCGATGCGCTCCAGGTTCTTCGCAATCGACAGCACGTCGAGCAGCGCCCGCATGCTCTCGGGTGTGCGGTCGGCATTCTCCACCACGCTCCGCACGATCTGGCCGTGCAGCGCGTCGATGACCGCCTCCTGTTCTCCGATCGCATACGCCTGCTCGGCATCGCTGTTGGTGTACGCCTCGATCGCACCGCGGAGCGATTGTCGTACCAGCGGACATAAACGCTTCAGCTCCGGCAGGCCCCGCGCCAGCTTCTGAACCTCGTCGTGCCGGGCACGCTCCGCGATGTTCACCGCGCAGTCCGCCACGCGCTCCAGGTCGCTGTTGACCTTCAGGATCGTACACAGCAGCCGCAGATCCACCCCCACTGGCTGGTACAGCGCCAGGATGCGAACAACTTCCGCTTCGACCTCCACTTCCGCGACGTCGATCTCCTCGTCACGCAGCATCACCCGTCGAGCCAGCTCCTCATTGCACTCGAACACCACCTCGCAAGCTTCGTAGAGCACATCCTCCACCTGGCTCGCCATGCGCAGCGTCCGGCGGCGAAGATCGTCCAACAAACTGACAAAGTGTGCGGTCATCCGCGGTGGTACCCGTTTCTACGGTCCAGCGATTCTTCAGGTCTGCTCCCCGCTGCCCGGTGCTCACACATCGCCGTGCAGGCGGAATCGACATTCTATTATATCGTCAACCAAAGCGACCCGTAATGTAGTCCTGCGTGCGCTGATTCACCGGTTTCGTAAACAGGCCGGAAGTGTCGCCCACCTCGATCAGCTCGCCTACATACATGAACGCCGTCAAGTCGGACACCCGCGCCGCCTGCTGCATGTTATGGGTCACGATGATGATCGTGTACGTTCCGCGCAGCTCGGCGATCAGGTTCTCGATGTGGTCGGTCGCCATCGGATCGAGCGCCGAGGTCGGTTCGTCCATCAGTAGCAGCTCCGGCTCGACCGCCAGAGCCCGCGCGATACACAGACGCTGTTGTTGCCCGCCGGAGAGCCCCAGCGCGTTTTGCCGCATTCGGTCTTTGACTTCATCCCACAACGCCGCTCGTCGCAGGCTTTGCTCGACGATGCCCTGCAAGTCGGACCGACTCCGCACGCCGTGAATCCGCGGGCCGTATGCAACATTGTCGAAGATCGACTTCGGAAACGGGTTGGGCTTTTGAAAGACCATACCGACACGACGACGCAGCGCAGTCACGTCGATCTGCGGGCGATAAACGTCCTCGCCCTCGAGCAGCAGCCGCCCCGTCGCGCGGCAGCCGCGGATCAGGTCGTTCATCCGATTGATCGCCCGCAGCAGCGTGCTCTTACCGCAGCCGCTCGGACCGATGATCGCGGTCACCTTTCCGCGCGGCACGCCCAGCGTCACATCGCGCACCGCTGCTGAATCACCGTAGAACACGGAGAAGTGCTCCGTAGCAACGTGGGGCTGATCCGCCGGAGTATCGGCAGCAGGAGATTCCACGTCGGGCTCTGTGTTCGGCGTCTGTGCCACCTTTGAGATGTCGCGTGTCATCGGTTCAACCGTCATTGTCAGTCACATTCGTCATACTAGCCCGCCAGACGACGTGACACCCGCGCCCGTAGGATAATCGCCGCCGTGTTCAGCAATAGCACCAGCACCACCAGCGTCAGCACCATCCCGTACTGCACGTGCCGGATCTCGTCGGCCGCGGTGTGCTCCGTACACAGGTTATAGACACTCCACGGCAGCGCCGGCGTGGGCTGCGTCAGCGTCTGCCAGACTTCCAGCGGCCGACCGACGCTCACAGCCGCCGTGAAGATAATCGGGGCCGTCTCACCCGCCGCGCGCCCCATGCTGATCACGATGCCGGTCAGAATTCCCGGCAGTGCCGCCGGCAGCATCACAGTGAGGATCGTACGCCACTTACCCGCGCCAACGCTGAGCGCCGCTTCTTTGTACGTGCGTGGCACGGCACGGATGGCCTCTTCCGCAGCGCGAATAATCACCGGCAGAATCAGAATCGCCAGTGTTAGGGAGCCGGCCAGGATGCTCTTCGACGAAACGCCGGTTGAATCCGCGGCCATGAAGTACTTGGAAACCTGCGCCGTGTTGATGAAGAATGCGAGCCCGAACAAACCGAACACGATGCTCGGAACGCCCGCCAGCGTGCTGATACAACTGCGCAGCACACCGATCAACCAATGATCCGGTGCGTATTCAACGAGGTAAATTGCCGAGATGATGCCCATCGGCACCGCGAACAGCACCGCTCCGATCGTCAGGTACAGCGTGCCCAGAATTTCGGCCCAGATGCCGCCGAACATGTGCGCATCCAGCGAATCGTCGAGCAGGAAGCCCCAGTACAGCGTCCAGTGCGGCTGGAGCATCTCGTCCAGGTGTTCGGACACGTACGGGAACAGCGACTCCAGCGGCGTGCCCGCGAATCGCTTGGCGCGCGGCACATCAACCGGCACGCCGAACTGTGTCGGATCCGAGTAGTCCCACTCCTGCACGTATAGAACGTTGTGCGCCGCCTCCTGCGCCTGCGCCCACCGCGTCGCGCCAAACTGATCGCGTGCCAAGGTGGGCTTGGACTGATCCGGCGCCGGCCCCAGCAGCCTCTGGAGTGCTTCACGCAGCTCCTCCAGTTCGAAATCATCCACCCCGTACTGCGCTTCATACGCCGTCAGCATCTCGTACACAGGGGCCCGGGCGGCGATCGCCGTCGCGTTTCGGGCGGCGAACGTCGAGGCGTTGCCGCGCTCGAAATGCTCCATCAATACACGGTCATGTTCGATCGTTGCGCGAAACACGACTGCGCCAATTCCGCGGACTACGATCGGTGTCAGCAGGATCACCAACGCGAGGCTGACCAGCGCAATCGAGAAGATACCCAACCCGGTGAACGAACGATCCACGACTTTGCGCGTGCCCAGTCGCATCAGGTCTACTCGTTCTTAAGAGCCGAACGTCGAATCACCTGCTCGCTGATCAGGTTGCAAACGAACGAGATCGCCAGCAACGCGAGTGCCATCGCAAACAATACGTGGTAGTGCGCCGAGCCCGCCGACTGATCCGCCTCGCCCATATCACCCGCGATCGTCGCGGTCAGTGTGCGTACCGGCGCCAGCAGGTTGTACCAGGGTTGTGGAATCTGGGCGGCGTTGCCCGACGCCATCCACACAACCATTGTCTCACCTACGGCGCGCATCACGCCCAGGATGACTGCCGCGCAAATACCACTGCCCGCCGCGGGAATGATCACACGGACCAGCACTTCGGCCCGCGTCGAGCCCAGCGCGTAAGCCCCCTCGCGCAACTCGCGGCCAACGGCTTGCAGAGCATCTTCGGAGACGCTCACTACCGTGGGCAACGCCATCAGCCCCAGGATGATCGATACGTTCAATGCGTTAGTACCACTGCTGATCGTCAACGCGGCGAACCGGCCGCCAACGTCGAACAGCAGCCACGCGCCCGCAGCGGCCATCAGCACCGCGAGCAAGACGCGCACCGCACGGTGACGCGCCTCACCCACCACCCAGTTCGCGACAACGTCACTCAGCACGAACACGAGCAGCGCCACCAGCGGCGTAGCGACCACCCACCACACCCCAGCCAGCACGCGCCCCCCATGCTCCTGCAGCAACGGCGTAAAGATCACCAGCGCGAAGAACCCGAACGCCACGGATGGAATCGCCGCCAGCATCTCGATCACGGGCTTCACATACTGCCGTACGCTGAACGGCAACACATCGCTCAAGCACACCGCGGCCGGCACACCGAGCGGCACCGCCACCAGAATTGCGCCAAGCGTCACCAGTCCACTGCCAACGAAGATCGGCAGCGCGCCGAAAACCGGCGGCTCATGTGTCGGGTACCAGGCCGTACCAGTGAAAAACTCCTTGAATCCCTCCAATCGAAAAAACGGAATCGCATCCCGGGCGATGAAGAAGAAGATAAAGATGACGGCCAGCGCCGAACTCGACGCAATCAGAAACAACACGCCGTGGCCGAGCAGCGCCAACACGCGCCGCAGACGACTGGCGCGCTTGCTCAGTAACAGGCTGCGGGGGGCGGCCAGGCGCCCCGCGCCTCCGGGCCCAATCGGCGCAATGCTAGGATTCGTCGTCATTCACCAACCGTGCCTTTGCCGGATAGGACGTCACCGGAACGTAACCCTTGCGCTCGATCATCTCCTGCCCATCGGACGTGAGGTGCAGCGTCACGAACGCGTGCAGATGTGTTCCCAGTTTGGGATAGCCGTTTGTGAACATGAAGAGCGGCCGCGCGACCGGATAACGTCCCGAGGCGACATTCTCCTTGGTCGCCTCGACGCCATCGATGAGTAGCCGCTTTACGCCTTTGGTGAAGCCCAGCCCCACGTAGCCGATAGCTCCCGGCGTGCTCTTCACGCGCTGGCGCGCGGCGCCGTTACTCCCAACGTACTCCGTGTCCGGCGCGATCTTCTCGTTGTCCATTACCAGTGACTCGAACGTCTCGTACGTACCACTGTTCGTATCGCGACTGATCTTCACGATGGCAACGTTCGGCCCACCCAGTTCGCTCCAGTTCTTGATCTGCCCCTTGTAGATGTCACGCACTTGCGCCAGCGACAGTTCCTGCACGGGATTCCGCGGATTCACCACGATGGCCAATCCATCCATCGCAACCACGTGCGCGACGGGACACACGCCATTCGCCACCGCGGCCTCGAATTCTTTGACCTTCATGAAGCGCGAAAGATCGGCGACGTCGCACGTGCTGTTGATCAGGCTCTTGGCGCCGTTACCGCTGCCCGACTCGCTGACCGTGATATTCACATCCGGGTTCTGCGCCATATAGTAGCCGGCGAACGCCTTTGCGATCGGCCCCACCGTCGTCGAACCGTCGACCACGATCTTGCGCGCCGCTCCGTCTTCCTGTGCCGCCGCTACCAGACAGCCCAGGCACAAGATGACCGACAGTCCGCCCAGACGCCGTGTCCCCTGCACCGCACGTTGCATCGCGTTCTCCTTCCACGGGTGGTATCTGCCCGTTACCGCCGGCCGGCACCCGGGTTGCGCGGAGTGTAATCGATGTTATGTTAAGACCGTGTTAGCCCACACACCTTCCGCGAACGCCTGTCCGCCGGACCAATCGCCAAGCGAAGTAGTGCGTCGAAAAAACCCGGCTCGGGCACCCGGTAGGTGACCCGAGCCGGTCTCGGGATGACGCGCGAAGTCACTCCGCGCGCGAATCAGCAATCATTTCTGCACAGAGCTGGCTCCTCTAACCGCCGGTCAACGCCTCCACGAACGGGTTGATGTCGTCGAAGCCGGTGCCGGTTTCGTTGAAGTCACCGTTGTCGTACGTGCAGCACGGATACGCCGCCTCATAGGCCGCCTGGCCACCGACGAGTGCGTCGACGAATGGGTTGATGTCGTCAAAGCCGACGGTACCGTTGCAGTTCATGTCGCCGGCCTGCGTGACCGTGCCACAGTAGCTCTGCACGGCCGCCTGGGCCATGTAGACGTCCACCTCGTCGACCTGCAGGTCGCCGTTCATGTCCGCACTGAGATCCATGTCTACGGCCTGATTGATGTCGGTCCAGTCACCGAAGTTGGCGTGGATGTACGTCAGGTCGTCACAGTCCAGCACCTGGTTGTGACCGTGCGGATACGCACCCGGATACGGCGTGTTGCCGTTGATGTCGAACGCCGACCAGCCGGGAGTCCAGTCCGGATCAACTGCGATCTGCGGGTCGTTCAGCGGCGTGCCCTGGCAGTCGTGCACGACGGTGTCGAAGTAGTTGTTGTCGCCAGCAATCGCCAGCCAGTACTGGTCGATCAGACCAAACACCGCGGTGCGGCTCAGCGTCGCACGGGTGGCATCGGTGACGAGGTAGCTGTCCGCCAGGTAGCGGGCATCCTCGGCATTGAAGTTACCGTCACCATTCAGGTCACCGATGATCTCGAGCACCGCCGGATCACCGACCGACGACATGGCGTTGGGATCGTCACGGTATGTGTTCGTACCCATCATGCGATCGTACAGACCCTTCATCATCAGCTCGACGTCCAGCTCGTTGATGATGCCATCACCCTTGGCGAAATCCGCCGCGTAGTGGTTGCGATCGTTCAGCGTCGATCCACCGGCGATCAAGCTGCTGTTGTGCGGGTTGATGTAGCTACCGTCGACACTTCCGTCGGTGTAGTTCGCGCGGAGACCGGTCAGGTCGGTACGGGTCGGAACGCGACCGGCACCGGCCACGCCGAACGCCGGCGTCGTCGAGACCTGGTTGGCCGCGATGAAGTCCTGGATCGTCTGATTGAAGTTCGGGTTGCTCGGGTATACCTGCGGATCACCGGTGAAGAAATTCTCACCGATGCAGTCCAGGCCTTCGAACAGGAAGAAGTCACGCGCCAGGAAGTCCGACGGCATGTTGCGGTCTTCCTCTGGGTTGTCGTCATACGGCGCGCCGAATTCGATCAGCGAGGTCTGGATGTTACGGAGGTAGTCCGCGGCGTGCTGATTGCTCATGTACGTCGGATCGTTCGGATCGGTCGTCATCGGATCGCCACGCGAGGCAAAGGTCTCCGGACCACCGACGGTGTAAGCAGTGTTCGGATCGCAATTCTCGAGAACCGCCATGACGGTCGGACGGACGAACTGCGAGCCCGGATTCGGACGGCTGTCGAACATGACGTCGACGATCTCGAACTTGCCGCTGGTCGAGTCGACGATCGCGCGGCTGCCGCCATACAGACCCGTGTAACCGAGCGCCAGGCGGCCGTTCTGGACGGCGCCTTCCATACGGCTCGAGCCACCCTTGTTGGTCGGCTGGTAGATCGGCCCCAGGACGTCGGTGGACGAGGAGCCGGACTTGATACCGACGTTGTCACCACGACCCCAGCTCGGATCGATACCGATCGAGTTCATGCAGCCGTTGCGCGTACCGGAACCCGAATCACGCGTAGCAGCAATGTAGTTACGGCCATCCGGGAAGCGGCCGGTCACGAAGTGGTGCTGCAGCTCGCTCTCCCTTGCCTGGCTCAGGCCGGTGCCCGGGTTCGCGATGAAACCGATGGGCACGTAAGCAATCGGGGTATCGAACACGGTGTTCGGGTCGGCGGGGCTGTTGAAGTTGAGGAACCGGCCGCCGCCACTGGACTCCAGCGACTTCAGCTTGTTGCTCTGACCCTGGTACGAAGTCGTTGGGTTGCGGCCGTAGCCTTCGGTGGCCGGATTGGCACTCCACACTGCGGCGTTCGGATCACCAAACTGCACGAACCAGCGGGTCGGGACGTCCATCACACCCAAGTCGACGGTGGCCTGGCAGTACGGCGTACCGGAGGCATCGCACGGAATGTCGCAGATCGTACCTGCGCCTTCCCATTCGCCACCCAGCGTGGCACAGTCGGCAGCGGTCTCGCGCGTGCGGGTCGGGCTGTTCGGATCGCCGTATTCGCAGCAACCTAGCGCCAGGTTCGGATCGCAGACGTTGACTTCACAGATCGTGCGCTCGCCGAGGAAAGTGGCGCTGAACACGTCCGGATTGTCGATCGGATCGGTGAGCTCGAGGCAGGCCTCGTCGAGAATCTGCTCACACTCGGGCGCTTCGAGGTTGTTGGGATCGCCGACCCAGTTCGGGTCATTGGGATCGTAGTCCGCGTAACGAACCACGCAGCACGCACCGGTGATGCTCTCATCTTCCGAGAAGAGGAAGCGGTTGATGACGCCGAAGTCGTCCGGCGGCAGGGTCGGGATGGTGCCGTCGAGCTGGTAATCACGGAACTCGGCCAGACCGTTACCGGAGCCGACGCCGCGGTACTGCACCAGCCACCACGTGTCGGCATTGCCGTTCGCCACCGTGATCCAGTTCTCGGCGAGCTGGTCAAAACCGCGATCCGGCAGGATCGGGTTCGGCTCGTCGAAGCAGTAGTTGTAGCGGTGGTACGGCACGCCGATCATCACCGGGCAGTTGGGATCCGCGGAGAGGAAATCGGTCGTGTCGTTGTCAGCATTGATCCAGTCGGCGGTCGACGCATCGGCCAGGAAGAAGTCGCCGAACAGTGTCGCACCACTGATGTTGACCTCACCACCGTTGATGGTGGGCTGCGCCTGCGCGACACACGCCGCGACGAGCACAAGACCAAGAGCAAGTTTACGTGTCATCCTTTCGTAACCTCCTTAGCATTTGGAAATACGCGATCAATTGCACCAGTACCTTTCAAGTCGTAAAACACACCCGCGCTCTATGTCTACAAAGGCCTCGAACGGAAAAGTCAAACGATCCGTGTTGCGTCGAAGACCTCTGAATCTCATATCCGTCGGCGCCGACAGCACAAAGCATCCCCGGACACTGATCGGCGCTTCTGCCAACCAGCGCTGTGCGCTGCCTGCTGCGAACTCATCTATGTAAGACCGGCGTCTTTCCCTCGCATCAGCCGGCCACCAAACCGCCTGCCTTGGACGGCAGACCCCGCCAGCCTGCCGCACACGATCAGCCAATCTCTGATCGGTCTAGTACTCCGCTCGCACGTTCGTCTTGCCGGTGAGGCTCCAGTACGCGTCGCCCCACTCCCAGCCCTTCAGCGTCTGATGAATCGTCTTGCGCGACACGTGGCCGTCGACGTACAGGAAGTTGGCCGTGCCACCATACTTGTCGCCACCCGGGTGGTGCCGCCCAACCGCGTTGATCTCCGCCAGACCTTGCCCATCGATCACGCCGATGCGGTTCTCGAGATCCGACAGCGGCACAACGCCGTAATCGACGCGGTCGCCCGGATAGAAGAATCCGCCGTACTCCGGCGGAACCATATACTCGTTCCAGTTGGACGTGTGGACAAACGCACCGATCGGACGGTGGCTCTTGGACTCCGCGGCGCTCTCACCCAATTGAAGTGCTGATACACGCCAGTCCTTGTTGAACTCCGTGGCGAGGATCACGCCACGCGATGTGATCACTTCGCTCTCATCAACGAAGCGATTCCCGCGCCGAAAGCCCCACTGCGACGGATCCCACTTGTTACGTCCCACAATTGCGGCGTTCGCGGTATACGCGACGCGCGGCGCCTGCTTGTCTTCGCGGCTCGTCAGCGAGCCGAATTCTACGCCCTGCCCACCTTCGCGATTCGATTCCAGCTCACCCGGATACGTTCGCGGCAAACCACCATCTTCGATTTCCGGGCAGGTGAACGACTTAGGATTCACCTCACCACCGTTGTAAAGCTGATAGCTCCAGTGAATGTAACCAAAGGGCTTCGCCGTTGGTTGGTGCGGAAATGTGTAGTCGCCGTTCGCATTGTACGGATAGGCGTAGGAAAACGGGAATTTCGAGTTGTTCTCGCGCAGGTAGATCTGAAACGCGTGCGCGACGTCGTGCAGGTTAGCCGCACACGATGTTGCCCGCGCGCTGCGCCGCGCGGCGGATAGCGCCGGCAACAGAATCGAAATAAGGATCGCGATGATCGCGACCACAACCAGAAGCTCAATGAGCGTGAACCCCCGCGCCGGCCGGCGCTTCCACTCTGCACTTGCCATGGTCCTGATTCTCCCGAGAATGTGAATGAACAGACAAACCGAAGGTAGACTCCGCGCTTCTCGTTCACCTCCGAGCCGCGAGTGTAAGCCCAGCGCGTTAGAGAAATGCTAATGCTCGTGTGAATTGCGCATTAAGGAGGCGTCGCCCTATTGCAGCAGCGCACCCGAAACGCCACAGGCGCGCCGGGCCGTGGGAGCAATCGAAACCCCTTGCGCGCCACGATCGCCCGAACCTGAGCGTGCATAAACGAACGATGTGACTTATTCGAAATTTGAGTTAAGAATTCGTTGCAATCTCGACCATGTCTTCGCTCACACTCTGCGGTACGCGAAGTGTGACGCGCGTTCCCCGCCCTAAAGCGCTTTCGAGTCTTACCTGCCCCTGCATCGCTTCGACCGCATGCCGCACGATCGACAGACCGAGACCCGTGCCGCGCGCGGTTCCAGTCCGACTCCGCTGCACCTGGAAGAACCGCTCGAATACACGCTCCTGGTCTTCACTCGAGATGCCACAGCCGTCATCACTCACTTCGAATTCAACTGCTTCCGCCGTCCGCTTCACGAGCAGTCGGATATGCCCCCCCGGCTGCGTGTGCTTGATCGCATTGTCCACGAGGTTGTCCAACGCCAGCCGCAGCAGGTGCATATTGGCACGTACCTCCGACAGCCCCTCCGGCGCGCAGCGCCACTCCCAGTGCAATTGCTTCTCATCGATCGCTTCTGCGAATCGGAACTGGAGTTCATGCGCGACCCGCCGCACCTCGATCCGCTCCATCTCGAAGCGCTCCGCGGGCGACTCAAGTCGCGACAGGTCCAGCAGATCCGCCACCATCTGCTGCAGCCGGTCGCTGTGCCGATCGATTTTCTGCAGGAACTCCGCCGCCGCGTCCGGGCTCCCGCCCAGATCCATTGCTAACAATGTCTCCACGCACGCTCTAATCGTAGACAGCGGCGTGCGTAGCTCGTGCGAGGCGTTGGCCACGAAATCCGTGCGAACCTCGATTGTGCGTTCCAGCTCAGTAATGTCCGTCAGCACCGCCACCCGCCCGATACTCGAATCTGCATCCGGGCGCGACTCGGCCAAGTCGAGCTGCGTTGCCCGGACCAGCAGGTGCGTAGTCCCTTCAGTCGTCTCGATCTGAATGTACGCGTCCGGCGAGGGCAATCCACCGGAGGTTTCATCGGCCGCGTCGACCCCCGTAAGGGCTTCCGGCGAGCACGGTGCTTCGAGCAATAGTTGCTGTAGCGCGTGTTCGCGTATGCACGTTTCGACCGGCGTACCAATCAGCGTCTGTTCCCCCGTCACCTTTCCACGCAGGTTTAGCAACTTGACCGCCGCCGGGTTGATCAACGCTATGCGACCATCCACGTCGACCACGATCACGCCTTCGCCCAGATGATCTACCAGCGATTGCAGCATGCGCCGCTGCCGATCGATCGTCTCCATTTGGATCGCCAGTCGGCGCCGGAGCCCCTCCAGTGCCGTGGACAAGACTGCGATCTCATCGGAACCGTCCGTTCGCAGTTCGGTCGTCAGATCGCCGGCCGAGAGCCGACGCGCCGTACGAATCACGCGATGGAACACGCGCCGGCGCATCTGGATGAAAATGAGTGCCACGACCACAGAGGCCAACGCGACGATCACGCCCTCGATGAAAAGGAGTCGCGCCACGGCGCCGGGATTCTGCGTGACAGCCCAACACGGCCGC
Source organism: Phycisphaerae bacterium (assembly GCA_028277645.1). Taxonomy (GTDB): domain Bacteria; phylum Planctomycetota; class Phycisphaerae; order UBA1845; family Fen-1342; genus JANQFV01. The sequence goes on from JANQFV010000037.1 coordinate 309,639, forward strand.
GCCAGCCAGATGACTCCTTCGTCCTGCCCGGCCTGTCCCACGCGTGCCGTGACCATGGCATGCCAACGCCCGCGCGCGCCCCACTTGCGAATGCCCGACCAGATTCCCTGCTCGCGCCCGCGCAACATCATGGTGTGTCGCGCCATCTGCTCGGCAACGCCGGCGCCGGTTCCATCGTACAACACGTTCCCCGCGTTACCAAACACGGCCAACTCGACGCCGGAATCGCGCAACATCCCCAGTGTCACGACCACCGCCGAACGCCGTACGTCCGGCCAGTCTTCGCTCAGCACGGCACGCACCATCTCCGCCTCGCCCAGCACTTGCTGCATCAGGGCGGCGTCGTTCAGCCGTTGCTGTTCTCGGGTCACCAGCCAGAAGATCAAACTGCAAGCGGCCACGACCAGCAAGGCGGTAAACAGTACCAGTCGCCGTCGTCCGCTCGCTTCCATCTGGTTCCAGGAGTGTTACGAACCGTTGTCCGAAATGCGAAACGCGTAGCCCACGCCCCGCACCGTGTGAATCGCAGCCGACGCGGCGCCGAGCTTCTTACGCAGCGACGCAATGTGTACGTCCATCGCGCGATTCGTCACCGCGGCGCCGTGCCCGATCGCCAGATCGATGAGCTGCTCGCGCGTCAGCACACGCCCGCGCGCGCCCATCAGCGCCGCCAGGATACGAAACTCCGTCGCCGTCAGATCGAGCTCTTTTCCCTCGACACGCACCTCGTGCCGGCCGTGGTCCAGCACCACCGCGCCCAGTGACAACACTTCCGGCTGCGATCCAGCCGCCTTCTGGCGGCGCAACACCGCGCTCACGCGTGCCAGCAGCAGCTTCACCGAGAACGGTTTGCGCACATAATCATCCGCTCCCAGCGCAAAGCCCACGAGTTCGTCCTCGTCCTCGACTTTCGCCGTCAGCATGATGATCGGCACGGACGCCGTCCGCGCGTCGCGCTTCAGCCGCTGCGCCACCTCATCACCAGACAGCTTGGGCAGCATGCGATCCAGCACGATCAGATCCGGCGGTTGGCGCGACGCCTCGGCCAGCGCACGCTCTCCGTCTTCGGCCCGGCGACAACTGTATCCCTCACGTTCGAGGTGATAGCAGACCACGTCTGCCAGATCGATTTCATCTTCGACTACCAGAATGGACGAGCGAGTTTCCATAACGTCACGGCTCCTGCATCCGCGACCGGGGGATTAGACCGCAACCGCTCGCTCATACCCGAATTCCGCCGGAATTCGCGGCGTTCGGGCAGAGTTCCATCGCGGTGCGCAAACGCAGTGCGCACCAAATGACGGGTGAATGTTAAGGCAGTTTTAGTTAGGCGCTAAGAACGAGCCCGCGATTTGTAAATCAGACCGCCAGAAAACGGCGGAAGTGCCCCGTCGTGCCACTGTTACTCGAGCAGTGACCTTCTCATTGCAGACAGCATTCAGACAAAGCAATAGCCCGTGCAAAGGCACACTAATGCTCCAATTCCCCGTCCTGCGCGAGCCGCTTCCCCAGCTTCTCCGCTGCAAATTGAAGCTCGGCGTTATCTCGAATCGATTCTACCCCCGTCACATCGCCCGCCGCACAAACCCCCAGCCAGTCACACCCCAGGTACGAGGCCGATCGCTCGAGTGCCGTCTCGATCAGGTCACAATTGTCCGCTGCAGCACCGCCCGACGTCAGCACCGCCGCCATGCGGCGCCCGCTCAAGGAGCAGTTCACCTTCCCCGCCTCGCTGAACTCCACTGTGCAATACAGTCGGTCCAGCGCGATCTTCAGCAGCCACGACGGCATCCACGCAAACACCGGCGTCGCCCATACAATCGCGTCGGCCTCGTGCAGTTTGCGCAGCACATCCTGCATGTCATCGTCGATCGCGCACTGATGATCCGAGCCCGCCTCGTCGCAGCAAAAGCATTCCTCGCAACCCACCAGATTGCGGTACTCGGAAAGTTGAATCGTCTCGGTCCGAGCCCCGGCCGAACGCGCCGCATCCAGCACCATATCCAGCAGAGCTTGCGTATTCCCCCTGGCCCGCGGGCTGCCCTGCACGGCGACGATCTTCATCACGACTCCTCGACCCCCTGGTTTTCCACAATACGCCCGGCGCGCGCAGCTAACCCGACGTCCGGCGTTGCACCCCGCGTTCTGCCGGCCCGGGTGGCGGTTAGCCGAACCGCCCGCGCTCTTTCACCGCCTGGCGCTTGAACAGCGGCTTCTGGAAGCTCTGAATATATCCCTGCGCCTGGAAGTGCGTCAGCACCTCTTCCACCGTGCCGAACACGCGCGTAGCCGTCTCTGTGATGAACGGCGACGGCTCGGCCTTCGGCTGCCAGACGACGTAAACCTCTTTCGTCGTCTCAAACGCGTGCTGCAACTCGCGCTCGACGCCCGACGACAACCCCGGCCGCCCGTCCGGCAATTCCGGAATGAAGCTCACGATCATATCCGACTGGTCGATCAACTTGAAGTCGCGCGCGTAGATCTGCGCGTCGATGTCGCGTGCCACGCTATTCACTTCCGCAACGTCAAACTCCACCGGCCGCCCGTTCACATCGACCGAAAACGTCTTCTTGCCGTCACGCTCCGCTGCCATCGCATCCGATGGCAGCCGCTTCTCATCCATGTCGCCGGGGTCAAATGTGATGAAATGCTCCGCGATCACTTCGCGAAACGCGTCGATCTCCGCCAGCGTATCGGGCATGTCCATCACGTGCGTCATCGGGAAGGACGGATAGACGCGCTTCGTTTCCGGTTTGAAAATCAATCGGTAAAGCGACTCAATCGTGTTGTCCTCGATCCCCCGTGCGAAGACGTAGAAGCAGCCGTGCCCGCGCACCGCCGTCGCCATTACCTCCGTCGCGAGAATCTCCTCCTCGCGCCAGACCATGATGTCTTTGAGCGTGTGCGGCACATCGTGTTCGCGCGTCAACCGTTCGTGGATGGCATCGACGTTGTCCACCAGCGTGATGTACAGGTCAGCGTCGAGCGCCTGCATCTGATCATGGTCGAACGCCGGAAACAGCCCATGCTTCCAGCGGAACGACGCGTGCGTGTTCACGATAACCGTCTCGTGCTGGTCGACCTCCGCAAGTATGTCCTTGAACACGGACCGCCGCAGCGCGCCAAGCCGAGCCAGCGGCAGGTCCAGAATCCGCCCCGGCCGCACGTCGCGTGCCTCGGCGTACATCATGTCGCCCACATGAAACCGCCGTACCGGCGTACCCCGTTGCTCCGCCAGCGCGGCAACCTTCTCGATGAAGGGCTTTTTATCGACCCCCACCTGGCCGGTCACCACCACGCGGCGGCCCTTGTGCCGCGCGCGTTCGAACAATCGCGTTTGCCGTTCGTCTGTCATGTTTCTGCCGATCGCTTTCGGTTCATACCCATGTACCGGCGCACCCCGCCCCGCGCCTTGACGCCCAACTCGGATTTTCTATCATGGAGGATTCCGGGTCAGATCGCAACGCCTCTTACGACCCGTACGCCGCGGCTGTGGCGGAATTGGCAGACGCGCTAGGTTCAGGTCCTAGTCCGGTTTTTCCGGGTGGAGGTTCGAATCCTCTCAGCCGCATCGCAAACCCCGCATCCTGCGGGGTTTTCTAATGCTCCTGATCAGCAACCGTACCTCGCTGACGCAGGGCCCGTAACCCCGCCGACAATGGAAATCGGTCACACCGCCGAATCGAAACCCGCGCCTACGGAAACCGCAAACGCGCGTTATCCCGCAACAGCTTCATCGGGTACAGCGTACCGCGCCAGAGCATCCCGCCGCGCCAGATCGTCAGCCAGCTCGCGCGTAGCAACAGTCCTACAGCCAACACGCTCGCGACGGGTACAAACAGCGCCGGCCACCACGGCCGTCGGAACCAGATGCTCGCCACCATTTGTGCAGTCATCGCGCACGCCGCGCCCACCGCACTTGCAGCTTGCACCCCGGGAAGCCCCAACGCCAGCAGACCCGCGAACGGTGCCAACTCGAGCGCCAGCAGCACGCCGCAGAACACGTTGAGCCGCGTGATGCTGAACCGCGCAAAGCTCGCCAACGCCGCCTTCTCGGCCCCGCGCGCCATGTCCGGCACCGACTCGTACCAGCGCACGTCTACACACCCCGCACCGTTCACCGCACCGCTGTAGTCGACCGAGCGTCGCATACCCAGGCGTCCGTTGGTGTAGTCGTACTTCGAGATCAGCTTCGCGGGATCGCTTGCGTCCCAGTGGTTCTGCACGTAATCCAGCGCGTCGCGATCGGTTTCGTAGATGTACTTGCGCTGCGCGCGCTGCTCTACGTGATAGTAGTCGGGCGGAATGCCGTCCTCCACCACGGCGTTAACGGTGATCGACTCGACCAGGTCGGTGCCGGCCCGGTAGCGGTACGACGCGCCGTGGGCGTCCAGACCAGATCGACCCGCCACAACCCGGCCAATGCCAGGGCCTCATCGAGAGCGTCCGACTCGCCGCCGAGCGCCGACAGTGTGCTCAACAGAACCGCGGCCGATAGCAATAGCGTATTCCGCGTTTTCACCTCTTACACGTTCTGGGGGACAATAGAGTTTCTCAAACGGGTGCGGCCTACCGCACCAGACTCGATGGGCACGCCCGCGCATGAGAATACTGCGTCAAGACGAATTTTACGAACTAGCCGTACCGAATCTTCATCGCCAGGATCAAGAATGCCAGCGCCAGGGTCACGCTGTTGGCTAGGATGAGCGGAAAGTCGCGGGTGAGCACGCCGTATGTGATCCATAGCGCAACACCGGTACACAGAATACTGAACATGCCCAGTGACACGTCCTTCGTGCGCCGCGTTCGCCAGCTCTTCACCGCTTGGGGAGCGAACGAGATGGTCGTCAGCGTGCCGGCCAGGATTCCCAGTAGCGTAACTTCGTTCATGACACCGGAAACTGAGAGCTGAGTCTCGTGCCAGCGCTCGCGGGTTAGCTAGGCGGGGCAAGCGGGCCGGTGAAGTTGCACTGTAACTTGCCAAAATCGTGGAGGTCAACATCGCCATCGGTCTCAAAATCTGCGGGCTCGCAACCCGTGGCGGGCGAGATATATGGCCCATCGAGGCAGCCGGCCAAGAGATTGAAATCCTCTCTGTCGATGTCGAGGTCACCGTCGAGGTCGCCGACCCCCACCGCGCGGAGATTGTCGAAGAAGGTGTGACCGTCAGCCACGGTGCCGAACTCCTGAGTGACTTCGAGTCCCAGCGCGATTTCATGCGTGCCGGTCAGATCGCGCACGTCGACTGATGTGTTGAGGTACTTCCACGACACCGGCAGGTCGCGTTTCCAACGTCTGTCGCCGTCCACGGCGAAGTAGGCAGTAGACTCGTGATCGTTCTGCTTGACGAAAGCGTCGAACCAGATGGATTCGACGTCGGTCAAGTCGACGGTTTGGTAGAACTCGATGAAGTCGCCGGGATAGTGCGAATCCCACACCCAGGCGAACAGGTAGAGTGCGTAGTCGCCGTGTGAGACCCAATAAGGGGCCGGGGAGCGATCGTCGTAGACCTGCCCCAGGCCGTTCATTCCGCCGCTGCGTCGGTACTGCCAGAAGTCCGGCATCCCCGAACTCGGCGGTCCCTGCAACCAGCCCCCTGCGGGCATTTCGCCGGCCCATTCGGTTTCGAAACTGGGGTTGGGAATGACGTAGTCTGGAATACGTGGGGAGCCGTAAAGCTGAAAGGCCAGGTCGACGGGCTGCCAATTGGCGGGGAGTGTTCCAGAGTACGTCGCGATATTCCCGTTGGTTGCTTCTCCCCAATGGAGCCAGTCAGCGCCGTTGGTCGAGAAGGCGGCCGGGGCGCCCGTCTGCGCGGCGGGTTGGCGGTGATACCAGAGGAATTCCTCCGTGCCGAACACGTCGTGGCGGACCTGCACGCCGACCCAATAGACAACGGGGTCTTCCGGCGTACCCTGCTGGAGAAAGCGATGATACTCGGGCAGTGTGACGTAGAAGTGCGCGAGGCCACCATTGTACCATCCCACGTGATGTGGGTCGGTCGGGTCGGCGGGTGGCAAGAGACCACTGGCGTACAGCAATTCGCCGGGGTGTGTATCTTCGTCGGGTGTCGCGGGGACATTCTCCCAGAAGAAGACCTCCACGCCGAGTGTGTAAGGGTCATCGAGTCCGCGCAGGCGTACCTCGGAGATGCGGCCGGTTTCGGTGCAGACGAAGTCGTCGGCACAGAGGAAGTAGTAGTCTCCGCCCCGCCAACTGGGGGACTTGCGCACGTCGACCGGTCCGATCTGGTCGTATTTGAGGGGGTCGCCCCAGCCGGCCTCGCTGTCAGCGGTTAGGAGAACCCCGGCGATTACAACCGATAGGCATCTGATGCGCGTTGTCATGGCAATATTCACTTGTGAAGGCGGTGTGACATAGGGGGGCGCCGATGTCGCTCGCCACGCGCCGGGGCAGGCTTGCGCCTGCCCCACCCTAGGAGAACCACAGCGCAGAACTCGGGAGCGATTCTACACCTCCTCTGCGAGAGTGCCCGCTACGCGCTTCGCGCTTCGCGCGTTAAGCGCCGCCACCGTTCGTGTTTCGGCGGGCCTAGCGACGTCGCAGCGCCACGAGCGAGAACGCCAGGAGCACCAAGCTGCTCGGTTCGGGGACCCAGGTCTGGATGTTGTCGGCACCTTCGTAACCCCAGAAGATGCTGTAGATATTGATTCGTTGAATCAACTCTTCCTCGGTGCCCACGATGCCCAGGAAGTGGCTCCCCGTGTGATCGGCTTCGAAATTCCCCCCTTCGCCGAGCAGCGTGTCGCCCGGGCCGTAGACCTCGATGTACAAACCGGCACCGCCGGCGAAATCGAGCATGTTGAAGCCGACGCCGTGCTTTTCGGCGCCGATGTCGAAAATCAGGTCGGTGCTGTCGGAGTTGACGTTGCTGAGGACAACATCGCTCGTGGCGCCATTGTGCCCGGCGGTGTAGGTGCGCAGTCCGTCGGTGCCGCGAGGGTTAGCGGTGGGGGCGAACTCGCCGCTGGCATTCGACTGGACGCACATGTCGCTCACACCGGTCAATCCGGACGGGAACGGGCCATTGCCCACCCCCGGGCACAGCGGATCGTCGAAGGCCATCTCGCCTCCAGAGAGGGTCGATTCCTCGAAATCCTCGAACTCGAAGGGCACGTAGCCCTCGTTCGTGGCGGCCATCTCAAAGGCCACGGGGTCCGTGTAGAACACGATGTCGGCCAGTGCGCTGGCAGGCATCACCAACACTGCGATCAGCAACAAGATTCTCATCGTCATCCTCCTCGCTCCCCGTCCTGAATTGCGGCCGCCGAGTCGACGCAGCAGATTCGTGCTCGTGACGTAGCCGCCAAGTTGTTGCCGGGTGCGCTCCCGACAGGGTTCGCCATGGGAAACTTTGCCGGACCATAACGCGATTCTAACGAACCAAGAGAATCGTATCAAGAAAATTTATCCAAATACGCATAACTAATTATAAATAAATATTTTATGTTGATTATATATCGCCTTGCATTTAACGTCAGGCCCGTTAGAATACCATTGCCATGAAGGACTTGAGCCCCGCAGTCTCTTCGTTCGAGGAGCGAACCAGTGTAGTGATGCAGCGCGTTCGCAGCGCGCTGGGTGAAGTGTTTATGCGTCTGACCGGAACGCCTCGCGCGCGCGCCGGAGACCTCGTTGACGTGCTGACCATCGACCCGCGACTGGCATGGAAGTTCGTGAAGATCGTCCAAAAGGAAGATCCGCTGGGTGCCGTGCGGTACGTTCCGGGGCCGCGCGGCATCAAGCTCTTCCTCAAAGCCGCCGCCCGCCAGCCCGGTGCGACCGGGACGATCCGATCTGCCAAGGAAGCCTTCAAGCTGTTCGAGGATTTCGTGGGCCGCGAAGCCGGCGATCGGCGGTCTTTCGATATGATGGTCATGGGCCACAAAGCTGTCGGCCACGAGGATGCCGACATTCAACACCGCAAAGGCCTCTTTACCCACGGCAGCTACATCTGGGGCGTGCAGGCCCGCGCCCAGATTCACACCTTCCTGATCCAGCCGTCGGACGACGGAACGCATATCGATGTGGCGATCGTCCGCGGCTTCGTGCATCTGCGGCGCGTCCGGCCGAATATCCGGTGGCGCATTTCACGCTTCTACACGATCGATGACACCGGTCAGACGCAAACCCAGTTTGCGCGCGAGCCGATCGATGCGGAAATCGGATCGGCCGACAGCGCCGTTCCACTCCTGCGGCAGTTCTGCTCCGAGCCCTGCCCTGGCGTTCAGCGGGTAATCGGCCCCCAAGGCGTGGTGGAGGACATCCTGGCGGAGTCGGACGTCGGCAACATGCAGGCGGTAACCTGTCTGACGGGCGAGGTCATCCGGCGCGCCGAGCCATGCTACCCCGACGAACGCCACGTGGGACTGGGCACCAAGACACCGCTGCGGACGCCGTGTGCGGCGGTCGTGATGGACGTGTTTCTTCGCCGCGATTTCTTCGGACGCGTCGAACCCGTTACTCGTTTGGCGAGCGACGTCCACAAGGAGGTGCTTGGCGCGATCTACAGCAAAGGCGATCACCTGCCATTTCACGAAGACACTACATTTCTGGGTACCGACGCGCTGAGCGTCAGGGTTCACGAGATGCCACGCTACGGAGAGATGATCCAGTATTGCTTCGATCGACTTGGCTGGGACAGTCAGGCATTTGACTGTTACCGGGTACAGATGCAATTCCCGCCAATTCCCGCGGCGCTGCTTGTTGACTGCCCGCTACCACAGCGGCCGTGAGGCAAAACTTCGGCAACGCACCTTTGAAATCACTCGTCGCGATGGAGCGCGTCCTACCCTCTCCGAGAGCCACGACGCGATCCGCACGCACTTCGCCCAGCCACCCCTCGGGCAGTTCGTCAAGATGCATGACGCGCATGCGCTCATCGGTCGCGGCGAACTGGTCCATCAGCGCCCCGGTGTTTTCGGTCGAGCGATCGTTGATCAGAATAAACTCGGCGCGGGGATAGCCCTCTTCCAATTGGGATCGAACCGCCGGCACCAGTTGCTTCGCCTCATTGCACGCCGGCACAACGTGCGAGACCAACGGCCAGGCTCCCTGCTCGCACGGCGTAACCGTGGCAAGTCGCGTAACCACGCGCGTCGTCCGCACGACCACTGCTAGGTTGATAATCCAGTAGGCGAGTCCGACGGTGATATACAGCCGCCACAACATCTGCCCGTGCTCCTGCAAGCAGCAGACTACGGGCGACAATTGTAACGTCGGATGGGGCCGGTACCCGCAACGATACAACCGTCAAGTCGGGCTGAGCGCTTTCATGGATGTTGTAGCGGCCGACGCCCTGGTCGGCCGTAGCGTACGAGTACCAGCTCACGGCCGTCCCGCACTCGGGGCACTGTCCGCTGACATTGCCGGTCAGGTCGTACCCGCATTTCGCACAGTAACCCGGCTTCGGTCTCCAATGCCGCCTGAACCACAAAAGCCCACGCGCAATGACGGCGACGATCACCGGAACCCAGAGCGGATTCGTGGAACTGAACGCAAGCCGCCACGACCAATGGATTTCTGTGCTGCACGTGCTCATTCCCGCGCAGCGTTCCCACTTACCGCCCTCCCACACTCCGGACACCGCCCCGATTTGTTCCCCGTTAGGTCATAGCCGCATGCACGGCAGATCGCCACGCAGCGCTCGGCGAGCAGCTGGCGAAGTTCGCGCCGGTTTCGATTCCGATAGATACAGCCCAGCACGATCACGCCCGTAGCGAGACCGCTGAGTATCGCCACCGTGCGAACGAGCACCTCCGGCACGAAACTGCACAAGCCCAATCGCTGCAGACTCAATGTCGCAAGAACACCGAGGGCGAGTCCACCAATGGGCGCCACGACGATACTGACCGGATAATGCCACTTGCGACTGTGGCGGGCTGCGACGGCGACCATTGCCTCGTCCTGCGCTTGTTCGGTGCCAAGACGAGCGAGCTCGGGATACAGAACGACGTTTAACCGTCGGCCAAGCTTGAGCAGCAACTTCATCACCGAGGAAAAGTGCTTTCCAGCGCCGCTCATCGCGCTCCCTGACTGGCTGGTCCGACCGCCGCCCCACACTCCGGACACCGCCCCGATGTGTTCCCGGTCAGATCATACCCGCACTTGCAGCGCCCCGGCCGCTTCGGCCGCCGCCGCCACAGGATGAGCGCGGGAATGGAGCACACCAGGAACGGCAGCCAGAGCGGAACTGTGACAAACCAGAAGCCAAAAGTCGCTCCAATCTCCGGCACACCCAATACCGACCGAATCCTACCTCGCCACGGAGCGTTCTCGAAGTACCACTCCGCCTTATCCCAATCCACGTGGCCGCCATACGCGCACCGCACCGATCCATTCCCCACAACGAATATGTTATTGCCCGGGTACACCAAGACTTGAAACCGCAGCGACACGACGGCCACTATCGCGATCACAACGCTACAAACCGTCAGCACCCACTTCAGCCACGTCATCGCCACCCCTTATGAGCCGCGCGTGCTGATCACCGCGCCGCGCGGCTACCCGGTCAGCTCCCCCGCTTATAAAACGGCAGCACCACCACCTGCGCCCCCACGCGATTCCCGCGGATGTCCACCTCCAACTGCGTCCCCACCTCCGACAGCGGCGGCGACACGTACGCCATCGCGATGTTCTTGCCCAGTGTTGGACTCTGCGTGCCGCTAGTGATTTCGCCGACCGGCTCGTTGTTGTGCACCACCGCCGCGCCCTGCCGCGCGATGCGCTTGCCCTCCAGTTCCAGTCCCACCAGCGTCTTCGCCGGACCGTTCGCCTCGACCTTGCGCAGCGCCTCAACGCCGCAGAACTCCTTCGTCAGATCCACGGCCCACCCCTGGCCGGCGGTGATCGAGTCCCACTCCTCGCTCAGTTCGTGCCCGTACAGCGGCATCCCCGCCTCCAGCCGCAGCGTGTCGCGCGCCCCGAGCCCCGCCGGACGGATCGGTCGGCCCTTCTTCTCCGACTCGTCGATCAGCATCTTGAACGCCATCGCGGCGATCGTGCTCGGCAGGATGATCTCGAACCCGTCTTCGCCGGTATAGCCGCTGCGCGCGACGTAGTACTGCTGCCCGAAGTAGCTGCCCTCCTTGAAACGATAACGCTTCACATCGTCGATAGGCATCGGCAGCAGGTTGTCGAGCGTCTCCATGATCTCCGGTCCCTGGATCGCGACCATCGCGGTCTCAAACGTGCGGTCTTCGATCTCGACGTCATAGCCGGCCCGCTGCTGCTCCCACCACGCCAGCAGCTTTTCACGATTCGACGCGTTGCACACGACCAGGAAGTGATCCTCGGCTTTCGATACGATCACGTCGTCCAGCACGCCGCCGTCCTCGCGGCACATGTGGCTGTATCGGCACATCCCCGGCTTGGCCGAGCCGATGTTCCGCGTGTTGAGCCACTCCATGAACCGCTCGGCGTCGGGCCCGCGAAAGACGACCCGCCCCATGTGCGACACGTCGAAGACGGTGCCATGTTCGCGCGTGAAGTTGTGCTCCTCCACGATGCTCGAATACACCACTGGCATCTCCCACCCCGCAAAGTCAACCAACCGCCCCCCACGCTCACGATGAAACCCAATCAACGGCGTCTGATGCATAACAAGCCTTCCCTCTATGTTCTATGTGCCAAGGCAGGCGTCATTCCGACGAGCGCAGCGAGGAGGAATCTGCCTTCGGACGATCACCACCGCCCATTCGCGAGTAGATTCCTCACTGCGTTCGGAATGACGCCAAGCAAGCACCTCAACCGGTGGACGTAGCGGCCGACCTCCCGGTCGGCCGTCCAACACGCTACCGCCTGCAGAATACCCCAAACCCCACGCCCACGAAAACGCACGCTCACCGCCGCCGCTGGCGTTGCACCAGAAACTCCACCAGCGCTTTGTCGAAGGGCATCGCCGTGTCCAGTGGCACGTAGTCCCCGCGCACGGCTTCAACCTGCGCACGCAACTCTTCGCGCCACGCGCGCACCGCTTCGAGATACTTCGCCCGCACCGCCACTGCGTCGGCGACCACATGCGCCCTCGTCTCCGGATCTTCGAGCCGCACATTCCCCTCAAAGTCGAAGTGCGCCTCAGACGCATCGAGCACGTGCATCACGATCAGGTCGTGCCCGCGAAAGCGAATCCGGTGCAGCGCGTCGCGCACAGCCTGCGGCTCGGCCAGCAGGTCGCTGATCAGCACGATCAGTCCCCGGTGCGGGATCTGCGCCAGCGCCGCCTCGACACCCGCACCGAGCCCCGTTCCGCCGCGCGGCTCGACCGCCGCCAGCGCTCCGAGCAGGTGGACGAGATGCGCCCGCCGCGCCCGCGCCGGCAGGAACTGCTCGAGCCCCTCGCCGATCAGCCCCAGCCCGACCGCGTCCTGCTGCTTCACGATCAGGTATCCCAGCGCCGCCGCGAGGTGAATCGCATAGGCCAGCTTGCCCGAGCGCACGTCGGCGGCGTGCTCGTCTGCACTCTGCACGGCGCCCACCTGCCCCATGCTCGCGGAGGTGTCCACGAGCAGGTGGCACGCCAGGTGCGTCTCGGCGGCGTACTTCCGCACAAACAGCCGATCGGTGCGCGCGAACACCTTCCAATCGATCGTGCGCGGCTCGTCGCCCTGCACATATTTGCGATGCTCGCTGAACTCGACGGAGAATCCCTGAAACGGCGAACTGTGCAGCCCCGCCAGAAACCCCTCGACAATGAACCGCGCCCGCAAATCCAGCCGCCCGACCTGCTGGATCACCTCGGGATCAAGATACTTCGCCAGCGGGTTCATCGATCTCTACCGTCCCCCTCTCAGGGGGGACTACAAAGGGGTAACGCGCCTGTACGCGGTGCGTTCTACCCTCCCCCAGCCCCTCCCTGCCAGGGAGGGGAGAAACACCGTCCCCCCTTCCAGGGGGGACCACAGGGGGGTACACCAACCGCGCGCAAAACCCCTACGCATTCCCCTCCGCGCTCTCCGCCAGCACATCCTTGATCGCGCTACGGTTGAAGCGCATCTTCACATTGCTGCCTTCATCGACTTTCAGCACAACTTCACCCTCGCGCACGTCGACGACCGTTCCGATGATGCCGCCGATGGTCTGCACCCGGTCGTTCCGCTTGAGCGAATTGAGCATCTGCTCGTACTTTTGCCGCTCCTTGCTGCGCCCGCGCGACATCAGGAACCAGAACACACCCACGATCAGAATCAGCGGGAACCACTGCTTCAGAAAGATCTCGATCCCGCTGGGTGCCGGCTGCGATGTTGCTTGCGTGGTCGCCTGCGCGAGCAGGTCGTACAGGAATATCATTCTTCTTCCTTCGTAACTGCACAGACCGGGCTAGCCTCGCAGGACCGGCGAAACGCGTCGAACGTGTCCTTCTCGATCGCAGCCCGCATCTGCCGCATCAGACTCTGGTAGAACGCAATATTATGCAGCGAAACCAACGACGCACCAAGCACCTCCCCCGTCTGGATCAGGTGCCGCAGATACCCGCGCGTGAATTTCTGGCAGGTATAGCAGTCGCACGCCGGATCGAGCGGCTCGCGCGACAGCTTGTGCCGCGCGTTGCGCAGCCGCACCGTCCCGTCGCTCGTGAACGCGTATCCCTTGCGCCCGTTCCGCGTCGGCAGCACGCAGTCGAACTGATCCACCCCCGCCGCCACCGCACGCAACAAGTCCAGCGGCGTACCCACGCCCATCAGGTACCGCGGCTTGTCCGCCGGCATTTCGTTCACGAACGCATCCAGAAACGCGTGCATCTCTGGCGGCGGCTCGCCGACCGACAATCCGCCGAGCGCCAGCCCCTCAAACCCGATTTCCATCAGCTCCGCCAGGCACTGCCTCCGTAGCGCCACATCGAGCCCACCCTGCACAATCCCGTACAACGCCTGATCCACTTGCTGCTGCGCTGCCCGACTCCGCTTCGCCCAGGCCACGGTTCGCTGCACCGCACGCTCCACCTCACCTGGCTCAGCCGGCAGTGGCGGGCACTCATCGAATGCCATGATGATGTCCGCACCGAGCTGGTTCTGAATCGCGACCGATGCTTCCGGCGTAAGCCGGATCGGCGCGCCGTCGATATGCGAACGAAACTCGACCCCGTCGTCATCGATCCGCCGCAGCTCCGCCAGCGAGAAGACCTGAAACCCCCCGCTGTCCGTTAGCATCGCGCCCGGCCAGTTCGCAAACCGCTGCAACCCGCCAAAGTGCGCCACCGCCTCCGCGCCCGGCCGCAGCATCAGGTGATACGTGTTCCCCAGCACAATCTGCGTGCCGGTCGCAGCCACCTGATCGGGAGCCAGCCCCTTGATTGCCCCCTGCGTGCCCACCGGCATGAACGCCGGTGTATCCACCACACCGTGCGGCGTATGAATCACCCCCCGCCGTGCTCGACCGCAAGCCTGCCGGACCTCGAACCGAAAGCCCGCCGCCGCGCATGTCGCGTGATCAGCCACGCTGGTATGTCACGCCTTCTTGGTCGCGAGTGCCAGATCGTGCTCGGCCAGCCGCGCCTTGACCTCGGTCAGCGACGTCACACCGAAGTTACGCGTCGAGAGCAGGTCCTGCTCGGTGTACTGCAACAGATCACCCAGCGTCTGCACGTTCAACCGCTGCAAGCAACGCCTCGCTCGCACCGACAACTCCAGATCCGAAACCGGCTTGGCCAGCACGGCTTCTTGCCCCGGCGAACGTACCGGCGCGGCCACAGGCGTCTCTGCGGGCGCCTCCGCTACCTCCATCTCTTCAACACGCTGCCCCAGCCGCAGCCCCTTGCGGTCCAGCAACTGCTTGATCTCGGCCAGCGACGTCTCACCGAAGTTCTTGTACGCCAACAGCTCCGCCTCGCTGAGCTCCACCAGCTCGCCCAGCGTCCGGATATTCATCTTCTTCAGGCAGTTTCGCGCCCGCACCGACAGCTCGTACTCGCTCAGCGGCGTGTCCAGCAACCGCGTACGTGCGTCGACGCGCTCGCCGCCGGTCTCGTCGATGATCATGTCGCGGCAGCTCTCGACGTCCTTGAAGAACAGCCGGGCCCGCGCGTGGTTCGGATTGACCTTGAGCACACGCCGCAGGCACAGCGCCGCCTCGTCGTAGCGACCGACGTCTTCGTAGATGACGGCCGCATTCACCAGCGCGTTGATGTGCGCCCGCGGCTGCTGCGACAAGTGCTCGTAGAGCCGCAGTGCTTCTTCGTCGTCGCCCAGCAGATCGAACAGCCGCGCCGCCCGGAACAACGTCGGCACGTGCTGAGTATCCAACTTCAGCGCCTCGTCATAGGCTTCCGACGCCGCGACGTTGTCTTCGTTGGCCTCGGCCACCACACCCTGCACGAAGTGCCACGCCGCACGGTCAGCCCCCGGCTTGGCGTACTGATCCAGCAGCTTCTGAGCGGCGTCCACCGCGCCGGCACGCACGTGGATTTCTGCCGCCCGCATGTCCGCCTCGAACGCGTCCCAGCCCTGCTTCACGGCGGCCTTCAGATCTTCCAGTGCCGCATCGTAGCGCCCGAGCCCCGCATTCGCCTGCGAGGCGTAGACGTGCCGCACCACGCTCGCCGGCGTCTTCTCGAACTGCTCAAGCGCCTCCTGGTAGCGCCCCAGCACCGTCAGCCCCAAGGCGACCCGCAACGCGTCCCCCTGCCCGGACTCGACCTTGGCGGCGTGTTCGTTCACCAGCGTATCGAACCGCTCACGCGTCTGAAATGAGATGTGTGCAGCATCCGCATACTGCTCCACGACCTCAATGTTGTATTCCGGCAGGTCAAAAAACGTGGCGAGTTCCATCGTATCCGTCATCATCGGCTGGCTGCTCCAAGCGGTTTCCGGCAGGATGATCCCGAGAAAATCCAGAACACCGTATGATACGCGCCCGCCCCCGGCTGACAAGGGGCACTCCCGAAACGTGCCGATATCTGGTATGTTCCCCATTTATGTTCCCCATTCTGATTGCCCCAGCGGGCCGCTGGGCATGATCGGTACCCTGGACGAGGCCGCTTGTGACGCCGCACGAATCTCCTTTCTTGGCCGAGCTAAGCCGACGCGTGCTGGTTTTTGACGGCGCCATGGGCACCAGTATCCACGCCCTCGACCTGACGCTGGACGACTTCCGCGGCCTCGAAAACTGCTCCGAAATCCTCAACGAATCCCGCCCGGACGCCATCGAGCAGATCCACCGCAGCTTTCTCGAAGTCGGCTGCGACGCCGTCGAGACCAACACTTTCGGCGCCAACCGCATCGTTCTGGCGGAGTTCGACCTCGCCGAACGCACCTACGAGCTCAACGTCGCCGCTGCGCAGATCGCCCGCCGAGCCGTTGACGCGTACTCCACGCCGGACCGCCCCCACTTCGTGATCGGCTCGATCGGCCCCGGCACGCGGCTCGCCTCCCTCCGCCAGACCACCTACGACATCCTGGTCGACAGCTACCTCGATCAGTGCCGCGGCCTCCTCGACGGCGGTGCCGATGTGCTGCTGATCGAAACCTGCCAGGACATTCTCCAGACCAAGGCCGCCCTGCACGCCGCCCGCGCCGCGTTCGACAAAGCCGGCCGACGCGTACCGTTGATGTGCCAAGTCACGATGGAAACGACCGGCACCATGTTGATGGGCACCGACATCGCCGCCGCGGTCGCGACACTCGAGGCGTTTCCCGAGGTAGACGTTATCGGCCTGAACTGCGCCACCGGCCCGCAGGAGATGAGCGAGCACGTCCGCTACCTCGCGAAGCACTGTTCGCGTTACCTCAGCGTGCTGCCCAACGCCGGCCTGCCGCAGGTCGTCGACGGCCAGCCGCACTTCCCGCTCACCCCCGACGAGCTCGCCCGCTGGCTGCGCGAGTTCATCGTCGACGACGGCGTCAGCATCGTCGGCGGCTGTTGCGGGACGACGCCCGCCCACCTCGCCGCTGTGGCGGAGGCCGTCAAAGACCTCAAACCAACCCCGCGCGAGCCCACGCAAGAACCCGCCGTCACCAGCCTCTACCAGGCCACGACGATGCGGCAGGAGACGAGCTTCCTCATCGTCGGCGAGCGCTGCAACACGAACGGCTCGCGCAAGTTCAAACAACTGGTCGAAAAGGGCGTCGTCGACGGCATGGTCGACATGGCCACCGAGCAGATCCGCGAGGGCGCCCACGTTCTCGACGTCTGCGTCGACTTCGTCGGTCGCGACGGCGTCCCCGACATGGAGCGCGTCATCGACCGCTTCGGTGCCGACGTCAACGCTCCGCTCATGCTCGACAGCACTCAGGTCGACGTCATCGAAGCCGGGCTCAAGCTCGCCGGCGGAAAGTGCATCGTCAACTCGGTCAACCTCGAAGACGGCGAGCAGCGCATGGCGACCGTCTGCCGCCTGCTCCGCCAATACGGCGCCGCCGTTGTCGCGCTGACCATCGACGAAGACCCTGCAGAGGCGATGGCCAAGACCGCCCAGCGCAAGCTAGACGTCGCCACGCGCATCCACGGCCTGCTCACCGAGAAATACGGCGTCCGCGAAGAGGACATCTTCTTCGACTGCCTGACCTTCCCGATCACGACCGGCAATACCGAGGACCGCCGTCTAGCGCTTCAGACGCTCGCCGGCCTTGAGCTGATCATGACCCGCTTCCCCAACTGCCAGTCGATCCTTGGCGTGTCCAACGTCAGCTTCGGCCTGCAGCCCGCGGCGCGCGTCGTGCTCAACTCCGCATTCCTCCACGAGGCCTGCCAGCGCGGCCTCACCGCCGCCATCGTCCATGCCGGCAAGATCCTGCCCCGCACACAAATCAGCGACGAACGTTGGAACGCCGCCCTCGACCTGATCCACGACCGCCACGATGAAGGCGACCCGCTCGAACGCTTCATGGGCCTCTTCGCCGAAGGCGAGAAGATCGGCGAGCAGACCGTGCTCACCGACCTGCCCATTGAGGAGCGCCTCAAACAGCGCATCATCGACGGTCAGAAGACCGGTCTGCCCGACGATCTCGACGCCGCCCTTGAGAAATACAACCCGCTCTACATCATCAACGATCTGCTGCTGGACGGCATGAAAGTCGTCGGCGAGCTCTTCGGCTCCGGCCAGATGCAGCTCCCCTTCGTGCTCAAGTCCGCCGAGACCATGAAGGCCGCCGTCGCGCATCTCGAGCCCCACATGGAGCGCGTCGAAGGCCAGAGCCGCGGCAAGATCGTCCTCGCGACCGTTCGCGGCGACGTTCACGACATCGGCAAGAACCTGGTCGACATCATCCTGACCAACAACGGCTACAAGGTGTACAACCTCGGCATCAAGCAGCCGATCAGCAACATCATCAACGCCTGGCGCGAGCACGAAGCCGACGCCATCGGTCTCTCGGGCCTGTTGGTCAAGTCGACCATCGTCATGCGCGAAGACCTCGAGGTGCTGAATGAGCAGAACATCGACGTCCCCGTGTTGCTCGGCGGTGCTGCGCTGACCCGTAAGTACACCGAGGGCGAGCTCCAGTCAGTCTATGGCGGCCCGGTGCACTACGCGAAGGACGCCTTCGACGGACTCCGCATCATGGGCGAGCTCACCGAAGCTGAAGCAACCCCGGCGGAAGCCGCCACAGCCGAAGAAGAACCCGCCGTCGAGGTACCCACGCCGGATGTAATCCGACGACTCGCCGAGCAGCGCATCGGTCTCAAACCCGTCGATGTCGAGGTCGCCGATCGCGCTGAACGTGCCGCCGCCGAGGTTGAGCAGCGTGAGGCCGCGACGGCGGAGATCGACGCCTCATGGCTCGGCATGGAGGGGCTGCCCGTACCCGCTGCACCGGAGGGACCGCACTCGGACATCGGCCACGCCAGCCCCGTGCCGCGTCCGCCGTTCTGGGGCGCGCGTGTGCTGGAGCATATCCCGCTCAAGGCCCCGCTGGCCTTCCTCAACGAGACCATGCTCTTCCAGGTGCAGTGGGGCTTCCGCAAGAAACGCCGCCAGTCCGACGAATGGCAGCGCTACGTCGACGCCGAGATCCGCCCGATCTACCGCGACTTGGTCCAACGTTGCGAGGACGAGCAGATCCTCCAGCCCCAGGCCGTCTACGGCTACTGGCCCTGCAACTCCGACGGCGACGACTTGATCATCTTCGCGCCGCCGCCGACCGACCTCGACCGCCCCGAGCTGCACGGCCACGAGCTGGCCCGCTTCAAATTCCCGCGGCAGAAGAAGCACCCCTACTGGTGCCTGTCCGACTTCTGGCGGCCAATCCGCTTCGGCATCGTGGATGTGTGCGCCTTGATGATCGTCACCGCCGGCCAGCGCGTGAGCGAGGTCGCCCGCCAGTGGTTCGAGCAGAACGACTATCAGCAGTACCTCTTCCTGCACGGCCTCGGCGTCGAAGTCGCCGAAGCGCTCGCCGAATACGTCCACAAGCAGGTCCGCATGGAGCTCGGCGTCGCCCAAGATGATGCCCGCGATCTGAAGAAGCTCTTCCAGCAGGGCTACCAGGGCAGCCGCTACAGCTTCGGTTATCCCGCCTGCCCCAACCTCGAAGACCAGGTCCCGCTGATGAAGCTGCTCGACCCTGAGCGCGTCGGCATCACGCTCAGCGACGAGTACCAGCTCGACCCCGAGCAATCCACTAGCGCCATCGTCACCTACCACCCCGAAGCCCGCTACTTCAACGTGCGGTAACGGAGCACAGCCGCGCCATGCCGTGTGGCGGCACGGCCTTCAACAGCCGTGCCGCCACACCAGCATCCGGCACACAGAGTCGGCACCCCAACGTACCCAGCGGTCCTACGCTAACTGCCTCGCGCTAATCGCGCCCGGACGACTCCGATGCTGCAATCTCTGACCTTTGTTCGGCCAGGAAGTCGATTCCCATTTCCCGAGGTTGCCCAAACACCTCCGGATGCAGATACAGTCCTCGCTCGTTCGGAGGCTTCACTTCCTCAACCGGAATACGGTGCGCGTTGGCAAACGCGTCCTGCCGGATTCCGGTGACCTGCCACGAGACCTTAAGCCCTGGAGTCCCGCCGGCTATCTGGAAGCGGCACTCGCTCACTTCTTCCGAGATGTATACGGGCGCGTATCCCCCAATACATGTGAGTTGATAGCGCAAGTCCCGATTGAGTGCATCGAACCAACTCGGAAGCACCACCCACGCCTCGCCTAGATTGTCGAGCACGACAGTCCCATCGTAGATGTTCTTCATGTCGGGGCTTTCGACGAACGAGTGGTAGAGGTACCTATTCTCCGGATCGAGCGGGTGATCGATCTTGAAGGATCCACCACCCTTCGAGAGAGTGCCGGTTACATGCACGCGGCCGCTGAAATAGCCTGCATATGCACTCCCATAAAGCGCCGTCCCATGCACAGCGTGTGCGTCTGACGTGCTGCTGTCAGTTTTGCCCCAGACACCCCATGGCTGACTGCCGGACGATGCCACACCAAAAACGCCGGTACCACTTGTGCCGTTCGATTTGAAGTATCCTCCAAAGCCTCCACTTGGGCTCGTACCATAGACGCCTCTATCTCCCTCCCCTACGACACCGATTCCACTGTTATTGTTGCCCCGACCAAACACCCCTGCTCCGGTGCTACTGTTGGTTGCGCCATACACTCCCCAACCGTCAGCCGAGTTCGCCACGCCGATGACACCTGCCACAGTGCCAGATGAAGCACTGCTATACCCGTGAACGCCGTAGCTGCTTGTACTCGAACTAGAGCTTGAGCCATATATCGCCGTGCCGCTGGATGCTCGGGCATCTACTCGTCGGCTGGGGCTGGAAGTGCCGATACCAACGTTCCCACCGTTGTAGTAGATTCTCGACCCACTCTGCGACCATGGCGTCTCGCCAGGATCACCCTTGTCTCCTTTGTCCCCCTTCTCGCCCTTGTCACCCTTGTCGCCCTTCTCTCCACGCGCGCCCGTATCTCCCTGGTCACCCTTATCCCCTTTGTCTCCTTTATCCCCTTTGTCACCCTTGGGGCCTTCAAGATCACTCCAAGCACCCCAAGTACCATCCGAGATCTCGAATCGGAGGTTGGCGCCATTCCACTGATGCTTCGGCATCGGGCCAATGGGACCTGTGGGGCCCTCACCACCTTCTTGTCCCGGCGGTCCCTCGAGGTCCTGCCATGGACCCCACCCACCATCCGAATTCTCAAAACGCAACTTGGTTCCGCTCCATTCGTGGTCGGGCACGGGCCCTGCCGGGCCTTGGTTGCCTGTCGATCCAGGAGGACCCTCAGGGCCCTCGAGATCCTCGCTCCAATCCCCCCAAATCCCTGACGAGGCTTCAAATCGCAGCTTCTTGCCGGTGCCGTCCCATTCATGTAGCGGCATGGGTCCAATCGGACCGCCAGGATCTCCCGGGTCACCCTTGTCCCCCTTCAAGTCGATGAACTCCCCCCAGCTACCGTTCGGATCCTCGAATCTCAGTTTGGTGTCATCCCACTCGTGGTCCGGCATGTCGCCTTTCTCACCTTGTGGCCCCATGGTACCTTGTGGACCGGTATTTCCCGTCGGCCCAATCGGCCCTTGCGGCCCCTGAGGACCCGGCGGCCCAGTGGTCCCGCCCGGGAAGGACTCAAAGTCCTCAATCAGTGAGTCAATGCTGCTCTCCGCCACCTCAAGCCTAGCGTCCGCAGGCTCAAGCTCCTCATTGACGACCTGCCTGACTTCACTCTCCGACAGCCCGAGACCGGGACATCCCGAATAGGCCTGCGCCAGCAGCAGCCCCAGCGCGCTCATCCCCAATAACGCCGGCGTAACAGCACCGCGCCGTCGCAACGACCCACTGATCCACCAGCGCCGTCGGCGCATGATCCTTGATCCATACTTCGATTCCATCACCCTGTCCTCCATTCAAAGAAATGAGAAGCTGCCCGACTCCGTCCGGCGGCCCTTGCCCCCGCGGCGGAGATGGCCTTGTACGTCGCATCGTATTTGACCGCCGAGAGTCGCGCGTACAGGGGTTTCCCGGTATGCGGCGCCGGTGGACAACGCAATCTGAAAGTATGTGCGTCAAATCCGCTCCCAAAGCGCACACAAAAGGGCGCGAAACCAGAGCGCGCCCTCGTCGTGAGGCACTGGCATGCCCGGACTCAAAGGCGGCCCGGCCCGCGCCCCATGCGGGGCGCGGCACCGGTCACGCGTCTCGAGTCCTGAGAATTGCCAGTTTTCACGACAAGACGGCGGCCGAAGCCACGAAATTGCCGGCGCTGCCAAGCAGCGCCCATGGATCTATGTCAGTCGCATTCCTCCAACAATCGAAGCACGCGAGTTGATTCACTTCCCCATAGAACGCTGATTCTAACACATCAAACCTCAGCAGGCACGTTAATCACAAGCCGTGACGTCTCACCCCGGACAAACGACAGCCCCACGCCCGCGGAACCCTTAGCTGGCCAACAGGTTGACGCGTCACTGAAATCCGCTTCTCAACTGGCATCCACCCCTAACTGCGTGATACGCTATCAAGATCAACTTAGCCGGAGACCGTGTGAGTATGTCTGATCCAACACCCCCCACATCCAACAGTGCCGGCACCACGCCGCCCCCGTCCGCCGACGCACCGGAAACCGTCAACCTCTACGCCAACCCCGTCAGCTTCGTCGGCTTCTGTCTCGTCGGCATCGGGCTGCTGCTGATCCTCACGTTCGCGCTTTTCTCCGGCGTAGTCGGCAGTTCCAACCCCTATCTCGACATCATCGGCTTCATGATTCTGCCCGGTATCTTCATCACCGGCCTCGCGATCGTGCCGCTCGGCATGTTGCTCAAGCTCATCTGGCTCCGCCGCCAGGCGCAGACCTACCAGATCACTTATCGTCTACCACATCTTGATCTCAACAATCGCCGCACGCGCGGCTGGATTGTCGCGTTCCTGGCGTTTTCGTTCTTCGTTGTGCTGCCGGTGATCGCGGTCACCAGCTACGAAGGCTTCCACTACACCGAATCAACCGAGTTCTGCGGCAGCGCCTGCCACAGCGTCATGGAGCCGCAGGGTACCGCCCACGCCAACTCGCCGCACGCCCGTGTCACCTGCGCCGAGTGCCACATCGGCTCCGGCGCTGACTGGTTCGTCAAATCGAAAATCTCCGGTATGCGCCAGGTCTTCGCGGTCTGGCTCGACACTTACTCGCGCCCCATACCGCCGGCGATCACCGAGCTGCGCCCGGCCCGCGATACTTGTGAGGAATGCCACTGGCCCGAGAAGTTCTACGGCTCGCGTCTTCAGGAGGTGATCCACTACGCGCCCGATGAGGAAAACACCCGGCGTGTGGTGCGCATGCTCCTGAAGGTCGGCGGCGCCGACCACTCGATCGGCCGCGTCGAAGGCATCCACATGCACATGATGAAGTCAGGCTCGATCGAATACGTCGCCACCGACGAGATGCTCCAGGAAATCCCCTGGGTGCGCTACACCAACGACGACGGCAATGTGCGCATCTTTCGTTCCGACGGCCTGCCCCACGACGCACCACGCCCGGACGGCATCCTCCGCGCCATCGACTGTATGGACTGCCACAATCGCGGCGCACACCATTTCCGTTCGCCGCAGACTGCGCTGAATCTGGCCCTCGACGCGGAACACATCAGCCCGACGCTGCCCTACATCAAGCGCGAGGGCGTGCGTATTCTGCTGAACGAGTACGCCGACGTGACCGCGGCTGATGAAGCGATCGCCGAGCACATCACCGCCTTCTATCGCGACAACTACGCCGACATCTGGGCCGATCGACGCAGCGACGTCGACCAAGCCGTCGCCGGCCTGCAGACCATCTACCGCCGCAACTTCTTCCCGGAAATGAAGGTCGACTGGCGCACGTACCCCGAGAACATCGGCCACCTCGAGTCCTCCGGCTGTTTCCGCTGCCACGACGGGCTGCACTTCGACGCCGCGGGTGTGCCCATTTCATCCACGTGCGAGACGTGCCACACGTTCCTCAACCCCCTGCCGGACAACCCGAACACGTTCGAGGTTGGCGAGTTTCAGCATTCCATGTCGCTGGCGATGCACCCGCAATTGCGCTGTGACGAATGCCACAGCGGCGGCGAGCTCAAGCTCTGCCGCGACTGCCACGCCAACATGGACTGGCTGGAAAAGCGTGGCGAGGGCCGCTTCCGCACGCCAGCTTCTGAATGAATCCTCCTTGGAGTTGCTCCATGGGCCTGCTCGCTGAGACAATCACGACCACCGGACGCCGCGCGCGGATGTTCGCCGAGAAACTCCTCGCCGACATCCCCGCTGCACAATTCGCCTGCCGCCCCGGCGTCGACGGCCAGTTAGTCAACTGCAACCACCCGGCGTGGATCTACGGCCACCTGTCGCTCTATCCGGCAAAGGTGCTGCAATTCCTGAGCCAGGACGCCTCCGCCGTCACGCCGCCCGACACCTGGCCGGAACTCTTCAACCCCGGTACGACCTGCCAGCACGATCCGGTCGGCACGATCTACCCCGACCGCGACACACTGACGTCCACATGTCTACGTGCGTACGACGTGGTTCTCGATCAGGTTGCCGAGTGCGACGATGAGCAGTTCGCCGCCCCCACGCCCGACGAGCGTTATCGCACCTTCCTGCCAACGATCGGAACCGCCGCGCTATCCATGCTGAACAACCACGTCGTCCTCCACTTGGGCCAGTTGAGCACGTGGCGCCGCTGTTTCGGTCTTGGATCGATCATGTAAGCGCTACCACAACTCCCGACGGCGGAACTGCACGGTTTTCTACAGTGAAGCAACTAGGGTATAATGCGCTTCACCCGGGTACAGCGTGCCGGGGCTGAAGGGGATGTCATGTTCAAGCCCGTTCGTTCGATCGACTTGGCGCTCGTGCTGGCAGCCGCGTTCACGTGGGCCTGTGGTACACGAGCCGCCGACTGCTGCGACGCGATCGACGTCATCGCCGTGCCCGGCGGTGTCACTGGACACACGCAGCCACCTGCGCACGCCGACCGCTGGTATCGCTACGTCCCGACCACCGGCGGCACGCTCACGCTCGAATTCACGGACGACCCGCAGGACAACCACACCTACTCGGTCATGCTCGGCTGTCTTTGCCACGGCCGCACCGCCAGCCAGGAGATCGTCCTCGTCGAGTTAACGAGCGATCCCCAGACGCTGCCCGTATACCGCGGGCTCGTCTACTACATCCGCGTTCGAGGCGTTTATCCCCCCAGCTCGTATACCCTCGCACTCACCGGCCCCGCCGGCGGCGGCGTGCAGAACCCCTGGTCCGCCCTGAGCTGCTATCAGGCCTTTCGCCTCCACCCCGGCGCGGTCAGCGGCAACGGCGACTTCGTCTACGACGACCTGTGGTACGAGTACCTGCCGCAACACAACGGCGCGCTCACGCTCAACTTCATCTACAACGAAGACATCAACGGCTGGCAGACGCGCTTTTCAGTCCTCAGCGCCTGCTCCGGCGGCAACTACATCGTCCAGGACGTCGAGACGCAGGCCAGCTTCCCCGTTTACGCAGGCGTCTCCTACAAGATCCGCATGAACGCCACCGGCTTCAATCCGGAGATGACTTACATCCTCGGTATCGACGGACCGCCGGCTTACGACGAATGCCCGCTCGATCCCTGGAAATCCTACCCCGGCCAATGTGGCTGTGGCGTCTGGGACAGCGACGACGATGACGACGGCGTCGCCGACTGCGTCGACGTCTGCCCCGGATTCGACGACACGCTCGACTGCAACAACAACGGCAATCCCGACGGCTGCGACATCCGCGACGGCCTTAGCGCCGACTGCAACGACAACGGCATTCCCGATGACTGCGATCCCGATTCTGACGGCGACGGCATCCCCGACGATTGCGATTACACGCTTGGCGACCTGAACTGCGACGGCGCCTTCGACTTCGGCGATATCAACCCCTTCGTCACCGCGCTACTCGCGCCATCTCAGTACGCCACCGAATACCCCACGTGCAATTTGCTCAACGGCGACTTCTCCGCCGACGGCTTCGTCGACTTCGCCGACATCAACCCCTTCGTCCGCGCCCTCCTCGGCTACCCGCCCCACTGAGATCTGCCCCGAAACTCCCCTCCCTTGCAGGGATGGGCCGAGGGAGGGTGGAGCCGCCCGGGAGCACATCACACTGGTGTGGTTTATCAAGCCGCTCGCGTCTTGTGCGGGAACGCAAGACACAATCACAAACTACACCGCAACCCGACCAACACCACGTTGTACGCCACGTGCGTGCCGGCCGCGATTCCCATCCCGCGCATCACGAACAACTGTCCGAGGTATACTCCCGCCAGCAGCTTGAACCACAGCGTTCGCCAGTCGAATACCTCCACGCCCACCGGCGCGAAGTGACACAGCGCGAACAGCAGCGCCGTCACGAACACGGCCACCGTCTGCGCGGGTTTCTCACTCATCCGAAACATCCGCACAGCGACCAGCGTAACCAACGGAATCAGCGCCAGTCGAAATACCAGTTCCTCGTAGATCCCGGCCCCCAGCGCCACCACGAACCGCACCCAAACCCCTGCCGCCCCGCTGGCCGCCGAAACGAACAACCCGCTGATCACCAGTAACGGGATCGCCAGAACCGCGCTTTCGAGTAGCATTCCCCCCAGCACCCACACCCGCACGCGCAACCGGTCCTGCCGCCGCTGATGCCACCAGAGCAACCCCGCCACCAGCGCCACCGCAGGGACCCACGCCCCCACCAGCCCGAACCACCCCAACACGCCCCGGATCATGCTCCGCGCCAGCAGCGTCTCCCCCGCCCCGCCGCCGCGTGTAATCACGCCCGCCCCAACCTCAAACGCAAGCGCCAGAGGCAACAACAGCACGAGACTGTGCAGTGGCCGGCGTGACTCCCGCAGGTACGGTCGCCAGCGGCGCCGTATGCCCCCGCTCCGGATAACTGCACCGCGCACCATGCCACCATTATCCGGATGCAATCGACAATTGCCCAGTAGGGATAGAATGCAAAACGCGCTGCGACCACCTGGCCACAGCGCGTCATCGACTGCGCGTTACCCCGTCATCTCGTCTCAGACTACGGTCGCCGCCGCCCGCCGCCGCGCGACCGTCCCCGACTGCGATCACGGTCGCTGCTGCGATCGTCACGCGAATCGTCATCCTGCATCCGCCTCGGCGGCACGTTGATGTCCGTGTCAAACTCCTCCTGCTCCTTGTACGGTAGCGCCGACTTCTTCACGTTCAGTTCATCGAGGAAGTCATAGAAGTCATTCACCCAATCTTCGTCCACGCGGCCGAACAAGTTCTCGAACTCGCGCTCGCGCTCCCCCATCGTCATCTCGTAGCCCTCGTCCCGCCCGAAGACGGAGCGCAGGTACTCCGCATACGGCTCGCGATGCTCCTTGTACAGGTAGTACACGATCGCCCAGCCAAGCTGGTACGAGTGAAACCCGCGCCAGCGCCGGTTGTCGATCAGGAACAGCTTCCAATCCTCAGGCGACAACGGATGCTTGCCCCAGGTCTTGCGCAGCATGTACAGCCGATAGTGATTCAGCACGCCGATGCTCGCGCCCGCCGCGGTCGGCGGCACTTCGAACAGCATCGTCGTTCCTTCGACCAGCCAAATCGGCACGCCGCCGCCGCCGAACGAATCCCGCGGAAACAGGCCGATGTTGAAGTGGATGTGGTGCCCCGTCTCGTGCTGGATCACCTCCATGTTCTGATACTCGACGAGACGCCGCTTCTGGTTCCGCGCTAACTGCCGGTCGCGCCAGTCCGCGTTCGGGTTGTCGATGATCACGTCGTACTCGGCCACGAACGGCGACTTGTTGAAATCAAAGAAGTGTGAGCGATTCCAGTCCGGCGAGTAGTACCCCGCCACGCCGATCGGCATGAAGCTGCCCTGGTTCAGGTTGTAAGAGTTGAACTCCTTCCACGTGCCGAAGTAGAAGATCTCCAGCTTGCTGTCCGGCAGCCGCGCAGGGATGTCCAACCGATCCATGAACGCCACGTTGTGTCGCCAGACCGACTCCAGCCGCGCTCCCAGCTCGCGCGCCGACTGATCGGACGACGTATACACCATCACGAAGTGCGGCTTAATTAACACCCTCGCATCGTCGCCCATCAGCCGCTTCATCTCCTCGAGCGACTCCTCGTCCAGCGGCAGCTCCGCCATCAGGTCTTCGCGCGTGTTACCGCGAATCGACTCGTCATATTCGGCCGTGATTCCGGACAGAATTTCCTCGATCTCCTCGTCGGTGATCTCCCGCCGCGGCCGCAGCAGGCTGATCCCGTCATCGCTCGCGGAAATATCCCCCTGCCGGCGCGTCACGTCCTCCAGCGCCACGATCCGCTTCACTTCATTCGGCCGCACAATCAGCGTCGCGATGCCCATCTTCACTTCGTACGAGCCGTCCTCGAGTTTCTTCACGTCGCCTTCAAGCGACTTGCGGTTCATCAAATCGATGCGATAGCGCCCCGGGACAAACTCGTCCTCTCCGAGCGAAACGCTCGGCGTCACGAACAGGCTTGCGAACAGAACGACTAGGATTCCATAGCGGTGCATCATGGGACTACCACCCTGTGTAACGAACTCCGTGTCATCACCCGGTCTGCTCATATTCTACGGCCTCAACCGACGCACCGCCAAAGCTTGTTCACCAATCGCTGCCACACGCGGCGTCCGCACACTAGAATGCGTCCGACCCCAAAGACTCTCGCTGGTTGGCCGTCTTATGAGTGACCAAGTACCCGAAATCCGCGGCGAACGCGCCCTGATCCAGCGTCTACGCAACCGCATCGGCGATTCCGGCACGCCGTCGGTCCCCTTTGGCGACGATATGGCCTCACTGCCACACGTCGACGGCAACCTGCTCTGGACGACCGACATGCTGATGGACGGCACCGATTTCGACTCGCGCGTCCACGGTTGGGATGCTATCGGACGCAAGTGCCTGGCCGTCAATCTCAGCGACTGCGCCGCGATGGCGGTGCAGCCGGTCGCGTGTCTGGCCGCCGTTGCGTTGAGCGATCAGCTCTCAATGAACGACGCCGAGACCCTCCTCACCGCGATTGACGAATTCGGCCGCACTTTCGATTGCCCCCTGGTCGGCGGCGACACCAACAGTTGGAGCTACCCAACCGTCGTCAGCATTACCGTGGCGGCAACCGTCCCCTCGGGCAGCAAGCCCGTTCGTCGTGACGCTGCCCGCCCAAACGACACCATCTGGGTCACCGGCCCCCTCGGCGGCTCCATCCTGGGCCGACACATGACGTTTACGCCGCGTGTTCAGCTCGCCCGGCAAATCGCGTCCACGCTCAATCCGCACGCCATGATGGACATCAGCGATGGCCTCGCGCTCGATCTGTCCCGCATTCTCGACGCCTCCGGCTGCGGCGCGATTCTCAACGCCGCCGATCTGGAAGCCGCGATCCACGCCGACGCCCGCCAACTGGAGGCACGTGACGCCATATCCGCTCGCGACCATGCCTTGCACGACGGCGAGGACTTCGAACTCATCGTCATTCTCCCGCCCGACGCCCCGTCAGACCACTTCCGGGACCCCGGTCTGATCCCCATCGGCACGATCGAGGCAACCAGCGGCCTCTGGATTGCCGATACGGCGTCAGCCCGCACCCCCATCCCCGTCCGCGGCTGGGAGCACTTCCGATGACGCCGCTGGAGCTGACGACGAACAGCGCCACCGAAACCCAGGCCGTCGGCCGCACGCTCGGTGAGTGCCTCACCGGCGGCGAGGTTCTCGCCC
The DNA here is from genome assembly GCA_028277645.1 of Phycisphaerae bacterium. GTDB lineage: Bacteria > Planctomycetota > Phycisphaerae > UBA1845 > Fen-1342 > JANQFV01. The sequence continues at coordinate 339,292 of JANQFV010000037.1, forward strand.
TCTGCGGTCAGCTCGGTGCGGGCAAAACGCAGTTCGTCAAAGGCGTGGCGCTCGGGTTGGGTGTAGACGCCGACGAGCCCGTCGTAAGCCCCACGTTTGTGCTGATGCGGGAGTACGAAGGCCGGCTCCGGCTCTGCCACCTAGACGCCTACCGGCTGAGCGGAGCCGCCGAACTGATCGATCTGGGCTGGGAAGAGCTTCTGTCGGATCCTCACGCCGTCATCGCCATCGAATGGGCCGAACGCGCCGCCGAAGCGATCCCGTCCACCGCGATCCGCTGCACGCTGGAGCACCGCGAGTTCGACCAACGCTCGATCCGCATCGACTGGCCCGATCCAGCCCGCCTGGTCGACCTCGCCGCCCGCCTGCGACCGCATGGTTGACATCCCACCCGGGTCGCCCCAGACTATTCCGTCGGCGAATCTCTGATATGCCCGCAAGAGGTGCAGTATGCGGAAGTTTTGGATGCTGGGACTGATCTCCGGTCTGGTGGTGCTGGCTGGCTGCGCAACCGTCGCCAACACCGGCGCTGAAAATCGTGCCATGCAACGCTACACGATTGAGCTCGAAATGCGCCAGCTCGCCGACGATTGGAACCTGATCTGGATGACCGACCGGCCCAGCCGCCTCACGCGCTGGCAGACCCGCTAACCCCCTCACGACATTGTGGCACCGGTTTTGCGCTACGCTTCACCTGCGGTGCCGCACCGGTGTCTTTGCTTGCCCGCGTTTCCAACGCATGCCTGGTCTCCGCGTCACCCACACCGCGCCCCACGTACTGCCCCAAAACACTCCCCAAACCCCACTCGATACCCAACGCCCTCACACCACCCACGCAACACCACGCGATCCCCGTCCTCCAGGTATTGGCGCTCTACGCCCCCACCCAGCGCGACCTGTCGCTGCCCGCCCCAAGTTGCTTCCAACAGACACCCCCGTGCCCCGTCTTGGTCACCGCTGACCGTTCCCGACCCCAGTAGATCACCCGGCCGCAGGTCACACCCGCCCACTGTGTGATGCGCGATGAGCTGATCGACCGTCCAGTACATCTCCCGGAAATCCGTCCGACACACTACCCCCGGCTCATCCATCTCCGCGGCCTGCACCGCCGCCTCGAGCTGAATGTCGTACGCACTGTCAGTTGCCCGCTCCAGGTACGGCAAAGGCCGCGGATCCTGAACCGGCGGCGTACACCGAAACGGCTCCAGTGCCGCCGCCGAGACCACCCACGGCGAGATCGTCGTACAGAAGCTCTTTCCCAGGAACGGCCCCAGCGGCTGATACTCCCACCGCTGAATATCACGCGCACTCCAGTCGTTCAGCAGCACAAACCCGAACACGTGCCGCCGCGCGTCGCGGATCGGGATCGCCTCCCCCAGCGCGTTGCCGGGACCGATCAGCACCCCCAGCTCCAACTCAAAATCCAGCTCCCGGCTCGGCCCATAGCTCGGCGATTCCGCCCCGCTCGGACGCGTCTGCCCCACCGGCCGCCGTACATCCGTTCCGCTCACGACGACCGAACTGGCGCGCCCGTTGTACGCAATCGGCATGTGCCGGTAGTTCGGCGTCAGCGCCGCGTCGTCGCCCCGGAAGATCCGTCCCACCGTCGTCGCATGGTGAATCGACGCGTAAAAGTCCGTGAACCCCCCGATCTCGCACGGCAGCAGCATCTGCACCGTATCGCGCGGCAGGATCACCTCTTCACGCAATGCGGCGTCATCACGCAGCGTCGCAACGTCGGCCCGCAGCAGCCGGCTCACCGTCTGCCGCGCCTCCTGCCACGCCGCAGTCCCCAGTGCCATGAACGCGTTCAGGCCCGCTTGTTGAAATACAACCTGCCCGCGCAGCAGCGGACCATCAAAGAACCCCCGCTCCTCCAGCACGCCGAGATCGACCACCCAGTCACCCAGCGCCGTGCCCACCCGCGGTGTCGCATCCGCCGCTGGCCGAAACACACCCCACGGAAGATTCTGAACGGGAAAGTCCGACGCGGACCCCACGTGAAGAAACGAACGCAACGTCGGATCATTCGTCGTGTCCATGAACTCTCTCACCACCGAACCACGTGCATCGGCTCACGGCGACAACGTACCTTCGCCAACGAACGGATGCCGTTACTCACCGTTCTCAGCCGGTGGCGTCTCGCGCGCGTGAGGATAGTCGATCACCGCCTGCTCGCGCAGCCGCTCGATGTACCGCTTCTTCTCAGCCCGTACCTGTCGATCCCGCGCTCGGTACTCCGCGCCGGACCGTACGTCTTCCAGCGCCAGCACCTTACTGGGAAGAATCTCGGTCAGCTTGATAATCGCGAAGGCGTCTTCCAGCCCGATCAGGTCAGACACCTCGCCAGGCTTGAGCATGAACGCCGTCAGGCTGATCCGCTCCGGCAAGAAGCCCTGCTCCGCGAAACGCCCCAGGTCGCCACCGTCGCGCCCACTCGGGTCATCCGAGAGTTTTTTCGCCAGCGCTGCAAAGTCCGCCCCCGGCTGGCGCGCCAGCGCGAGTGCCTCTTCCGCCCGCTTCCGCGCCGCAGCACGTGCCTTGGGCCCCGTGCCCTTCACTCTGAACAGGATCATCTGCGCGCGAACTCGTTCCGGCGTGGTGAAAATGCGATCCACGTTCATCCGGTAGTATTTCTCAACCTCGCCGTCGTTGACGATCAGGGCGTTGGGAAACTCCCGCTTCGCCAGCTCGTAGTATTCCACCAGGCCACGAAACGTCGGGTCGTCTATCCGCTGCCGCAGGAACTCGTCCAGTGTGATCCCGCGCATCAGCCTCAGATTGGTTTCCAGCTCCCGGCGCGCCACGTCATTGGCAATGAGATACGCCTCCAGCTCTTCGCGCGCAAAACGCCGCACCATTTCGTCAGTGATCTCGATCCGCGCCGCTTCACACGCCTGCCGCAACAGCGTCTCACCCTCCATCCGCTGCATCATCATCACCCGAATCTGCGCGTGCGAGAACTTCGATTCGGGCGGCAGGCTGTCAACCATGCTCTGCGTGCGGTCGTGTACATCCGACGCAAATATCGGCTCGCCGTTGACGACCGCCACGACGATCTTCTCGCCCGGCCGCGCAGCCGGCGCCGTGGTCACTGTCTGTCCAACGACGCCTGCAGTCATCACCAAAGAAACCGGCAGCATGCACAACAGAATCTGTCGCCGCCTAACGCTCTTGAACTGTCGCATCATCACGTGTCTCTCCGATTGGCGCTCGCCCCCACGCTTAGACCCGACGTGCGCCCGGTCGATAGTCCTTGCACCAACGCCGGCTGCATCCTAATCGGTCATCGTCGAAAGAAAACCCCCGAATCGCACCGGTCCGTCCGTGATCAAGACTACGCGCCGTCGAGCGGCAACGCCGCCTCGCGCGTCAACATGAGCTCCAGCGCCTCATCCGCATCATCGATTGTCCGCAGTACGTCGGCCAAATCACTGTTGAACAGCATCGCCAGCCGCGCGAGCAGCCCCAGGTGCAGCTTCTCATCGTTCGCGCAGACGAACACGAAGATATCCGTCAGCCGTCCGTCCGGAGCACCGAACGGCACACCCGCCACCACGCGCGCCAGGCACACCAGCGGCTCCGCGGTCGCCCACGCCAACGGTCCACGCGGGTGCGGGAACGCCAGTCCCCCCGGCAGCGCCGTCGAGCCCAGGCCCTCGCGCTCCT
>JANQFV010000067.1 GCA_028277645.1 Phycisphaerae bacterium
ACGCGAACCACCTCGGCGTGAGGGGAATAGAGGATGGACCGGCGTCCGAGAAAACGGAACGACGAGACGTGGGAGGAGTTGCGCGCCCGGATCATTGCCGAGACGTCCACGTATCTCACCGAGGCCCTGCAACACCCCGAACTGGCCGTGCGTATTCCGATGATCCCGGCGGGCACCGGCCGGTTTCCTCCGTCGCTGACCCAGTCGTTCTGGGCACCGGTGCTGTTCGATTAGCCGGCCCCGAGCCCCGCAAAAATCCCGCAACGGCTAGAATAGATCGGCGTCGCTACTCGTCCATCGGGTAGCGCAGATGGAGGACCTGACGGTGAAGACAGTGGGAACGACTATCGCCGAGGCGGTGCTGCTGCTCGTGGTTGCGGCCGTCGTCGGCCTGGGCGTCAATGCCGCCCGCGGACGCGACTCAATCAAACTGCTCAATGACTACTTCACGATAAAAGTCACGCCGCCGTCGCCCCCTGAAACCAACGAACCGAACGAACCCAACGACCCCAATGATCCGAACGCGATGGGCCTCGGCTTCCAGGCCCTTTCGCACGAAGAGGTCGTGAAGATCTGGGAAGACCCCAAGTACCGGCACCAACTCTACGTTATCGTCGACGCGCGCAATGACCACGCTTACGAGTCCGGACACATCCCCGGCGCAGTGCAGTGCGACTATTACCGCTTCGAGGACTTCACGGCCGAGGTGATTCCGGCTGTCATGGGAGCGGAGAAGGTCGTCGTCTACTGCCACGGCGGCGATTGCGAGGACAGCCTGCTGGTTTGCGGCAAGCTGATCGAGTACCAGATCCCGTGGCACTGCATCTTCGTCTACAAAGAGGGTTGGGAGGATTGGGTGGCTCGTGGAATGCCCATCGCCGAGGGGCGGGAGTAAGCCGATGAGTGCGTTTGCGACCACCGTCCGACGAATCGACGATACCGGTGTTCCGCTGCTGCTCGCACGCCTGTTCGTCGGCGGTCTGTTTGCCTATCTCGCGATCATGAAGCTACGCGGCGACCCGTTTACGTTTCTGAAGCTAATCCACGAGTACGGCATCTTCGGCGAAGGGCAGTATCTGTGGCTGAATACGACCGCCGCGGTGTTGCCGTGGATCGAGCTGGCCTGTGCGGCGGCGCTCATCCTGGGTGTCTGCACGCGCGGCGCGGCCCTGCTGATCTTCGGAATGTTGCTGTTTTTCGCGCCGGCGCTGCTGCTGCGGGCGTGGGGGATGTATGCGGCCGACGAAGCGACCTATGCGTCCTTCTGTGACGTGAAGTTCGATTGCGGCTGCGGCACGGGCGAGGTCTACATCTGCTGGAAGATGTTGGAAAACACGACGGCGCAGCTCGCGTCACTAATCCCGTTGTTCTCGCGCTCGCGACTGCTGTGCCTGTCGAACCTGTTCCGCGGGCGAAAGGCGTCACCGACGCCACCCCCTCAGGCATCCGACACGTAGGGTGCGCGCCTGGACCGACGTCTGACGATCCTCTATCACTCACACCATGCTTGCTACTCTGGCGTCCACATCCGCTGCCGCGCCGTTAATCGAGGACCCCGCAGCGATTCTGGCTGTCCTGCTGGGTGTGCTGGCGATTATCTTCGCCTTCGGTGAAACGGGCGTTGGTCGCCGCATCTTCGGCATCGTTCCCAAGCTCGTGTTCTGCTATTTCATCCCGACCACGTTGACTACGTGCGGCATCCTGCCGGCCGACTCCGAACTCTACACCTGGATCAAGGTGTATCTGCTGCCGGCGAGCCTGCTGCTGCTCGTGCTCGCGCTGGATGTGCCGGGCATCCTACGCCTCGGACCACGGGCCGTTGCGATGCTGCTCGCGGGCACAACGGGCGTTGTCATTGGCGGACCGCTTGCGCTGCTCCTGTGCCGCGGATTGCTGCCCGAGGAGATGCTCGACCAAATCTGGCGCGGACTGGCCGCCCTGTCCGGCTCCTGGATCGGCGGCGGCGCGAACATGGTCGCGCTCAAGCAGATGGCCGAGTGCAACGCGGACATGTTCGCGAAAATGGTCATCGTCGACGTCTTCGTGGCGAACGTGTGGATGGGTGTCCTGCTGTACGCCGCCGGGATGCAGCAGAGGATCGACCGTTGGACCGGAGCAGATACTGGCGCGATCGAGGATCTCAAGCACCGGATGGCGGATTTCGAAGCCCGTACTACCCGCGTGCCGACGTTGCCGGAGTTGATGGTCATTGTGGCGGTAGCGTTCGTCGGTGCCGTGCTCTGTCTGTATGTCGGCCAGCAGATGAACGCGTGGATGCCGTTCTTCTCGGCGACGACCTGGAAGTTCATCCTGATCACCAGCGGTGGCATGGTGCTGTCGTTCACGCCGGCGCGAAAGTTGGACGGCGCCGGCGCGTCCAAAATCGGCTCGGTGATGCTCTATCTGCTGGTGGCGTCAATCGGTGCGCACGCCGATTTCACCCAGATCGGCGACGCACCGGTGCTCGTGTTGGTCGGGTTCGTGTGGATGGCGTGCCACGTGATCGTACTGTTGGGGACGGCCTGGCTGATTCGGGCCCCGATCTTCTTCGTCGCGGTCGGCTCGCAGGCCAACATCGGCGGCGCAGCCAGTGCGCCGGTCGTCGCGGCGGCGTATCATCCGTCACTGGCACCCGTCGGCGTTCTGCTGGCGGTCGCCGGGTACGTCCTCGGCACCTACGCCGGCTTGGCCTGCATGTTTATGCTGCGGCTGGTGGCAAATGGGTAGCGGCCGACCTCCTGGTCGGCCGTCTTGGCTGGTCGTGACCTCCGGCCGACCAAGAGATCGGCCGCTACAACGCACCTACGACACCACGCTCTAGTAGGATTGAAACCATGAACGTAATCATCGACCTCTGCGTCGTCCCCATCGGCGTCGGCGTGTCCGTATCGAAATACGTCGCCGCGTGCGAGAAGGTCGTCGCCGAAGCCGGCCTGAAACGTCAACTCCACGCCTACGGCACGAACATCGAGGGCGAATGGGACGCGGTATTCGCGGCAGTCAAACGCTGCCACGAAGTTGTTCACGAAATGGGCGCGCCGCGCATCTCGACGACGATCCGCGTCGGCACACGCACGGACCGCGCGCAGACGATGGATGACAAGCTACGGAGCGTCGAGCAGAAGTTGCAGAACTGATCTATCCGCGCCCGTGGGCCGAATTCAGCAACGCGTACGGCGCAGCGTGAGCAACGCGCCAGCCGCCAGCAGAACGAATGTACCGGGTTCCGGTGAATGCGTGCCGTTGAGGAGATACCCAGCGAGGGTATCGTCCGGGTAGTACAACGGCAGCGGCAGCAATTCCAGCGGTGCGTTGGGGGCGCGCGGCGTGTAGGACCCGATGGGAATCCAGCCCACCGCCTCATAAAAATCCAGGACCAAGTCTGGCGGTATCGTATGAATTACCGACGCCATGCGGAGCGGATCCTGGTTGTGTATGGTCAGGTCACCCATCGGTGTGCCATACACGGTGATCTCGAAGAAGATGTCGAAGAAACTCTCCGCCGGGTACGAATCGGACGGATCCGGATTGGTGTCGATGATCATGCCGGGCGACTCTGGTGGCGCCCCCTGCAAGTGCAACTCGCCCGGAAACGGGCCGACGCTGCCGGTCATGTTCATTGACGTCATGACGGTGTCGATCGCCTCGTCACCGCCGCTGGCCGTGTACGGATAGGGATTCCCGCGCCACACTTCGGTGGGACCGTCCATCACGGTAAGAAAGATGCCGGCACCGAGAATCTCAATCTGGTGCGTGGCGCGCCCGGACAGGACGTCGAACCCTTCCGGCGGAAAGGTCTCGGCGCTAACGCGCGGCCCCGACACCGCCGCTGAGAGGAGCAATAGGATTGCGAAAGGTGTGACGGTTCTCATTTCGAGTCCTCTTCAGGTTGAGATGGTGATTTGGAGTGGATGCGGTAGGTACACGGGGACGGTACGTAGCAGGCAGGCGCCCCCGTCACGCCGCCGAGCGGTATGGAGTCTCGAGGATTCTCCACGATCCTCCTCCTGAATTTCCATTATATCACAGAAGAGCCTGTCGTGTTCGGGGCGGCCGAAGACGATGGCGCGCGAATCCGCACACCCCCGGCGAGCGCATACGAGTTGGAACCCCTCCCGGACTTGCCCGATGCACACAAGACGCCCCCCCCGTGAGCTGCTCGCGGGCAATAGGCCTCCGTGCGCTACCGGATGCCCGCTAGCGCCACCGTTTTGCCAACCTGCCGGCTGTCACGCCCTGCGGCCCACCCGCGGATCGCCCTGCGACTGCCAGTTTAACAGCAGCCTTCGCCGCACGCGCCGCCGCCGAATTGCTTCGCCGCGCGCGCCTCACACTCTTCCGGCGAGACGTCTTCCTTGTGCGTCGCCAGTGACCACTTGTGGCCGAACGGATCAACCACGATGCCATAGCGGTCACCCCAGAACATGTCCTGGAGCGGCATCGCTACCGTCGCGCCGGCGTCCGTCGCCTGCTTGAATGCGGCGTCTACATCGTTCACATACAGGTGCAGCGTGACCGGCGTACCGTTCAGCGCCTGCGGCCCAACGCAGCCCATGTCCGGGTACTCGTCGGCGAGATACACCATCGAGTCGCCGATCTTCACCTCGCCGTGCATGACCGACTTGCCGTCCGGCCCGTTCATGCGCATGACCTCTTCGGCGTTGAAGGCCTTCTTGTAGAACTCAATTGCCTCCGCCGCGCCCTTGATGACCAGCTGCGGCGTAACGGTGTGATGACCCTCGGGAATGGGGTTAACGCTAGGCATGTCCGTCTCCTCTTGTATGTCGCGTAATACATGGCAACCGTGAACGCGTTTGCCAGCCTAAACAATGAGGATAGCTCCCTACCGACGAACGTCAAATGTGCATTACCCGCTCGGCCTATTGAAGCACGGCGAGCATGATCTGAGCAGTGACTGTCATCGCAACCAGCGCCAGCGGATACACGGCCACGTACGCCAGCGTGGGGGTGTCCGTCTCGAACTGAGCCGTCGCCGCCCCCAGTCCGGGTGTACTGGTCATGGCGCCGCAGGTGAGGCCTGCCGACGCAGCCACGCTCATGCCGAACACGACGTATGACAGGATAAAACCCAGTGCCACCGCTAACGCTGCTGATGCCGCCGCCAGGGCAACCAGCACCACACCCTGCTCCTCGATAACGGGACCAAGGTTGGCACCCGCACTGACACCCGCACTCGCCAGGAAGAGCACCAATCCCAATTCGCGAATCAGGTAGCGCGCCGCGGGCGGTACGTAGATCCGCAACGTGCCGATGCGTCCGAAGTGCGCGAACACGATGCCGGCGAACAGCGGACCACCCGCCAGACCCAACTTGATCGTGCCGACGCCCGGCAGGTGGATCGGTGTGAACCCCAGCAGCAGCCCCGCCACCAGGCCTACCGCGAACGCGGGGATGCCGGTTTCGTAGACCCGGCGGCCTTGCGCACTGATTCGTTCGGCGAATCGGTCGACTTCCGGTGCGTGCCCCACGACGCGCAGTTGATCGCCGACCTCGAAAACGTAGTCGCCGCGCGGGATAAATTCGAGCTCTTCGCGCCGTACACGCGAAATGGTGACGCCGTACTCCGCGCGCGGTCGCAGCGCGCTTAGAGAGCGTCCAACGAACGACAAACTCGTCACAGTAACCTCGCGCGAGGCGATGCCGGGCACGTTACCGACCTCAGCCTCAAGCGGGATTGACGGCCCGAGCAGCAGTTCCAGCCGCGTGAGCTGCGCCTGTGCGCCCACCACCAGCACGATATCCTCGCGATTGAGTACGAGGTCCGCCGTCGCGGGATGCACCTCGTCGCCGCGCATCACGCGCGAGATGTTGACCGTGACCATTTCGCTGAGGCGGAGCGTGCTCAACGGCTTTCCGACGCACCCCGGGTTTTCAACGAGGAAGCAGCGTTGCACAAGTGGCGCGTTGGTGCTGCTCCAGGCTCCCGGCTCATCAGGACGGCCGCTACGTTTCAGCCAGTGTGGGATGAACTGCGCAAACAGAACAACAACTACGACGCCAAATGGATATGCGAGGCCATAAGCTACTGCTACCAACGGGCTGTCTGACGCCTCGGTGGCAGCCGCCAGAGCGGGTGTGCTCGTCAGTGCGCCGGCGAACACGCCGACGATCACCTCCGCTTCCAGATCCCACCAGCCGCCCAACAGCGCCGTCAAGGCTGCGGCCCCACCCACAGTGCCTAGCCCGATTGCCAACGCAACGCGTCCCTGGGCTCGAAAAGTCCGCGCGAAATGCGGGCCGGCCTGTAAGCCGATCGCGTACACGAACAGCACGACGCCAAAATCGCCCAGCGGCTTCAGCGGCTGTGGATCAGCCAACTCGAAGTGGCCCAGCGCCAGCGCGATGAACAACACGCCCGACGCCCCCAGTGACAGCCCGGCAACCCGCGCGCGGCCCAACAGGTGTCCCAACACGATGATCAGGAACGCCACTGCGACGGGATGTGACAACAGCGCCTGTACGATGCTCATTCACCGGTCTCATGCACGATGACTTCGAATCGCGCCCAATGGCAACCGCGCGTGCAGTCCGGGATGCTATCGCGAAACATCATTCGCCGCATAGCGCGGCGTCTCGGAACCGGCCAGTGCGTGCCTACGCCCGGTAACTACGCCACGGGGCTCCCGCGCTGAATGAACCTACGCTTCGTTCGGGCACTTGGATACAATCGAACACGCAACGCGGCCGGGCCGCCGCGCGAATCTCATTCAGGAGTTCACCCGAATGCAACCAGCTCTCCGAGCGATCGTGCTAGGTGCGCTATTCGCACCGGTCACTGCTGCCGCCGATCAGGCCGTTTGGACGCAGCTACCACCGTATCCCACCCCGATCACCAACAACGCCGTGACATCGGTCGACAACGGCGATGGCACAACGACGGTGTACAGCTTTATGGGCATGACATTTCCGTTCTCGACATCCACGATCACAGCGGCCGCATACCACCTGACCTGGCCGGGCGGACAGTGGGAACCAATCGCCGACGCGCCGCGATTGAACGGTCTGGCGAAGATCGGCGCATCGGCCGTCACCGTGGCGGGCGACGTGTACCTGATCGGCGGATACACCGTGTCCAGATTCCAGGAGGTCACTGAACACAGGCTGTTCCGATACGACCCCGGGACGGACAGCTATGTCCAGCTCGCCGACGTGCCGACCGAGGTCGACGATACGGTGGCCGTCGCGTACCTCGACCGCTACATCATTCTCGTCAGCGGCTGGCACGGTCCGTTGAACACCAACGTGGCGAACGTGCAGGTGTACGACACAACGATCGATCAGTGGTCGCAGGCAACGCCGATTCCTGCTCCGCTACCCGGTCTGTTTGGCCACGTCGGCGGAATCGTGGGGGACCGGATCGTCTACTTCGACGGCACGAAGATCGACGGCGGCTTCACGATCTCCGACCGCGTGTTCGTCGGTCAGATTGATGCGCTCGATCCGACGCTGATCTCCTGGAACGAGGTCGCGGCACATCCGGGCAATCCGACTTATCGCGCCGCCGGCGGCCTGAGTGCGACGCCCGGCGGACGGCTGCTGATCGTCGGCGGCACCGACAACCCGTACAACTACAACGGTACCGGCTACAACGGGCAGCCGGCGACACCGCTGGACCAGACGCTGGCGTACGATCCGGTCGGCGACGTGTGGGATACGGTAGCGAACGTGGGCATCCACACGGTGACGATGGACCATCGCGGCTTGGTGCGCATTGGTGACTGCTGGGCCACGGTCGGTGGCATGCCCGCCCGAAACGTGGCGACGGACGCCGTTCAGCGCATGGCGTTGATCGACGGCGTCTTCGCAGATCTGACGGACGACGACGTGCTGGACGCTGCAAATGTGTCAGTTCTGGAGACCTGCGTGCTGGGGCCGGAAACAACCGTCGCGGCGAACTGCACGCAGGCCGACAGCGACTGCGATGCGGACGTAGATCTGCGCGACGTGCTGGTGGTACAGCTCGTGTTTGGCAGCTAGTCGAACACCACCGTCTTGTTCTGACTCACCAGGATCTTGTCGTCGACGTGCCGGCGAACGGCGCGGGCGAGGACGATGCGCTCCAGATCGCGGCCCTTGCGTTCCAGGTCCGCGATTGTGTCGCGATGACTGGTGCGCGCGGTGTCCTGCGCGATGATCGGGCCGGCATCGAGCTCCGACGTCACATAGTGGCTCGTCGCGCCAATCATCTTCACGCCGCGATTGTACGCCTGTTTGTACGGCGAGCCGCCAGTGAATGCGGGCAGAAAGCTGTGGTGGATGTTGATGATGCGGTCGGGATAACGGCCAACGAACCCCGGCGAGAGAATCTGCATGTAGCGGGCCAGCACCAGGAAATCGGGCCGGGCGTTGTCGAGCTGCTGTAGAATCTGCGCTTCCTGCTGCGGTCGCGTGTCTTTGGTCACCGGCAGATGGACGAAGGGCACGCCAGCCTCACGGGCCAACGGCTCGCCGACCATGTGGTTGCTGACCACCAGCGGCAGGTCGACAGCCAGCTCGCCAAACTTCCAGCGCCAGAGCAGATCGGCCAGGCAATGCGTCTGCCGGCTGACGAGAATGACCATCCGCTTCCGCGGCGAGCCCCAGTGAATCCGCCAGTTCATGTTGAACTGATCCGAAAGCGGCTGCCATGCGGCGGCAAACGTCTCCGGCGTGAGGTCGAAGCCGTCCGTATCGATCGCCAGCCGCATGAAAAACTCGCGGTGGTCGAGATCGGTGTGCTGGTCTGAATCGAGCAGATTGCCGTTGTGCTGGGCGACGAAGCCCGTCACACCGGCAACAATGCCACGCGCGTCCGGGCAAGCAATGAGCAGGCGAATGGTGGGCATGTGGGGATTATCGGTGATACGCGACAAGTGGGTAAACCGCAGACCTGCGGCGCGTACGCCACGGCTATCGAGGACGGCCGTTTTCCGTTTCAGCAGCCAGGGGCGGCTGCTTTAGACAACGCTACAGTCGCTTCGGACCGGCGGCGGCTACTTCGGGCGGGCAGCCGTCGGCGAAAAGCTTGAAGTTCTCGATGTAGCGGGCGGCGAGGCCGTCGTAGGTCTTCCAGTAGTCGTCCTTGTTGCCCCAGGCGTTCGCAGGGTCGAGTACGTCCTCGGGCACGTCCGGACACTGCGTCGGCACCTCGAAACCAAACAGCTTGTCCTTGCGGTACTTCACGTCGCTCAGCTTGCCGTCCAGCGCCGCGTTCAGCAGATTCCGCGTGTGGCGAATGCTGATGCGTTTGCCGACGCCGAACCGCCCGCCGACCCAGCCGGTGTTGACCAACCAGCACTTGCAGTCGTGCTTGCGCATCTTGTCGGCCAGCAGCTTCGCATAGTAAAACGGGTGGTGCACCATGAACGGCGCGCCGAAGCACGCACTGAACGTGATCTGCGGCTCGATGCCCAGGCCGATCTCGGTGCCGGCGATCTTGGCGGTGTAGCCACTGATGAAGTGATAGATCGCCTCTTCGGTGTTCAGCCGAGCGATCGGCGGCATCACACCCTGCGCGTCGCACGTGAGGAAAATCACGTTCTTCGGGTGCGAACGGACGTAGCCCTCTTCGACCAGGTTCGGGATCAGGCTGACGGGGTACGAGGCCCGCGTGTTCTCGGTGAACTGGTCGTCATCAAGATCAATCTTGCGCGACGCCGGGTCCCAGACGACGTTCTCCAGAATCGTGCCAAAGCTGTGCGCGGCCTGGTAAATCTCCGGCTCGCTCTCCGCGGACAGGCGGATGACCTTGGCGTAGCAGCCGCCCTCGAAGTTGAACACGCCGTTGTCGCTCCAGCCGTGCTCGTCGTCGCCGATGAGCCGGCGGCGCGGATCGGCCGACAGCGTCGTCTTGCCCGTGCCGGAGAGGCCGAAGAACAGCGCCACGTCATCATCGCTGCCGACGTTCGCCGAGCAGTGCATCGCCATCACGCCTTCGAGCGGCAGCAGGTAGTTCATGATGGTGAACATGCTCTTCTTGATCTCGCCGCCGTAGCTGGAGTTGGCGACGATCGCGAGCTTGGCGGCGAAGTTGATCAGGATCGCGGTGTCGGTGCGCGTGCCGTCGACACGCGGATCGACCTTGAACGACGGGGCCTGCAGCACCGTAAACTCGGGCACGTGCCGCTTGAGCACGTCGGCGTCGTTCGTGCAGAGGAACATGTTCCGCGCGAAATGGCTGTGCCAGGCCTTTTCCGTGACCACGCGGATGGGCATGCGGTATTCGGGATCGGCCCCGACGAAGCAGTCCTGCACAAACAGCTCTTCGCCCTGCCAGAACGCCTGCAGCCGCGCGAGGATGCTATTGAACTGCGGCAGGCTCAGCGGGCGGTTGTACTCGCCCCACCAGATCTTCTCTTCGTTGTCCGGCTCGCGAACCATGTACTTGTCATTCGCGGCCCGCGCGCTCCACTTGCCGGTGTTGACGATGAACGGCCCGCCAGCGACGAGGTGCCCCTCGTTGCGGAACACGGCCTCTTCGACCAGCGCCGGCAGCGGCAGATTCCAGAACACGCGGTCGAGGTCGTGCAGCCCATGATTTGACAGCTTGAAATCGCTCGCAAGCTGCCCAGCCTGCTTCGTGGCGGGAGTGTCGAATTCCAGGTACTTCATCGCGATGCTCCGCGGGGTCCTGCGAAACGCGTTGTCAGTTCCAATCACGCACCAGCTTGCGTGTTCCGATGAACAGCTCGTTCGGCGCGTTTGGGTCGAGCACCCATTTCATGCGCTCGACGCCTTCGGTGATACCCTTGATCGTGCCGCAGAAGCTGATGCGCAGGTAGCCTTCCATGCCAAACTCAATGCCCGGCACCGTCACGACCATGACCTTGTCGAGAATGCGCTTGGCCAGGCGCGTCGAGTCCTTGTCGTATGTACTGAAGTCGGCGAAGCAATAGAACGTTCCGTCGGGCTTCACCACGCGCACGCCCTCGAACGAGTTCAGCCGATCAACCAGCACGTTGCGGTTGTTCTGCAGCGTAGTCCGCAGTGCGTCGACGCCGGTCTGTAAGCCGTTCAGCGCCCCTACCGCGGCCCGTTGCAGCAGCACCGACGGTCCGGACGTCTGATGCCCCTGGATGTTGGTCATCACCTCGGTGAGCTTCTTGTTCGCGACTGACCAGCCGATGCGGAACCCGGTCATCGCGTACTGCTTCGACACGCCGTTGACGATGATCAGCTTGCTGGTCTCGGTCTTGTTCTTGGCGTACTCCCAGCAGTTGGCGGCTTTCTTACCGTCGAACACCAGCCGGTGATAAATGTCATCCATGATGAGGTAGAGATCGCGCTTTTCGCAGAACTCGACGATGTCGGCGATGAACTGCTCCGGGTACATCACGCCCGAGGGATTGTTCGGGCTGTTGATGATCACCGCCTTGCTGTACGAGCCGACCTTCTGCTCGATATCCTGAATCCGCGGGCAGAATGAGCCATCCTCTGCGTACACCGGCACAGGCACCGCGCCGCAGAGCCGTGCCATCTCTGGATAGCTAACCCAGTACGGCGCGGGGAAGATCACCTCTTCCTGCGGATTTAGAATCGCCTGAAGCGCGACCATAATGGCCTGCTTTGCCCCGCCGGACGCCATTACGTTTTCGGGCTCGACCACGCGGCCGTAGTAGTCCTCCGTGTAGCGGATGATCGCCTGCTTGAGCGCGGGGATGCCATCCGCGGGTGCGTAGCGGAGTTCACCGGAGTTCAGCAACCCGGACGCGGCCACGAGCGCGTCGAGCGGCGCCTTGCTCTTAGGCTCACCCCCGCCCAGGTGGATGACCGGATCGCCCTTGTCACGCAGGATCGCCGCGGTCTCGTTCAGCTTGAGCGTGACCGATTCCCCGATGCTCTTGCCGATCAGGCTGATACTCATGGCGTGACACCCTTTGCAGCAGAAACCTCCCGCCGGTCGCCGCACGCGCTCCGGGGGAAAACGTCTAACCTACCGATGTGTCCGAAAGGCGTCAAACCGGATTCCGCGGGCGGGTGAAGCCCGGTCGTTCATTGCGATTCGCGGCCCCAGCGGATAGCATCGCAGTACGCGACAGCGGCGGTTTCAATCCTGCCGCCGCGCTATTCGCAGGGAGGCGGTGGCGCAGTGCTGATCGACATCCACGGTCACATCTCAACCGACACGCCGGCGACTCGCGTGGCGACCTACGCGGGCGTGGCGAATATCGACTATGTGCTGATATCCAATCGAGATGCAGCCCGGGTCGGCGATGACGCCCGCGACTGGGACGAGGCGACCGCGAACAGCGCCACCCTGGCCGCCGCACGCGAGCACCAGCGTCTGCGTCCGCTCTACTGGCTGCGGCCCGGACAGGTGGACAGCAATATCCACGCAATCGCAGGCGCTCTGGCGAGCGAGCCCTTCGCGGGGGCGCAGTTGGCGCCGGCGGAAGTCGGCGTGGCGCTCAGTGACGGCGTACTGGGCGCCTACCTCGACACGCTCGCGCTGGTCGAGAAGCCGCTGGCCATCTGCATCGGCAACGATAACCTCACCATCCCGGATGACGCCTACGAGCTCGCTCGCAGTCACCCGCGCGTTCCCATCGTGCTCTGTGGCTGCAACGCCAGCACCGAAAGGCGCAACGAAATGGCCGACGTCGTGCGGTGGACGTCGCAGCGGAACGACGCAGACTTGTATCTTGACACGTCTCACGCAACCGCTCCCGGTATTGCCGCGATCGTCTCCGCGGTAGGCGCAGAACGCGTTCTGTTCGGCACAAACGCGCTCAGCTACGACGACACGCACCTGCCGCGGCACATCGCGCTGATTGATGAGCTGCGGGCTACGCTGTCACCGGCCGATGCGGAAACGGTGCTGAGCCAAAACGCTGCCCGCATCTTCGGGAATCCGCAGTCTGAAGGTCGATAACACCGATCGGAAGGGGAATGCCTGCCTGAGCACGAATGCAGAATGTCTGGTACGTCCGATAGCGTCAGTGTTCACGCCTCGTGAGAAGCACAAGCAGTGGTAGAACAGTTCTGCGAACCGACGCAGACGCGCGGCGTACGAAAGGTTGAGCCAGTGGATCACGAACGCGACGAGGCATTGTTAGCGGCGCACATAGCTGGCGCCCCCGGCGCGTTCGATCATCTCGTCAGGCGCTATGCGGATGAGCTTTATGCATTCTTTGCCCGTTTCGTCGGAAACCGGACAGCTGCGGACGACCTTGTTCAGGACACGTTCCTCCAGGTCCACCTGGCAGCCGGCTCCTTCGATCCGGAACGCACCTTCAAGCCCTGGCTGTACACCATCGCGGCGAACAAGGCCCGCGACTTCATGCGTGCTCGGCGACGCCGGCCAGCCCAGTCGCTCGATCAGGCCGCCGGCGACCCGGACGGGCCGAGTCCGGCCGCCCTGCTCGAAGCGGACAGCCCCGCTGTCAGCGAGAATTCGGAAACCGATGAGCAGCGTCGCCGGGTGCAGGCCGTGGTCGCGGCGATGCCTGAGCACCTCCAACTTATTTTGGTGCTCGGCTACTACCAGAAGCTCCCGTACGCCGAGATCGCGAACGTGCTCGACATTCCCGTCGGCACGGTCAAGTCACGGCTGCACAGCGCGGTCAAGCAGTTTGCACAACTCTGGTTGGCTGAGAATCCAACCAGCGTGGAATGACGTGGAGAGGGAAAGGTAATGTCGGATTTCTCCGAACGTGATTTTGACGCGCGTCTGCTCGACCTGCACCTAGGGCACCTGTCCCGGGCCGAAGAAGCCGAGTTGCGGGCGAAAATCGAGTCCGAACCGGCGCTCGTCGAACAGGACCGCGCGCTAACGAGCGTGTTTACAGCTTTGCGGGCGGTCCCGACCGAGGCGGCGCCGCGCGACCTGGCCGGTCGCGTCAGCCAGCGCGTGCGTGAAGCCGGTCCGGTCCCGCGCGTCGTGCGCCCCACGGACCAGTGGACGGCGGCTCTTGAGGAGCGTCCGGAACGCATCATCCAACTCGGCAGCCTTCGCGACGTGATCGGCATCGCGGCGATCGTTGTGCTCGCCATTGGTCTAGGCGTGCCCGGACTCATGCATGCTCGCGAGCGGTCCGATCGTCTGGCCTGCACGCGAAATTTGCAGATGCTCGGTACCGGCGTGCAGCAGTACGCTAGCACGTTCGGTTCCAGTCTCCCGTTCGCCGGCTTCGCGCAAGCTGGAAATTCGTGGCTGCCGTCTGACGATCCTCAAATCACCACCGTACCGAATCGACGGCACGTGTTCCTGCTGCTGCGCCGGAACTTCGTGCGCGACCCGCGCGTATTCGTGTGTCCGTCTCAGCACGATGTGCCGATGCCGATGGATGCCGTGGCACAGCGGAGCGACTTCCTTGAGCCGCGCAACGTAAGCTATGCCTACCAGAACATGGCCGGCGTCCGCCCGTCGCCGAAGCGCGATGCGGCTGACCTGCCCATCCTGTCGGACGACAACCCCCTGTTTGCGGATGGGCTACCACTGTTCGACGCCCGGCGGTTGGGAATCGGTGATCCGGCCCAGTCGAACTCCCACGCCCACCGCAGCGCCGGTCAGAACATCCTCACACTCGACGGCCGCGTGAAATGGACGACCACGCCAAACAGCGGCGTGAACGGCGACAACATCTGGACGCTCGAAGATGTCGACGAGTACACCGGACAGGAAGGCCCGTCCAAGTCGACCGACGCACATCTGCTGAAATAACGTCGCGAGTAATGCGTCAGAGCGAACAGACGTCATCCCGACGAGCGCAACGAGGAGGGAGCTACCTGCGAACGTGCGCAACGGGCGTTCGCAGGTAGATTCCTCACTCCGTTCGGAATGACGGCACACTTCTCGCCGTGGTCCCGCGCGTGGGCTATCATCGCGGGGATGGAACGTCTCGACGCCGATCCGACCATACCACTAATCTCGGCGAATGCGCTCACAAAGCGCTACGACGAGCTGAATGCCGTCGACGCGGTGAGCTTCGACATCGCGCCGAACGAGTGCGTCGCCTTCCTTGGGCCGAACGGGGCCGGCAAGACCACGCTCATGCGCATGATCCACAGCGCGATCGAGAAGACCAGCGGTTCCTTGACGGTCTTCGACCGCACGCCGATGCGCGACCGCAAGCTCATCAACGCCCGCGTCGGCGTCGTGTTTCAGGACAACAACCTCGATCAGGAACTCAACGCGCGCGAGGCACTGCTCGTGCACGCGCTGTACTGCGGCCTGGATCACGCCACCGCTAACCAGCGCATCACGCAGTTATTCGAATGGCTGGCCCTCCAGGAAAAGACCAAGAGCACGATCCGAGCCCTCTCCGGCGGGATGGTTCGCCGGTTGATGGTCGCCCGGGCGCTGCTGAACAGCCCTGATCTCCTACTGCTCGACGAACCCACCACCGGACTCGATCCACAAGTGCGCCACACCATCTGGAGCCTGCTGCGCCAGTTGAAGCGGCAGGGCATCACCATCTTGCTGACGACACATTACATGGAAGAGGCGCAGCAACTGGCCGATCGCGTGATGGTCATGGATCGCGGCAATATCATCCTGAGCGGCACGCCGAACGCCCTGATCAGCGAGCACCTCGAACGCTATGTGCTACAGGCCTCCGGGCTCGATGAACTGCCCGTAATCAATGACGGCGTACGACACGAGCGGGCCGGCGATGCACATTACTTCTATTCGAACGACGAGGCCCCGCTGCAGCGACTGCACGAGCAGTTACCCACGCAGTACGCGGTATTGCGGCACGCGAATCTCGAGGATGTGTTCCTCAAGTTTACCGGACGAGGACTCAGCGAATGACCGACGTAAAGGCCGACATGCCTGCTGTCCAGCTGGCGGCGCAAGCCAATGAGACGACAACGCCCGGGCCGCCGCTGCCTGACTTCGGTGCCCCGCTGCGCCTGCGCACGAACTTCTTCTGGAGCATTTACGGCGTCTGGTTTCGTCACGCCCGCGTGTACTGCAAGACGCTGGCCGCGAATGCGACGCCGCCGATACTCGAACCCTTGTTCTTCTTCACGGCGATCACGCTGGGACTCGGCCAGTACCTGCGTCCGGAGGGATTCGCCGGCCTGTCCTACCCTGCGTTTGTGGCCAGCGGCATCGTCGTCTCGTCGCCGATGTTCACGGCGATTTTCGAGACGACCTTCGGCACATTCGTGCGCCTGGTGTTCCAGAAGACATACGACGCGATGCTCGGGACGCACCTGCGCATCAGCGAGATGTTTGTCGGCGAACTCCTCTTCTGCGCAACGAAAGGAGCGGCCTTCTCTGCGATCGTGCTGCTGATGACGCTGGCATTCGGTGTGCGACCGAGTCCGTGGTGCGTACTCACGCCGCTCGTGGGCTTCGTGACGGCGTATCTGTTCGCGTCGATCGGTCTGATCGTCACGAGCTACGTGAAGATGATCAACAACTTCGCGTTCTTCACATCGGGTGTGATCACGCCGCTGTTCTTCTTTTCGGGTACGTTCTTCCCGATCCGCGGTCACCACATCGCGATCGACGTGATTTCCTACCTGGTCCCGCTGACGCCCGCGATCGAGCTGTCACGCGCGTGCTTCAAGGGGGTGTTCACAGTCGAGACGCTCGGCTTCGGCGCCAGTCTGCTGGTCTATGCGTTGATCGCACACGTCGTCGCACTGCACCGCATGACGCGCCGCGTCTTACGCTGACACGCCCGGTCTCCGTTACGCCCCCAGCGCCATCTGACGACCCTGGCCGTGTTCCGAACGCAGCACGCTGTGGAGTTCATCCACGACGTAGTCGAGCTTGTCGTCGACGCGATACGTGCCGTTCTGAATGGCTTCGCGAATAGCGCGTACACGTGGATCCATGTCCACGGCGTCCGCCTTATCGGTCGAACGCCGCACGATAACCCTGTCCCTCGGCCAGCCCGCTTCACCGCCGAATGGCAGCCCCAACGACTCCGGACTGCCCAGTGCCGGCTGATGGCCCGGGCGTACCCTCAATTCCGCGTTTGTGATCGGGTTCAAAGACATCTCACTCTCCTCACCACCCATGTGTGTACCGTCCTTGCTCTCTCTCGGGGGCGCGATCTTTAATCGCATCTCGTCAGACGACGCCTTCCTCAGAGCGTCAAGTTGTCCAACGAGCCTGTGCATGAGCACTCCAATCTCACCACCCCTGTTATCGTGGAGAGCAAGGGCGCAACTTTGACCTGTTCTGGAGCATTGCTGAGAGACCCCCGCGAACGCTAAACCCTTTATTTTCCGTCCATTGCACAGACCTCCAGTTCATCGCCGAAGCGTGTCAAACTGGGCAATCTGGCACGCCTCTGGTGCGGATTGGAGCTCACCGATTCGCTACGAAATACTGCGAAGAATTCTCGGCAGAATCTGCGCAGCCGCGCAATCTGCGCCCGATAACCGGCATCGACCAACGACGTTGCGGATTACGGACAGATATCTATGATGCCTGATTCTGTGTTGCGCGCCGCCGCGCCGTCCCGCGTGCTGATGTGCGCTGCGCGCCCCGAACGCCTTGTGTGCCTGGAACGAGGTTCGCGATGCCCGCCGAAACCGCCTTCATGGACAAGCTCACGTCCCTCTGCAAACGCCGTGGGTTCATCTATCAATCCAGCGAGATCTACGGCGGCATCGGCGGATTCTGGGACTACGGTCCGCTGGGTGTCGAGCTGAAGCGGAACATCAAAGACCGCTGGTGGCACGACATGGTCACCAACCCGCCGGACGGCCCGGACGGCAAAGAGATCGAGATGGTCGGCCTGGATTGCTCGATTATCATGAACCCGAAGGTCTGGGAGGCGTCGGGGCACGTCGGCGGCTTCAGCGATCCCATGGTGGACTGCAAGGAAACTAAGGGGCGATACCGTGCGGACCAGCTCTTCGTCGTAAAGGAGAGTAAGGACACGGGCACAAACGAGATGTTCGCGTTCAATGCGGGCGATGCTGATAGTGAAGTGAAAGCGCACAAGCGGCTAGCGAAGAAGCTCCACACTTCGCTTCCTTTCTCAACGGATCGCGTACACATCAAGTCGTTGACTGACATCCCGCTCAGCGAGTATCACCGCATTGTGGGCCCCGACGCCACGACTGCGGGAACTCTGACCGAACCCCGCGCGTTCAACTTGATGTTCCAAACCTACGTCGGCGCGCTGCAGGACGCTTCGAACATCGCCTATCTCCGCCCCGAAACAGCGCAGGGCATCTTCGCCAACTATCAAAACGTGCTCGACACGACGCGCGTGAAGGTGCCGTTCGGCATCGCGCAGATCGGTAAGGCGTTCCGCAACGAGATCAATCCGCGTAACTACACGTTCCGCTCACGCGAGTTTGAGCAGATGGAGATCGAGTTCTTCTGCAACGCCGACGAGCATCAGAAGTGGTACGAGTTCTGGCGGCACGTGCGCAGCAACTGGTACACGAAGCTCGGCCTGACCAGCGACAAGGTTAAGCTGCGCGATCACGTCGGTGACGAGCTGGCCCACTACGCCAGCGCGTGTGCCGACGTCGAGTACCTGTTCCCGTTCTCCGACGAGCACCAGGAGCTCGAGGGCATCGCCCACCGCGGCTGCTACGACCTTTCGCAGCATCAAGAGCACAGCGGCCGCGACCTGACCTACTTCGACGACGACATGTGGGAGCGTACCAAGGACCAGTTCCCGAAGGACCAGCACAAAGAGGTCAAGAACAAAGAGCCCTACCGCTACCTGCCGCACGTCATTGAGCCGTCGGCCGGCGCAGACCGCGCGACGCTGGCGTTTCTGTGCGAGGCCTACACCGAGGACGAGGCGCCCGACGACAAGGGCAAGATGCAGACGCGGGTACTGATGAAGTTCCACCCGCAACTCGCCCCGACCAAGGTCGCGATCTTCCCTCTGGTGAAGAAGGAGGGCATGCCCGAGATCGCTGATGCGATCTACAAGGACTGCAAGAAGCACATGACCGCGTTCTACGACGACAAGGGCGCCGTCGGTCGCCGCTATCGCCGTCAGGACGAGGTGGGTACGCCCTACTGCGTGACCGTAGACGGCGACACGCTGTCCGCCGGCACGGTAACGATCCGCAACCGCGACACGCTGGAGCAGGTCCGCGTGCCGAAGGAGGGCGTGATAACGTGGCTGCGGGAGCAGTTGGGGGCGGAGTAGGGACGCATCAACAGATGGCCTTGGTGACGTCGACAGGGAATCGTTCCCGAGCATCGATGACCACCCGCATCCCACTGACCGGTGAACCATAGTTTCTGGGCGCGCCTCCGGCTTTCCACAGAAGATGCCGGTCCGCCGCGCATCCCTTGCGAGCCGCGTCGCTCCCCTGCCCCCTAGGTCATCTTCCGCATGATCCACTCCAGCGGACCGAGACGGAAACGCCGCGTCCAGGCGTACGAGAACGCGACGCCGACTGCGTAGAACGTGACAGCGTAGCCGAGCGCGAACGTCAGTGACTGCGGGCGCAACATCCCCAGCGCTTCCAGCAGCCCCATCCCGATTACGACGTGCGCCACGTACAGCGTCAGCGCCAATTGGCCGGTCGCGACGAATGGTCGTGCCCAAGCCGTGCCACGGTGCCGATCCATCACTGAGCAACACAACGTAACAACGGCCAGGGCGGCGCCACCCGCAGACAGCAAGTACAGTGGCATCGGCGGCATCGGTTCCGTGCCGAACAGTGCAGTCGCCGTCTCACTATCGAGGTCAAGCGTGAGGACCATCCGCTCCAGTAACCACGACACTGTCTCAGCGACCACGAGTGTGCCCGCACCGCCCAGCAGCACACGCCGACGAACGTGCCCGTCGTTGAGATCCTGCCGGCCAAGCCACATTCCGACGATCAAAAACGCCGTCCAGGGGAAGACCGGGTGAAACCCGTTGAAGAACAGGTGACAAACCATGCCCGTCGGCGTCCAGAAGTCAACGTAGTCCAGTGTCTCCCAGTTCCAGCCAGCCTCGTAGTCGAACACAAGAAGCAGGGCTACAAACACGCCGGCGAACGCCATCGCAGCTGCCCATAACCCACGGTCCGACCACGTCAGCAGCAGCGCGCCGATTGCGATGTAAAGCCCGTAGAAGTGCAAAATGTCCGCGGGCCACAGCGGTGAATAGGCCAGCCCCACCACGAAAAGGAATACCGCGCGCTTCCAGAGTGTGCGCCGCGCGCCAGCGAGGCGTACAGTGTCGTTCAGTTCCCGCGCGCGCCTGGACCGCAATGCCAGGCCGACGCCGGCCAAAATGACAAAGGTGGCCGCCGCCCGTCCGTGCAAAAGCCCCATCAGCCACGTGAGCCACACCGGACCGGGTCGGTCCGCCTCCAACACGATCTCGAAGTTCACGATGATCATGCCCAGGACGGCCAGTGCACGGGCTAAGTCATAGCCGAGCAGACGATTCTTAGTCGGACTGACCATCCGGCA
Source organism: Phycisphaerae bacterium (assembly GCA_028277645.1). Lineage (GTDB taxonomy): Bacteria > Planctomycetota > Phycisphaerae > UBA1845 > Fen-1342 > JANQFV01. The sequence continues at coordinate 20,348 of JANQFV010000067.1, forward strand.
CTCCAACGAACACCGCCAGTACTCGCCCGAATTGACGATGGGCGCACAAAGGCGGCCCGGCGTTCCTTGCGGAACACCGGGCCGTAAAAGCCGGCAATCACCTACTCTCGCCCGATCAGGACTACCATCGGCCGCACGGACTTAACTTCTGAGTTCGGAATGGGATCAGGTGTGGCCCCGTGCGTAAAGTCACCGGCAACTCGTGTGCGAAAACGCCGCCCCGTGCAGAGGCAGCGGTAACACGCAACATTCGTTGCACAGCGTGGGTACAGGATTCGTACCGGACCAAACTCTCATTCTCGGCACGTCTGAGCATTTATGACGCACAGCGATTCATAAATGCGGTCAAGCTCTCGACCGTTAGTACCGGTTAGCTGAGGACATCTCTGCCCTTACACACCCGGCCTATCAACCTGGTCGTCTTCCAGGGGTCTTCAGCTCACCCGAAGGGAGCACCGAGTCCTCATCTTAGGGACGGCTTCCCGCTTAGATGCCTTCAGCGGTTATCCATTCCGTGCTTAGCTACCCTGCGGTGCCGCTAGCGCGACAACAGGTACACCAGAGGCACGTACCACCCAATCCTCTCGTACTAGAGTGATGGCCCTTCAAGACTCGTACGCCCGCAGCAGATAGGGACCGACCTGGCTCACGCCGGTCTGAACCCAGCTCGCGTACCGCTTTAATCGGCGAACAGCCGAACCCTTGGGACCGCCTACAGCCCCAGGATGCGATGGGCCGACATCGAGGTGCCAAACGACTTCGCCGCTATGGACGCTCGGAAGTCATCAGCCTGTTATCCCCGGAGTACCTTTTGTCAGTTGAGCGATAACCCTTCCACACGGGATTACCGGATCACTAGGACCTGCTTTCGCATCTGCTTGACCTTTGTGTCTCACAGTTAAGCCGGCTTGTGCCCTTGCACTCTACGCACGATTGCCAACCGTACTGAGCCGACCTTTGTACTCCTCCGCTACTTTTTAGGAGGAGACCGCCCCAGTCAAACTGCCCACCTAGCACGGTCCCTCGTCCGGATTCACGGATCGAGGTGAGGTAACTAATAGCACAAGGGTGGTATTTCAACAGTGGCTAGCCGACCGCCGGAACGGCCGGATCAACGCCTCCCACCTATCCTACGCATGTGATACCAATTACCAATACCAGGCTGCAGTAAAGGTTCACGGGGTCTTTCCGTCTTGCTGCGGGTACGCGGTATCTTCACCGCGACTCCAATTTCACCGAGTCGGTCTTTGAGACACTGCTCCAGTGATTACGCCGTTCATGCACGTCGGAACTTACCCGACAAGGAACTTCGCTACCTTAGGACCGTCATAGTTACGGCCGCCGTTAACCGGGGCTTCGGTTGTAAGCTTCTCCCGAAGGATGACCTACTTCCTTAACCTTCCGGCACCGAGCAGGCGTCAGTCTGTATACGTCCACTTTACGTGTTAGCACAGACCTGTGTTTTTGATAAACAGTTCCCAGAGCCGTTTCTCTGCGCCCTTCTCCGAAGAGGGAGGGCCCCCTTATCGCGAACTTACGGGGTCAAATTGCCTAGTTCCTTAAAGACCGTTCTCTCGAGCGCCGTTAGGATACTCTCCTCGCCCACCTGTGTCAGTTTTGGTACGGTTCCGCATTTTGTCCCCGACAGATTTTCTCGGTCACCACGCCACGTGCTTCGGCAACAAAGTGGCCTCGCTTACGCACCCTCTATTCTCGTAGTGGGCCACGCTTTGTGATGACGTCCCTGCCGGTTCAACCTCATACGGAGTGCAGGAATATTAACCTGCTGTCCATCGCCTACGCCTTTCGACCTCGGCTTAGGGCCCGACTAACCCTGGGCGGATTTACCTTCCCCAGGAAACCTTGGGCTTACGGCGAGCGGGATTCTCACCCGCTTTATCGTTACTCATACCGGCATTCTCACTACCACAGGCCGACACCGCTCCTTTCGGTACGGCTTGTATCTCCTGTGGTACGCTCCCCTACCGCACTTGCGTACCCGCAGCTTCGGTATTGAGCTTAGTCCCGATCATTATCGGTGCCCATTTTCTCGACCAGTAAGCTATTACGCACTTTTTAAATGGTGGCTGCTTCTAAGCCAACATCCTGGCTGTCACGGAAAACGGACTTCCTTATGCACTGAGCTCAATTTGGGGACCTTAGCTGGCGGTCAGGGTTGTTTCCCTTTTGACCACGGACGTTAGCGCCCGCAGACTCACTCCCGGGATAGTCGTCACGGTATTCGGAGTTTGATTGGAGGAGGTACCCGGGAAGGGCCCTCGTTCCAGTCAGTAGCTCTACCCCCGTGACGTAGTGGCCCGAGGCTGTCCCAAAAGACATTTCGGGGAGAACCAGATATCTCTGAGTTTGATTAGACTTTTACTCCTCCCCACAGGTCATGCCAAAACTTTTCAACGTTTACGGCTTCGGTCCTCCAGGACGTTTTACCGTCCCTTCAACCTGCCCATGGGTAGATCACTCAGGTTCGGGTCTGCCACATGCGACTCAATACGCCCTATTCAGACTCGCTTTCGCTTCGGCTCCGCGCCGGAGGCGCTTAACCTTGCCGCATACGACAACTCGCCGGTCCATTATGCAAAAGGTACGCGGTCAGCCGGCCCGAAGGATCGGCCTTCCACAGCTTGTAGGTACATGGTTTCAGGTACTTTTAACTCCCCTAGAAGGGGTGCTTTTCACCTTTCAGTCGCCTTACTTTTCACTATCGGTCGTGCAGGAGTACTTAGCCTTGGAAGGTGGGCCTCCCATGTTCAGTCAGAGTTCCACGGCATCCGACCTACTCAATCGTCAACACGCACCTGACGCCTACGGGACTGTCACCCGCTATGGTCGCCCTTTCCAGAGCGTTCGGCTGAGCTTGTGTCAACTCAAGGGCTAGTCCGCTTTCGCTCGCCGCTACTCACGGAGTCTCGGTTGATGTCCTTTCCTCCAGGTACTTAGATGTTTCAGTTCCCTGGGTTCGCTCCAGACGGCCTATGCGTTCAGCCGCCGGTGACGCTATCTGGTTACCCAGTAACGCCGGGTTGCCCCATTCGGAAATCTTCGGATCAAAGTGTGTTTGGCCACTCCCCGAAGCTTATCGCAGCCTACAACGTCCTTCATCGCCTCTGCACGCCAAGGCATCCACCATGTACCCTTAGTAGCTTGACCACATTTATGAATAGCTGTGATCAAGACGTACCATCTCTCAAAAATTCGAACGAGAGAACAGAGTTAAGGTAGCGCACCGGCCGCTTGCACGACCAACACGCCGACCAACTCTGAGTCCGGTTGATACCTGTACACCACACTATGCACTTGTCAAAGATCGTGACGACCGCAAGCGGCCGTCTGCCCGCATTTCGCAGGCTCCCAGGCACCCGACAGATGCCCGCGAGCGTGCGCCTCACAGCCCCGCAACGCTGCATGGAGCCGACCGGGATCGAACCGGCAACCTCCGCGTTGCAAACGCGGCGCTCTCCCAATTGAGCTACGGCCCCGACGATGACCAGGACACGCCTAGTCGCACCCGCGGGGGCCTCAGCCACCGCCGCCGCGACTCACCTGCCACACCAGGAAACCCAGGATGGCAGCCAGTGCGACGTACTCCAGCACCGCAAAGCTCAATGCCAGTCTCCGGCGGCTCGCCATCACGCTGGCAGCACTGGGCCCGACAGGATTCGAACCTGTGACCTCGTCCTTATCAGGGACGCGCTCTAACCAACTGAGCTACGAGCCCTTTCACGCGTCACGGCTCGTGCCGACCCCATTACTGCCGGCCGGAATCGCTCACCGCGTTTCGACCGCTGACTGCCCGACCAAACGGCCCTACAGTCGTCGATCGCCTCAGGCGAACCAGCGAACCGGCTCGTCCGGGGGAGCATTGTAATTTAACACGATCCTGATCACTGTCAACCGGACCGAGCCGCAAATTTACGTTAGAAGAACGAAAAACAGTGACCCGGATTATGTGCTTTAAGCTGTTGCTAACAAACAGTTTGCGTCAGTACAGATCTTCACTCACCAGCGCCAACGTGGACCGTTAGCGTTCCCGGAGCTGCCATTGCCGTCCGCAAGCGAATCAGAATGACGCCCCGAACGCGAAGTTGAACACCTGCGTGGCGTCTTCGTCGTCCGCCGCGATCGGGAAACCGAAGTCAAAGACGATCGGCACCGGGCCGAAGAACTCCACCTGCAGCCGCACGCCTACGCCCACACTCATCCGCCAAGACGTGATCTCGAAGTCCTCTTCGACCGTACCCATGTCGATGAACGTCACGCCGCGAAACGTCTTGCCGTACAGCGGGAACGAATACTCGCCGCCGGTCAACAGAATGAAGTTCCCACCGACCGGATCATCGAAGATGCCCTTCCGCGGCGAGATGCCCCGAAAGCTGAAGCCGCGCAGTGAACCGAATCCGCCGCCGTAGAAGCGCTCGAACATCGGCGCGTCACCGATGATGTAGGCTGCGTCAGCGCGAAATGCGAGGATGCTCTTGCGATCGAGAATATCGCGCTGCACGGTTTTGTACATCGCAAGACTGACTGCCGGCTTACTGAACTGGTGGTCGCCGCCGAACATGCCGACCTGCTCCCAACTCATACTGAAACGATAGCCTTCGCTCGGCAGCAAGCGGCTGTCTGTCGTGTCGCGCACCAAGGACGCGCGGAACGAGCTCAGGTAATGGTCGCCCCGTTCGTTGCGGATATCGCTGGGGGGGAAATCGTTCAGGTTGTCGATGGTGATGTTCTCGAAGCGCGCCGTGCCCTCGACCGCCCAGCCATCCATGACGCCGCCATAAAAGCGCTTGCCCAGGCTGAGCGTGAAACCAAGCCGCTCTTCATCATAAGCCTCGCGCCCGCGCTGGAACAAGTACAACGAGCTATCCAGCCTCAACTCGCGATCAAACAGATAGGGCTCGGTAAACGTGATGCGGAACCGGCTGACCTCGGTGCCGGGCTCAAGCTGGAACAAGAGTCGCTGCCCGTCACCGCGAAAAGACTGCCCGCGGAAAAACTGCGTCGGCGTACGCGGCCAGTCCTTGATGTCGAAGTTCTGGTTGTCGATGGTCAGTGAGCCCAGCACGCCGTTGTCCGTGCTCACGCCGATGCCGATCAGGAACTTCGTCGTCTCGGCTTCTTCAACCTGCACGAGGGCTTCGCGATAACCCGCGATGTCCTCCAGCGGCGTGATCTCGACCTTGTCTGGTCGGAAGAAGCCCAACTCCCGCAAACGAATCTCGGCCCGCCGCGTCTTCTTCGTGTTGTAGTACTCGCCGGGATAGAATCGCAGCGCACGACGAATGACCTCGTCCTTCGTCTTCGTGTTGCCGCGGACCGTGATCCGCCCGAAGCGTGAGCGGATACCCTCGTCGATCGTGTAACGCAAAACGACTTCGCCCGGCGTATCCAGAAAGTCATTGTTCGTACCGATATTCGCGGCGACGTAGCCGATCTCACCGTACAGGTCGCGCACCTTGCGGACGTCCTCGAGCAGTACCTGGCTACGCAGGTATTCCCCCGGGCCGAGATTCATCACCGACCGCAGATGTTCGTCATCGAACACGTCGTTACCGCTGAACACGACTTCGCGGACCCGGTAGCGTTCGCCCTCTTCGATGACGAAAATCAGGTCCAGGTCCTCGCGCTTGATCGGATCGAACTCGAGCCGATAACCGACGCGCGCGTCGAGGTAGCCGTTATTGCGGTAGTACTCCTGCAACGCGATGGCGTCCCGCTCAGCCTGATCCTCGTCAAACGCTCCAGTCCGGAAGATCCAGAAGTACGTCCGCGAATCGACCAACCGCCCCAGCCGCAATGGGCCGTACGCGCGGTTCCCCTCGTAACGGATGTTTCGCACCTTGACGCGCGGGCCTTCGGTGATCGTGAACACCGCGCGACGTTCTTCTTCCAGCCGCTTCTGGTCGAGTGTGACCTCGGCGTAGTAGTAGCCCGCCTGCCGGTACTTCGCGAGGATGTCCTCGCGCGAACGCCGCAGCTCATAGCGATCGAGCACCGCTCCCGCCACCGGCGTGAATTCGTACAGATCCGCGGCGGCAAACTTCTTGTTACCGACGATCTCGACCGACGTCAGCGTGGGCTTCTCCTGCACGTTGAACACGATGACCGCGCGGCCGTTTTCCACGCTCGTGTTCGCGAACGCGGCGACAAATTTCCGCGTGCGCAACAGCTCGCGCACATCGTCCTCAACCTGTCTTCGGGAGAACGGCTGCCCCGCCCGGCTCGCGATCAGCCGTCGGATATACGCCTCGCTGAGCGCCTCCAGCCCCACGATTTCGACCCGGTCGACAGCCATCCCATCCGTCGGGCGCGTGGCGTCCTGCGCAACGCTCGTCGCCGGGTACGCGACCAGGAGAACACTGACGATTGCCGTGAGCCAGAGCGGCGCCGCAAGGAGATTGCTGCGATTCACGCTTCACCGTAATACTGGGCAGAACTGAGCGCTGGCAGATTGCGTGTTGGCCCCGCTCGCTCAGCCGGGACCGCGCCAGATCAGGGCGTTACTATATCGGACGCCGACACCCTTTGAAACGGCCCCGCCGTGGGTTTTGCCCGGCGTGATGGACGCAGAGGAGTACCGATGCCACCGATCATCGGCGTGACGACAAACTACGGCGTGGATGCCGATTACGATCCGCCGCGCGAGCGGGCCACATTGCTCGCAGAATACACTGAGGCGATCTTAGTCGCCGGTGGCATTCCGCACATCCTGCCGATTCCGTTAGTCGACGACGCGCGGCGGTGCGATGCGCTGCTGCGCAGTGTCGACGGCATCATGTTCACCGGCGGGCTCGACCTCGATCCAGTGCATTATGGTCAGGCGGCGCACCCACGGACCAAGCTACTGCACGAGCGGCGCAGTCGTTACGAGGTCGAGCTGTTTCGCCAAACCGACACGCTACGCCTACCGATGCTGGCGGTCTGTCTTGGGTTTCAGATCGCTCACGTCGCGCGCGGCGGCCGGCTGGTGCAACATATTGATGACCTGAACCTCTCACCCAAGATCACGCACTATTTGCCGCGCGACGCGAACGCGTTTCACGATGTTCGCATCGAGCCAGACTCGACGCTCGCCCGCGTTGTCGGCACGACGAACGTCCAGGTAACCAGCCGGCACCACCAGATCGTCGATCCGGACCAGCCCGGACAGAATCTTCGTTCGGTAGCGTGGGCTCCCGACAACGTGCTGGAGGCGAGCGAGGACATGGACGGCCGTTTCCTGCTGGCCGTGCAATGGCACCCGGAGGACCTGCTCGATCGTCCGGAACACGTGCGGCTGTTCGATTCGCTCGTCCAAGCCGCTGGCGGATGACGAATCGAATCACTCCGGCGCGACCACGTTATCACGCACAACCGTTTGATTTCGTGCAACCGCCCCGTGATGACCCAGACGCCTTCTGCGCTGGTCATATGTTCTGGGACCGGTCGGCCAATGGTCGAACACCCTCCTGAAACGCGTCTACAAGATCAATGAGAGACAACGACATGGACGCCTGCGTTTCTCGCGTAACTCCCTTTCCGTTTGGTTGACGGACCCTGGCCCGAGCCGGTCGCTGAAGAGTGGCCGGCTCGGGTCGTATGTAGGGCGGGCTACGCACGTCATTTCCACCCGGCGCTCCGCCCTTCAATTCCCGCCGTCGTTCCGTAGAATGGTTCGCTTACGTACGTAGCGACCGACAAACTCCACGCAGGAACGACGCCGTGAACCGCACCGCTGCTCAGATTCGTCAGGAGTTCATCGACTTCTTCTGCCAGAAGCATGGCCACGCGTTCGTGCGCAGTTCACCGGTCGTCCCACACGACGACCCGACGCTGCTGTTCACCAACGCCGGCATGAATCAGTTCAAGCCGTACTTCCTCGGCACCGAGAAGCCGACGAGCGTCCGCGTCGCCAACACGCAGAAGTGCATTCGCGCCGGCGGCAAGCACAACGACCTCGACGATGTCGGGCACGACACCTACCACCACACGTTCTTCGAGATGCTCGGCAACTGGTCCTTCGGCGACTACTTCAAGACCGAGGCGATCGCGTGGGCATGGGAGTTGCTGGTCGACGTGTGGGACCTCGACCCGACGCGGCTGCACGCGACCTTCTTCGAAGGCGACGAGAGCGAAGGACTGGAGCCGGACAACGAGGCCAAGGAACTGTGGCTGAAGATCCTGCCGCCGGAGCGAGTGCATCCCGGCAACAAGAAGGACAACTTCTGGGAGATGGGTGACACTGGGCCATGCGGGCCGTGCAGCGAGATCCACATCGACCTTACGCCGGACAAGACCGGCGGTCCGCTGGTCAACGCCGGCGACGCCAGCGTGATCGAGATCTGGAACCTGGTGTTCATCCAGTTCAATCGGGCGACCGACGGCAAGCTGTCGCCGCTGCCGGCCAAGCACGTTGATACGGGGATGGGGTTTGAGCGTGTGACGGCGGTGCTCCAGGGGCATAACAACAACTATGGCACGGATGTGTTCGTGCCGATTGTGCAGGCGCTGGAGCGGATGACGGGGCATGTGTATGGGGAAAGGCACGAAGGCACGCAGGCACGCAGGCACGAAGGTCACTCCCCTCCCTCTCAGGGAGGGGCTGGGGGAACATCAAACTCCCCTCCCTCCCAGGGAGGGGCTGGGGGAGGGTCGGACTCTTCGACCGGCGCCACGCGCAACCCCCCTGTAGTCCCCCCTGCCAGGGGGGACGGTGCGGTCGGCGGGCGGTATGCGGCGTTTGAGGTGGGGAATATGAAGGACGAGGCTTGCCGGGTGATTGCGGATCATGCCCGCTGCCTGACGTTCGCCCTGACCGACGGGGCCGTGCCCGACCGCGAGGGCCGCGGCTACGTCCTGCGGCGAATCCTCCGCCGAGCGGTGCGCTTCGGCTGGCAATACCTCGATCTGCACAAGCCGTTTCTGTGCGACCTGGTGGACGTGGTCGTCGACACAATGGGCGACGCCTTCCCCGAGCTGCGCAAGAACACGTCGCACGTGAAGGAGATCATCCGCGAGGAAGAGGAGTCGTTTGAACGAACGTTGGAGCGGGGCATCTTCGAATTCGATGCCCAAATCGATCGGAGCGTCGACGAGTTGATTCAGGACTATCTGATTAGCACCGTGGGACAGTACGAGCACTTTGAGATTCCTTTGGGCGAGATTGACGGGACGAAATACCGCGTGCAGCTTGAGTACCCCAACCGTCCGGAGGGCGTGGTCGAACCGCGGCTCCCAAGCTCCATGGAATTCGAACGGGTAGGGGACGAGGTATGGAAGCTGGATTCCAAGGGCGAGCGGCAAGAGCGAGTTGGCGCGTTTCAGCTGACGGGCCAAGTGGCGTTCACGCTCCACGACACCTACGGATTCCCGATCGACCTGACGCAGGTTATGGCTGTGGAGAAAGGCCTAGTTGTGGACTCTGACGCTTACGAGCAGTTGATGGAGCAAGCTCGTGAACGGGCGCGCGGTGCGCATACGGAGGTCGACGAGACTCAGAACGCCACTCGCATATTGCGGGAGCACATTGACGCGCGAACGGATGATCAGGAGAAGTACCGCACTGAAAGCGTGTCCGCCACCTACATGTTCCCGGCCGGACTAGCCGACGCGCAGACTGACATCTGGACTGCCGACGGCCTCATCGGCCTCGTATTCGACCGCACCTGTTTCTACGCGGAGGCTGGCGGTCAGGTGGGTGATCGTGGCACGATTGTCTTTGACAACGGCGTGGTCCTCGACGTTCGAACAACCAAGCAAGCCGGCGATCTGATAGTCCATGTTATTGACCCAAGCCGCCTGAGCCCGAGTCACACAATCAGTCCGGGGCAGACGGCAACGCTCACTGTGGACTCCCGGCGTCGCGCCACCATGAAGAACCACACCGCCACGCACATCATGAACTGGGCGTTGCGCGAGGTATTGGGCGAGCATGTGCAGCAGAAGGGCTCGCTGGTCGATCATGAGAAGACGCGGTTCGACCTGTCGAATCCCAAGGCGCTGACCGTCGAGCAGATCGAGCGCGTCGAGCAGCTTGTCAACGGGCGGATCGCGCAGAAGCTCGACGTCGACTACGAGGTCGTGCCGCAGCAGGACGCGCTGAAGATCAACGGCTTGCGGGCCGTGTTCGGCGAACGCTACCCCGACATGGTCCGCGTCATGTCCATCGGCGTGCCGGTCGAGGACTTGCTCAAGCAGCCGGACAACCCCGAGTGGCAGCAGTACTCCATCGAATTCTGCGGCGGTACGCACCTGAAGAACACCGCCGAAATCGAGCATTTCGCGATCGTCAGCGAGGAAGCCGTCGCCAAGGGCATTCGCCGCGTGGTAGGCGTGACGGGCGACGTGGCGCGCGAGGCCGAGGA
>JANQFV010000021.1 GCA_028277645.1 Phycisphaerae bacterium
CTTAGCCGGGGCTCCGCGATCAAGTAAACCTCCATCATGCCGTTGCAGCCGCTGTCTTTCCCCGGAGCACAGAAAGACGTGTGATACCACCACTGTTGCGCATAATAGACCCAGGAACTTGTTCTGCAGGGCAGGGAATCGTAGCTGCCTTCCCAGTTCGTCCCGGCCACGCCGCAGTTCAGACCTCGAATCTCCCGCCACGTTCCCGCAATCTCGTCAAGGCTCTCAAGAACGTGTATCTCGTACATATTGTCGCTGTTGACGAGACATGTGCCATCCGTACCCGCGGGCAGGGTAGGTAGACAACCGTTGTCCGCGAAGCACTGAATCAGAGTGCGGTAGAGGTCGTTGCTGTCTCCCTGTGCAAGTTGACACGCCAGGTGGCAGGCTTGTTGCTCACTTCGCACTCCGCCGGAACCGCATTGCGCGTGACAGACGAGCGCTTCACCGCAAGCAGGATTCAGCACGCACAGGATCACCGGCAACGTGCAGTTCGTCAGTCCGCACAGGAACAGTTCGGGATCGAAGAGCGGGGCGTTGTCAGTGTCATCGACGCTCTGCGTCGCGTCGTTCGGAGTCGGCCATGGGGCCAGTAAGGGACCACAGCCTTGACTCAAGCCGAGAATGAAAAGAGCGGAAACGGCGAGATGTACTCCATTCGCTCTTGCTCCCGGACGCAACGGATCATGGGCCCAACTCTTCATCGGACATCTCGCATTTCTCAACCTCAACGGTTGGCGCCAAAACGTTCGTTCTGCGTCGGCCGCACGTGGCTCCCACGGGAATTGTACGGGGCTTTGGGGTCTGCCCCCAACATGCGGAATGAAGACTAGGCCGGGCGGGATTCGAACCCGCACTGGAGGGATTTTAAGTCCCTTGCCTCTGCCAATTGGGCTACCGACCCTTGGGACGCGCTCAAACGCGCCGGCCGCATTCTACTGCGAACAGATCGTTACGGGTTGGCCGGAGGGACTGATTGTGATGTCAGCGTATCCCGTGACGTTCGTCTTGAGGTAGCCCAGCCCGAGCCAGTGCTCGCCCCGCGGATGGCGCACCAGCGACGTTACGTGCCCGATCTCCACGCCGTCACGAAGAAGCGGCTGCGGCGGGGGGGGGTCTTCAGCATTAGCGATGCGTAAAGCGACCAGGCGCTTTGCCAGCGCCCCGCGCGAACGCATGCGCTCCAGCACTTCGTGCCCTATGAAGCACCCCTTATTGTAGCTGACACCGCGCTCGATCTGCCCCGTCTCGGGCGGCACGGTAGTGTCGTCGATATCGCGGAACAACCACGGGATGCCGTTCTCGATCCGCCGGACGTCCAACGTGTCGTGGCCGGCCGGCGTCACGCCCAGCCCGATCAGACGCTCCCACCACTTGGCGGCATCGCCACGGGGCACTACGAGTTCGAACGCTGTGTCACCGGCGATGTCGTGGCGAATCAGGCGCGTTGCGCCGTTCGGTATCGGTGCGTGAGACAACGCCGACATATCCGTCAGGTTGCTAACGCCCAGTTCGAAGGCGACCTGTGCCGCACGCGGCCCGCTGCATGCTAGGCGGGCAAACTGGCCGGTCGCATCGGAGACACGCACATCTTCCGCGATCAGGTAGCGATCCAGGTGTGCCGCGGCGGACGCGAGAGCCGCGAGGTCGAGGTCGAGCCACAGTTCGTCCGGCAAGCAGAACGCATTGACGTCGAAGACGATGCGGCCTTTCACGTTCACCGCAAAGGCATAGCAACCGAGACCGGGAGTCAACGGAGCGATCGCGTTAGTCAGCAGGCCGTGGAGCCACTGCTTAGCGTCCGAGCCGCTGACTGACAGGACACCGCGGTCCGAGCGGTCAAAGAGCGCCGCGCCGGAACAGACGGCGTCGTACTCGTCCGCCAGGTCGCCGAACAGTAGTGGGCGCGTTACGCCGGCGTGTTCGGACGTGGCGGCGGGCGCATAGTTTGGCGCTTCAAAGAACGGCGAATTTGCGGTCATACGACGATCGTCACTCAGGCTGCTGACGGATGGCTCGCTCGGACCCGTGGTTTGCTTACAATCAGCGTAAGACAAGACGAAGGCCTGTGCAACGCGGAGTGTCATGCGGAAGGCGACCATCATCTCGATCGGCGATGAACTGATCCTGGGTCAGACCGTGGACACGAACAGCGCCTGGCTAGCGAGCAGGCTCGCGGAGTTCGGCGTCCGCGCCACGCGACATGTGACGGTTGCAGACGATCGGGAAGCGATCGGAGCGGCGCTGAAAGCCGTGGTCGGTGACAGCGGTCTGGTGATCCTAAGCGGCGGGCTTGGTCCCACTGCGGATGACGTGACGCGTTTCGCACTTGCTGACGGCGCCGGGGTGGAGCTGCGTGTACACGCACCGAGCGTTGAGCGGCTGCGGGCATTCTTCGCGGCGCGGAGTCGCGACTTACCCGAAGCGAATCTGATTCAGGCGCAGATTCCAGAGACCGGCACCGCGCTCGTCAACACGTGCGGAACAGCCCCGGGCATTTACATGCGGATAGATGGAACGCCGGTATTTGCATTACCCGGCGTGCCGCACGAGTTGCGTGAGATGTTCGCTCGGGAAGTTGCACCCGTGTTAACGGAAACAGCTGTCGGTAATGTCATCCGCTCCACCTGTGTTCAAACGTTCGGCCTGCCGGAGGCGGAGATCGGTCGCAGACTTAGCGACCTCATGGAACGCGAACGCATTCCGCAGGTCGGCACGACGGCCGCGTTCGGTCTGATTGGCGTGCGGATCAACGCGCGCTCGGCGTCGGCGGAAGCGGCGCACGAGATGCTCGACGCAACGCGGACGGAAATTGAACAACGCCTGGGCCGCTACGCCTTCGGGCGCGACGACGACACACTGGCCAGCGTTGTCGGCCGCGCTCTCCGCGCAGTGGGGCAGACCCTGGCGACGGCCGAATCGTGCACCGGCGGCTTGATCGGGGCGCAGCTCACGGAGGTACCCGGATCGAGTGATTACTACGTGGGGAGCGTCGTATGTTATGCAAACCACGTCAAGGAGAAGATGCTCGGCGTACCGGCCGAATTGCTGGCCGCACACGGAGCGGTAAGCGAACAAGTCGCGGAGGCGATGGTGGCCGGCTGTGCGGCGCGGTTCCAGACGGACTACAGCCTCGCCGTTACGGGCATAGCCGGTCCGACTTCCGACAACTCGGAGAAACCGGTCGGGCTGGTGTTTATTGGACTGTCTGACGGCAGTGCGACGGATGTGCGAAAGCACCTTTTCGGTGCCGATCAGCCCCGCCATGCGATTCGACTGCGGGCGGCGTACTCGGCACTGAACCTGCTGCGCCTGCGGCTTCTGGATGCTTGAAGCACGCGTGTCGTCGGGTAGCAGTCGCTTTACGGTTGTGGCGTGACTGGCCGATAAGAACGGTTGGTGCTAGGCTGCGCCGCTTCTAGCTGCGAACCTGACGGCTTGCAGGTCGTAGGAGTGGGCGGAACCCGTCTGCAGGAGCCCCGGTAATGACCCTGTTCGTGCGCGCGATACCCGTTCTGCTGGTCCTGTCGATCTGCTCGACGTCACAAGGGCAACAGGCCGCTCCCGCGCCGCCGGGCGGCCCGCCACCCGGCACACCCACGCCCCGGCAAGTCATGGAAAGCGTCAGAGCCCGACTGGACGAAGGGACGCTTGATGTGGAATCCGGGCACCAAGCCCTGACGGTGTTGGAGGCGATCCTCGAACGCGAGCCTCGCAATGCGGAGGCGAACCTGCTCGCCGGAGAGATTCTGATGCTTGGCCGACAGCGGGCGGACTACGACCAGGCCCGCTTGCACTTCCAGCGGGTGCTCGACTCGGAGCCGAGCAACTTCCGGGCCAATCTCGGGACGGGGCGCATCTGGATCGCCAGTCGCTACTGGCGTCAGGCGGCGTCTTTTCTGGAGACCGCGGAACGTGTGGCGCCGCGCGAGAAGAGCGCCGAGGTGAAGCAACTGCTGGCGAGTGCTTATCTCGGCATGGGCGATCCTGACCGCGCGGTCGCCAAAGCCCAGGAGGCGCTCGAAGTCGATCCAAAGAACCTCGATGCGCTCGAGACAGTTGTTCAAATCCGGCTACAGGTGGCGGAGCGCGACCCCCGTCAACTGGAGCCGACGCTGGCCTCGGCTGAGAACTTTGTCAGGTTGGCGGCCGAGAAGGTCGAGCAGGAGCCCTGGAATAGCGATCACCTGGCACGGCTCGACGGGGCGTATTCCCTGGAGCTGCGCGCGCTGCAGAGTTATCACAATTCGCTTTACCAGCGTGACATCCATCGGGCAGTGACAGACCGCCTGGAGTCCGGGCAGGAGACGGAAGCCGCCGCCACGTTGCTACGCATCGCCGCGCGGATTCGATTGCAAGCAGCGCTGCAACAGGCGTTGGCCGAGCACGATGCGCGCATGATGATCGAACGGGCAGCGGAGTACGAACCGGACAATCTACGAAACCTCGAGGCACTCGCGGGGGCTTGCGAGCGGACACGCGACGTGGACGCGGCGATTGCGGCATACCGTCGGATTCTCGAGCTCGAACCCGAGCACGAGGGGGCGCTACGGCAGCTTGAGGCTCTGGGAGTGTCGGTGACGAGCACGACGGGCGCGGAATCCGCGGACGGGCAGCAATAGGTGTGCATGTCCGCACGCGGAATGCAGCGCGTGTTACGGGGGCTCAGGTTGTGCGTCCGATTAGCGGGCTGATCAGTTGATGTTGGCGCGTGGGTCGAATTGATGCGCCTGTGAGCCGCTGGCGTCCGTGACCTGCCACACAAGCTGTGGGAAGGGCGGGTCCGTGTCCTCGCGGACAAACGCGAACTGAATGCGACCGCCACGCAGAAATGCGTTGCACAGGCCACCGTTGTCGCTGACGTCGGAGGCGGACAGCGTTGAGGCTGCCAGGACCATTGCGGGCTCAGTGCCGATGCCGCAACCACAGCCGGTGCCCTGGATCTCGTCGGGGGTACGAATTCCCGAGCCGAAGCCGAGGGCGCTCGAGCCGACCAAGCGGTCGTCCTCGTCGACATAGTAGAATGCATCCTGCTGGCAGGGCGGAGTAGCGAATTGAACGCCATCGGTTGCGCAGGGGTCCAGCAGATTGAGGGCGACCTTGAGGGCGGCGCCTTCGCCGGTACCGGGGTTGTGGAAAATGATCTCATCCGGTACGGGGAGCGACGCGCCTCCACTGGTGAAGAAGTTGTCATAGGTCGGCGCGGAGCCCTGGGCCGGTCCGATGGCCGAGCCCAGTAGGTTGCTTACGGAACCGGTGCCGGATGCGCGGCGAAACTGGCCGTTCTGGTGGTAGTAGATCAGGGCCGGACCGGTGATACAGAAGTTACCGATGGTGCGCTGCGCGCCTTCATTCACCTGGGAATAGCCGTTCTGGGTGTAGAGCTGCACGTCGTCCGGACACACAGCCCCGTTGGGGTAGGTGTCGCCGTTCACGTACGCAATCATAATCAGGAAGTAATGCACGTAGTCGCTGCTGAGATTACGCATGGAGATTCGGACGAATTTGCGGCTTTGCGTTTCCGCACAAGGGTCGTTTGTGCCGCTGCCGGTGCCCGGGATGTCCGAACCAGAAGTCGTACCAGTGGACCCGGGGCCGGTGGTCGTGGACGTCGAGCCCGAGAACGTGGTGAACGGGGAACCGAAGAACGTGTCGTATGGACCGCCGGCGCCACCGCCACAGCCGGTGCTGACGCTCCAGCCCACGACGCCAATGAGGACGACGGGCAGTGTAAGGCCCAACCACTGGAGATACGTAATGCGCATGCGGAGCACTCCCTGCCGGCGAAGTTCTCGGGGACGGTCGCGCGGCCGCTCAAACGGGCCGACACAGCGACCGCACCGCGGTCTCGAGGCCGTGTACCACCGAAATATAGCCCGGTCCCGGGTTTCCGACAAGCCGCGCGGGTGATTGCATCACGCGTGGGATTCAGCGAAACTTCGGCTACCGTCAGCAAGGAACGCCATGACGAACGAACCCGCCCCCAAACGACGATCGCGGATTCTCATCGCGGACGACAACCGTCAGATTCTCGAACTGCTGGAGGCCTACCTGGAGCCGCTCGACGTGGAGGTGCGCCTGGCTTCGGACGGCGACGCGGCCCTGGCGGCCGTCGAACAAGAAGAACCGGATCTTCTGCTGCTGGACATCATGATGCCCAAGCGCAGCGGGTTCGAGGTGTGCCGGATTCTCAAAGACGATCCACGCTTCCGGGACATTCCGGTGGTCATGGTGACCGCGCTGCACGAGATGGGCGACATGGAGCGGGCGCGCGAATGCGGCTGCGACGACTTCCTGTCGAAGCCTGTCAACAAGATCGAGCTGCTGGCCCGCGTGCAGAACCTGCTAAAGCTCCGTCACCTGAAACGTGCTTTGCCGCCGGACAGCGAGTAGGCTCCACACAGCCTGATGGCGCGGCGTCGCGTCTGGTCCCCAGGGAGGTCGCCGATAGGTCATGGCAACGCTGCCTGTCGAACGTCAGCGCGATGACGACGAGCTGTTGTCACCCGAGTTCATGGCGAAGCTCGAGCAGCTTGAGATCCTGTCGCGCCGGATCTTCATCGGTCGCATGAAAGGGGAACGCCGGTCGAAGAAGAAGGGGGAATCGGTCGAATTCGCAGACTACCGCAACTACGTGGTTGGGGACGACCTGCGCTTTCTGGACTGGAACATCTACGCCCGGCTCGAACGCCTGCTGCTCAAGCTGTTCATGGAGGAGGAGGATCTTAACGTCACCATCCTCATGGATATGTCACGCAGCATGGATTGGGGCAATCCGCACAAGGGGCTGTATGTCAAACACGTCGCCGCGGCGCTGGCCTACATCGGCCTGGTCAATTACGACCGGGTCAGTCTGTATGGCTACTCCGATACGCTGGCGTGGGAGATGCGGGGCGTGCGCGGCCGGCGGCTCGTGGCGCAGGTCGTCAAGTTCCTGGAGGACATGCCGTTCGAAGGGACGTCGGATCTCACGGAAGTTGCGCGGCGGTTCGCCGTGCGTTATCGTGGCAAGGGCGTGGTCGTGCTGCTGAGCGATTTTCTCGACAAGAGTGGCTACGAGGATGGCATCCGCTACCTGCTGAGTTGCGATCTTGACCTGTACGCGATTCAGGTGCTGTCGCCGGACGAGATTGACCCAGCGCTGGCGGGCGATCTAAAGTTGAAGGACATCGAGGACGAAGATCTGGCGGAGGTGACGATCAGCGCCCCGCTGTTGAAGAAATACAAGCAGAAGCTCCAGGCGTTCTGTGCGGAGCTCAAGGAGCACTGTACGCGGCGTGGGATCACGTACCTGTTCACGAACACACGTGTGCCGTTTGACACGCTGGTCATGTCCTACCTGCGGCAGCGAGGCTTGTTGCGATGAGTTTCCTCGCGCCGTGGCTGGCCATCGGTGTGGCGGCAGTCGTCGTGCCGACGCTGTTAATTCTGTATTTCCTGAAACTGCGCCGACGTGAAGAACCGATTTCGTCCACGCTCTTGTGGAAACGCGCCGTTCAGGACCTGCAGGTCAACGCACCGTTCCAGCGTCTTCGCCGCAATCTGCTACTTCTCCTGCAACTGCTGATCCTGGGATTGGCGATCACTGCGCTGGCGCGGCCGATCGTCGAGACGGAGGTCGCGAACGAAGACCGCATCGTGCTGCTCATCGATCATTCAGCGTCGATGAACACGGTGGAGGAGGGTGGCAAAACACGCCTCGATCTCGCCAAGGAGCAGGCGATTCGATTGGTAAAGACGTTGAATCGCCGTAGTTCGAGCTGGCGGTCGTTCCTGACATTCGGGGCGGCTGAAGCGCGTACACAGGTGATGGTAATTGCGTTTGCGGAACGGGCGCGGATGGTGTCGCCGTTCACGACCAACGCGAGCGACCTGGCAGAGCTGATCGAGCAGATCGAACCGACCGACGGTCAGACAGACATGAAAGAGGCACTTGAACTGGCCGAGGCGTACATGGCGCCGCCGACGTTGACAACCGACAAGACGCCGATCAGTGCTGAGGTGCCATCGAAGCTGGTACTGATTTCAGACGGCCGGGTGGCGAACCTCGACCAGCAGGTGCTCAAAAGCGGCGAACTGGAGCTGATTCGTATCGGTGAGGCAACGGATAATGTCGGCATCACGGCCTTGCGCACGCAGCGCAACTATGAGCGACCGGAGTTGTTGAGTGTGTTCCTGGCTGTGCAGAACTTCGGTTTTGATCCGATTACGACTGACGTTTCCATTTACGTAGATGAGACGTTGGAAGCCGTGAAATCGGTTGAACTCGGCGGACAGTCTGCTGACGAGAAGCAAGCGCTCGATGACGAGGCGGGTGCCAGTGCTTCGCTCAGCTTCGAGCTTCCGCTGAATCGCGCCGCGGTCCTGGAAGCGCGCATTGCACGTCGCGACGCACTGGATGTGGACAATCGGGCGTATGTCGCGGTTCCGCCGCCCAAGCGTTTGCGAGTGCTGGTCGTCACCGAAGGCAACACGCTGATCAACTACGCCTTGGCCGGTCAGCCGCTGACGGAGTTTCCCTTCGTCACACCGGTAGAATACGAGGCGAACGCGGAGCGGAGGTTCTATGCTGATGACCGCTCGAAGTTCGACGTTGTCATCATGGATCGATATAGCCCCGAGGCTTTGCTGGCAGGCAACTACCTGTTTTTCGGCATCACGCCGCCACTGGAGGGCTTCGCGACGGGCGAGAAGCAGGAATGGTACAACCTGATCTGGTGGGACGAGACGCACCCGGTGCTGCGACACGTGCAACTCAGTCCGGTGATTGTCTCCGAAGGCGTCGCTCTCGAGATTCCCGAATTGGCGGAGGTGCTGATCGAGGGGCCACAGGGCCCTGTGTTGGTCCGATATAGTGGTGCGGGACGACATTGCCTGGTGATGAGCTTCGCGGTCGAGAAGAGTCCCAACTGGTGGAGCACGGGCTTCCCGGTGTTTCTGTTCAACGCCGTGCGCTACCTCGGTGGCGCGACCGAGGCGGCTGACGAGCAGCTCCGTCCCGGGGCGACGTTACGCATCCCGGCGGTAGCGGGCACGGACTCTGTACGTGTCGTCCGTCCGGACAAGCGCCGGGTCACCGTCTCGCCTGGAGCGGACGGCGTGGCCTATTACGGCGAAACGAATCGGGTCGGAATCTATCGCGTGGACGACGGCGTCCCCGGTCGTGATCGCTTCGCAGTGAACCTCGAGGACCCCTGGGAGAGCGAAATCGCTCCGCCGACGGAGCCCCTGCGCGTCGGATCGCAGGAGATCGCTCAGATGGAGCTGATCAAGACCGCGACGCCGGAGGTATGGCGCTGGTTTGTTGGTGTCGCGCTGGTGCTGGTCTTACTCGAATGGTGGATTTACAATCGGCGTGTGATGATCTGACAGGTATGGGCTGGACCCGCAGCCGTAATCGTAAGTGCATGTGAGAAAATAAGTTATGACAGTAGGCGAATTCAAGCAGCAGCACCCGGTCGGACAGCGCGTCCGCATTGCTCAGATGATTGACCGCCGGGAGGGCGACTGGCAAGCGGAGGTCGAGGGTGTTATCGACAACGTCGAATTGCAGAAAACTGGTAGTTGGTACGCCCACAGTAAGGACGACAAGCTCTGGCTGCTACGCGTACATCTGCGAAAGGACGACGGCGAACTTTCAATCATTAACGTCGACACAATGACGAACATCGAGGCGGTGTAGCAGGAGACCGCGTCGGGAGCAGCATCGTCCCTGATCGACAATGGACGTGGTTGGGGTTTCGTACCCATCGATCAAGTTGAATTCACGTCGCGCCCGATAGAGACGTTGGCGTCGCGCACGCACGACCGCACTGGTTCGCCTGTGGCACCGCGTGGGTCTGAGCGTGTTGCGCAAGTTTCGCCGGACTCTACGGAGGTGCGACGTGACCACGCACACGACCGGACACGCGGCAGCGGTTGCCGGACGAACGGATAGAGGCGGTCGGGCGCGGCGTGAGCGTCGTACGCCGTACCGTGTTCCTTGTCGTGTTCGGCTGGTCGATCCAGCCAATGGCGTCGCGCGGACCGTCGTAGGGCAGACCGTGAACCTGTCCAGTGGGGGATTGTCGATGGAGGTTGCGGTGGACGCGCCGATCGGCACCTGGGTGGAGACGTTGGTACCGCATCCCAACGGTGATCCGTTGTTCCTGTGCGGGCACGTAGTGCACGCGCGACGGACGATGATGGCCAATTTTGAGTTGGGCGTGGCGATATCACGCGACACGCCGCCGGCGTTCTAGCGCAGTCCAGCGAGTTGCCTTGTGTCATTGCTCGGTGAGCAGTGCATCGGAGATTGACCGCCGAAGACACTGCTGACGCAGTAGTGGCACAAAGGGGCTGTTGCTCGCGGGGGTCATTTCGCTGCCTGGCCGAAGATATCGCTGCCGGCGACGCCGTCCGCATCCCAACTGTGCGCCTGAAGTGCCGCAACCGTCTGCTCCGCGAGGCGAACGGCACGCACGCCGTCCTCGGCGCTGACGGGTGGCCGCTCGCGGGTGTGG
This sequence comes from Phycisphaerae bacterium, assembly GCA_028277645.1. Lineage (GTDB taxonomy): Bacteria > Planctomycetota > Phycisphaerae > UBA1845 > Fen-1342 > JANQFV01. The sequence continues at coordinate 10,503 of JANQFV010000021.1, forward strand.
ACGCATTTGATGAACGCCTGCAGCTCGGTGCGCAGCGGGTCGAGGTCGTCGATCTGGAGCGGCTCGACGTGGACCATTTTGCCGAAGTCGAGTCCGGCCATCTGTGACAGATCCTCGATGTTCTTCTCGCGGGCGAGCTTCAGGATATCAAGGTTCTTGTCGAGCATGATCGCGATGCCCAGTCGCTTCTGATAGTCGAGCGAGACGTACGCGTTCTTGCAGAACACACGTAGCTTGCGCTCCGTCTTGAGCGCCAGACGCGATGCGGTCAGATTTGCGACGGCACCGCCGGCGAACGTCACGCGCGCGTTGCAGATGTCCTCATTCGGGGCGAGGACGTTCATCCCAACGGCGTCAACACGTTCGACGTTTTCCCGAACGAGGTGCAGGAGAATGTCGATGTCGTGGATCATCAGGTCGAACACAACGCCGATGTCCGCCGAGCGAAACGTGAACGGGCTGATGCGGTGTGTCTCGACGAATTTGGGCTTGAGGCCGAGTCGCTCGGCTGCCCGGACCGCGGGGTTGAAGCGTTCGGTGTGACCGACCTGAACCACGACGTCGTGCTTGCGGCCCAGGTCTGCGATCTTCTGTGCGTCCTGCGCATTGGGTGCGAGCGGTTTTTCGATCAGCACATGAACGCCGCGCTCCATGAGTGCCTGGCCGACCGACAGGTGGTGGATCGTCGGTACCGCGACAGTCGCCGCCGCGAAATCCGGCAGGTCCTCCGATAGATCGCGGGCGTACGGTATACCGAGGGGCTCGGCGTATTGTCTGGCTCGTTCCAGGTCGGCGTCGACGACGGCGACCAGCCGAGCTTCGGGCATTTCGTTGTAGTGGCGAACGTGGTGGCGGCCCATATGGCCGGCGCCGACGACCGCGACAGGCAGTGGCTCACTCACAGACTGCTTCCTTCTTCTCAGTCCCGTAGAAGTTCTGGCGATCCGCGTCGACGTCCGAGCGGTAGTGTTCGCGCGCGCGGCCGAAGATGCCGATGCTCAGCTTACGCCGGAGGAAGTCTACGAGGTAGCGCACGTGCTCGTCCGCCATGAGCCCATCCGCCTCGATATGGCGCAAGGCCTCTTCCGTGCGCAACGGCGAGCGCTCGCCACGCCGGGCGTACAACAGGCGGGCAGCCTGCTTCACGGCGGTAATGGACTCGGCCGGGAAGCGCCACCGGCGCATGCCTTCGATGTTCACGCCGCGCACTTCCTGGTCGTAGCCGAGGACTTTCATGAACGGCGCGACGTCGTGGGTCACGCGAGTCATGCCGGCCACGTATGCATTGCGGCCGACGGTGACGAAGTGGTGCATTGCGGATGCGCCGCCCACGACGACGCAGTCTTCGAGCCGCACGTGCCCGGCGATCTGAACCGTGTTCGCGATGATGATATGGCTGCCGATGTCGGCGTCGTGGGCAATGTGGACGCCCACCATGAACAGGTTGTGATCGCCGATACGGGTGATGCCCTGCGACTGCCGATCGACCTCGGTGCCGCGGTGTACGGTCACCAATTCTCGAAAGGTGTTGTCCGAGCCGGCGACGACCTTGGTCGGGCCGTCCTTAAACTTGAGGTCCTGCGGCGCTGCGCCGATTACGCACTTCGAGAAAAAGCGGTTGTTCGGGCCGAACTCGGCCGGCCCGAGTAACGTGACGTGCGGCGCCAGCTGGCAGCCGTCGCCTAGGCGCACGTGCGGGCCGACGTAGCAGAACGGTGCGATCTCCACATTTTCGCCGATTTCGGCTTTGGGATCGACATAGGCCAGGGGATGAATCGTGGACATAGGGCTCCAGGCTACGCGGGGTCGGCGTCGACGAGCATGAATCGAATGTGTGCCTCGGCCGCCAGCTCGCCCCCGACGGTCGCGCGGCACTGCACCTGCCCGGTGCGCGCTTTCACACGCACGGCCTGGGCTTCGAGGATGAGCTGGTCACCCGGCATGACCGGCCGGCGGAACTTTACCTTGTCCAGACTCAGCAGAACCGCGACCTTGGCCGTGTGCTCCAGCTTCTGCGACATCAGAATACCGCCGAGCTGGGCGAGTGCTTCGATAATCAGCACGCCGGGCATGATCGGCTGTCGCGGATAGTGCCCCTGGAAGAACTGCTCGTTGATTGTGACGTTCTTAATGCCGACGGCGCGGCGATCGCCGTCGATTTCGATTACGCGATCGACCAGCAGCATCGGGTAGCGGTGCGGCAGAAGGCGCTGCACCTGCTTGATGTCGAGTTCCGCGGCACCGGTCAACCGCTTCTCGAATGACTCGCGCGCCCGTTGTTCGAGCAATCGTCGTACGAGTTCGTGATTCAGGTGGTGACCGGAGCGCCGGGCGTAGATGCGTCCGGTGACGAAGCGTCCTGCGAGCATCAGGTCGCCGACCAGGTCGAGAATCTTGTGGCGGACGCACTCATTTTCGTAGCGAAATTTGTTCTTAATCGGGCCGTTGTCGCCGATGACGAGAATGTCTTCGTAGCTGAGGTGCGTCCCGAGGCCGGCAGCCCGCAGGTGATTTGCCTCCTGCTCGGTCACGAACGTTCTCGACGGGGCGATCTGCTCAATGAAGCCGTCGGCGTCGAGCGTGAAGCGGTGGATCTGATGGCCGATCGGGCTGTTCGGGCCGTAATCGAGCTCGTAGATCACCTCCAGCCGATCACCTTCGCCCGGCCAGGCCACCAGTTCGGCGTTCCCTTCTTCAACGCGCACCGGTTCGAGTACAGGTAGGTACTCGCGCTCCGCGGGTTGCTCGTCAATACCGGCCTTTTGCAGCGCTTCGATGAACGGTAGGGCGCTGCCGTCGGCCGCGGGTACCTCGGCGTTGTCCAGCTCGATGATCAGGTTGTCTACCGAGAGGCCGCGCACCGCGGCCAGACAGTGCTCGACCGTCTCAATCGCAGCGGTGCCGTTGCGTATGGAAGTTCGGCGAGCGCGTTTGGTGAGATTCTCGACGCGTGCGGCGATATGCACTGGCTCGGGCTGGTCCGTCCGGACGAACGTGACGCCGGTGCCCGGTGGCGCCGGCTTGAACCGCAGCGTCACTGGCCCGCCGGTGAAGAGGCCGCGGCCGCTGACCTCAGTCTCCGTCGTGATGGTCTGCTGTTGACTCAAGCCGTTCGATCCGTTTGACCAGGTCACGTAGCTGTGCAGCGAGCTTCGGCAGGCGCCGCAGGTTCGCCAATTGCCGGCCGTGTTCCAGGAACGGCACCGCCGGCGCACCGATATAGTTGCCCGGCTCCGTAATGTCGTTCATCACGCCGGACTGGGCACCGATCTGAACGCGATCTCCGACGCGCAAATGATCTGCGACACCCGCCTGCCCAGCGAGAACGACGTAGTCGCCGAGCGTGGTGGAGCCGGAGATGCCAACCTGGCCGACGAGCACACAGTGCTTGCCGACGCGGACATTGTGTGCAATTTGCACGAGGTTATCAATCTTGGTACCGCGCCCGACGCGGGTTTCGCCGGAGCGGGCTCGGTCGACACATGAGTTCGCACCAATCTCGACGTCATCCTCGACGATCACACGGCCGATCTGTGGGATTTTGACGTGCCGGCCCTCGCGCTGGAGATAGCCAAATCCGTCGGCCCCGATCGACGAATTCATGTGGATGATAGTACGATCGCCGAGCTCGCAGTGGGCGCCAACGACGACGTTGGGGTGCAGAACGCAGTCACGTCCGATGTGAGCGTGCGGGCCGACATACACGCCGGGGTGGAGTTGTGTTCCCGCCTCGACCACCGCGTGCCGGCCGACGTACACCAGCGGTCCGACGCAAGCTCCGGACACCGTGGCGGTCTCATCGACGCACGCACGCGCGTCGACGCCTGGGGGGATTAACATCGCCGGGGGCGCCAGAGCAGCGAGTGACGAGCACATTGCCAGATCAGGGTCATCCACGGAGATCGTGGTTCGGTCCGTCGGCGCGGCGCAATCTTTGGGAATCAAAACGACGCCCGCGGACGAGTCCGCCAACTGAGGCAGGTACTTTGCGCTGCCGACCCAGGATAAGTCGTCGCTGCCGGCGACATCGAGCGGCGCAACGCTCCGGACGGTCGTACTACCATCGCCGGTGAGTGTGCCGCCGAGCTGGGCGCACAGGTCTTCAGCGGTGATCTCAGGTGTCTTGGTCATGGCAGATCGGCGGGCGGAGCCCGCCCTACGATTGGTGCGGTTACGCGGAGCCCGAGCTACGGTACGTAGAGCATGTCGGTACGCGGCTGCGCGCGGTAGTCCGCGTTCAGCTTATCTAACACCGTCTGTGTCAAGTCGACGGACGGGTGCGCGTAGAGTAGCTTATTCATGCGCATCTGCTGCTTGATTGCTTCCAACTCCATGCTGATCGGCTCGAACTGGTCCTTGTAGAATACCATGTCATAGCCGTCACGCTCCGCGATTTCCGTGGTCTTCGCGACCACCTCTTCGTAGGTACGAATGTACCAGATCGCCGTTTCCCGCGCGAGGTGCGCGGCCTTGGCCTCCGCCCAGACACCCAGCTCGACCTGCATGTCGAAGAGCTCCTTGAGCCGATCGCGGCGGGTGGGATCGTCCATCGCGAGGCGGTCAATCTCCGCCATGCGGGCGTCGAGCTGCTGACGCCGCTGCTGTTCTTCGGTCTGAAGCTGCTCGCGTAGTTTGGCGATCTCTTCTTCAAGATCCTTGGTGCGCTGGTATTCGTTGAACGCGACGCCCAGATCGACGCAGGCGATGCGCCCGCCGGTGGCCGAGCGGCCACCCTGGGCGTGAATGTTCTCGGTGAATACGATCGCAATGACCGCGACGACGGCGCCGGTCAGGATCCCGGAAAGCCAGGGGTGCTTCATGCTGTTGCTCCTTCAGTATCGCAGACGAGTCATACTCGTCGGGTTATGTGCCCGAGGGTGGTAGATTCGGCGGCCGTCGGAAGAGGCCCGGCGGCGGTTGCCGCGCCAGTATGCTTCGATGTGTAGGATTGTCTGCGCCCACACGCGAACTACAAGGGGTATGCACTGATTCGTCTGGACGGCTGGAATGGCCGTCTTGCCGCTAGGGACCGACGTTTCGCGCGCGCTGCGCGATGGTCGATGCGTGCCCCCAGCCGATGGTGACCGCGCCGCGATCACCGACGCCGATGTTCACCGGGTCGGCCGTCCGCCGGGCGGCGATGCTGCGCCCGAACGTATCGTGAGCGATGGCGATGCCGCGCTCCCGTGAAACGCCGATGTTGGGCGTTATCCAACCCACGGCGACACTGAGCTCGCCCGCACTGTGGTTCGCAATCGTCGCGCCTCCGTACCAGGGGCCGACCAGTGAGTCTTCGGGTTGGGATGGCGGCGGGTAGAGCAGCCAGCCGATGTGTCCCTTGTCCAGGCCAAGCGCGATCCGTTCCTCCGGTGTCGGCTCAGGCTCGGGCAGGTCGCCGAGTATCACCACCTTGGGTTGATAGCGGCCCTCGACATTCACCGTGACTGGCAAGCTGCGCTCGGCGTGTGTGAGGTCAGGGAGCTCTGCGACCGCAGGCGCTGTGGAAACGGCGACGTTACGCTGCGCGCAACCGATGCCCGCGAGCAGCAGGTACACACAAATACTCCCGAAAACTGCGTTTCGCATAACGTATGCCTAGCGGATCGCGAGGAAATTGGCAAGCAGCTTGCTGCCATGGGTCGTCAGGAAGCTCTCAGGATGAAACTGCACGCCGAAGAGAGGCCACTCGCGGTGCCGCAGGCCCATTATCTCACTGGGGTCGTCGGCGCACGTGGCGCAGACGACGTACTCCTCGGGCAGCGTGCCTTCCTCGATGATCAGCGAGTGGTAACGCGTTGCCTCGAAGGGGTCGGGCAGATCGCGAAAGACGCCCTCGTTGTCGTGGCTGATCATGCTGGTCTTGCCGTGCATGAGTCGGTGGGCGCGAATGACGTTTCCGCCGGCGACGTAGCCGATGCACTGGTGGCCCAGGCACACGCCCAGCAGGGGGACACGCTCGCGGAAATGGCGGATGACGTTGTTGCTGACCCCCCCCTCGCGTGGCGTACATGGTCCGGGCGAGATAATTATGTGCGACGGAGCCGCGGCCTCGATCTGCTCGATGCTGATCTCGTCGTTACGGTGGACGCGGATTTCCACGTTCGCATCCAGCGCACCGATGGTCTGGACGAGGTTGTACGTGAACGAGTCGTAGTTATCGATCAGCAGCACCATACGTATCGCTACCAGCCAGGGGCCCAGAGATACAGCAGTTGCGGCGAAGGGCCGGTCAGCCAGTCGGGCAACTCTACATTCACGATGTTGACGGCCGGCGCGTCGTGTCGGGCGTAGACGTTCGGGCGGTAGGCCAGCGGACGGGCGTACTGCACGATCTTGACGGCGTGATCGATTCCTGCGGCCGTCTTTGCCGCGGCGATCGCGTCTTTGAGGTCGCCGACTTCGTCCACGAGGCCCAGTTCTTTTGCCTCCGGACCGAGGAATACGCGGCCGTCGGCCAACTCGCGCGCCTGGGCCTCGTCGAGCCCGGGTCGGCCCGCGACGACGACGTTCACAAAACGTGTGTACATTCCGTCGACCAGATGCTCGAAGAGTTCCCGATCCTCCGGCTCCAGTGTCCGAAACATGGAGCCGGTGTCTTTCATCGCGCCGCTCTTGACGACGTTCATTGCGACGCCGAGCTTCTGCATCGTTCCGGTGAACTCGGGCAGCAGCATGATCACGCCGATGCTGCCGGTGATTGTCGTGGGATGGGCGTAGATCCTGTCGGCGGCACAGGCGAGGTAGTATCCACCCGATGCTGCGACATCGAGCATAGCGGCGAGCACGGGTTTGCCGGTGCGTTTGCGAAAATTCTGAAGCTCGGCGTGCATCAGATCTGACGCGGTGACGGTGCCGCCGGGTGAGTTGATGCGAATGACAACGGCCCGCACGTTCCGATCGCGTGCGGCGCGGTCGAGCTTCTCGACGAACAGCGAGACCGGGTTCTCGCCAGGCGTACCGAGCAAAGACGTCTGGCGACCATTCTGCAGTGCGCCGTCGACGTCGATCAGGGCGATCTTCTTCGTTGCCCAGATGCTCTCGCGGCGCAAGACGTTTTCCCGGAGATCCGGCCGGGTGCGCATGGGCGTCACGAGAAACGACGTCGGCGCGCAGCCGGAGAGCACTGAAGCCGCTGCGACGAGCAGGATAATCTGACGCAGCATACGCAGTGTGAACACGCTGGGTACCTCGCTTCGAGGACAAAATTGGCCGGGACCGGCGGGCGTTCTATACTCCCTGCGACGGGCGTGCAGTCCCTGGACCGGAGCATTGGTTGACGGATGATACACACTACGAAATCGGAATTCGACCGGGCGGTTGAACTGGCCGTATCCGAGGTGCCGGAGGAGTTTCAGCAGTACCTGGAGAACGTGGTGATCGAGGTGCGCGATCGACCGGACCACCAGCTCCTGAACGAGCACGACATTCCGCCGGACACGCTAGGTCTGTATGTTGGCATACCGTTAGGGGAAAAGGGACCCGAACTGGCCCCGACGCCGATGCCGGATCGCATCCTGATATTTCGCGACAATCTGTGCAGCATGTGCGACGATTTCGATGAGCTGATCGATGAGATTCGCGTTACAGTGCTGCACGAGATCGGCCATCATTTCGGGCTGGACGAAGACCGTTTGTCGGAACTGGGCTATGGGTAGGGCGGACGCAGATCAGACAGGGAGGTTCGCGTGCGAAACTTTCGATTGACAGCGGTGAGCGCCGTGCTGGTCACCGGTGTGATCTGCTGCGTGGCGCAAGTACCGGACAGACCAAAGACAGTGGATCAGGCGGCGGAGATGCGGCGCCGGGCGGCGAAGTTCCTCATCTCAGTCCAGGAGAAGGACGGAGGATGGGTCTCACAGAGCGGGCCAGGGATTTCCTGTCTGGTGCTCAGAGCGCTTGCCCAGGAGCCGGAGATCGGCGCGAGGCACATCGCGGTGCGCCGCGGCGTCGAGTTTGTGTTGAAGTATCAGCACGAAGACGGCGGCATCTACTCGTCCGAGGGATTGCTCAAGAACTACGAGAGCAGCGTGGCGTTGTCGCTGTTCAGCGTGCTGAAGGACGACCAGTACGCCGACGCGATAGGGAAGCTCCAAGCGTTCCTCAAGGGCCTCCAGTGGGACGAGAGCGAGGAAAAGTCGATTGACGATCCGTGGTATGGTGGAGCCGGCTATGGACGCCATGGGCGGCCCGATTTGTCCAACACGCAGATGATGCTCGAAGCGCTGCGCGACAGCGGATTGCCACCAACTGACCCCACGTACAAGAAAGCGCTGATTTTCATTCAACGCTGCCAGATGTTGGGCGAGACGAATGACCTCGCGCTAGCCAAGGGTGCTACGCAGGGTGGTTTCATCTATACGCCACACGGGACTGGTGAGAGCAAGGCCGGCACGATGGAAGTGGACGGTCGCAAGGAGCTGCGTTGTTACGGGTCGATGACCTACGCGGGCTTCAAGAGCATGCTCTACGCGGGGCTGAGCAAGGATGACCCGCGCGTGCAGGCCGCGCTGGGCTGGATTCGTTCACATTGGACGCTGGAGTACAACCCGAACATGCCCGAGCGGCAGTCGCAGGAAGGGCTGTACTATTACTACCATGTTTTTGCACGCGCACTGGACGCTTATGGTGCTCCAGTTATTGAGGCCTCAGACGGGAAGAAGCATGATTGGCGCGCAGAGCTGGTGGAGACACTGAAGAGCAAGCAGCGCCCGGACGGCAGTTGGGTGAACGAGGAGGATCGCTGGATGGAGGGCATGCCGCCGTTGACGACGGCGTATTCGATGTTGGCGCTCCAGGCGGCGTTTCCGGAGAACCCGTAGCGTCCCGTCCCTGTGCCGGACTTCGGATGCAGTGTTCGTACGACGGCCGACAGGGGCGTCGGCCGCTACGCGTCCGCCGGTTTCCAGTCCAGAACTTTGAGCTCCGCGCTGCGCCGACCATTCCACTCGTTGATGATTGGTTCGAACGCGAGTCGCACGTGGCGGTGCTCGCCAAGTTGCTCGGCCTGCGCGCCCATGCCGAAAGCGATCGCTTTTCGGTACGTGCGCCCGTCGCGGACAGTGAACTGGAGGTGTGTTCCGTTGCGGCCGACGACGCGTGGTGCGTCGGGTAACTCGACCGGCGTGGTGGCGAACCGTGGGCGCGGATTGCCCTCGCCGAACGGGGCCATGCGCTCGAGTGCGTCCACCACTTCGACGGACAACGCGGCCAGGGGGATCTCGTCATCCAGCCGCAATTGCGGGCGGAGGTCCGCAAGCGTGAGCCGCTGTATGGCCTCGCGCTGGAACGCGTCGGCGAACGCGTCGATTCGATCGGTCCTCACGCGCAGTCCCGCCGCCATCGCGTGGCCACCATGACTCTCAAGATGCTCCGAGCACGCCCCGAGCACTTCGTGGAGCGGAAAGTGCCGCACGCTGCGGCCGGAGCCCTGGCCGACACCGTGTTCGAGGGCGATCAGCACCGTGGGGCGGCAGAAGCGGTCGACCAGGCGTGAGGCAACGATGCCGATCACGCCGGGATGCCAATCGTCGCTGGCGAGCACGATGCCGCGCGAGCTGTCGCGGTGCAGCCCCTTCTCGACCACGAGTGCCTCGGCCTGCTTGACGATCTTCCGCTCGACTTCCTGTCGTTTGCGATTCTGGGCATCGAGCGTTGTCGCGATCTCGCGGGCCCGATCGGAGTCGGCGCGCGTGAAGAGCTCGACCGCCAGCCGCGCGTGGCCCATGCGTCCGATCGCGTTCAAACGCGGTGCGAGGCGGAAACCGACGTCGAAGTCGTCGTACTTGCGTTTGTCGGTCAGGCCGGCGACCTCGATCAGCGCCTTTAGTCCGACGTTGCTGGTGTGGCACAGTTGGTGCAGGCCGAACGTCGTGATGATGCGGTTCTCGCCGGTCAGCGGCACAACGTCCGCGATCAATCCCAACGCGGCGAACGCCGTCGCGTCGAGCAGGAACTCACGAAACTCCGGCTTGACGCGGTCAGCGCCGGACAATTCCTGTCCCAATGCCCAGGCGATCTTCAGCGCGACGCCCGCGCCGGACAGGTTCGGATTCGGACTGTCGCTGCAGGCCGAGGGATGCACGAGCACGCTGGCGTCTGGGAGCTGTTCCCGCGGCTCGTGATGATCGGTAACGATGATGTCCAGGCCGAGCTCGCGGGCGCGGGCAACTGACTCGACCGCCGTAACGCCGCAATCGACGGTGATCACCAGGCCAGCGCCGTCGGCGGCAATCTTTTCCAGCGCCTCGCGATTGAGGCCGTAGCCCTCTTCGAGTCGGCTCGGGATGTAGAACTGCACGTCGCCACCGGCGAGCGTCAGCGCGTGCCAGAGAATCGCGGTGGCGGTGATGCCGTCAACGTCGTAGTCGCCGTAGATGACGATGCATTTCTTGGCGCGCACCGATTCGGCCAACAGGCGCGCCGCCTCAGGGGCGCCGGGCAGGGCTTCCGGCGGATGGGGCTTGAACTCAGGATTGAGAAACGGCCGCACGTCGGCCGCCTGAGTCACACCACGGAGCAGCAGCACCTGTGCGAGCAGTGGGGCGATGCCGGCGTCGGCGGCCAGTCGATCGCGGTCGGTGTGTGGCGCCGCGATGTGCCAGTCGCGTTCGAGCCGGCTGTCGGCGGCGGTGTCCTTACCAGTCTGCGCAACAACGTCCATGTGATACGCTCAGCTTCTGTTCACCCAACCAAACTACGGCGTCGCGCGAATTACGCCTCAACGAAACTCGATGTACCGCTCCAGCAGGATTCCGTATTGGTCAACCACGTCCGGCGTCAACTCTGCCGGGTCCGTCCAGACTGCCAGATCGAGGCCGCTGTGAATTGGCGTCTCGCCGATCGGCTCGCGTGCGAAGATCTCGATCGCGGAGCGGATCAGGTCGAGGGCATTATTCGTCGCAGCCTTCAGATGGCCGATGATCTCGGACAGCAGGGCTTGACGCGACAGACTCGGATCGTGCGGCTTCCAGCAGTCGTAGTCCGTGGCTAGCGCGACTAGGGCATAGCTGATCTCTGCCTCGCGGGCCAGCTTGGCCTCGGGCATGCAGGTCATGCCGATGAGGTCGCCGCCCCACATGCGGTGCATGCGCGACTCGGCCACGGTGCTGAACGCCGGGCCTTCCATGCACACGTACGTGGCGCCATCGTGGACGGTCGTGTCCGCGCAGTCCGCAACCGAGAGCAGCAGCTTCCGAAGTGCCGGACAGAACGGCTCGGCGAACTCGACGTGGACCGCCAGTCCCTCGTCATAGAACGTCGGCGTGCGGCGATACGTCTTGTCGATAACCTGGTCGGGAATCACGAGGTGTCGCGGTTCGATCTCGTTCTTCAGCGAGCCGACCGCGCCGCTGGCGATGATGTATTTCACGCCCAGCGATTTGAGCGCGTAGATGTTCGCGCGGTAGTTGACCTGCGACGGGCTGATCATGTGACCTTCGCCGTGCCGGGCGAGCAGGGCCACCTGCACGCCGTGCCATTCGACCATGCGAATCGGCCCGGAAGGTTCGCCGAAAGGCGTCGGCACGTTGAACTCCGCCCCGCCAAGCTCTTCGCCGAAGAGTTTCTCGCCCAAACCTGTGCCACCGATGATACCGATCATTCGAAACGTCTCCGATTTCTCTGCGCCAAAGCGTCTTATACCAGAATACGGTCGGAGGTTCTTGCGCCCAGCCGCTCAATCGTCGGATCTGGACGAACTATGTATCCTGGCTGGCGCGTGTTGGCGATGTACGCCGTGCTGATCGTCGTTTGGAGGGAGCGGCAATCTGAGTCGTGTCTGGCGGCAGAGCACGACGCTATGCAGAGAGTTGCCGGCTCCGCGGGTTGGTGCCCTTGCACTTCGGGCGAAGCCGACAACTCTCAATCGATAGCTAGCTACGACGTTCGAACGATACCCCGGTGCTACTCTTCCTTGTTCGGAGCGAGGGCGAAGGCTCGGAGGTCGTAAGCGTCGTACGCGGAGATCGCGTGCCAGCCGTTGGTAGCCTTGGCCCACACGCTGAGCGATTCGGCGAAGGCACCCTCGTCGCAGTTCTTCCCCAGCAGGGCGGTGACTGCGAAGTCGTTGGTGAAGTTACCGCTGCCATCACCCGCGTACGGGGATGCTGTCGTTGCTCCTACTTCCTGCCAACCGGATCCGGTGTTCGCCAGCCAGCCATAACCGCGTTTGATCTTGAACCAGAAGACGGCGTGGTCGTCCGGTTGTTGTGCCTTGAAGGAGATGGTGACCACGTCACCGGCGTCGTAGCGCAGGAGCCCGCAAGTGCCAGCCGTCTCACTTCCGATGGCGGGTTCGGCAATTGATGCCTTGCAGGCGCGGTTGTCGATGTGCAGGTGGAACACGAAACCGTTGTTGTCGATCTCGGCCGCGGTGGCGTTCCGAGCCTCAACCGTCTCGCCATCGCTGGCGTATCCAGTGGGCACGATGAACTCGAACGTCCCCGGCCCCGGTGGAATGCGATTGACGTCCTCGTCGTAAACCTCGAGCTTGATTTCGTACTTGCCGGCTGCGGCCGCCACTCCGCCGGGCAGGTCAAATGATCTTAGAAACCCACTGAAGATGTCGGCAAACCACTCGTCGATTGGCCATCTGGTCGTGGCGTTCGAGTCCGAGGGGGCCGGTGGATCGTGCGGCTTGAACTCGTACAGCGGGATTCCCTTCACCACGGTTGGACCAAGCTTGTACGCGGGAAAGACGGGCGGCACGCCCGGGCGCTCTTCGACGTAGTGACGTACGACCGGCTCACTGAGATCGTGCCAGTTGCTGGTTCCGGCCTTGCGGTAGCGCCAGCGGTAGTAGGCCGGCTTGTGCGCTCCCGTGAGCGGGATGTCGCTCGAGTGGCCGTGTCGGAACCCCAGGCGCGTGCCGGACGGACTGCCGAAGGGCGCATCCACGATGCTGACGGGATTGCTGGCAGGACCGCGGTTGTAGTCCGTCTTTCCGTTGGACTTGATCCGGTAAAGCTGAGTGCCACCTACTGCAAAGGGCATCACCCACCGCGTTACACCCGGCGGCGGGTTCACCGGTTGAGTGGGCACGCACGTTCTGGCCGCGGGATCCGTTACTTCCAGTACGACTTCGGTACCGCATTCGTAGTTCCAGTGGGTGTGGCAGGCCACGCCCGGGTTGTATACGACGTGTAGTGCGCCGTTGATGCACTGCCAGGCTTTGAAGTACAAGTCAGGCTTGTCGCCGAAACAGTGATACCAGATGGTCGTCTGGAAGCGGCCCTGCTCATCGGTGGGTGTACACGTGATCCAGTCCTTGTGGTAGTAGTGGCTCAACCACTTAAGCTGTGGCAGGCAGAGGACGTAAAGCAGCTTGCTCGCTACGCTCATCAGCGCCTGGCGCAGATGCGGGGCCGAGATAGCGTTGAACACCGGCTCGAGGTCGGTCCGGAGCTGGTGGCGCGGCAGCATGTCCTCGATTTTGGCCTCGAAGGAAGCCGCGGCGTGCTCATAGGGCGGCGGAGGTCCCGGCTGCGGATGGGGGCCGTCGGGCCAGGGCTCAGGCGGCCAGACGCGCGGCGGATGCTCATGTTCCAGTTTATCGAGCACGAACCGCAAGTCATTACGCAGGCGATACAATTCGTGCTCTGCCAGCTGCAAGATCACATACGGGAAGCTGTCCACCTCGTAGATGCAGACGCACGCACCACAGACACCAAGCTCTTTCGTCGTGCCGTCCGGCAACGTCAGACGCTTCACCAGGCGACCACGTACGACGCACGGGCACATGAGCCACTTCTTCCAGTCGGGCGGCAAAACCGCAATGTCAAGGTGCTCTTCTGCTGTGCGCAACCGAATCCGCTTCTCGTACGCACCTCGGCGGACCAGAGTGGACGGCAGCGGGGTCTTGCGCGGCCCTGCCTCCTTCGGCAGCATGTCGCGCATCCAGGCTGGAACCTCTTCCTCCTTCTCCGATAACGGTGGCCCGAACAAAATTCGCGCGGTGGTGCCCCGCAGTTCCTCGGGCAGTTTCAGTTTTACGGAATCTCCCTCCCAGGGAGCACACGTCACAAACTGTCCCGTCTGGTCAAACACGTACACCTGGAAGTTCGGTAGCTTCTCGTCTTCGATCTGTTCTAGTCGCACCGTGACTTTGAGGCGTAGGGGATCAGGTTTCTTCGATTCACTCGCACTATTCACGGTAGTCTCCTATGTGCACTTTGAAGCCATTCAACTACTTCCAATTCGCAAAGCACGCATTGTGTGTAGATTCTGTAGCCTGCACCTCCTCTCAATCGATATGCCCCGCGGTGGCAGATTAGCCACCCAGCCGAACTTCCCTACGATCATGATACTCCCGACCGAGGTCTTTCTGCAAAGGGTAATGCGCAATGCGTGGACGCACTGTCAATCGCGTCGTCGATCAACTGCGCCGGTCTCTCGATACTTCGCAGATTGCGCATGACGTCCGTACGTTACGAACCTGACAAGAACGCAAGGTGCGCACGAGACTAAAACGTGCTACGCGGTGGTCGGATGTGCAACACTCTTACTGGAAACCACGTAGTTGTGGGTTGTGAAGTCAGGTAGATCCGCTTGCCAATTGGTAGTGAAGATGTTGCGCGGCGTGAGCTAATGGAGGCTTGGAATCAGTAGTATGGCTTGTTCAGAACGGGGGTTAGGCTTAGATGAAGTCAACGACCGACGAGTCGGGAACAAGGCCCGCGGCGGCGCCGTCGCGTAGCAATCGTCGGACGGCTTCGCGGCCGCGGTCGCCGTAGTCGAGCGTCCACTCATTGACGTACATGCCGACGAAGCGGTCGGCGAGTTGCTGGTCGAGCCCGCGGCCGAATTGCAGGGCGTACTTCACGGCTTCGTCACGGTTGTCCAGGCCGTATTGGATGCTCGCCCGGATGATGCGGGCGATCTCGCGGCAGTGATCGGGGCCGAGATCACGCCGAATCGCGTTTCCGCCGAGTGGGAGGGGCAGGCCGGTACGTTCCTTCCACCACACGCCGAGGTCGACGACCAGGTGCAGTCCGTGTTTTTCGTACGTGAGCTGACCTTCGTGAATCAGCAGGCCGGCGTCGACGCGGCCGGCGACCACCTCGTCCGGAATCTGGTCGAACATCACGACACGCGGCTCGAACGCGCCCTTGCCCAGCGCAAGCTGGAGCGTGAGGAAGGCTGTCGTCATCTTTCCGGGAATGCCGATGGTCATGCCCTTTAGCTCTTCCAGGGTCGTCGGCGAACGCGTGACGACCATCGGGCCGTAGTCGTCGCCCATGCTCGATCCGCAGGCGGTCAACGCATACCTGTCGGCGACGTGCGGGTAGGCGTGGATGCTGATCGCTGTGACTTCGTACTCGCCGCGCAAGGCGCGGTCGTTGAGCGACTGAATGTCCTCGAGAATGTGCTCAAACTGGTATGGTCCCGGGCCGACGCCGCCCTGGGACAGGCCGTAGAACATGAACGCGTCGTCAGGATCGGGGCTATGCGCGAGGCGAATGAGCATGCGGGGTTCCTGGCGGCAACACGACGTACGTAAGCGGTGGAGCGGGCGTCTTACCCGCCGGGACAAGGTCACTCAGCGGGCGAGACGCCCGCTCCACCCAGGTGTGCTATTCGTGATCCACTATTTCAGGACTCGTACTTGAACGACAGCGAGACCTTCGCGCGATACGCCACAACCTTGCCGTCCTCGATCTTCATGTCGAGGTCGCGCACTTCGGCGATCCGCAGATTCTTGAGCGTCTTGGACGCCTCTTCGACGGCGTTCTTGGCCGCTTTCTCCCACGAGTCCTTGCTGGTACCGACGAGCTCGATGACTTTGTAGACGCTGTCGCTCATGAGAAGCTCCTTAGTATGTAACACTGGTCCGAATGGTGTCCGTCCAGACCGTAACTCAGAGCACTGTCCGCTGCAATAGTCGACGTGTTTGTGGCCGCGAGTAGCGGCTGCTGTGGATTTTTGTCGGCCCAGCTTCAATACTGCGCTCGTCGCACGTATGTTGAAATCGGACCCGGGTGAGGAACGCGAAACTCATGTCGCATCGTCGCTTGCTGCTCGTCGTCTGCACAGTTGGTGCTGTTGCCGTGGGTGCTCTCGCACAGACGAGCGCGACGCAGCCGACTTCTGACTGGCCGGTTTGGGGGGGAAATACCGCTCGATCGGCCCAGTGTGTGGCGGGGAGTATCCCGCACGAGTGGGACGTACATGGCGGGCAGAACATCAAGTGGAAGGTGCGGCTGGGTTCGTACAGCTATGGCGGGCCGATCATCGCCGACGGTCGCATTTACGTCGGTACGAATAATGCTGCGGAACTGCGTCCCGGCATTGCGGGCGACAAGGGCTGCCTGCTGTGCCTGAGCCAAGTCAACGGCAAGCTGCTCTGGCAGGCCACGCACGATAAGTTGCCCAGCGGACCGCCAAACGACTGGCCGGAGCAAGGCGTAGCGTCGTCGCCAGCGGTCGATGGCGAACGCGTGTACTACGTCAGCAACCGCTGCGAGCTGGTGTGTGCCGACGCCCGGGGTTTTCACGATGACGAGAATGATGGGCCGCTGCGCGCCGAGAAGCTGCGCGACAAACTCGACGCCGACTTTGTCTGGATCCTGGATATGATGGGGGAGTTGGACGTCTACCCGCACAATTTGGCGGCGTGTGCGCCGGTAGTTGTCGGCGATCTTGTCTTCGTCTGCACAAGCAACGGCGTCAATGACGAGCATGATACGCCGCCGAAGCCGGACGCTCCGTCGTTCATCGCCGTCAACAAACACACGGGCAAGGTCGTCTGGAAACGCAACGACCCCGGCCGCGACATTCTGCACGGGCAATGGTCCTCGCCCGCGGTGGCTGTGATCGACGGCGTAACCCAGGCGATCTTTGGCGGCGGCGACGGCGTGTGTTACAGCTTTGCCGCCGAGACAGGGAAGTTGCTGTGGCGGTTCGACCTGAATCCCAAGGATGCCGTGTGGGAAGAAGCCGGCACGGGAACGAAGACCGCGATCGTCGCTACACCGGTGATTGCGGGGAACACGGTGTATCTTGCTGTCGGTGACGATCCGGAGCACGCCCTCGCGCCGGGCCATTTCTACGCGATCGATGCCACCAAACGCGGTGATATCACGCAGTCGGGCCGCCTCTGGCACGTGGGCGAAGAATTCAGCCGGACCATCGCGAGTGTGGCGGTCGCCGACGGGCTCGTGTACGCCACCGATCTGGACGGCTACCTGTCGTGCTTCGATGCCAAGACCGGTAAGCGGCACTGGCGGTACGACATGGAGGCTTCGGTGTGGGGTTCGCCGGCGGTGATCGACGGCAAGGTCATGCTCGGCAACACCGACGGCGAGCTCATCGTGCTCAAGCACGGCAAGGAGCTCGAAGAGCTCGCCCGCAACGACATGCGCCAGCCGATCTACACCACGCCCGTAGGCGTCGGCGACACGCTCTACATCGTGACGCAGAGGACGTTGTATGCGATAGCGGCGGGTAATGCGCAAAGTGCCGGAACTCCCCTCCCTAACAGGGAGGGGCTGGGGGAGGGTGGGGCGTGTGAACTTCTGATGGTTTACCCCCCTGTGGTCCCCCCTGAGAGGGGGGACGGTGCGGGCGCACGCTCCGGCGTCGGAGGGGAGTATGTCGATGACTCAGGCCTCCTGGACGGGACCGGGTAGGCAATGTGAAATGAGGTACATGATGCGCAGAGACTCATGGTGCGCGGTCGCGGCGCTCACGCTCGTGACGTTCGGAAGTGCGACGACGACGGCGCAGTGGACGCAGTGGGGCGGGCCGAATCGCGATTTCACGTGTGCGGTCGGCAAGCTCGCTGACACGTGGCCGGACGATGGACCGCCAGTGGTTTGGAGCCATTCATTCGCGAGCGGGCATTCGACCATCATCGTCGACGGCGAACGGCTGTACACGATGTGTCGCCGCGGCGATCAGGATGCGATCGTTGCGCTGAATATCGCAGACGGCGAGATCGTGTGGGAGACGCGTTACGACGCGCCGACCGTGGAAGGCATGCAGCTCGAATTCGGCCCCGGGCCGCATTCGACGCCGTTGATCGTGGGTGATCGGCTGTTCGCCGTCGGGGCAATGGTCTACTTTCACTGCCTCGACAAGCACGACGGCAAGATTCTGTGGGCGAAGCAGCTCGCAGACGAGCTCAACGCCAGCAACATGCGCCGCGGCTATGGGGCGAGCCCGATCGCTTACAACGATCTGGTCATCCTCAACACCGGCGGCGGCGAAGCGGGTCTGACCGCGTTTCGGCAGGACACCGGCGAGATCGCGTGGCAGAGCGAGACGTTTGGACCGGGCTACTCGTCGCCCGTGCTCGTGCGATTCAACGAAGAAGATCATCTGGTGGTCGCACTCGGCCCCGATCGGCTGGGCATCGACCCTGCGACCGGCAAGACGCGGTGGCGGACGACGGTCGATAGCCAGTCGTTCGGCATCATGGCCACGCCGCTGTGGATCCCGCCGAACAAGCTGTTCTGCTCGGCGGGCTATGGCGGCGGCAGCCGGTTGTTCGAGCTCAAGCACGCGGACGGTGAGTACACGCTCGAAGAGCTGTGGCACTACCGCAAGATGCAGGTCGTACACGGCACGATGGCGCGCGTGGACAACATCATCTACGGATCGAGCCACGGGAGTTTCGGGCCGGCATTCCTCATGGGGATCAACCTCGACAAGGGTAAGCCCATCTGGCGGAAGCGCGGCGTCGCGAAAGCGAACGTGCTGCACGCCGACGGCCACCTGCTGATCCTCGACGAGCAGGGCTACCTGATACTCGCGACACCGCACGAGAAGGGTATCGACATCCACGCCAAGGCGAAGGTGCTGGAGGAGAAGTCGTGGACCGCACCGACGTTGATCGGCACGCGGCTCTACCTGCGGGACAACCACACGATCAAGTGCCTCGACCTGGGGCAGGAGAAGATCACCACAGAGGCACAGAGGCACAGAGAAGAAGTGGGGGTGAAATCATGAATACAGCGGACAACTTCAAGCATGCGCGGTGTGGCGCGATGAAAGCAAAGAACACAAGTTTTAACCTCTGTGCCTCTGTGTCTCTGTGGTTAATCCTCTTCTCCGGAGGCGCGGGAGCGTACGCCGACGAGGTGCCGCCGCGGGCGCTCAGCGGACAGACGTTGGACGTGCCGGCGGCCCAGCTCGAGTCGGGCGAGGTGTACCACATTACGCCGATGGTCTGCACGCAGCTCGTGTGGACGTCAGAAACGCCGCTGCTGCGTGTAGTGGCGACGTGCAATCGCGTGGTCGGCTACGTGGTTGCGCCGTTTGACATTGAGGAGGGGGATTCGCCGCTGCTGGCTGGAGCCTGGCGGGTGCCGGTGGCGTCGTTCCGCACCGGGCTGCCTGAGCGGGATGCGGAGTTTCACGGTGAGCAGGCGCTCAATGTCGCCGAACACCCAGAGATTACGTTCCTGATCACGGATGTGCGGGACACAGAGCAGGCCAGCGAAGAGGGCGAACGGCTGGCGTATTCCCTCACGGTCGACTGCGAGGTGACGGTCAAGGAGACGACGGCCACGGTCAGCATGCCGATGACGTGGACGTTGCAGCCGTTTACTTGGGGCACGATGCAGCTCAACCTGGGCGACTTCGTTGTGCTGCGCGGGTCGTTCGAGGTGCCGGTCGAGACGCTGGGGCTACCGGCGCCCGACGAACGCTCACGCGATGCGAGCGCCGCGATGATCCGGTTCGACCTCGCTTTCCTGTGCAGCACGGTCCGGCCGGACAAGAACATCGACCCGCGTGTGAAGCACGAGGACTACTACAAGCTGCTGAAGTTCCTCACGCTCGTACGCGACTTCAACGATCCCGAAGCGGGGTACAGGTTCGGCCGGGAGTATGCGCAGGAGATCTGGAATGACGGCCCGGCGTTGAACCGATTGGCGTGGAGCGTGCTCGATGAGGCGGATATCGAGCGGCGTGACATGGCGTTTGTCGAGAAGGTCGTCAAACGCGCGAACGAGTTGCTGAAGGGCGAACATGCCGACACGTTGCACACGCTGGCCCGCTGGCATTACGAGCGCGGCGAGTTGGAAAATGCGGTGAAGTTCGCGCGAAAGGCCTGCGAGCATCTTGAAGGGCTGGCACCGTACGAGGCGGCCCCGATTCGGCAGGCGCTGGAGTCTTATCAGGCTGAGTTGAAGGCGCGTGAAGACGGCGCCAAACAGGAGTCTGACGAGTAGCGTTGTCGGCAGGTTATTCGCTCCGCAACGCCGGCAGCAGTGGCGCCCACAACGCGGTCGCGACGGCAATGGTGCCGGCCAGTAGTCCTGCGACGAATATGCCGAGCAGCATCGCCGCGAGCGAAAACCACGGCACGTTTATGCCGCGTTGGTAGACGTGCGGCGCGATTACCACTGCCGCCGCTACTGCCCCACTCAGCAAACCTATGCCGACGAGAAAAGCGTTCTCGACGAGCACGGTGAAGCCCAACTCCGTGCGTGAGAAGCCTAGCGTGCGCAACAGCGCCAACTCGCCGCGACGTTCCCAGATGCCGCGCAGCAGCGCCGCTGCCAGCCCGAACGTGCCGATCAGCAGGCCGAGTCCGCCGAGGGCTTGAAACGTCGAGAGGTAGGTGTTCTGCACGGCGAAGAACTCGCGTTGGCGTTCGCGTGTCGACGTTGTGGCGAAACCGTAATCGGCGAAAGCGCGTTCCGCGGCGGATTCCACCGACTGCACCTGATCAGGCGGTGTTTCAAGCAGGAAAAACGCGTAGCCGGACTGCCGCGGGAACAGCCGCACGAACTGCTCTTCGGCGATGATCAACTCGCCCTGGAGGATGCTGCCGCGTGTCAGGGCGACCAGCTTCAGGCGCGTCGGCGTGCCATTGCCGGCGGTGATCTCGATCTCGTCGCCGAGATTCTTGTGAAGCTGCCAGAGGGCGGACGCTTCGTCCGCGATCGCGGGCACAACGCCGTCGGGGAGTTGCCGGTTGAGAAGCAGCCAGGGGTTGTCGCGTTCGGCGTCTGACGCTGTCGTGGTGGCGCCGAAGCGGAAGCCGCCGCGGTGGATCATGTCCTGCGTCGCGCCGAGCAGACGCGGCTCGCGCGGTCGATACAGGTTGAGGCAACTGGTCGCGTCCCCGTCACGCAGGCGGAATGGGTAGATGCGGGTGTCGCTAAGTGTGCTGGCGGTGCTCTCTTTCGGATCAAGCGCGGTGCGGCCGGCATTTGTGCCCGGATTGTGCAGGAGTGGTACGGTGGTCTCAGCGATCAGCGTGAAACCGCCGGTGGGCGATTCGGGCACGTCTGGCGCATCGGTGGGGGTTAAACGCATGGCCTGCAGCGCGACGATCAGGAACGTGGCGCTCGCGACCAGAGCAGCTACCAGCAGACTTCGTCCGGGCGCTCGTTGCAGGTTGCGTTCGGCGAGTTCGACCAGGTCAACCTTGGTCGACGTTCGCCGTCCGCGCAGCCAGAATCGGAACTGCACCAACTCTGAAACGAGTAATACCACACCTGCGACGAAGAATGCCGTGGTGATCGCAATTAGCTCGAACACCGCGGACAGTGCGATCACGGTCAACGCAAGCATGTATCCAAGGATGGCGGGTATGAATGACCTTCTGCCGAGTTTGCGGCTGGGCTCAGGCACTTGCGTAGCGCCGGCCAGCAGCATTGGAACGGGAACGCGCGTCAACCCGCGCAGCGCCCATGCGAGCGCGACGGACGCGATGAGTAAGCTGGCGACGAGGCCGACGACGTAGGTCATGTCCGTTTCGTGCAGCGTCAGGAACGGCGCGTTCGTCGCATCCGACCACCAGGTGCGCAGACCGTGCAGCATCAGGGCCGCGTAGCCGCGCGCCGCGAGCAGGCCGACTACCGCCGCGTACACGGCCACGAGCATCGACTCGCGCCAGAGCCGCAGCGCGACGTTCCGCCGCGTGAACCCCAGTGCGAGCCACAGGCCGATGGTTCGCCCGCGTTGTTCGACGTGCAGCCGGAAGAGCAGCGCCACGAGCATTGCCGCCGCCGCGATGACGAACATGCTGAAGCCGACGAATAGACTGGAGAAATCCGTTGCGCCCTGGCTGGCGTCGAGCGCCCGCGCGCGCACGTCGACGATGCTGATTGCCGCGTGTGACAGATTGGCACGTGACAGAATCGCCTCTTCCCATGAAGAGCGCACGGGCTCCAACGGATCGCCGGCGGGCGGAACCACGCGCAGCGACGTCACGCGACCGAAACGATTTGGCAGCGTCGCCCACAGACGCTGCGCGTCGGCGAGAGTCACAAACGCCTTGGGCGTGGCGCGGTGCGTGTTCCAGTAGGCCTCGTCCTTGTCGCGGATTCGCGCGAGGTCGATCGGGAACGGCGGATCCCAGTCGGATATGCGGGTTGCGTCGGAAACGCCCGGATACTCCGGCACGAGGCCCGGGTCCGCCGCGCCGGCGGCGAGTGGCACCACGCCCGCAACGCGGAATGTCGTGGATTCGGTCTGTAATTCGCCGGGAGAATCGGTGACGTAGTAGGTCAACCGGAGCATGTCGCCGACCGTGGCGCCGAGATCGTTGGCGGCCCAGTCGTTAAGCAGGATTGTCCCGGGTTCGGGAACCGGCACACTGCCGCTGCCTAGCGCGGTCATGGAGTTGGAGCGGTTGGAGAGCGGTTCGACGCCGGCAACGGTGGAGTATGGGACAGAGCGCCGCGCGTCGCGCTCGATCTGCATCGCGATCGCCAGCCCTGCCAGTGCGCCGGTAACCGGTAATCCCGCTGCGTCCGCCGCCTCACGACCAAGGGTCTCTATCGCGGGCGGGATCAGCAACGCGTCGTGCTCGAGCGCGACGTAGCCCAGGTCGGACGCGGTGCGCAAGGTGATGCCGTAGTCGGCGAGCCTCAGACTCGTGCTCAGTTGCAATTCGCTGATGGGCTTTCTGCTGACGATGGTATTCGCGCGTTCTTCCTGCTCCAGCGCACGCTGTAATGTCGGGAGCGGAACGAATGCGTTGCGGGGCGTTGCCTGCGTGGCGACCAGGCTGAACCCGGCCACGTTGTTATCCGGGAGTACCTGAGCTACCGTGAGGCGCAGGGAAACGATCGGAGTGTCGCGTCGCCCGAGCAATGTCTCTGGTGATATCGCCGGCGCGGCGGGAATTCGCAACAGGACGTCATCGCCGACCGACACCCACAACTCATCCGCCAGCGCGGTGTTGAGGATGACGCCACGCGGCGGCAGCTCTGATTGCTCAGTGAGGAAGTCCGGTTGCACGCCCATTACCTGCACGCCCGCCGCCGTCGCCGAACGATCTGGACGCGTGGCGCCGCCGCGAACGATGATCATCGGTTGGGCATCGGCTGCAGCGGCATTGGCTAGTTCTTCGCGGAAATAGCCGGGCGACTGCACGGCGTACGACACCCCCGCGAGGCGGTCCAGTGCGAGGGCACGCAGACTGCCGCGCATCGAGTCGCCCACGAGCAGCGCGCCGGTCAGTGATGCCGTTCCGGCGGCGACACCGAGCGCGATGGCGAGATAGCTGCGCCAATGGTGTGTGAGATTCCGTCGTTCGAGCAGGAGGCGGCGCATGATCAGCTATCCGCGTGCAGGCAGCCGTCCGTAAGCGCGAAGCGGCGCGCGAAACGGGCCGCGAGCGTGGTGCTGTGCGTGACCACGACCAGGATTACATCACGCGAGCGTGGCAGATTTTCGAGCAATTCGCCGACCTGCTCGGCCGTGTCGCGGTCGAGATTCCCAGTCGGCTCGTCAGCGAGCACCAGGCGCGGCTCGTTGATCAGGGCACGGGCCAGCGCCACTCGTTGTTTCTCGCCGCCGGAGAGCTCGGGTGGACGGTGATCACCGCGGTCGGCGAGCCCAACGCTGTCCAGTAACTCGCGGGCACGTGTTGCGTCCTCCGGGCGCGGAGAACGCGGGATGGTCGGCAGTAGCACGTTTTCGAGTGCGGAGCACGTCGGCATCAGGTGGTGGTCCTGGAAGACGAAGCCGACCTTGGTGTTTCGAAACTGGGCGAGGGCCTGTTCGTCGAGCTTCAGCAGGTCCTCGTCGTCCAGCGTCAGGCTGCCGCCGGTCGGCCGTTCTAGCGTTCCCAGGATGTTGAGGAGCGTGCTCTTGCCGGAGCCGGATGGCCCCAGAATCGCGACTCCTTCGCCGGGGCCGATCTGCACGGACACGTCGCGCAAGATCGGCAAGTCACCGGAGCGCGTCGGGAACGACTTAGCGATGTTGTGTGCGATGAGCATATTGATAAAGCGCTTGCGTTGTCGCGTCAGTGTATCGTCCCGATTCCGGACGGCCAGCGGGCGGGTCGTCACGGGAGGCTGCGGGCTTTGCCAGCACGGGTGCGCCGTTCCACGCGTAGGTGCAATCATCATGCGACCCTCAGGACCATGGCTCGGCACGTAGTGGGCTTTCAACGTGGCACGGGATGTGCTACCCCTGGCTGTGCAGCCCAACGTACGAGATGTTGCATGAACGCGCAGCCACTGCCATCAAACGCCGGCCAGAACCGTCGCGAGCCCCGGCCTCGCGTGCTGATCGTGGAGCCGGACCCGCTGACGATGTGGTCGCTGGTCAATCATCTGGCGCGGCGGTTCGCCGTCCACTCCACTCCGAACGGCGGCTGGGCCACGGAGTTCCTGGAACGCGAACCAATCGACCGGCTGATTCTCTCAAGTGCCCTGCCCGAAGTGGACCTGCTACGGCTGGATGAACTGGCACGCGCGCGCCAGCCGGGGGTGCGCACCGTCTTGCTGGTAACGGCACGGGACAGCGTAGCACTGCCGCACGCCGTCAAGGTCGAGAAGCCATTCGAACTGGACGACCTCGCCCGCGCGCTCGAAGCCGGGGACTGGGAACGCCACTCCGCCTGAACCCGTCGGCGTGTAAGATATCGAGCTCGACGGCCTTGCGTTCCGGGCGTCGACGGACATAATGGCTGATCTAGTACCGATTTGGATCGAATTGGAACCCAGGGTCCCGGCGCAGCGGCGACCGGTCCAGGACAGGGCAGCGCTTCATGATCAAAAGCAAGTTCGAGCTCGAAAACCACGGCCTGCATCCCAGCAAGAACGTCTACTGGAACTCCTCGGTAGCTCATCTCGTCGAGCTCGCGGTCTCGCGCGGCGAGGGTCGGTTGACGGACCGCGGCGCGCTGGCCGTCCTGACTGGCGAACGCACGGGCCGCTCGCCGAACGACAAGTACATCGTCCGTGACGAGCGCACCGAATCGACGGTGGAGTGGGGCAAGGTCAATCAAGCGATGACGCCTGAGGTGTTCGAGACGCTACTGTCGCACACGATAGCGCACATGAACGAACGCGATCTGCACGTGGTGGACGCGTTTGTTGGAGCCGATCCGGACTACGCCGTTCCGTTGCGTGTGGTGACCACGTTTGCCTGGCACGCGTTGTTCGCGCGGCAGGTGTTTCGGCGACCGCATCGCGACCAGATGGGGTCGATGCGGCCCGAATGGCTGGTGCTGGGGGCGCCGCTGTGCAAGGCCGACGCCACGAAACTGGGCCTGCAAAGTGAACGCTACGTCGCGATGGACTTCACCCGCAAGATCGTGCTCGTCGCCGGCACGGGCTACGCGGGAGAGATCAAGAAGTCCATGTTCACGATGATGAACTATGTCCTGCCGGAGCAGGGCGTTTTTCCCATGCACTGTTCGGCGAACGTCGGGAAAGAGGGGGATGTTGCACTGTTCTTCGGACTGTCCGGGACAGGCAAGACCACCCTCAGTGCCGACCCGAATCGCTACCTGATCGGGGATGACGAGCACGGCTGGACCGAGAACGGCGTATTTAATTTCGAGGGCGGCTGTTACGCGAAGTGCATCAATCTCACGGCCTCGAACGAACCGCAGATCTTTGACGCCTTGCGCTGGGGTGCGGTGCTCGAGAACGTTACATACCACCACGATACGCACGTGGTGGACTTTCACGATGATTCGATCACCGAGAACACGCGCGCCGGCTATCCGCTGGAGTACATCCCGAACGC
Source organism: Phycisphaerae bacterium (assembly GCA_028277645.1). Lineage (GTDB taxonomy): Bacteria > Planctomycetota > Phycisphaerae > UBA1845 > Fen-1342 > JANQFV01. Next base: position 36,447 of record JANQFV010000021.1, read on the forward strand.
AGTCGCCGAAGGCTGGGTTAATCGACACCCGCTCGCAGTGGTATTCTTGACGTGTGATGCGTTCGGCGTGCTACCGCCGATCTCGCGTTTGACACCCGAACAGGCCATGTATCACTTCCTCAGCGGCTACACCGCGAAACTGGCGGGGACAGAGGCCGGCGTCAACGAGCCGCAGGCCACGTTCAGCACCGGTTTCGGCAAGCCGTTTTTGCCGCGCGATCCGATGGAGTACGCCACACTTCTGGCCACAAAACTGCGCGAGCACAACGCTACGTGCTATCTTATCAACACGGGCTGGTGCCGCGGCCCGCACGGCGTGGGTGAACGCATCGACCTTTTGCAGACGCGCGCCATGGTGACGGCCGCCCTGTCGGGCAGCCTGATCGAAGCAGAGACTGAAGAGCATCCGGTGTTCGGTTTGCACATGCCCAAGCACGTTCCGGGTGTGCAGCCCGAACTGCTCAACCCGGAAACGACTTGGCCGGATAAGGGCGCGTACGCCACAAAGGCGCGTGAACTGGCTGGTTTGTTTGCGAAGAACTTCGAGCAATACATTTCTGCGACGGATGAAGTGCGTGCCGCGGGGCCGCGCTTGTAGTGCGTGCCTGATCGATTCAGCCGGCACCTACGCTTCAATCCTCCGCAGCCGCATGGCGGCAAGGATGAGCTCGACTGCTTGCGCTGTGTCGAAGTAGTCGAGGCTGATCGACAGATCGAAATTCGCCGGCTCGTTGGCATTCGCGCCGAAGTGCTTGCGGCGAAACTCCACGCGCTCGCGATCGATCCGTTCGACCTCGGTTCTTGCCATAGTCTCGGACGTGTTCATGCGGTCTTTCAAGGCTTGCGCACGCGTTGCCGGTAGGGCGGTGATCTGCACGCGGAGCCCGCGGTCGCGCGGCAGGATCAGGTCGGACGCACGTCCCAGGAACACCGCCGGACCCTTGCGCGCCAGCGCCAGGACGGTTTCGCTTAGGCGATAGAAGTAGTCGTCACGCCGCAACTCGCCCTGCACCAGCCAGCGGACGGTGTCCTCCAGCCAGCTCACGTCGCGCTCGTCCATGAGCTCATAGAGGTGTTTACGCATCTGATCGTCGCCGGCCATGTTCTGGAGCAGCTCCCGATCGAACACCGGCCATGCGAGCTGTTCGCCGAGTTGCGTGGCGACCTGCGAGCCGCCGGAACCGATGGCGCGTGAGAGCGCGATGAATGGCGCGACGGCAGCTTGCTCTTCGATCTCCTTCAGCCGATCCACGTGCTGGGCGCGCGTGAACTCCCAGTTACGCATCTGCTTTTCGACGATCTTGGCCAGGTCTCGGCCGGCACCAGACGGTTGTGCGGGCATGTATCACCTCCCAGACTGATTATAACCGGCATGATTTAGGCGCACACCGCGTTTGTGCCGCAAACGAGAAGCCGCCGGCACGCGTGTCATCCACGGGGCCGGCGGCAATGTGATCCCCTGTCGTGCGTGAGCTACACGTAGCTGTTCAGCGACTTCATGTAGTTGGCCCGTTCGAAGGCGGTCGGATCGGGTATGGAGCGCTGGCTCATGCTGCCTTTCATCTGCGTGACCGACTCGTAGACGCGCTCCTCCATCCACTGCGTCATCTCGCTGAGGATGTTGGCAACCGCCGCCGGGCCCTGGCGGAGCAACACGGAGCACACCTGAGTCACGTCAGCGCCGGCCATCAGCATCTTGATCGCGTCGGCACCGGTTGCGATGCCGGTCGTGGCGGCGAGGCTGGCCTCGACGTTTCCGTGCAGAATGGCGATCCACCGCAGCGGCAACCGCATCTCGAACGGCGTGCTGAGCACCAGATCGGGCACGACTTCGAGCTGTTCCAGGTCGATGTCCGGTTGGTAGAAGCGGTTGAACAGCACGAGGCCGTCGGCGCCGGCCTGATCCAGCTTCTTGGCCATGCTGGCGGTCGCGCTGAAGTACGGGCTGAGCTTTACCGCGATGGGGATGGTCACCGCCGTCTTGACGGCCTTGAGGATGTCGAGGTAGCGCGTCTCGACGTGTTCGCCGTCGAGGGTGGGGTCGGCCGCTACGTAGTAGATGTTCAGTTCCAGCGCGTCGGCGCCGGCTTCCTGCATCTTGGCTGCATACTCCGTCCAGCCGCCCACGCTGCTTCCGTTCAGGCTGGCGATGACGGGAATGTCGACCGCCGCTTTAGCCGAGCGGATGAGCTCAAGATATTCGTCGGGCGCGTGCCGATACTCCTCCGGTTCGGGGAAGAAGCTGGTCATCTCGGCGTAGAACTCGGTGCCGTGCGTCGTATGGTGCTGCAATTCGTCCTGCTCGTGTGCAATCTGCTCTTCAAACAAGGAGTGCAGCACAAGCGCCGCCGCGCCGTGCTCGGCGAGTTGCTGAATCGAATCCAAGTTAGCGGTCATCGGACTGGCCGACGCGACCACGGGGTTCTTGAGCGTCAGACCGAGGTATTGAGTCGAAAGGTCCATCGCGGAAGTTCCTTTGGCGTTTGAGTCTCTGCTCTAGTTTCCGTTGCCGTCCGCTGCGACCTGCATCGCGGCGAGCTGTTCGTACATGCCCCAACGACGCGCGACGTCCTGCTTGCCGAGCGCGAGCAGCTTTTTCGCCTGTTCGGGCTTGATCTTGGTCAACATCTTGAAGCGGTTCTGCTTGTACGCGTAGTCCTCGTAGGCCAGCGTCGGCTTCTTCGAGTCGAGCTGGAGCGGGTTCTTGCCCTCAGCTGCGAGGTCCGGGTTGTAGCGGTAGAGCGGGAAGTGTCCGCTCTGCACGGCTGCCTTCTGCGTGTCGAAGCCGGTCCGCATGTTAATGCCGTGGGCGATGCAGTGGCTGTAGGCGATGATCAGCGACGGGCCGTCGTACGCCTCGGCCTCGATGAACGCCTTGACTGTCTGCTGGTCATTGGCACCCATCGCACACGTCGCGACGTAGATGTTCCCGTACGTCATCGAGATCAGGCCGAGATCTTTCTTACCCATCGGCTTACCGCCGGCGGCAAACTTCGCGATCGCACCGCGCGGTGTGGCCTTCGAGCACTGTCCACCGGTGTTTGAATAGACCTCGGTGTCCAGCACGAGGACGTTCACGTTGCGGCCGCTGGCCAGCACGTGATCCAGGCCGCCGTAGCCGATGTCGTAGGCCCAGCCGTCACCACCCACGATCCATACGCTCTTTTTCACGAGCATGTCGGCGATTTCGAGCAGTCGGCGGGCGTCGGGGATGTCGACGTTGGCGAGCTTCTGCTTCATGTCGGCCACGCGCCGGCGCTGACCCTCGATTTCCTCGTCGGTGTGCTGCACGGCGTTGATCAGGCCGGTGGCGAGATCCTCACCGATATTGGCCCGCAGGCGATCAACCAGCTCGCGGGCATACTCGGCATGCTTGTCGATCGTCAGACGGTAGCCCAGGCCGAACTCGGCGTTGTCCTCGAACAGCGAGTTACACCAGGACGGTCCGCGGCCCTCGCGGTTGATCACCCACGGAGCGGTCGGCAGGTTGCCACCGTAGATCGATGAACAGCCGGTGGCGTTGGCGATCACGGAGCGATCGCCGAAGAGCTGGGAGACGAGTTTGTAGTACGGCGTTTCGCCGCAGCCGGAGCAGGCCCCGGAGTACTCGAACAGCGGCTGAAGGAACTGCGAGCCCTTGACCGTGTTGATCCGCAGCTTGCTGCGATCGACTTCGGGCAGGTCCAGGAAGAACTCGTAGTTCTCACGCTCCGGCTCGCGCAATGGCGGCTGGAACTCCATATTGATCGCCTTGAGCCGCACTTCCTTCTTGTTCTTGGCCGGGCAGATCTCGACGCACACGCCGCAGCCGGTGCAATCCTCAGGAGCGACCTGAATGGTGGTCACGCAGCCTTCGAGTTCCTTGCCGATGTACTTGGCGTGCTTGAAGGTTGCGGGGGCACCGTCGAGGTGTTTGGTCTCGTAGGCCTTCATTCGGATCGCCGCGTGCGGGCAGACCAGGGCACACTTGCCGCACTGGATGCACACCTCGGGGTCCCAGACCGGGATCTCGAGCGCGATGTTGCGCTTCTCCCAGCGGGTCGTGTAGGTCGGGAAGGTGCCATCGTGGGGCAGCTTGCTGGTGGGCAGGTCGTCGCCGCGGAAGACGATCATCGGTCCGAGCACTTCCTTGACGAACTCGGGCGCCTCTTCCGGAACGGCGGGCCGCATCTCGACGGTGCTGGTCGCCTCGGCCGGCACCGGAATCTCGTACATGTTCTTCAGTGCCTGGTCGACGGCGTTCCAGTTTTTCTTGACGACTTCTTCGCCCTTGCGGCCGTACTCCTTCTTGATCGCGTCCTTGATGGACTGGATCGCTTCGTCACGCGGCAGCACGCCCGAGATGGCGAAAAAACACGTCTGCATGATCGTGTTCACGCGGGCGCCCATGCCGGTCTCTTTGGCGACCTTGTAGGCATCGATAGCGAACACCTTGAGTTTCTTGTCGATGACCTGCTGTTGCACGAAGCGTGGCATGCGATCCCACGTCTCTTCCTGTGGGAAGGGGCTGTTGACCAGGAAGACGGCGCCGTCGATCGCGTTCGTGAGCAGGTCGTATTTCTCGAGGAACGCCCAGTTGTGGCAGGCCACGAAGTTCGACTTCGAGATGAGGTATGTCGAACGAATCGGCTTCGGCCCGAAACGCAGGTGCGAGACCGTCATCGAGCCGGCCTTCTTCGAGTCGTAGACGAAGTAGCCCTGCGCGTAGTTCTCGGTGCCCTCGCCGATGATCTTGATCGAGTTCTTGTTGGCACCCACGGTGCCGTCGGCGCCGAGGCCGTAGAACATGGCCCGCACGACGTCCTTGTCTTCGGTCGTGAAGTTGGCGTCGTAGTCGAGGCTGGTATTCGTGACGTCTTCCTTGATGCCGATCGTAAAGTGGTTCCGCGGCTCGGCCTGTGCGAGGTTCTCATAGATCGCCGCGACCATGGCCGGCGTGAACTCCTTGCTCGACAAACCGTAGCGGCCGCCGACGATGCGCTGCAATGCGGCCGGCCGCTTGCCGGCGGCACATGCCTCGCCGAATGCCGTCACGACGTCCTTGTACATGGGTTCACCGGCCGCGCCAGGCTCCTTCGTGCGGTCCATGACCGCGATCGATTTGGCGGTCGCCGGCAGGGCGTTCATCAGCGCGGTGCCGTCGAACGGGCGGAACAACCGCACCTTGATCATGCCGACCTTCTCGCCTTGCGCGTTGAGATAGTCGACGGCCTCGTGCGCGGCCTCGGCACCGGAGCCCATGATGATGATTACACGTTCGGCGTCGGGAGCTCCGACGTAATCGAACAAGTGGTACTGTCGCCCGGCGACCTGCGCGAAGCGATCCATGATCGACTGCACGATTGCGGGCGTCTTGTTGTAGAACGGATTGACGGTCTCGCGGGCCTGGAAGAATACGTCCGGATTCTGCGCGGTGCCGCGGATCTTGGGCCTGTCGGGGGTCAGTGCCCGATCACGATGTTCGCTGACGCACTTCTCGTCGATCACCGCGAGCATGTCTTCGGGGGTCAGCTCCTCGATCTTCGACACTTCGTGCGAGCTGCGGAAGCCGTCGAAGAAGTGGATGAATGGCAGACGGCTCTCCAGGGAAGCCGCGTGCGTGATCAGGGCCAAGTCCATGATTTCCTGGATCGAGCCCGAGGCCAGCATGCCAAAGCCGGTGGCCCGGCACGCCATCACGTCACTGTGATCGCCAAAGATGCTCAGCGCGTGTGCCGCGACCGTGCGGGCCGACACGTGATACACGGTCGGCGACAGCTCACCGGCCATCTTGAACATGGTCGGGATCATCAGCAGGAGGCCCTGCGATGCCGTGAACGTGGTGGTCAACGCGCCAGTGGCCGCTGCGCCGTGAACTGCTGCGCAGGCGCCGCCCTCGCTCTGCATTTCGACGACGTCGGGGATCGTGCCCCAGGCGTTGGGCAGGTCACGGGCGGACCACTCGTCAGCCCACTCGCCCATCGGCGAGGAAGGGGTGATCGGGTAGATCGCGATCACCTCGCTCAATTGGTGCGCGACGTGTGCCGCCGCCTGATTGCCGTCGATGGTTACCATGCGCCGCTTGCTCATAAGCCTGCGTCTCCCTTGATCCGGGTCACCAACCCGCGGTGGGGTTTCCCACCCGGATCGGCGTATATCGAAGCCTCGGTACGGCCCGGGCGAGTCTGGGTGTGGCGCCGCTGGATGGACAGGCATCCCGCGCGTCCCGGCGACCCGCGCCGAAACATTCTCTCTACTAACTAACCTTGAACTCTGCAAGGCGCGTGCCGCAGGCGTCCGCGAATTCGATGCACCGCGTGCGGCTCAAACGCAGTCGGTGCTATCTATGTGGAGGGCACAGGGATGCGGAGTGTGGATTTCCACGCACAACGCGGGTTTCATCGCTCGCCGAAAGTCGTACTAATTCGGTGCGTTTCCCGCCGCGCGGTTCACACGCCAGCCGGCTCGAACAGGGACTCGCGCTGACGAACGTCCGGCCGCTGGGCGCGCACGTAGCCAAGCAGCCAACCCGCCAGCCGGTCGATGCCGACACGGTTGCGCGCGTCGGTGCAGATTACCTCCGCGGCCGGGTTGAGCCGCTGCAACTGTTCCACTGTCGCGTCGAGATCAAAATCGACGTGCGACACGAGGTCGTACTTCGAGAGCAGCACAAGGGCGGCGTCGCGGTAGAGGTCCGCGTACTTCGAAAGCTGCTGTGGACCGTCAGTGATGCTCATTACGGCAATTCGAAGGTGCTGCCCGAGATCCACCCGACCGGGCTGGATCGCGTTCCCGACGTTTTCGATCAGGAGCAGGTCGAGCTGGTCGAGCGGCAGCTCGTCGGTCGCGCCTTGCACCTGAGCGGCGCTGACGTATGTGTCGCGCTGCGTGAATACTTGAACGACGGGGATTCCGGCTGCCTCGAAGGTGGCGGCTTCGGGTGCCGCCGCCGGATCTGCCAAAACCAGGCCCAGTCGTAGGCGATCGCTCATTCGTCGTGCGACCGCCTCCAGCAGACTGGTCTTGCCGCTGCCCGCAGCGCCGACGACGTTGACGACGGTAACGCCCGCCGCGTCGAATCGGCGGCGGTTATCCCATGCGGCACGAGGGTACGACGGTAGCTCGCGGATGGTCGGTGTGCTCATTGGCCGTCTCCGGTTGATCGTTCCGCCAGTTTCTCGGGCTGATATGTCGAGTCTCCGTGTGTCTACAAGTTCGACACAGAGCTTCGGACTGCGATCGACGAACTGCGGCTTCCCCAGTGAATGAGGAGGCTCCTAACCGGCCTCTAATGAAGAATTACCACAGTTCCGGCCGATCGTCCAGAAAAATCCCGAACCGCGCCCGTCATCCTGGCTGCCGCTCGGTCAGAGTGGAAGTGGCGTTCTCGGTCGCCGGATCTTCGTGCTCGCCGCCGGGGGTGCGATCGATCACGATCTCACTGGAGCGCGTGTCGGGAATTGGCGTGCCCGGCGCACCGCCCTCGGCCGGAAACGTTACGGTGAAGCGAGACCCTTGGCCGGGTCGCGAACGCACGTGTACGAATCCACCCGCCTGTTCGACGACCTCCCGCACGATGGACAGGCCGAGACCAGTGCCGGGGATGTTTGCCGCCAACGCGGTGTTGCCTCTGCGAAACGCGTCGAAGAGCGAGGATTGTTCGCTGTCGGCTGACGTTGGACGTAACGCCGTTTCTTCGATGCCGATGCCGGTGTCCGCGACGGTCACGTAGATGTAGTCATTACTTTGGCGTCGGTTGGCCATCTCCGGCGGCGGTTCGGGAAGCATGCGTCTATCTGGGACATGTCGGCCGTTGAGAACGGAGACCCAGACAGAGCCCTCCTGTGTGTACTTGATGGCGTTTTCGATCAGGTTGCCCACGCAATCAGCCAGGTCGACGCGGTCAACGTGTGCCCGCATGTCGGCACCGGGGCCGATGTCGCAGATGTAGCGTAGCCCCTTTTCCCGGGCGATCGGGGAGTGTTTCTGACAGAGTTCTCGTACGACCTCGCCGACGTCGCAAAGCGCGTCGCGATGTCGCTGGGGATCCGCCTCCTGGACGCGGGCGAGCGCGAGCAGTTCTGACACTTGGTCGACGCCTTCTTTGGCCCGTCGGACGATCTTCTCGCAGGTCGCTTTGATCTGGTCGGACTCGGTGACCACGTCGTCGCGAATCAGGTTGGCCAGCGTCTGCACCATGGCCAGCGGGCTCTTCAGTTGATGAGCGGCGGTTTGCATGAAGCGCGACCGGCGGTGTTGCAGGTCCTGAATGGCGCGCTGCGAGGTTCGCAGGGCGGCGTTGGCCTGGATCAGTCGCGCTTCACGGCGGTCGAGCACCTTGCCAATGCGGTCGGTGAAGTACAGCGTGCCGAAGATCGCCGCGGCGTGGATCAGTACGACGACGGTGACGTATTCGGGGACCAGGTAGATGCCGCTCGGGCCGAGCGTGGCGAGAAACGCGTGGTGCGCCAGCCAGCCTTGCTGCTGTCCGAGGCACATGAGGGAATACAGCAGCGCGGCCCAGCAACTCTGAATTGCGGCCTGCCACGTCCGCAGTAATAACCCGGAGATCGCGATGTGAAAGAGATAGAAGACCGACATGGGGTTTTCGACCCCGCCGGTCAGGCTCAGGATCCACGTGAGGAAGAACAGGTCCAGCGCGATCTGTCCGCCCGTGAAGAGTTGGCCGGACCGAATTACCGCGGCTTCGTCACCCTCGGCGTGTTCGAGCTGCGGCCGCAGCAGGTGTGATACGCCAGCCCATATGACGTTGACCACACCGACGCCCAGCACCACGAACCACAGCTCGACCGGACGTTCCGAGCTGGGCAGCAAGAAGCGCTCGGTACCCAGAATGACCAGCGTTGCGGCCACGAACACCCAGCGCAGACGGATGAACCAGTGCAGTTGGAGCAGGACCACGAGCGCATACGGTTTGCCCGGCGTAGTCCGTGGTGCCGCGCTCGACAGGGGGCTCGTGTCCATCAGGCCTGTGTCCTCTCGGTCAGAACACGTTCAACCGCGGCGCGCAGCTCCTTGGCGTTCAGTGGTTTGCTCAGAAATAGCTGGGCGAGACCCGCGCCGGTGGACTGATCGTCCGCGGCACGGAGGTCAGGCGGTGCGGATGAGACCATGATGATCGGTAAGGTCGCCCAGTGCGGGTCGGCCCGCAGCCGCGTCGCGAAGTCCAGGCCTTCGGTCGGCGTCGACAGCATGATGTCCAGCAGCAGGGCGTCCGGCGGATCGCTGAGCATGACTTTCGCACCGCTCGTCGTGGTCGAGCAGCAGGTAACGCGATAGCCCGCCGACGACAGGATGAGCTGCACGACGTCGTGCATGTCAGGATCGTCGTCGATCAGCAGGATGTGCTGGTGGCTCTCCCGCATTCAGAACAAATCCTCGCGCGAGTTCGTGAGATGTCGCGTTCGGCAGGGCAGGACGCAGCAGACACAACACGCTGGCCATCGCTGCCGACGAGCGTCTATTGAGCGTAACACGCATACGAGGCCGGATCAAACGGCTGGCCCCCCGAACAGAGCTCGAAGCGCATCCCGACGTTACGTGGACATCCACCATCGGCGATCGGACGCTGACGCTCCAAACGGTGACGGATTGGGCGGTTGTGTGGCAGGTTGGCGAGGCGGTCGAGCGGGCTGAGCTGGCGCCGACGGTCTACAGTTTCTGGTTTGTGTGGTACGCGATTCGCGGGGGTGGGCGATGACGGCAGATAGGGGCTGTCCGTATACTCGTCAGGCACGGAGGATGACAAGTGAACACTGCTTCAAACAGCGGAATCTACGTTCTGCAAGAGAGCGGCGAGCTCGTGACACTCACCGAGCGGCTATACGACACTGAAGATCTGCTTCAGACATTGCTGGCGAAGTATCCCAGCATACTCGCTGGCGATCAGATCAGTCCGAGTGCTCCGCGAATGTGGTTGCTGATCAAACGCGAGGCCGAAGTGCCGGATGCGGAGGGCGCAAGCGGGCGTTGGTCGCTCGATCACCTGTTCCTCGACCAGGACGGTATCCCCACTCTGGTAGAGGTCAAACGCAGCACGGACTCACGTATACGCCGCGAGGTGGTTGGTCAGATGCTTGACTATGCCGCCAACGCGATGGCGTACTGGTCCGTCGATTCCGTGGCGACCAGCTTTGAACAGACTTGCACTCGGGTAGGGAAAGCGGCCGACGAAGTGCTCGCGGAGTTCCTCGGAAAGGACGGTGATCCGGACGGGTTCTGGCAAAAGGTCAAGACCAACCTGCAGGCTGGCAAATTGCGACTGCTGTTTGTGGCCGATGAGATCCCGCGCGAGTTGCGTAGGATCGTCGAGTTTCTAAATGCCCAGATGGATCCTGCAGAAGTGCTCGCGGTCGAGATCAAGCAGTACGCCGGGGGGGCGCTGAAGACGTTAGTACCGCGCGTAATCGGGCAGACGGCTGAGGCGGAGGGACGGAAAGGCGTGGGACCTCGCACTAGCCGCCAGTGGGACGAGTCCAGCTTCTTTGAGGAGTTGGAGCGCCGTGTGGGCCATGAAGATGCACAGGTTGCGCGGGCCTTGTATGACTGGGCCACCCGGAGTACGCACCGAATCGCGTATGGACGCGGCGCACAGATGGGTTCGCTTTTTCCCACCGTGGACTACGAGTATTCGCACGTGCCGTTCGCGCTATGGACAGGCGGTTACGTCGAGACGCAGTTTCAATACGAAGCTACGAAGCCACCGTTCAGTGACGTACAGAAGCGCAGAGAGCTGCTCCGACGGATCAACGAAGTCCCCGGTTTGTCTCTTCCGGGAGACTCATTCGATCGCCGGCCGAGCGTTCGGCTGACGGAGTTGCGGTCAGCCGAGTTGCGCGACGCGTTTCTGAGAGTCATGGATTGGTTCTTGGAACAGGTCCGTGAGGATGCTGGCCCGTGCTGATCGTGATCTCAGGGTGATTCGCTACTGCAAATACAAACTCGCCCAACTCGCCAGGAGATCGGCTACGTAGCACGCGTCGGATTCGCGTTCGATCAGCAGGTGGTCGGCGCCGCCGTCCTGATCTCCTCAGATGCCACTGCTCCTGCATTCCTGTTTGATCAGGACGGAGCCCCGCACTTGATCACCACCAGCGTTGCGTCGTCTTCGAGCACCGTTCGCCCTTCATGAAGCTGCGCCGCCTGGAGGATCGCATCCTTGATCTCCGTTGCACTTGCATCCTGGTGGTCCCGGAGCACGTCTTCCATGCCATCGAATCCAAAGAAGTCACCCTTCTGATTTCGCGCCTGCGAGATGCCGTCTGTGCCGATGACCAGCACGTCGCCTTCCTCGAACCGCACCGTCGTGCCGGCGTCAAACTGCCGGTCGAGCTCGATCCCCAGTGGCAGGTCGCCGGCGCCCAGGTGCTCGACCATCCCCGTCGCACGCCGCAACAGAATGGCCGGTTCGTGCCCGGCGTTGCTCCAGGTGAGCCGGCGCTCGGCGACGTCGAGCACGCCATAGAACGTCGTCATGAATGCATTGTCCGGAGACTCGTGTACCAGATGGGCATTGACCGCCTGCATGAGCGACGAGACGTCATCGCCGACCGTACGCGCCGTACCGCGCAACACCGCCCGGCTGGAACACATCAACAGCGCCGAAGCCACGCCGTGTCCCGTCACGTCGCCCACGACAACGCCCCAACGCTGCTGCCCCTCCGCCGGTAGAGCGATGTAGTCGAAGTAATCGCCGCCCGTTTCCTGACAGTACTTGATTCCGCCGGCGAACTCGAAGCCCGGTACCTGCGGCGCGGCGTGTGGGAGCAGGCTGGTCTGAATAGTGGCGGCTTGCGCGAGGTCTTGTTTAATGGCTTCACGATCCCGCAGGCCGCGCACCATCTCATTGAACCGCGCGATCAGGCGGTCGAAGTCATCGCCGGTCGCGAGCCCTTCGACCTGGCACGCCAGGTTCCCTTGCCCGACCTGCTCCATCCCGACGGACAGCCGGGCGAATGAGCGCAACATGACCCGCGACAGTGCCCAGGCAAACAAGAGCGAGATCAGCGCGCCCAGGATGAACGCCGCTGTTGAGTTGATCACGGTGGCCAGAATCATCATGTTGAAGTACGCCGCCGCCGAGTCGACGCCGGCGATCGCCACCACGTTTCCCGAGCTATCTCGAATCGGCGCGTAAGCGGAAAGCGCCGTTCCATACTCGTCCGTGACCGGCTTGTCCTCGACGGCCGGCATCTCCCAGGCCTTCATCATCGTGGGGAACCGGCTCATGTCGTAGAGTTGCCCGGCTTCCTCCTCCCTGTAAGTCACGGTCAACCGTCCCACGCCGGGGTCTTCGGTGCGGCCCAGCACGTACAGGTCTACGACCGTCTCATCCGCGATGGTCTCGCCGGTCTCCTGATCGATCGCGTTCACGACGGCGTCGCGCATGCTCACCATTTTTGTCCGTGCGGTTTCGAAGCGCGGATCGGTCCGCACGTCCTCCACGTCGCCCAACGCCTTTATCGCCTCCCCGTCGAGTGCTTCCGCCATCAGCACCACGGTCGCGTACATCAACGACTGCGCCTGCACCAGTTGTTGTCGCCAGAACAACTGTCCGGTGAAGTGGGCAAACTGGACTGTCGCTGCCGCCCCCAGGACCAGGAAGGCGACGAACAGCTTGGCGCGAAACGACCGCCGAATGAACCCTGGTATCAGGCGCGAGAGAATTGACCGACTGGACATGACCCACCAGATGTACCCCCAACGGTTGGTTCGACGTCTGTCATAGGTCGCATCTTAAGCCGTCTTTGTCACTGAGGCGCGTATCCGTTTGACTTGGGGAGGAGCTGGGCCAGCCGCCTGTTCCTTTAGAGTTGCTCGACGCACGGAGACCCTCCCCCGGCCCCTCCCTGAAAGGGAGGGGGGTTCATGGCAAATACAAACTTGCCCAACTCGCCAGGGCTTCGGCTACGTAGCGGGCGTCGGATTCGCGTTCGATTAGGAGGTGGTCGGCGCCGTCGAGGGCGATGAAGCTCTTCGGGTGACCGGCGGCATCGAACAGGCGGTGGCCTTCCTCGATTGACACGACTTCATCGTGTGGCGCGTGCATCACCAGCAGCGGCAGGCCCAGACGGGCGGCGTCGTCCTTGATGTCGTGCTGGCGCAGGTCGTCGAGCAGCTTGCCTTTGATCCGCACCTGGTTACCCATCACGTCGACCTTGGTCACCTCGTCGGGGCCGAGGTCGGGCGCCTGACGCGTGAGGAACTCGCGCAGGTGGGCTGTTACCGTCGGGGCTGCGATGGTTGCGACGGCCGCCGTCTCGGGGATGCGCGGCGCGGCGGCGATCACCGCCGTTCCGCCGAGGCTGTGGCCGATCAGGATGCGCGGGGCTTCGTATTCGGATCGCAGGAACTCCGCCGCGGCGACGAGGTCATCGAGGTTGGACGTGAAATTCGTCTCCGCAAAATCGCCGCCGCTCTCGCCGAGGCCGGTGAAGTCGAAGCGCAGCAACGCGATCCGCCGATCGACCAGCTCGCGGCTGATCCAGCCGACGGCCTTGAGATCTTTCGTGCAGGTGAAGCAGTGCGCGAACAGGGCGAACGCGCGCGGCCGATCTGCCGGCAGGTCGAGCCGACCGACGATGGTGTCTCCCAGTGCGCCGGGGAACTGCACTCTGATACGTTGTGGAAGCATGGTGAGCTCCGGACTGCCGGACTTTTCCACGTCGCGTACGTACGACGCGGGTGAGGGTAGTCCAAAACGCGCGTCAGCGGCAGTGCGACTTCAAGTCAACCTGCATTATGGGAAGTTGCAACGTTCGCGGAGTCGCGATCTGAGGCGAAGCGGACGCGGTCCTGGACGGATTATTGGATTCTGTCGATGCAGGCGCTAGCCGAACGGTGCGCCGCGGGTGCGCCGGCGGTGCCGGACCTGCGTACGAGGGACCGCATGAAACCCGACACTGATTCCGTCCCGCTCAGTGCGCTGAGCGACTTTACGCTCCTCAACGCCGCGCCCGGCACCGGATTGCAGCCGCCGGACCCGGCAAACGGTTGTGCGGCTCAGCAGGCCGCCGAGTTTGCGGCGCGCGTGGCGGAGCTGAAACGCCTGCGTGACGATCTGGGAACGCACACGGCTACGCTGGATGCGCGTTCGGCCGAGCTGGACGCGCGTGCGAAGTCGCTCGACACAATGGAAGCCACGCTTGACGCACGGGCCGTGGAAGTTGGCGGAGAGCGTGCATCGCTCGAGGCGCTGCGTCAGCAGCTTGACGAACGCCGGGCCGAACTGGAGAAGACGGCGGGGATGCTCGAGCGTCGTGATCGTGATCTGGGTTTGCGTGCGCTGGCTCTGTCGGGGCAGCGCGACGCTCTGAGCCGGGATGCGCAGCGGTTCGAGGAGGAACGGCGGGCGCTGGAAGCGCAGTCGGCGGAGGTCGTCGGGGCTGCGGACGGGGTACACGTGCAGGCGGAGTGTCTGAACCATCAACGTGCGCGTTTGCTGGGCCGTGTTCACAAGCTCCGCGTGTGGATGAAGGCGATGGACGCCCGCGCCGTGCAACTGACGCAACGGGAAAACGCGTTTAAGCGGCGGTTGCGAGAATTGACCGACCGGTCAAAGACGCCGGCTGCGCAGGATGGGCAGCAGTCCGCGCCCGTTGAAACCGCACGCGCTGCGGCGGAGCGAGCGGTCAACGCGATTGACCCGCTATTGGAGACGCGGGAGGCGGAGGTCGTGGAGGGGGCTGTAAGCCCTAAGCCATCAGCTATCAGCCGTCAGCCAGCAGCGGCCGTGTCTGGCAGGTCTTCGTATGATTGTAGGCAGAAGCGGTCTGTCATGCCTGCCACGTAGTCCGTCACGACGCGGTTGACGCCCTGCGTCTCCACACGCTTATGAAACCGCGGGGGCAAGAGTTCCGGGTCAGCGCGGTAGTGCTCGAAGACGGCGGTCAGAATTCGCAGAGCGTGCTCGTCGGCCTGTTGCAACGCGGGGCTGCGATAGAGTTGCTCGTATAGGAACCGGTCGAGCTCGGCGAGGTATGATTCGATTTCATCAGACAGCAGGCTGGCGCTCCCATCCTCTGATCGTACGTTCGAAAAGACATTGTCGAGAACGCGGCGCTGTATGCGATCGATCGTCGGGCGCAAGTGGCCGCGCCACGCGTCCGGTGCATCGAGCGCCGGGCCGTCGTAGGCCGCCCGCCAGATCGTCAGATCATTCAGCCCGGCAGGGTTGAATTGCCCGGCGTACAGTCCATCCTGAAGATCGTGCAGCGCGTAGGCCAAGCGGTCGGCGAGGTCGACAATGCGGCCTTCCATAGGCGGCGGTTGCCCATCCTGGAGCGGATGCTCGCCGGGATCATCGAACTGTGTGCTGTGTTTGGCTAGGCACTCACGGACCGCGCGCGTGAGATTCAGGCCGAGGAAATCCGGATAGGGGTGCTCCAGTACTTCCACGACTCGCAGCGTGTGCTGGTTGTGCTCGAAGCCGCCTTCGCCGGCAAGGCAGTTGTTGAGTGCCTGTTCGCCGGCATGCCCGAACGGGGGGTGGCCCAGGTCGTGCGCGAGCGCGACGGTCTCGGCCAGGTCAGCGTTGAGGTTCAGTTGCACAGCGAGCACACGCGACAGATGGGCGACTTCGAGCGTGTGTGTGAGGCGCGTGCGGAAGTGATCGCCGATGGGCAGGACGAAGACCTGCGTCTTGTGCTGGAGTCGCCGAAACGCGGACGAGTGGACGACACGCTGCCGATCGACCAGCAGCGGTGGCAAGCCCGCGGCATGCGGGTCAGCGTGATCGCGTATCAGGTTGAATTGTTTGTCGCGATGCGCACTCATGGTATGCGGGAGTATAGCACGCCGGCGCATTCGTCATTCCGACAAGCGCAGCGCGGAGGAATCTTGGTCAGGTCGGGAGTGCATTCCGAAGCGCGGCTAGATTCCTCACTGCGCTTCGGAATGACGCATTGGCTGCACCCGGAATTACGGGCAGGCGGTGCTCGGAACGATGGGTAAGCCGCGCTCGGAATGATGGGCTGGGTGAGGCTACTTATCCTCGACTTCCGGCAGCTTCATCTCGACGCGGACTACATCGCCTTCGTTAACCGTTTCCACGACGAGCCCGGAGCGGTGGAAGATCTTCAACATGCCGCTGTTTTCGACCAGCACGTACGCATGGAAGATCTGGATGCCGTTCTCGCGACCGATTTCGACCAGGCGGTTGAAGAAGTACGTGCCCAGGCCTTTGCGCTGCCAAGCATCGGCAACGGCGAAGGCGACTTCGGCGGACTGGCCCTCAGCGTCCATCATGTAGCGGCCTACGCCAACGACCTGCTCCTCACCCGGCTTGCCGCAGAGCCCGATCAGCGCCATCTCGCTACTGTAGTCCACCGTGCAGAACACCTGGAGCTTGCTGTGCGGCATGGACTTGAGGGCAGCGTGGTAACGGAGGTACTTCGTCTGCTCGCTGAAGTCGTAGAACATCTCCCGCATCATCGGTTCGTCGTCGGGCCGGATGGGTCTTACGAACACCTGCTCGCCCGAGCGCGCCGTGAACGTGTCCTCGTACTGCGACGGATACGGAACCTGCGCCGGCGGCATGATCTGATTGGGGTAGACGATGCGGCGGCGTTTGGCGGCGTGCAGCAGCTCGGAGCGGAAATCGGGGTGCGCGATGCTGATGAGTGACATGGCGCGTTCGCGCATGGTCTTGCCGTGCAGGTAGGCGACGCCATACTCGGTGACGATGTAATGCGTGTCGCCGCGGGTCGTGATCACGCCGGCGCCTTCCTGGAGCGTTGCCATGATGCGTGAGCGGAGCCCGTCGGGCGTTTCGGCGGTGGATGGCATGGCGATGATCGGCTTGCCGTTTTTGGCCAGAGCCGCGCCGCGGATGAAGTCGGCGTGCCCGCCGATGCCGCTGTAGAGCAGTTGCCCGATCGAGTCGGCCACGACCTGTCCGGTCAGGTCGACCTCCAGAGCAGAGTTGATCGCGATCATGTTCTCGTGCCCACTGATCACGACCGGGTTGTTCGTGTACTCGGAGGGGTGCATCTCGATCGACGGGTTGTCGTTCATGTACTCGAACAGTTCGTGGCTGCCCGCCGCGAAGCTGCCGACGATCTTGCCCTGGTCGAGCGTCTTGTACTTGCCGGTGACGACACCCTGCTGCGCGAGCTTCAGCACACCGTCAGAGAACATCTCGGTGTGGATGCCGAGGTCGTTCTTGTCAGTGAGCATGGACGCGACCATATCCGGGATGCGGCCGATGCCGAGCTGAAGCGTGGCACCGTCGGGGATCAGTCGCGCGAGGTGCTGAGCAATCCGTGCGGTTACCTCGTCATGCTCGGGCTCGATGGGCCACTCGAGCAGCGGTTCGTCGTGCTCGACGATGAAATCGATATCCTTGACGTTCAGGAAGCAATCGCCGTGTGCGCGCGGCATGTGGTGATTCACTTGTGCGATGACGATGCGGGCGGACTCCACCGCTGACTTCGTGATATCGACGGACACGCCCAGGCTGCAATTCCCATACGCGTCCGGTGGGCTCACGGAGATCAACGCCACATCGATGCGGATGCGGTGTGATTTGAACAGGCCGGGCACCTGCGACAGAAAAATTGGCGTGTAGTCGGCGCGGGCCTGGTTGACGGCGTCGCGCACAGCGTTGCCGATGAAGAAGGCGTTGGGACGGAAATTCTGTGCGTACTTCGGGTGCGCATAGGGCGCCACACCCAGCGTCAGCACGTGGACGACCTCGGTATCGGCTAGCCCGTCGCCGGCTTCGGCCATGACGCGGACGAGTTCCTGTGGCTCGCCGCAGGCTGAACCGATGAACACGCGATCGCCGGCGCGGATGTGACGGACCGCGTCGATCGGGTTGACGATCTTGTCGGGGCACAGATCACGCCACTTGTCGGACATAGCGCTCTACTCCGTAAGGATGATGCGGGCGTCGGCGACCATGGCGCCTTCGCCGGTCGGATAGACGATCAGGGGATTGACGTCGAGCTCCTTGATGCGCGGGTTTTCAGTTACGAGCTGCGACAAGCGCAGGAGGCATTCCGATACGGATTCGACGTCCGACGGCTGCTCGCCGCGCACGCCTTCGAGCAGCTTGTACGAGCGGATGTCGCGGATCATTTCGGTTGCGACGTTTTCGCGGATTGGTGCGAGTCGGAACGCCACGTCCTTCAGCGCTTCGGTGTAGATGCCGCCCAGGCCGAACATCAGCAGCGGCCCCATCCGCGGGTCGCGCGACATGCCGAGGATGATCTCCTTGCCCGGCGGGAGCATTTTCTGGACCAGCACGCCCCAGATCTCGACGTCCTCGCCCGTTTTCTCGCGTACTGACGCGATCATCTCGTTGTACGCCGTGCGCACTTCGTCTTCGGTTTGCAGCTTCAAGCGAACGCCGCCGACGTCAGTCTTGTGCAGGATCTTCGGCCCCGAGATCTTCATGACGACCGGGAAGCCGATCTCGGCGGCGGAACTGGCGGCTTCATCTGCACTCGTAGCCAATGCGTACGGCACAATGGGGAACCCGTAGTGACGGAAGACTTCCAGCGCCTTGAGCTCGACAAGATGATCGCGACCGGCGGCGAGTTCTTCATCGAAGATCTTCGTGACGGCGGCGTGGCCCACTTCGTAAGAGCGGTACGGCAGCAGCGGATGACGCGTCCACTCAGCGAAGCGGCATTTGGCGGCCATCGCCCGCATCGCGTCTTCGGGAAAATTGAAGCTGGGGACGCCGTGGCTGCGGAGAATCCGGACGCCCTGCGACACGTCGACCAGGCCCATCATGCAGCCCACGATCGGCTTACCGCAGAAATTCTTGGTGTCGCAGATCACGTCGGCGATCTCGTTCATGTCGGTCATAGTCTGCGGCGTGACGATGACCATGAGCTGGTCGACGTTTTCGTCGGCCGAGACGGCGTCCAGGGCTACGCGATAGCGGTCGTGTTTCGCGTCTCCGATCACGTCCACCGGATTCTTGACGCTGGCAGTCGCGGGAAGCTGGTAGCGCAATGACTTGAGCGTGTATTCCTGGAAGCGGGGCAGCAACATCCCCGAGCGAATGCACGCGTCGGTGGCCATGATGCCCGGACCCCCGGCGTTGGTGACGACACCCGTGCGCCAGCCGCCGGGCAGTTTGGGATCGACGAACACTTCGGCACAGTCGAACAGCTCCTTGACCGAATCGACACGCAGCACGCCGGCTTGGGCCAGGGCCGCGTCGTAGATTTCATCCGAGCCGGCGAGCGAGCCGGTGTGCGACGCCGCGGCGGCAGCACCTTCCTGTGTGCGGCCGGTCTTGATGGCCAGGATGGGCTTGGCGTTCGGCCCGTGCGTGATGCGCTCGCAGGTCTGGATGAACTCCGGGCCGTGCGAGAGCTCCTCCACATACATTAGAATCGCCTTGGTGTTCGGATCGCCGGCAAGTGCCAGCAGGAGATCCGTCTCCTTCACCGCGACCTTGTTGCCGAAACTCACGAAGCGCGAGAAGCCGATGCCCACGCCCTTCGCATAATCGAGCAACGCCGTACACAAAGCTCCGCTCTGCGATATCAAACCGAACGGACCAGCGGTCGGCATGTCGCGGGCGAACGTGGCGTTCATTCGCACGGTCGAGGCGGCGTTGATCACGCCCAGGCAGTTCGGACCGACGATTGTCAGGTCTCGCTCAGTCGCCAGGTCCCGTAAGGCGTTTTCGCGCTGGACACCCTCGCCACCGATCTCCTTGAAGCCGGCGGAAATCACGACGAAGTGGTGCGTCCCACGCTCGGCGCACGCCTCGACGATGCCGTGAATGTGCGGCGCCGGCACAACCAGGACGGCAAGGTCGATCGGCTCGTCGATCGCGTTGATGTTCGGGACGCAGCGATTGCCCAGAATGCTGCGGGCCTTGGGGTTCACGGGATACACGACGCCGGTGTAGCCGCCCATGACCAGGTTGGTCATGATCGCGTTGCCGACCGAGCCGCTGGTCCGCGACGCGCCGATCACAGCGATCGACTGCGGTGCGAAGAGCGGTTCCAGATCTACGGCTGGTGCCGTTGTGAGGGCGTCGTCTGAGACGGTCTGGGGCATAGCACGCAACTCCGTTGGGGAATCTGCCACACACTGTTCGAACGCGGGGCGCCACTCATGATCGCCAGCGGCCGTGGGCAGCGCCTGCGGCATTGCAAGTGTGTCCCGGCGTGATCCCATGGAGGAATCACATGGGACGCTGCTGCGGAGGTGCAATAGGCGTACCAAACCAATCGAGGGACGCCCACGCAGCGCAAATGGTCAGCAGCGAATCAACTTGCCGCAGTCACGCCGGCATCTGACGTAGCGGCCGGGTCCATTCGATCGTCCAGTAGCCGGTACGTCCACAGCACGATCATGATCGCCCAGGCCAATAGAGCGGCCGCGACAATTTGGTGCAGCGTGGTGATTGTGACGTCCAGTGCCGTGGGCCGGCGATCGAGTGAGTCGTCGCCACTGACGATCAGCGCGACGATCCCCAGCGTTAGTTGGACGGCGATCAGGACCAACATGCTGAGCCCCAGTTGGCGGAAGACGGGCATGCGTCGATACAGGCCCCAGACGCGCACGCCGACCGCGACGGACAGCAGCGTGACAAAGACCGCCATCGTGATGTGGAGCGTTAGCGCCCACTGGCCGGACTCGATCAATTCCGCCGGGTTGGCGTTCAGGCCGTAGCGGTCCGTGAACATGTGCAGTGCCCAGGTGAAGTGCCGTACCAGTGCTCCCAGCACGAGCTGGACGATCAGCGCGATGATGAGTGTGATGCCGAATACGCGGTCGGTGCTGACCGCCGGCGCGGGCAGGTGCGTCATGGCCTGCTTCCAGGCACGCGAGCGCAATACTGCGACCACAATCAACCCGCCGAACACCACCTGTCCGAAGACGCCGTGAATGATCGCGAGCACGATGCTGGGTGCCGTGTGCTCCAGCTCGGTGCTAAAGGTAAAGCGACCGGTGACGCGCAGGCCGCCGAGAATACCCTGGACAATGACCATGCCGAGGACGAACCAAGTCACCGTGCGAAGCAGGTTGTTGCGGTCGGTGAACTGGACGTGAAACGCCAGCACAAGCGTGGTCAATCCGACGAGTGAGCCCAGCAGGCGGTGGGCATGCTCCAGATATACGCCGCCGGTCATGCGGGCCAGCGGGTAGAGGAACATGTTGTAGCCTTCGGTGTTGGGCCAGTCGACGACGGCCAAGCCCTCGTCGAAGCCGGTGACCAAGCCGCCCGCACCGAGCAGAACGAATGTCGCGACGCTCGCGATTGCGGGGAACAGGCCGGGCCAATCAAGCTCATGCGTGTCGTCGCCGCGGATCGTGCGACCGAATGACGCGCCGAGCACGCCGAGTACCACGCCGACCAGCAGCGTGCCTGGTACCCACAGCAGCGCGCCGGACTTGATCTCGTTCGGTGTGTCGCCGCTGATCATGCTGCCGACGATGAGCAGGTTGAGCAGACCGGTGATCAGCCCGGCCAGCGCCGCGGTGCGCAGACCGTCCGCGGCGTAGCGTCCCGCGATAATGCCACCGACGAGTTGACACGCGATCAACAGCGCGAAGAGCAGTGGGGCGGGGACGGCGTCGCCGAAAAGGCGGCAGAAGTAGCCGACAGTCCACATCGCGACGGTCGTTCCGAAGCCGATCGCGAGCACCGCGCCACGCGGGCGTGATGAAGGTTGGGCAGTGCTGTACGGCACGGCGTCGATAGCAGGGCTCCGGCTACGGGGTCAGTCGATGGATAATCGGGGAAGAATAGCCGCGCGCAGTTATACCCGCCAGCGCGGGGTACGTGGCTTCGCGGTATTCAACAATCGGGTGTGGCGGTGTTACGGATCAGGGGACGTTTACGACGCCGGTGATTTCGGGGATCTGCTCGCGGAGATTGCGCTCCACCCCGGCCTGCAGCGTCATGGCGGCGTGCGGGCATCCGCGGCAGGCGCCCTTCAAGCGCACCTGCGCGATCTTGTCGTCGGTGAGACCGAGGAATTCGATGTCGCCCCCGTCCGCCTGTATGTAGGGCCGCAGGGCGTCGATCACTTCGCGGGCGCGCTCGTCAAGGGACGAACCGGGATTCGGTGCTTCAGCCATGGGGAGCGACTCCTCAAACCCAGCGCATTCTGGACCACGTCAACCCAACACACCTCGGTCGGACCGTATTTGAGGATAGCGAGTGGTCGGCCTGCTCGCAAAAAGAAATGTCGGTCCGGGAATACTCGTTCTCCGAACGGCAGACTCAGGCGTCTGCAACGATCTGGAGGATGCGCTCGCTCACGTCGTGGACCCATTTTCGGCCGTTGTGATCTGTTTCATAACGCTCGCGCAGTTGCCGGCCGAGCTGCTCGCGGGCGTCGTCGTCAGTGATCAGCTCCCTCAGGCGCGCGGCGTAGGCTTCGTCGGTCGCGGGATTCACGGCGTGCTCGCCCAGGTACTTGTGCCCGGCTGCCGCCAAGCTGGTGTTGTCCACCATCATGCCGACGACGGGCTTCGACGCGGCCGCCGCTTCGCACACGGCGATGCCACCGCCTGCGGGATACTCGTTGAGATAAACATCGAACGTCTTCGTCCAACGTCCTGCCTCGCGCGTCGATCCGGCGAAGCGGACGCGCGGACGCGGGCCGCCGCAGAGGTCCTGGCCGAACGCCTGCACCTGCGGCTCGAACGAACCCGGGCCGACCACGATGTAGGTGCTGTTCGGGCACGCCCGCAGGACGGACGCGACCGTCTGGCAGAAGCGCGGGCTCATGCGCTTGCCGAGGTGGTTTCCAATCGTGCCCAGGATGACGTGGTTCTCGGGGACGTTCAGTTGCGCACGCGCGTACGGCTCGAGCTGGTCGAGGTGCGACATATCCACGCCGCCGAACGGCGAAGTGCCGTACGGAATTCCGCGTTCGCGACAGAGGAACGCGAGCTCCTCCATAGACTCGGCGTACTCGAAGAACTGGTAATCGACCTGCGGACAGTGCAGCGGAATGCCCATGCCATAGTCCACCTGCCACGGCGCACACTGCCAGGCGCACAGCATCCAATCCACTGGCGTCGCGAGCGAGCCGTGGAACCAGGCGACGTCGATATCGAGCTCTGCCAATTGCTGGTGCAGGTCGGCGGCGGCGGCGAGCAAGTTGCGGCGATTGCGCGGCATGATGACCGGAATGCCGAGCTTCTGCTGAATGTACTGAATCCGTCGCGGACCGCGCTCGGTGGAGTAGCCCGCGTGGAACGGCTGCACGACGTGCTCCTGCATCTGGGCGAGCGACTCGGTCACGACGAGGTACGTCTCGAACTGCGCCTGATCCATGTGCGTCAGGGCGGTGTTCATGACGCGCGAGGTCGAGTGATCGCCGTCGACCAGTTGCGCGGTGACGTGCGCCAGACGCAAACGGCCGTCCGCGCGTGAGCGACGCTGTTTACGGACGGCGGGGCGGATGCCGATCTGCCGGGCCGCGCGCGGTGCGACCAGCGCGTAGCAGTCGACCATGCGGCGAATATCGGCCGGTGTGCCAAGCCGGCGGGCGCCGTGCTGGAAGTCCCAGGTCGCTGCCCCCATCGCATAGAGCAACGCCGGCAGGAACTCGTCGCGACGTCCTGCGTGTTCGGCGGCGCTCAACCACAGATCGAACGCCAGGCCGGTGTTGCCGACTTTCGCCGCACTCTCGACGGCCTCGATGAGTACGCGTGGGTGTCTGAACTCCAGGTCGTCGCAGGCCTCCCGCAGCAGCCGGGCGGAGTCGTGCTGAGCCTGCCGGAGCAGCAGGTGCGCCGCGAACCGCTTGGCAGCGCCGCGCGTGCCGCGATCGCTGCTGTGTACCAGCGCGTGCAGCTCGTTCTGATCGATTGGCTGACCTTGTTCAGCCTGCCGGGTCAGCACGTTGAGTCGCTCGGCCGGCGTGGCAGCATTGGCGGCGTTCTGGGTGGCGGACTGCATGGGGCACCTTCGGCGCAGGGGAACGGGGCCTGTGGAGACACAGATCATCTCATCGGCGGTCGCCGCGATCCGAGCGGCAGGTGGCGACGCAGCAGCGCAATAGTGGCTCGCCAACTCACGGCCGCGCACGGGCCACGTCGATGGACGCAATGTGGCGTCGTACGTCGCCGACGCGTAGGCCGCGCGCTCGATGCGGGACGGCCCGGGTCTCAAGGACGAGGTGTGCCGTGCAGTCGATTCTGATTACCGGCGGGGCGGGTTTTATCGGGTCCAACTTCGTCGACTACCTGCGGAAGTGTCGGCCCGGCGTCGAGATTCACGTGCTCGACGCGCTGACCTACGCCGGCGATCCGGACAATCTCTCACCGCGGATCATGGACTACCCGGACTTCCACTTCTGGTACGGCAATGTGTGCAACGCGGATCTGGTCGACCGCGTCATGCAGCAGGTGGACACCGTGATTCACTTCGCGGCCGAGTCACACGTCGCCCGCAGCATCTTCGACAACGCTGTCTTCTTCCAGACCGACGTGATGGGCACGCAGGTCATCGCGAATCAGGTGCTCAAGCACCGTCGACGCATCCGCCGGTTCGTGCATATTTCCACGTCGGAGGTGTATGGCACTGCCTTGGCGCCGGTGATGGACGAGAATCATCCGCTGAACCCGCTGACGCCGTACGCATCTGCCAAGTGCGGGGCTGATCGGCTGGTGTATTCGTACTGGAAGACGTACGACATTCCCGCGGTAATCATCCGGCCGTTCAACCAGTACGGCCCGCACCAGCACCTCGAAAAGTGTGTGCCGCGGTTCATCACGGCGGCGCTGGAGGACGAGCCGCTGACGATTCACGGCGACGGCTCCGCTGCGCGGGACTGGGTCTACGTGCGTGATACGTGTGCCGCGCTGCTGGCGGTTCTGGAAGCGCCGCTGGATGACGTGCTCGGGCAGGTGATCAACCTCGGCACCGGGTCGGCGGTGAGCGTGGCCCAGATCGCACAGACGATCCTGGAACTGACCAGTCACGACGAATCGCTCATGCAGACCGTGCCAGACCGGCCCGGCCAGGTGCAGCGGCATATCAGCTCGACTGAGAAGGCGGCTCGCCTGCTCGGCTGGCGAGCCCGTACCGACATCGAGACCGGCCTCGAACGCACGCTCGCCTGGTATCGCGAGAACGAGGACTGGTGGCGCCGCCGCATGTGGATGCGCAACGTCGAGCTCACGATGGCCGACGGCAGCAAGGTGCTGCACTAGCGATCTGGGGGAAGCGTCACCTGTGCCACTGCTACTTGGGCAGTGGCATAGCGGAAAGGGCGCAGCGCGGGAATTACCACTGCTCAAGAGTAGTGGCACAGCGGGGGATTCCCCACGACCCGCCAATCTCGCCTACAATCCCCCGACCTGTATGACCCCGAAACGTTTAGCGGATTGGTGAGGAACGTCGTGCCCGACGGTTCTGGGAACGCTGAAGAAGTGCCCGCGGCTCCGGCGCGTGATGACGCGATGGCGCTGCTGCGCCGTCTCGGACCGGCGGGGCCGCTGGCGATCATCGCCGCGACGCTGCCGGCGATCGGGGGCTTTGCGCTGCTCGGGACGCTCACCATCGTCGGGCCCTGGCTGCGCTCACACCAGGAAGCCGGCGTCGCGTTGTACGTGGTCGGCTTCGCTGTGCTCGCGGGGCTTGCCATTCTGCCGACCTACGCCCAGGCCATTCTCGGCGGTTGGGCCTTCAAATTCGCGGTCGGGTTCCCCGCGGCGCTGGCTGGGTTCGTGGGCGGCTCACTGATCGGCTACTTCATCGCGCGCCGGGCCACGGGCGACCGCGTGGTCGGAATCATCAACGAGAAACCGAAGTGGCGGGCGGTCTACGAAGCCCTGCTGCATAGCGGCTTCTGGCGGACACTGCTTATCATTGCACTGGTGCGCGTCCCGCTCAATTCGCCGTTCGCGATCACGAATCTGGTGATGGCGGCCACCCGCGTGCCGCTGTCGGCGTATTTCATCGGCACACTGGTGGGTATGGCACCCCGCACGGCGGCGGCGGTCTGGATCGCGGCAAACCTGCAGGAACTGACCGTCAGCGGTACGAAACAGCCCTGGATGTGGATCGCCAGCATCGTGGTGACGGTGATCGTGGTGATCATCGTGGGTGTGATCGCGAATCACGCTGTGGCCCGCGTGACGAAAGCGGAACCGGCAAGAGAGACCACGTAACGATTGGTTTCTTTGGTTTTCCGCGTTTTCGGGAACCTGTCCGGGGGATTGCCGTCCAACCTATAATGGTGGCAGGTGCGGCCGCGGAGTTGAGGTGCGCATGCGTCCTGCAGAGGAAACCGGGCTTAACGCCGTCTCCGGGAGGCTAGGGGCACTTCTCGCGGTCTTGCTGCTGATCTGCGTTGCTCCGGCCATGCTCGGGGACATCTTCCACCTCGAGGGCGGCGGGCGCCTGGAGGGCACGCTCGAACAGGAGATCGACGGCAACTACCGGATTCGGACCACGGTGGGCATCGTCACCGTGCCGGCGTCTTCCGTGGAGCGCATCGAGGAGGCCGAGACGCCACTTGATGAGTACGAGCGGCTGCGCGATCAGACGGCAGGCACGCCCGAGGCGCAGGTGCAACTGGCCGAGTGGTGCGCGGAACAGGGTCTGCGGGGGCAACGCCGCCAGCATCTGCGACGCGCGATCGAGCTCGATCCGAATTGTGAACCGGCGCGGCTGGCGTTGGGATATGTGCGGGTCGGTGAATTGTGGGTGGATGGCCGCAAGGTCACGCAGCGGGAAGAGAAGGCCGCGGCGGCGGCGGAAGCGGAGGATCCGGAGAAGCTTGCACGCGCGATTCAGGCCCAGTGGTATCGGCGAATTCGGGCGATCAAGAGCTCGTTGCTCGACGCATCGCTGGAACGTTTGGTCCGCGACGGGCAGCGGAAGATCCGCGAGATTCGCGATCCGCTAGCCATCCTCCCGCTGACGAAGGTGCTGAGCGAGGGCTCAGTGGCCTGCCGACAGTTACTGGTCGAGGTTCTGCGCGGATTTCCGCAGGACGAGTCCACCATGAACCTCGCCCTGTTGGCGTTGCTCGACCCGAACGAAGCGGTTCGACACGGCGCGCTCGCCGAGCTGCGCCGCCGTGAAGATCCGCGCGTGATTCCCAACTACCGCGAAGGTGTTCGTAACGGTAACGATCTGATTCTCCGCCGCAGTGCAATCGCGTTGGGCGAACTCGGCGCCGCCGAAGCGGTGCCCGACCTGATCGACCGGCTGACGGCCCGGCGCAATCGTTGGGTAGAAGTGCCGGTGAAGCAGTACGTTCGTCGACTCCCAAGGTTGTTCAACGGGCAGACGATTGTCAGCCTGGGCGGCAGCGATCTGCGTGTTGCCCACACGCCACAGGTTGGCCTGTGGCGGATTGCCGACCAGGTCGAAAACGAGTGGCAGTATCGCCAGGTGACGGTGTATCGCACCGAAGTGCTCGAAGCGCTGAAGAAGCTGACCGGGCAGAACTTCGGGTTCGAGCACGAAGCGTGGCGCCGTTGGTACAAGGAGCACACCCAATGATCCGGCGCAGCATGATTCTCATCGCGGCCGCGTTTGCGGCTGGCATTGTTCAGGCTCAGGATGATCGTGCGCTAATCGAGCAGGCCGCGCTTCAGACAGGGCGCCCAATCGCCCCGACTGGTGCCGAGCGCGGCGCGGTTCCGCCCATGACGGAAGAACAGTCCGCGCGGGCCGAGGCCAACGTCGCGCTGGCAAAGCTCCAACTCGTGCTGGCACGCAAAGCGTTCGCCGCGAAGGAGTACGAGCAGGCGGCGGTGAAGGCACTGCACGTACACGCGTTGCTGCGGCAGCTTCCGCCGGAAATCGGCGTCGAGGAGCTCGCGCTGCAGGCCGACGGGCTGCTGTTGCGCGCGTCTCGCGAAGGTGTGAAGATCGACCAGCTCGAGCGCGATGCCGTGGAAACTACGCCGTTCGCCCCTGGTGATGCGGAGATGGACCGCGCCACGCAGGCTGCGGCGCGCATCGGGCAGCGCTACGACGGGGCGCCCCGGCGCGAGATCGACACCAGCGGCGACGTGCGCGCGTTGCGCGACCGGACGATGCGTCAACAAGCGGCGGACGAGTTTCAGTATCGGCCCGGCCGCGCGCTGGTCGACGCTGGGGCATTGCGCGCCGAGGCGGAGCAAAGTGTGCAGTACGAGGCTGGGTTGCGCGAGGCGATCAAAACCGACGAGATTCGCGCCCTGCTCGCGGCGGACGAAGCCCGCGTGATACCCAGTGGCGTCATGTCTTACCCGAATGACTGGTGGGAGCGCGTTGAGCGACGGAAGAAATGGGCCGGCGGACAGATCGCCCGTTCCGAGAGCCGGATCGGCAAGGACGGGCAGGAGTGGTACGTGGCGATCTACGACATTCGCGACCTGACATACGTGCCGCCGGACTTTGATCCGCACTGGAACGCCAGCATCCGCGAAGATCTGCGCGATCTGCACGATCGGCGTGAGTTCTGGGATCATGCCTACCTGTTCTTTGGCCGGAATGATCCGTACGACGGGTTGATGACACTGAACTTCTTCGGTGGCCTCGACCCGATCGCCCGCCGCGGCCCGAAGTACAGCTATGAGCGCCAGCGCCAGATCATGAACACGATCGAGGCGATGGTCGGTGGCGAGGTGCGCGACACGCAGGAGCCGCCGGAGCTGGCACCGGCGCCGCGATAGGTCTGGCAGCATCCCCCGCTTTCGAGGACCACAGCGTCTTCAGCTACTCGCCGCGCGTTTGGAGCGGCGCCCGCCGGAGATGATGTCGAGCTTTAATTCGTCGGGCCATCCGGAGACGTGGATCTCGCTGCGACCTTCGAGGATTTCGACCAGACGCTTGCCAATGAATTTGCCGCGCCAACCGGTGAGCAGCTCGGGTTTCTTCTCGCCGCGTCCGGCGTGGTATTCGAGCAGATCGCGCAGCCGCTGCGTGCTGCCGAGCAGGTTGCGACTGAGGCGTTCCTCAAAGCAGATGGCCTGCGTCACGGCCGACAGCAGATCGAGCATGATCTTGGTCATGGGCGAGTCTTCATGCCGTTCGCGCGGCTTCGGCCACTCGTTTTTCGGCGTTTCGGAGACTTCTTCGATGATTGCGAGCAGCTCGCGCGTGACCTTGCGGTTGCGCGCCTGCGGGAAGCCGCGCATCACTTCGAGGTCGCTCTGCTTCTTCGGGCGACGACGGGCGATCTCCACCAGCACGTCGTCTCGCATCATCGCGCGAATCGGCCGGTTCTTGGTTCGCGCCCACGCCTCCCGCCATTCCACCAGTCGTTCGAGCACAAGGAGTCCGAGTCCATCTAGGCGCCGGCTGCCCTTGAGGCGCAGGGCCCGGTCCTCGGTCGGCACGCGATAGAACGACTCTTCCTCGAAGCAGCGCAACTCCTCCGTCAGCCAGGCAGTGCGCTTGGCCTTCGCGATTTGCGCGCTGAGCTTGCGGTACACATCCGGCAGATAGAGCACGTCTTCCGTGGCATAGCGGATCTGTGCTTCCGTCAGCGGCCGTCGCAGCCAGTCGGTCAGCGTCTGTCCCTTGGCGATTCGCCGGCGCATGAGCAGCTCGACCAAGTGGACCAGGCTCAGCGGGTATCCGTGGCCGACGAACCCGGCAGCGATCTGCACGTCGAAGATGTTGCGAGGAATGAGCCCGGTTGAGCGGAGACAGACTTCAAAGTCTTCCTTACCGGCGTGGACGATTGTCACGATGGACGGGTCGGCGACGAGTTCCCAGAAGGGCGACGCGTCGATGCCGTCCACCGGATCAATAAGGACGACGCCATCTTCGCCGTGAACCTGGATCAGGCACAGCGTGGCATCGTAGGTGTCGTCGCGGATAAACTCGGTGTCGAACGCGAATGTGCCGGCCGCACGCCACGCCTTGCAATGGGCTTCCAGCGTGGTCTGGTCGGTGACGAGTTCGGGATCCGGAATGCGCAGCTCGGGTCGTCGCATAATTCGCCGCGGCCGCTCGGCGGGCGCCTGGTCAGCCGGGCCCCAACGCTGCCGCGCGTACGTACGTACCCGGAAGCGCCTGGTCTGTCCAGCACAGCGCGGCGACCAGGGCCACTCCGCGGGGGCAGTAGTCAATAAGGGTCTTGTCGGCGAGGGACCTGTTCGCTGCTCGAGGCGTCCGTGCCCGTTGCATCGAACCGGCTGGCGGCGCAGCACCGGGCCGCGCGCCCTCGCACGTCAAGACCCGTGCCATCCGTGGCACATGTGCGGACATACGGCAGGCGTCCACGCGCGTGTTATCGGTGGAACGGGTTACAGAAGGTAAGAGTTTGGACAGCGGGTTGGGTCTGCGGCGCACAAACTGCGCCGGGCAACCGTTATTCCGACGAGCGTCGCGTGGAGGAATCTGCGCCAATCACACGGCGCTCCTGGGACGTGGCTAGATTCTTCGCTGTGCTCAGAATGACTCGGGCGGTAGCTACTCCCGGCAGCAAAGAAAGCGGACGTGCAGGATCATCAGATCCGGCACGCCCATTGAATGCGATTGACTGAGTATCAGCGCGGTTTAGCCCTCGCCGATCTCGAAGCGGTAGACCTTGTTGATCGTCAGCTCCGGCGATACCTCACGCAGGGCCTGGCCGACCGACTTCTTGTCGTCTTTCACGAACGGCTGCTCGAGCAGTACGATCTCGCTGTACCACTTGTTGATCTTGCCAGTCACGATCTTCTCAATGATCTGCTCAGGCTTGCCCTTGACCGACTCCGTCGCCAGCTCACGTTCGCGCTCAACGTCCTCGGCGGGTACTTCCTCTCGCCGGGCGTACGGCGGCCGCATCGCGACGATGTGCATGCACACGTCAGCTTTCAACTCGTCCGGACAGTCGCCGCTGAATTCCACCAGGACACCTTTCTTGCCGTCGTGGTGCAGGTAGCGGCCGACGTTGCCAGCGCACGTTGCCACGCGCCCGAGCTTGATGTTCTCGCGAATGCGGTTGACGACGTCTTGCAGGAACGTGTCGATCGTGACGGCCGGGTCGTGCGCGGTCGGCTGAGCAAGCAGACTTTCCGGTGTCGGATCACTGACGGCCAGCGCGGCCTGCTGCGCGGACGCGACGAGCTTCTGGAAGTCCTCGGTGTTCGACACCGGTTCGGTTTCACAGAGCACTTCGACGATCACGCCGCGGCCGGAGCCCGGATCGATCTCGCAGACGACGCGGCCTTCGGACGTGGCCTTGCCGGCACGTTTGCCGATCTGGGCCATGCCTTTCTTGCGCAGCACTTCGATCGCCGCGGCCTCGTCGCCGTTGCACTCGGTGAGGGCCTTCTTGCACTCCATCATTGGCAGGCCGGTTTTCTCTCGCAGGGCCTTAACGTCCGCGGCCGAGATTCCCATGGTTGGTATCCTCCGGTTGCTTTCCGGTCAGCGGTCCGACCGCGGCGCGCCTCCGCGTGTCGGACCGAAAGGTCTTCGTGATTCTTCAGCGCGTCCCTCTTTGACGTCGCTACGCCAGCGTGTTTTCAGGGCCGGCGTCGGGGGCCGGGGCTTGCGGTTCAGCCGGTGCTTCGGGAGCCGGTGCGGTCGGTGCCGGAGCTTCCGGAGCGGGCGCCGCCGGTGGGGGCGCTGCCACGGCCACTGTTTCGGCCGGTGCCGGTGCTTCGGCCGCGGGCCGGCGGGGTCGCCGCCGCGGTCCTGCTGCAGCAGTCTCGCGTTCGGCACGTTCGGCCGGTGCCGGACGGGCCTTGCGGCCTTCTTCGACGGCGTCGGCCAGCTCGCGTGCGACCAATTCGATCGCGCGCATTGCGTCGTCGTTACCGGGAATCACGATGTCGGCTGTATCCGGATCACTATCGGTGTCGGTCAGACACACGCGCGGAATCTTGAGCGACGCGGCCTCGCGGAGCCCGTTGTGTTCCTTGCGGACGTCGATTACCACCAGGGCCCCGGGCAGCCGGTTCATCTTGCGGATGCCGTTGAGGTTGCGGCGGATCTTGCTCAGCTCGCGCGTGAGCATGGACTTCATCTTCTTCGAATAGTCGGTGTCCCACTTGGGACTCTCGACCAGGGCTTCGAGCTCTTCGAGCCGCTGGAGCCGCGAGCGGATCGTGCGGAAGTTGGTCAGCGTGCCGCCGAGCCAGCGTTCGGTGACGTAGTGCATGCCGCAACGGTCGGCGTGGCGCTGAATGATCTCGCGGGCCTGGCGCTTGGTGCCGACGAACAGCACGTCGCCGCCTTTTTCGACGACGCGCGTGACGAACTTGCGGGCCTTGAGCAGGCCGCGCAGCGTCTCGCGGATGTCGACGATGTGGATCTTGTTCCGGGCCCCGTAGATGTAGGGGGCCATCTTGGGATTCCAGCGGCTGCACCGGTGGCCGAAGTGGATGCCGGCATCCAGCAGCTCTTTCACCAACGTGGATGACAAGTGTGTACCTCCTCTCCCTGACGAGAGAGATCGAACAGCCTCCCGGGCGACCCCCGAGGCTTCTTCAGTGAACTATCCAGCGGGCCCACCATTGGACCACGACAGGCGGCGGACGCCCATTCCGCAGATTTGACAGAATATCCACCGCAACGTGGTTTCGTCAAGCGGAGGACCGCGCGGACCTGTTCTGCAGAGGACTCCGTTACCGCGCACGATGCACCACGGTCTCGGCAACACGTCCGTTGTTGCAGGTACGCGCCGTGCGACTTGCCACCCCTCAACACCCCCCGGTCGCGCTTCCGATAGTACCTCCGGATAGTCCGCGCTGTGCGGGCGGCCTGGTCGGCGGATGCGGTATGTCCGCTCCGACCCGCCGCTGTGGTGAGATCCGTGGGCGACGTTCTCGATCAAAGCGAAATCGACGCTTTGCTGGCGTCTGTGCAGACCCAGGAAGACGGTGGCGGCACGGCCGTCGCGACCGAGGAAGCCGGCTCGGTACCGACCGCTGGCGGTACGCGGGGGGATGAGGTCGGCGTCATTGCGGCGTACGACTTCAAGCGGCCGGAGCGTGTCAGCAAAGATCACATTCGCGCGATCGGCTCGATCCACGACGGCTTTGCCCGCAATTTTGGCGCTACGCTGTCCGGTTTTCTGCGTACCATCATCGAGGTCCGCGTCGTCGGCGTGGAGCAGCTTACCTACAGCGAATTCATCCACTCGCTTCCGAACCCGACCTGTTTCGTCACCATGAGCGCGCCCCCGCTCGAAGGGCGGATGTGCCTCGAACTCAGCCCGCTGATCGTCTACCCGATCATCGACCGGCTGCTGGGCGGCAGCAACGCTAACCTGTTCATCCCGCAGCGGCCGCTGACGGCGATCGAGTGGCGGCTGATGCACCGGCTCGTGGATCGAGCGCTCGAGCACCTTTCCGACGTGTGGCGCAACATGGTCGACGCCAAGTTCGAGGTGCTGGAGACCGAGAGTAATCCGCAGCTCGTCCACATCGTTGCGCCCACCGAGGTGGTGGTGTTCATCACCTTCGAGATCAAGATGGGTCAGTCCGCGGGCACGATGAGCATCTGCATTCCGTTCAACACGATCGAGTCGGTGCTGTCGAAGCTGACAACCCAGTCGTGGTTTGGTTATCGGCCCAAGGGCATCAGCGACGTCGAGAAGAAACGCATCCACCGCAACCTGACCAACTCGGCCGTCAATCTGACCGCGTTCCTCGGCCGTGCCAGGCTGAAGGTCAACGAGCTGCGCGAGTTGCGCCCTGGCGACATCGTTCAACTCGACAAAGAGCAGCACGAAGAGATGATTCTCCAGATCCAGGGGCGGAACAAGTACGCCGGCGTGCCTGGTCAGATCCGCGGTCGCCGAGCACTGCGGCTCACGCGATCGGCTGCGATTGATGAGAGACTGTAAGCCGTAAGCCTTAAGCCATCAGCTATCAGCTGTCAGCCGGAGGGGCAGCGGACACTTCCGTTAATGTCGGTGGCGTGCGCATTGTTGAGTTCACCCATGCTGGTGTGCTACTATCAGGACTGAACCGGTTTGAAGACCGAGGCAGCGGAAGAGGTGTCCCGGCGGAACGGCCGGGCGCAGGTCATATTCCAGGAGGCGACAGATGCACGCGCGCACCATCCTACTTGCATTGACGCTAACGATTCCGGCAGGTGCGCCCGCTTTGGCGCAGATCACCATCGGCGCGGGGCCGTGGATCGGCACCGATGTCGCCGGGAACACGTATTACGAGGAGTTCCAGGACTGGACGGCGGCGGATTGCCGGGCGATGGACGGGGCGGGGGCGTTCGTCGGCGGGCGGTACAACTTCAACGACGGTTACGACGACTCGCGCGACCTGATCGCCTTCTACTCACGCGTGGAGGGCGACTACGTCTACTTCCGTGCTGATCTCTATGACCTCGCGCTCAATGCCGAGAACGGCAACCTCGACATCTATGTCGCGATCGACTGTGCCTTCGGCGGCCAGGTCTGGATGCCGGACTTCACCGACGTGCAGGTCGAGTACGCGTGGGAGGTCTGCATCAAGCTGTACGACACGGCCAACTACGGCGTCATCGACCAGAACTGGAACTCGATCGGTGGATTCATCGGCGCGTACTACCACAGCCAGATCGATGCAGTCGAGTTCGGCATCACGAAGCAGACGCTGCTGAACCAGGGTTGGGACGGCTTCAGCACGATGTACTTCACCGTCATGACCACCAAGGACGGGAGCAACTTCGGCGCCGGCGAGATCGGCGACGGGAATGTGAGCGATGCGACGGACTGTTTCTTTGACGATGGCCGCGGCTTCGACGATGGCGTGATTCACGGAGCGATTGCCTCGAACGCCCAGAGTGGCCGGGCCAAGTACGCGACGATCGCGCACGGCAACCAGTCGATCAACCAGTCCGACGATCTCCGCGTGCATATCTACGACCCGCCGACGACCAACAAGACGGGCTTCATCCGGACGCTGCAAACGCACGAGATCTTCAACGTCCCGCTGAACGTCCACATGAGCGGCTCATTGATCGTGAGCTGCCTGTGGTCGCATGCTTCGCCGACGGACAATCCGCTGACGGACGGCCCCGGCTTTCTCAACTGGGTCGGCGGTTTCATCAACAACGATCAGAACGACGGCCAGCCCGGTTCGCTGATCGGCGGCGTGTTCGCCGAGCATATCATGCCGTACTTCGAGGGGGACGTGAACGCCCGCAGTATCGAGCTGTTCAACGAATTGGTCGACGATCTCTATGGCACGACCGTCGGCGACATGCGTGTCATGCACACGCCCGAGCGGGTGATTCGATCGGATTCGACCGGATTGACGCCGCTGGACGGGCACACGTTCGCGGACATCGAGAGCAGCGGCTATGAGGCGACGTACATCGACGAGGTAACGCACCTGCACTGGTGGTTCTATCCCGGCGACGCGTGGAGCGGAGCCAACGGTGGGTTCGACGCACCGCGGCATCACAAGATCCACCTGATCAACGGTGTCTACTGCTTCGTGATCAATGACCGCGAGGACCAGGCCAAGTTCGGCCCGCACGACGGTGGCATGGCACTAGATACGCGCTTCACACTCGTGGACAAGGCGTCGCAGGCGGACCAGGCGCAGCTCACGTTGATCTTCGACGATTGGGAGGCGTTGGCCGGCAAGAGCTTCGATCCGGCGCAGGGCATCTCAATTGAGAACAACAATCAGTGGCAGTATCAGCAGACGATCCGTTGGGCTGCAAATCACCCGTGGATTGAGATGGTCAACCTGAAGGATGTACTAGACCGCGCTGTCAATCCCGGGAATCCCGAGTATGACGCGAGCTGGGTAATCGATCACGGCTATCTCTACAATCTGAGCATTCAGACGTACGAGTGGCTCAAGCACGCCGCCGAAGACAGCTACCACTACTGGTACTACAACGAAAATGCCGGCTTCACGGGGAATGAGCAGGATTTTTTCGAGCTTGTGCCGGTGTTGACCGGTGCGCAGGGTGATTATCACCAGCGCTTTCCGGGCAGCGAGCCGTGGGATGATGCCTCGGCAAACTCCAAAGACCTTGCTTCCGGTTCGGTCTTCCTGCCCAGCGGCAAGAAGCACGGCGATCTGAACTCGCCCGGTACGCTGATGCGCGACGCGTGGGATCTCATCGACGCAGCACCCGCCGGTGCATTACGGACGCTTGCGGAACTGGCCTATGTCACGTTGATCTACGAAACGGCCTGGCACGAAGAGGACTATGGCGCCACGCATCACTACCAGGGCACGAACTTCGGCAACCCCTGGCCGGTGCCCGATCCGACCTGGGACGGCGTGAACACCTGGGCCCTGCGGCTACAGAATCACGTACGCAGCGTGGGCTTTCTGACGGAGGCGGCAAGCTGGGCGGAGGATGTTCATGCGGGATCGATTGGACCGGTGACGCAGGTCGCCGCGCTTGACCTCGACCAGGACGGGCAGGACGAGTACGTGATCTACAACAACCGCGCATTCGCCGTCTTCGAGCGCTGGGGCGGTCGGCTCGTACACGGCTTCGCAGTCGACGATGTCGGGAACGATGCGTGGCAGGTCCTCGGCTCGCCGGTGGCGAACCCCTCTGAGCCAGGTGAAGAGGAGCGCACCGGCACGGCGGCCAATCGCTGCAGCACGTTCAAGGATATGAGCACGAGCTACGTCGATGCGGAGTACAGTGTATCACTCGGCGACGATTATCTGGAATTTACTTCGCCCGACAGCAAGATCGTCAAGCGCATCACGTTACCGGACGGCGGTGCGTCGTTGAAGGCCGCGTACACGAATACCACGGGTAGTGACCATTACGTCCGCGTGGGCGCGTCGCCGAACGTGTATGACCTGGTGCTGCACGGTCGCGACAACCTGACCACGAGTCAGACCGGTGACTACTACGAAGTTGCTAACACGCAAGGCGGCCTCGTGCGCGTACATTTCGGCACGGCCAGTCTCAACGCCAGCCCCGCTGACGCCGGCTACGAGAACCGTGAGTTGGCGCTGACCGAGCAGATCGAGGTCTTCGGCGGCGGCAGCTTCGCCTTCGGCGTGCAGATCGGGCAGGGAATGTTCGACGACGACGTGGACGGTGACGTCGATGGTGCCGACTACGTCGCGCTCGAGAGTTGCCTGGACGGCCCGGACACCGCGACTGCGTGCGGCTCCCCGCTCGTGATTCGTGACTGGGACAGCGACCTGGATTTCGATCTAGCGGATATGGCCGAGATGCAGGCGAGCACTGGCACTGCATACTGATTCCGAGTGCTGTGCTCGGCAGACGCTTGGGGCCGCGCGGCGTATACTCCGGAGTAGATGGATCTCTTCGCCGAACAACGCGAAGCGGCGCTGCAGGCGGTGCATCCCCTAGCAGTGCGCCTGCGTCCCCGCACACTTGATGAATTCGTCGGGCAGGAGCACTTCGCCGGTTCCGGCCGGCAGCTACGCCGGATGTTGGAGGCGGACCGGCTGACCAGCGCAATCCTGTACGGGCCGCCCGGCTGTGGCAAGACGACGCTGGCGCGGCTCATCGCGGGGCACACGCAGGCGGAGTTTGTGCAGTTGCACGCGGCCGAAGCCGGCGTCAAGGATGTGCGGCAGGTGATCGATGCGGCGCGCGAGCGGCTGCTCGGCGGTCAGCGCACGGTCTTGTTCCTCGACGAGATTCACCGTTTCAATCGCGCCCAGCAGGATGTGCTGCTCAAGGATGTCGAAGAGGGCGTGCTGATCCTGATCGGCGCGACGACGGAGAACCCGTTCTTCACGGTCAATAGCCCGCTGATTTCGCGCAGCCAGATCTTTGAGTTCAAGCCGCTCACGCCGGAGGAGATCGAGGTGCTGCTGCGTCGAGCGCTGGCGGATACAGAGCGCGGATTGGGTAAGCTCAATGTAACGTGTGATAACGATGCGCTGCGCTTCTTCGCCGAACGGGCGGACGGCGACGCTCGTCGGGCGCTGAACGCGCTGGAGGTAGCGGCGTTGTCGCAGCGTGTAGCTCAGCCGCCCTCGGCTGAGAATTTTGCTCAACCGTCCTCGGTTGAGCACTCAGCCAAGCCGGCAAGACTCAGGTATTGCCGTAACCTCCCCCACATTCACCCCAACGGC
This sequence comes from Phycisphaerae bacterium, assembly GCA_028277645.1. Lineage (GTDB taxonomy): Bacteria > Planctomycetota > Phycisphaerae > UBA1845 > Fen-1342 > JANQFV01. Next base: position 74,364 of record JANQFV010000021.1, read on the forward strand.
CGGCCAGTATTCATCACGTTTTGTACAGCAAACCGTTGGATTCTGCCGGAGCCGGTGCGTGGTGCGGTGCTGGAGCACTGCCTGCACGATCACGGGAAGAAGCTGTTCGTACACGGCGTCGTTGTGATGCCCGACCACGTTCACATGGTGTGTACTCCTCTCGAAGATGGTCAGGGTCAACCGTACGGGTTGGCGGAACTGCTGAACGGGATCAAGGGGGCGTCGGCGCACACGGTCAATCGACTGCTCAAGCGACGAGGTTCTGTCTGGCAACCGGAGTCGTTCGATCGCGTACTGCGTACGGATGAGAAGATGGAGGAGAAGGTCGCGTATCTTTGCGCGAATCCGGTGCGCAAAGGGTTGGTGGCTGACGAGGAAAAGTACCCGTGGATCTGGCGCGAGTGGATTGAAGGGACGCAGATGCGAGGGGGGGAGAGTGGTGAACAGGGGAGTGCTCAGTCGGGGGCGACTGAGCCGGGTTCTCAGCCGAGGGCGGCTGAGCTCCATATTTCGCTCGAGGTGGCCGCCGAGTCGATGCAGCTCAAAGCTGTTCCGTACGACGCGTCCGGTGACGCGCACTACGACATCGCGTCGGCGTTTATCAAATCGATGCGCGGCAGCGACCCGGACGCGACACTCTACTGGCTGGCCCGGATGCTCGAGGGTGGCGAGGACCCACGCTTTATTGCCAGGCGCATTGCGATCGCTGCGTCAGAGGACGTGGGCAATGCCGACCCGCAGGCAGCCATGCTGGCGGCGGCGGCTATCCAGATCACGCAGACCGTCGGCCTGCCCGAGTGCGAGTACGCGCTCGCGCAAGCCGCCGTGTACAACGCCCTGGCGCCGAAATCGAACGCCGTGACAAAGGCCATCGCTGCGGCCAAACTGGACGTCCGCGCCGGCGTGACATTGCCAGTCCCCGAGCATCTGCGCGACGCGAGCTATCGCGGCGCGGCCCGGCTCGGTCACGGGCAGGATTATCAGTACCCGCACGACGATCCGTCGGGATACGTAACCCAGGACTATCTAGGCACGGCCAAATCCTATTACAATCCAACGCAGCGAGGTGTCGAGGGGCAACTGGCGGCGGCTTGGCGCGCGCTACGCCAGCGTCATGCTCAAGGGCCTGTGGACGAACAGAAGACCTGATCGTGCAGAAGAAAGCACTACGCCAAAGTCTCCGCGACCAACTTTCGGCGATTCCGCCGGGCGCCCTGCAGCAACGCAGTGCTGCTGCGTGTCGCCTGCTGTGTGCGCAGCGAGAGTACCAGCGGGCCGAGATCATCATGCTGTTTCTCTCGACGGCGACCGAAGTCGACAGCCAGCAACTCGCGCTGACTGCCTGGAGCGATGCGAAGCGCGTGTTGGCTCCGCGCGTGAGCTGGGACCAGCGTCGGATGTTGCCGATCGAGATCAAGTCGTTGGGCAGCGATGTCGACGAGGGCTACATGGGTATTCGCGAGCCCATCGAGGGACTCCCGGTGCCCGTGTTCGAGATCGATCTGGTGGTCGTCCCCGGCCTGGGCTTCGACGGCATCGGCAACCGGCTCGGCCGCGGCCGCGGCTTCTACGACCGCTTTCTGTCACACCCGGATTACAGGGGTGTATCCTGCGGCCTCGCGCTTGAAGAGCAGTTCGTCGATTCGATTCCGACCGGACTGCACGACAAGCGGATTGACATGCTCGTGACCGATCAGCAGGTTCGCCGATTCAAGCGCTAGGATCTGTTTCGAAATGAGCACCGCCATCGGCCGCCGCCGTTATCTGACGAATTTCGAACCTCACCGCGTTCCGCACCTGTTTACGGACACGCTCGTCATCGGCTCCGGTGGTGCCGGCTTGCAGGCGGCGCTGGCTGCCGCGGAGCATGGCGATGTGCTGGTCGTCACCAAGGACGCGATGGAGCACTCGGCGACGGCGTGGGCGCAGGGCGGCATCGCGGCCGCGCTGTTCCCAGGTGATTCCCCCGAACAACACGCCGAAGACACGCTGCGTGTTGCGTACGGCCTGGGGCATCGCAAACTGATCGCGGACGTCATGGCGGTGGCACCCAAACTGATCCGCAGCTTGGAGGATTTGGGGGCGAAGTTCGATTATCGCGGGGCGGATCTGGCTGCCGGTCGGGAGGGCGGTCATACGCAGTCGCGCATCATCCACAGCCAGGACGAAACCGGCAAGGAAGTGATGCGCGTACTGATCGATCGTGTGCGGGCACACCCGCGTATTCGCGTGTTTGAAGAGTGTTTCGCGATTGATTTGCTCACGCACGAGGGACGCAACGTCGGCGCCGTGACACACCATGACAAGTATGGCCACCAGATGTTCTGGGCCACGACGACCGTGCTCGCCACCGGCGGCTGCGGCTGCATCTACCGCGAGTCGACCAACCCGCGCGTTGTGACGGGCGACGGGTTGGCGATGGCCCTGCGGGCCGGTGCTGTGCTGCGCGACATGGAGATGATCCAGTTTCACCCTACGGTGCTTTATGTTGCGGGCGCGGCGCGCACGTTGTTGAGCGAGGCCGTGCGCGGCGATGGCGCATACTTGGTGAATCGCAAGGGTGAGCGTTTCATGCCGCGTTACGACGAGCGGGGTGAACTGGCGCCACGCGACGTCGTCAGCCGCGCAATTACGGCGGAGATGCGCCGCGAGAATACGTCCTGCGTCTATCTCGATATGCGGCATTTCAAGCCAGGGCGTTTTGCGGAGCGTTTCCCCAATCTCGACCGCCTCTGTCAGGACTTCGATCTGCACGCGGAGCGCGACCTGATCCCCGTGCGTCCCAGCGCGCACTACACCGTCGGCGGCATCGTCGTAGATGAGAACGCGGAGACACCGCTCCCGGGTCTGCTGGCGTGTGGTGAAGTAGCTTCGACCGGGCTGCACGGCGCGAATCGGCTCGCGAGCAACTCGCTGCTCGAGAGTCTGGTCCTGGGTTGGCGCGCCGGCGGACGGGCAGCGGAGCGCGCTCGCAACGGCAATCGTTTCGACCGACCGTTGCCGATCAGTCATCTCCTGCCACCGTCGCCGCGGACGGCGCTGGACATCGTCGATGTGGCGAACAGTCTGCGGAGTGTGATGTCGCGTAACGTCGCGGTCGAGCGCGTCAGCGATCGTCTCCAGGAGACGCTCGAAATCATTGACTTCTGGGCCCGTTACGTGATGGACAAGGTGTTCGTCGATCCGTCCGCGTGGGAGACGCAGAACATGCTCACGGTCGCGCACTGTGTGACGCAGGGCGCATTCACGCGCTGCGAGTCCCGCGGCGTACACTTCCGAACCGATTTCCCCGATGCCGCCGATCAGTGGCAGCGCCACGTCGATCTTGTACGTGCCGAGGGCAACGTTCAGGTGTCCACGAGCGCCGTCGCGAACTAGTGTAGCGCTCTCCCGTCATTCCGACGAAGCGAAGCACCCGAGGAATCTACGCGCGAATTCGAGCATCGTTCCACCTCGGAGTCAGATCCCTCGGCTGCGCTCGGGATGACGAGACACGCTATCAGTGAGCGGTCAATCCGGTGGCAACGTCACGCTCGAATCATCAGCTTCATGGTGCCGTACGCGCACCGTCGCCAGCAGCATACCCGCCAGCGCCGCGACGCTCGCCGCCGTGACATATGGCGCGCCGAGGCCGATACCGCTGATGGCGACACCCGCCAGCCCGGCACCCAACGCGCGCCCAAGCGCTGTGGCGGATTGGTGGTATCCAAGCAACGCTCCCTGGCGCGTGTGATCGACGCAGTGCGAGACCAGCGCTGTGACGGTGGGCATGCACAGCGACACGCCGGCGCCGAGCACCGCCATGGCGGTGATAACTCCCCACGCGGCCGGCGCTGTCGCGATCCAGAGCGTGCAGGTTACCGTCAGCGCGAGGCCGACCAGCGCGAGTGGACGATCTCCGACACGCGGCGAGAGCGTCCGCACGACGCCACCCTGCACGATCGTGCCAATCAGTCCGAAGAACGCGAACGCGTACCCGGTTTGCGCCTCGGTGAAAGCATAGCGTCGATCGGCCAGCAGTCCGAACGAGGCGGTCACCTGCGCCAATGCCAGCGTCATCAGGAAAGTGACCGCAAGCAGGATCCCGACGTTCGGCTCGCGGAGCAGCTTGTTTTGCGGTGCCGTTCTGTCAGTTGCTGTGTGCGCTTGCGAGTTAGCACTCCGTGCCGGAATGAAACTCAGCGCGACGATCACGGCGATGCCCTGAATGACTGCACCTGCCCAGCCGACAGCGGCGTGGCCGCCCAGCCGGGTTACCTCGCCGCCTATCAGCGGACCGAGGATCATTGACACGCCAAATGCTGCTCCGACGAGCCCCATGCCCGCGCCACGCCGTCGCGCGTCAGTATGATCCGCCACAACGGCTGCGGATAGTGCCGCCTGCGCACCGAAGATGCCGGTAATGGCCCGGCTCGCTGCGAGCCAGCCGACGTTCGGCGCGAGCGCCCAAGCCACGGATCCCATCATGGTTCCGAGGCTAGAAAGCGCTACGAGCGGTCTGCGGCCGAACCGGTCGGATAGTCGTCCGAACACAGGATTCAAGAAGACCTTCGGTCCGCCTTGCAGCATGAACAGCAAGCCAACGTACATCCCCGTCCGTTCCGGCGACGCGCCCAGCTCCTCGCAGTAGAAGTTCATCACCGGAAAAACTGACCAGAGAACCAGCCCCTCGCAGAAGACAATGACAGCGGCAGCGATGATGGGAGACATAGCGCGCAGAGGGATTCGAGGGTGAGGGTTCGACGCTTCTTCACGCCGGGGTGGCTAGTTCTCGCAGGGATTCCAGGGTCTCGTAGGGGCCTTGTACGATCAGCTCGTCGTTCGGTTGGAGCTGCACGTCCGGCGGTGGCATGAGGTGCGTCGTGCCGGACGCGTCACGTCGCTCGACAATGCCTACGCCGTGGGCGCTCATGATCTCGGACACCGTCTTCTGACACAGCGGCCCGCCGGCGCGGACGTACCAGCGTTGCATCACGATCAGGCGACCATTGATCACGTGGCTGTTGACGATGGACGGCTCGACGGCGGACATCACAAATGTCGGCGCCGAGATGGCGGACTGCGACATCGCAATCTTGATGCCGAAGCCCTCGCGGATCTTGTCGGCCATGTTCTGATCGAACATGCGCAGCACAAGATTGACGCTCGGGTTCAGCTTGCGGGCGTCGAGCGCGATCTCCAGATTGCCAAGATCGTCGTTCGTCGCGATGATCACACTCTTGGCCTTGGCGACATTAGCCTCTTCCAACAGCGTCTCACGCCGGGCGTCGCCGATGAACAGCGGCGCACCGGAACGGCGGACCTCCTCGGCAAACTCGTTGTCCGGCTTCCGCTCGATGACGACCACGGCTTCGCCGAGCTGCTGCAGCAGCCGGAACGTGCGAATACCCAGTTTCCCCAGCCCGACGAGGATCACGTGATTGGTTAATGACGCAGCCATGATCTTGCACCAGGTTCGTTCGTTACGTTTGCGATCGCGGAGCATCAGCGCGAACTCCACGATCCCCTCAATGACGACGATTAGCCCCAAGACCGGCACAACGAAGTACAGCACCCGCAGCACGGCCGAGTCGGGAAATTCCGCCGGCGGCTCACCAAATGCGAGTGCCCACGTGTAGAAGACCGCTTTCGCGAATGAGTGTTGCGTCTCCGGCTGGAATAGCCAGAAGCAGACGCCACCCGCCAGCACGAGCGCCGCCATCAACAGTAATCGCATGCGGAAGCGCGCAAACACGACGCGGACAAAGCACCACTCGCGCCACGCGCGCGACAGCGCGGGGTGCCGCCGGCTGCTGGGCAGCCGTAATTCGTCAAGTTCGCTAACGTGCATTGTCGTGGCCCAGCGTCCCGCAAAGGTCAGGCGGCGTCAACTCAACCGGTCGCTGACCAAGCGTTTGGCCATCTGTGGGTTGGCTCTTCCGCCGGAGAGTTGCATGACCTGTCCGACGAGGTAGCCACGGGCCGCGTCCGCCTTCTTCGGATCTTCGCGAGCGGTGTTGATGGCGGTCGCATGCTGTGGATCGGAGAATACCTCATCGACCCACTGTGCGATCTGCTCCAAATCGCTGGTCTGCAGCACGCCGATGCGCCGCGCGACTTCCAACGGCTGCTCGTCGTTATCGAGCAGGAGTTCAGCCACCTGTGCCGCTGCCGTCGCGTTGAGCTGCCCGTCCGTCACCAGATTTGCAAGTCCGGCAAGCTGTGTCGGCGACACGTTCAGTTCCGCGATAGTCACGCCGCGCTCGTTAGCGAAGCGCGACCAGCACCCCAGAAACTGCTTGCCGAGAACCACCGGATCGCCGCCGGCGTCTGCCGCATGGTCCATCAGGTCCGCGGTCGCACGGTCGTCGACCAGCGCTGGCGCGTCATCCGGCGGCAGCTTGAACGCGTGAACGAACCGCGCCGTGCGTGCGACTGGCAACTCCGGCAGGTCGATGCGCACCCGAGTGATCCACTCGTTCGTCAGCGTTACCGACGGCAGGTCCGGCTCGGGAAAGTAGCGGTAATCGTCGGCCTCTTCCTTCCCACGCTGCGGTACGGTGACGCCGCGGGCATCGTTCCAGCCACGATTCGACTTATTCCCCGGCGTGGCAGTAACGCTGGTGTCGCACCATTCATCGACCTGCCGCTCGATTTCATATGCAACCGCCGCCCGCAGCGCCCGGAACGAATTCAGGTTCTTGATCTCGACGATCGGCGTCGTGTGCGTGGCACCATCGTGCGTGATTTTCACGTTTACATTCGGTTCGAATCGCATTTGACCTTTCTGCATGACGGCTTCGCTGACATCCAGGTAGTGCATCAGCCGCTGCAACTCGACGGCAAACGCGTACACCTGATCGGCCGCGTTCAGCTCCGGCTCGGTGACGATTTCCAGCAGCGGGATGCCGGCGCGGTTAAAGTCCACGCCCGTTGCGTGTTCCAGATCGTGGACATTCTTACCCGCATCTTCCTCGAGCAGCGCGTGGCGGATGCGGAGGCGCGTAAACCCGCCGGCGTGCGGAAACTCGAAAGAACCGCCCCCGTACAGCGGCCGGCCGTGCTGCGTAATCTGGTAATTCCGGGGCAAGTCCGGGTAGAAGTAGCTCTTGCGGGCCCAATTCGTCGAGTCAGGGATGGTACATTTCAGCGCGACTCCGGCCCGCACGGCCAACTCGAGCGCATGCCGATTGAGCACGGGCAGGGTACCGGGCAGCCCCAGGCAGACTGGGCAGGTGAGGGTGTTGGGCGGCGCGCCGAATTCGACAGGGCAACCACAGAACAGCTTCGTGCGCGTGGCGAGTTGCACGTGTACTTCGAGGCCGATGATCGGCTCGACAACAAGCCCGTGCATTCGGATCATGTCGGTACGATATCGACGATGATACGGGCGAACCAGTCGCGCCGCCTTGCGATTAACGCGCAGACGTGCTATATAGACCTTTTTGGCCGTCAAGCCCGGCTCAACCCGGCGCGGTCAGACGCCGCCTCGCACGATTCGATCGTCGCACCCGGCGGCAGGCCTCGGAAAACACGGGCGGCGGTCAGGGAAGTGCCGATCCGCCCGTTCTCGGGAGGAATCCTCCGCGGCGCATCTTTCGGGGTGCGACGCAAGGCGAATCAACGGACGGCAGGATTCCCCACGCCGCCGTGATGATGTTTGACCCGCGGCCTGATTTGCAGCGCGGGCGAGCCAGATGGATAACGACAGTGCCCCAACCGGCGCGGAAGCGCAGCGCTCGTGTGTGCGGGCGGATGCACCCCGGCCGGGAGCATTGGTTCACATTCAAAGCCAGCGCTAAGGAAGCTGGATTGAATTGAGGAGATGACGATGCCGCAGGTAGGAAACACAGGTTCGGGTGAACGCGTCTTCAACCCGCCCGCCGACTTCTCGTCCAAGGCGCACATCCGCGATCTCGACGAATATCGCAAGATGTATGAGAAGTCGATCCAGGATCCCGAGGGCTTCTGGAGCGAGATCGCCAACGGCTTCTTCTGGAAAGAGCCGTGGACCAAGGTCCGCGAGTACGACTTCAAGGACACGATCTCGATCAAGTGGTTCATCGGCGCCAAGACCAACATCACCTACAACTGCCTCGATCGCCATCTCGATACCCGCGGCGACCAAGTCGCCATTATCTGGGAAGGCAACGAGCCCGGCGAAGACGCCAAGCTGACCTACCGCGAGTTGCACGCGGAAGTCTGCAAGTTCGCGAACGTGCTCAAGAGCCACGGCGTCAAGCGGGGCGACCGCGTTTCGATCTACATGCCGATGGTCGCGGAGCTGGCGATCGCGATGCTGGGTTGTGCCCGCATCGGTGCGGTCCACTCGATCGTCTTCGGCGGCTTCTCGCCGGATTCGCTGGCCGACCGAATCGTCGACTCGACCTGCGAGTACCTGGTCACGACGGATGGTGTGATGCGTGGTGCCAAGGCCGTCACGCTGAAGGCCAACGCCGACGCTGCGATGGATCTGGCTGCGAAGCAGGGTGTGAACGTCAAGAACTGCGTGGTGTACAAGCGTGTCGGCGACAAGGTCGACTGCAACATGAAGGCCGGCCGCGATCACTGGTGGCACGACGTGATGGCGAATGCCTCGGCCGAGTGCGAGCCCGAGTGGATGGATTCTGAAGATCCGCTCTTCATCCTGTACACCTCCGGCTCGACGGGCAAGCCCAAGGGCGTGCTGCACACGACCGGTGGCTACATGGTCTACACGGCCATGACGCACAAGTACGTCTTCGACTATCACGACGGCGACATCTACTGGTGTACGGCCGACATCGGCTGGGTGACCGGCCACTCGTACATCGTTTACGGCCCGCTGTGCAACGGTGCCACGACACTGATGTTCGAGGGTGTTCCGACATACCCGGACGCCGGCCGCTTCTGGGACGTGTGTGACAAGTACAAGGTTAACCAGTTCTACACCGCCCCGACCGCCATCCGCGCCCTGATGCGTGAAGGTGAGGGCCCGGTGCAGAGCCGCGACCTGTCCAGCCTGCGGCTGCTCGGCAGCGTGGGCGAGCCGATCAACCCCGAAGCCTGGATGTGGTATCACCGCAATGTCGGTAAGGAACGCTGCCCGATCGTCGATACGTGGTGGCAGACCGAGACCGGCGGCATCCTGATCACGCCGCTGCCGGGCGCCACGCCCCTGAAGCCGGGGTCGGCGACGCTGCCGTTCTTCGGCGTGCGGCCGATGATCCTGGACGACAAGGGCGAGGAGAAAACCGGCGCGACCGAAGGCGCTCTGTTCGTTGCCGAGCCGTGGCCGGGCATCATGCGGACGGTCTACGGCCAGCACGAACGCTTCAAAGAGACGTACTTCAGCCGCGTGCCGGGCTTCTACTTCACCGGCGACGGCTGCCGCCGCGATGAGGATGGCTACTACTGGATCACCGGTCGTATCGACGACGTGATCAACGTCTCCGGTCACCGCATGGGCACCGCCGAGGTCGAGAGTGCCCTGGTGTCGCACACGGCCGTCGCCGAGGCGGCAGTAGTGGGCTATCCGCACGAGATCAAGGGCCAGGGCATCTACGCGTACGTGACGCTGAAGGTCGGCCATGAGTACACCGACGGCCTGAAGAAGGAGCTCGTCAAGCACGTGCGTTCGGAGATCGGCCCGATCGCAACGCCCGACGTGATCCATTGGGCCCCGGGTCTGCCCAAGACCCGCTCCGGCAAGATCATGCGGCGCATTCTGCGCAAGATCGCCGAGAACGAGCCGGATAAGGTCGGCGATACGTCGACGCTGGCGGACCCGAGCGTCGTGCAGAACCTGATCGAGAACAAGCCGGCCTAGTTAATGCAGGCAACCGCGGGTCCGGCGGCGCGCCGGACCCGCTCTATTCCATAGACATACACAAGCGCCGTGGCCCTGTGGTCACGCGCAAACCGGTCCGGCTGACGAACGCCGCTGCCCCCTCGGCGGACAGATAGGATCCACGCATGAACTGGCGAGGCTTAGTTGTCGTACTCGCAGGGCTCAGTCTGAATCTCTCCTTCGGGGTGCTGTACGCCTGGAGCGTGTTCAGCAAGCAACTGACGTCAACTGTTGAACAGGGCGGCTACGGCTGGTCGGGCACAGCCGCGACACTGCCGTACACACTCGCGATTGCCGTGTTCGCTGCATCCATGGTCCCTGCGGGTCGTCTACAGGACCGGCTGGGGCCCCGGGCGGTGTGCTCTGCGGGCGCCGTGTTGTGCGGCCTGGGGCTGATCGTCGCCAGCCTGGGCTCACCACAATCCATCTGGCCCGTGCTCGTGGGCTTTGGGGTACTGTCGGGGCTGGGGATCGGTCTGGGTTACGCGGCCTGTACGCCGGCCGCAGTGAAGTGGTTCTCGTCTTCCAAGAAGGGTTTAATCACCGGCATCGTGGTGGCTGGATTTGGCATCGCGCCGGTCTACATCGCGCCGATGACCAAGTACCTGCTGGCTGAATATGGTATCGGAACCTCCTTCCAGATCCTGGGTGCGTTGTTCATCGTGTTCGCCGGTGGGGCGGCGCAACTGGTGACAAACCCGAAGCGTAGCGCCGCGGCGGTCCCCCAGCGCTCATCGTCCGCGGTCGCGACGGCCAGCTCCCGAGATCAGGATTGGACCGGCATGTTGAAGTCCGGGGTGTTCTACTCCCTGTTCCTGCAATACGCCTGCGCCGCGACGGCCGGGCTGATGGTCATCGGGCACATCGCCAAGATCGTGGCCACCCAATCGGGCAACGCCATTCAATCGGGTTTCATCTTCGTCGCGGTGCTGGCCATCTTTAACGCCTGCGGGCGTGTGGTGGCCGGGATGGTATCGGACATCATCGGGCGCGCATCGGCCATGGTGTGCGTGTTCACCATGCAGTGCGTCGTGATGTTCACGTTCACCCAACTGACGACGATGGGGGCGCTTCTGGCGGGGACGGCCTTCGTCGGCTTCAACTACGGAGCGTGTCTGTCGCTCTTCCCCGCATCGGTCGCCGACCGCTGGGGTACGAAGTACCTGGGCATCAACTACGGGATCATGTTCCTGGCCTGGGGTGTGGGCGGCGTCTTCGGACCACTGCTGGCCGGTGCCTGTGCTGATATGACCGGCTCGTATGCCACTGCGTATTACGTCGCCGCCTGTCTGCTGGGCATCGCGTCATTCCTGGCGTTGTTGAGCCAGATCGGCCTGGAGTACCGCTCGGGTGAGGGCGAGTTGGTGATCACGCTACCAAAGCCGTTCCGTCGCAATGGCACGCATCGGGGGCAGGCGGTAGTCAGCCCCGAACCCACGTCCGACGACGCGTCCCGCCTCGTGCGCGAGACGACCGCCGCAGAGTCCGGTGCAGAAGCGGTCTGCCGAGAGACGGAGGTGTGATCGTCGTCTGACGCGTACAGGCGTCCGGCTGACATGATTCGGTGAAGTTCAGCGGCGCGTCGCCGGGACAATCTGGTCCGGATGAACGCGCCGCTCTTGTGGATCGTTGGCCGGGATGCCGCAGCATTGCGCACAACGCATCAGGTGCCACCGAGGAAGTCGTAGCTGATCTTTTTCTGCACGGCCTCGATCTGCACGAACGACTGCTTCAAGAGCGATTCTTCGATGGGCCCCAGCCGCCGGTGGTTGACGAAGTTGTCCGGGGACTGACCCGCCTGGATCGCGGCGACCTGCTGGCGCAGACGGAGGCGCATGAGCACGTCGTAAGCGATGACGATTTCGTCCCGCGTCGATTCGCGCAGTGCCCCTGTTTCGACCAGCGCGTTGAGCCGCTCCAGCGTATTCGTGTCGCCAAGCCCGTCACGTAGCGCGTAGAGACGTGCAAAGCTGACGATGGGCATCATGGCGTCTTTCAGATTGACCTGGCCCGGCTGGACAGCGTCCGGACTATCGGCGAGCGCCCGGCCGAACATCCGCAACTGGGGCTTGAACAGCAACGAGTTCTGAGCGAAGTGCGGCAGGAACGCCGGAGTCGGGCGCAACGCGTCGTTCACGTGCCGGCGCAGCTCGTGGACCAGTTCCACGTCGCCAACCACGCAGCGGAAGTCAAAGAAGATGCTGAACTCCAGGAGTTCCTGCGGCT
>JANQFV010000032.1 GCA_028277645.1 Phycisphaerae bacterium
GCAGGCCCGGACCGACGCATCGGCCGGAGACGACACACGCGTAACCGAATCACCGATTGCGTGTCGTATTCTGTCACGCGTTCCTGCCCGTTTTGGTACGCGCAGGCAGCGTTGTTTGCGGGGCGTCATTGCGGCAACCGAGACGAACTCCAACTTGTCATCTGGCGATGGACCGCCCGGCGATGTTTCCTGCCGTCGCCGCGTCCGTTCCTCGATTCGGGACATCGGCGGACTGACCATAGTGATGTGACCACAAGCCTCAATGCACGTAAGTTGTTTGTGGTTAAAGAAGTAGGTGTGCTCGACGGGGGTCCTGGTCGGGGCGGACGATTCCCTTGACCGGTACACGGCCTCGTCATAAAGTGTATCTGTTCGGTCCTATATAGCCACTGCGGCTGATTTGAGCACATCGAGATGTGGGAAAAGGGACAGTGGGGCTGTTGAAGAACTCGCTCTGGAGTTTGTTCATGCTGCTTGTCTTCGCGCTGGCGAAGCAGTTTTGATCGCCGCGGGGTGATCCGTGTACGGGAGGGTGTGCCACTCGTTTCCCTGCCACACCAGCCGCGCAGGACAAAACGCCGCCAGGCGCTTGAGGTTCATCACCGCCGCCGTCAGGTACACCTGAATCGCCATGTTCCATTGCCCACGCCGGGCTGCACGCCGCAAGCCGTGCTGCGTCTTCGCTTCCCCATGCACGCCTTCCACCCGCCAACGATGCCGCGCATACAGACCACGCTCATGCGCGGACCAACGCAAACGCCGACGCCGCGCACGCAACAAGGCCGCATACCCATCACCCAGCACAATGATCCGACTCGACGCCTTCGCCGAGAAGCACCGCGTCCGCAACGGACACACCCGACAATCACCTGCGCGAGCCCGATACACCACGCCCTGTCGATTCCGCGTTGAACACCGCAAATGCTTCCCCGTCGGACAACGCACCACGTCGTGCCGTCCGTCATACTTGAACCGCCGCGTTGGTATCCGCTTCACCGCCTGACGCTCCGTCGGCACCGGAATCACCGCATCGATCGTGGCTGCTTCGAACGCGGCGTAGTTCGCCCCGTACGCATATGCCCCGTCCGCTGTCAGCGTGGACACGTCGCAACCGGTGTTCCGCTCAATACGAGCCACTTGCTGCTGAAGCTGCTGCCCCTCGCTCGCTTCGCCGGTGGTCAGTTCCACATCCACGATCACACCCGCCCGATCATCCACCGCCGTGTGCTGCTTGTAACTCGGCTCCATCCGATACTGCTTGCACGACGTCGTCAGCGTCGCGTCCGGATCGGTTAGACTGCACTTCTTGGCCACAATCCTGCTCTGGTTCTTCGGCCGGCCCCGCCGCTTCTGCCCGCCTTCCGGCGGCGGATCCTCCTCCGGCGCATCGTTTTCGCTGAACACCTGCGCCGCGTGCCGTTCGGTCAGACTCTCCCAGCTCACATCCGCCCGGATCAACGTGGCATCGACATGCACCGTGTCACCATCGATCAGACCCGCTTCGCCACAAGCCGCGACGGACTTGCGGAAGATCTCCTTGAAGCGTTCCGCGCCCCAACACTGCCGGATGCGCGTCAGGCTGCTGTGATCAGGCAACTTCTCGTGCTGCCGATAGCCCGCGGCGACCCGCTGTTCGTGTCCCCTGCTACCAGTGACTTCCGGCTGCAACCCAGTTCACCCTGCATCGATACCGGCAACCAGTTCGTCGACACCGATCACGGCCAGGTCGGCTTCCAGCCACTGCCGCCGTTCGACATCGGCGGCTTGAAGCGCGTCGTCGATGGCGACGAAAACGGCGAAGCTGAAGTGGATATGGGCACGCACGAGGTTCAGCCGTAGGGCGGCTGACGCGACCTCGCACCCACGTCGGAGTTAAATCGCGACGCCCATCTCAGCGAGAGGCGGGCGTCGTCGCGCCCGGGCGGGCTGCAATCACGCACACGAGTTCGATGCCGTCAGTGGGATTCCGAAAATGACGACTTGACAAACATTGACGGATCGTCAATACTAAAGGTATGGCAACTTTGACTCGGAAACAGCGCGAGATGCGGCAACGCGAGGAACTGATCCTCGACGTCGCAGCACGTATGCTGCTCGACAGCGGCTACGTCGGTTTGAGCATGGACCGCGTAGCCGAGGCGACCGAGTACTCTAAGGGCACAATTTATCAACACTTTACGTGCAAAGAGGACCTGATCGCTGGCGTCCTGCTCAGGACGATCGAAGTCCGAGGACGGCTCTTCGCCCGGGGGGCGACCTACCGCGGCCGCTCGCGGGAACGGCTCACCGGAATTGGTGTGGCGGATTCACTATTCTACCAGCTTTATCCGGACCACGCTCGGATCGAACAGCTCACCAAAGTGGAGTCGATCTGGGACAAGGCGTCCTCGGAACGGCGCGAGAAGTGCCACTCGGGCGATTCGAGCTGCATGGCCGTTGTGCAGGGCGTGATTCGCGATGGGATTGCCTCGGGTGACCTCGAATTGCAGGAGGGGGTGACGCCGGATGGGTTGATGTTCGGATTGTGGTCGATGTCCGTGGGGTCGCGCATGATCATCGTTCACGGTGCGCTAATGGATAAGTTTGGCGACACCGACCCGCAGCTCATCATTGATCAAGCGTATCAACACTACCTCGACGGGTACGGCTGGCGGCCGTTGTCGACGGAATGGGACTATCGGCAGACGATTTCGCGAATTCGCGATGAAGTGTTCGGCGAGGATATCCTGAGAGCAGAGGTGCAATATGCCTGAGGCAGTTTTTTTTGACAAGAATTCGACGAGTCGTCGAAAAATGACGCCTCGTCTTGGCCTTGTCTCCGTAGTTGCGCTCGTCACGGCGGGACTGGCGATCTTGGTGGTCTGGCTCGTTGTCACCCCTGCAACCGCGGTTTCCGCGCCGTCCCGTACCCCAATTCCGGTCGAGACACAACGCGTGATTCAGTCTGACGAACTGGTGTTGGCACGCGAATTCACCGGTCGCATTGAGGCCGCGCGCGCGAGCACTCTCAGTTTTGAGCACGCTGGCTTAGTAACGGCGATCCTCGTCGATGAAGGAGACGTGGTTGAAGCGAATCAGGCTCTCGCGCAGCTGGATTGTGAGCCGCTGCGACTGCGACTGCGGCAGCTTCGGGCAGAACTGGCGGCGGCGCGAGCGCGGTTGGCTGAGATGGAGGCCGGTCCGCGTGCAGAGCGAATTGCTGCTGCGCGAGCGCAACTGCGTGAACGCGAAGCGCGCGTCGCGTTCTGGGCGCGTGAACAGGATCGCGTCCGGGGCTTGATTGAGCGGGGAGCCGCCGGCACCCGTGAATTGCAGGATACGGACACGGAGCATGCGGCTGCGGTCGCGCTGCGCGATGGCGCGCGAGCCCAACTAGGTGAGTTGGAAGCCGGCACACGCACGGAGCAATTAGAAGCCCAGAGTGCGATCGTGACACAACTTGCTGCCGCGGTGGCGAAGGTTGATCTGGATCTGGAGAAAAGCACCATCCGCGCACCGTTCGCCGGCACAATTTCGTCCCGGCTGGCGGACGAAGGCCTGGTGGTGTCAGCGGGGGTACCGGTGTTGGAGATACTTGAGACGGGGCACCTCCAGGCCCGCATCGGTGTGGCCGTTGACATGGCGGAGCACCTGTCCATTGGCCAGAAGCGCACACTCGAGATCAACGGCGATCTGGCGGACTGCACGATTGCCCGGATTCTGCCCCAACTTGACGACGCGACGCGTACGGTGACCGTGCTGTTTGACCTGCCGAAGCCCGGTCCGTTCACTGGAAAGCCGGGCCAGACGATTCGTTTCCGTCTCGAGGATCGGTGGCCCGAACGAGGCTTCTGGTTGCCGACGGACGCGTTGGTGAAGGGCGAACGGGGTTTGTGGGCGGTCTACGCGGTTGTGGCGCGCCCTGGGCACGAACTCGCGGCGGAGCACGTGAACGCGTTAGAGCGGCGTGACGTAGAGATCCTCTATACCGAGGCGGATCGGGCATACGCCAGGGGGTTGTTGCGAGAAGGTGACGAGATCGTATCAAGCGGTGCGCATCGCGTTGTCGCGGGGCAGGAAGTGAGTCCGCGTGCCGCGTCGCAGGACGCAACGATCAGCGCGGCACCGTTCTGAGTCTCAGGGAAGCGATCACCATGTTTCGCGGCATTGAAACGCTTTACTTTCGCAATT
The DNA here is from genome assembly GCA_028277645.1 of Phycisphaerae bacterium. Lineage (GTDB taxonomy): Bacteria > Planctomycetota > Phycisphaerae > UBA1845 > Fen-1342 > JANQFV01. Next base: position 4,171 of record JANQFV010000032.1, read on the forward strand.
CGCGCCTGTTGGTGTTGACCGTGGCGGTGATCGTGGTCGCAGGGTTGTCCTCCTACGCCGTGTTACCGCGCGCAGAGGACCCTACGCTGGCGCGTCGTTTTGCGACGGTCATGACGCGTTACCCCGGCGCGAGCGCCGAGCGGGTCGAGGCGCTCGTAACGGAGAAGCTTGAGGACGAGCTGCGCGAAATTGAAGAGATCAAGACGATCGAGTCGGTGTCGCGGTTTGGAATCTCCGTCATCACACTTGAACTGCTTGAGCAAGTCCCGCCGGAAGCGCTCGACTCGGTATGGTCGCGCGTGCGGAACCAGGTGACTCAGGCCGAAGCGGCGCTGCCGACTGGATCGTTGAAACCTGAAGTGGAACGGCAGACTGTACATGCGTACACACTGATTCTCGCGCTGCAATGGACGCAGGATGATGATCCGCAGTATGCAATCCTGCGGCGTCTGGCCGAAGAGCTCGAGAGCGCACTGCGTGGTGTTCATGGAACCGCAGAGGTTGACAGCTACGGCGACCCTGATGAAGAGGTTCGTGTGGCGGTGCGTGCGGAAGACCTGGCGGCACTTGAGCTGACAGTTGAAGATGTCGCGCGGGCGATTCAGCGGGCTGACGCCAAAGTTCCGGCTGGGCAATTGCATCACGCCAATACCGACTTGTTGGTGGAGGTGGCCGGCGAGATCGACAGCTTGGAGCGCGTGATTGAGATTCCGATTCGACGGGGGTCAGCCGGGCAACTCGTGCGTGTTGCAGATGTCGCTACGGTCACGAAGTCGGTTGCCGATCCGGCGTCGGACCTCGCCATCATCGCCGGACAACCCGCCGTCGTCCTGGCGATTCGCATGGATGAGCGCCAGCGAGTTGATCATTGGGCCGCAGAGGCTCGCATAGTGGTCGACCAGTTTCAGCAACGCGTCCCTAGCGGGCTGTCACTGACAACGATCTTTGATCAAAGCCGCTATGTCGCGGAACGGTTGGGCGTGCTGACGCGAAATCTACTGCTGGCGATGGGGCTGGTTGTCATCGTGATCTTCTTTGCGATGGGATGGCGAGCCGCACTTACGGTCGGCGTCGCGCTGCCACTGACCAGCTTCATGGTGTTGGCCTGGATGAATGCTCTGGGCGTGCCTTTGCACCAGATGTCCGTGACCGGGCTGATTGTCGCGTTGGGGCTACTCATCGATAACGCAATCGTGATGGTTGACGAAGTGCGTAAGCGATTGGAGGCAGGGAGCGAGCTGATAGTTGCGATTTCGGAAGCCGTCCGGCACTTGGCGATTCCATTGTTCGGGTCGACGTTCACGACGGCGTTGGCGTTCCTGCCGATCGTGTTGATGCCGGGCGGCGCCGGCGAGTTCGTCGGTTCAATCGGCCTCAGCGTGATTATGGCCATCGCGAGTTCGCTTTTTCTGTCACTAACGGTGATCGCCGCGCTCGCGGGGCTGATGCACAGATTCGCGCCGTGCACGCAACACAGGGGAATCGCCGCCGCCGGCTTCTCGTCGAACTGGCTCAACCGACACTATCGGCGCGTGCTCGCGGTGTTGATTGCGCGGCCCGTGCTCGGCGTCGGTCTTGGGGCATTGTTGCCATTGGTTGGCTTTGTCCAGTCACGGCATCTCGCAGAGCAGTTCTTCCCGCCGGCGGAGCGCAGCCAGTTTCCGATGGAGTTTCGCTTTCCGACTCATACTGCTTTGGAGCACACTCAGACGCAGGTGTTGGCCGCGCGAGAGTTGATCCGCGCGCACCCGGAAGTCGTGGACGTCCACTGGTTCATCGGAACCAGCGCGCCGAAGTTCTACTACAACATGTTTGGCTTCGAGGACGATGCCGCTTACTACGCACAGGCGCTCGTCGAGCTCAGGAGCACGGCCGGTTACACCGACGTGATTCGAGAGCTGCAGCGGGACATGGACCGCGCTTTCCCGCAGGCGATGGTCGTGGGGCGCCAACTCGAACAGGGCCCGCCGTTCGATGCGCCGGTGGAGATACTGGTGTATGGCCCGGACATGGAAGTGCTGCGTGACATCGGCGACGAGATTCGCGCGGAACTCAGCGCAATACCAGAGACGGTGCATACGCGCGCAACTCTCGACCTTGGTCAGGCGAAGCTCTGGGTCGACCTCGACGAGGATGAGGCCAGACAGGCCGGCCTCGACACCGTCGGTATTGCCAGCACGCTGCGGGGTAATCTCTCGGGGGCGGTCGGTGGATCGCTGCTCGAGGCCACGGAAGAACTCCCTATTCGGGTCCGCCTTGCCGAAAGCCGTCGGTCCAATGTATCGGGAATCGCGTCGATCGATTTGGTAAGTGGTCGTGGGCTAAGCGCTCGCATGAATCACGCGAATCTCCCGTTGGCCGCGCTCGGCGAACTCGAGCTGCGCCCCGCGACGGCGAGCATTGCTCACCGCAACGGCGTTCGGGTGAACACCGTGCAGGGGTTTATTCAGGCCGGTGTACTGCCGTCGCAGGTGCTCGATGCGCTACAAGAGCGGCTCGCACGCGCGGACTTTACGTTGCCGGCCGGGTACTCCATAGAAGTCGGCGGTGAGGCCGCGAAGCGGGACACGGCGGTCGGTAACTTGATGGCATCGGTCGGCCTGATCGCGGTCGTGATGATCGCGACACTGGTGCTCACGTTCGGATCGTTCCGACTGGCCGCGCTGCTGGCGGTTGCGGCGGGGTTGTCCGTTGGGTTGGGGCTGGCGGCACTCTGGCTGTGTAGCTTTCCGTTCGGATTCATGGCGATCGTCGGCACGATGGGGCTGATTGGCGTCGCGATGAATGACTCGATTGTAGTGCTCGCTGCGATTCGGAAGGATGCCGCAGCACGCGGAGGCGATTGCGGTGCCGTGGCCAATGTCGTCTACCGCGCGACGCGGCACGTGCTGGCCACGACCACCACCACGGTTGCCGGCTTTACGCCCCTGGTCCTTGCAGGAGGCGGCTTCTGGCCGCCGCTGGCGGTGGTCATCGGTGGCGGCGTTACCGGGGCGACGCTGATTGCGCTGGTGCTCGTGCCTGCGGGCTATCGAATTCTGATGTGCCGTCGAGCGCCTCGGGCTGTGCAAACGGCTGTCGGGATCGACGCTCCAAGCGTGCCAGCGTGAGAGGCCATCGATGCGTGTGCCGGTAGAATGCTGACCGCGCGTATCCTGGCCGTAGGTCGCGATGTCGCTTCTTGCCGGGCACGATCGGGGGCGCGGGGCTAGCTTCGTGAGATGGACTGCACCTCCCGGCTTGCGACCGTAATTGTTCGTTTTCGGAACACTGTGGAGACCGCGAGTGCGCCATTGCTGCAACACACGACCTGCCCTGTAGATGCTGCCTGGATTACGCCGGATTGGGTCGTGCTGTTCTTGACGTCAGTGATTCAAAAGACTACTGTATGCGGAGATTCAGTTCATTTGTATGGCCCAGCTCGACAGTATTGAGCGCACGCCGCGCGATTGCGGGGACCGGTTGTGGCTATGCGACGGGATGTAACTATCGGCGAGAGTACGGGCGTCGCGGCGGACGAGCCGCGCGGAGGGATGATCCCCGATTCTTCTCGTGCGCGCTTGCGTACCGTCGTGATCGGCCTGGGCAACGAAATCGTCGGCGATGACGGCATCGGCATCCGCGCAGCGGAACAACTCGGGCGAGCACTAGCAAGGCGTTGCGATGTCGACGTTCGCGAGCTGCCGTGGGCCGGCTTCGCGCTGCTCGATGTCCTCCGTGATTACGATCGAGCGATTCTGATTGATGCCTTGTGCAGCCAGGGCCGTTACGCTCCGGGTACGGTTGTGCAACTCTCGGAGCAGGATCTGGCCGGCTCGGTTCGGCTCAATTCATTTCACGATCTCAACTACCCCACCGCACTCGCGCTGGGCCGCGCCCTGGGCTGGCGGCTGCCGCGGGACATCACGCTGATCGCGGTGGAAGGTGCATCATTCAATGAGTTCACAACGCGATTGTCTCCTCCAGTCGAGGCGGCGCTCGATACGGTCGTGCGCCTCGTACTGCACATCGTGGACGACAAACGCGGACGAGACGGCTCCTCCGCGCCGGACGACGCAACCGCCGCCGACGTGGCCTGAAGCGACATTTCTGGTCTGGCGACCGCAAGACACGAGAGGTGACACGTGCCTTCAGCAACCGGCATGGCAGGGCTGCCAGCGGAACCGGGGGTGTTCGGCAAGACCGAACGCGAGTTGCACGAAGCTTTCCTGACGGAGGTCGATCGGATCCCGGGTGGGGAACGTCTGCGGCGATGCATCCAATGCGGGACCTGCACTGGATCCTGTCCGGTGAGCTACGCCATGGATCTGACGCCGCGTGAGGTGGTGGCCTACTTCCGCGCCGGTGCGATCGATCCGATCTTGCGCAGCCGGACGATCTGGGTCTGCGCATCGTGCTACCAGTGTACAACGCGCTGTCCAGCAAACATCAAGATCACCGAGCTGCTGTACGCACTGAAGCGCGTGTCGTACGACAAGCAGGTGTTCCCGCACCGGTTCCCGGTGTACGTGCTGTCTGAGACGTTCGTGCAGCAGATCAAGAAGTACGGGCGCAATCACGAGGCGGAGCTGCTGCGGAAGTACTTCCTGCGTACAGGCATTCGGCGGTTGTTCAAGCAGGTGCCGCTGGCGTCGAAGCTGTGGCAGCGGGGGCGCATTCGCCTGCGACCGCAACGGATTAAGGGGATCGATGGCCTGCGCCGCATCATTGCGCGGGCCGAGCAATTCGACCGACCGCCCATGCACGAGAAGGAAGCCGGGCGGACGCGCGAAGTCGGGTACGAAGCGATCGGCTGAGGACAACACGGGCACCGGCCGCACGTTGTGTCGGCCGGATGCGCAGAAGGTGCTTCATGGACTATTCTTACTATCCGGGCTGCAGCCTGCATTCCACCGGCGTCGCGTATGACGATTCGATGCGGGCCACGTTTGCGGCGCTGGACGCGAACCTCGTTGATCTGGACGACTGGAACTGCTGCGGTGCGACGGCGTACATGTCCGTCAAGGAGACGGTGGCGTGCTCCGTCTCGGCGCGCAATCTCGCGCTGGCCGAGCAGGCCGGGCTCGACTTGGTCGCGCCGTGCAGCGCGTGCTGGTGTGTGCTGAACAAGACGCTCAAGTTCATGCACGAACTGCCCGAGCTGCGCCAGAACGTCGAAGATGCCCTGCAAGAGGCGGGGTTGACGTGCAATTTCGAGACCGCGGTGCGCCATCCGCTCGAGGTGCTGATTACCGACTTCGGTGCGGAAGGACTCGCGGCGCGGCAGAAACGCAGTCTGAACGGCCTGCGCGTGGCCTGTTATTACGGTTGCCAGATCGTGCGGCCGGCACTGGCGACCGAAGATGACGCCGAGATCCCAATGGCGCTCGACGAGCTGCTTGCCGGCCTCGGAGCGACGCCCGTGCCATACCCCCCCAAGGCGCGGTGTTGTGGAGGCATGTTGGTGGCGACGTTCGAAGACGTCGCCGCGAAGCTGTGCGACGAGCTCGTCGACTGGGCGCGGGTGGAGAATGCGGACTGCATCGTCACGACCTGTCCACTGTGCCACGCCAATCTCGAACTGCTGCAGGAGAAGGCGGCGTCGGGCAACGGTGCGGAGCGTGCGCCGCTGCCGATCGCGTACTTCACGCAACTCATCGGCCTCGCGCTGGGTTGCACGCCTGAGCAGGTCGGCCTGGATCATAACTTCGTGCCGCTGACGCACGAGTTCCCCGCGTTCACGGAGGCCCCCAGCCATGCCGGATAGCGGTAACGACGTCAAGGTCGGTGTGTACATCTGCCATTGCGGCGTCAACATCTCGCACACGGTTGATGTGGAGGAGTGTCGCGATTTCGCGCAGACGTGCCCGAACGTGGCCGTGTCGCGCGATTACAAGTTCATGTGCTCGAACACCGGGCAGGAGCTCATTCAGAGCGACATCGAGGAGCTCGGGCTCAACCGCGTGGTCGTGGCGGCGTGCTCGCCGCTGATGCACGAGACGACGTTCCGCGGCGCGTGCCAGGGAGCCGGGCTGAATCCGTACCTGTTCCAGATGGCGAACATCCGCGAGCAGTGTGCGTGGGTTCATGACGAACGTTCTCATGCGACCACCAAGGCGCGGGCGCTGCTGAATGCCGCCATTCATCGCGTGGCGCTGCACGAACCGCTGGAGGCCATGCGCGCCGAGATCAACCCGGCCACGCTGGTGGTCGGCGCCGGTATCGCCGGAATTCAGGCGGCCCTGGAACTCGCCGAAAGCGGGAATCCGGTCTACCTGGTCGAACGCGAACCATCGATCGGCGGCAAGATGGCGATGTTCGACAAGACGTTTCCCACGCTCGACTGCGCCGCGTGCATCCTGACGCCCAAAATGGTGTCGATCAGCCATCGCAAGAACATCAAGTTGATGACATATCACGAAGTGGTGGGGGTCAGCGGGTACATCGGGAACTACAAGGTGCGCCTACGGCGCAAGGCGCGCTACGTTGATCCGGACAAGTGTACCGGTTGCGGCCAATGCTGGAGTCACTGTCCAGCCGCACGAATTCCGACGCGCCGCACGATTCGCCTGCCGGACAAGGTTGTAGGTGAGAAGGTGTCGCCGCCACCCGGCTCGGTTGCGCCCCCGCCACCGGTCGGAGCCGGCGTGGGTGGTAACGGTAACGGTAACGGGAAAGCATGACAATGACGCCGGCTGTCAAGCTCACGCTCGCCGAAGTGTGCCGCGTGCTGGAAGCCGAGGTGCTGACCGGCGGAGAGACCCTGGATGCGACGCAGGTCACCGTCGGGGCCGGCGCCGATCTGATGAGCGACGTGCTGGCGTTCATCAACCCGGAAGCGGTGTTGCTGACGGGGTTGGCGAACGTGCAGAGTATTCGAACCGCAGTGATCGCGGATGTGAAAGCACTGGTGTACGTGCGCGGCAAACAGCCGAACGCCGACGGTGTCGCGCTGGCTGAAGAGAACGGTCTGCCGCTGCTGTGCACGCCGCTGACGATGTACGAGGCGTGTGGACGGCTCTACCAGGCGGGATTGCCGCCGTGTTTGTTGCCACCACGCTGTGCCCATGACAACGACGAAGTTCAGACGGGAATTTGATGTTGTCGGCGACGACTTCGCCGGCGCCGGACGCGTGTCGACCGAGATCAAGGCGTTGCTGAAACGTGTCGGCTACGCAGAGCAGACGATTCGCCGCGTGGCGATCGCGGTGTTCGAAGCGGAGATGAACGTGGTGATGTACGCCCGGCGGGCCCGAATCACGTTGGACATGGATCCCGAGGGCGTGCGCATTCTCGTTGATGACGTTGGCCCGGGCATTCCAGATATCGAGGTTGCCATGCAGGAGGGTTACTCGACCGCGACGGACCGCATGAGGCAAATGGGTTTCGGTGCCGGTATGGGCCTGCCCAACATCCGGCGAAACGCCGACGAATTCGCGATCGAATCGGAAGTGAATAGTGGAACGCGCGTACGCTTTGTGGTGCATGCGCGCTGAGTGAGCATGAGTTGATCGAATGACGCTGCGCTCACGATCAGTACGCATCGACCCGGACCGCTGCCGTGGCCATATGGCTTGCCTGCGGATCTGTCCGACGGAGGCGATACGTGTGCGTCAGCGTCGCGCGCAGTTGCTGCCGGGGCAGTGCATCGATTGCGGTCTGTGTCTGAGCGCCTGTCCGACTGATGCCGTCGCGCCGCAAGCCGAGTCTTTCACTGCGTTCGATCGCTATCGCCATACGGTTGCGATTGCGTCGCCAGTGCTCTTCGGACAGTTTGAGCGCGACGTGGCGCCGGAGGCCGTTCTGGCGGCGCTCCAGCAGATCGGTTTCGACGAGGCGGTCGACATGAGCGCTGCGATCGAGGCAGTGCTGTACGAATTGCAGGGGCTGCTCCGCGACCGCGATCGTGCGGAACCACTCGTCTCGCCGTTCTGCCCGGCGGTCGTGCGGTTGATCCAGGTGCGGTATCCGACCCTGCTCGAACTGGTCGCACCGCTGGAATCGCCGCAGGAGGTGCTGGCGGCGGCGGTGCGTGAGCATCGGGCCCGCGTCATGGGGTTGCGCTCGGAGCAGATTGGCGTGGTGTATGTCACGCCCTGCACGGCGAAGACCGTGCCGCTCAAACTGCACACGCAGCTCGAACCGTCTCAGTTGAACGGTGCCGTCGCGATCGGCCACGTCTACGGCCGGCTGCGCAGCGCGCTGCAGGACGCCGAGCCGATGGCGCGAACGCCTGCGAACGGTGTCAGTGGGCCGGGGCTGCACTGGGCGCTCGTCGGCGGGCAGGGTGCCGCGCTGGAGCCGGACGACGCACTGGCGGTCGGTGGTCTGGAGAACGTGGTTCGCACGTTGGACGACATCGAGCGCGGGCAGATCCGCGACGTGACCTACGTCGAGTGCTGGGCCTGCCGCGATGGCTGTGTCGGGGGCTGCCTGACGGTTGACAATCCGTATCAGGCGCGGAGCAAGCTGATGCGGCTGGCACGCCGACTGGGCAATGAGCCCGACTTCGAGCGGGCCGCCGTGCGTAGCCTGTTCGAGCATCGTGAATTGCGTGCGAAGCCGATCGTGCCGCGCACCGAGCAGACGCTTGATTCGGATCTGGCGGCATCGCTGGGCAAGATGAAGCGGCTGGAGGAGATCTACGAGCGGTTGCCGCAGAACGACTGCGGAGCCTGTGGCTCGCCGAGCTGCCGCGCGTTTGCCGAGGATGTCGTCCATGAACGTGTGGACGAGGGCGATTGTGTCTTCCTGCTACAGGATCGGTTGCGCGTCGCGTTACGCGAACTCGAGTCCGTGGTGTCTCGGCTTCCGTCGACAGGTCAGACCACGGCAGGAAGTGCGTCATGACGTTACGTGAGGTCGTCGAGCGGCTCGGTCTGAAGGTGTGCTGCGGCGGAGAACACCTGGAGCGCGAAGTGACCGGCGGTTACGCCGGTGATCTCCTGAGTGACGTGGTTGCCAACAGCCAGGAGGGTGATATCTGGATCACGCTTCAGGCGCATGAGAACGCGGTTGCGGTCGCGAGCTTACGGGACTTGGCAGGCATCGTGTTCGTCGGTGGGCGAGAGCCCGACGAAGACACGGCCCGACGGGCCAGCGCCCGCGGCATACCCTTGCTCAGCAGTTCGCAACGGACTTTCGAGTTGATCGGCCGGCTGCTGGAAGTTGGCGTACCTACAGGGCGAGTGTGAAATGCGGACGTACCGCGCGGACCTGCACATACACACGTGCCTTTCGCCCTGCGGCGAACTGGAGATGACGCCGCGCGCGATTGTCGATGCCGCGGAACGTATTCAGCTCGACATCATCGGCGTGTGCGACCACAACGCGACGGCGAACAGTGCGGCTGTCGCGGCCGCGGCGCGTGAACGCGCGTTGACCGTCGTCGCCGGCCTGGAGGTGACGTCGCGCGAGGAGGTGCACGTGCTCGGACTGTTCGACCGACCCGCGGCTGCCCTGGATATGCAGACGTACGTACAGGCACATCTGGCGGGCGAGAACGACGCCGATGAATTCGGACCGCAGGTTGTCGTGGACGAGCATGACGAACCAGTCGAACTGTGCCCGCATCTGCTGATCGGTGCGACTGATCTGAGCCTCACCGAGGTTGTCGAGGCGATTCACGCCCGAGACGGCTGCGCGATCGCCGCCCATGTCGACCGCGAGCGATTCGGTGTGATCGGCCAGTTGGGTTTCGTGCCGCCGGCGCTGCCATTGGATGGGCTGGAGCACTCGCCACGGGTTTCGCGGGTAGCGGCCCAGGAGCGCTTTGCCGAGCGCGGCCGGTGGGAGCTGACCTGTGGCTCGGATGCGCACCGGCTGAGCGAAATCGGGCGGGGCTCGACCGAGTTTGAGCTCGATCGTCCGGCCGTCCGCGAGATACAGATGGCCCTGCACCGGACCGGAGGCCGGCGCGTCGTCGCGTAGGAATCGTCGTATGGAAGATCTGTCGCTGCACATTTTGGACATCGCGGAGAATGCGGTCCGAGCGGGCGCGCGGCTGATCGAAATTGACGTGCGCGCCGATGATGCCGCGAGATCGCTGACGGTTGAAGTCCGCGACGACGGCTGTGGTATGGACGAAGCAACGCGTCAACGAGCCCTGAGCCCCTTCGGTACTTCCCGGACAGAACGTGATGTTGGTCTGGGGCTGCCGCTGCTGGCGCAGTCAGCCCGCGAGACCGGCGGTGAGTGTACAGTCCATTCGGCGCCGGGTCGTGGCACTCGTGTGGTGGCCACCTTCAATCAAGCGCACATTGACTGCAAGCCCCTGGGAGACCTGGCGAGCAGCGTTCGCACGTTGGCGGTCGGCAACCCACAGGTGGATGTGATACTGGAATTGTCATGCGGGGATCAGAGCCGACGACTGGACACGCGCGACCTGCGCGCAGTCAGTGAGAAACCGGTCAGCGGGAACGCGAGTGATAACGCCCGCAGGCCGTTCAAGAACACGCAGCAACAATCGGATCCGAGATTTGCGGAGCACCACGATGGCGGCAATTGCTGATCCAACGGAGATGCAGGTGCAGGAGATTATCGATCGCTGGGGCGGCGAGCAGTCGTTCGTGATCGAAATGTTACAGGACGTGCAACAGAGTGCGCGTTACCTGCCGAAACCGGCCCTGCACCAAATTTCGCAGGCCACCGACGTACCGATGGCGCAACTCTACCACTTGGCGACGTTCTACAAGGCGTTCAGCCTCGAACCGCGCGGGCAGCACGTCGTGCGTGTTTGTCAGGGCACCGCATGCCATGTGCAAGGCGGCGTGCGCGTGATGGAGGCGTGCTGCCGCCACCTGGACATCGAGCCGGGCGGAACGACGCCGGATCGGAAGTTCTCGGTCGAGCCGGTGCAGTGCCTGGGCTGTTGCGGGCTGGCCGCGGTGATGACGGTGGAAGACGATCTGTACGGACACGTGAAATCGGTCCGCGTGCCCAAGATTCTCGATAAGTACACGCGGGCGGCAGCCGGCGAGGAGGTGGCGGCGTCATGAAACTCACGGTCGACAAGCTCGCACAACTGCGCGACGAGCTCCAGGCCCAAAAGGCTGCCCGTGAGGGTGAGGCCCGGGCGCAAGTGACGGTGCACATGGGCACGTGCGGAATCTCCGCCGGTGCACGGGAAGTGATGAATGCGCTGTTGGACGCGCTGCGTGAGCGTCAGATCACAGACGTGCGCGTGACGACGTCAGGCTGCGCCGGGCTGTGCAGCAGCGAGCCGATGGCCACGGTGCAGATCCGTGATGCGGCCCCCGTCAAGTACGTCGACCTGAGCGCCAGCAAGATCATCCGCGTTCTGGATGAGCACGTGTTAGGCGGTCAAGTAGTCAAGGAGTTCGCCTTGGCCGTCGGAAGCGAAAGGATCGCCTGATGTTCGAATCCACGTCACACGAGGATCGCGCGGGCCAGGCCACGCAGCGTTTGCACCTGATGGTGTGTGCCGGTACGGGCTGTGTCAGCAACAACTCGATGAAGGTCAAGGCGGCACTCGAGGAGGAGCTCGCGAAACACGACTTGACGCGCGAGATCAAGGTCGTCGCGACCGGCTGTAACGGGTTCTGCGGCGTCGGGCCGCTGCTGCTGGTTCAGCCGGACGGCATTCTCTATCAGAAGCTGAAGCCGAGCCAGATTCCCGCGCTCGTCGAGGAGCACCTCGTGAAGGGTCGGCCGGTCGAGAAGCACATGTATCACCCGCCCGAGGGTGAGCAGCCGGTGCCGCTGATGAACGACATTCCGTTCTTCAAGAAGCAGGTGCTGATCACGCTGCGCAACCGCGGGCTGATCGATCCGGAGAATATCGACGACTACATCGCCCGCGACGGCTATCAGGCGCTGGCGAAAATGCTGACGCAGCTCACGCCGGAGCAGGTCGTCGAGGAAGTCAAAGCGTCTGCCCTGCGCGGTCGCGGCGGCGGCGGTTTTCCGACCGGCGTTAAATGGGAGACGTGCCGCAACGCGCATTCGGAGGACGGTGCGAAATACGTGATCTGCAACGCCGACGAGGGCGATCCCGGCGCGTTCATGGATCGCAGCATCATCGAGGGCAATCCACACTCGGTGATCGAAGGAATGTTGATCGGGGCGTACGCGATCGGTGCGACGCGGGGGTACATCTATGTACGGCTCGAGTATCCGCTGGCGCTGAAGCGCTTTCAGCTCGCGCTGGAACAAGCCCGCGCGTACGGTCTGCTGGGCGAGAAGATACTCGGCACGGATTTCAACCTTGATATCGAAGTACACCGCGGTGCGGGGGCGTTTGTCTGCGGTGAGGCGACGGCGCTGATGGCGTCGATCGAGGGTCGTGTCGGCGAACCGCGCGCCAAGTATGTACACACCGTGGAGCGCGGCCTGTGGAACCGACCATCCTGCCTCAACAACGTCGAGACCTGGGCCAACGTGCCGCTGATCATCCGCGAGGGAGCCAAGTGGTTTACCAAGCTCGGCACCGGCGACGTAAGCGAGAACCCCTGGGGCGGTTCCAAGGGTACCAAAGTGTTCTCACTGGCCGGCAAAGTGAACAACACCGGGCTGGTCGAGGTTCCGATGGGGATCACGCTGCGCGAGATCATCTACGACATCGGCGGCGGTATTCAGGACGGCAAGAAGTTCAAGGCGGTCCAGACTGGCGGTCCCTCGGGCGGCTGCTTGCCGGAGCGTCTGCTAGACGTCGACATCCTCGATCTGGAGGTGGACTTCGACACGCTCGTCAAGGCCGGCTCGATGATGGGTTCCGGCGGGATGGTCGTCATGGCGGAAGACGACTGCATGATCGACGTGGCCCGTTACTTCATCGAGTTCCTGATGGGCGAGTCGTGCGGCAAGTGTACGCCCTGTCGTGAGGGCCTGCGCAACATGGCGAAGATCCTCAAGCGAATCTGTGACGGCGAGGGCCGCGAGAGCGATATTGAGCTGCTCGAGGAACTGGGGCACGCGATGATGGACGGCTCGCTGTGCGGGCTCGGCACGTCGGCGCCCAATCCGGTGATCAGCACGATTCGTTACTTCCGCGATGAATTCGAGGCCCACATCCGTGACAAGAAGTGCCCGGCTGGCGTGTGCCGAGAACTGGTGGAGTATTCGATCGACTCGGACCGCTGCAACGGCTGCACGCTCTGCGCGCAGGCCTGCCCGGCGCGGGCGATCGTCGGAGAGCAGAAGCAAGTTCACGCGGTGGAGCAGACGCACTGCACGAAGTGCGGGGCCTGCTATGACGCCTGTAACTTCCACGCAGTGATCCGTAATTGATGGAGCGCGACGATGGTGACCATCGAAATTGACGGGCAGTCGGTGCAGCTCGAAGACGGCGAGCCAATCCTGCGGGGCGCTGAGAAGCTCGGCATCCGCATTCCGACACTGTGCAGCCATCCCTGGCTCGAACCGAGCGGTGCCTGTCGCGTTTGTTCGGTCGAGATTATCCGGCGCGGCAAGAGTCGCATCGTGACCGCCTGTAACTACCCGGCGTCTGACGGCCTGGTCGTAAAGACGGCTTCGGAGTCGGCGCTGGCCGTGCGGCGAATGGTGCTCGAGATGCAATTGGCGCGTTGTTCGCACGTGCCGGTGATTCAGGAGCTGGCGCGCGAGTACGGCATCGAAAAATCACGCTTCGGGGAAGGAACCGAAACGTGCATCCTGTGCGGTCTGTGCGTGCGCGTGTGCGAAGAACTCGTGCAGGCGAACGCGCTGTGCTTTGCGGAGCGCGGCACGGAGCGGTTCGTGTCGACGCCGTTCGGAGTCGAAGCCGACGAAAACTCGTGCATTGCGTGCGGAGCGTGTGTCAGCGTGTGTCCGACGGACCACGTCTCATTGGAGGATCACGCCCAGCGGCCCGGTGAACCGCAGGACTTCTACCTCGGGCCCAAGACGGCGATCAACCTGCCGTTCCAGCAGGCCGTTCCCAAGGTGCCGTGGATCGACCCGGTGGCTTGCATCAAGCTCCAGACCGGCGGCTGTGGAGTGTGCGCGCAGGTCTGTGAGCCCGGTGCCATCGACTACGAGCAGCAGGACGAGGAGTTCGAGGTCGAAGTCGGCCAGATTCTCGTGACGACCGGCTATCAGCCCTTCGAGACGAAGGCGATGGCGCAATACGGTTACGGTCGGCTGGACAACGTGATCACGGCCCTCGAGTTCGAACACATGCTGAATTCCACCGGCCCGACGGGCGGGAAGGTGGTCTGCAAGGGTGGCGAGACGCCGCGGGCGATCGGAATCGTGCATTGCGTCGGCTCGCGCGACGAGAACCAGCACCGCTACTGCTCGCGCGTATGCTGCATGTACGCGCTCAAGTTCGCGCACCTCGTCGCCGAACGAACCGACGCCGAGGTTTACCAGTTCTACATTGACATGCGTGCCTACGGAAAAGGCTACGAGGAGTTCTACTCCCGAGTGCTCCAGGAGGGCACGACGGTTATTCGCGGGAAGGTCGCGGAGGTCGTGCCGGCGCTGGGCAACGGTTCGCGCGAAGGGCACATGGTCATTCGCTGCGAGGATACGCTGGTCGGCAAGTTCCGCGAGATTCCCGTGGACATGCTCGTGCTCTGCAACGCGCTCGAGCCGCACCAGGACTCGGGCAACGTCGCCAATATCTTCTCGCTCTCGCGGAGTCCGGACGGCTTCTTCCTCGAGCGGCATCCCAAGCTCGATCCGGTTGGCACGATGACCGACGGCGTCTACATCGCCGGCACGTGCCAGAGTCCCAAGGACATTCCCGACACGGTTGCTCAGGCGCAGGCGGCGGCGGCGCGCATTCTCGCGCTGATCGGCAAGGGCGAGGTGCTCATCGACCCGGTACGGGCCGCCGTCAATGAGCAGAACTGCTCCGGCTGCCGCATGTGCAACGCGCTGTGCCCGTACCAGGCGATCACGTTCAACGAAGAAGACAGCGTCTCGGAGGTCAACCAGACGCTCTGCAAGGGTTGCGGCACTTGCGTGGCCGCGTGTCCGGCCGGTGCGATTGCCGGCTCGGGCTTCACCGATGATCAGATTCTGACCGAACTGGAAGCCATATTGGTGTGACGGCGGCGCAGCGGACGCCCCGGTCAACATAGCGAGTGATAGTGATGAAAACAGAAGTGGCTCCGGACAACACGGCGGTCTCGCAGGCGACTCCAACCGAACAGGAAGCCTGGCAGCCGAAGATCGTGGCCTTCCTGTGCAACTGGTGTAGTTACACCGGTGCCGATCTGGCGGGCGTGTCGCGCATGAAGTGGTCGCCGCAGGTACGTAACGTGCGCATCATGTGTACCGGCCGCATGGATCCGACGTTCGTCGTCGAGGCTTTTCGGAAGGGGGCCGACGGCGTGCTGATCTCCGGCTGCCATCCCGGCGACTGCCATTACAACCAGGGAAATTACAAGGCCCTGCGGCGCGTACACCTGCTGAAGCGCCTGCTGGCGGACTTTGGCGTCGAGCCCGAGCGGCTCAAGCTCACCTGGGTCTCCGCCAGCGAAGGCGACCGGTGGGCGGAAGTTACGAATGAGATCGCGGAGACGATTCGATCACTCGGTCCGTTGAGGTTAGAACTATGAACGACGGAACGCAAACGTCGGCGGATGCGGCAGCACCGACGGTGGCCAAACCCAAGCTTGCCCTGTACTGGGCAGCCTCGTGCGGTGGCTGCGAGATTGCCGTGCTCGACATCAAGGAGAAGATCCTCGATGTCGACGCGAACTTCGAGCTCGCCTTCTGGCCGGTCGCCGTGGACTTCAAGACCAAGGACGTGGAAGCGCTCGAGGACGGTGCCATCACGTTGTGTCTATTCAATGGCGCGATCCGAACCGATGACAACGAGTACATGGCGAAGCTGCTGCGCCGCAAGTCGCAGGTGCTAGTCGCGTTCGGTTCTTGTGCGTCGGAGGGGTGTATTCCCGCGCTGAGCAACGCCACCACGCGAACCAAGACGCTCGACTGGGTCTATCGCGATTCGCCGTCTACGGACAACGCGTCCGACACGCGTCCCCAGACCAAGACGCAGATCAACGGCTTCGAGATCGAGCTGCCGGCGTTCTGGGAGACCGTTCGCGTGCTCGACCAGGTCGTGGACGTGGATTACTACGTGCCGGGCTGTCCGCCACAGGGGCATCAGATCTGGGCGGTGCTCGAGGCAGTGATAGACATCCTCAAGAGCGGCAAACCACTGCCGCCCAAGGGCGCCGTGCTGGGCGCGGGCAACAAGACCTGTTGCGAAGAGTGTCCGCGCACGCGCGAAGAGAAGAAGATCAAGAGGTTCGAGCGCATCGTTCACAAGATCCCCGATCCGGAGAAGTGTCTCCTGGACCAGGGCATCCTCTGCATGGGCCCGGCCACGCGCGACGGGTGTGGCGGGAAATGTGTCTCGGTCGGTATTCCCTGCCGCGGATGCTACGGTGCACCGCCCAATTCGCACGATCAGGGCACGAAGATGATCTCGGCGCTGGCGTCGGTGATCGACTCGGAAGACCCCGAGGAGATTGAGCGCATCCTGGACGATGTGCTGGATCCGATCGGCAGCTTCTACCGTTTCTCGCTGGCGAAGGCGAAGCTCGGACGGCGGCGTGAATCGCTCGGTACCGCAGTCGTGTCGCACGCAACGGAGGACGCAAAGTGAAGACGATCAAGATCGACCCGATCACCCGGCTCGAAGGACACGGTCGGATCGACATCTTCGTAGACGACGAGGGTGACGTCGCCGATTGCTTCTTCGTCGTTCCGGAGCTGCGCGGTTTCGAGCAGTTCTGCGTCGGCCGCCCGGTCGAGGAGATGCCGCGCATCACGTCGCGCATCTGCGGCGTGTGCAGCGAGGCGCATCACCTGGCCGCGGCCAAGGCGTGCGACGCGGTCTATCACGCCGACCCACCGCCCGCGGGGAGAAAGTTGCGCGAGTTGCTTTACTCGGCGTTCTTCACCGGCGATCACGCCACGCACTTCTACATTCTCGCCGCGCCGGACTTCGTGCTGGGCCCGGACGCGTCGCCCGCCGAGCGCAATATCCTCGGCCTGATCAAGAAGGTCGGGCTCGACGCCGGCAAGAAGGTGATCAGCGCCCGCGCCGCGGCGCACGAGATTGTCGAGATCATCGGCGGCAAGACAGTGCACATGGTGAGCGCGATTCCGGGCGGCGTGTCGAAGGTGATCACGACTGAAGAACGCGACCGCATGGTGACGCTGGCGGAGCAGTTGTTGGAGTTCGGCAAGTTCACGCTGGACATCCTGCAGAGCGTGGTGCTCGACAACCAGGGCTACGTTGACCTGATCCTCTCCGACGCGTATACGCACAAGACCCACTACATGGGCATGGTCGACGAAAACAACCACACGAATTTCTACGACGGCCAGATTCGCGTCGTCGACACCGAGGGAGCCGAGGTCGCCAAGTACCCCGCGAGCGACTACCTCAAGCACGTGGCCGAGCACGTCGAGCCGTGGTCGTATCTCAAGTTCCCGTATCTGAAAGCCCGCGGCTGGAAGGGGCTGGTCGACGGGAACGAGAGCGGCGTCTATCGGGCGACTCCGTTGTCGCGCACCAATGCGGCAGATGGTATGGCGACGCCGCTCGCACAGGCCGAGTACGAGCGCTTCTACGAGACGCTGACCGGCGATCGCAGTGGTCGGACGCCGGTGCATCAGACGCTGGCGACCCACTGGGCCCGCGTCGTGGAACTGGTCTACGCCGCCGAGCATACGCTCGAGTTGGCCCGTGACGAGGAAATTCTCGACCCGACCGTACGCGTCGTGCCTACCGAAACGCCCGACGAGGGTGTGGGTTGCGTCGAGGCGCCGCGCGGTACGTTGACGCACCATTACGTCACCGACGAGCGCGGCGTGCTGAAAGCCGTCAATTTGATCGTCGGAACGACGAACAACCACGCGGCGATCTGCATGTCGGTCAAGAAGGCCGCACAGACGCTGATCAAGCGCGGCGTGGAAGTCACGGAAGGGCTGCTGAACCGGATCGAGATGGCGTTCCGCGCGTACGATCCGTGCTTCGGCTGCGCGACGCACTCGTTGCCGGGCTCGATGCCGCTGCACGTCCGCATCCTGGATCGCAGCGGTCAGGTACTCGCCGAAGGACGACGCGGGCAATAGGTCCGCACCGGCCACCAAAGGTGCATTGAGCGGCTCGGAGGTGTGCGTACCGTAGGGCACGACTGGTAACTGACGGTGCTGCTGCGCCATCTACGCGCTGTGTTCGGACGCATCGCGACCTGTCTCTCCCGAGCAGTCGGCACGTAAGGCGCAACCGGTGCGACTCAGCGGTCGATGTCGTTATGGTACTGCCGCGCGCGATCCTGTGACGCACCCGCAGTCATCCTCAGAATCCGCACGCCCCCAACGGATGGAACCCGGTAGTATAGCCAAGCACGGGCTTATTATCGCTCGTTGGCCCTCCGTCGCAAGCCAGTATGCGCGCCGCAAACATCCGGCGTCGCGCGCGGTCGTACTGCGTCACGGTGTCGCCGGTGTGCCGTACCGCTCCTTGACTTACGGCGATTCATGGCCGATACTGCTTATGGAGGCTTTGGTCGGACTTCGGTCCGGGCATTGCCTTTTTCTTTTATCCATCCTCCGCGTCGATTCCGCCCTCGGCCAGCTTATCCAGCCGTCCCCGTAGGTCGTCCAGATAGGCGATGCCGTGCAGCGGCCAATGACCCGATCCGTCACGCCGACGTTTTTGCCCGCGATACTGCAACTCGTGCAGCTTGTCCGCGAACCGCTTCAATTCGTTGCGGCTCGCTTGCGGCATGCTCGCCAGCCGCCAGCCCCAGCCGAGGACATACGCAGCAAGATCAGCGAGGAATACACCTGTCGTGAGCTCAGAGTGAACAAAAAACGGGGCGGGAACGATAAGCGAACTGCGAAACCGGCCAGTTTTCGTACCCAGGAAGTAGGTGGCCATGCGTTCAACCAGGTGTTTCGCCTTGGCCTTGTCGAGTTCATCGAACACAACGAGACCTCTTCGGTCCGGACAATGATCCTTTAGCATGTAGAAGTAGCGCTCGAAGAGATACACAACATCCTTGCGCAACACATCTCGTCCGGACTTCGCAGCATTTACGTCAACGACTGACGCAATCACCTTGACGTTGTAGCTCGCGGCGATATCAAGTACGGAATCCACAAACGCGAGCACCGCTCGGCTGTACGCGGTCAGTTCACGCGCCGTGACGCCACTCGAATGCGCGCCTGCGTCGCGGGCTGCCAGTCCCTTCAATAGCGCGGAATGGGCAAGGTCCACGATTTCATCGTCCGCGATCTGGATGTTCTGGTTGGCCAAACGAAATCGTTTACGTTTCAGAAGCCGTTTGGCCTTGAGTTCCGTAACCCGCAGGCTCCGCAGATAGTCTCCGAAATGCTCCTTCTCGGCAGCGCGGATAGCCTTGATCAGATTCCAGAGATCGCTCTGTGCGACGGCGACACCTGCGAGGACCTCGCACGGCATCGCACTGTGATCCTGGCCGCTTTCATCGATGAATAGGAGCATTGCGCCACCCTTTGAGGGTCCGGCTCCCCGCGTGGTCTGTTAGCAGTCGGCAGACCGGACGTGCGAGCCGCCGACCACTGCGTGGTACGTGTACGCCGTGGGGAGTCAACAGCGGCCGTCGCAGTAATTCCCGCGGCGACGGCGTTCGCGCACTTCGCAAGCGTGCAGCCATTATTGCTGTATCCGCCGGTGTGGCAAGCCGGGTGCGTGGGGTCCGATCACGTTCGGTGTGACGCCCGTCACTGTCGCGTGCACGGAATTTGAGGAGATTTTGGTAAAAAAACCCAGCGGGCTGTCAAACCTCACAATCACCGGTCTATCTCCAGGTGATCAGGCGATGCGATCGAGCAAAGCCAGGTCGGACAGGTAGGGCGAGAGAGCAGCGAGCGAGCCAATCTTCGCTGGCGTCGAGTCCGTCGGGGACTCCCGCCCGCGGTGTGCCCCGGGTTCTTCAAGATGCGGCTTAGACCGCAGGAGGTCAGCAATGTTGCGGAGCAGGAACAGTCGTTGGGGAGCGTTGGCGTTGAGTGCGGTGCTGGTTGTCGGTGCCGCCGCTAGCGCGGACGTGTATTTCGAGATTCGTACGATGAGCGAGTGGGATGAGGCCCTGGCCACGGGGCACGTGGTGCCGTTTACGACGCCGCAGTGGGACCAGTACTTTGATGAGTGGCTGATGTTCACCGAGGAAGGGGACCCCTATCCGCCGACGCAGTTCATCGAGCCGGTGCTCTATCCGTACGAAGGCCCGGAAGTCCCGCCGGATCCTAACTATCCCGGCGGCCTGGTGATGGCCTGGGGCGACGAGAATCTCCCGGACGGGCAGTTCGCCAGTGCCTGGCAGTACGACTACCTGGTCGACCCGGACCTTTCGAACGCGATCATCACGCTGACGGTGTTCCCGCCGCAGTTTGGGCAGAACGGCGGCATCACGCAGATTTCGTTCGGCATTCAGGACCTCGCCAGCAACACCCGGTCGTGGTATTGGAACGTGGGCCCCGGTACGAGCATTCCCTGGAACGTGCCGACGCCGATCACGATTGACTGCACACAAACCGGCCTGGGCGCGACGACGCCGGCTGCGACGGGCTACATGAGCAACCCGGCGTTTAACATCGCGATGGTGCAGTGGTTTATTGCTGATGAGAACGGCCTGATCGTCGGTGGTCAGGTCCCGGCCCCTCCGCCCGGCGGTCCGCCCGCAGCGGTGTGGAACTACTGGTACGACATCGTCGTGCAGCCGAAGTCTGGCGGCAGCGACTACATGTTCGAGTTCTCGCTCGATATCGGCTCCGACATCGAGTTGAGCGACCCGTTCGTCGACGGCGACGAGGCGGCCGACCCTGGCGACGTGTACTGGTGGCAGAGCGCGCCGATCGTTCCGCCGGGCCGGGACGGGTTCAAGGATGACCTGTTCATCTTCAACTTCGACCCGTGGCCCGATCCGCCGGATCCGAACCTCTCGACGGCGGTGCCGGTCGGTTTCGGCAGCATTCAGGATTACTTCGAGTGGTTCGACCTCGACGGCCATGACCAGCTCGACTTCTCCCTGCTCGACATCCAACTCCCGTATCCGCACGTGCAGAGTCAGTGTGTCCACTTCCCGGATCACGTGTTGTTCTCGTTCGAAGATGACCAGGCCCCCGGTTGGCCCGTGGCTGACGTGCCGGTGAACGCGTTCTCCCCGGCGGGAGTCACGCATGGCACGACCGCCGGCCAGGATGAGATCCTTGGTCTGGACGTGATGATCGTTCCCGGTCCGCCGCCGTATCCGATCATGAACGTCTATCCGTTCGCGGATGAGCGCACCGTACACCCGAGCATGGCGCCCAACCCGGACTTCGCGGAAGAGGACGACGACGACGTTGACTCGCTCGATATTGTGGAGAACGAGGACGGTTGCCCGATCTGGACGTTCAGTGCGGACCATGAGGCGAACCTGAACCTCGACCCCGGCGACATCTACGAGGTCACCGCGTTTGGCCCGGTGCTCGTGGTTGACGAAGTGTTCCACCTCGGCATGCCCGATGAGGTCGACGTCGACGCGTTCGAGTTCGTCTGGGCCGAGAATCCGGAGTTCCCCGGTACGCCGATGCTGGCAGTGCTGTTCAGTGTCGACGAGGATGATCCGCTGACGCCGAATGCGAATGAGTCCGGCGGCTTCGATCCGTCGCAGGTCTTCATCTCGTGGCTGCTGGGCTGGAGCATGCCGTTCACCGATCCGCTCGGCGAGGACGTCGACGCGCTGACCGTGTGGCGTGAGTCGCTCGAGCCGCAGCAGCCGACCGGTGCCTGCTGCACCGCGGGCATCTGCACGATCACGACGCAGGCGGCCTGCATCGCCGGCGGCGGCTACTACAAGGGTGACAACACGATTTGCACCGCCAACACCTGCGTGTGCCGCGGCGATGCGAACTGTGACGGGCTGATCGACTTTGGCGACATCAACCCGTTCGTCGCGGCCCTGCTGAGCGGCACGTACTGCGACGGCACCGGTGCCAACGCCGACGTGAACGGCAACGGCTCGGTCGGGTTCGACGATATCAACCCGTTCGTAGCGTTGTTGACAACCAACCCGCTGCCGATCGTTTGCCCGTAACGAGCGACGACGGCAGAACTGCACCATAACAAACGGGCACGCGACGGAAACGTCGCGTGCCCGCTGTGCTGTTTTCGATCTCTGGGCAACTCGCGTGCTACGTCGGCCACAGGAGGGGCCGACGCTACCTACCGATTTAGCACTTCCAGCAGGAGGTTTACGAAGGGGTTGATGTCCTCGAAACCGGCGCGGTGGTTGCCGTCCAGGTCGATGTTGCGGTCCGGGCAGCCGGGGAAATCGACGGCGTAACGTGCGGGGTTCACGAAGCGCAGCGCGAACGGGGCGACGTCACTTAGATCGATTACGCCGTCACAGTTTGCGTCGCCCGGCAGGCCGCAATCATCGAGTGTTGTCGTCGGGCTGTCCGGCGGGCCGGTCCAAGCGAAGATGAACGCGATCCAGTCATCACAGTCCACGTCGTCGTCGCCGTCGAAGTCAAACGCGTCGACGCAATCGCCCGGCGTCATCGGGCTGGGTGGATCGGGCCACACGCCGTCGCCGAAGATGCACAGCGGGAAGCCGCGCTCGTCGATGCCGTCGACGTCGCCGTCGAGGTCGAGATCACCCGCGACGGGCTGCAAGCTGCCGGCGATGCTGATGTCGTCGAGGTTCCAGCCCTGGAAGCTCACGCCGCCGTCGGTCGGCCCCATGCCCCAGCGGACGTAGACGACGGGCTGCCGGTCCGCGACCGCGGAGATGTCAAACTCCTGCGCGAGCCAGTCGTTGTCATCGATCGAGTCAACGCCGTTCTCCCAGACCACGTGCCAATCGACGCCGTTGTTGGAGACTTCGAGCGTGGCGTGATCGAAGAAGGACGACTCGACGCCGAGCCAGCGGTAGAACCGCACGGTCGTACCCGTGAGATGGGCACAGTCGATCGCAACGGTAGTCAGGTAGTCGGGCGGGTTGATGTTGTGGCCGTACACGCCGGCGAGGTTGTAGCCGTAGACCTTCGTGCCGGTGAAGCCGGCGATCGGGTCACCCATGATGCCCAGCGGTTGGCCGAAGGCCCAGTCGCCGTCGACGGACCAGCCCGGATCGACCTCGAGCGGGAAGTTATAAGCGAACTCCGGCGCGGCGACGTTGACCGTGACGGTGGCCACGTTGGATTCGTTGGCGCCGTCGGAGACCTGGTAGTCGAACGTCGCAGTGCCCGTGAAGCCCAGCGGCGGGTGATACTCGACCTTGGCCGAGCCGTTGAGCGTGGTGTAGGGCAGGTCAGTGGGTTCGATCGCCACGCCGGCGTCCGCGTCGATCAGCTCGCCGACGGCCGGGAGCGCCAGGATCGTGAACTCGAGCGGATCGTCGTTCGGATCGATGCCGAACAGGACGATGGCGGCGAAGCTGAAGCGCGCGATGTCGAAGACCTGGTCGTGGGCCTCCGGCACAGTCGGCAGGAAGAGCAGGACGTCATCGACGAACCAGTCATCGCCGGTCGTGCCGCCCGACTCGCTGCGGAAGCGCAGGCGGAAGTCGCGATGCAGCGCGCTTTCGGGCAGGAGCACGTTGGCGAGCTCGAACGTGTCCATGTCGTCGCCGGCGCCCTCGTGCCGGTTGAGCGTGCGCCAGACGCCGACGTCGTCGAGATATTCGACGAGCAGGTCTTCGCCGGTCTCGGGACTGTCGCCGGCGCCAGTTCGCTGCCAGGCGTAGTGCAGGCGAACGGGCGAGATCGTCGACAGATCGATCGCGAAGCTCTCGAGCAGGTCGCCGCCGGATGCGATGCCGTTGAAGCGGGCCGCGTACGGCGGACTCGGCTCGTTGAGCCCCTCGCTGTCGATCGTGGCATCGACGGTGCGACGCCACTTGTCGGCGTCAAAATCGGTCGTGGGGAAGCTGTCGGCGAACGGCAGGCCGAGAATCGGCTCGACGACCAGGGAGATCGTCGCGACGTTGGACGTGTGCGTACCGTCGTCAGCGACGAACTCAAACGCGTCAGGGCCGGTGTAAGCGGTATCGGGAGCGTAGCGCACCTCATGGCCGTTGCCGACCAGTGTGTATGGCAGGTCGTTGGGTTCGATCGGCGTGCCGTTGCCGAGGTCGATCAACGTGCCATTCGCCGGCAGCGCAACGATTGCGAACGTTAGCGTGTCGTTATTGGGATCGACCGCGGACAGCGCGATGTCGCGGAAGCCGTCGATCTCGACCACATAAGCGTCGCTCTCGGCGAACGGTGCGTCGGCCAGGCTCAGCGTGACGTCGTCGAGGAACCAATCGTCGAAGGCCTCGTCGGCATCGGCCGAGCCGGTCGAGCTGAAGCGCAGTTGGAAGCTGTCGTGCAACGCCGAGGTCGGGAGGAACTCCGACTCGGTCATGAAGCTGGTCATGTCCTCGCCGTCGCCGGCGTATTCGGCGATCAGCTCCCATTCGCCGGCGTCGTTGAAGAACTCGACGACGAGGTTCTCGCCGGAGTCAGGGTCTTCGCCGCCGCCGGTGCGCTGCCAGCCGTACGTCAGGCGGACGGCGTCGATCGCACTGAGGTCGATCAGGTGTGACGTTATGCTGTCGAAGCCGACCGGCTGGCCATTGAACCGCGCCGCATAAGGGGGGGACGGAATACTGAGGCCGACGTCGTCGATCGTCGCGTTGAATGCCTCCACCCATTTGTCCGGTTCGAAGGTTTGCGTCGGGAACGAATCCGCGAACGGCAGCAGAATGACCGGGTTCACGTAGACGGTGACCGTGGCGGTGTTGGACGCGCCGCCGCCGGGCGGCGTGCCGCCGTCGTCGACGAGAAACGCAAACGTATCTTCGCCGATGAAGCTGGTCGACGCGTACGTCACGGCATTGCCCGCAGTCAGCGTGTAAGGCAGATCGCTGGGCTGGATCAGATGGTCATTCGACGCGTCGCGCAGCTCGTACGTCGGCAGCGCAGTGATGGTGTACGCGAGCGCGCCGGGCGGAACGGGCAGGCCATCGTCCACAGCGCGAAGCGCGATGAACGTCTCGCGATCCTGACCGACGACAACGTCGTCATCGCCGGCCGTGGGAGGTCGCGATCCGCACGCATCGAGCTCCGACAGGTCGCTCAGCAGGTAGTCGATCGGAACGTCAAGACCCTGTGACAATCCCACGATGCCGTCCTGTGCGTCGACGTTCAACCACGTGATGCGGATCATGCCGTCAAAGAACAGCTCGATCTGGAACGTGCTGCGGTTGAAGACGCCGTCTTCGGGCACGTCCAGCCACGAGACGACGTAGCGGTCATCAAGCTGGGCGGCGCGGACCTCGCCGCCGGCCGCCGGATCGAAGTCGTCGAACAGCGCCGAGATGCGCGGGCTGTCGAAGTGGTCGTCAATGGATTCGCTGCTGTCGCTGTCCGTGCGATCCAGCGTGATGTTGCCGTTGGCGTTGATGTGGACGATGTCGTACGCGTCGCCGTAGATCGAGACCTGCTTGCCGCTGTGCAGGCCGATGGACTCGGAGCCGTCGTCGCTCAGCGCCAGCAGCGTGCCGAGCATGGGATCGGTCGGTAGAATTAGCGTGTCGTAGCGACAAGCCGCGTAGTATTCGAGCGAGCCGTTCGGCACGAATTCGATCGCGCTGTAAGCTAGGTCAAACCCGGTGTAGAACTGCTGCGTGAAGTAGTCCGGCACGTCAGGCGTCGTGAATCCGAAGCACGCGCCGTTGTTGTCCTCGATCGTGCCGTTGCCGGCGGCGTCGCTCGCCAGGATGAAAAGCCGGTAGTGCGTCGCGTCCGTGAGGTCGGTCAGCGCGATGCTGTGCGATGTGTTGTATCCGGGAGCGGTTGCCGAATACGTCATAACGCCGCAAGCGTGGCCGAAGTAAACCGTGACTTGTGCTGGCTCGTCCGTCTCGAACGTCACGCGGGCCGAGCGCGGCAGTACGTCCACGAATTGCACATTCGTGACGTCGGGTGATGAGCAATCAACGGCAGCGAAGGCCTCGACCAGGACGTTCTGGTTTCCCTGGCCGTCATCCGCATCGAGGTAACTGGACGAAATCGTGTCGCCTTCGGTCACGTGCAATGTGCCCGTAGCGTCCGTCTCGCTGACCGGCAGCAGGCCGATGAACGTGGCGGTCTCCGGCGCGGTCTCGACGAGCAGCAACGGTTCGCCGGCGGGTTCGGTGTCGGAACGGACAGTCAGTTCGATGGTCTCGGCGATCGCATCGCTCGTGTTCAGATCGCAGTCGTTCAGCCGCAGCGCGAGCACGTCGTCGCACGCCAGTGATTCGCGGGCGAACGACAATGCACCAGTTGGCGTGCAGTCGATCAGGTTTGGGCTGGCGACCAGGGAGTAAATCTGGGTGCCTTCCGGAATGTTGTGGCCGACGACCTCGATGATGTACTTGCCCGGCGGTGGGCTGTCGATCACGACCTGCTCAATGTTGTTGCGGCGATCGGGTTGCGTGCGAATTGCAGGCGCTTCGGGCGTCGCGGGATCGAGCGTCCACGGCAGGTGCTCGCCGGACGCGGGGTCAATCACGCGCAGATCGAGGTCGTTGATCAGTGACGGAATCACGTTTGGCGCAGCAGGAACATCATCCCACGCGATGGTCACTTTGAGCTGGGCGGTGCCGGCCGGGACCACAATCAGCGACGGGCGGGTCTGCCCCTGGATCACCTCCGCCTCGAGCCAATTGCCGCTGCGCATCTGATCGATCGCGGACTCGATACGCACTGAGCCGTAGCCGGTCTTGTAGTCGGGCCCGATGTTCTCAATATCCTCGGCGGTGTGCGCGAGCAACGCCTTCAGCGTGGATCCGCGAAAATCCGGAGCACCGGGGTAGTGCGCGCGGAAGTCTTGCAACAGCAGCGCGGACAGCCCAGCTACGGTCGGGCTGGCCATCGACGTGCCGCACTTGGTGTTGTACGCGCCGGAGCTCGAGCAAGACGTCACACCCTGGTCGGCATTCGATTGGCAACCGGGCGCGCTGATATCGGGCTTGATGCGACCGTCGTCGGTTGGTCCCCAGCTCGTGAAGCTCGTGACCGAGTCGTCGTTGGAGTTCAGCGCGCCGACGGTGATGTGGTTCTTGGCGCAGGCGGGCGGTGCGGTGGAGTGGTACAGCACGCCGCAGTTGGTCGAACTGCGCTCGTTGCCGTTGGCCCAGACGATGCGGAAGGGGCGGCCAAGCGAGCCGGCGACGATCGCGTCGATCAGTGCCGACGTGACCCCGTAGTCGCCGGTCCAATCGCAATCAAAGCCGTTGGAGGCGACGTTTGTGCCGATCGAGTTGTTCGCCAGCGCGGCGCCCCAGACGTTGATCGCGTCAATGTAGTCGGCTTCGAGATCGCCTGGGTCGGTGTAGAGGAAGCCCGCCTGAAGCGGGCCGGCCGTCTCGAACTCGTACGACTCGATCGAGACGCCCGGGGCCATGCCGCGCAGGCTGCCGCCGCTGGCGGTGCCGTCGCCACCGATGGTGCCGGCGACGTGCGTGGCATGGTCGGACAGGCCGCTGCCGTCGCGGTTGGTGGCGCGACCGACCATATCGGGGTGATCCGTCAGGACGGAGCCGGCATCGTAGACCATCACGGAAATGCCGGTGCCGTCAAGCTCGTATGGCACGTCCTGCGCAATGTTCGCGCCGGTTCGATCGCGATTGCTGTCGTTGCACGGAGAAAAGGCCGGCAGGGGTGGCTCGATGTACTGCACTGCGTCTTCGTCGGCCAGGGCCAGGAGACTGTGGTACGGCAGCTCGATGACGGCGGCGTTGATGCTGCGTATTCGCGAGCGGATGACGGCGTTGTGGCGGGCGGCGGTGGGTAGTCCTTCACCGGCGAGATCGACGTCGCGGTGGAATTGCACGTAGCAGGCCACGATCGGATTGTCGCTATGCGGCTGCGTGTTGTCTGTGTCACCGGGCGTCTTGTCTACGTCGGTCGCTGCGTCGCGAACGAGTGCCCAAGGCACGATCTCGCCGCAGGCCAGTGTCGGGTGCAGCTTCCAGTCGCGCTGAATGGGCAGCACGACGCGCAGTGCGGACAGGGCCGCGACGTCGGCTTCGTTAAAGCGGGCGGCGTCAACGCGGGCGAAATACGCGTTGTTGCCCACGTAGTTCAGCAACCGTACACCAGCAGCGGCGAGCCGGCTGCGCTCGATGGACGTGATCGGGCGGTCGAACTGCACGACGACACGCGCCGTGGTCGATGCGCGGGCGAGGCTGTGCAGTTGCTGTGCTGCCGCTTGCGAACTGACAAACTCAGTTGCGACGCTGCCGCTGCGCCAGTGCAATTCGCCAGCGTGTGCGGCGGTCATTACGAGACTGGTTGTGAGAACGATGGAACTGATCAGACGCGCCATACGGCAAACCTCCTTGCGGGGCAGGGAATCCCGGTGTTTCCGCTGCGCACTGCCTGTGGGAATCACCGGGAGGCCGTCCGGCAGCAACCGGGCGGCGTCCTGGAAGCTCCGTGGAGAGCAGATGGGGCGGCCGGGAGCCGGCGTGGTGCCGACTCCCGACCCGGACCTGTTATCCGCGCTGCCGCCTCCGCTTAGAAGACCAGCAGATCGACGAACGGATTAATGTCGTCGAAGCCCACGGAGTCATTGTTGTTAATGTCGCCGTGGTTGATGTCGCACGCCGGGTAATCGATCGCGTACTGGGCCGGATCGGTCAGGGCCAGCACGAACGGGTTGATGTCGCCGAAGTCGATGAACCCGTCGCAATTCATGTCACCCAGGCCGCGCGTGCCGATCAGCGTGATTGGCGTCTCGCACAGGTTGCCTGCACAGTCGAAGACGCGCAGGCGACCGGTACCGCTGACCTCTGGATCGGTTACCTCGACCGACAACCGGACCCACGTATCGCCCGGCGTGTACGGGTCGACCGTGAGCATCAGGTTGTAGTCATTGACCAACTCGATCGTGCAGATGCCGCTGGCGAGGTTCTCGAACTCGGTGATCTTGGCGTCGTAACGTTGCGGGAAGTCCGCCGACTCGATCACGAGCGACCACTGGTCGAACGTGCCGGTGTCGTTGTTCTTGTCATCGACGATCTTCAACGTGTACGTGCCCGCGGCGGAACCGCCGTCCAGCGCGGTCAGCACCGGACCAGCCTCCGGCTGGTACGAGCCGGTGAACGGCGCCTCGGACGAGCTGTCCGGTATCGGCGCGGCCGCTTCATCATCGAGGATCGTGTCGATGAAGTTGTTGCCGGTGCTGCCGATGTCGCTGAAGAGCGCGATTGGCAACGGCGACGTCAGCGACGCCTCGATGTCGTCATCGTACGGGTGCGTGATGTTCAGGATGATGTTCACGTCCGCGACGATCTCGGTGTCCGTCACGAGGATGGACGACTCGACGCCGGTGACCGTGTCGTTGTCAGGAATTGGCTGTGGCAGGTCGGCGGAAACGTACCGCTTGGTGTTGGTGATGAAGCCGCCGCACTTGGGCAGCGTGGCATCGATTTCCACCAGGATATACGACCGCCAGCCACAACCGTCGGTGACCTGAACGTAGCCGCGTCCATTGGCGAACGGGTCGACGAGGCCGACCGTGAAGTCAGCGGCGGCCGCCGGCAGACCCGGCGTGATCGACACGATCTGCAGGTTTTCGGCAAACGGGGCCAGCACAATCGACTGTACGCCGGTGTCGTTGGCCTGGTTGTCGGTCGCGAGACCGTCGAACTCGGCCGCGCCGAGGTTCACCGCGCCACTGAGTTCCGGCGGAGTCTGATCAAGACTCGCCGCGGCGAGGCTGATCGGGATGTTGTTGGTGTTGCCGGTGATGTCGGTGATCTCGAGCGTACCGCTGCCGGGGAGGTTTGGATCGACGAGCTCGACGCGGTAGTCCACGACCTCGTCACCGGAAACAAAGTCGGCAATCACCATCAGGTTGGACGCGCCACCGGCCAGCGCGATCGTGTCGATACCGCTGCCGGGGGTGAGATCAGTGGCACGGCCGACGTAACGCTCCGGCCCGCACGGGCTCTTGAGCGTGACCGCCCAGCGGCGGAACGTGTGCCGGGACGAGCTGGTCATGCGATAGTCGGCCGCCTGAAGCTTCCAGCCGCCGGCCGAGTCCTGGTTGGCCAGCTTGAACAGCATGTTGTCGCGCGGGTCAGTGTCGATGCCGTTGCCGATGAAGTCGCCACGGCCGTCGGGCTGGTGCAGGCCCTGGAACTCGATCGTTCCGAGCGCAGGCTCGAGGTGTGCATCGTCCACGACCGGGGCATCGTCGTCGAGCAGGATTTCAATTGTGTTCTTGGTAAGGCCGACGCTGTCACGCTCGTCCATGCCGACGCGGTTGACCAGGGCACAGAACTCGCTGCCCTTGGTCAACGTCGCGGCCAGCCGGCCGAGGTCCTTGGAGTCGATGACCAGCTCGGTCTCAACCTCGCCCACCAGGAACGAGTCGGTAACGAGCAGTGTCGACGTCACGCCGACCGGATCGCTCGACGGCAGGTCGGCCTGGACTTCCTGGCGGAAAGTCAGGTCGGTGGTCACACCTCCGGTGTTGGCTGGCATGTCGCCGTCGACCAGACCGCTGATGTTGACGATCGACTGGCATGAGTTTTCCTGCACGTCGGTGACGGTGATCGTGGCCGAGCCCGCCATCGTCGGATCGATGAGCGTCACGGTGTACGCCACGGACGTATCGCCCGGCGTGAAGTCGCCCGGCAGGTTGAGCTGCACGTTGGTGTCACCGGTCATCACAATCGACTCAATGCCAACCGCGTCGGTCGCGAGACCGTCGAAGGTCTGCGGGCCGGGGAAGCTGCCGAGGATATCGAGCTGCCAGTAGATCATGCGCGAGCCACCGTTCTGGGAGCTCGAATCGTCGGCGACGTTGAGCGTCCAGGTGCCCTGGGCCTGCTCGCCGTTGAAGTCGGCCAGCGTGCCTTCCGGCAGCCAGGTACCGGTGTACGGCTCGCCGCTGCTGAGAATCGGCATGGTCTCTTCGGCGTCGTCGTCCCAGACGGCATCAATGATGTCGAACGCCAGCGAACTGCCGCGGTCGGTCTGAATCTCGACCGTCGTGCCCAACGGCGACGTCAGGAAGATGTCCAGGTCGGACGTTGACGTACACTCGAACGTGGCCGAGACGTTGACGTCCTGGACAAGGCCCATATCAGGGACGACGAGGGTCATGTCCGTGCCGTTGGGATCGTTGTTGTCCGGGATGTGGACCGGCAGGTCGATGTGACGGATGACACGCGTGGCGGAATTCACACCCGCGCAGGACGGGTCATCGATGTCGATGTCAACTGCCTGCACCGTCGTATTGCCGGCGCAGTCTTCCACGATGAGCAGCGCCGCGCCGCTCATGTTCGGATCGACCAGCTCGATGTCAAACGTGACCGGGTTGTCGCCCGGCGTGAATGACAGGTT
>JANQFV010000051.1 GCA_028277645.1 Phycisphaerae bacterium
GATACGCGGCGTACCACGCGACCGGGTCGACGACGGCGTCAACGAACGCGTTGATGTCGCCAAAGTCCACCAGACCGTCGCAGTTCATGTCCGCCGCCAGCCACATCCGCAGCAGGTTGCCGTCCGCATCATACTCATACTGATACGACTGCTCCGGTACGCTACGCAGTCGCACGCCCGCGTACTGATTGAGCTCATTCGCGACATAGGACTGATTCGGATCACCCGGATCATCCCAGGTCCGCGCCAGCTCACGATTGCCGATCGAGTCGTAATCGTAGTCATTCGTCGTTCCGTCGCGGATTGCACTGGTCAGCTCGTTACGGGCGTTGTAGCCGAACGTCTCCGGAATCGGCGTGCCCGGCAGGCCGAATGCCGCGCCGCTGTATTCGACCGAGCGTCGCATACCCAGACGTCCGTTGGTGTAGTCGTACTTCGAGATCAGCTTCGCGGGATCGCTCGCATCCCAGTGGTTCTGCACGTAATCCAGCGCGTCGCGATCGGTTTCGTAGATATACTTGCGCTGCGCGCGCTGCTCTACGTGATAGTAGTCGGGCGGAATGCCGTCCTCCACGACCGCGTTAACGGTGATCGATTCGACCAGGTCGGTGCCGGCCCGGTAGCGGTACGATGCGCCGTGTGCGTCCAGACCGCCATTCGGGGCGGGCAGTCCCGGCCCCGTGACACGGTTCAATCGCCCCGTCGTGTCATAGTGGTAGTCAGCGTCGTACACCTCCGTGCCGTCAATATTGACCGTCACGCCCTCGAAGCGCCCTGGTGTGCCCGTCGTCGTGTAGTGCTGCACGGTCTGGACGGGATCGTGATAGAGCGTGTTGTCGATCAGCTCGTGCGTGGGCTGGAGCGTGTTGTTGTACGTAAACGTGCGTGTTCCCGCCGCGTCGACCACCGTCTTCAGCGCTCCGGTGCGCGTGTACGCATACGTGACGCTCGGCGTGCTTTGGTCGCTGTACGTAACGGTCTTCAGCGCGCCAGTGTTCAGGTCGCTGGGATCTTCGCCGTGGTACGCGTACGTGGTGAGCACGCCGCGTGCCCAGGTCCGCGTCTTCAGGCGACCGTCGGGGGTGTAGCTGTAGATGATATCCTTGGCTGCATCGTCGGTCTTTTTCGCAAGCAGTCCAGTACCAGGATGGTACTGCCAGGTCGTCTGATCTGCGTCCCCGGTCGTTCCCGGCCAAGTTGAGCCGTCCCAACCAGTGCCCTCGCGGAACGTGTTGAGCACGGCCAGTTGCCCAAAGTCGTTGTATTCGTACTCGACCGGATACGGCGCGTTGCCCCAGGTGCGCCAGACCGGCTGGCCGGGCGTGGTGGGGTCATACGCGTGCCGAGTGACACGATCGGGATCGGTCAGATCATCCCCCGGCGTGGTGATTGAGGCAACACGACCGGCGCCGACACCATCGGGGTAGTACGTGTACGTCGTCCGGATACCGTGGCCATCTTCCGTCCAGTCCACCTGACCGAGCTCGTTGTAGCGCGTTGTCGTGGACACACTCGCTGATCCGCCCGCGACGCCGTCATCGTCACGCGCTACCGTGACCGTTCGAAGGTCCGGATCGTAGTCATGCATCATCAGGACGCCGGTCTTCGATTGCTGCGAGATCAGCAGGCCGTTGACCGTTACCTGCTCGGCGGTAGTTGCGCTGTCGGGATGTGTAACACGTTCTGTGCGTTCTCGCTCGGCCGTATTGATCAGCGTCACTGACGTCGTCGTGTTGCCGTGCGCATCAAACGAGCGCGTTTCGCGCGTCAATCCACTTGTCCCGAAGTCCGTCAGTCGTTCCTTGGTCTGCGAGACGGTGATCTCCACGCCACCGTCATCGTAAGTCTTGGCGGTCGCGACGCGCCACAGGCCGCTATTGGTTTCGTACTCGGTCGAACTTACCATCAGGCGATCCACCGAACTGGGATCGTCCGGATCCAGGTCGCCATCGCCGTCCAGGTCCAGCCCGGTGACGGACAGGTTGCCGAGTTCATCGTATTCGTACAGCGTCGGTGCTTGCATGACATCGCCGCCGGGCGCCTCGGTCCAGGTGCTTTTCAATTGGCCCGTGGTGGTGTCGTAAGCGTATTTCGTCGTTAGATTGCCGCTGGGGTAGGCCGGACGGGTCTCCTCAATAGTGCGCCCGAGCCAGTCGACCGTCGTCTTGGTCACCCGTTCGCCGGCCGGACCTTCGGTCACCTCCGTCCACTGGGTACCGTCGCCGTTCACACCGTAGTCGTAGGTTCGCGGCACAACGCCCGTTCCCGTCACGCTGTACACGCGGCCGTCCCGGTAGTATTCCGTGATGACCGTACTGCCGTCGGCATTCGTCACGGTCTCCTTGCGGTGACCGTTGACCAGGATTTCGTAATCGTAGTTCGTTTCCAACTGGGATTGCTGCTGACTGTCCAACGTTGCCGTACGCCTGATACGACCGACGAGGTCGTACTCCGACTCCGTTTGCACGCCCTGCGCAACGCCGGTCTGCGTTGTGCGAACCGTCGGACCGTTGGCGTAGCCGTATGCGTAAGACGTAACCTGATCGATCGCAGTCACGCCAGTGCCTTCGTCGCCCAAGCGTGTGGTTTCAGTCGGCCGACCGAGCGCGTCTACCTTGTACTCGGTTACCACACCGACCGGATCGGTAACCGTGCGATTCTGACAGCAGTCACTATAGACAGTTACGGTCTCTTCGATTGGCGCCCCTTGCGGGTCGGCCGGGTCCATTCGCTGATCGTGCGTCACGCGACCGCGATCGTCACGCACGAAGGTCTGGAGCCCCGTTAGGACATACGTCGATCCGTCATAGATGTATGACTCGATTTGGCGCGGCGCTTCACCCATACTATCCTGCCGTGTAATCTGCTTGGTCGACAGGAATGCCACCGGTCCCGTAAGTAACTCACGACTAACACTAACATACGTACCATCTGTCGGTATATCGTATTCGTCATAGCTGTCATCCGGACGCTTGATCTGCTCCACTCGTACGCGGTCGATTTCGGCGACCCATTCGTAAAGTGTTCCGGTCTCAACGAAATCCACGGCGTCCGAGTATCGTTGTTCGCGTACAAGCCGCGGCACGAAGTACGGTAACTGCGTCCCTCCGGGGTTCTCGTACTGAATCAAGTAGACGATCCGCTCGACCTCCGTCTCATC
The DNA here is from genome assembly GCA_028277645.1 of Phycisphaerae bacterium. Classification (GTDB taxonomy): domain Bacteria; phylum Planctomycetota; class Phycisphaerae; order UBA1845; family Fen-1342; genus JANQFV01. The sequence continues at coordinate 3,161 of JANQFV010000051.1, forward strand.
CACATAGCGGTGAAGCGACTTGATATTCCATTGCGCGTCATAGACCCGCACGACGCCCTCGACGCCAAGACCCTGCGGATCAGGCTCTGCGACGGGTAACGCCGTATCCTTGACGCCACGGATTTCCGTAACCGTCCATTCCGTCCCACTGTCAGTGGGGTCAGGGGCTTCCAGGGGGCCATAGACGTACCAGACCCAAGACCCGTTGGGATTCTCCTGCCATTTCAGGCTCCCCTCATACAGGCCATCCGCGTAGTACTCCCGACGCGTAAGGAGGTTCGCGCCATCGGGATCGACCGTCTGCTCCGTCCACGGCGCGTCTTCGGTGTCGTGCCTGGTGACGACGTGGGCCGTGACCTGCCATTGGCCGTCACGCCACTCTCTCATGATCCGCGTGCGCTCGTACGCCTGTCCGTCGTACGTCCACTCGACGCTCTCTTCGCCGATGTGGGGGTCGAGTTCATGAATAACGCCGTCACCGTCCGAGTCGTAGGCTTCTAGGGTCCAATTGCGACCGTCGGGTCCGGCTGACAGCGTTCCGCGATAGACGTACTTCTCCCGTCTCCGTTCAGGTACGCTATCGAACTTGCTGGCCGTAACATTCATGGCCGAGCCGTTGACGGATTCCTCGAGGTTCCAGCGAATGAACGGTGCAGCCCCCGGTTTCGGCTCATAGAGATCGCCGACCAGATTCATGTCCAGCGTGTGATAGTACTTCAAATCGCATTCGTATTCGCCACCTGTACCGACGTCGGTCACATTGACGACCTGCTTGGCCGTTTGGATCTGGTAGCCGTTCGATAGGTCGACGACTTTGACGTCGTTACCGAGATCCTGGTCGCGACGCACGTAGTACTTCAGGTTCTCGGCACTGACGAGCCCGACGGCCGGCCGGTCTGCGTTGAAAAAAATCGCCCCGTTCGACTGCTCGCCGCCGCACTCGTCGAGGTTGAACTGCATGCTCAGGCTGTTGAGGCCAGCCCGGGCCGAACCGGGGCCGCAGTCACCACAACCGACGGGCAATGCCGCTCGCGCGACCTCACAGACGCCCATCCGCGCTACGACTTCAATTTCACCGGAAAAGGGCTCGTGGAGCGTGAGCCATTTCTTGCAGTCGCTCTTGGCCGACGAGATGGTCGCTGTCTTCGGATCGAGCCGATGTACGCTTCCTTCGTCAGAGTGGCCCCAAATCTGCCATTCAAGGTTCGAAGGGATTGGGCACGAACACTGATTCTCCATGGAAAGCGACAACAGCGTGCGCTCTCCTGGACAGAGACTTCCTTCTTCGAAAGAAATCGTCGCTTCGGGGCAGACCACGTGCACCACCAGCGAGACCGTGCACGACTCACCCCCGCAACCATACCAGTCCTCGTCTGCGCACGTGAAGTGAATCGTGAAATCGCCCTCCGTCATTGTCTTGTAGTAATGATTGCATGCGTCCGTGTTGGGGTGCATGAACGATTGACCGGCGGTCCCCGTGACTGACCAGCCCTGATGGACAAGATCTTCGAGACCGCCAGCGCAGCAGCACGTTGGACCAGGAAGGCATTCACACTGGTACCAACTGTCCCAACAGGGTGAGAGTGTTCCCGGCTCCGGATACCCCGTGTCGAAATCACTGCCATGTCCCCATGCATGAATGATGGTGCCGAGACAGACCGTCGCTTCGTAGCTGGGGCAAGGCGGGCCGGATGTTTCGACCATCGCCAGCGGACTGCCGCCGCAGTTCGGATCAGCGCCCGGTACCGCGAGGCAACTCACATCGTAGGCAGCGAAACCAGCGGATATGGGAGGATCATTACTACCGTATTCGCCGCCGCAATCACACCTGCTCTGCTCCAAGTTAGTCCCTGGGCCCGTAGAATCGCAGCGGGTCCGGGGATTCTCAGGTTGGTCACAAGGGGTTGTGCCCTGGGCATACGCGGCACTCCCGTCACTACCCGATAGTCTCGGAAGCGCAATAACGGTAAGGGCGGCGAGCAAGCAAGTAGCGGTTACCGACTTTGACGGCCGCACACATCGTGACATCTTTAATTCCTCCGCAGGCCCCGCAGGCCTGTGTTTCCCAGGGGTTCGTCTCGGGGAGCATCCGCCGCAAACCCAACGGCTATTCGAACCGCGTCGCATCACGCCGACTCACCTGCGCCGAGGTCAGCACGACACTGCAGTCGCTTCTAGCGACTTCATTGTCCGGTCTCGTGGAATCCCCAGGGCGCTCCCTCCGATGCGTCACGCCACGAGCGCCTCCAACGCCCGCTCCGGCGAAACGCTCCGACTGATCATCTAATAACTAAGATAGCCGATTATCTGCGAAGCGGACAGCGCTGGGCCAAGATACGTCGGTTTCGGTCGATCCTCGTGAGTTGCTCAGGCAGATGTACTACGAGAGCCCAGTCGCACCGGTCGAAGCCACCGCAGTGACCAGAACCGTTCACGAGCGACCACGATCAGCGACTGACTTGGATTAAGGTGCCGCGCTTGATGGCCAGCCGCGCCCCGGATGTGCGTGCGCGGTGACGGCACTCGGCGTCAGCAACGCAGAGATTGACAAATGCGCCGGCCCAATCATGGAGGCACCCTGCCGTCGCGGTCGTTCGGATATTCGTCGAAGCAGCGGGTTGCCGCTTCAACGGATTTGGAAAACGAACACACAACAGGCCCCGAATGGTGCGGGCGGCCGGGATCGAACCGGCACTTCCTTGCGGAAACGGGTTTTTGAGACCCGCGCGTCTACCAGTTCCGCCACGCCCGCACGACTCACTTACTACGGCGACTGTCACGGCCGCGCAACCAGATTCACGAGCGTCGGCGTTGTCTCGCTCCGCCCGGGTCGGATTGGGACCGCCGTACGTTGATCGCGGCGGCATCGATGCTCGTCTTGATGTGCGCGGCGTAGAACTTCTCGATCATCTCGACGCTCGTGCGGCAGTTCTTGGCGATCTGATAGATGTCCGCGCCTTCCATTAGCCGCAGACAGATGTACGTATGCCGGAGGCTGTAGGCGGTACGGCGGTTGCCGTCCCGGTCGAATTTCAGGTCAAGCTCCGCGAGGATCGTGTTGAACAGCTCGCGATGGCTTCCCGGGAAGAGGCGATCCGTCGGCTTGGCGTTGTTGCGCTTCCGCAAGCGCAGATACGGCCGGACTGCGCCGGTCGTGCTCTTGCAGTATCCGACACCGCGTTTTCCGCGCACCTCGATCTCGAGGATCGTCTCGCCGGTTCCACGGTCCTTCACGACCGCCACGTCCCGGAATTCCAGACGCGCGGCCTCATCGGGCCGAAGCCCCGTGTTCGCCATGAACAGCACGTAGTCGTGCAGCTGTTCACACTGCCACCGCCAGCGGTTGTTCAGCGGCGCTTTCGCCCGCTCGCGTGTGGCGGTATAGAGGCGGCGGTACTCGGCCTGGGAGAACCATGCCCGATGACCGATCTTGCCCGAGGTCTTATACGGTGGCGAGAGGTCGGGGACGTGGTCGATCCAGCCATGCCGCTGGGCCGTTTTCAACACCTGGCGCAGGGCCACGATTTTCTGGTGAATCGTGCTGCGCGCCGGCGGCTGGCCTGTCTTTGAGGTCCGGACGCGGTGAACGCGATAGTCCTGGACCTTGCCGGACGTGATCTCGGATAGAACCATCGATCCAAAGAACGGGATCAGATGCACGCGCAGGCGGTCGCTCTGGCTGGCCACATATTTGGGGCTTCGCTGCCCGTCGGTGATAACCGCGTATTCTCGCTCGAATACCTCAGCCGCGAACTTGAACGTCTTGCCGGCCTTGATGCCGCCAGCGCGGTACTTGCCGCGCAGTTCAAGATACCAGTCCTCGGCAATGTCCTTCGCTCGGGATAGACTCTCCTCTTTCGTGCTGATGCGGCGGTTCTTGCCGGCAAGATACGTGGAGCACTGCCGGTATCGGCTGCCCTCTCGTTTGTAGACGTGGAGTCGCCCCCCTATCAAGGCGTGCTTTTCCATACAGCCGCTGTGTCAGAGTGTGGTGTAAGACGTATGTAACAGTATAGGAACCGAAATCGAATGTCAATCTGCTAATTATCTACTTGTAACATAAGCATATTTCCGTTGGGCGTTAGCAATAGTAACTCGATTTTGAGTCTTCTTTGTGCTGTAATAACTCACTGATATCCGTCAATAATTCTGTGTTTCATTGTGGTATGTGTAAGAGAGTGTGCAAGTGTTGGGTGCTGGTCTATGCCTGCGCGAGCGTGTCCGACAGTACACTCTTATCAAAACGCGTCAACTATTGACTGTTCTCGGGAATACATGTATTATACTTATTGTATGTAGAATACGTAATTGACATGAGCATAGGGGGTGGTACATGGTTAGAATCAGTGCCGGTAAGCTTCAACGGCAATGGGGCCGGATTCAGGATCTGGCGATCACGGGACCAGTGGCCGTCACATGCAACGGACGTGATCGCATGGTCCTGCTGTCGAGCAAGGAGTATCGCCGGCTGAAACGGCGGGATCAGGAGGTCTTAGCGCTTGCGGACTTCACGGAGGACGATCTACAGGCCATTCGTGCAGCAGAGCCGCCGGCTGAGGCTGGCCAATTCGACCACGAGCTGAACGGCTGATTCCTTGCCTTTCCCTGAGCCGGTGCCGGGCCTGGTTGTCCGCTATTCGTATCTGTGGGCCTCTGAACATCGCCGCGGCCGCGAGGAAGGCGTTAAGGACCGTCCCTGCGCGGTCATCCTGGTCGCCGTCGATGAAGCGGGTGACCAAGTCGTGACAGTGCTGCCGATCACGCACACGCCGCCGTCGAATCCAGCGCTGGCCGCGGAGATTCCGCGCCAGACTAAACGCCGCCCGGGCCTGGATAACCAAGCATCATGGATCGTCGTCACGGAGGCCAACCGCTTCGTATGCCGGCGCCGGCGAACGAGGGCGCTACCGAGCAGCGTAAAACGGGTTGATGTGCGGTGTTGTTGTAGTCGTTGTCATTGTGTACCCCCTGATGTGAGTGTGGGCGGGCCTGACGGCCCGCCCGGTTGCAAGTGGTCCAGTCTCGCTTGTCGGTCGCGGTGCGGAGCGTGATCCGCCCGTCGAGTGGGACGACTTCGAGCTGGATGTTGAAGCCCTGGCTGTTGCCTTGGGCCAGTGAATCATCACAGGCGAAATCGGCTGCCGTTTCTCTTGCTGCTACTCAACTTCGGCAACAACCAGGGCTGTTACGTATCCGGAATACGGGTCGTCGAAATTCTTGTCCGCAAAGCTGCACTCTACCTTGAACCTAACAGTGTTATGAGCGATGCTTACAAAATCCGTGTCTGCTTCGACGCGGTTCATGGGCCGATCATCCCGCGTAATGTCAAGCGCGAATCCGTTCAACGCCACACCTGCGCGGATCACGCGCGAATTAAACACCGCGGCGCCTTCGATACTGCGGCGCCCTGTTCCGTTTGGAATCGTCACCGATACTGTTCTGAAGTCTACTGGCATTGTGTTTCCTTTTTTCGATTTCTTGTCACCGATATTTCCCATTTATCACACACTCAGTCGCCAGCACACGCAGGCAGCTACTCGATTCAAGCGACAACGGGCTCTCTCGCCGCGATTCATGCCTGCCTAGCTGCTCCATCTTGCCAATCCTGCCACTGACACCTCCAAAACCTCATCGTCCAATCCGCCCGTCAGGAGGCTTAAGCTGCGCAATGTCGTTCACGCGCGCATAACGCTCGCGTCGATCAAGAAACGCGCACATTCACGGCATCGGCCCTACAATTTAAGGAACGTGATCGCACGGCCGCGCTTTCGCGCGTCCGCGAGCATTCCTCAGATTTTCACATTTGTCATCTCGGCAGTAGCTTTTAAGCAAGAACAGGAGGCGTTTACTTGTCACGAAATACCTGAACCGAACGCGAGCAATGGGTGAAGAGAGCTTGTGCACCAGCCGGGGCGTGTCACGGTCAAAGGTAGGACCGAATTTCAGCGAAGCGGGTCTGCACTTCGGTCCAAGACGGGCTTGCTCCGAAGCAGAGCACTTGGCATTGCCGTTCGTAGTCTTGCCGGATCGCGGCGAGGAACTCGCCGGTCGGGAATAGCGCGTCGCTTTGGGCGAAGCTCATTCCTTCCGGCGGAAGGTAATCGCGTGCGAAGTGCTTTCGGCTAATGCGGTCATAGTCGGACTTGATCTGCCCGTATTCATCGGACTCGAGCATCGCCCGGACTTCAGGCCGACCAGCGAGTTGATAGAGGTCGTAGTAATGGCGGGCGTACGTGCCGATTGCGCGCCCGTCGTGTTTGTAGAGTTGAACCTTGGCGTGAATGGTAAACAACTTCTCGACGAACGTACGGCGGAAGTGCAGCAACCGCATGGTGAACGGCCCTTCGTCTTCCAAGTCTAGTGATGCCTGCGTTTCCTTTAGGAACTGGCTCAAATACGAGCGCAGTTCGATGATCGCCGTCGGCTCCCTGCCGCTGGCCGTACCCGATTCAAGCAGGATTCTGCCGGGCACTTCTCCGGGACCGCCGAAATGCTGCGAATAGGAAAACACGTCGTCTCTGCCGAAACCGCCGATCGTCTTGCTGGCATCCCGTAGGAAGGCCAGCGCCGGATGTTGCTCAATCGTGTCGCGGAGGTGCTTGAGCTCGCGGTCAATGCCCCGTGTTCGGAGCGGCGGATCGAACGCCTCGGGATCGAGGAAGATGCCGATGTCCTCGGAGAAGCGCTCGATCAGGTTCCAGCCTTTGGAGAGGCTGGTACCGCCCTTGAAAATGACTTTGTCGCCGGCGACGCCGGCGATGGCGCGCAACGCCTCAGTGACGTAGTAGTCTTTTTCGATGATGGCGGGGCGCAGTCCCCGGGGACGGAAGTGTTCCGCCGCCCGGAGAACGGCCTGGTCGAAATCGGGATGTTCGCAGAGCAACATGTCAGCGCCACCTCTTGGCCTGCCACGCCGTGGCGTTCGGCAGCGCGGAGAAGAGCCCGAAATCAAAGCGTGAGAGCGGATTTAAGGTCATACGCAGACGCTCCGTGTCGACACGCGGCACGGCAAGCTGCTCACCGAGCGCGCCGAGCAACGCGCGCACGCGCGGCGGCTCGGTATCGGCCGCGGCAAGCAACCGGGCGTAACGTCCCGGTTCGGTCAACAGTGCGAGCATCCTGCGAATGGTCACCGCCGGTGAGAACTCGCTGGCCCTGCCGCCGCGCCGCAGGAAATCGAGGATCGCGGCGTCGGTGTCGTCAAGGCTTGACCACGCCCCAGGCCGGCGCGTGCGGATGACGGCATCCTCGCCGACGAGCTTGCGGGGCAGGCTCAGGGCGGTCGTGGCGAGCTCCGCGCGATTGGGATTCTGGGTGGTGAATCCCAGATGGCTCGCCGCGGCGATGCCCGAAGGGAAGACGCCCTTGCGCTGTGCGGCGAGCTTTCGGATCGTGGCGGGATTGGGGCGGCTCTCGCCGAAGGCCGTCTGGCGGGCACGGTAGTAAATGCCCTTGCTGAGCCGCCGAATGCTTCCCTGCCGCGCCAAACGAGAGAGCGCCTGGGCGGCAGCGGCCAGCGATAGGTCGCGGAAATCGTCCAACCGCCAGATCCGTTCGCCGCCCTGCTCGATTCGCCGGCGAACCAGCGCGGCGGTAGCGCCATGCGTGGATGTAAACGTGTGTTCCATGCCCAGATTATGGGTGGAAGAATCACGAATGTCAAGTTATTTAGCGAAAAAACTTGACGAATATGCCATCAACAGACGCTCGGTGCGTTTTTATCAGTCGAAAGACCGGATCACTGCATTCTCTGCCGAACTGCGTCCGCGATCCGGTGGCAGGCATAGTCGAAATACACCGGGTCCTGTTCAATGCCGACAAACCACTTGCCGGCGAGAACAGCGGCTACGCCGGTCGTGCCGCTGCTCATGAACAGATCGAGAATCGTCCTGGCGTCAACGGAATCGCAGATATATCGCACCTGGGCCAACGGGCGCGGGCACGGCACCGGGTTGTCGCCCACGTACCCGTCCCAGGGTCTCAGGTCGGCCATGTGCCAGTCGCGCGGCAACTCGTCGTGAATGCGGGAGCGGCCGCTCCAGAAGATGATGGGATCCCAGCTCAGGCAGAAGCGTTTTCCCCACCGCTTCGGGTAGACTTTGCACGCGGCGACGATTCGGAATCTCTCCGGGAAGTAGCGGTGCCACTCGGCAGCCTTGAGCGGGCTCTGCCAGACGAAGCACGGTCCGTCGTTGGTGACGCGAATCAGCTCCGGCACTAGGCGTCGCATGAGCGCACCATACTTGGCTGGAGAGTCGTCGTAGCTGCGGTGCTTGAAGCCGATACCGTACGACGGGTCGGTGACAACCGCATCGATGCCAGTGAGGACCGGCAGCACGTCGAAGCAGTCCGCGCCGTACAGCACGACATCTCCAATAACGCACCTTTCGACAGAACGTGCCGCGCCACTCGCAGGCGGCACCGGGGTCTTTCGCCGGGCCAGACGAGCAGCGTAAAACGGATTAATGTGGCGTGTAGTCGTAGTTGTTCGTGTCATTGTGTCCTCCCTGACATGAGTGTGGGCGGGCCAAACGGCCCGCCCGGTTGCGAATGGTTCAGTCTCGCTTGTCGGTCGCGGTGTGGAGCGTGATACGCCCGTCGGAGCATGTGCGGGACTGGTTCGGTCAGGCGTTACTGCAATGGTCCCAGCACGAGCGCGGCGAATCGCAGCACCACACGCAACAGCTTCAGCGGGAACTGACGTTGCTGCGACAGCAGCAAGACCGCTTACTCAACCTGCGCCTGCTCGATGAGATCGACCGCGATACGTTCGCCGCCAAGAACACGGAACTGCGAGACCGTATTGCGGAGATCGCGCTGCGAATCGAATCCGCCGACCGCTCGCGAAGCGAACAGGCAGAGTTGGCCGAGCGGGTTTTTGAACTCTCGCAAGCGTTGGAGGAGAAGTGGCTTACGGCTGACTTCGCAGCCAAACGGCAATTGCTCGATATCGTGTTTTTGAACTTCACCCTCGACGGCGTAAGTCTCTGCTACGAATTGAGAAAGCCCTTCGATATGCTCGTCGAAGGGCTCACCGTCCCGTCGGATCGGGGCGACAAGATTTGAACTTGCGACCTCTGGCACCCAAAGCCAGCGCTCTTGCCAGGCTGAGCTACGCCCCGGAAGTCCAACCATCTATCTTACGCGCGAGCCCCCCGAATGAAAAACGGGCGGCGGAGCGTGGTGCGACGTGCGCCCCCGGCTCCTCCGCCAGACACACGCCGCACCCGCCCACGACCGCCCGTCTGACCCGCGGGTCAGCTTCTCGTCCGGCTCGGGTTTCCCACTTAGCCCTCCGGAGCATTGCAGCCGCCCAGGCGAGCGACAAACCGGGTACCGAACCGAACATCCCCATTGGGGCGTTATGAATACGCTATCACTACTCTCGCGTCACAGATCAGTGCCGCGCACGGGCTGCGGGCTCCCAGCGCATCGCCCGTACGCCTCGGCACCGCCAGTTGGGAACGTCCGCTGGCATCGGACATTTGAAGGATGCAGGCTGCAAGACGTGATTCATTACCCGTCGGCCCGTTGTGACACACAACGGGTAACGGCCACCTCAGCCCATCCCAGATTGGGCCTCGACGTCGCCGTTTCGGTCGACGTCGGACGGAACGCTTGGGCGGAACGAGTCGAACCGCCACCGGGTCGTCGCACTCGACCCGCAGCACGTCGGCATCTGCCCGGACTCCGACGTGCCGGTTCGATCTTAGGCGCTCCCAGGTGTCCCCGGCGAGGGGGAAGCGCGGCGGCCGACACCTCCATCGGCCATAGGACGCAATTGACGCACTACGTCCGGCGTGGAGGCCGGGGCATTACGCGAAAACCCCTACCACGCCTCCAGATCGCCCACGATTTCCTCAACGAGGTCTTTAACCGTCAGAATCCCCACACACCGCGACGTGCGATCTTGCACCACCGCCATCGTGGCCCGTGACCGCTGCAACGCCAGCAGTGCCGCCGCCACCGACATGTGCGCCCGCAGGACCAGCGGTTCACGCAGGTGCTCCAGCACCGGCCGCCGCTCGTCGTCATTCAGCACGTCGTAGACATCGATGATCCCGATCATCTTCTGCGCACCGGGATCCCACACCGGCACGCGCGAATAGGTCGCCCGCCGCGCGACCTCGATGAACTCATGGCGCGCCACATCGCGCTCAACCTGCACGGCGTGTTTCAGCGGCACCATCACCTGCCCAACGCGCACATCGGACAGGTTCAGAACGCGTTCAATCAGATCCCGCTGCATCAGTGACAACTCGCCGTGCGCCGCCCCCTCGCGCAGCAGGCGCATCGTCCGCGCCCGCGGCAACAGGCTCGATTCATTCTCCGCGTGCTCTGGATCGATCCGCCGCACCAGCGCGTGCGTTAACCTGCGCAACAACGCCACAATGCCCAGCCCCTGCGCCAGCCGCAGGCAGCCCAGCAGCGGCCACGTCAACGCAAGCATCAACCGATTGGCCTCCCGCCGAAACCAGTCCTTCGGAATGATTCCGCCGAACACCAGAATCAACGGCGTCACGATCGCTGTCGCGTAGACCTCGGCCAGACCCTGGCCGACGGTCGCCTGGAGCAGGATCGCCGTCGCGCAGGCCGTCGCCAAGTAGTCGGCGACGTTTGTTCCCAGCAGCGTCGTGATGACGAGGTCTTCCGGGCGGCGCATGTACTGCTCCAACCGCCGCGCCGCCGTGTTACCCTCCTCGCTTTCCACGCGCAGCCGCACACGGTTGAGGCAATAGACCCCGGTCTCCGAACCGGAGAAGAATCCGCTCAATACTATGGCCCCCAGCAATCCTAATACGAGCATGAGGATTGTCATCGGGCTGCCCCCTCGACGTCCGCCCGCGTCAAAACGCTTAATGCCAGGCGCACGACCCGCCGCCGCTCGACGCGGGTGACCTCCATCTCGACGTTTCCGACGCGCACCAAATCCCCGACCTGCGCCGGCCGCCCCAGTTGCGCCATAACTAGCCCGCCCACCGTCACCACGCGCTCAGCGATCTCCGGCCGCCCCAGCGCCTCAATCCAGAACTGCACGCCTAGTCCGCCGCTGACGTCGAAGCGCCCGTCGGGCAACATGCGAATCTCCGGCTCTGCGGGCGCTTCATCCGCGTCTCCGATCTCGCCGACGATCTCCTCCAGCACATCCTCGAGTGTCACCAGTCCCGCCACGCCACCGAACTCGTCCACGGCAATTGCCAATTGGGACTTGGTCTGCTGAAAGTGGTGGAGTAATTGCGCGCAGTTGCCGACCTCGGGAACGAAGTGGACCGGCTTCACCAGCTCACGCATCGGCACGTCTGATCGAAAATACAGGTCGCGCGCGTAGATCAGCCCCACAATCTCGTCGGGCGCGCTGTCGTAAACCGGAATCTTGCGAAACCGCGTCGTACGCATCAGGTCGCGCAGCCCCTCCGGCGTGCCGTTCACGTCGAACGCGATCATCTCCGTGCGATGTACCATAACGTCGCCGACGCGCAGATGCTCGAGGTCGACAATCGCGCGCAGAAACGTATCCTCAACCGGGTTGATCATCCCCTCGCGGCGGCTCATCTCCAGCAAGGTCTTGAGTTCGGTACGCGACAGCTCCGCATCGTCACTACTTCGCGCCCCCGCCGTACCCAACACGACGCGCACCACAGGCTCTGCCAGGAACCAGTCGATTCCGCGCCCTAGTGGACCCGCGATGACGCTGACCGCACGTACGAGTGTCGCCGCCAGCGGTGCCAGCCGCTCCGCCAGGCTGACTGCCAGCACCTTCGGTACCACCTCCCCAACAACCACTACGAGTAGAATGCTCAGCACGGCTGAAACCGGCTGCACCCACGCACCCACTTGCGCCGACAACCGCGTGAACACCACATAAGAGACCGAGAACAGCAGCACGTTCACGGCCGTGTTTGCGACCAACACCGTCATCAGCGTCCGCTTCGGCGAGCGCATGAGCAGCGCCGCCTGTCGGCGAAACGGATTCGTGCTCGCGGCAGCGTGTTCAAGCTGCGTGCGTGTCAGCGAAAACAGCACGGTTTCACTGCCGGAGAACGCCCCCGAGAACACGACCAACAAGAGCAACAGCGCGACATACGGGCCGAGCTCCACCCACTGCAGTTCCACCATCGCCAGCAGACTGATTGTCGCGAACAGGTTCATCGCGTGTGAAGTGTAGCCGCCGGGCTCGCGAATGCACCTACGGCGGCGCTGCGTCGACCAACGTACTCAGCGCTTCATCCATCGCCGCACCGCGCACCGGCCACGCAAACTGCGCTGCACGCGCCCGTCCCCAACCTCGGTCACCCTGCCAGACTCCACCTGACTCCACGCGGCTGGCCAGATCCGCAAGCCGCTCTACCAATCCGCTCACTGTGCCATCGTAAAAGAACTGCGCCGCGCGCGCGTCCACGTCCAGCCCCAACACCTCCGGATACGCCAGCCGCCGCGGTACCAGCGGATAACAACCCGCCGCCAGCGCTTCGACCAGGCTGATTCCGAAGAACTCGTGCTGCGCGGTGGAGACGAACACGTCCGCCTCGGCCAGCGCCGCCTCATACGCCGCGCGCGTCGGCTGAAAACCCCAGCGCACGATCTCGTCACCGAAGCGCTTCCTGGCTTCCTCAAAGACCGCGGGCGTTTCGTCGAATTGCTCACCAACGACGTTGAGTCGAAACGCAACGCCGCGCGCCTTCAGCGCCTCCAGTGCCGCAAAGAACGACTCCGGATCTTTGTCGTGTTCCCACCGAGCCGCCCACACAATCCACAGCGGCCCCGGTGTTCGCTCACAGCCGCGCACCGCGGGCATCTCAACGCCCGGCGGCTGAATCACCGACGACCCACGAATCCGTTCGACGGCGTCCAGCGACCGATAGTCCGGCATCCGTCGCAACACGCGCCCCAGCTCATCCAGAAAGCTATCGCGATGAAACGCCGAGTTGAACCAGACCGCATCCGCCGCCAGCGCGGACGTCATGTTCGTAAACCCAAAGTGATAGTCGCGCTCCGTCGCGTAGCGAAACGGATACGTGAGCTGGTTCTCGTGAAAGTACACGACACGCGGCAGCCGCCGCACGCGCTCATCCACCAGCCCCACGAACTCACCCAGATTGAGCATGTCCGAACAGAGAAGAACATCCCATTCGGCCCCTGCCGCCAGCTCCTGCCGCACGCGATCGGCGAACGTCAGCGCCGCATGGCGCATCCGCCACTTCCACTTGCGCGCCGGCAGGTCATACATCGTCCACTCATGTCGACTGTACCCCCGCCAGCCATCGATGAATGCCTTGTGGCTTCCACCGAAGTAGGGCTCCAACGCCAGGATGCGCAGCGCGCGGCTCACTCGTCGATCCAATCCACCGCCGTCTGCCGCCGCCGATCGACCGTGAGCCGCAGGACGTCCGGGCGCGCGTAGTGCCCCGACGGATCGAAGTTTTGCCGCTCTGCACGCACCCGGTCCGGATCGAGTTCGGCCACGATCAGCTCTTCCCGCCCGACCACCGGCTCCACCAGCCAGCTCCCGTCCGGATTCGCGATGCACGATCCGCCGTCGTACAGCGTTTCGTTTTCACCCGCGAACCGCGCGCGCTGCGGCACGTCGTCGGGAATATCGCCACTGCGAATGAGACCACTCACCGAGACAACGTACGACCGACTCTCCTTCGCCACGAACGGCGTGCTCTCACGCGTCAATCGCTCCGCCCCCGGCCAGAGCATGATGTGCAAGTCCTCGCCCTCAGCATACAGGGCCGCCCGCGCCAGCGGCATCCAGTTCTCCCAGCAGTTCAGCGCCCCGACGGTGAATGGCCCGATCTGATGCGTGACCAACCCGGCGCCGTCGCCCACGCCCCACGCCAGCCGCTCTTCGTACGTCGGCATCAGCTTGCGATGCGTCGAGAGCACGCGGCCCGCATCCTTCCCCTCACCGGCGATGAACACCCGCGTGCAGTACAACGTGTGTCCACCTCGATCCATTGCACGTTCCGCGACGCCCAGCACCACGCTGACCCCACATGCCCGCGCCAAATCACAGACCGGCCGCAGATCCCCACCGTCGCTGTCAATCCGCACACCCTGGTTCAGGTACAGCGCGTGCAACTCCTTCTGGTCCGCCGCATCAAACCGCGCCGCGTCCGTGCGGCTGAGCCAGACGGGATACGCCGGCACAATCGTCTCGCCGAAAACGACCAGTCGGCAATCGGCATGGGCAGCCTCACGCACCCATTGTACGACCGTCTCAATTGTGGCCACCCGATCGAGGAGCACGGGAGCAATCTGCGCAACGGCAATCTTCATAACTCGATTCCCATTATCGGTAGCAACTGACTGGAGCTTAGCATACTGTCACGCGCACTTCGTCCACAAACACGAGCTCTGGCCCATGGTTTCCGCCGCACTCAACCGCCCCCCTGCTGTGCTCCGCGCCGTTTCCATCAAGGGCCTGATCGCCATCACGGTCTGGGGCGCTTCGTTCATCGCCACACGAATCGCGCTCGAGGCCGTGCACCCCATCGCGCTTGTCACCATCCGCCTCGCCATGGGCACAGCACTGCTCGCTCTGCTGGTGCGCCTGCGCGGCCCCACACTCCTGCCGCAACCGCGCGACCGCACCATCGGCATACTGCTCGGAATCGTGCTGACGACGCATCTCCTGTTCCAGGCCTACGGCCTGCAGTACACATCCGCGATCAACACCGGCTGGATTATCGGCTTCATCCCCGTCACCGTCGCGATCGGTGCCCAATTGCTCGGACAGCAAGCGCTGCGTACCCGTGGCTGGCTCGGTGTAGCCATCGGAACCGCCGGCGTGTTACTCGTCACGCTCAAATCGCCCCCCAATTTCGCCCACGCCCGTCTGGGCGACCTGCTCCAGATCGCGACCTGCTTCACCTGGGCGATCTACACACTGACCGCGGCGGGACCTGTCCAGCGCAACGGCGCCCTCCGCATGACCGGCTACGGCATGGGCGTCGCCACGCTCATCACCCTCGCTGCCGCCCTGCCCACGGGATTCCTGACGGCATCCCCAGATTGGCGAATCTGGGCCGCGCTCGGCTTCCTCGGTCTCATCTGCTCCGGCGTAGGCTACTACCTCTGGTTCGCCGCCCAGCGCGAGCACGGCCCCAGCCGTGTCGGCGCTCTTCTGTTCCTCGAACCGTTCGTCACGCTGATCACCGCCCGCCTGATCCTCTCGGAGCCAATCACCATCAACGCCCTCGGCGGCGGCGTCATCGTCCTGACTGGTGCCTGGCTGGTAGTGCACGGTGCTGACAGGCCTGCGAAGGCGGGTAACCGAACGTAGCGGCCGACCTCCTGGTCGGCCGAATCGCACTCGATACGCCCAACGGCCGACCGGGAGGTCGGCCGCTACGAAAGCAGCTACTGCAACCCCCGCTGGTCGGACAACTATGACCTCCGTAGAATGCCCTCGAAACCGCGGCCGATCGGGCCGCAACCACTGGGAGTCTGACGCATGCGCAAATGGACACTCCGTCAGCAGGCCTGGCGCCTCGCCGCCCTGCTCTCCGGCACCACACTATTCCTGGAAGGCTGCGACCCCACGCTCCGCGCCACGGTCGAAGACGGTATCATCAACACGTCCTCGGCGTTCGTAGGCTCGTTCCTGCGCGCCTTCATCGAAGCCGCTTCCGAGGCCGCCGCCGCCGCATAGTCGCGCGATGCGTAGCGGCCGACCTCCCGGTCGCCCGGCGCTATAGCCGCCCCGCATCCGGCCGTGAGCCCGGACACCACAGACGGTCAGGACCGATCTAAAACGGAAACGGCCCCCGCTCGTCTTCCCCGCCGGGCTCGTCCATCCGCCGATACGTCACGCGCCGCCCCAGCCCCCACGCGGTCGCGATCACGCCGACGCCACCGATGACGAACACGCTCGCGACGACGTACGCGAGCAGCTCCGGCATCGCAAACAGCAACAGCCCAATCAGTATCAACACCACGCCGAATAACACGCCGCCGAAGCCGAATCCCCCCACACCTGGCGTTGACCACTGCATTCGCAAAATACTACTCCTGTCACGCGCCGCTTGAGTCGCCGCGCCGCAGGGGACATCATAGCCCGCGACCGCCCTGACGGCGACGGCTGAGGAGGACTCCCGCGCGATGAACGCGGACGCGCTACTAGAGATGGATGACGTCCGTGTGCAATACGGACGCTTTCTCGCGCTGGATGGCTTCGCGCTGCGCCTCCACGCCGGCGAACTGTTGGGCCTGATCGGTCCCAATGGCGCCGGCAAAACCACCACGCTGCGAGCCGCGTCCGGTCTGCAACCCGTCTCGACCGGCACGATCCGAATAATGGGCTACAGCGTGTTCGAGCACCCCGTCGAGGTCGGCCGGCACCTCGGGTTCACGCCGGACACGCCCGCGCTCTACGACGGTCTCACCGTGCGGCAGTTCCTCGACTTCATCGGTCGCTGCTACGACTTGCCGCGTTCTCTCCGGTCCGAGCGCGGCGACTACTGGCTCGAACAGCTCTGGCTCGTCGATAAGCGCGATGCGAAGATCGGTGCGCTGTCGCGCGGCATGAAACAGCGCCTGGCCGTCGCGCGCACGTTGCTCAGCGACCCCAACGTCATCCTGTTGGACGAGCCCGCCGCCGGCCTCGACCCCGCCGGCCGCGTGCAATTTCGCAAGCTGTTGGCCAGCCTGCGCGACTCCGGCAAGGCGATCATTGTCTCGTCACACATCCTGGCCGACCTGGCCGAGTACTGCACGCACATCGGCATCATGGAGCACGGCCGCCTCATCCGCTGCGGCAGCGTCGCTGAGGTCTCCGGCGCCGAAAGCCACGAACACTGTCTATACCGCATCGTGCTCGCGCATCGAGTCGGCGATACCGCTCAGCGGATCGCGAACATAGAGGGAATCGGCGAACCACAACTCGACGGCGACACCATCACGCTCTCCTTCGAACGCGACCGCGCACAGGCGGCCGATCTGCTCCGCAGATTGCTCGCCGCCGGCCTGCCCGTCGCCGAGTTCCGCGCCCTGGAACCCGATCTCGAAGAGGCTTATTTGCGCAGCGGCATCAAACAGGTGGATTGAACGTGGCACTTGCCCCGCTGACCAAAGTGAACTTCGCGCTCGCCGGCGGCTGGCGGCAGAACGCCCTGATTGCCGGCGCCTACGTCGGCGCCGTCGCCGTTCTCGCCACCATGATCTTTCGCGCCGCAGCGCCGGACGAGCACGGCGCCGTCGCGAGCGGATTTCTCGGAATCATCGGCTTTGCCCAGGGCCTGTTCGCACTGCTCATCGCCCCCGGCGCGATCCGCAAAGCCGTGCTCCGCGATTTCCAGACCGGCATGATCGAGTCCCACCGCCTCACGCCGCAGGGCGGACTCCGCCTCGTCGTCGGCTATCTCACCGGTCCGACCGCGCAGGCGCTGATCCTCTTCGGCGTCGGCGGTCTCATGGGAAGCTACTTCTCTGCCTACGTTGGCGGCTCCTTCGGATACATGGGCGTCTTCGTCGGCGGCTGGTTCTTCACGCAGCTTGCCGTTCTCGCGCTTGCGCTGCTGATCGCCGCACTGGTCCTGCTCACTGCCCTGGCTACCGCCGGCAAGGCAAACCTCATCGTCCTGATCGTCATCGCTACAGTCTTTGGCGGCTGGGCGGCCGTGCGGGTCGTCCCCGGACTCGCGCTGCTGCTCGGCGTCATGAGCGCCGGGATGATCTTCGAGCTACTGCAATTCATCGGGGCTCCAGTGCCGGCCAATCCTCTGCAAAGCGCGCCCTACGTGATTACGTGGGCAATGGGCTTTCAGATCGCACTCGCGCTCACGCTGTTGGCGGCAGCGTGTCGCAAGATCCGCTCACCGGACCGTACGGTCTTCACCGTTCCGCTCGCGCTCATCATGGCCACGGTCTTCGGCGTAACGCTGATCGCCGGCTGGCATCTCTCCGTACGCTTCGATTGGGGCTCTGCCGACGAGTTCGGCTTCAGCGCGCGATGGGTCGGTACAGTCTTTGCGTTTGTGCTAGTGGCTCTCTTTGTCGTCAGCGCCGCTGCCGGGGAACGCGTGGCGCCGGACCGCGCCGCGCTCCTGAAACACAATCGTCCGCCCACAGCATTCAGAAATGCGGACCTGATGCCGCTGCTGTTAACGGTGTTTACCGGCGCGATCGCCGTCTTCACTCTGCCACCCGCTATCGACGCCCAAGTGAACGCGCGGCTCAGCGAAAATGCAACCAATGCACAGTGGTTTGTCGCGCAGTCGATTATCCTCAGCCCTGTTTTTGTTGCAATCCTGCTCTCGTTCTGGGTCGACTACGTGTTGCTGCAGGTAGCGCTCGCCCGCGGCTGGGGCGTATTTCGCACGGTCCTGCTCGGCTGCATCGCACTGAAGCTGCTGCCGCTGTTCATCGAAGGTGTCAACGCCGTGATCGCCGCCATTCTTACCGGCGATGATCCGGCGTTCAACGGTCGGATTGCCAGCGCCTCGCCGGTCGGAACTGCGATCTTGGTCACGCTGGGTGGGCCGGCCTGGCCCGGTCTGATGGTGCAGGCTGTGATCGCCGGCATCATCACGACGGTCGGCTTCCGCCTCCGCCGCGGCATGCAGGCCATCCGCAGTGTCACCGGCACGGCCGCGCGCAGCGCGTAACGTCGCACAAAAAACGACGCAGGCGACGGTGGTCGTCGCTCGGGGAGAGCGATTCTCACACGCCGCCTGCGTCACGCGAGGGAGGAGGCACAAGTAGAGAGTCTATGTTTCTTACGCTGTCCCGGGGGCTCAGTTCGCCGCCCGCAGCGCCTGTTCTATTGTTCGCGGCAACGAGTGTCCCAGAACATCTCGTCCCTGCGCGATTATCTCGCCCGTATCACCGTCGACGAGAAATGCTGCTGGTATACCGGTCACACCGTACGCCGCCGCGATCTTCTCGGCGTTCTCATACACCTGCGGCCAGGTCACTTTCTGGTCCCGCAGGAAGCGCTGCACCGTATCGCGCGATACGCCGCGATAACGGTCCAGCGTGAGTCCGACTACGTCGAATCCATCTTGATGATAGCGCCCATGCGCTTCGATCAGCCCGGGAATCTCGGCTCGGCACGGCGGACACCACGTCGCCCAGAAGTCGACCAGCACGACCTTGCCCTTGTAATCGTCCGGAAACTGCAGGCGCTCGCCGGCCAACGTCGTTACGTCGAATGTCGGCGCCAGATTCTCCGGCACCGCTTCATCGTGGGAAACAGCCACCACCGCACAATTGCGCCCACCCAGCCCGGTGACGTTCAGCACGACGAAAACCGCCGCCGCGACCGCCAACGCAATGCCCCAGAATGAAGCTTTCATCCGTTTCAACCTCCGCCGATCTGCCCTCGACGCTTTGATCGGCTATCCTCAATACCAGCAACCGGCAGACCCGGCGATTTCTTCCACGCCAGGTCCGGAATTGCCGGCCGGCGGCGTGTAACGCCCCGCCGCACGAAGTCTTATACAACCGCGGCTTCGCACCGCATACAGTTTCTGACAGGCAGCGACGGCAGCAAATGGGCCCTGCATCGTGACCACCGATACGACCACTCTTGCGGATCCGGCTCTGAAAGCGATACGCGACAAGGTTCTCGCCAACGAGCGTCTGTCCGCCGAGGACGGCCTGCTGCTGTACCGCACGCCTGACATCTTCACACTCGGCGAGTTGGCGAACATCGTGCGCGAGCGCCTGCATGGCCGCCGTGCGTTCTACAACATCAATCGCCACATCAACTACTCGAACTACTGCGTGCTGCGCTGCAAGTTCTGCGCGTTCTATCGTCCGTACAACCCCCGCGGCGAACAGGTGCCCGACGGTTACCAGTTCTCGATTGACGAAATCGTCGAGCAAGCCCGCGAGGCGGCGGACTCCGGCGCTACCGAAGTCCACATCGTCGGCGGACTGCACCCGACGCTCCCGTTCTCGTACTACACCGACATGTGTCGCGGCATCAAAGCCGCTTGTCCCGAGCTGCACATCAAGGCCTTCACCGCGATCGAGATCGTTCACTTCACGCGCATCACCCGACCGCGGATGAGCATCGCCGAAGTGCTCACTGCGCTGCGCGACGCCGGCCTCGGTAGCCTGCCCGGCGGCGGGGCCGAGATCTTCGACGACCGCGTTCACGAAGAGACCTTCAAGAACAAGGTCGGCGAGCAGCATTGGTTCGACGTACACCGCATCGCGCACGAGCTCGGCATTCCTTCGAACGCGACGATGCTCTACGGCCATATCGAATCCATCGAGGAACGCGTGCAGCACATGCTCAAGCTGCGTGCGCACCAGGATGAATCGCGGGCGCAGCGCAAGGCACACTTCAACTGTTTCGTGCCTCTTTCGTTCATTCCCGACGGCAGCGCACTGTCACACCTGCCCGGTCCGACCGGGCTCGATGACCTGCGCACCCTAGCCGTCGCACGCCTGTTGCTGGACAACATCCCACACATCAAGGCGTTCTGGATTATGCAGTCGCCCAAGCTCGCGCAGGTCGCGTTGAACTGGGGCGTTGACGATTTTGACGGCACGGTCGTGTGGTACGACATCACTCGCCGTGAAGGCAACGGCACCAATGACCAGGTCCTCGACGTACGCCAGATCCAACGGCTGCTACGCGAGGCCGGTTGCGACCCCGTCGAACGCGACACGGTCTACAACGAGGTCTCGCGCGAGGACGTATAGGACGTGTCTGTAGCGGCCGACCCCCGTGTCGGCCGTCGTACGCAACTGCTTTGCTACGTCCGGCACGGGGACCGGACGCTACGGCCATTGCACCAACGCCAAGATCTTCCGATCAACGTTCGCGCACGCGTACTCACCTAGTTCGTCACGTTTCACCCAGGCCACATTTACTGATCCGTTGCAGCGCAGGCGCCCGCGAACCGCCGTCACAGCATAGACGTCCACGCGCAGATCGCGGTGCGTAAACCGATGGCGAATGGTGCCGATTGACGCACCGAATTCGACTTCAAGCCCGAACGACCAGGACAAGTGTTCGCGCAACGCCTCAAAGCCATCCGCAACCTCCGACACATCCACCGCCGGCACCGTCCATAGATTCGCCAGCAACACGCTACTCGGACGCTGTACCAGCAACACGCGGCTCCGCCGCACGATGATCGCCGCCGCCTCGCGCACTTGCTTGACGACCGTGTCACGCCCGCGCCGTGGCAAACGCTCCGGCGAGCCGCTCGCGCAGCCGCGACAGTATTTCTGCACTGGACAATCCACGCACCGCGGTCGGCTCGTACAGACCGTCGCGCCCAGTTCCATCAGCGCTTGGTTGAAATCGCCCGGTGCAGAGCGTGCTAGAATCTCATCCGCCAGTGCCCACAGCCGCGCCTCCGTCTCCGGCGTCCCCAGCGGCGATTCTACCTCAAACAGCCGCGCCAGAACGCGTTTGATATTCCCGTCAACCGTCGGCACCGCCTCACCGTTCGCGATACTTGCGATCGCCCCCGCCGTGTATCGCCCGACGCCGGACAGTTCCTGCCAGTCTTCAGCAGTCTGTGGAAACGCCCCGTCGCGCTGCTCGACAACGGCTTGTGCCGCACGATGCAAGTTGCGTGCCCGCGTGTAGTATCCCAGCCCCTCCCACATCTTGAGCACGCGTGACTGCGAAGCTGCGGCCAGATCCTGCACCGCCGGAAACACCCGCAACCAACGCTCGTAGTACGGAACCACCGTCTCCACGCGGGTTTGCTGGAGCATGACCTCCGACAACCAGATCTGGTACGGATCATTCGTGCGCCGCCACGGCAAATCGCGCGCGTTGGCGCGATACCAGCGCAGCAACGCCCGGCGCAGCGACGTGTGATTCGCGGATTTCATCCCGTTGACCGCTCGCCCCGCGCCAGCCGCGCGAACTGCTCGCCCCGCGCCCGGTAATCCACAAACTGATCCCACGAAGCGCACGCCGGCGACAGCAGAATCACGTCCCCCGCCGCCGCCCTTCTCTGACAGGCCGCAACGGCCGCCGCCAACTCGCCGACATGCTCCGCCGAACCCCCCGCTGCCCGGACCGCATCCACGATCTTCTCGCCGGTAGTGCCGACGCAGGCACAGAATCGCGTTCGACGGGCAACCTCAGCAGCCAGCGGCGTGAAGTCGCTGCCCTTGTCGTATCCGCCCAGAATGAGCAACGTCGGTGCATCGATCGCGCGTAACGCTGTCAATGCCGCCTCGGGCGTCGTCGACTTCGAATCGTCGTAGTACGTCACGCCCGCCGCCTCGTGTACCTTCTGTAGTCGATGCGGCAGCGCTTCAAACGTGGTGAGCGCAGCGATTGCCTCATCCGCACCCACGCCACCAAGATGCGCGACCGTCAGCGCCACGGCGGCATTGTGCAGATTATGCCGCCCAGGCACGGTCAACTGCGTTCCGTCCCATCGCACGCGCTGCTCGCTGCAATGCGCGGCCGGCGTCGAGCCATCGAGTTCGCCGCACCAGACCCGCCCGTGCGGCGTATGCGCGCGCACAAGCGGCAGCAGTTCGGGCTCCGCAACAACTACCGCCCCACGCCTTGCATCCTGAAACCGCACAACATTCAGCTTCGCATCGCGATAAGCCTCGAACGAACCATGCCAATCCAGATGATTCGGCGTGACATTCGTAATCACCGCGATATCCGGACTCCACCGCACCAGCGGCGTGCGCTCGAGCTGAAAGCTAGACAGCTCCAGCACAACAACATCCGCCGTCGTCATGTCCGGCAGATCGTCCAACAGCGAACAACCGATGTTGCCGCCAACAAAAATATGAGAACGTGGGAACGTGGGAACGTGGGAACGTGAGGACGCGTCCGCACGCTCTCCTCCGTCCCTCCGTCCCTCCGTCCCTATGTCCCTCTCCCCCTCCGTGCCTTCGTGCCTCCGTGCCTTCGTGCCTTCTTCCAGCACATGCCCAATCATCGCCGTCACGGTGCTCTTCCCCACCGAGCCGGTCACGCCGATCGTCTTCGCCGGGCAGCGTTCGACGAACAGGTTGATCTCGGTCGTGATCGGTACGCCTGCGGCGCGGGCGATCTGGAGATGCTCGGCACGCTCGGGCACCGCCGGATTGACAACGATCGCGTCCGCGTCGCGGAAGTCCGCCTCCTCGTGTCGCCCCAGGCGCAGCTCGACGCCGAGGCCCTCGAGCTGGGCCAGCGAGCCCGCCAACTTCTCCTCCGACGCCAGATCGGTCACGGTGACGCGCGCCCCCTGCCGCACCAGCCAGCGCGTCACACCCACGCCGCCGCCAAAGCGGCCAAGGCCCATGACGATAACACGTTTGTTCTGCCAGTCGGTAATCATCATTCACACATTCGGTAACCCGCACGCCGGTATAATCCGCCGCATGGCAGACGTCCTGGTACGACCCGCGACCATCGACGACGCGGAAACTATCGCCGAGTTCAACCGCGCGATGGCCCGCGAGACGGAGCAAATCGAACTCGACGCGGGCACCGTCTCGCGCGGCGTGCGCAAGGTCTTCGACGTTCCCACGCACGGAGTGTACTACGTCGCCGAGCGGGATGGGAAGATCGTCGGCCAGCTTCAGATTACCTACGAGTACACCGACTGGCGCGATGGCGTGTTCTGGTGGATTCAGAGCGTGTATGTCGTACCCGAGGCCCGCAAGCAGGGCGTCTACCGAGCGTTGCAGGATCACGTCAGGCAGGCCGCGCGGCGCGATCCCCACGTCCGCGGCCTGCGGCTGTACGTCTACAACCAGAACCTCGCGGCCAAGGCCGTCTACAAGCGCCTCGGCTTTCGCAAGACCGAGTACGACCTGTACGAAACCGACCCGGCGGAATCCAGGGAACCAGGGCAGACCGCAACCGCGCCGCGCGAGCCTCTGGATCGCGATCTGTACTGCCTGAAATGCGGCTACAACCTGCGCGGCCTGGCCGGTGATCCGGTGCGCTGCCCGGAATGCGGTAACCTGAATCCGATGGGCGATGCCCTGCCGCCGGCACAGGTAATCACCGCGAAGCTCCGCGAGATGGAGAACGCACCAGTGCTGTGCATCGCTGCGATTCTCACGTCGGCCGTGTTTCAGACGCTGTTCTGGTACGTGTGGTCCTTCGGCGCCCGCGGTATGGCCCACGACGTGTTCTTCGTGCTGGGGTTGTTTGCGTTTGGACCGCTGGCAGCCTGGCTCGGCGGCGTGCTGCGGTTTCGCTGGTCCTGCATGCGTAAGCACGGCTGGTTTGGGGCGCTCGTACAGTATCACCTCTGTGGGCTGTCCGCGTGTCTGCTGATCTTCACAGTCATGGGCACCGCGACGTGGCTGCTCTGGTCGGTCGGCCATCTGCGCTGGTCGACGAGCTATCTGGTCTACCTGGCGACGCTGGCGGCGCTCTTCGCCTTGCTGATCGCCGGCGTGCGCTATGTAGTGCGGCCGATCTACCGCGGTCTGCGTGAGACACTTGACCGCCTCCAGCGCGAAGTCGCCATCACTGTGGCGCGGGACGAACGCCGACGACGCATGGCTCACGGCATCCGGCGGCCGTTCGGTTGAGGCGGCACATCCGAGCCGCACCTCACATTGTCGGACCACTTTGGTGATGGGCGATCTCCCGGTACGCTGCGCGCACCATGAAACACGACAGCATCCACCATACGCTCAGCACGCATTTCGCAGCCGCCGTCGCCGAGGTGGCGGGCACCGCGCCAAGCGAGATCGATCCGGCCGTGCGACCCGCCAACGACCCCAAGTTCGGCGACTACCAGTGCAACGTCGCCATGGCACTCGCGAAACGGCTGAAATCCAAGCCGCGCGACGTGGCCGAACAGATCGTCACCGCCGTTACGCCACGATTGGGCGAGATGGTCAGCAAACTCGAAATCGCCGGCCCGGGTTTCATCAACATTCACCTGGCCGATGATTTCCTGAAAGACTACCTGGGCGAAATACCGGCACCGCCAAACTCCCCTCCCTCTCAGGGAGGGGCTAGGGGAGGGTCGGACCCCGCATTCGCTCCTCTTTCCGCCGACTTCGACCGCCTCGGCTTGCCGCCGGTAGATGCACCGGAGCGCGTCGTCGTCGAGTACTCCCAGCCGAACATTGCCAAGCAAATGCACGTTGGCCATCTGCGCAGCACGATCATCGGCGACGTCTTCGCCCGCGTGCTGGCGTTCGAGGGCCACGAGGTCATTCGGCAGAATCACATAGGCGATTGGGGCACGCAGTTTGGGCGTGTCATCCTCGCTATCTGGCACATTTACGTAGCCGAAGAACGAGGAGAGCCCGAGTACGTCGAGCAGAAGCACACTGAGCTGGAGCAGGCGAAGAAAGACAGCCCCGACTCGGTGCGCTCCGTGCTGGAAGGAATCAGACAACAGCAAGAGGAGGACCTGCGCAAAGACGTGATTGCGGAGGAGCAGGGCGACGACAAGTTCGAAGTTTTTCTGCAGAAGGTCCTCGATAGCGGCGAAGCTCGGGAGTTGCTCACTTTGGAGCGGATCGAGTCAGCCTATCGATTCGTGAACCTCGTTGAAGAATTGGCGCGAGGATTCCCATCACTGGTCGTACCCAATCCTAGGCGTGAGCCACCGTGGCGTCTGTCGGAAGTATCGCGATTGCTCACACCGATGTTGCAGAAGGGTGGGGAGAAAAACAAGCCCGAGCGACTCGCATGGGAATACGCGCGGTTGATTAGTCTCACGAATTGCAGAGAGCTGTATGAGCGTCTTGGAGTGCTGTTGACCGACGACGACATCCGCGGGGAGAGCGCGTACGAGGAAGACCTACCGGGTATCGTCAACGAGCTCCGCCAGAAGCTGGCAACAGGTGTAAGCGGTCGGGTCGCAAAGGAGCCGTGGGCCGCGGTCCGCGATGACGACGAGGCAGTGTGCGTATTCCTATGGGACGAGAACGGCGAACCTCAATTCAAGACGAAGGAGGGCGACCAACTGCCGCTTATCATTCAGAAGTCGGATGGCGCGTTCCTCTACGCGACGACCGATCTAGCGGCGATTCGCTTTCGGCTGAAGGACCTGAGATTCCCCAGCGGCGTCGGCGCGCAGCGCGTGATCTATGTCACTGACGCCCGCCAGAAGCTGCATTTTCAGATGTGGATGGCCACGGCCCGC
This sequence comes from Phycisphaerae bacterium, assembly GCA_028277645.1. GTDB lineage: Bacteria > Planctomycetota > Phycisphaerae > UBA1845 > Fen-1342 > JANQFV01. The sequence continues at coordinate 29,218 of JANQFV010000051.1, forward strand.
GCCGCCGGGTGGATTGATGATGCGCATCGCGTCGAGCACGTCACGTTCGGCAGCGTGATGGGCACTGATCGACGGCCGCTCAAGACGCGCGAGGGGGGGACGATCAAGCTCAGCGCGCTGCTGGATGAGGCCGAGCAGCGGGCGTTGGAGCTGCTGAATAGCAGGGACGAAGGGACGGAGGGACGTGGGGACGAAGTAGCGGCGGACAAGGAGGCGATCGCGCGGGCCGTTGGCGTGGCGGCGGTGAAGTATGCGGACTTGCGAAACGATCGGAACTCCGATTACGTCTTCGAGTGGGGCAAGATGATCTCGTTCCAGGGCAACACCGCCCCGTACATGATGTACGCCTATGCCCGCATCCGCTCGATCTATCGCAAGGCGGCCGAGCGGTTTGGCTCGCCCGACGTATATGCACCGGAGGTCGCCATTCGCGTTACAGAGCCGGCGGAACGAACACTGGCGTTGCGGCTGGCTCGCTTACGCGAGGCGATCGACGCGGTCGCGACGGACCTCCTGCCACACACGCTGTGTACGTACCTGTACGACCTCGCATCAGACTTCATGAAGTTCTACGAGACGTGTCCCGTGCTCGGCGCGGCGGATGAGGCCACGCGTCTGAGCCGTATGCGTCTCTGTGACCTGACTGCCCGCTCACTGAAGCTGGGCCTGGGTCTGTTGGGGATTGATGTGTTGGAGCGGATGTAGCCGGTGCGTCCTACCCACCCACCTGCCCCGTCATCTCATCAGACTGAATCGTCCCGTTGATCAGGTCGATCTGCACGCGCCGGCCGTAGTGGAAGCTCAGGCTCTGCGTCGCGGTGTCTTCGAGGTACACCCGCGCCTCGACCTCGTCGGTGCCGCGCACGTCGACGCGGCCCTGCTCGCGGTTGAACTCGATCCAGTCCGCATTGATCTCGCGTATGCGCGTCCCCTCCTGATCGCGTAGATAAACGCTGTCTGACGCGGTCAGCGATGCCAGCTCGAGCCCGGAGCCCGTCAGCGCGCCGCCCACCAGACCGCCGCGCTCCGCGCCCGCCGCAAACCAGCCCTCCAACCGCTCGCAGGCGAGCGTTGCGTTGCGGCTCTGGAGCGAGTCGAGCAACTCGGGGCTGATCTGCACGTCTGGCATCATCGTCTCCAGGTCGAGCATCTCGCGTCCCGTGCGGTGCACGAAGTACACGTCATCTTCGAACAGTACACTGTCGCGGCGTTGCTCCTGCGAGCCGATCGAATATGTCATCCGTCCGTCACACTGCATCGCTGTCTGGCTCGGCCCGCGGCTCACCAGCGCGGATGCGAAGCCGCTGGCGCGCGGCGCTGCCCGCGGATCGTCCAGCCCCCGCCGATCGACCATCAGCAACTGCGTCTTGCCGGTCGTGAAGATCTGCTGGCGGACAATGTCCACTTCGAGCAGCGGCGCCGAAATGCTCGCGTGCAGCACCGGTTCGGTGCTGTCAGGCTCGTGCGTTTCGCTGGTGATCAGCGCGTTGGCTGCCAGCAAGCGGCTCGGTTCCTTCGGCGGCAGATCTTCGTCAAACCGAATCGCGAACGGATCGTCCGTGGAAGCCGATCCCAGTAGACGGGAGCGCATTTCACGCAACAACGCGCGCAGCGGGTTGGGCGGCGTTGGCGACGACTCCTCCGGCTTGTCGGCCAGTCGCAACGTCAGCGTTTCGCTTTGCAGCGCCTCGTCGCCGCTGCTGGCCCGTACATCGCCCACGAAGCGCACCATGTTCCCGCGGGCGTCGATCTGCATCCGCTCGTGGCTGACCACCTTCACTCGGCCCGCCCGCGAACGCCGCGCGCCCTGGAGACTACGCCGCGACTTGAACTCCACCTCGGATGTGCCGGCGACATCGAGCGTGAGCCGACGCGCGTCGAGATCGATCTGTTCGCCCCGCACCGTGTAGCCGTCGTAATGGACAAGCCCCAGTGCCTCCGGCGTTCCGTGTACCGTGATCGAAACTGGCTTGTTCGCACCGGTGAATTCGGCGTCAAAATGTGCCCCGCGGGCCGCGATCTTCTCGGCCCGATGGACAAACTCCGCCCGTCCGTCGATGTCGAGCGACCGCAGGACAAAGTCCGCACTACGCCCGCCACCTACCGCTTCGATCGGCGGCGCGAGCGCGGCGGTGATGCGATCGCCGCGCAGAGCTGCGTCACTACTCGTGATCCGCGCGTCACCTATCGCGACGATATCGCGCGGATAGATCTGTCCTTCCCCGTGATAGGCGAACGCGAGCTCGAGCTGCGTGCAATCGAGATCGCCGTCGTCACCCGCCAGGTGGACGAACCCGGAAGCCGTGGCGGTGTCGAGCATCGCGTCCAGCTCCGCATCAGCATCGGTCGGACGGAACTGTACGTCGAGCTCGTGCGCCGCGAGCAACTGGTTATTCAGGGCAACCTGCACGTCGCCCACGAACCGCGCGGACTCGATCTGGTCGGCGGCGAAGACCTCACCGGTCGGCGGCGTTTCTGTCGTGTCTTCACCCGCCAAGTGCAGCTCCGCCCAATAACCACAGCGAATCGACGAGCCGGAGTCGCCCGCGCCGCCGCGCGATCGCAGCACCACATCCCCGAGCAGTTTGACTATGCGGCCGACGCGATCGACGAACACATCCGCCGCTGTCGCCGACAGCTTGCCGCCCAACCCGAACTCGACCGTGTCCCCTTCGACGGGCGACAGCCAGATGTACTGCGTCTCGTCGTGGTACTCGAGCCGGCCGCACCGCACCGTACGTTGCCCTTGTTGCAGCAGCACCGGCGAACCGGTCGCAGTGAACCATCGGCGGGCAGGCTCGTCAGCGGCCCGCGTCCCAGTCGGCCGCAGGCGAAGCGGGCCGGTCCAGCGAACGATCAGACAGTCGCGCTCGGCATCCGCCGGCTGGCTGGCGATGGGTTGCGATGTCGGCTGCGTAGTTGCCGGCGTACGATCGGTGCCAGCCAGCGCCGCACTGCTGCGCCCGCCGATATCGAACACCAGCTCCAACTTGTCGGCTTTCAACCCGCCGAGCACCCGATCGCCACGCTCCTGCGTGATCGCCACGTTCTCCGAAAGCGTGCAGAGATAGCTGGTCGCGGGCTCGGCACGTCGTCGCCGCTTCTTTGCTGGCTGCGAAGTCGCGCCCTCCAGTGCCACCTCCGGCTGCCCGGTGGCCGCGATCAGACCGCCGGCGGATCGCAACGTGAACTGCTCGCCTTGCTCAATCACCAGCGATTCGACCCGGTTGTCCGCCTGGTTCCAGACCAGGTTCAGCCCCGTGCCGGCGATCTCAAACTCGCGGCACGTCACCGACACGCTATCGTCCGTATCGAGCGTGCCCAGGTCGAGATCGAAGTCGAGATGATCCACGCTGACCGTCAGCAGGTCGTCCGGCCGCTCCTCCCGCGGCGTGCGCTCCAGACTGGTCGCCCGGTCGAGCACGATCCGGACATTGCCGTCGAGCCAGCCCTGCTTCGGTTGCATCTGTGTCTGCTGAATGCGATCGACGCCAAGCTGACCGAGATCGGCCGAGATGACGGCGATCATGCCGCTGGGCAGCAGCAGCTCGAGTTCGGGTTGGTTGAGGATGATCTCGCGGTTCGAGCCCTGAGCCGGCTTCCAGTCCAGACAGCGGATCACGTCGGTGACGCGCCCGGTTCGTGCGTCCCAGCGCTCGAAGATGATCTCGCCTCCCGGAGGAATCTCGACATCCTGATAGCGCACCGGCTCGGCATCGCCGGCGCTGGCCGGCAGGTCGTCCAAGTCGCGCTGACGCTCTGTGGACTCAACGGCCGTGCCCGCGGTGAATGTGTACGCGATCAGAATGACCGCGAGCACGGCGAGCGTTGCGACGACGAGTACGATATTGCGAAGCATGTGCAGTTCTCTCAACCCTTCGATTCCGCGCCGCCGCCGTAGTGGTCAACGACGCGCTTCCAGCGGCCGTCGGCACGCAACAGGTGCTCGACTGCCTCACGTACGGCACCATGTCCGCCGGCGTGGGACGTCACATAACGCGCGACCGTTTTGACCTCCGGGACGGCGTTCGCCACCGCGATCGGATACTTGCATCGCCGCAACACGGCGATGTCCGGCAGGTCGTCACCGATCATCGCCAGATCGTCAAAGCCGAAACCAAGACGCCCCAGCAGACGCTCGATATCGGTGACCTTGTCGCGGCTGCCCTGTATCACGTGCTCGATCTTCAGCTCGCGGGCGCGGTACAGGACGTTCTGCGACTCTTTGCCGGTGCAGATCAGCAGCGTGCCGCCCAGCTCCTGAAACCAGCGCAGCGCAAAGCCGTCCTGCAGGTTAAACGCCCGTGATGTGTGCCCGTCGTCGCTGATGGTGTAGCGACCATCGGTGAGCACACCATCCACGTCCAGGCATAGCACTTTGATTTCGAGGATCGACTCGTTCGCGGGCAAATCAGCTACCTCGTTCCGTTTCTGCTGCCCGCATGATACTCGCAGTCACCCGCGGCGCGCAGTGCTGCGCCTCTGCCGAGATGCTATGATGACCGCCGAATTGCACGCTCACACGCGTAGGAAATCGTCGCATGAACCCGGAAGAAACTGCGGACGCCCAACACCCGCCTGAAGAAGAGGCGCCCGGCGCACCCACCGAACCAGCCGCCCCGGCGGCGGACGTCGCCGTAGCGCGTCGTCGTGGCCTGGCCGTGGACATCGCCTGCTTCGTGCTGATCTTTGGCATTGCGCTCGCGATTCGGCTGGTGTACGTCGGCCAATTGCAGGCCAGCCCCTGGTTCAACGACCACGACATGGACCCGCTGTTTCACCACCAGGTTGCCGAAGCGTTCGCCAAGGGCGAGACATTCATGGAAGGTCCGTACTTCCGGGCCCCGCTGTACACCTGGTTTCTCGGCATCATCTATGGCCTGTTCGGCACGGACAGCGCCGCACCACGCACGATCCAGGCCGTGCTCGGCGCATTGAACTGCGGCTTGCTGTTTGTGCTCGGACGGCTCGCGTTCAGCCGGGTCGCCGGAGTGCTAGCCGGACTCGCAGCAGCAGGCTATTGGACATTCGTCTACTTCGACGCTGAGCTACTCAGCCCCGTCCTCATCGTCTTCTTCAGCCTGTTGCTGCTGATTATGCTCGTCCGGGCGGCGACAACCGGACGCTGGTGGCAATTCGCACTTGCCGGCGTGCTGCTTGGTGCGTCGGCGCTCACGCGCCCTGACATCCTGCTCTTCGCGCCGCTGCTCATCGTCTGGATTCTCCTGATTAACCGGCGGCAGCTTCGCCGCGGCGCGCTACACGCACTTGCGCTGTTTATCGGCTGCGTGCTCGTAATCCTGCCCGTCACGATCCGAAACTACGCCGTCAGCGGCGAGTTCGTCCTGATCGGCACTTACGGCGGCGTGAACCTCTACATCGGCAACAACCCCGGCGCAGACGGCATGACCGCGGTTATTCCGGGCGATCCGCCCGAGTGGTGGTCCTGCTATCAGGCACAGGCCGACCGCGCACGCCGCGCGCTGGGACACGAACCCAAGATGTCCGAAGTCTCGAGTTTCTACGTGGGCGAGACGCGACGCTACTTTCAGGCACACTCGGCGCAGGCGGTTGCGCGCCTGTTCGTCAAAACCCGCTACTTCTGGTCGCACTGGGAGATTCCCAACAACCAGGACATCTATTTCATCACGCAGCAGTACACGCCGATCGCGCGGTACCTGCCCGTTGGATACTGGCTTATCGCTCCACTCGGCTTCCTGGGCCTCATCGTGTGCATCCCACGGAGCCGGCTGTTCTTCCCGCTCTGGGGTATCGTGCTCGCGTATTTCCTCGTCGGCGTTCTGTTCTTCGTGACCGCGCGTTTTCGCGTGCCGGCGGCCATGGTACTTACGTTGTTGGCTGCACAGGCTGTGTGCTGGCTGGTCGGCGCGCTGCGCCGCAGGCAGATCTCCCGCACAGCGGCCGGCGTGCTCGCCGTCGCCGCAATGGCCCTGGTCGTCGCCCAGATTCCCCCAGGCGTCGACCGCTGGCAGATCCTCGGCCACCGTCACGCCGGTTTCCGGCTCGCGCGTCAGGGAAATGCGGCCGAAGCTGAACGCATGCTGCTCGAAGCCGCCGAGCGTACGCGCGGTGCAGGTCTGGCGCCCGACGCTGACACCTGGCACACGCTCGGCGTCGTGCGCCTGACGAACAACCTGACCGAATCCGCCACCGAGTGCTTCGAGCGGGCGCTCGCGGTCAACCCCGACTACACGGACGCGCGCAAGAACCTGGCCGCGATTCTCACGAATCTCGGTCGCTATCAGGAGGCACTGCCGCACTACGCCCGCCTCGTGCAGACGGGCTTGCAGGACCCGCGCGTGCTCGCACCGTACGGGGCGGCACTGGCACTCACCGGATCGCTCGACGAAGGTCAGACGTACCTGCTGCGTGCCATCCGGCTCGAACCCCAGCAGAGCATGGCGTTGCTGATGACCGCCCAGCAGTTGATGCGCCAGCGGCGTGTGGCGGGCTCGATCACGCTACTGCGGGCCGGCGTCGCGAAGTCCCCGCACGATGCCCAGATGCACGTAGCCCTGTCCGCCCTGCTGACAACGTGCCCGAACGAGCAGCTGCGCGACGCCGATGAGGCTTTGAAACTCGCGGAGCGCGCCGTCGTTCTCACCGCCGGCCGTGATCCGCTGGCGCTCAATGCCCGGGCAACAGCGCTGGCTGCGCTGGAGCGCTACGCGGAGGCCGCGGAAGCCGCGACCCGCGCGCGTGACGCCGCCCGCGCCATCGGCAACGAGGGACTCGCGCAACAGCTACAGCGGCAGTTGCAGCACTACCAGCAGATGCAGGCCACAGACGACAACGCGCCGAGTTCCGTCGGACCATCCGCACCCTGATCTATCCGGAGTACCGCCGTATGAAAGACCTGCCAACATACAACCTCGGCGATTGCCGCGTCACCCTACTTTCCGGCGGGCGCCTGAAGCTCGACGGCGGCGCGATGTTCGGCCTGATACCCAAGCCGCTATGGAATCGCGCCTGCCCGGCCGACGACCAGAACCGCATCCAACTGCATTGCAACTGCCTCCTGGTCGAATGGCCGGACAGCGACCGGCGCCTGATCATCGAAACCGGCCACGGCCCGAAGTACGCCGAGAAGGAACAGAAGATTTTCGCCATCGACCCCACGCGCTGGCTGCGACCCTGCCTGATACAGCACGATATCGATCCGGCGAGCATCACCGACGTCGTCCTGTCACATTTGCACTTCGATCACGCCGGCGGGCTGACCTGGAAGTCGGACGGCGCGCTCGTACCAACATTTCCCAACGCCACCGTTCACGCCCAGCAGCAGGAATACGAAGACGCCCACGCGAACTTCGGCGTGATGACGGCCACTTATCGACGCGAGAACATCGAGCCGATCGATGCCGCCGATCGCTGGCGCCTGCTCAACGGTGACGAGCAGATCGTGCCGAACGTGCGCTCCCTGGTCACACCCGGACACACGCGCGGCCATCACTGCATCGTCGTCGAGGGCAGCGACCGCACGCTCGTCTTCACCGGCGATCTCATGCCGACGCGGCACCACCTTGGTGCGGCCTACAACATGGCGTACGACCTGTTCCCGCTTGAAAACCGGGAGTCGAAACGACGCCTGCTGACCTGGCTGGCCGAGACCGACGGCCTGCTCGCGATTGATCACGAGGTTGAGACCCCCATCGTGTCCGTGCGGCAGGACGGCGATTGGTTTCAGTTGGATCCCGTATCCGGCGGCGCCTGATCAGCGCACGCCCCCTCCGCAAGCTCAACGTCGTACTGCCGGTTTGGATTGTCACCGTCAAGCTCCGCAGCCCGCTGAAACGCGCTGAGTGCTTCCACGGGACGCTCCAGCATCAACAGCAAATGTCCCAACATCGAATGCGCCTCACCATCATCAGGCGCGAGTTCCACCGCACGCCGCAGGGCGCTCTCGGCCGCCGCAAGTTGCCCATCCGCTACCAGCGCAGCGCCGTGCAGTTTGAGCAACTCCGCCGACTGCGGATGGAATTCCAGGCCGTATGCACTCGCATCCACCGCCCGGTCATACTCCCCACGCTTGAGCAGCAGATCGGTGCGGCCCAAGTGTGCGTCGAGGAGTTGCGGTCGCGTCTGCGTAACCGCACGCCAGATTTGTACCGCCTCTGCCAGTTGACCGGCTTCAACATCCTGTGTGGCCCGCCGGTGCTCGACGATGGCGCTCCACGGCCCGTTCGCAGCTGCGTGGTTCCACAGTGTCTGCGGCGATTCCCAGACACGAAGCTGCAAATGGGTCAGGAAGCCCAGCGCTGTAATCAACGGCACCATCGTCAGCGTCACGCCTAACGCTACGCCATGCCACGATTGCTCAGCCTGTCGCCACAGGGCAACCACACCGACCCCGACCAGCACGCTTACCGCCACGCCCGGCAGATAGCCGTAGCGATCCGCAACTTCCTGTGGCCCGAGCGTCACAATCCCTGTCATCGGCAGCAACAGCAGCACATATACGAACACGCCCGCGGTCAACGCCGGGACGCGGCGGCCCCAGAGTAGAAGATCGAGCACCACAATCAGCACAGCGGCGATCGAGCCGATGTATTTGATCGAGACCAGCGAGATGGGCACCGGCAGCTCGTGGAATGGTAGAAGCTGGAACGGCCAGCCCGTCTTCCACACGTAGAACACAAGGCTGTAACACACCTGACCGACGCGTCCGAGCGTTCCGGGCTCAACTGTACCGTCGGGTAGCGCTGCGACATTCGCCCGCCAATAGAACCACGCTGCCACCACCGCGGGCACGGCAAAGACCAGCTTCTCCAGCCACACACGCGCGCTCAAGCGCCGACGCAGCGGATAGATGTCGAGAACCAGTAGCATTGCGGGCAGCAGTAGCCCACTTGGCCCCGCAACAAGCGCCAGCGCGAAAGCCCCCAGCGCCGCCACGAACCACGCGCGGTGCCCGGCCGCACGACAGTAGCAGACGAGGCTCAGGAGCGTGAACAATGAGCACAGCAGTACCGCCCGCTGGCTGATCCAGGCCACTGCCTCGACGCGCAGTGGGTGCAGCGCAAAGAACAACGCGGTAAGCGCACTTCCACCTGTAATCAGCCACGTGATGTCGCGCGCCGGCTTCAACGCCGTCGCCAGGAGCATCCGCGTCAACACGTAGACCAGCACGGCGTTCAACGCGTGCAGCAGCAGATTTGTGACGTGCAATACGCTGGCGCCGCCAGTCAGGCGGTCCAGGCGGTATGTGAGCCAAGCCCCCGGCGAAATGCGGGGCGGACGGGCACCGTACCCACCTTCATCCAGTAGCGCACTTCTCAGTGCATCGTCATGCGCCAGCCCATGCCCCAACATCGGGAAGTACGTGACCACCACCGCCGAGACGATCAACGCCATCGCGACCAGCGTCAGATAGCCCGGCGATGGGGCCGGCGCAGCATTAGCGCTCGCGGTAGGCCCTGGTTGTGGCGGCTGCAAATCACTCATCTTCGTGTGATACGAGAGTTTAGGTCTACGCAATGAACCCGACAATCGTTCGTGCCGGCTTGCGCGCCGCTCTCGCGGGAGCTTCGCGCTCGCATGGCGGGCCTTCGGATCGTCCTTTATAATCGCTTCGTTATGCCTGACATCACCAAACCACACGCGTTGGCTGCAGTCGGCGGCTTGCTCCTCGTTCTGCTCGTTCCGGCGACATCCGGCCAGGAAGAGAACTTCCGTGAGCGCGAGGTTCTTGACCCCGTAACGGACACCTGGGTCCGCGAGACCGTGCCCGCCGAGATCGCCCTCAGCGGACCGCTGGCCGAGGCCCGTGGTCTGCTCGCTGAGGGCAAGGTCCGCAAGGCCCGACGCCAGCTCAACGGCTGGCTGGACGACTATCCTGACGACGACGCGTACTTCGAAGGTGTCTTCCTGCTGGGCGAGTGCTACTTCCGACTGGGCGACTTCTGGCGGGCAGCAGAGCAGTACGAGGCCGTCGCCGAAAACACGGCCGGCACGTTGTTCCGCCGCGCAAACGAGCGCGTCGTCGACGTCGCCCGCGCGTTCCTGGCCGGAAAGAAACGCATTCTGTGGAGGGTCTTCCGTATACCGGCGTACGACGACGGTCTGGAGTTGCTCGACCGTGTCTGGGAGCGCGAGCCCGGCTCGCGCCTGGGCGAGTTCGCCCTCTGGACCAAGGCCGAGTACCACCGTCGTCGCGGCGACGTAGACCTGGCTCAGGACGAATACGCGTTTCTCGTCGAGGAGTACCCCGCGGGCCGCTACGTGCAGCTCGCCATGCTGCGCAGCGCCGAGACGGCTGAGGCCGCGTTTCCCGGCGTGCGCCACGACGAGCGGCCGCTGCTCAACGCGGCCGAACGATACCGGCAGATCAACGACGTGTTCCCGCCCTTTGCAGAGCGCGAGGGCGTCCCCCAGCGCATCGAGGGCATTCGCCAACAGCGCGCCCAGAAGGACCTCGAGGTCGCGCGCTGGTACGAGCGCACGCGCCGGCCCGAAGCCGCGATCTTCTACTACCGGCTCGTCGTGAACGACTGGTCACAGACCGTAGCCGCGGCGGAGGCCGAGGGGCATCTGCAGGAGTTGGGACTGACCGTCGCAGGGCCCTCCGACAGTGAGGACGAACCACAATGACCCGACTGCATTGGGTTCTGGGACCGTTGCTGTTAATCGGACTGTCCGCAGGCTGTGGCTATCGTGCCGGTGGGCCCTACCGCACCGACGTCCACACGGTTTACGTCGACATGTTCGGATCACGCGAGTTTCGGCGGGACATCGAGTTCCTGCTCGTCGAAGCCGTCAAGAAGCGTATCGGAACCGATACGCCCTACCGACTGGCCGACCGCCAGAACGCCGATACTATTCTTGTGGCGGAACTGCTCGAGGAGCGCCAAGCAGCTTTTGCACCGGACTTCCTCTCGCGGCAGCCGCGTGAGAAGCAACTGACGCTTGCCGTCCAGGTTCGGTGGAAGGACTTGCGCGACGGGCGGTTGCTGGTTGATCAACCCGTGCTGCTGCAGGCGACGGACTATGTGCCCCCGCTCGGCGAATCGGAACGGTATGCACAGCAACGCGCTGTCGACCGCATGGCCGCTCGAATTGTCGGCCTGATGTACGAAGACTGGTAATCTCGCGTGCCCCGGCACGCCGGCGGTGAAAATGCCCGACGAACAGCAGAAACCGAATCAGCAACGCGGCGATGGCCCCGATTCCGGCGGCGGACCGCCCAAGCCGCCGGTGCGCATGTCGCGCGGCATCTTCAGTTGGATCGTCATCCTCGCGCTGGGTCTCATGTTCCTGTTCATGCTGAACCAGAACATGAGCCGCAAGCACAAGATCGAGATCAGCCAGTTCTGGACGCATATCCGCAACGGCGATATCGAAAAAGTCACCGTCCAGGACAACGCCATCATCGGCCAGTTCTACAAGGGCCGCGTTCCGCCCAACGCGCCCCAGGGCACGCGCGAGTTCGAGACCGCCTACCTCGGCATTGCCCAGAAAATCGAGGACGTCCGCAAAGACGTCGAGACGATCACCGCTGAAAACGGCCATCCCCCCGTCGTCTTCGCCAGCCGTGTCAACAGCAACCTGCTGTTGAACATCCTGCTCTCGACCATCCCCTGGCTGCTGCTCATCGCGATCATCTGGTTCCTGCTGTTCCGGCAGTTGCGGCAGTCCGGCGGCGGAGCCGGGATGCTCGGCAACTTCGGCCGCAGTCGGCACCGCATCACCACCAAGGAGCACACAAACATCACGTTCGCCGACGTCGCCGGTGTGGAAGAGGCCAAAGACGAAGTCGTAGAGATCATCGAGTTCCTGAAGAACCCCAAGCGCTTCCAGCGCCTCGGTGGACGGATTCCCCGCGGCGTGCTGCTGGTCGGCGAGCCCGGCTGCGGCAAGACATTGCTGGCCAAGGCGATCGCCGGTGAAGCGGACGTACCCTTCTTCTCGATCAGCGGCTCCGATTTTGTCGAGATGTTCGTCGGCGTGGGTGCTTCGCGCGTCCGCGATCTGTTCCGTCAGGCAAAGGAAAACTCGCCCTGCATCGTCTTCCTCGACGAAATCGACGCCGTCGGGCGCCGCCGCGGCATGGGCTACAACGGCGGCGGACACGACGAACGCGAGCAAACGCTCAACGCAATCCTGGTCGAGATGGACGGCTTCGAGAGCAACGACCAGGTGATCGTTGTCGCCGCCACCAACCGCGCGGACGTGCTTGACCCGGCGTTGATCCGCCCAGGTCGTTTCGACCGTCAGGTCTTCGTCCCACTGCCCGATGTAAAGGGCCGTATGGAGATCCTGAAGGTCCACGCGAAGAAGGTGAAGGTCCAGCCGCCGATCGACTCGAAGCTGCACCGCATCGCCCGCGGCACGCCGATGTTCAGCGGCGCCGATCTGGCAGCAATCATCAACGAGTCTGCGCTGCTTGCGACGCTGGCGGGCAAGGACTCGATTGAGCTCGAAGACCTCGAAGAAGCCCGCGACAAGGTGCGCTGGGGCCGCGCGAAGCGCAGCCGCGTCGTCGACGACAAGGACCGCATCCTGACGGCGTATCACGAGGCCGGCCACGCCGTTGTGCAGTCTCTGCTCGAACACGCCGACCCGGTTCACAAGGTGAGCATTATTCCGCGTGGCGGCTACGGTGGAGCGACGTTCTCGCTGCCCGAAAAGGACCGCCAGTACTACAACCGCTCGTGGGTCGATGCGACGCTGCGCGTGGTATGTGCCGGTCGACTCGCGGAAGAGCTGCTTGGAGACGACATGAATTCCGGGGCGGGTGGGGACATCCGGCAAGCGACGCAGATGGCCCGCATGATGGTCACCGAGTGGGGCATGAGCGACCGTCTGGGCTTCGTCTACTACGGCGAAGACTCGCTCAGCGGCCGGCCGAAGTTCGAGTTCGCCCAGGGCAAGGACTTCTCCGACAAGACGTCCGAGATCATCGACGAAGAGGTCAAGCGGATCATCGACGAGGCCTACGCCGATACGCGCCGCCTGCTGAACGAAAACTCCGACAACCTGAAGGCCGTCGCCGAAGCGCTGCTGAAGTATGAGACGCTCAGTGGCGAAGAGGTCCGCCTGATCATGTCGGGCGAAGTACTGGATAAGCCCACGGTCGCCGACCTGATCGCCGCCGAACAGGGCCGCCAGGCCGAGGCCCCACCCGTAGCCCGTCCCGTCCAGCACCCCCCCGACGAAGGCGAAGCAGGCCCGCTGCCGAGCCCGGCGTAGTCAGAAGAGATAAACCACAGAGGCACAGAGGGCGCAGAGAAGAACTTTAAGTTAGTGCCGGTGCGCGCAGTTCCTTTGGCGGGGTAGTATTCTCAGTCATCGCGGTTGGTGTTCTTCCCCCAATAACTCCTCTCAAGTCTTCTCTGCGTCCTCTGTGCCTCTGTGGTTCAATTCAAACCCCCCGTCGGCCGCGGAAGGCTTCTTCCAGCATCGAGCGGTTGGCGAATTCGATTTGGGAGCCGGGGGCGATGCCGCGGGCAAGGCGGGTGACCGGTACGTTCATGTCCGCGAGCAGGCTGGTGATGTGCAGTGCGGTCGCGTCCCCTTCGACCGTGGGGTTCGTCGCCAGCACAACTTCGCGGACTTCGCCGGACTTCACGCGCTTCACCAGCGCGTCGATCGTCAGGTCGGACGGCTCGACGCCGTCGAGTGGGGCGATGTGTCCCATGAGCACGTGATAGACGCCCGCGACGAGTCCAGTGGCCTCAAGGCTCAGCAAGTCCTTGGGCTGCTCGACGACGATGATCTGTCCCTGATCACGCCGACCGTCGCGGCAGATGTGACACAGCTCCTGGTCGGCGATGTTGTAGCAGCGTGAACACGGACGAATCTCGTCCTTGACCGCGGTGACCGATCGCGCCAACGCAAGCGCGTCATCTCGATTCGCCTTCAGCAAATGAAACGCAATGCGCTCGGCCGAGCGCGCCCCGACCCCCGGGAGCTTCTTGAGCTCGTCCATCAGGCGTTGCAGTGGGCCGGTGAGTTGGGTGTCGCTCATGGTCGGTGTTGAATCTTAGCCCCGCGGCGGGCGCTTGGCAGTCGTCATTCCGACGACCGAAGGGAGGAGGAATCTACGCTCGTCCGCGCGCCAGTACCCGATCGTAAGTAGATTCCTCGCTACACTCGGAATGACGCTAACGACGCGCGAACGCCGAACGAACACGACGACTAGCTCCCGCCGCCCAGCAGTTCGTCCATACCGGGCAGTCCCATTCCGCCGGTGAGCTCCTGCATTTCCTTCTGTGCCGCTTCGCGGGTCCGCTGCGAGGCATCGCGAAACGCGGCCGCGACGAGATCCTCGATCATCTCGACGTCGCCAGCCTGCACGAGTGCGGGATCGATCTTGCAGTTGATGACTTCACCCTTGCCGTTGACGGTGGCTTGCACCTGCCCGCCGCCGGCCTCACCGACGAAGCGCGCCGCGGCCAGCCGTTCCTGCATGGCCTGCATGTTCTGCTTCATCTGGCCGGCGTTCTTCAGCAGCGAGGCGAGCTGTCCCAGGTTTCCAAACATGGCTTACTCCGCAGATTTATCAGTGCCCGCGGGCACGTGTTTCCTGACATCGATGAGAATACCGTCGAACAGGTCGAGTGTCTTTTGCACGACCGGGTCGCGTTCAACCTCGGCCCGCTCGGCGCTCGACAGCTCACGCCGCAGGAGCTCCCCTGGCCCGGGCACGTCGGCGTCAGCAGCCTCATCCTCGACGATCGGCGGCTGATCAGGAGCGGGCTCCGGCTCGGGCCGCACACCCGCGCGCCGCGCGACCGGTGCCGGCTCAGGCCCTGCTACGTCGACGGGCTGCGGGCTCTTTTTTTTTTCGCCTTCGCTCGCGCCGGCGCCGTCGGCCGGTAGCTGCGCGATGAGCTTCTCGATCGGCGTCCAGGCGCGCATCTTGGCGAACCGCACCAGCGCCGCCTCGGTCAACGCCCGGCCCGCCCCGCTGTAGCGCACATTTCGGCGGAGCTCTTCGAGCATGCCGATGATCTGAATGTAGTGCGACAGCTCGAATTCGCCCGCTAACGCAATGTACTCGTCCTTCGCCCCGGCGGGAATGTCCACCATCGCCGCGTCAGCACCGCAGGCCCGAACCGTCATCAGCGTTCGCACCACCGCGATCGCGTCGTTGCAGAAGTTCTCTAGTCCACGCCCACCGGCCAGCAGACCGTCCAGTTCTGTCAGTACCCCGGACACATCGCCAGCCGCCGCCTGCTTGAACACCGCAAATACGCGTTCGTCCTGCTGGGGCGGCAGAATCTCGTCCAGCACCTTGACAGTCAACTTCTTCGGCGAAACCGATAGAAGCTGGTCGAGAATACTGAGCGCGTCGCGCATCGACCCGTTCGCCAGCCGGGCCACGCGTTGCACGACCGCGTCCTCAGCCTTGGCACCCTCTTCCTTCGCAATCTCCGTGAGTCGCTTCGCGATCGGTTCCGGCCCGATGTTACGAAAGTCGAAGCACTGACAGCGGCTGCGGATCGTCGCGGGGACCTTCTGGATTTCCGTCGTGGCCAGGATGAACTTGACGTGGTCCGGCGGCTCTTCGAGCGTCTTGAGCAGCGCGTTGAACGCACCGGTCGAGAGCATGTGAACCTCGTCGATGATGTAGACCTTGAACCGACACCGGGCCGGGCGGTAGGCCGTATTGCTGCGCAACTCGCGGATGTTGTCGACGCCCGTGTTGCTCGCCGCGTCGATTTCGAGAACGTCGACATCCTGCCCCTCGGCGATCGCGAGACATGCGTCGCATTTGCAGCATGGCGTAGTAGTAGCCTCGTCCACCTCAAGGCAGTTCAAGGCTTTGGCCAGGATGCGGGCCATGCTGGTCTTGCCGACGCCCCGCGTACCCGTGAACAGGTACCCGTGCGCGATGCGGCCGGCCTTGATGGCGTTGACGAGCGTGGTCGCGATCGGCTCCTGACCGATCACCTCGTCAAACGTCTGACTGCGGTATTTGCGCGCTAGGACGGTGTACGCCATGTTTATCCTCTTTCGACACGCTAGATGATGCGCAGGAATCTGTCCAGATGACAAGATAGAGTGTTCAAAAACGGGGTTCTAAATATGGAGAAAACACGCATAAACCACGAATCATACGCTGGTTACCAACGTTCCAATATCCACTATAGACATGTTCCGTTTTACATATTATAATTGGTCGAGATGAAACCATCATGCGCAACTGCCATCACCGCCGCTACGTATACGCTCATGCCAGCGCTGCTACTCGCCGCGCTCGTCGTGCGTGTTGTTGTGGGTAACGCCGTTGCCATCGTTGTCGTTAGCGTGATGCTCTGTGCGGACTTACGGAGACTAGTGTGAATCGTAGGAAGAACGAATCGTCCGGCGGCGTCGCGCGGCGGACGCCGCTGACGTCGCAGCCCGGTCAACTCCCCCGGACCGAGCCACAGCCGCCCGGTCGCGCGTCACGCGGTGCGATCATCGGCACGAACGGGCGCATTGAGATCGATACGAGCGACAAGTTCATTGCGTACGAGCTGCAAGTTCCCGCCGAATCGTTGGGACAACTCGACGAGTTGCTCGCGCCAAAGCCAGGATCGCGTGCGGACGACGGGCTGATCCTCACCGCGACGGTGGAAAACACCGACCGGTTGCGGGTGCTGTTTGATCCCCCCCCCGCCTATGAACGCAAGGCAGCGCAGCACTACCTGAGGGGTGACGTGCTGCGCATCAGTGGCACGGCAAGGTCGTGTAACATGTACCTCACCAGGGTCGGGGGCAATCTCCTGCGCGAGCAGCTTGCTCACGCGGGCAGCCGCGCCGAGGTGTGGATCCAGTTGCGCGCGAGAATCGTGCGACGTGGAAAGCACGGGCCCCGGTGCTTGGTCGAGTTGGTGCCCGACGTAGACTTTGCCGCAGCCGAGGATGATCGCCGTCTGGGGGCGGGAAGCGCGCGTTTGGCCGCCGAAGTCTGGCCTCATGAGGACTTCGCGGACTGGGAGGAATCGCAGGGTGGCTGAGATTCAACAAGGCGAGATACGTTGGGCAGAATTGGATCCCCCACTCCGTAAGCGCCCCGTACTGATTCTGACGCGGTCATCGGCGATCCCGCGGCTCACCAACGTGATCGTTGCTCCAATCACCCGGTCCATGCGCGGGATCGCGTCAGAGGTGCGGTTGGAGCCCGCGGACGGCGTGCCTACCGCCAGTGCCGTTTCCCTCGAGAATCTCCTCACCATACCCAAGCGGACCGTGCGGCGCTGGATCACATCACTTCCGCCAGCGAAGCTGCAGGCAGTCTTCGCGGCGATCCGGTTCGTGTTCGACATGCCGAGTGCAAAGTGAAGATTGCCTGAGGCTTCGGCCAGGTTGACGTTGCACGTGGGCCTTGCCGGGTGGGCTGCTTCCGTCAGGATCTGACCCGTTGTCCGACCGACGCACTGCACCGGCCCAACCGTCACCTCAGGCAACCAAGCATCGTAACCGCAGCCCCCGCAGCCTGCCAGCCGAGGCGCGATCTGCGTAAGCAGAGACGAGGAAGTGGCTTAACACCCCCGGGGTAGGCCCCGCCCAAGGCCCGAACCATCAACTGCGACGCGCGCCGGATGGCCTATCCGTCGAGTGGCTTCTTCGCGGCGGCAGCCTCGCGTGCGAGGCGCTGCAGTTGCTCGCGACGCTTCTCGACCGCCTCGACGAGTTGCGCGCGTAGCCGTGCGATGATCGTGTTACTGCTGCCGGTCGGATTCGAGCCGTGTTCGCGCGAGATGCGCTTCAACTCTTCGCTGGACATCCGCGGTACCTGATCCAGCGCGTCCGAGACGAGTGCGATCTTCGCCAGTACGTCAGATGAGCAATCACGATCACATTCGCCGGCGATGCGTTCCAGTTCTGCGAAGTGCCGCCGCAGCCAGCGATCATGTACGAAATCGAGCCACGTTTCGTATTTAGCCCCAAACGCTTCCGGCGGACTCGTCCAGACGAACGGTTTGATCTCCGTATCGAGCGTGGCGCGCTCTACGTCCGCGAGTCCGACGTCCGCCACGCACAACTGAAAATCGCGCGACGGCGCCGGTTTCATCCCTGCGGCGCATGAGAAATGCCGCCGCGTCGCCAGGGGGAGCCCCGAGATAACTGTGCTCAGCACCTCAGCTTGCTGGTTCGTATCCGAGACGAGCAGCTTATGGTCGCACAGTACCAGCGAAAGTAACTGTAGCACGCGGTCATACCCACCGCGAATACTGGGGCTCGGCACCTCATCCGTCGGTGTCGGTAGCTCGAACGGCTTGAGCGGATGCCTGGGCGCCCGAGCAGGTTGCTCGGCTAATTGCGGGCGCGCAAGGTCGGCAACGCGAATCGGATTGCAGCCGAACCGCTCGAATTCCTCCGCTTCGAGGATGAGCACGTCAGTCCAGACGCGCAACCCGCCACGGGCTGTTTGTTCCGTACCGGCGTGACGAGACAGTATTACACAGTGCCGCCCGGTCGACAGTGGAAAGCTCGCGAGCGCTGTAGCCTCCTCCGTCGAATCACACAAACTGCCGTGTGAAGGCGCGCGGCGCAGAACGTCCTGCTTCTCATCGCGGCGAATCCCGCCGGTGTCCGCCACTATGCGATAGCCCGCACCCATCGGTCCCGGGATGGACGTGAAGATGGCGTGCTGGACGCTGAGTGTGTCCTGCGCCGGAGGCGCGTCCGCTAGAGCTGTGCGACAATCCATTCGAACGGCTCCAGAATTCCTCGCAGTGCCGTGTGCAGCGGCACAGGTGTCACGAAATCCTCATCTTCCGCGGTGGCGTACGCCAGCGAACCTACGACGCTGCTGGCAAAGAAGTCCACCCGCGCGAAGCGACTCTCGCAGAGGTTCCACAACCGGTTCAGGTTGGCCTCCGCGAAGCGTCGCGGGTCATCGAAACATTCCGGTACGTAGTCCGCCTTGGTCAATACAATCGCGACCGGCAGGTTGATCCGCTTGCTGCGCTTCGCCTCCAGCGTCGAGTCGATGTAGCTCAGCATCTTCATGCCGAAAAAGTCCGGCTGTGCCGAGCCACTGGCCGCCTGCGCCGCATCGACCAGCAGCAGCAGACCCGCCGACTTGCTCATCAGGTTCTTGATCACGCGGAACGTCGATGGCGATGCCACCTCCGCCGCGATCGCTTCGCCCGCCATGTCCGGCATCACCAAGTCAACCCACTTCTGACCCCGCTCCTGACGCTTGCACACCTGGTAGTAGGCCCAGTTCCACTCGTTCGCTTCCACGGGCGTCTTCGGCGGAAACATGCGATACGCCATATGGCTGATCACGACCTGTTGGAGATCAACCGAGTAGGCGCCGCGCGGCACGGCCTCGAAGTCGTTCGCCCGCTGTGAGAGCATGTCGAGCAAGAAACCGAGGTAGACCGTCTTCCCCACATTACTGTCGCCCACGATGCTGACCATCTGTGGGTCACGCTCCTGCGCGATCGCTTCGTGAACCAGCGCCATCGGCGCGTGGCACGACTTACAGAAGACCGCGTCGCGACCGTTGCTGGTCTCGCAGATCAGGCAAGGCGTATAAGCTGGAGCACTGACGAAAGGCACCGGTCTGGCCTCCACGCAATCGCGAGCGATCTCAATCCGCGGGCAGATCCAGCGCACAGCGGACGCCGACGTTGTGTGCGCGTGTCAGCGCGCCGAGGGCGGTCCGGAAGTTCGCTGTCGCTTGCCACGGGAAATACGTGTCATACGCGCCGCCTCGCACACCCTTCAACAGTGTGTCGCCAACCACGCGGCGATCTTCGCGGTCGCGGCTCTCAAAGTCTGAAATAGTCCATTCCCATACGTTCCCAATCAACTGCACGACGCCGTTGGGTGCCATGCCGCGCGGGCACGCGTTCACCGGCAGCGTTCGTCCGTGCCCCGACGCCCAGACATTGCAGCAGTCGAGATCGAGGCCGTCGCCCCAGGGGTACCGGCGTTCGGCCTGCGCGGCTCCGCGAGCGCGCCAACTCGCAGCCATCTGCCACTCGGCCTCCGTGGGCAACCGATACCCAGCCCACTGCGCGTAGGCACTAGCTTCGTAGTAGCAAATCCCGACGACCGGATGGTGGGCAAAGCGACGGTCGTGCCGGCCATCGCGCCAGAACCGCGGCGCATTCTGTCCCGTCTGGTCCTTGAAGTTGATCAGGTTGGGCCACACGTCTTCCGGAAACAACGCGAGTTCCTCGTACCCGCCGGCGTCCACGAAGAGTTGATACTCGGCGTTCGTCACCGCGAAACGTGCGAGGAGATACGGCTCGGTCAGCGCATCCTCCTCGGGCTGGCCGGGCTGATCGAAGATCGTCTGCGGAATCGCCGCCACACCCTCCGGAACCATCGCGAACCGCTCATCAATGGCTTGCGCCGCCGCCCGGAGTGTCTCTTCCAGGCGCGGATGATCCACCCAGTTTGCCGGTGGCGAGAGGATGTGAGCAAAGCGCCCCTGCTGTAGCGTGCGCGCCAACTGGTCTCTGGCCAGCGTGACCGGCTCCGACGGCTGAAAGTCGTCCCGGGTCGGGATGACCGGTACGCCACCGGCCGGTTTGCCCTTGCTGGTGAAGAAGCCAAATGGCATCTGAAAACCTCAGCCGACTGCTACTAACCGGACGCGATCGCGCGGCGCTTGGCGTCGCGACACAACTTCTGGAACCGCTCCATGGACTCGCGCGCCTTGCGCTCGGCGGGTTTCGGCACCCGCCCATCGACCTTCTGGCCCTTGGCCAGGTCGTCCTCCGTCACGTCGTACCGCTGCAGCAGATCGGACTTCTGATCCGCGAGCTGACTCAGCTCGTGCTCCATCTGCTTCTGCAGGTTCGAGAGATTCTCGCGCGCCGTGGCGAGCTCGCGCATGTCGCTTTCAACCTGCAGCCGCGCCGTATCCAACTCGGCCCGCTGGCCGGCGAGCAACTGCTGCTGCTCGTCAAACTGCGCCCGCTGTTGCTCGAGCGACGTCCGTTCGCGCTCTAGCTCGGACCGCTGCTTTTCGATCGCCTGGGCCTGTCCATCGAACTCCGCGTAGCGCACGTCAACTTCTTCAGCGCGCAGCCGCAGGGCCTGCTGCTCCTGCTCCAGCGCTGACTCACGCGCCGCCAGGCTCTCCTGCTGCTGTTCCGCTTCCTGACGGCGCTGCACCACCCCGTGCTCGAGTTCGTGGGCCTGCTTCTCCAGGGCCGCAATGCGCTTGTGCTCTTCGCCCAATGCCGCCGATTGCTTCTTCAAATCGGTCGCGGTCGCCGCCAACCCCTGTTCTCGTTCAGCGAGCGTTTGCTCGCGTTGCTTCAATTCCTGTTCGTGCGCCTCGATGTCCGAGGAGCGCTCGGTCAACTCCTCTTCCTGTTTCTTGAGCTCCGCCGGCTTGCCTTCCAATCGCGCCGAAAGCTCCGCGAGCTGCGCCTCGAGCTGGTTGCAGGAGGTCTCGCGCTGGGCGATTGCCGTATCGCGCTGCTCGAGCTGTTCAGTCAACTCGTTGGTGTGCTGCTCAAACTCGGCGTTCTCGCGCGTGACTTCCTGGTGATACTCCTCCAACGCAACCCGGCACTCATCCAGCGCATCCGCACGGGCTGCGAAGAGCTCACGCAACGATTGCATACGCGCAACCAGATCCTGCCCCAACTGCTCGAGTTCCGCGAGTCCGAGCTGAGGCCCGATGGCTTCAGGCACTTCGGCGGTCTTCGACCTACTCATTGCCACGTCTCCACCACTTCTTTCCCTTGTTGGCCGTGTTCGCCGAGTCACCGGCACCGGTCTCCTGCATCTCTTCCAGCAGCTCCCGCACGCTCTTGCGGTACCCCGTCAGCCGTCGCTTCACACGGATGGCGTTGGCCGCCTTCGGATCCAAACCCGCCAGCAGGGCTTCATCCTCGGCGCTGACCGCGGGTTCTTCGGGGACTTCCGACCGCGGCATTTCCGCCGCCGGCTCTGCCTTGGGAGGCGCGCCCCCGGCGAACATGCCGCGACTGGCGACCGATCGTTGCGTCTCGTTAGTCGAGGTTGTCGCTTCCGCCACCGGCGCAGGCGGTGCTGCCACGTCCGCTCTGGCGCGGGTAGCCCGCAGGTTCGCCTGCCCGTCGCGAATTGCGGCGATGAAGATGGTCAGCTTCTCGTCCAGTTGCGTCAGGTGA
This sequence comes from Phycisphaerae bacterium, assembly GCA_028277645.1. Classification (GTDB taxonomy): domain Bacteria; phylum Planctomycetota; class Phycisphaerae; order UBA1845; family Fen-1342; genus JANQFV01. Next base: position 51,300 of record JANQFV010000051.1, read on the forward strand.
CTGCGAAGCTGGTCATCGTCGGCGCGCAGTTCAGCGATTCGCTTGTCGACTGCCGTCGTATCCATAATGTCTACTGACTTCATCGGGTTGCCGCACGGCCGACCTGCGTAAGCCGCTCACCGCGTGAACACAGCACAAAGCCGGGCGGCACCACACTACGAAATATACAAATCGTTTCGGGACGCAGGCGTACCGCGATGATTTCGGCACCTGTCCCATAAGTGACAGGCCCGAACCATTCGCCGGTTCAGGTGTTTATGGGATGTGAACACGCCCCCCAACTGATGCCGGCGCAGCCGACTACCCGCGCGCCATCTCGCGCAGGACGTCCAGTAACTGACCTACGGCTGCATCGAGCTTCTCGTCCGTCAGGTACGCGTCACCCGCGATCTGCGCACGGACTTCCTCAATCCGCGCAGCCGAGATCGTCACTCCGTTGCCGGTGTACTCGTCCGACGATGACGCAATCGACAACTCTACGCGGTCACGCTCGACACGTTCGGCGTCCGACGCCTGGTGGCGCGGTGCGCGGTCCGGCCCGAGAACCGATCGATGCGGTACAAATCCGTAATACGAACTTACTTCTGACATACGTCTGCTGCCTCCGCCGTCGGCGCTACGCCGAGGCCAAACGGATTCCGGTGTACTGGCCATCCGGGTTGGCCGGGAGGTTATCGCCCCGCGAGCCCCGCGCCGCTCCATCGACGACGGGCGCACAGTCCTGGTGCCTACTCGCTCACTAGTGCTATCGGCCAGACCCCCATAAAGACTTTGATCGAAATCCCCGTACAAACGCATTTCGGGACCAACCGCCGCTGACAGCCCGGAACGTCGGGATTATCGGTCGATCGACCACACTAGCCCACGCCAACCGCTTTCAGATCCGCTGGATCGGCAATCCCTTCAACAAATCGGTGTACCTGCGGATCAGTCGACTGCAACACCTCGGCGGGCGTACCATCCGCCATGAACCGACCGTGGTGCAGCAGCAGCAGACGATCGCCAACCTCCGCCGCGCTCTTCATGTCATGCGTCACGACAATGCCGGTCACATGCACCGTCCTCTGCAAGTGCCGAATGAGCTTGTTGATCACGTCGGCGCGCTGTGGGTCCAGCCCAGCTGTAGGCTCGTCGTACAGGATCACTTTAGGCGGCGGTTCCATCGCGATCGCACGCGCCAGCGCGACGCGCTTCTTCTCCCCTCCGGACAATTCCGCCGGCCGTTTCTGCTCGAACCCGCTCAGGCCGACGATGTCGATACACTTGCTCGCCATCTGCCGAATCCGCTCGCGCTTAAGACGCCGACCGCTGTTCTCCACCATCGGGAACGCGACGTTCTCACCAACAGTCATCGAGTCGAACAACGCGTTGAGCTGGAACACAAAGCTGATCTGTTGGCGGATCGGCACCAGCGCGCGTTCCGAAAGCTGATCGACGCGCTGACCCTCAAAGTACACCTCGCCGCGGTCCGGCCGCAGCAGACCAACAATGTGCTTGAGCAACACGCTCTTACCCGTGCCCGAACGCCCGACGATGACCGTGTTTGCCCCGCGCTCTACCGACAGGTCGACCTCGTCGAGCACGCGCTGGCGCCCGAACGACTTGCAAACCCGACGCAGTTCGATGATGGGAGACTCGCTCGACAAGACTCGTACTCGTTAAATGAGCGATCGGAATCCGAACCAGGCGTTGTACAGCCCGTTCATCAACACGTTCAGGAAAAAGTCCAGGATCAGGATCAGGATGAAGCTGATCACGAATCCGTCCGTACACGCACGCCCCACGCCTTCCGCCCCCGGTCGACAGTGAAAGCCTTTGTAACAACTCACCAGCGCAATCGCTCCGCCGAAGAACAGCGCCTTCACCAGTCCCGTACCAAGCGACCACATCTCGACCATCTGTCGCGTATATTCCCAGAACGGCTGCGACTCGGCACCGTAGTATCCCGTGTAGATCAGCCAGCCGCCCAACGCGCCGACCAGATCCGCATAGCAGGTAAGCACCGGCGTCAGCAACAGGCAGGCGAGAAAGCGCGGCGTCGCGAGATACCGCACGGGGTCCGCCCCCATCGAACGCAGCGCCAGCAGTTGCTCGGTCACGTTCATTGTTCCGAGCTCGGCCGTGAGCGCACCGCCCACGCGGCCAGCGAGCATCACACCAGCGAGCACCGGCCCCAATTCAGTGACGAGTGAAATATTGACCACGCCGCCAAGCTGATCGCGAAGTCCGGCACTGTCGAACTGCTCGTACCCCTGTACGATCAGCACCATGCCGATGAACATGCCGGTCAGCATGAGCACTGGGACGGACCGCGCGCCGATGAAGTAGCACTGCGGTAGCAGCCGCCGCCAGCCGCTCGGCGTGATCAACTCACCCGGCACCCGGGTCATCGTGTGCGCGCTGAAAAGCCAGAACTTCCCGAATCCGGCCAACCCGCGGATCGTGGATTCGCCCAGATGGTTGATGCTGTGGGTAACGGGGTCTGCGTGTGACATCGGCGTGTGTTGCTTTCTGAATGGCGCGTTTCGTCAGCCAAGTTTGCGTAGGTTATCGAAATTGCTCGCCTAATGCGATATGATGCGCAGGCCCGTAGGAGATGGGCACCCCGATCAGGACGTCGGGAATCAGCGTGAACAAGGATGGTCACGATGCCGCGCACGGATGAACGCCGGGCCGCATTGCGTTTCTGCCTGCTGGCGGCAGGCTGGCTGGGCTGTCTCTTCGGGTGGGCCTGCCTGCTGAGCTTCAGCGCCGCCGATTCACCGTCAACCACCGTCTGGCCCAACGCCGATCCGCCCCACAATCTCTGCGGCACGGTCGGCGCTTGGCTCGCCTACCACGCGATGCACTACGTCGGCCTCGCGGCCTACCCGTTTCTGGCGTTGTGGGCCGCCGCCCTGTTCGGCTGGTCGCGCGGCGTGCCGTTCACGGACCTCTGGCTACGCGTCATCGGGCTGGCATTGGTGATCCTCGCGTGTTCAGCGGGTGCACAGCTCGCTGTTCCACACACGACAACGCACCTGCTCACGGGACCGGGCGGGGCGCTTGGTACGTCCGTCGCCGGTTACCTGCTGCCCAGACTGGACGCCTTGGGAACCACCATTGTGCTGACGATGACCCTGATCGTCGGTCTGATTCTCGCCGCGGACAATCTCCTGTTGAGCCTCTTCCGCGGCGCGCGCTGGGCAGGGCAACGATCCGCTCCCGCGCTCGCGCGCGGACGGTCCGCGGTCGCGACCGCTAGCAGCGCCGTCGCCAGCAGCGTCTCCACGCTATCCGAACGCTTCACGGCTGCGCGCGAAACCCGGAACGAGACACCCGCTACGGCGCAAGTGGAACCCGGCGACGTGACGAGTGCCGCCGACGTTGAAGACGACGAGGAGTACGAAGAAGAGGAGGAGTGGGAGTACGTCGAGGAAGACGTGCCGGAAGACGAGGCAGAAGCGGAGGAATACGAGGAGGATGCCGAAGAGGACGATGAAGTCGTCGAGTCGGCGTCGGCTCCCGCGAGGGCGCTGCTGATCAAGGACCTGCGCCCCAAGGCCGCCCCGCCGCCGCCGAAGCCCATCCCGCGGATCAACCCGGAAGACGACGATTACGAGCTGCCTGACCTGGATTTGCTCGAACGACCGATCCCGGTCGACAAGAGCGCGATCGAGAACCTGTGCCGCGAGAAGGCCTACATTCTCGAGCAGACGCTCAACGAGTTTCGGCTGGAAGTCGAAGTCGTCGCAATCGAGACCGGTCCCGTCATCACGGTTTTCGAGCTGAAGCTAGCACCCGGCATCAAAGTCAGCCAGATCGCCTCACTCACCAACGACATGGCCCGTGCCCTCAAGGCGCCGGCCGTCCGCGTCGTCGCCCCGCTGCCGGGCAAGAACACGATCGGTATCGAGGTGCCGAACATCGACAAAGAGAAGGTCCGCCTGCGCGACGTGATGGAAGCCGCCAGCAGCCGACTCGATCAGCTCGCCGTCCCGTTGTTTCTCGGCAAAGACGCCTCCGGTCAGCCGCTGGTAGCCGACCTGACGCGGATGCCGCACCTCCTGATCGCCGGCACGACCGGCTCGGGCAAGAGCGTGTGTGTAAACAGCATCATCATGTCGGTGCTGCTCACCCGTGCGCCGTCCGAAGTGAACATGGTCCTGGTTGACCCCAAGGTGGTCGAGCTCGCGATGTACAAGGACGTGCCGCACCTGATGTGCCCCATCGTGACCGACACGGCCAAGGCCGAGGGCATTCTCGACTGGGCCTCCACCAAGATGGACGAGCGCTACGCGCTGCTCGCCGAGGCGGGCGTCAAGGACATCCGCTCGTACAATCGCCTCGGCTACGACAAGCTCAAGGAGCGCCTCAACGCTTCCGATGAGGAGATGGCTCGCATTCCGAGCCACCTGCCGTACATCGTCATTATCATCGATGAGCTGGCCGACCTCATGATGACCTCGGCCAAGGAAGTCGAGTTCTTCCTCTGCCGCATTGCACAAAAGAGCCGCGCCGTCGGCATTCACCTGATCGTATCGACACAGCGCCCACAGGCCAACGTCGTCACCGGTCTGATCAAATCCAACCTGCCCTGCCGGATTGCGTTCCGCGTCTCATCCCGACTCGATTCGCGCATCGTGCTCGATCAAAACGGCGGCGAGGTGCTCATGGGCCAGGGCGACATGCTCTTCCTGCCGCCGGGCAGCTCGAAACTCGTGCGTGCCCAAGGCACGTTCATCGCCGATGACGAGCTGCGGGCCATCGTCGCGCACGCCAGGGAGCAGCGCGAGCCGCAGTTCCACCCCGAGCTCGTCCGGCTGAAATCACCTGGCGATACGGCCGGCACGACCGAACGCGATGAGCTGTTCGACAAGGCGGTGGACGTCATCCTCGAAACGGGTCGCGGCTCCGTGAGCCTGCTCCAGCGCCGCCTGACCATCGGCTACGGACGCGCGTCGCGGCTCGTCGACCAGATGCACGAGGCCGGAATCGTCGGCGACTACAAAGGCAGCCAGGCCCGCGAGGTCATCATCTCCAAGGATGAGTGGGCAGCAATCCGCAACCAGCGCGACGCCGAAGAAAGCGACTCGCAGGAAAACTACGTCGAGGCCTGAGCCCCCTCCCTGGCAGGGAGGGGTTGGGGGAGGGTTGAATCTCGGTACACCAGCGGCGCCCGGGCCGGGCGTATAATCCGCACGAGTATCAGACGAGACTCTCGCGGAGCCCGCCGATGACCATATCCGTACGCCCTTTCGCCCGTCATGGCGTGAACATACTGGCAATAGCACTGACCCTCTGTGTAAGCGCGACTGCTCCCGCACAGCAGAACATCCGCACCATCAACACCCGCTACTACACGCTGCACACCGACCTCGACGACGCCAGCGTGCGCGAGGCCACGCTGCGCATCACGCTTCTCGCCGAGGAATACCATCGCCGGACGCGCGGTCTGGCCGGCACGGTCAACAACCGCCTCCCGTTCTATCTCTTCAAGGATCTGCGCGCGTACTACTCGGCCGGCGGCATCCCCGGATCGGTGGGCTTCTTCACCGGCGAGCGACTGGCAGCGTACGTGCCGGAAAACGCCCCGGAACAGACCTGGAGCACCGTCCAGCACGAGGGCTTTCACCAGTTCATTCTCGCCGCGGTCGGCCGCGGCATTCCCATCTGGGCCAACGAAGGGCTCGCGGAGTACTTCAGCGAGGGCGTCTGGACCGGCGACCAGTTCCTGATCGGGTTCGTCCCGCCCGACCGACTCGCACGCGTCAAAGCCATGATCGCGAAGCGCCAGTACCGCTCGCTGTACAAGGTCCTGCACATGGACCACGAGCTGTGGAACATGGAGCTGGACACCTCAAACTACGACCAGGCCTGGTCGATGGTGCATTTCCTCGCACACGCCGACGAAGGCCGCTACCAGCAGCCGTTCCTCATGTTCCTGCGTGACGTCAGCAACGGCCACCGCTGGGATGAGTCGTGGGTGAATCGCTTCGGAGGTAATGTTGATGCGTTCGAGAATCGCTGGCGGGAATACTGGCAGGCGCAGTCGGACCACCCCACGTTCGATCTGTATGCCCAGGCCACCAACTCGACGCTGACCAGCTTTTTCGCCCGCGCGTTCGCGCGGCGACAGAAGTTCGAGTCGTTCGCGGATTTCGCCCGCACCGGCCAATCAGGTGAGTTGAAGATCGACGTCGACGACTGGCTGCCACCCAGGCTCTTGCTCCACGCACTTGCCGCAGCACCCACCTATGGCGAATGGTGGCTGGAGCACCGCCCCGGACGGCATCTGCTGCTGTGTCGCACGAAAACGGGCACCGTGCTGGAAGGCAGCTTCAAGCTCAAGCGCAGCCGCGTCGACAGCATCACCGTCAAACCAGTGCGCCGCACACGCCGGTAGTAGTCTGGCCTAGAACGCGAAGTCTTCGTCGGTGAAGTCGGGATTGAGCTCGACGTCGGCGTACACATAGCTGCCCAGCAGCTCCCGCTCCTGTTGGTCGGCGTATGAATACACCGCCACGGGCAGCAGCCACGCCTGGTCGATGTGCAGCACCATGCGCGCGTCGGGGAACCCATCCGGGTCGCTTGCATAGGGCAAGTTGCGCGTAATGACAAACGTCGGCCGGCCGTCGATCACTCCCGTACCGCTGTATTTCAGGTCCAGCACGCCACGCCTCTCGGCCGCCTCGTTGTACGTGTACAGCAGGTTGTAGGTCGACATAAAGCCGAATTCGTTGATGCTGCGCCGGCTGGCCTTGCGGGCCCGCGGACCGTCGACCGGCAGCATGATGTCTTTGACGAACAGCCGCGCGACGGCACCGTTGGGCTCGAACCGGCCCAGCTTACGGCCCTCGTCGTCGACGAAGTCCGGATGATCCACGTACAACCCCCGCCGGGCGCTGTCGGCGTTCTCTTTCCAGATCATGTAGACCGTGTGCGGCTCCTCGCGGTAGCGCACCTCGATGACCTGCTCCTCGGACAAGCCGTCCGGAAGCAGCTCCTGCTTGATGAACGTGCAGCGATAGGAGTCGACCTCTTCACGGTAGCGCTCGATCCCCAGCCGCACCAGCGCCATCGGATCCTGCTCCGCCAACTCCCGCAACGGCTCAAGGCTCGCGTCAACCGGTTTCGCCGAGCTGACGTCCTGCACCAGGCGCACACCCCGCGAGTTCGTCGTCCGCTCGCCCGACGCGCGCGGGGCGAACGTCGTCAGCACCCACAGAAACGACGGTACGACCAACAGCAAGGCGCCGGTGATGTACAGCAATCCGCGGCGTCTGTTCATAAAGCGGTGTTCCTTACGGGACGGTCGTAGTCGAGGCCGCCGGCTCGCAGCCCTGTCTTTCTGTAGTTCCGATCGGGCGCGCCCCTAACCCGTTACCACCGGAAACAGGCGAAAGTTCGGGAATTCCGGCTGTGCTACGACGTAAGCGCTTGTATTGATCAGAATTATATATGTTCGTACCTGTCGCTCAAGTTACGGATGCGTTTTCGTTACACCCCCGCAACCGGGCGGCTTGGCCCACGTCCGGATCCGCTCGCCGAATTCTCGACGATCCTCTTCGAACTCCAGCGTGTGACAGGAATTCCGGACGACATGCGCTTCCATCGCTGCCGCCGGACAGAGTTTCGACCAAGCTATTACCTTCTCATTCTCAATAATAGAATCCCGTTCCGCCAACATGATGGTCGTCCGCGGGAGTGCATTTCCACGCTGCGGCCGCCGGACCTCCCGGTCAAGTCGGCTCGATTCGTACAGGAACTTGGCGGTGGCCCGCTCCAGTTTCAGCCCGTCCGCGCGGATGAACCCCTGCGCGTTAGGGTTCGCCGTGAACAGGGCCGGATCGCTCAACGGAATCGGAAACGTCCGCGTCGGCTGTGTGAGCAGGCTGCTCGCAATTCGCAAGCGGTTTCGCCAGCCGACGTCCACTGCCGGGTAAATGCCCGGCGCGATCAACAACAGGGCGTCGCATTGGGTGTGGCGCCGCATAGCCCATGCCGCCGCCAGCTTCCCGCCCCAACTGACCCCCACCACGCGCATCGCCGAACTGTCGGTCTGCCGCGTTGTCCACTCCGCCAGTTCATCCACATCATTCAGCCAGCGCTCCCGGTGGCTCACATCGCCCCGCTCCCGCTCGTTGAGCCCGCTGCCACGTCGATCGGGTAGCATGACCAGCGCACCGGTCTCGGCTAACAGTGACGCCGACCACTCAAACCAGCCGCCATGAGATTGGATGCCGTGCAGATACAGGATCGGCGTGCCGCTGCTGGCTGCGCTTGGGCGCCAGACGCGCCCGCGCAGCTCATACCCATCGGTCATCTGCCAGGTTTGGAATTCCGGCGGCCGCAACGGGGGGTGCATGCGCCCTACAGCTCATGCTGCGCGAGGACGCGGAATTTCTTGCTCTCGAGAATCGGGATCGCGGCTTGTAGATCGTCCACCTGGATCGCTAGGCACGGAAACCGCGCCTCCGTGGCCCACGCCGTGTACAGGTAGTTGATATTCACCTCGCCCGAGATCAGCGCCTGGGCCACCGCCAGGATGGCGCGCCGATGTTGCGGCAACTCCACGACGAGGATTTCCGTCTCGCTGACCGGAAAGCGCGCGTCGGTCAGCACCTCGGTAGCCCGGTCCGCATCGTCGACCAGCATTCGCACGACCGCGCAGTCCACCGACGCGTCAGAACTGAGCCCCAGGATGTGTACCGGCTCATCCTCCAACAGGCGCGTGATCCGCAGCAATTGGCCCACGCGGTTCTCTAGGAAGATGGACAACTGGCGACAGCCTGGAAAGCTGCTGCCCTCGGCGGTCTGAAATGGTTCGACGTGCATTGTGTTGCGTGCGTTCGGGCAGGTGAAATTGAGTTCGAAATCGAGTTCTTATGGTAGGTTAGCTTTGCCAACCAAGCCTGTACAGCGAAAAATACGTTCGGGCCCCATCGGGCTGTTGCAGGAGTGTGCATGTTTGCGGTGATTTCGTGGACGTTGCCCGCCTTGGCGTGGGGCCTGCTTGCCACGCTCTTGCCGCTGCTGGTACACCTGCTGCTCCGCCCGTCGCCGCGACGATTGCGTTTCCCGCCCGTGACACTGCTGCGCCCCGCCCTGGTCACCGGCGTTCGTGCCAGCCGTTGGCGCAACCTCGCGCTGATGCTCTGGCGGATGGCTTTGCTCGCGGCATGCGTTGCTCTACTCGCCGGACCCCAATGCGCGTCGAGCACAGTTGCCGGCGATCCGTTCGGGCCGCGCGCCACCGTCTTCATAATTGATGAGTCGGTCAGCATGGCGTACCGCCCGGGCTTTGAATCGAACACCACGCTGCTCGACCTTGCGCGCGGACACGTGCGCGACGAACTCCTGACGACCCGTCACTGGCCGGCCGGCTCCGCGGTCGCAGTAGTGAGCTCTGCCAGGCCGACCGAGACCGCTGGCTTCACTGCCGACTTCGAGCTCGCCGCAGCCGCCGTCCAATCGAGCCAACAGACGACCTGGAACGCCGCTCCCTTGGGGCAAGCCTGGCAGCGATCCCAATCGCTGCTTGCCGGTGCGTCACAGCCGCTGCGCCAAATTGTCGTCGTGACTGACGGCACAGCCGCCGCCTGGCGCGACCTGTCCCGCGACGCCACAGAAAGTATGCCGCGGTTGCAGATTCGGATCGTTGACGTCGGCGTTTCACAACCTACGAATCTCGGCATCACCGCTGCGGACGTTGCGCCACGAGTGTGGCCGTCAATCACAGTCGTGCCGGTCGAAGTGGCGTTACGCTCGACCGGCCTCGCCGGTAACTGTTGGGTCGTCGCCACCCGCGACGGCGATACGCAGCGTTCAGGACCATTCGCGCTCGGCGTAGACGAGCAACGTACCGTCGTTCTCGAGCTGCCGCCCGCCGACGTCGGCGTTCACGACGCGACTCTGTCTGTCGAGCCGGCAGACCTGTGGGCGCCCGACCAGACCCGGCACGTAGTTTGGCAAACCGGCCCATTGCCCGTCGTCTGGTTCGTCGAATCTGACGGTTCAGCGGACACAACTTCGCTCATCGTCCGCAACCTGCTCGCACCGGAGGGTCTGGCCCCCGAACGTCAGCGCCTGCGGCTGCGGCGTATCCTCCCAGACGAAGTCGTGCCCTCCGCGCAGGCCGTCTGGGATTCGGACGCCCAGCGACCCCACCTGATCGCACTTCTGTCCGGCACGACACTGGACGACCAAACACAGGCCGCCCTGCTGGCGCTCGCTGAGGGCGGCAGCACCGTGCTGCTCATTCCCACCGCAAGCGCCGGCGCGGAAGACTGGTCCGGCTTTCATTCACTGGTTTGCGAATCGGAACCGTGGGTCGAGGAGCTCGATGCTGCGGCAGCGATCCGTGTACCGCCTGCTGCTGTTACACCGGCGCTGAATGCTGCTTACTACGAGCTGTCGCAATGTGCCATCAATCGTCGCATCCGCATCGACCCGTTGGCAGGTGACGTCAGCGTGCTCGCCGCGTTCACGGACGACGTGCCGGCGATCGTGCAACGCCCGTTGGGCGCCGGGCGCATCGTTGCACTCACCACCGCCCCCGCACCGTCTTGGAGCGAACTGGGCATTCGTGCAGCCGGGCTGCTCATCTGGCTCCACGCTGTCGTCGACGGCACGCTCGGCTCGGCGAGTCTGGTGCAGTCATTCGTTCATGGCCAACAACCGCGCACCGTGTTCGCCGGTCTGCCGGACCAGGGCATGGTCGGCGTAGACCCGCCCGGCGGCGACGCGACACAGCGCGAGTGGATCCGCGTGCGCGACGGCGTTCCGCGTCAGCCGTGGCCGACGTCCAGCATCGGAAGCTACACGCTGCAAACCAGCGCGAGCGATGAAGCCGCCGCCCGCTACGCCGTCAACTGGCCCCAAGAGGAGCTCGACCTGACGCCGCTGAACCCGGACGCGCTGCGCGCGCAGTTAGCACCGCTGCGCATCGAATTCGAAGACGCGTCAACGGAGCCGGCCGCCGCAAGCGTTTCAATAATGACGCGAACCTGGCTCGACACGCGCGCCATCTTCGGCGGGCTGTTGCTGGCATTGTTCGTCGGAGAGCTGTTGTTGACGGTGTGGAGAGGTGGCACCCCTGACGCGGCGCAATAAGGAAGCCCCGCGGTGCCGGGGAGCACCGCGAGGCTTCTAGGGGGGACACGACAGCTTCCAACCCAATTATGGCATCCGTAACTCAAGTGGGTAGGGAATTCCGCCGAAATACGCGACACTGCGCGTCAGCAAACCTCCTGTCCGATAGCTGTGCCCTTGCAAACGTCTGAGCGAGTTCTATTATCGCGACATGCGATACCGGACGCGAAAAAAACTGCGCGCGTATTCGGTCCCACCCCGGAATCGTTCCCGAGTGTCCACCCAGCTTCCGATACGACTGCTGCAATGCGGACTCGTACTGATAGTGTGCGCCGCGTTAGCGGGCTGTCAGGCGCCGGGCGCACGCGACGCGAACGAGCAGACCAGACTGCTGCGCATCGCCGACTACGACCGCTACGTCGATAATGCCATGACCCTGTTGCGCGAAATCGACGCCCCGCCCGCCTACGCCAATCGCGCCACCGGCGAGATCGTCTCCCACCCCACCACCAGCGGCCAGTGGTTCGAATTCTGGCGCCAGGATGCTCGCGGCGGCTATCAAGTGCTCGAGTCCAGCCTGCACACCGTCCGACGGACTATCCACATCAATATCACACCCGCGGATGATGGCGAGACTACAGGCGCTGGAGAGGTCTACAGCGTTGCAGTCGAGGTTGATAAGGAACGGCTCAACGCCCCGGAACGCCAAATAACTACGACGTCCGGAGCACTCAGCCTGTACAGCCCGCGCGTACCAACAGTCGAAGGAACGCGCGGCAGTCGTGGCTTGCAATGGGTAGCGCTCGGCCGCGATCCGGTGCTCGAAGCGTATTTGCTGAAACGCCTGTCCCGACTGCCGGATGTGACGGCGCTACCGACTGACTAGCACCGTCCCCCCTGGAGGGGGGACCACAGGGGGGTGAAGCGCGATGAGTGAAATGCACCCGACCCTCCCCATCCCCTCCCTGCCGGGGCGGGGAAGGTCTCACCGCCCCAACCGCGCGAACTCCTCCAGCACTGCCCGCCGCATCAGGCGCAACTCCTGAGCCGCCGCCCGCGCCTTGGGCTTGCGGTTGCGGTCACCGGCCGTCGGATAGAGCGAGTCATACGAAAACAGTGCGAAGCCGCCGCCCCACTCCATGCAGCGCGCGAGCTGCGCGCGAATCTCATGGGCCTCATCGTGCTTGTAGATCCCCAACCCGGGAACGACCGCGTGCAGGCCGGCGTTTTGGTGATAGGCGCCAATATCCCGTGCGAGTCGCGCGGCATCATCCGTGTACGCCATCGGCATAACCGCGTCGACCAGTCCATCGCGCAACCAGCCGACACTGTCCTGGAGATAGTCGTTATACGCTAGCGCGGGATTACGCCAGACGGCGGCGGTAACACTGGCCCCCGGACGACGCTCGTCCACCACGTGCCGAATCATCCTGACCAATCGCGTGAGCTGCGCCGCCCGCCAATGGTGCCAGCCCTCCGCGTCATCTTTCGGCGCCTTGCCGGTATCCCGGCGATACAGCGCCAGCGTGCGCTCATCACCCGGATAAACCCCCTTCGCACCCCGCACGCCATCCCACGCGTAGCGCACATAATCGAGATGGACGCCGTCGACGTCGTAGTTCGTGACGATCTCGTCCACAACGCGCGCAATGTGATTCCGCACCTCAGGCAGACACGGGTTCAGGATCACGTAGAAGACCTGTGACTTACCGGTCTTCGCGTCGACGGTCGCCAACGGCTGACGCCGGCCCTGCGCGTCGTACATGAACCAGTCCGGATGGGCGTTGTAGATCTGATCAGGCACCGGCGGCGGCTTCTTTCCCTTCCAGCCGGGCATGACGTTGATCCACGCCTCGATCCGCAGGCCGTGCCGATGCGCTTCCGCGACCGCGAGCGCGAGCGGGTCAAAGCCGGGATCTTGGAATTCGTACTCACGCGACCATGGCTCGAGCGCCGACGGATACGCAACCGTTGCTTCGCCGCGCACCTGCCAGAGCACCGTATTGCACCCGGCGGCGGCACAATTGCGAATGATCGTCCGGACGTCGTTCGGGTAGTGGTAATGAAACCGCGCTACCCACATTGCCCGTACCGGCGTAGGCAACGAAACCGGCATCCGCTGCGCGCGCGGCACATGCGCCTGCGTACCACCATCCGGCGCACGACACCCGCTGGTCCAGCGGCTAGTAACGAGCAGCACAACCACTGCGAGCAGCGCAACACTCTCCAGCGCGTGACGTTTCATGGTGTGCAGTTAAGGCGGAGTTGCGGCGAGGGTCAAACGGGATTTGAAGAGGGAGGATTGAGGAGTACTACCGCACCAACACCCCCGTCGCCCACGTGCTCGGGTCGCTGTTCCAGCCCAGGTCGTCATCAGCCGTCAGGTGCTGCGCACCGTGCTGGCTGTCCTTGACCTTGTAGAACACGCCGATGCGCGGGTGTTCGGCGGGATCCCAGCCGGCGAGGCATCCGCCGGGGATCGCCACCTCCAGCGTATACCCCGACCGCGCGACGTGGGCGGCAGCCTTGATCTGCGACACATCCACCGCCGGCGGAGGTTCCTTCGCGCGGCTCATGCGATGCGTGCCCACCACCGGCAGCTTGCCCGACTTCCCGCCGCCGCTGGGCAGCAAGTAGAAGAAATGACAGAAGCGCGTGGCCCGCTTGATGTCGCGGGCGTCGCGCGTGTCGATGCACAGCCGCAGGCCGTTCTTCTTCCACCAGTGCTTCGGATCGCACTGCGGCACCGCGGTGCGGTTGGGCACGTCGAACGCCGCGTAGAAACCGTCCTCGTTCCACGCCCAGTAGACGTCCGCAAACGGCTCGCGCTCCTCCAGCTCCACCAGCGGCGGCACTAGGCACTTCTGCGGCCACTTGCTGACATCACCATCCGCCCGCGGCGGCTTGGCCAGGTAGTGCACCGGCAGCTCAAACCGAAAGAACGCACGTCTGGCAAGCGATTCGATCATATGCGTGGATTGTATCGTTACTCGCCGACGGCGCGGCGGTTCAGCGAATCCGGCGCCCCATCACGTCCGCCAACCGTGGGAAGATCGTAATCAGCCCCGCCGCCGTCCGCGCCAGCAGGCTCGTCCAGACCTCCGGCACCGGCCGGCGCAGACAGCGCACGATCGCGTTCGCAACCGTCTCCGGCTTCTGCAACAACCATCGTGGCACGTGGCGGTACGCCTGCGCCGGATCGATCGACGCATCACGTTCTTCGCCGGTGCGTAGGAAGAAGTCGGTCCGCGTGGTGATCGGGTGGACGGACGCTACCTCGATGTCGTGCCGCCGCAGTTCCCAGCGCATCGCACGGCAGACGTGGTTCTGGGCGGCCTTGGTCGCCGAATACGCCGAGAAGTTCAGCAGCGTGAACTTCGCCAGTCCGCTCGAACACATCAGCAGGTGCCCCGGACGCTGGGTGGCGATCAACCGCCGGGCGGCGGTGGCGACTAGCTCATAGCACGCGAAGAAGTTGACCTCGAATAACCGCCGCAACTCGTCCATGGACAGCTCGTGCGCCGGCTTCTTGAACCCATAGCCGGCGTTGGCAAAAACCGCATAGAACCCGCCCAGCTCCGTCTCCGCGACATCGAGCAGACGCTCGTTCAGACCCGGCTCCGTCACATCGCCGGCCACCAGAGCCACCCGCCGCCCAAGCTGGCGGACTTCTTCCGCAACTGCGGCGAGCCGTTCCTCGTCGCGGCCGTGGAGCAGCACATCCATCCCCACCCGTGCACAAGCCACCGCTGTCGCCGCCCCGATCCCAGAGTTCCCGCCAGTGATGACGATAGTCCGATTGTTGAGCTCGCGCGCCATGGCGGGGATTGTAGTGCTAAGGTACCCGGCGAGTGCAAATCAAGCGGTGTGCTGCGGTTCACAGATGCTACCCTACCTTTGCCATCACGGGACTGCCGATACAATAGATGCAGTGGATGTGTTTGACGTCATCCGCGCTGATTCGCGATTCGAGGAGCTGATTCGGCTGCTCCGGGACGGCACAGGCCCCGTTGCGGCTGAAGGCTTGTGGGGATCGTCTGCGCCCATTCTGGCCGCGCTCGCCGCCGACGCACTCAATCGCCCCCTGCTGCTGATCACCGCCCACTCCGACGAAGCCGACGACGTTCGCGACGACGTCGAGACCACCCTCGGCACCGCACCCGAACTGCTGCCCCAGCTCGAAACCCTCCCGGACGAAACCAACATCCCCGACGAGCTCGCCGGCGAACGGCTGCGGCTATGCGTCGCCCTGCAGGGTGGGATGGGAAAGTGGGAACGTGGGAAGGTAGGAAAGGCGCGCGATCATAGCGGGCCGACGTCCGCACACCCTTCCCACCTTCCCACCTTCCCACCTTCCCACGCTGCGATTCCGCTGCGGATTGTGGCGCCGATTATGGCCCTGATGCAGTCCGTCCCGACTGCCGACGCGATTCGGTCGCGGTCGTTTGGCGTACAGGTTGGCGACTGCTTCGAGCCCGACGGACTGGCGGACTGGCTCGACGAGCACGGATTTCAGCGCTGCGACGCCGTCGAGGTACCCGGCGACTTCGCTCGCCGCGGCGGGATCATCGACGTCTACTCCAACGGCTACACCGACCCCGTCCGCATCGAGTTCTTCGGCGACGAGGTCAACTCGATCCGCCTGTTTGAGGCTGGCACGCAGCGCTCGTCGGACACGCTCGACGGCGTGCAACTGCCCGCGTTCCGCCTCGGTGCCGCGCACGTCGCCCAGGCTGGCGAGACCACTGGCTTCCTGGCACACCTGCCCGCGGACACGATCGTCGCGTTCTGCGAACCGGGCGAAGTGCAGGAGCTCGGCCGCACGTTCCTCCAGCGCCTGGGTGAACGGGCCGGCGTCATCCCCGCTGACGCGATCTTCCGCCGCGCGAACGACTTCGCGCAGCTCCATCTCCATCGCTTCACCGGCGTAGCGCCGCAGGCGATTCGCTTCGACGTCGACAGTCTGCCGCAGTTCGAGCCAAAGTCCACCGATGCGCTACAGGCGCTGGCAGAGCTCGCCGCCGACCACGACGTGACCGTGCTCTGCGACAACCGCCCGGAGGAGCAGCGGTTTCGGGAGTTGCTGGAGCAACAGGACGTGGGAACGTGGGGAGGTGGAGAAGTGGGGACGCACTCGCCCGCCGGCGCCGTCCCCACATCCCCACGTGATCACGTCCCCACCGCCGCGAGCGAAGCGCTGCGCGCGGTCCGCACCATCATTGGCATCCTGCATCGCGGCTTCGCGTGGGGGCGGCACGCCTTCGTACCGCACCACGAGCTGTTTCATCGCTATCGGCAACGCCGCACGTTGCGACGCGTCGCGCCGGCGCGGCCGCTGGACACCTTCTTCGATCTCGAAGTGGGCGATCACGTCGTCCACGCGGTGCACGGCATCGGCAGGTTCCAGGGGTTGAAGACGATTCAGCGCGAAGGGCGCGCCGGCGAATATCTTGCCCTGGAGTTCGCCGACAAGGCGGTCGTCCATGTCCCCGTCAGCCAGATCCACGTCGTCCAGAAGTACATCGGCACCGTCCGCGGCAAACCGCGCCTCAGCAAGCTCGGCGGCACCGGGTGGAAGAAGGCCAAGGAACGCGTCTCGGAGGCCGTGACCGATCTGGCCGCCGACCTGCTCGCGGTGCAGGCACGTCGAGAGGCCGAAGCGGGCATCGCCTATCCGCGCGATACTGACTGGCAGCGCGAGTTCGAGGGCTCGTTCATCTACCAGGAGACCGAAGACCAGCTCCGCACCATCGACGAGATCAAGGGCGACATGACACGCCCCCGGCCGATGGACCGCCTTCTCTGCGGCGACGTCGGCTTCGGCAAGACCGAGCTCGCAATGCGCGCCGCGTTCAAGGTGATGGAGTATGGCCGGCAAGTGGCCGTCCTCGTGCCGACCACCGTACTCGCAGAGCAGCACTACCAGACGTTTCGTGACCGGCTTGCCGACTACCCGTTCACGGTGGATGTACTGTCGCGTTTTCGCACAAAGAAGGAGCAGGCGCAGATCGTCTCCCGCGCGCGGCAAGGGCAGATCGACGTCCTCATCGGCACGCACCGGCTTTTGTCGAAGGACGTGAAGTTCGCCGACCTGGGCCTGATCATCATCGACGAGGAGCAACGCTTCGGTGTCGAGTCGAAAGAGAAGCTCAAGCGTATGCGCGCCACGGTCGAGATTCTCACGCTCACCGCGACGCCGATCCCGCGCACGCTGCATATGTCCATGCTGGGTATTCGCGACATCTCTTCGCTGGCGACGCCGCCGGTGGACCGTCGTTCCATCGTCACACAGGTGCGGCTCTGGGATGACAAGTTGATTCGTGACGCGGTCCTGCGCGAGCTGAACCGCGACGGGCAGGTCTACTTCGTCCACAACTTCGTGCGCGACATCGAACAGATCGCGAATCGCCTGCGCACGCTCGTGCCCGAGGCGCGGTTCGTGATCGGACATGGGCAGATGTCCGGCGCCGAACTCGAGGACGTAATGGTACGCTTCCTGAATCGCGAAGCCGACGTGCTGGTCTCGACCAACATCATCGAATCCGGCCTCGATATCCCCACCGCCAATACAATGTTTGTGAATCGTGCCGAACGCTTCGGTCTGGCGGATTTGCACCAGTTACGCGGCCGTGTTGGTCGGTCCAAACACCGCGCGTATTGCTACGGCCTGCTGTCACCGAAGCACCCGGTAAAGGAGAGCGCGGCGCGACGGCTCAAGGCGCTGGAGCATTACAGTGAGCTAGGAGCCGGTTTTCAGATTGCAATGCGCGACCTGGAGATTCGCGGCGCCGGCAACATCCTCGGGCCGGAGCAATCCGGCCACATCGAGGCCGTCGGCTACGAGATGTACTGCCAGTTACTCGAACAGGCCGTTCGCCGGATGAAAAATGAGCCCGTGGCGACACACCGTCCGGTGAATCTCGACCTGGGCGTGTCGGCGACGATCCCGCGTAGCTACATTCGCGCGGATCGGCAGCGGATGGAGGTCTACAAACGCTTGACCGCATGCCGCTCGGTCGCCGAGCTGGACGTGCTGCGCGACGACGTGCGCGATGCGTTCGGTCCGCCGCCTGACAGTGTGGACACGCTCTTGCTGCTGGCTGAGATTCGGGTGTGGGCGCAGCACTGGGGCATCCGCTCGATCGTACTGGACGAGCCCGATGTAGTGTTCGCCGTCGATGAGCTGCGCAAGGTACAACCGCTGCTGACCGACGGCACAGGATCGCCACGCGTACCCGATCCACACACGATCCATTGGCGATTACCGAAGCGCTACCTGGAACCCGCGACATTGTTGACCATTCTGCGCAGACAGCTCGCGCGCAGTGAACCGCCACCTCAACCGCCGACCGACGTCGCAACATCGGCGCGCACCAGCAGCCCGTAGATTCCCTCCACACGCAGCGTGTAGTGCTCCGAGACCCATTGCTCGAACTCCGTGCTCGGACTGTCGAGCCACTGCTGCGCGGTCATCGGATCGAGCACGATGACTTCGGCCGGCATCGAGCGCAGGTCGTCATGAACGCGCTCGAGCAGGAACGCGGCGTGCTCGCCGAGCGTGACGAGCTTCTCCAGCGTGGCATGCCGCGATGCGGGCAGGCGTTCACACGCGCGGTACTCAGCCGGATTCCAGCCCCAGATGTAAACGCGACCGTCGGACGAGACCGACCCGCGAATATACGCCGCCAATCCCTGCGCGTCCGTCGAGATCGACGGATCGCACGCGTACCATGCACTCTTGTGACTCCAGCACCGGCGTACTTCCGCCATCTGCTGTAACAGCGGCGAAGTCCAAAAACTCACGTACACGAGAACCACGACCAGAATCGCCGGCCGCGCCGTCAGCGCCCGCACCAGACCGTGTCGCGCAACTAGATAGTGCAGCGGATACAGCGCGAGCAGCGCCACTGGCGTCAGCACCGGCATCAGGTGATACGCCAGCCGCCCGGGACTGACCAGCGCGGCACAGAATCCGAGCGCTCCCCACAGCAGGAAGAGCAGCGGTCCGGCACGACCACGCACGCCGCGCTGTCTGCCGCGCACATACGCAACGAGCATTAGAACCAGCGCGAACCCGGTCAGCAGCAACACGCCGCCGAGTGATCGCAGCTTGGGTAAATACTCGCGCAAAGCACGCTCGACCTGTACCCAGCTCGAGTGGTCGGCCTCAAAATAGATGCGATTGAACTGCACGCAAGCGAAGTACGCATCACTTGCAGCACCTTGCGCGGCGAGGACAAGCAACGCGACCAGCGGTACTGTGAGCCCACCAACGATCCACGCCAACCACGGTTTCCACCACGCACCGCGTCGGACTGCATGCAGGATCTGCGTACCCAACAGGTGCATAGTGATCGCCACACTGGCAGCAACGCCCGATTGCTTGAAACACGGCGCCGCGCCTGCTGCAATCCCGGCGCACAGCAACCACCAGATTCCGCCAGCACGCTGCCAGCGCAGATACGCCACCATCGCCATCGCCTCGCACGCCACCGCCCACGTTTCAGTCCGGTTCGCGCCGCAATGAAAATACACTTGCGTGAG
Organism: Phycisphaerae bacterium; assembly: GCA_028277645.1. Lineage (GTDB taxonomy): Bacteria > Planctomycetota > Phycisphaerae > UBA1845 > Fen-1342 > JANQFV01. The sequence continues at coordinate 70,917 of JANQFV010000051.1, forward strand.
CAACACTGCCCCGAACGCCACACACAACACGGTAAGCGCCCGGTGGTACGCGGTGCGCACAATGCCCGCGAACGCCACGAGCGCTACGGCCAAGCCAACCGCCCCCACTGCAACGTCCGCGCAAGTTCCTGGTCCGCACAATGTCGTACCAACCGCATTGACCCAGAAGATCCCCGGCGGCTTGTTGTCCCAGATATCGACGTAGGGTACCGCCCTGTGCGCCACGCACCAGCCGTAGTACGCAAACAGGTGCGAATCAGCCGTATCGGCGCGCCAGTGTACGGCGCTCTGATTCACGATAAGCGCGACGAGAATGATCAGTGATACCAGCAGGACATGAACGCGCCGACCATCGATCGCTGGCGTCGACATGACCGCCTCAGCGCTGCAATTCGGGCCAGCGGATCTTGATCTGCTCCAGCATCGCCCGCATCGCCTGCCCGCGGTGACTGCGCGCGTTCTTCACCTCCGGCGAAAGCTCCGCGACCGTTTTCCCCAGATCCGGAACAAAGAAATGCGGATCGTAGCCAAAGCCGTCAGTTCCCCGCGGCTCATCGACGATGACCCCCTCGTACGACCCCGTCGTCTCGATCAGCACGTCGCCGTCATGCGCAAGCGCCATCACGCACCGGAACCGCGCGGTGCGCTGCGTCTCTGGCACGCCACGCAACGCCGCCACCAGCTTGCGATTGTTCGCCGCGTCATCCTTCGGCGTTCCTGCGTAACGCGCAGAGTACACACCCGGCGCGCCGTCCAGTGCATCGACCTCCAGCCCCGAGTCGTCGGCAATCGTGAACATCCCCGTCGCCTGCGCGTATTCCAGCGCCTTCAGCCGCGCGTTCCCGGCGAACGTCGTACCCGTTTCTTCCACGTCTCCCAGCTCGGGAAACTCATCCAGCCCGAGCCACCGCACCGGCCAGCCTTCGGTGATCTGCCGCATCTCGCGCAGCTTGCCTGCGTTGTGCGTTGCGAGCAGGATCGCCTCGGGTCGCACCTCAGCACTCATGTCGACGCCTCAACGCTCCTGAACGCCGGGGAGCAGCACCGGAAACGTCGGTGCCGGCAGCCGCTTGACCACCTCGCCGGACTCCGGATCACGGATTACTTCGTAGAACTTGTGTCCGTTGTGCAGGCTGTGCGGAAACCGCTCCTGGGCCGCGAGCATCTGTGGGGCGACGATGCGTCGCGTGGTCTCCACCGTCCCGGCCAACGGATTCTGCTTGCGAAACGTCTGCACCGCGCCTTCGGGATAAACGCCGATGTAAACCGAGCTGCGTGTCGCGCCGTGGTGGTAGAACGCGTCCTCTCCCTGCGCGCGCAACACGCCGCAGTACTCTTCCGCCGCCGTTCGGCGCGACTGCATCAACTCCGTGTTGTAGAACACCGCCACGTGCAACGACCAATGGCCGCGGGCATTCTCCAGGTCCCACTCGGGATGCGAGCCCCGATAGGTCGGCAGCACCTCCATCGTCGCCAGAATGAACGGCCAGACGTTGCCGCTCGATAGGCGCAGCGCGCGAATTCGCTCGAGGTCCTTCGCATGCGCCGGCCGATACCGCGCCGGTTCCCCGGCCGCCGTCGGCAACCGCCGATAGCGCCCGTAGTAGATGTGCGTGCCGTCGTCGTCGCTCAGGACTTGTACCAGCTCCGGCTTGAGCCCCTCCACCCGCTTGAGCGCCTCGGCATATTCCTCCGCCGTCTCGAAGCGCCCCGGCCCACGCAGCGTAATGCACCGAATTGCCGATATATCCTGCTCAGCCGCGCCGGACCGTCCGCCCAGGATCGGCCCGCCTGACTCACAACCTGCACAAATCAGCAGCGCGGCGGTCGAAATCAGTATGCCGGATCGCGATGCCAGGCGCACAGCTATGCTCCTTCTCGCTGTTCCCCGTTCGACGCCGCGCGCTGCAAGCCAAAGAGCTCGACAATCCCCCGGCGACCGAGCTCCATCATCGCGGCCAGGTCCGCGCTGCCGTACGGCGTTTGCTCCGCAGTCGCCTGAACCTCGACCCAGTGCTCGTCGGATGTCATCACCAGGTTGCAGTCGACGGACGCGTTAGAGTCTTCCTGATAGTCCAGGTCGAGCAATAGCTCGCCGGCGACCAGGCCGACGCTGACCGCCGCCACTGCGCCGGTCAGCACATCACCACCCCACAGATTACGCTCGCGGCCCACGCGCAGCGCATCGCACAGGGCCACGTACGCTCCGGTGATCGCTGCCGTCCGCGTCCCACCGTCAGCCTGAAGCACGTCGCAATCCAAATAAATCGTCCGCGGACCTAGCTGCGCCATGTCGGTGACCGCGCGTAGCGAGCGGCCGATCAGCCGTTGAATCTCCTGCGTGCGACCGTCAACGCGCATGCGATTCCGCGCTCGCCGCGAGCCGGTCGAGCCCGGCAGCATGTCATACTCGGCGGTGATCCAGCCCTTCCCGCTCGGCTCGCGCCACGGTGGGACCGCTTCGTCGATCGTGGCGGTACAGAGCACGTGTGTTCCGCCCGTACGGATCAGCACCGACCCCGGAGCCGACTCGGTAAACCCCCGCAGGATCTCGACTTTGCGTAACTCGCCCGCGTGACGCCCGTTGTGTCGCATGTGCCTATTGGAGCACGCATGTGCCACGGACGCAATGGCCGTTCGGCTAGCGGTCCGACCGCAGCAGAAGAGGCGCAAGGAAAACGCGACGATCAGCAGCGCTGATCGCCGCGTGGGAAAATCACGGCTTACACGCGTATGCGGCGCCTACGCCTTAATGTCGGCGATCTGTACCTTCAGCATGCGCTGCCGATGCCCCCAGCGCTTCAAATAGCCCTTGCGGCGTTTGAGCTTGACGCCGTGAATCTTGGGCATCTTCAGTTCGTCGACGACTTTGGCCGTGACGGTCGCGCCGTCCAGCCACGGTGTGCCGATCTGAGCGTCGTCGCCCTCGCCGACCATCAGGACCTTGTCGAACGACAGCTCCTGCTCGTTCTCCTCGAGGTCTCGACGCTCGATCAGGAGAAGGTCGCCGCTGTTGACCTTGTATTGCTTTCCGCCGTCTTCGAATATCGCGTACACAACTGCTCCTTCGCGCCGCACGCATCCAGGGGATGCGTTATTGGGAGCCCCATAGTCTATGGCGTGTTGATCCAACTTGCAATCCCTCGAACAACACACACATAACTCCACGCCAGCAAACAAGTTACCGCGAATCACCAATCCAAGTCCAGCCGGCAGCGGCCGCCCCGCTCGTTGACGCCGCCCTGCCGCTCGCTACCCTGTCCGCCATGACAGACCATGAGAACAACCCAGAGCATGCCCAGGTCCGCGACCCGGATCCACTGGAGACCGCCGAGTGGCTCGCCTCGCTGGAGGCCGTACACCACCACGCCGGTCGGCGGCGCGTCGAGTTCCTCCTTGAGCAGCTCCACAAGTGGTCACGAAAGCGGCAGGTGCCGATCCCCTTCGCCGCCACCACCCCCTACGTGAACACCATCGCCAAGGCCAAGCAACCGCCGTTCCCCGGCGACCGCACCATCGAACGACGCATCAAGAGCTACGTGCGCTGGAATGCGATGGCGATGGTTGTGCGCGCCAACCGCCTTTCCGAAGGCATCGGCGGCCACATCTCGACCTTCGCCTCGTCGGCCACGCTCTACGAGATCGCGTTCAACCACTTTTTCCGCGCCCCGACCGATAGCGCCTCCGGCGACCAGATCTTCATCCAGGGCCACGCCGCACCCGGTATCTACGCCCGGGCCTACCTCGAACATCGCCTCGACGCGAAGCGCCTGCACAACTTCCGGCGCGAGCTGGCGGAGGGCGGCGGTTTGTCGTCGTACCCACATCCCTGGCTCATGCCCGACTTCTGGCAGTTCCCCACCGTGTCGATGGGGTTGGGCCCGATCAACTCGATCTACCAGGCCCGTTTCAACCGCTACCTGGACGACCGCGGCCTCCTGGGCACCAGCGGATCACGCGTGTGGGCGTTCCTGGGTGACGGCGAAATGGACGAGCCCGAATCGCTGGGTGCCATCCATCTCGCCTCCCGTGAGCAGCTCGACAACCTCACCTGGGTAATTAACTGCAATCTCCAGCGGCTTGACGGGCCGGTCCGCGGAAACGGCAACATCATCCAGGAGCTCGAAGGCGTCTTCCGCGGCGCCGGCTGGAACGTCATCAAGGTCATCTGGGGCTCTGACTGGGATCCACTTTTCGCGGCAGACACGGACGGCCTGCTCATCGAGAACTTCGCCGACGTCGTCGACGGCGAGTGGCAGCGCTACACCGTCGAATCCGGCGCCTACTCGCGCGAAAAGTTCTTCGGCCGCGACCCGCGCCTGCTGCAACTGGTCGACCGCTACACCGACGAGGAGATTCGCACCCTACGTCTCGGCGGACACGACCCTGAGAAGGTCTACGCCGCCTACGCCGCCGCGACCAATACCACGGATCGTCCAACGGTGATTCTGGCCCGCACGATCAAGGGCTACGGTATGGGCGAGGCGGGCGAAGGTCGCAACATCACGCATCAGCAGAAGAAGCTGAACGATGATGAACTGCGTGCGTTCCGCGATCGATTCGAGATTCCCGTCACGGACGAGGAGATTCGCGAGGCCCCGTTCTGCCGGTTCAAGGAGGGCAGCCGCGAGCTCGAGTACCTGCTCGAACGGCGGCGGGCGCTGGGTGGCTTCGTACCGCAGCGCCGGGTGCGGGCGGTATCCCTGGAGGCGCCGGCGGCGGACATATTCCAGGAATTCATGGACGGCACGGGCGATCGCTCGGCGGCAACCACCATGGCCATCGTGCGCATGCTCGCCCGACTGATGAGCGACGAGCGCCTCGGCAAGCTCATCGTGCCCATCGTGCCCGACGAAGCCCGCACCTTCGGCATGGAATCGCTGTTCCGCAGCTACGGCATCTACGCGCACGCCGGCCAACTCTACGAGCCGGTCGATGCCCACCTACTCATGCGCTACGAGGAACGCAAGAACGGACAGATCCTCGAAGAAGGCATTTCCGAAGCCGGTTCCATGGCATCGTTCATCGCCGCCGGCTCGGCTTATGCAACGCACGGCATCAGTACAATCCCGTTCTTCTTGTTCTATTCGATGTTCGGCTTCCAGCGCATTGGCGACAGCATCTGGCTTGCCGGCGACATGCGCTGCCGCGGCTTCCTGGTCGGTGCGACCGCCGGACGCACCACGCTGGCCGGCGAGGGGCTCCAGCATCAGGATGGCCACAGCCTGCTCCACGCCAGCACCGTTCCCAATTGCTTGTCATACGACTGCGCCTGGGCCTACGAACTGGCGACCATCGTCCGAGAAGGCATCCGCCGCATGTACGAAGTCGGCGAAGACATCTTCTACTACCTCACTGTCTACAACGAGACGTACCCGATGCCGCAGATGCCCGCGGGCGTCGAGGACGGCGTCCTCAAAGGGCTGTACAAGTTCAAGGCCTGCGAGAATCCCGGCGACCGGCCGCGCGCTCACCTCTTCGGCTCGGGCCCGTTGCTGAACGAGGCACTTCGCGCGCAGCAGATACTGCTCGAGCAGTTCAACGTCGCCGCCGATGTGTGGAGCGCAACCAGCTACAACCAGCTCTATCGCGACGCGCTGCACTGCGCCCGGCAGAACCGGCTCAACCCGGAATCGCCGGCACAGGTGCCATACATCGCGCAGGCACTGACCGACGAGCCCTGGCCGATCGTGGCCACGTCAGACTATGTAACGTCTGTCGCCGAGCGCCTGGTGCCCTGGACGCCGGCAGGGATGTGTATTCTGGGGACGGATGGCTATGGCCGTAGCGACGCGCGGGCGGACCTCCGCCGGCACTTTGAGACCGATGCCGAGCACATCGCTCTGGGCACCCTGACCGAACTGGCGCGCCGCGAGCAGTTCGCCCGCGATAAGCTGACCGCCGCCATCAAGACGCTGGATCTCAACCCCGAAAAGACCGACCCCGCGACGGCGTAGCGTCGCACGGGACCGGTATGCTCGCACCTTATAGCGGTCGACCTCCCGGTCGACCGTTGTGGTGTGGAGAACCGCGATTTGCTCTACGGCATTTGCAGCAACAGATCCACAAACGGATTGATGTCCTCAAAGCCAACGCTGCCGTTGCCGTCGATGTCGCCGTTCAGCCGATCACAATCCGGGTAGTTGGCAGCGTAGGCATCGGGATCAACCAACGCGTCCACGAACCCGTTGATGTCTCCGAAATCGACGCTGACGTCGCAGTTCATATCGCCCTTGGCGTAAACACCCGCGGCCGCAGTGACCTCGCCTACTACTCGAATCCGCTTCACGGGAACGGTAATGGTACCAAACGGGGGAACATCCACCGTAACATCGCCGAGAAACACGTTCGTCGCGCTGACAGTGCCAAATCCCGCCGCGTCGAGCCCAATCAGCAGATCCGCGGACACACCCGGAGGTTCCGGCGGCTCGGGATAGATAATCGTGTCATCAAACACGGTCACGGGCGGCGGGCCCGGAACCGTCTCGCTGCCGGTCAGCATTTCCGGCGGTACCTGATCGGTCACGTCGACGTCGACATCGAAGAGCCCGACATCGACGGTGAACTCGACCATCGAAATCACGTATTCGAGCGTGTACACGACGTCGGTGTTGTCGACCGCCGTCGGCGATGTCCACGTGACGTCGTTGCCCGTCGTTTCCACGTCAAACGGCCATGTCTTGATATCGACGGCCAGCGCCGTCGCGGGCAGCAGCACGCAAACCGCCGCCACCACCACTAGGCTTCCTCCCATCCGTCCAGGAATCAGACTCATCGTTCTTCTCTCCATTAATCGCTCTTGTAAGCGGCCGCCATGCGCGGCCGGTGTGGTACACTCGGGCTATCTCCAGCGGCGCAGCCGCAAACCTCCAACACCCGCAAACGTCAACACCAACCACCCGGCCGAACCCGCGGCACAGCTCCCGGCGGGGGCGCCGCAGTTGGGCACCGTGTGCATCGTCTCGACGAACGCGGACGGATCTAACGAGTTCGGATCCGGTTCATCGCCCGGCGCGTCCAGGCTCGCATCGGAAGCGGCGCTATCAACGGACGCACACGCATCGCCTACGCCGTCGTCATCCGCATCGGCTTGATCGGCGTTGGCGGCATTCGGACAGTTGTCACACACATCCGGCACGCCGTCACCGTCGACGTCGGCGTCACACTCGTCGGGCACACCGTTTCCGTCACAGTCTTCGACGGCGCCGCCGGCCAACTCGTCCGCATCGGGAATCCCGTTGTCGTTGCAGTCATCAATGGCACACCCATTCGGTGCGATCAGCGCGCCGGATGGCGTATCCGGACAGTCGTCTACGCAATCCAATACGCCGTCGCCATCCGTATCCATGTCGGCGACGCCGCAGCCGCATGCGCCCGGTAAGACCTTGTCGGCGTCGTCGGGACATTCCTCGCACGCATCACTGACACCGTCTCCGTCGGCATCCGGATCGCAAACATCGGGCACGCCGTTGCCATCGCAATCGACGGCTGTGCCGTCGCTCATCTCACGGTCATCGGGAATGCCGTTTTCGTCACAGTCGGTTTCGACCTCCCACACGACCCACCGCGCGGTTCCGAAGCCATCTGACTCGCAAATAAACTCCGCGCTGCCGTTGGTGTCATCGTTATCGTCACCGGCCGCGAAACGAATCTCCCGCGGGTCATCCCAGTTGCTGTCGTTGAACGTGAGCGAGGCGCCGGCTTCGATCGCCAAATCCTCGTCCGCATCTTCGTCGTCCTCATCCACCTCGGTGACGATCTCAATCTCCCCGCCCGGCGGACCACTAAGCCGGATCGTCAGCGTCGCCGTGCCGTCCTCGGCCACGTAGAGGGTGTCCGTCTCGGCGATGATGGCCTCGGTCGGTTTGGCGGTCACGATGCCTCGCACGTCGATGCCGAACAACTCAACCTCGACCGGAACACCCGGGAGAATCTCCACCGTGACCGTGTCGAGCAGCACGTCCGTGAGGCTAACGTGTACCCACCCGTCCGTGTCCACTCGAATCGTGATGTGCGCCCCGAAACCGGCCGGCTCCGGTGGCTCCGGATACTCGAACTGATCGTCAAACAGTGTGATCGGCAGCGGTCCACTCTCGGCCACGCTGTTCGTGAGTAAGTCGTCCGGCATCTCGTCCTCGACGTGGGCCCATGACTCCGGCACCTCGAGGATCTTCGCGCGGACCTCCGTCATCTCATAGCGCAGCGCATACGCCGTCCAGTCCGTCGGCAACGGCGTCGGCGAGGTCCAGGACGCATCCGCGCCGAGGGTCCTGACGTAGAACGGCCATTCCAGCGGCTCGTCGGCAAGACTGACAACCGCGAGACTGAGAGCGCTTGCGATGCAAAGAATGCGCAGAGCGCAGGCGTAAAGCTGTCGTGCCATCAAAACTCCAGATCCAGGGTTAACATAGACCATAATAGGCCCCACCGCCCCCGGAATAAAGCCGCAAGTGACTGGAACGGGGCGCAGGGCACCCCACGCTACGGCGTTTACCCTTGATCCCCCGCTCCCTCGATCCCTCGATCCCGGCCGACTACGCCCCGCAACACCTCAAAGAAACGCGGAAAACTCTTCGATACACACGTCGCATCACGAATCAGAATCTCCGTGCCCTGCAGCCCTGCCAGCGAAAAGCTCATCGCCATGCGATGATCGTCGTAAGTGCTGATCTCCGCACTGCGTAATGCCGCCGGCGGATGGACGGTGATCGCGTCGTCAGTCGTCTCTACCCGCGCGCCGACCCGCGTCAATTCCGTCGCCACCGCCGCGATGCGATCCGTCTCCTTGACCCTCAGGTTGGCGACGTTGCGGATCGTCGTCGGCCCGGCTGCGAACAAGGCGGTAATCGCCAATGTCTGCGCAGTATCCGGCATGGCGTTGAGATCAACGTCGATTCCGGCAAGCCCGCCAGCGGCCGGTCCTCGCACCGTTAGCGTGTCGTCGGTCGCGCTGCTCGTACATCCCATCCGCTCCAGCACGTCGACAAAATGCACGTCACCTTGTCGACTGTTCTTCGACAAACCCGTGACCGTGATCTCGCCCCCGGTGATCGCTGCCGCCGCCCACAGGTACGTCGCCGCACTCGCATCCGGCTCAACCGCAAACGTCCCGGACCGATAGCGCTGCGTGGCGGGGACAATGAACCGGTTGCCATCCGTCTCAACCAACTCGACGCCCAGCTCGCGCATGACGTCGATCGTCATGTCCACGTACGGACGGCTCGGCAACTCACCCTCCACCGCGATCATCACGTCCCGCCGGGCGTAGGGCGCCACCATCAGCAACGCACTGAGGTACTGGCTCGACGGCGGCTCACGGAAATGCACCTCGCCACCGTCCAGCCCACCCGCCATCACCGTCAGCGGTGGGCAACCCTCATTCAGGTCGTACCCGATGCGCGCACCGACCGTGCGCAGCGCATCTACCAGCGGCCCAATCGGACGCTGCCGCATGCGCTCGGACCCATCCAGGCGATACTGCCCCCAACCTAGGCACGCCAACGCCGTGAGAAATCGCATGGCCGTGCCGGCATGGCCAATGTCAATCTCTGCCTCACCCTCCGTCAGATTGCCGTTGCGTCCGCGAACGGTGATCTCACCTGCATCGGTATCTATGGTGGTCGAGATGCCCAGTGCATCGAGCCCGCTCGCCATCGCCAGAACGTCATCAGAAACCGAGGCCCCCTGCAGGACGCTCGCCCCGTCGGCCAGCGCAGCGCACGTGAGGTAGCGGTTGGTCAGGCTCTTCGAACCCGGGAGTTGCACGCGCCCGCCAACGGGCCCCCGGCCACAAACGCGCACGTTCTCGCCGCACCACTCAACGCTGCTCATGCGCGGTCACCTTTCGCCCTCACGCCGCCGGCGCCAACCGGAACAGAATCTCCAGGGACCAGAGCACGTCGTCCGGCTGGAACCGCTCGACCTCGCCATCGTTCACGCGCCCGAGGTGAATCGTATCATCCTCGTGCCCCAGCCAGATCCGGCATCGGGCCGACGACGACGCACGCACGTACACCAGCGCCGGACAACCCACGCGCGCCACTCCCCCGGTGTACGCGAGCGCGATGTCATTGCGTTCAAACATCGGCGCCATGGCTTTGTCCGGCACGCGTACACCGAAGAGCCCCGGAAACGTCTGGGGCAACTCTTTGCTCCGCAGACCTTCGCACATCTGCCCGTCCGGGTCACGCGTCGTCACCAGCTTTACGCTGCGATAACCCTGCTCCGCATAGGTCATCGCCGGCTCGCAAAGCATCAGACGCGCTTCGGACACGACCTCCGCATCAGGCCGCGCGACAAGCGGCCATCCGCTACCCCCCCCAGGGTTCGGCAGGTCGACTGGCAGCGCCGCTTGCGCCAGCACGGGCACGAGATCGGTAAAATTGACGTCCCCCTTGGGTAATCTGCGGGGCGTCCCGGCATCCACCGGCTCGTGCGTGAGCAGATCCAGAAACGCCTCGAGCGGCCCGGCCAGCGCCGGCCGATCCTCGAGCACACGTGCGATCTGCCCGAGCAATTGCTGGTGACGCCCGCGCGCGCCCGCGATCACGACGGTTCCGCGCGCGGCGACGCCCGTCAGCAGCCATTGAAGGTCCTCCCCAGTCACCTCGCAGATGCGCACCAGCACTTCGCCCGGCGGGATCGTGCCGCGCTCGAAGCGCTGGTACTCGTCGTTCGTTAGCCCCAGCGCCTCGGCGAATCGCGCTTTGCCACGGGCACCGAAGTGTCGGCGACGCAACTCGCGAATTCGCTCGGCCAGAGCACGTTTGGGTGAAATCACGGGACGCTCCGGACGCGGGTGACAGTACCGGACTCAGAGTTTACGGCAAACGAATCGGCGAAGCACGCCGCCCCCACTCAGCCACCGGATAGCGGAACGAATTCGACCGTCAGTAAGTCGTCGGTGAATTCGATGCGCTGCACGCGATAACGCGGCCGGCCATTCGGCCAGTGCCAGTCGTTTCCGACGGTGAGCAACGCCCCCGCGGACGGCTCCAGCAGCTCGTCCGCGGGCGGCAGTGCATCGCGAATCTGGTCGTGTGCCCGGCCTGGTGCCGGCAGCGCTCCCAGGTGCAACGCATCACAGAAAATGTCGATCTTGTCAGCCTCAACCGCACAGCTCAGCGTCAGCGTCACCACGCTGCGCAACGCACCGCGCTCCGCCAGCGCCGCAATCCGCACCTTGCCCGGCTGAAAGTCCACCATCGGATCGCGCATTGTGCCCAGATCGAACACCCAGTCCGGCCACATCTCCTCGCGGGCAGCGATCCAGCGATTGACCTGATCCTCGGATATCTCGAACGTTATCGACCGGTCGCGATTGAGTGCCGCGCTGATGTCGTTCTCGAGCCCCACCAGTGCCGCTTTATCCTCCCGCAGCATCCCGTAGTCGATCGCCGACGGCTGATACCAGGAAGGCCGGCAAGTCACGAGCAGGAACACAATTGCGACGCAGATGGTTGTTGTGGTCGCGAGGCTGGCCAACACCCACCACCATCGTCGTCGCCGGCGTGGCTTGTCCGCGGCTGACGCCATCGCGAATCCCGGCGGGCGGCACAGCGAGGGTGCTGAGCCCTAGGGCAGGTCGTCTTCGTCGTCGAGCTCTTCCAGTGCCGAGATCGGATCGTCGAGATCGAAATCCTGCTCGGAGAGCTCGAACGTCTCTTCGTCGTCTTCTTCGCTCAGCAGGTCATCTTCCGTCAGGAGCGTGGGTGATTCAGCGTCCTCCGGCTTGATCTGGGCCGGCTCGCCGTTGATCTGCACGACGAACGTCACCGGCCCGACGCGCAGGCGATCACCGGGCTCGAGCTCCGACTCGTCCACGCGTTTGTCGTTGACGTACGTGCCGTTCGAGCTGCCCAGATCTGAGACGGCCAGTTCTTCGCCGTCGATCAGCAGCGTGCAGTGTTCCCGCGAGACATCCTTGGTCGGTATACGGAGCCCGCAGTCCGGTCGCCGGCCCACAATTGTCTTGGGTCCGCTGACCGGGAACTCGCGCCGCTCCCCCTTCCTGAACATGACCAGAACCACCTGCATTTTCGCCGTCCCTAACCAGCCCCCGCGTTCCGGACCCTCTGAGCGACGGAAACCCGGGCGTACGCCTCTCCCGCTGGCGATCCGGGTAAAATCCTACGTGACATCCGTGTCCCTCATGCTATGCGAAAGCCCCGGCCATGACAACGCCCGAGCCCTGCCACGCACTGTATGTCCACGTGCCGTTCTGTCGGCGGATCTGCGGCTATTGCGACTTCTACCGCCAGGTGCTCAACCCCGATCTCACGCGAGCCTACACGGACGCCGTCATCCAGGAACTGGACGGCTACCTGCAATTCCATAGCTGCGAATTTGACACCGTGTATCTGGGCGGCGGCACGCCGACCGTTCTCCCGCCTGCCGATCTCGAACGTCTTCTGCAGCGCATCAGCGCCGCCCCGCTCGCGCGAGACTCCCTCGAGTTCACGGTCGAGGCGAACCCGGCCACGGTTACTGACGTGGTCGCCGACATCCTCGCTGGCGCCAGCGTGAATCGAATCTCACTCGGTGCCCAGTCCTTCGACGCTGCCGAGCTCCGCGTGCTCGATCGCCAGCATGAGCCAGAGCACGTCGAGCAGACCATCACCACCCTTCGGGCCGTCGGCATCACCAATATCAGCCTCGACCTGATCTTCGGCATCCCCGGGCAATCGCTCGTATCATTGCGGCGTAGCCTCGACGCAACACTCGCACTCCGTCCGCAGCATGTGTCCTGCTACGGACTGATGTACGAACCGGGCACACCGCTGCACGCCGCACGCGAATCCGGCGCGGCCACGGAAGTTGACGAAGAGCTGGAAGCCGAGATGTACGAGCTGGTGCGCAGCACGCTCGCAACCGCCGGACTGCCGCAGTACGAAATCAGCAACTATGCCCGCCAGGGCTACGAGGCCCGCCACAACCTGCACTACTGGCGGAATGAGCCCTACGTCGGCGTGGGGCCGGCGGCCGCGGGCTACCTCGACGGCGTCCGATACAAGAACGTAGCCGACACGCGCACCTACATCGAAGCAGTGCGGGCCGGCCGGCCACCCCGTGACGAAGAAGAGACGCTTGAACACGCGGAGCGAATGCGTGAGACCGCTATGCTCGCGCTGCGCTTGACCGCCGGCGTCAATCGGCGTGAGTTCGAAGAACGCTTCGCCGTCGATCCCGCGGAGCACTTCCACATGGAGATCGAACGGCACGTGTCGGCCGGCCTACTGGAAGTCACGCCAGCGGCGATCCGGCTGACACCCGCAGGCTTCCTGCTGGCCGACCGCGTGATGCGCGATTTCGTATGAGCCTCGGGTTAATCGTCGTCTTCGGGCATGTACCGCAGTTCGTTGTCCTCACCCATCTCCGAGTACTCGAGCACCGAACCCTCGGGCACGACGACGATGTTGTCCTCACCCACGATCTCGACCTTGTCGACGAACGCGCCGCGTTCGGCGTAAACGCGATTGTTGTCGCCCATGATCGAGAGCTTGTAGACCTCGGACCCGCTCAGCAGCGTAAGTTGATTGTCTTCGCCCATCAGGCCGATATCTCCGACGAACACGCGCTCCACCGTCGTGCCCGAAGCGCGAATCGACGTGTTTGCGCAACCTACAGTCGTGACAATCAGCACAGCGATCAGCAGAACTCCAAGCAACCTGGCCATGATACGTGCCTCCTCTCTGTTCACCCGAGCCATCTATCGTGCTTGCAGCATACCGCGCGCCGTTGGTTCCGGGCCAGCAATAACCCCTAATTGGATCAGCGAGCGACATGTCCTATGATGCCTGTGAGTCCGTTTGCCACTTGCGGCGAGACACCACACATGCGTGCGCGAATCATCCTGTTGTTTGCTCTCTGCACCGCGATCTGCATCGGCGGCTGCCAGCAGAGTGACTCGACCACTGGCGGCACCGACCGTCCCAACGTGCTCCTGATCGTGCTCGACACCACGCGCGCCGACAAGCTCGGTTGCTACGGCAGCAACTTGGGCGCCACGCCCAACATCGATCAACTTGCCGAACAGAGTGTCCGCTTCGAGCGTTGCTACGCGCATGCGCCCTGGACGCTGCCGTCGTTTGCCTCGCTGTTCACCTCGCTCAACGTGCCCGAGCACGGCGCCGGCGGCCAGCTCGGGCAGTTCCGTCGACTCTCTGACGAACGACGCACACTCGCCGAAGTGCTCGGTGACGCTGGGTACGCCACGGCCGCGATCGTCAATGTCGACTTCCTCTCCACCACCTTCGGCGTCACGCAGGGCTTCGAGCATCTCGACCACAAAGCGTTCCCCAACAACGTCGACGTCCGACGCGCCGACGAGACCACCGACGCCGCTCTTTCATGGCTCGCCGAGCGGCCGCACAAGCCGTTCTTCCTTTTCGTCCATTACTTCGATCCGCACCTCGTCTACGACCCGCCCGACGAATTCCGCCAACGCTTCGCCGGCCGGCTCGACCGCAACAATCGGGCGTGGACGTTCGGCACGCGCTCTCAGATTACCGCGTTCCGCCGCGGGCAGACCACGTTCAGCCGCGAGATCATTAAACGGGCCGAGAAGCTCTACGACGGCGAAATCGCATTCACCGACCAGCAGGTCGGTCGCCTGCTGGAGGGATTGCAGGCGACCGGTCTCGATGAATCCACGCTCGTTGTCCTGACCGCGGATCACGGTGAGGAATTCGCCGACCACGGCGGCTTCGAACACGGCCACACGCTCTTCGACGAGCTCGTCCGCGTGCCGTTGATCCTGCGGATGCCGGGCACGCTGGCGCCCGGGGTCGTCGACACGCGCGTCGCCCACGTCGATGTCGCGCCGACCATCTGTGCACTGACGAATGTCCCACCGGCCCCGGCATTCGTCGGCCGCGATCTCCAATCTGTAATCACCGACCCGGACGCGATCGAGATTCCTATCGTGCTCGAGGGCAATTTCTGGGGCCCGCCGTTCTATGGCTGGATCTACGACGGCCACAAGTTCGTCATCGGCCCGCAGGGCAAGCTCCTGTTCAATCTCGACGCCGATCCGGCAGAGCTAAACGAGCTGAGCGCCGCCCAGCCCAAGCGGCTGGAAGAGATGATGGAAGACCTCAGGCTCGCCCGTCGAGCGATGGACGCCCGCAACACCAGCGCCGCCGGCGAACCCGTCGAACTCGACCCGGACGAGATCGAACGCCTCCGCTCGCTGGGCTACCTGGAGTAGCGCCTGCCCCAGCCCCCCTCCCTTTCAGGGAGGGGTAGGGGGAGGGTAGAAGCGCCCGCGTTTCAGCGGCCTTTGCAGCGCGCACGTCGGCCGCGGGATGATCACCGAACACACACTCTGGTCAGTCCACCCGCTCCGGCACCACCCGTCCCGCCGACAAATCCCCCACACCCGCCACGAATGCCTCTGTCCGCTCCTCAGGCAATTGCACGCGCAGCGTCACCTGCTCGGCGAAATCCTCGCGCTCGACCTCACACTCAAACGTCGGCAGCAGTCGCCGCACCTGCTCATGCAGGTTGTACGGCACGCGCAGAACATACCCGACGTGGTGTACCTTCTCGATCGTGTCGAGTTCTGCCAGCACTGCCTGGGCCGCGTGCGTGTACGCCGCCACGAGCCCACCAGTGCCCAGCTTGGTCCCGCCGAAGTAGCGCGTCGTCACCAGAACAATGTCGCCGATATCCGCCCCGCGCAACACGGCAAGCGTCGGCGGCCCCGCAGTTCCCGACGGCTCGCCATCGTCGCTCATGCCCTCAGAAACGCTGCCGCCGTAGCCGACCTTGAACGCATACACATGATGCGTCGCGTCAGGCATCTCCGCACGAATGCTGCGCACAAACTCCTGCGCAGCACGCACGGTGGGCGCGACGTCGACCGTCGTAATAAAGCGTGAGTTCCCCGCGCGCGTCTCCACGCGCGTGCGACACTTCGGAATGCGATAACGAGCCATGCCGAGTCCGGCGTGCAGGCCTACGCGTTCATGTCCTTCCAGCGCTTGGCCATCTGCCCGAACACCGCCAGCGCGATCGTCGCCAGAATGCCGATAGACGCGAACGGGATCCAGACCATGTACTGCGGGTGATACTTGTCCCACAGCAGGTTTGTCGTGGCCAAGCTGTTGTTTTTCAGCTCGACCGACGCGCGAGCCTGCGCCTCTGGCACACTCATACGCAACAACCAGCGCGCGTGGTCCGCGTTGCGTGTCCAGTCCTTCGCCGCCAGCGCGTCCTGAATCAGATCCTGATTCCCGGCCAATCGTTCGTAGAACGTCTGCTCCTGCGTCCCTCCGAACCACCCGGATACGGTTGCCACGATCACATCTATGAACCCCTGCTCATCGATACGATCCTCCGCGATCGCTTTCGCATCCGCGTCATCATCGATCATCTCTTCCAGCAGCGTTACGTCGTGCGACCAGTTCCGCTGCGCGACGGCGATGAACCGCACGTGCGGCAACTGCGCCAGGTAGACGTACAGGCGGTCGCGCTCGTCCGTCGCAGCCGTATCCAGCTCCAACAATTCCCGCTCAACCTCGACGGCCGAAGCCCCCTCCGCGGCGCTCAGTGCAAAGAACGACTTGGTGCGACCGATACCGACCTTCTCCGGAATGTCCTCGACCGGATTCTCGATTTCGATCTGCGCCACAGCGGTCGCCAGCCGATCTGTAGCCTGCGCAAGATACTCGAGTGCGAGGTTGTTCAGCACTTCGGGCTCGGTGCCATAGGTCTCCCACAGCAGCTCGACGATCGCGCGATCGTACAGCTTGCGATCAACCTCACGCTCCTGGTTGATGAACTCCCGCACAACGTCCAGTACCTCGACCCGCGATACGTGCGTCCACTTGGGCAGATCGCCAATGTGGGCCGCCAACTCGCCGGCGGGAATAGCACCGCCGCGGTCGAGCTTCGGCTGCACGCTCTCGATCGCGGTCGGCACATTCTGCGCGAGATACAAGTACGCGAGGTTCACGATCTGTCCACGATCGTATTGGTACTGCGCGCGAAGCGTCTCGCCCGCCACACTCGGATCAACCTTCATTTCGGCAGCGGCCAGCGCCAACGCTTCGCCACGCTCGATACCCAGCATCGTCGGGATTCGATCAAGTGAGTCGCTCCAGTCGATCGAACGTGCCGCCTCGCCGATCAGCGCCGGCCGCGCAGCCAGCTCCTTCAACGCCAGCGTGGCTTTCTCACCGTAGTTGTCGTAGACGATGCCGGCGATCATCGAGCCCAGGCCGACGCCGACACCAACTGGAATGTTGACGTACCCCAGATACAGCCCCTTCTTCCCTGGCGGCGCGATCAGGCCCAGATACTCATTCTTTTTCGGCCCGGTCCACATTTCGCCCAACGAGAAGAACACGATGCCGAGCAGCAGGATCCAGCCGCTCTGCGTCAGGCCCGCAACCAGCACGCCGAGCGTTGCCACGGACATGCCGACCAGCATCGCGCTGAGCGTCCGCATCTTGCGCGCGGCCCACGAGATCGGCACGATGAGTGCGACGATCAACGCAGCATTGAGGTTCAGCAGAATCTGCTGCGGCACCTGAATGAGCCCGCGGTCGCCATACTCACGCCACGCCGCGGGCGCGTAATCCGCGATCTGGTCCGAGTTGATCCAGTCGGTGATGAAGTTCGGGTGCAGGTCCCAGAGCTGGTACATCATCATCCAGAAGCAGGACATGATCAGCAGGAACGCCGGCAGACGAAGCTGCCACTGGAACGTGCCACCCTGAAGCCACGTCGCCAACAGACCACCCAGAACGAACACGCCCAGCCCCGCGCCGCTCAACATGCCCGCCTGCTCGGTCAGGTTCAGCCATTTCGCGACCTCGGTGTACAGGATGAACACGAACAGCCCGACGACCACCAGGAGAATGCCCAGCGGGCCGCGGAGGGGGTGCAGGCGACCGCCCACGAACCAGTAGGGCCAGATGTTCTCGACCGTGCGACCGAAGACCTTCACCAAACTCTCGGTCTTATCAGCGCCGGACGGCACGTCGCGGAAGGTGAGCAGCAACAGCAGGTTCATCGCGGTGAAGATCGCCGACGCGATAAACAGGTTGCGCCACCCTTCTGCACTGTGCGGTTTGCCCAGGATGATCGTCGCCAGGATCGGCGCCAGCACCGCCCCGATGTTGACGACCCAATAGAAGATGCCCCAGCCGAGCGACGAGTTCTCCTTCGTCAGGTTCTGCGCGATCGAGCCCTGCAACGCCGGTTTGAAAAACGCCGTCCCGGTCGCCAGCACCAGAATGCCGGCGAAGAACCCGTAGTAATCGTGGAACGCCGCCATCATCAGGTAACCGACCACGTTGGCACTGATGGCGAAGAACAGCACCTTCTTGTAGCCGTAGCGGTCGGCGATGCCGCCGGTGAACATGGGCAGCCACGACTGCAGGATGGCCCACCACATGTAGATCCAGCCCTTGTGGATCGCGGTCAGGTGCAGCCCGCCGGGCTCGGTGGCCTGCATGATGTACAGCGGCACGACGGCCCGGATGCCGAAATACGCCAGCCGCTCGAACATCTCGATGCTGTTCAGCATCCAGTACGGCCGGCCGAACGCACTGCCTTTGGCGGGCGGTGGCGTTGACGTGGATGCACTCTGCTCGGCGGTGTTGCCCGTCTGGTTGCTCATGATGACTCCGAGAGAATCGCCGCGATTCGCCGTAGATACCTGGCGGCGCCCAGGCCGCGTGCCCCCGACCGTGTACGATCACGGTAGCAGGAGCAACGAGAAAGGGAAAGGGGCCGAAGGCGCTCAGCCACTGAGACCTCAAGGCACGGAGGTCTGGTTCGACTGCGGTTGGTGGTGGGCTATACTCGTCTCCTCACCAACGACCGCCAGACAGATCACGACAGGAGTTGCGGCATGGCTCAGACAATCTGCCTGATTCCCGGCGATGGCATTGGGCCCGCCATCACCGAAGCGACCAAGCACGTTCTGGCGGCGGCCGGGGCCGACCTCGAATGGGTCGAATTGCCCGCCGGGGCGGCGGCGGCGGAAAAGCACGGCGACGTGCTGCCGCGGCAGACCATCGAGGCGATCGAGCACCACCGCATCGCGCTGAAAGGCCCGCTGACCACGCCGATCGGCAAGGGCTTCGGCAGCGTCAACGTCCGGCTGCGCAAAACGTTCAACCTCTACGTCGCCGTCCGGCCGGTGCGCAGCATGCCCGGCATCCAGACGCGCTACGACGACGTCGAGCTGGTCGTCATGCGCGAAAACACCGAGGGTCTCTACTCCGGACTCGAACACCAGATCATCCCCGGCGTGATCGAGACGCTGCGCATCACCACGCAAGCAGGCTGCGAACGCATTGCCAAGTACGCCTTCAAGTACGCCAAGGAGCGCGGCCGCCGCAAGGTCACGCTCTTCCACAAGGCCAACATCATGAAGATGGCCGATGGACTGTTCATCGAGTGCGCGCGAAGGATGCACGAGCAATTCGGCGCGGGCATCGAGTACGAAGAGCTCATTATCGATAACGGCTGCATGCAGATCGTCCGTGACCCGAGCCGCTTCGACGTGCTGCTGCTCGAAAACTTCAACGGCGACGTCGTCAGCGACCTGTGCGCCGGCCTCGTCGGCGGCCTGGGCGTCGTCCCCGGCGCGAACATCGGCGACGATTGCGCCATCTTCGAAGCCGTACACGGCTCGGCCCCTGATATCGCCGGGCAGGGCATCGCCAACCCGCTTGCACTGATCATGAGTGCTGTGATGATGCTCAACCACATCGGCCAGACGACCCCCGCCGAGAAGATCAAGCAGGCCTACAACGCCGTGCTCGGCGACGGAAAGCGAGAAGAACTCACCCGCGACATCGGCGGCACCGCAGGCACGATGGAATTCGCTGAAGCGCTCACCCGGCGAATGTAACCACCGCAAAGCCCAAAGCCGAAAACCCAAAGCTCAAAACCGTAGGGCTGGCTATGCCCGCCGATTGACACCCCTCCCTTGTCAACATCTCGCGCGGGAGCGCACACGTGCGATTGACAAATAGAGTTGGCTGCTATGTTTGCGCCTGAAGATCTTTCTGCAACGAAAGGAGCGCAAGCATGAGCAGCCAAGGATGGTGGAAATTATACCAGATCATCAAGCGGGAAGCACGGCGATTGCCGCGGCCGAAGCGACGCTTCGTGTACTCGGATGCGTTGATCGCAGGGATGTTCTTCTGGGCGGTGTGGCACGATCGGCCGCTGTGCTGGGCGGCCCAACGCACGAGTTATCACGGTCTGTTTCGGCCACGCCGGTTGCCCTCGAACTCCGAGTTTAATCGTCGGGTGCGTAGTCCACGCTTCGCGCAACTGCTCACACGCATCTTCGTCGCTTCGCAGCAGCACACGCGGTCTGCCGGGACGCTCGTTCTGGATGCCCGTCCTTTGCCCGTCGGTGCGTGTTCCAAAGACGTAGCCGCCACCGCCGGCCGCGTCTATCGCGGCTTCGCCCGCGGCTATCGTTTGCACGCGTTGGTCGATGCGCAGGGCTATGTGCGGACTTTTCGACTGACTGCGATGAATGTAGGCGAACCCGATGTCGCGCTGGCGTTGCTCGCCGAAGCGCCCGCAGGCAGCACGGTACTAACCGACGGCGTGAATGATTCGGCCCGACTTTATGAAGTAGCTGAAGCGCGGAACGTGCGTTTTCGCGCGCGGCCGCGGAAGAACGCCGGTCAGGGACATCGCCGACAGAGCGTGCTGCGTTTACGAGGTATCGCAGATTGGCACGCCAACGCGGACAAGTACGAACGGTTGCGGGGGGCGATCGAAAGGGCCTTCGCTTGGCAATCCAACTTCGGCGGCGGGCTCTGTCCGCTCCCCGCCTGGGTCCGAACACCCGCCCGAACCGAACGCTGGGTCACCGCAAAACTCGTGCTCTACCACCTCCGCCGTACCCTAGAAAAACATGCCGCATGAACGGATATGCAAAATGTTGTGCAAGGGAGGGGACAGGGGAGGGTGAATCAAACTCGCACGCAAATTCGCGGCAAGTGAAACCCGCCCTACTTGGGCTTTCGCAGCTTCATTGCCAGCAGCAGCGGCCAGCCCATGTACTTCTCTGCCCGCGGCGCTTTCGCCACCAGCGCGGCGTCGACCTTTTGCTCGACCAGCTCCTCAATCACGAGCCCCGCACGCACGGCGGACATGACGTAGTCGGCGTACGTGTGCTCAAACGCCGCCACGCGGACCTCGCGACCGTCTTCCGGATGGCTGAAGCGTGCGGTGAGCCCCAGCAGGTTCATCGCCGGATGGAGCACAGTGACCATGAGCTGACCGGCCGGCCGCAGTACGCGATAGAGTTCGCGCTGCACCGCGCCCAGATCCGCCAGGTGATCGGCGACGAGCGCCAGCAGCACCAGATCGTACGTATCGTCGGCCACCGGCAGCGGCGCAGGCAATTCATGCTCGACGAAGCGCACACTCCGCTCAGTGAGCTTCGCCCGCGCTTTGCCCATCATGCCGCATGAGGCGTCGTACGCATCCACGTTCGCGCCGGCGTCCGCCAACCACAGCGTGTGACGTCCCGTACCGCAGCCGACATCCGCGACGTGCAATCCCGCGGGCCGTTCGATCCAGCTTCGCACGACCGGCTCTTCCAGCACGACTAACGGATTCAGCTCCTCGTCGTAGATCGTCGCCCACAGGTCATAGCCGGCCTTGAGATTTAGGTCGATTCGCTCACTCATGACCACCCATTCTACAGGCTCGTTCACACGTGACGCGCAAAAGAAAAGCGCGGCTCGGAAATCCGAGACCGCGCTCTTCCATCGCCGTGGCGCGTTAGTACAAACCTACTGGCGATGACTGGTGCCGGTGCCCTCAAAGACCTTCTGCGGGAACAGGCCGCCGGTCCACTCGGTCCAATCCCACTCCCAGTTCTTGCCGCCGACCAACGTTGCCGTGCCCTTACCCTTCATGGTCAGTTTCTTGTACGGGTTGTGGCTCTTGCTATTCATGTGCCACGTACCACTATCGGCATCATACGTGGCGGTTGCTTGGGCAACCGTGCCGCCGCTCATAAACATCCATGCGTGGTACTTCTTGGTCTTCGGACACCAGGTCCAGACCGCCATGCCCTTTTCGGCGTCCGGCTCATCTTCAGTACCGTGCTGGAAATGCTCCACCACGTACCACTTGTCGAGCGCCCACTTCGCATCATTCTCACCGATGCCCTTCATCGTCTCTTCCGAGCCGGCCATCTTCATCTCGGCCGTGCCCTTCCACTGACCCACGAAGGACTGGAGCAGATCGAGCTCTGCCGGGCGCTCCACCGGCGCCATCATCGCATGCATGTCCGGCGTCTGGCAGCCGATCGCGGCCACCGCTACCAATGCCACGCAGCTCAGCAACGAAAGTTGTCTACGCGTCATGTCGCGTCCTCCTTCTCGCGATTTCTGAAATCGGGCCCTGACTCACTCACACAGAACTGAATCCGGCGAACATCATGGCGCGCCGCGCGCATTCTGTCCAGAGCGCAGACGCGCGTTGCACTGCGCGTCGTCAACGGCGTCGTCACGCCAACGCAACGTCATCAGTACGCGTACTGCGGCTCCCAACCGGCAGCACCGTCCGCGAACAGGTCAAACAGGTGCCACACTGCGCAAAAGTCATCGCCCGGACCAAAGTACGCGCGCCCCGTGCGCACGATCGAGCCATCCGCCCGTTTCAAAAACGCACTGGCACCCGGCATGTATCGGTCCGGTTGATTGTTGAAACCCATCTTCGCAGCGAAGTCCGTATCGCCGTACGAAACCACGCGAAACCGCCAGCCACGCGATTCGGCGAATGCACGTTGCGTCTGCGGATCGTCCGGCGAGAACAGCGCTAGTCCCGCGCGGTTCGCCAGGTGCGACACCACGCCGTTCAGCCCGTCTGCCCACAGCGTGCAATACCGACAGGCCTTGCCCATGTTGTGAATCACCAATAGATCCTGCTTGTCGCCGAACAGCTCAGACAGCGTCACGGCCCCGCCCTCGGCGGCAGGAAACTCGTAGTTGTCGACCGACTCCGGCCCGATCGCCTTACGGGCTGTCACCAGCTTCTCGCGCAACACGGCCATCTCTTGTTCGAGGCGCGTAATCTCTTCGGACATCATTCGTTCCTCCACACAATCCTCGGCTCCCAACCAGTATAACCGCTCACTGAAAGGCGCAGCCCCCCGCCGGGTGGTGTCGTTAATCCGGAAGTGATAGCCGCGTCGCCAGTGACCGCGTGCAAATGTGCTCATCGACTAGACGCTGGTCGTAGACGAAGTCGTCTGTTGGCTCGACCTGCCACTGCCGGCCGTGCAACTCACTCAGCGCCAACGCGATCTCGTGGAATGTCCAGCGTTCATTCGCGTCGATGTGGTATGTTCGCGCTGGAGCCTGCGCAAGACGCATCAGCACGTCGGCCGTGTCCGGCAAAAACGAGCAAGCGGGCAGCCACTTCGTGCTGGCCCGTACGCAGCCGTGTTCGCGCTGATTGCGCTCGAGGAAATCGATCATGTTGTTCGAACCGGACGCGTCGCCGATCTGCCAACCCAGCCTCGCGATCACGGCGCCCGCGTTCACCGCCCGCACACGCTGCTCCGCGATGCGCTTCTCGTAGCCGTAGCCCTCGTGCGCGTCAGGCTTGGCAGCGACCGTAAACGGTCCGCGCGCATCGTCGGAGAACACCATCGCCGTGCTCGTGAACACAAGGCGTATTCCCGCCGCCGCCGTCAGCCGCGCCAGCAGCTCCGGCCACTCCACGTTCACGCACCAACCTTCGTTCTCCACCCCCGTCGGTTGCGAGGCGATCGCCAGATGAAAGATCACGTCCGGACGTACGGACTCCAGCAACTGGCGCGCCGCGACCTCATCATCAACGGCCGCACGTTGCCGATCCCACGCCGTCACGTCGTGCCCGTCGGCACACAAACGGGCCGACAGTGCCTGCCCAACCGTACCGTGAGACCCCGTAACCAGCGCCCGCATGACCGCTAATGCCGCGCCGGTTTGGTCAGCGACAACAGCATCTTTAGCCGGTCGTCACGCGAAAAGTGCGGCGCCGCCTTCGCCAGCGCCGCGTGCGCCGCATCATAGCGCCCCCGCTGAAACTCCATGAAGCCCAGCAGGAAATGCTCCGCACCATCAACATCCGCCCGCCCCACCAGCCGCTCGGCCAGCGCGTCAACGTGCCGTGCAAACTCCTCCGGCGAGATGTAGTTATCCGCCAGATTCAACTGCATCGGCACCAGCTTCGGTTGCAGCTCCAGCGCACGCCGCAAGGCCTGCGCCGCCTCCGCGTCATGCCCGAGCGCCATCCGCGCCAACGCCAAGTGCAGTCGACTGCCGGCGTCACCCTGATCCAGCTCTCCCGCCCGGACCAGTACAATCGCCGCTTGTCGATACGCTCCGGCCCGCAGCAGCGCGATGCCGTCGTAAGTCGCTTCGCGATTCGCCGCCTTCAGTTGCTCGCCGCGCCGCCGCAGGAAACGCTTGTGCCGCTCGTGCTCTTGCTCACGTTCAGCCTCGCGGTACTGAGCGCGGCGCAGCCGCCGCCAGTTCTCGGCCACGTTCGGGTGCGACAGGTCGGCATGGTAGATCATGTATTGCAGGCTGGAACGCCCGTCCGGCGACCAGCTACGCACGAGTTGATAGCCGTCTCCCAGCTCCGCCTTGCCCCCGCGGAGGCGCGAACGCGACCGACGCTCGCCCTGCGTGACCATCAAAGGCCACCGCAATCCCGCAGGTTCCATCACACGCACGCGTGGCTGCTCACTATGCGATCGATCGACGCGCAGCAGCAGAACCGCGGGCTGTACGACCTCACGTGCTTGCCGCTCCGATGAATCCGCATCCTGAGCGACAGCGGTAGTAGCGCTGATTCCCCCAATCAATCCGGCCAATAGCCCGCTACGCAAGTGCCAACGGCGCACGATCGCACCTCCTGCACCCCGGGGATGCCGCGGAACGCCCACCAACAGTATAGTCGCCCCCACAAGCCCGGTTGCAGCGTTGAGGTGTGGAGGGGCGCCTATGATGAGGGTATTCAGGTCAGGAGAAACACATGCCCGCAGCCGACACGATCATGACGAAGAACGCGACCGGCAAGAGCGGCACGCGCATC
The DNA here is from genome assembly GCA_028277645.1 of Phycisphaerae bacterium. Classification (GTDB taxonomy): domain Bacteria; phylum Planctomycetota; class Phycisphaerae; order UBA1845; family Fen-1342; genus JANQFV01. The sequence continues at coordinate 96,000 of JANQFV010000051.1, forward strand.
GATCGACAGAAGTACGACACTTTCAAGCAAGCCCTGCTGAAGGTCATCCCGCAGACCGAGCAGGGCGTCGCGTTCAAAGACCTGCCGAAGAAGGTCGACCGCCACATCCCCAAGTCCATGAAGCCACAGCCCGGATCGGTGTCCTGGTACACGACGGTCGTCAAGCTCGACCTCGAAGCCCGCGGCCTGATCGAACGCGTCTCCAACGTCCGCCCACAACACGTCCGGCGGGTAGCGCCCGCTCGTTAGCCCATATGCTTCACAACCGCTTCGCCGAACTCGCTGCACTTCAGCAGCGTCGCGCCTTCCATCAGGCGCTCGAAGTCGTACGTCACGGTCTTCGCCGCGATCGCGCCTTCCATGCCCTTGACGATCAGGTCGGCGACCTCGGTCCAGCCGAGGTAGCGGAACATCATCTCACCCGACAGGATCACGCTGCCTGGGTTGACCTTGTCCTGGTCGGCGTACTTCGGCGCCGTCCCGTGTGTGGCCTCGAAGATCGCATGGCCCGTGTCGTAGTTAATGTTGCCGCCCGGCGCGATGCCGATGCCGCCGACGCACGCTGCCAGCGCGTCGCTCACGTAGTCGCCGTTGAGATTCATCGTCGCGATCACGTCGTACTCGCCCGGCCGCGTCAAGATCTGCTGCAAGAACGCGTCGGCGATAACGTCCTTGATCACGATCTTGCCCGGATCGCCGCCACGGACCTCCTTGCGAACAGTTGGGCGATGCATGATCTCCGCCGCACCGCCGGGACGATCGAGTAGCTGCCACGGACCACCATCCCAGAGCTGCGCACCGAACTCCTGCGCCGCGACCTCGTAGCCCCAGTCGCGGAACGCGCCCTCGGTGAACTTCATGATGTTGCCCTTGTGGACCAGCGTCACCGAGGTGCGACCGTTGTCAAGCGCATAGCGGATCGCCGCGCGCACCAACCGCGCCGTGCCCTCCTGACTGACGGGCTTGACCCCCACGCCCGCCGTCTCGGGGAAGCGGATCTTCTTGAACCGCTCCGAGAAGCTCTGCGCGAACAGCTCCTTGAACTTCGCCGTGTCATCCTCGCCGTGCTGGAATTCGATGCCGGCGTAGATGTCTTCGGAGTTCTCACGGAAGATCACCATGTCCGTCAGATGCGGGCTCTTCACCGGACTCGGCACGCCATCGTAGTACCGCACCGGCCGCAGACACACGTACAGATCAAGCTGCTGCCGCAACGCGACGTTCAGCGAACGAATGCCGCCACCCACCGGCGTCGTCAGCGGCCCCTTGATGCCCACGAGAAACTCACGGAAGGCCTGCAACGTCTCTTCCGGCAACCACTCGTTGAACCGGTCGTAGGCGATCTGCCCGGCGAAGACCTCCATCCACGCGAGTTTGCGGCTGCCGCCATAGGCCTTCTCGACCGCCGCATCAAAAACGAGTTGTGACGCATGCCAGATGTCCGGGCCGGTGCCGTCCCCACGGATAAACGGAATGATGGGCTGGTCGGGAACTTGTAACCGACCGTCCTGCATGGTGATCTTGTCGCCAGCGGGGACCTGCGTGGTCTGGTAGCTCATTCGCGTACGCTCCTCTCGCGCGTCAGTGTTCTATTGCTGCAACCTGATTCGGCGTTACGCTCGGGATGATAGCGTCTGCTGCGGCGTCACGGGATGATCACCGGAACGCGATACCTCGGCGGACCGCTTTGACCGAGGCACCCCCGCGAGCTACCATTTTCCCAGAGTTGGTACGGAATTTGCTAGCGGCGGTCGATAATACCTCCCGGACCAGCCACAATACTCCTCCGCTCCGCCGCCCGGTCGTGCCCCGAGGCCTGTAACTCACTGTGTCGCAAATACTTTCCCAAATCCCGCGGCAGCTCCTTCAGCAGCAGCAACGCCTGACGCCGCAGCTCATACAGGCGATGGACATCCTCCAGCTCAACGCGCTCGCACTCGAGTCGCGCCTGGAGCAGGAGCGGGACGCCAACCCGGCACTCGAGATCGCTTCGGCAGAAGAGGAAACGGTCGGTGACGGCAAGGCCGACGTCGACGAAGGCCCGCCCGACGGCGAACGCGACCTGGTCGTCGATGGCGACAACGCCGACGACTTCGACCGGCTGGATACGCTGGTACGCGAGTACGACTGGATTGACGACGACCTCGGCTACCGCGGCACCAAATCGCGCGACCGACTGGCCGAAGAGTCCGCCGGCAAACTCGACGCGATGGCCAACACTGCGTCGCGACCCGCCGGACTGCATGAGCACGTCGCTCAGCAATGGGGGCTCGTGGATGTCGATGCTCGTACGCACGAACTCGGCCTGTGCCTGATCAACGCGCTCGATGCCAACGGGCGCCTCAACACCCCGCTTGAAGAGCTGGGCACCGACCTCGATCCACCTGCCTCGGTAGAAGAGCTGGAGACAGCGCTCGAAGCCGTGCAACGCCTGGAGCCCGCCGGGATCGCTGCCCGTTCGCTCCAGGAAAGCCTGCTGTTGCAGCTGGACGTTTTGCCTGGCCGCAACACGCTCGAACAACGCATCTTGGCCGAGCACTTTGACAACCTGCAGAAGAATCGCCTGCCGGTCATCGCGAAAGCGCTCGACGTCGACGTCGAGGAGGTGAAGGCCGCGATCGAGGTTATCGGCCATCTCTCACTTCACCCCGGCAGCGAGATCGTGGATCAGCAGTTGCCGCCAATCGTCCCGGACATCCTGGTCGAGTACGACCCCGAGGCCGACCGCTACGACGTCCGGCTGACGCGGGCCAATTCGCGCGAGATGCGAATCTCACCGGAGTTCCGTGCCCTGCTCGAGCGCGCCCGGGACGACAAGGCCACACGCGAATTCGTCCGCCAGAAGATCGAGGCTGCCAACGCCATCATCGACGCCGTCCGCTATCGGCGTGAGCGCCTGCTCCAGGTCGCCGAGGCCGTCGTCGAAGCGCAGCGCGAGTTCCTCGATCACGGCGAACAGCACATGAAAATTTTACGGATGAGCGACCTCGCTGAACGTTTCGGCTGCGACCCGTCCACCATCAGCCGCACCGTCGACGAGAAGTACATCCAGACGCCGCGCGGCATCTACCCGCTACGACGCTTCTTCACCGGCGGCGCGGAAACCGACGGTGGCGACGCACTCGGCTGGGCCAGCATCAAAGCCAAGGTCCAGGAGATCATCGACAACGAGGACAAGTCGAAGCCCCTGAACGACGACGAAATCGTCCGGCGCTTGAAGCAGTCCGGCGTCGAGATCAAACGCCGCACGGTCGCCAAGTACCGCGCCCAGCTCCACATTCCCCCGGCGCGCCAACGCCGACAGTACTAGGCTGCCAACACTGCGCCACGACCGCATTGTTCATCTCAATGAACGGCGTTCGGAATACCGGCTGTCACCCCGATACGTCCGACGCCTACGTTGCCGGCAGCGTCTTCACATACGTGACGGCCAGGCATGGATCGCTGTTCGCGGCCGAATCCGTGATCGTCCCATACCCCGCTCCCTGCATGACCTCCGCGAAAGGACAATTCAGCGGCTCGCTGATCTTGCGCGTGCGCTGAGGCGCGTTCGGCACATGTTCGTACTGCGGCGTGATCATGATCGTGCCGCCGAGAGCGGTATGGGCCTCGACCGTGTCCAGGAACCCCCGCAACTTGCCGAGTCCGAGCAGGTGAAAGTACTCCACGACGATGCTGCCGTTCGAATTGACGACCTCGAATAGTTGATCGTGCAGGCCGGCGAGAGATCGCAACAGGTTGCCCCGTACCCCGATGTGCCCGCGCAACTGCATCCACCGCACGATGAAGGGATCAAAGTCGAATCCGACCGTCATCGCACCGCGCTCGCGACACACATCCAGAAAGTCGCCGCAGCCGGGGCCGAGATCCAACACGCGCCGCCCACCCACGTCCAACTCGTTCCGATCCAGCAGATCCTCGGCCACCCCGCGCTTCAGATCGGCAAACTTCGCCCCATCCAGAACGTACGGCGGCTTGAGTTCCAAGTCCTCAAAGTACTTCTGAAATACCTCGGGCGTTCGCAGCGAGTGCATCTTGCGAGCGTGCTTGGACCATTGAGCACGTTTGCGCAAATGTCGAATTACTTTATCGAGCATATCACCACTACTCCGCCTGCGCCGTTATCACACGCGGGCCAGAAACAGCGATCATAGACTTCGCACCGCCGGTAAACAACCGTATTGAAGGCGTGAATCAACACTCGCACTGCCCGCGACTGGCCTGCCCGATCGCTAACCATCGTCAGGAACATGTTCGGCTGACATAGTTGCGGCGCCACCATAGAACTCGCCGGCGCTGATGCGGTACTCGGCCTCGCGAGGATCCATCAGCGACCATTGCAGGGCGCCAGCGGTCACCTGCAGGGATACCAACACGGCAAGCATTGACCGCGCCGTTCGCTCCCACCCCGGCGACGTATGCAGCAACAGAAACCCACCCAGCAGCAACAGCGGCATGAACGGAATCCATAGCCGCGGCGTTTCGAGGTTCGTGAAGCCGGCGGTGAGCAGCAACACGATCACGGTAACGATCAGGAACCGCCCGCCCACCTCACGCTCCGACCGGATGTTCGGTTCCACCGCCTGACGACGTCGCCATGTGAGCAGGGCCAAGGCCCAGAACACCGCCCCCGCAAACAAGATGAACAGCGGTATACCCACGAGCTGCCACCCAAACGGCATCGCCTCCGGACCACGCGTGACAGTGGCCTGCGCCCGCGCTACCGCGGGCAAGATAACCAGCAGATTCAAGCCGAAAACCGATGCCAGCGTCACGCCCATAATCACAGCGCCGGCCGTTACCGGCAGCGCACAGCGCAGCGCCAACCGCCACCAGCCCGCCCGCTCGCTGCCCACAGACAACACTGTCACAATACCGACAATCGCTGCTACCCACAGGTGTACTAGGCTTGCACTCAGCGCGATCACGAACGTCGCACCGGCCAACCCTCCGGCCCACGCCCACCCGCGTCGCCAAGCCAACAGCCACAGCAACAACGGCACCGCCGTAGTAAGCAACTGCGCCGGATCCTTCCCCGGCGTAAACATCAACGTCATCGGGCTGATCAGTGTCACGACCGCGTACGCCGCCGCCCACATCGGCGGCAGCCACAGGCGAGCGACGGCGTACAGTACGGGCCCGGCTGCGATCCACATCACGGTCAGCGTCACGAAGAGCCATAGCCCCACAACGGTCATGCGCTCGAGCTCGGGCATCAGCTCGTCACGTATCGGGTCCAGCATATAGTTGCGCATCGCCGGCGAGCGCTGCGCAAGTCGATCAATCCCAACTGCCAGCAGCGTCGCGCCCGGCGGGTTGCTGATGACCCGTGTGCCAAGCCGTTCGCTCGGCGGCGTGCGCGTGCGCTCCGGGAAAGCCGCCAGGTACTCCGGCACGCTGTCGACCATCTGCGATTCAATGACAAATGCGCCGTCGTGCGAAGGCGAGAATGCATTGAAGATATGCTGTGTGATGTGCGCCGGGGGAGCGTAATACGACCAAATCCCCAGCAGCAGAGTGCCGATGCAAACCAGTGCCATTCCGCCCATACGCTGCAACGCGCTGCGCGCTCCAAGAAGCCACACGCCAGTAGCCGGCAGCAACGCGAGCAGAACTGCCACCGCCGTCGCCAGCAATCGGTTCGGCACGAAATCCGAGTAGCGATACACAAACCGCCCCGGACAACCCAGCGGCACATCGAAGCGATAGAACAGGATCAGTGCCGTCAGCGGCACGATCGCCGCCAAGACCAGAATGGGTATGAAACGCGGTCCTTCCGCCCCCCCTTGAGCGCTGCTCTTGCTTGCGCGGTCAGTCGGCATAATCTTCCTGATCCGGGGCCAGGGCCTGCACCTGCTGCATGATCAGCGCACTGGCCGCATCCGCCGTTTCTCGATCATGCCGATCCACACCGACGGCCGCCAGATCGATCGGCTTCCCATAGCGAATCCGTGCGCGGTGTGGTCGCAAGAACGCAAGAAACGGGTTGGCATGATGATGCGTGCCGCTGATGTGGCAGGGGATGACCGTTGCGCCACTGCGCAACGCGAGCCAGCCGACACCGCGTTTGGCCTCCGGCAACATTGCCCCCGGCTCTTCGAACAGGCCTTGCGGGAAGATCGCCAGGCAACCACCCTCTTTCAGGAACCGCAGCGATTGTCGGAAGAACGCCGCCCCCGGTTGCGCCTGCCGCACGGGTATGCAACGGGCCAGATTCATGAACCACCGCGCGATCGGCGTGTAGTAGTACTTCCCCTCAACGACGAACGCCGGCAGTCGATACGGCGACGTCGCCAAAATGACCATCGGGTCGATGCCGCACGTGTGGTTGCTCGCCAGAATCACGGGGCCGGTCCGCGGAATCGTGCAGGGACCATCCCGCCGCGCGCCACACCACATCCGCGCGTAGATGCGCTGCACCACCCAGACCAAGCCAACCAACGGACCATGATGCGCCGTCCGCCGATACACGCGCAGTGCCAACACCGCTGCCAGTAATAGACCGAGCGCGGTCACCAGCAGAATCACCGCCACGTAGCGATCGAGGTTCGGGATCGGCGTAAGACCCAGCGCCCCGGTCGCCAGCACCATGGCACCCATCGTCGTCATATCGGAGACGCCGAACACGCGCCCCCGCCGACTGTCCGGCACCAGCCGTTGCAGTGTCGCCATGATCGTGACGAGCAGCACCGAACCGGCCAAGCCAACGATGATAAGGCTCGTCGCCGCCCAGACACTGCTCAGCCGCAGTTGGAACGCGCCAGCCAGCAGTAACAACCCGCCGCCGGCCATGCTCAGCCCGATCAGCGTCGCCGCCTGCACGCCCAACGCCGGTCCGATCATGCTCATCAGCACTGAGCCTGCGATCATGCCGACGGTCAGCAACGCCTGAAACGCCCCGACATCGGTGTAGTTCGTGCTGACCAGCTCGCGCACCACCGCGGGAATACACGCGAACACGACGCCCGCCGCCCCCCAGAACAGCGCCCCCAGCAGGATCATCTGCCCCACGCGCCGGTGCTGGCGCACATACGTGATCCCATCTACGAGCGGCCCGAGCAAACTCGCCGTCGGCGTCCGCACCGCAGCGTGCCGCCGTGGCTGGAGAATAGAGAGCACGAGCAACGCGCTGACTACATATGTGCCGCAGTTCACGCGGAAGTTCCACACCGGGCCGCCGAAATTGTCGACAATGATCCCGCCCGCCAGAAAGCCGAGCATCGCACCGATCGGTGCCAACGCGCTCACCATCGCGTTGGCCCGCACAAGCTGGTCCGGACGTACCAGCGTCGGCAGCATGGCCTGTCGCGCCGGCGAAAAGAACGCCGCCAGAATGCCCAGTGTCGCCTGCGTCAGCATGACCGTGTAGTGTCCGGCGCCTTGATGGAGCAGCCAGGGAATCAGCACCGCGAAGTTCACGACTATCGCGGCCCGCAGTCCGTCCGCGAAGATCATGGTCCACTTGCGGCTGAACCGGTCCGCACACCAACCCGCCACCGGCCCCAGCAGCACGTACGGCAGAAACAACCCGAACATCATCAACGCCCGCAGGCGCGTCGATTCCTCCCCTTCCAGCGCATCCAGCAACTTGAGCTGACCGAGATCGTTGAGATTGTCCCCCACGGCGGCGATGAAATACGCGAACGCCAACAGCACGAAGTTGCGATTCAGGACGAGCCAGTTTGGCAGTCGCATACTCGAATCAGCGGCGCGGCTCATCCGTAGTCCTTTAGTGGAGTCGCTTCCCGGCCGGCGTGAGCCGCCCCGGATCATCGGTCTGACTTTACGTGCGCCCCCCATCGCCGTAAAGAACGTTGCACCCAACCGGCGACGAGTTCGTACAATACGGTGCTGACTCAATCGCTCTGCCGGCGGAGGTGAGGCTATGAACCGAGTAAGCAACATTCGGCGCTGGAGTTTGGTGTGTACGATCGCCGTGCTGTCGGCGTTGGGCGCGGCGTGCGACACGGCACCGCCCGCTCCACGACCCGTGCCGGAGAGCCGTCCAGTGAAACCCGCGCCTGCTACTTCGCAGCCCGCGACCTCCCAGCCGGCGATCCAACCCGCTACTCCCGAGCTGCCCGAGTATCTCGAAGTGTTGCGGCGCTTCGACACCGATCGGCCGGCGCGCGTCCAGGTGCTCGACACCGCCGAACGTCGGCTCGTGCTCGATACGCACAACGTCCGCCGCATCCGTATCGACCGGGCGACCGCCCCCGTGCGGCCCGACCGCAGCGTCGCCCTGATTCTCGACGGCCAGGGCATCGAGTGGGTCGCGAACTCAAAGACGACGCTGTTTGAGCGCACCCGAAACGGCGAGTGGCTCCCCGTCCCGCCGGAAGACGAATGACGCATGTCGGCTGAACACTGCCCCTACGTTTCTCGCGGCGGTTCGAAGCTCGCCGCAGCCCTCGATGCGTTCGCGCTTGACGTCGCCGGTTGGTGCTGCGCCGACTTCGGCAGCCACGTCGGCGGCTTCGTCGACTGCCTGCTCCAGCACGGCGCGGCGCGCGTCTACGCCGTTGATCCCGGCTACGGCGTACTGGACTATCGCCTGCGCAAGGACGAGCGCGTCGTCGTGTGCGAGCGCACCAACGCGCTCAAATACGTATGCCCCGAGCCCTGCCAACTGATCTCCATCGACGTCGGTTGGACGCCCCAGCGCCTGATCCTACCCTCCGCGCGCAGATCGCTCGCGCCCGATGGCCAGGTCATCACACTGATCAAGCCACAGTACGAAGCACCCGCCGACTGGCTCGTCGACGGCGTCCTCCCCGAAGATCGCCGTGCCGACGTCCTGGAGCAATGCGCTAGCGACATCACAGCCGCCGGCTGGCAAACCCTGAACCGTATCGAAAGCCCCATCCAGGGCCACGGCGGCAACACCGAGTTCCTCTGGCTCATCACGTTCGCGTAAGCCCCGCGCGTAGCCTGCCTCCCGCTATGTGTTACACTGTCCGGTTATGCCCATCGGCGACAAGCAGAACAACTTCCGCCGCATTCTCATCGTCGTGCCGAACTGGGTCGGCGACGTCGTCATGGCCAGCCCGGTGCTCGCCGCATTACGCGCGCACTTCACCCAGGCGCGCATTACCTACCTGCTCCGGCCTTACGTCGCCGAAATCGTCGACGGCTGCGGCTGGCACGATGACATCGTCGCCTGGCCCACCGGCGGCGGGCTAGCGCGCGAAATCCGGACGCAACGCATGGCCCGGCGGCTGCGCGAGCAACGCTTCGACCTCGCCCTGCTGCTGACCAACTCGTTTCGCTCGGCGATCGCGGCCTGGTGGGCCGGCGCGAAACGACGCGTTGGCTTCGCCCGTGACGGACGCTCGTGGCTGCTGACTGACCGCTTGCGACCGCTCAAACGCAACGGTCGTTTCGTCCCACACCCCGTGCTCGACAGCTACATCAAGCTCGCCGAGCACGTCGGCTGCCCGGTACCCGACCGCTCCCTGCGCCTCGCGGCAACGCCCCAGCAGGAACGCGCCGGCCACGATTTGCTGGAACACTACAACCTGAACAGCGGCACGCGCTACGCGGCGATAAACGTCGGCGCCGCGTTCGGCGCGGCCAAGTGCTGGTTACCCGAGCGCTTCACCGAAGTCTGCGACCGTCTCCGCGAAGAGCTGGACCTCACACCTGTGCTCGTCGGCGCGCCCGGCGAAGCACCACTAATGCGTTCGATCGCCGATGCTGCCCGCAGCGAAGTCGTCTGCTGCACCGATCCCGGCACGTCGCTTGGCTCACTCAAGCCGTTGATACATGGCGCACAACTGCTGGTCTGCAACGACACCGGCCCACGCCACTACGGCATCGCGTTCGGCATCCCCACCGTCACGATCTTCGGACCGACGCACCAGCAGTGGACCGACACGGGCTACGCGAAGGAGCGCAAGCTCCAGGTGCCGGTCGAGTGCGGACCGTGCCAGCGGCCCACCTGCCCGCTCGATCTGCGCTGTATGACCGGGCTGACTGCCGACCACGTGCTCGCCGCCGCCCGCGACCTGCTGGAGCCCGAATCATGATGCGGACGCGCCACATGCGCATTCACCCCGCGTACCGCGCCCGGCTCCAGGCCTGCGAACTCGACACCGTCGAGCGCGTGCTCGGCCGTGTGGACGGCCAGGTCGCCGCGTGGAGCCGCACGACCGACACGCTCTACGTCGCTTGTCCGGACGGCGGGCCCGGCTTCTACGTCAAGCGGCACTACTTCCCGAACTGGACCAAACGCCTGCGTGGCACGTTTCGCGGCACGTTCTTCGGCGCCCATCGCGGCGAGGCGGAGTACCAGGCCCTCTGTACGTTGCGCGGCGTCGGCGTGCCGGCCGTACGCGCAGTGGCTTACGGCAGCGAGCGCAGCGCCCACTTTCTGACCACTTGCTTCCTCATCACTGAAGAGGTCCCGGGAGCAGAGAATCTTACCACACTGGCCCAAAGCGCCATGGATGGCGACCAGCCGCTCGACCGCCGTCAGCGGCGCGAGACGATCAGCACCCTCGCCCGCGAACTCGCCACCATGCACGGCCTGGGCGTCTCGCATGGAAATCTATTCTGGCGCAACCTGCTCTTTCGCTCTGGTCCCGACGGCACGCCCGAGCTGTTCCTGCTCGACGTGCATCCGCTTACCCGCTGGCAACGCCTTCGCGCCGGTCAGCGCTGGTGGCTGCGTGAACTGGCTCAGACGGCTGTCTCCGCTCTGCCATTCACGTCACGCACCGAACGCATGCGCTTCTTCAAGTCCTACCTCCAGGTGCGCCGCGTGCCAAAGGAGCTCCGGAACGATGTGCGCGAAATCGAACGAATCGCAGCCGGATGGCAGAGCCATGAGAACCGTCGCATCCACATGAATCGCCTGTTCCGCAATTGGGCGCAGCAGTTGGGCGCCGAGCGTGCGAACAAATCGGCAGCGGGCGCAGTACCGTGAGCAGCGTTGAAGCCGTCAACGAAGCCTGGCAGCCGCGCTTGGCCAGACTCGGCCTGACCGAACTCCGCAGTCTCCTGGACGACGAGCCGCCTGACGAGTTACTGCCCGGGTCATGGCAACCACTCGTCAAGGACGGCCTCGGCCGCCGCGAGCGCTGGCGCTGGGAGCCCCCCGACACGTCAAACGGAGCTGTATACCTCAAACGCTACTTCCGTACGCCGCTGAAGACACAACTCGACCGCATCCTGCGTCAGAGCAGTCGCCGCGGCCGCGGATGGTGGGAGTATCACCTGTCGCGGTTCCTCGCCGAACACTCTGTCGCGTGCGTCCAGGCCATCGCGGCCGTCGATGCCATGACCGGACACCTCGAGCGCCGCAGCGCCGTACTCTTCGCAGAAGTTGCCGGCGACGCCTTCGACCGCGTCTGGCCAAAGCTGTGCATCCAGAACGCGCCGATCACCGGCGGTCACAATCGCCACGCCGTGAACCGCGCTCTGGCACGCTTCGTTTCGTCCTTTCACCAGACCGGTTACGTGCATCGCGACCTGTACCTGTGCCACGTGTTCGCCGACATCGATCCGTCCGCCCAGCGCGCACCGCAATTTGCGCTGATCGATCTCGCCCGCGTCTTCCGACCACGCCTCCGCCGAACCCGCTGGCTCATCAAGGATCTCGCCCAGCTCGACAGTTCCGCCCGCCGAATCGGCGCCACGCGCACTGATCGCTTCCGCTTTCTCGTGTACTACCTCAGCCTGCACCCCAGTGCCCCGCGTGTCCGCTGGTTTGCGCGCCGCATCACGCGCAAGAGCGACTGGATCCTCCGCCGCATCGCACGCAAAGAGCATCGTGGATGAAAGTCGCCATCGTCCAGGAGCATGTCGACACGACTCGCGGCGGAGCCGAGACGTCCACCGTCGAAATGGCCCGCTGCCTGGCCGCGCTCGGCGTCGACGTGTCATTGCTCTACAGCAACGTTGCCGACGCCGCCCCGTTTGTCCGTGACAACGTCACCTACCTCGCCATACCGACGGGCAAAGGCGCGAAACCGTTACGCACCTATCGCTACCTCCAGGGTGCAAACAGGCTGTGCCGCGCCGAGCACTTCGACGTCGTCCACGCCGTTACACCCTGCCTGTGCGCCAACATCTACCAACCCCGCGGCGGAACATACCCGGAGACGATTCGGCGCACGCTCGCCCGCTATGCGCCCCCCGGGCGCTGGCTGCGCTCGCTCGCCCGCAGACTCAACATCCGCCAACGCTTTCTACTCCGCATCGAACGCCGACTGCTCACGCGCCGCCGCACAGTTCACGTCGCCGCGGTGTCGGACTACGTCCGTCGCCAGGTCGTCAACGGCTACAAGGTGCCCACCGAACGCTGCCGTGTCGTCTACAACGGCGTCGACTTCTCCCCGCTGTCCGAGCCGGACGCAAGCCGTGAACGCCGGAATCTGCGCACCGCACTCGGCTTGACCGATGAGCAGCCCCTGCTGCTCTTCGTCGCACACAATTACCAACTGAAAGGCCTGCGCGAATTGCTCATCGCGTTGATGAAACCCGCCAGTGCTGGACATACGCTCGTCATCGCCGGTCGCGACAACCCGCGCCCCTACCGCGCGCTTGTCGAGCGGACGAGCCGTCACACCAGCATCCACTTCGTCGGCACAAAGACGCCCGTGCGTTCGTGGTATGCGGCGGCGGACGTGCTCGTCCACCCGACGTGGTACGACCCGTGCAGCCGCGTCGTGCTCGAAGCCCTGTGCGCAGGCCTGCCCGTCGTAACGACAGAACTGAACGGTGCCGCCGAGGTCATGGACGCCGCCCGCCACGGCGCAATCATCCCCACGCCCAACGATCCGGACGCACTGATCACCGGCATCAACGAGGCACTGGGGCCCACAATCCGCGCGAACTGCCAAGCCGATGCCCCCGCGTTCTGTGACAAGCTCTCCATGGCCCGCCACGCCCGAGAATTACACGAGTTCTACCAGCACGCCTTGGTCAGTCAATCGCCAGCCAGCGCTGACCGCACTTCCTGATTGAGCCTCAGTAGCGTCTCGTGCGCGTGCAGCGCGTAGAAGTACTCGCGGTCCAACGCATCTCGCCGCAATTCTAGTTGTTGTTGCAGACTCTCCACGCGCCGGTCGTACTCCGCCGGCCTCCACGAATCCGTCTCGATGATCTGCGCGCTGACCCGCCGCAGCTCGCGAAAGACGGTCTTCCGTTCGGACCGCGGTGCCCGCTGCACGCGCAACTCATCCGATCGCCGCACCAGTTCCGCGCGCTGCTGCACCAGCCCCTGCGGCGCACGCTCGAGGTGCCGCTGTGGATTGAAGCGAATGTCACGGGCGGCCTGACGCGCCTGCCGCACGTCGTCCACACTGACGTCCGGAGCGGTCAACGGCAAGTGCAACGTCGCGGTCACGCAACAAGCCGGCCGCGGCGGCACTCCCAGCGCGGCAACGATGAATTCCTCCATCATCTCGTCATATTTCGCGCCGCCGATTCCATGAATGAACATGTCCGACAGAAACAGCCGCGCAAAGGCCGACAACGTCAACGCCCGCGGACGCACGCGCCAACCCTCACGCTCCAGCGCCCAGGGCTCCGCATGCCGTGCGACACTCCCGAACTTCGCTCGCCGAACAATGGACACCGCCTGCCGCTCGGCCAGCAGCTCCAATTCATCGCCGCGCGAACGGACAAAGAGCCTTCGTCGCGGTGATCCCGGCCGGCCGATCCAGAACGGTAGCTCGCAGGCGTCCCCGTGCTTCGCCAACGGCGGCACCGGTCGCCCGGCCGCACGCACGCGATGTCGCTTCCGATACGCCCGTTGGGCCGCGTTGTACGTATTGACGATCTTCTCAGCATCGAGCGCACAATGCGCGACGAACGCGCGAAACACGCTCGTCTGCGCCAAGGTTGAGATACGCAGCTCGCGCACGCTTTCCAGATCAAGCGACTGCTCAGTCGCGGCTCGCGCCGCCGCCATCGCCGACACGTACTCCGGCCGCGCCGCATCAGTCGTCAGCCAAGCGTACGCAAAAGTGCGCAGCAGCGACTTGTCATAGAACTCGTACAACGACGCAAATCGCGCAAAGAACTGCAGCCAGTGCTCGCGCGGTGCCACTCCCTGTTCCTCGTACGGCCGCGCCACATCAACATTCGGGATCGCGACATTCACCCGCCGCAAACCGCCCGCGGTCGTTTGTGGCAGGATCAGGTGCGCCGACTTGGGCAGGTCCGAGTCAACCGTAAGAAACACCGCCGTTCCGCCCGTCTGCTGCGCCAAGTCGTGCACCGCCAGCGTTTTTGCGAACACGCCCGCATGCACGAACTCCGGCTGATGGCCAGCAACGACCACCGGCCCCGCCAACTCGAGTTCTCGAAGCAACTGCGTTCGCAAATCCCCCAGGGTAGTGTCCAGCATCGGCGTAGTAGCGAATTGCTCATCCGGGCTGGAGCGCAGCGCCGCCCGAATCTCCCCACCCCCGGGTTCGACGAGCACCTCCAGGTGTTCCCGAGGTGCCACCAACCGTGCGAAATCCATCATGCGTTCAGCGGGCACGGGCGTACCAAGACACTCGCGCAATTCGGCAGGATCGGTTCGCGCTGCAACTCGCGGACGAACACGCTGAGGTAGTGTTGCAGACGCGCCGCCGCATCATCCAGCGTCCCACCAAAGGCACGACTCTGATCCAGGTAGATCCGCCGTACCGGGATCTCGCGCACGCGCAGCCCGGCACGTATGCACTGTACCCAGAACTGTAGCGGAAAGGCATACCCCGGCTCGTCGAGGTCGAGTCGCGCCATCGCCGCCACGCGATGCGCCTTGAACCCGCAGAACGAATCTGTCACGCGCAGGCGCAGAATCTGTTCCAGCAGACCGTTGATCGTCATGTTGATTCGCCGCCGCTCGGGCGGTGCATCGTCGTCGTCGGGGTGCGAGATCAGATAGCGCGAACCGCTGATCACGTCCGCGTCGTCCACCGCCGCCGCGGCGACGAATTCCGGAATCTGCGCCGGCTCGTGTTGCTCGTCGCAGTCGACCGTGATCACCCAGTCAAACCTGTGCCGGTTTGCGTACTGAAACGCGTGAATGAGGCTCTGCCCATACCCACGGTTCTCCGCGTGAGTAATTACGGCCAGTCCAGGTGTGTCCTGCAGAATCGCCGCCGTCCCATCGGTCGAACCGTCATCAATCACGAGGATGTCACCCGCGTACCTCCGCACAGCTTCCAGCACACCGGCCAGGTATCGCTGCTCGTTGTATACGGGTATCGCTACGAGAGTTCGCATGTGCGAGCATCACATCAGAGCTAATTGGATTTCAGGGCTGGTACCCACGCCCGACGTTCGATTGTTCGAGTGTACTCGGCGAATGTCAACTGGCCGCCGCCGTCAGCAGTTTCAGGGCGTTCGCCGCGATCCGCTCTGCCGCGTCTGGCCGCGCGATCGCGCCAACTCCCTCCCGAAGCCTTGCAAGCCGATCGTTGGTAGACAGAAGCGAACCAACGCGATACCCCAATAGACGCGGGTTGTTGACTTTGATCGCCGCCCCGCTCTCCAGCAGAAAATCGCTGTTCCGCGCTTCCTGTCCGGGAATCGGGTTTACGACGACCAGCGGCACACCGCAGGCTAGCGCCTCCGACACCGTCAGCCCGCCGGGCTTGCTGACGATCAGGTCGGCCGCCTGCATCCACTCGTGCATCCGATTCGTATATCCAACCACCCGTACGGGGCGCGACGTCCCCTCGGCCAGCCGCCCCAACCGTCGGCGCAAGCGCTCGTTGCGACCCGCAATCACCACCACCTGTCCGTCCGACGACATGGTCAACAACTGCGCGAACAGTTCCGCGATCGGCCCGACGCCGAACCCCCCACACAACAGCAATACCGTCGGCACGTCGACTGCAATTCCGCACCGCTGCCGTGCCTCGGCGACGTCCAGCTTGCTCGTGAACCCCGGCCGCACCGGAATGCCCGACACAATGATACGTTCCTCACCGACACCCCAGGTCGTCAGGTACCGCTTGCCGAGCTCGGTCGCCGTGTAATACCGTTCCGTCGGCTCCTGCACCCACATGCGATGCGTCTCGAAATCCGTCGTCACCGTGACCTGTGGACAATCAAGCTGCCCCTGCCGCCGAAGTTGCGCCACGAACTCCGCCGGCAGAAAATGCGTGTTCACGATCAGATCCGGCCGGCGATAACGTACATACCGCGTCGTAGGCAGCTTGTTGAGATTCTGCACGGTTACGCGCAAGCGCTCGCGCAGCCTCCCGTCTCGGTCCGTGGCGTCGTACAGCCAACCCATTGCCGCCGGCGCGTGCCGCACCAGCCCCAGATAACCACCCGCGTACAACCGCCGAAAGAACGCGTTCGAAATCCGCAGCACATCCAGAACTTCCACGTCCGCCCCCGGCCGCGCCGCACCAAACGCATGCGCCAGCGCATCGGCCGCCACGAGGTGCCCGGCTCCCGTCGACGCCGTCAGAATCAGTATCGTCGGCGATTCCGCCATTCACTCGGCCTCGCGTTGTCGGTTGCGCCGCAGAATGCGCTTACTCACCCGCCGCGCCAGCTCGCACAGCGACCGCTGACTCCCCTCCAGATCCAGCGGCACGCCCGCCCGCGGCGTACACACCAGATCAATGCCCTCGGGCAGATCATGCTGCTGCAGCCGGAACGCCTCGCGCAGCAGCCGCTTCAGCCGGTTGCGCTGGACGGCGTTGCCATGCCGTCGCCCGACGATCAGCCCCAGCCGCGTGAGCTTACCGTCATTCGGCAGCGCCCACAGCGTGATCCGTCCGTCGCCGATCCGCTCGCCCGTGCGCACCACCCGATCGAAGTCCTGATGCCGTACGATCCGCCGCCGCCGCGAGAATCCGAAGCGTCGCGAGGGGCCGCCGCTGCGTTCCGGTGAACTGGTCACAAGGGCCTATTCTATTGCTGCCGCGGGACTTGCGACAACGCCCAGGCCGGGCTGTCCCCCGAGGCTCAGCACGCTGCCTTCGCACGCGATGCCCGTCCACGGATCGTCCGCCAGCAGCAGATATCCGTCCAGGTCAGCATGGTCGAGCAACGACGCGAACTGCATCGCGGGCGCGATCGCCAAGGAGCTGCTGACGAAACAGCCGGCCATGACCTGCAACCCGAAGCCCCGTGCCAGCGTAATCATCCGCAGCGCCTCGCGAATGCCGCCGCACTTGGTCAGCTTGATGTTGATGCCGTGTACGTGATCGCGCAATCGCACGACATCAGCGGGCCGCTCGCAGTCTTCGTCCACGAAAATCGGTGCCACATCCAGATCACGTAGCCCGCGCAAGTGCTCCCAGTCGGTCCGCTTCAACGGTTGCTCGATCAGCGTCGGCCGATATTGAGCCAGGAAACGAATGCGCTCCTCCGCCTCCGCCGGCGTCCAGGCCTCATTCGCATCCAGATAGAGCGGCCCGTCGAACTTCGAGCGGATCAGCTCGAGCGTCTGCTCGTCCGTTTCCACACCCACTTTGATCTTCAGCGCTTCGTAGCCGGCCGCGAGCGCTTCATCGATCTTCACCCGCGTCAAGTCCGGGTCCGCCACGCCGATCGTGAACGTTGTCCGAATCTGCGGCGGATCGAGGCCGAGCATCCGCCACACCGGCACGCCCAGCTTCTTCCCGCACCAGTCGTACAACGCCGATTCGACGCCGGTAATCGTTGCCCGCTGATCGTCGTGCCGCGCGATCAGCCGCGCGACAATGCTCTCGAGCGCAAACGGATCATCATCCAGCAACTCCCGACACGATTGCAACACGGATTCGGCGGCTTCGAGCGTCTGCCCGTACAACGCGCTCGGCACGATATCGCCGTAGCCGACGATGCCATCTTGTTCGAACCGCACGACGACAGTCTCGACTTCGTCCAGTCCCCCGCGCGAAGTCGCGAAACGGTGTCGCGGATAGACCGTCTGCCGTTGCCAGCTAAGCTTCATTCGTCCCATGCCTGTAGTGGTCCGTCGGGTCGATCGGCGATGACGTCATCCAGCGCCGACACGCTGATGATCGCGCTCCGCTCCACGAAGACCCGTCGACGATTGACGTTCTTGATTCCCTCGCGTTCCAGCAGGTGCGCGTCGTTGACGTAACGCTCCTTGCTGCTGTGGCCCTCGTTGCGGTCGTGTACGTCCGCTTCCGCCAGCCAGTAACCCCGCTCGTCGTACGCCTCCAGCAGCCCGATGTACACAATCGCGCCCTGGGTATCGAGCACCACCCGGCGATTCAAAAAAGCGTCCAGCGACGGCTGACTCATGACACATCCAGTCTGCTACCACCACGCGAGCATTGGCATACTCTCGCGCAGCTCGCGAGCCATTGTATGGCGCGGCCTGCCACCGCACCACGCGGCCACTACCCCCCCTCCCTGGCAGGGAGGGGATGGGGGGAGGGTCAAGCGTGCGACCGGTTGGGCGCAACGACCCCATCACTCCCCCGCTGCGACGAACGCGCATACGATAAGCGTCATGCCCATCCAGTCCGACCAGGCCCTGGTACTCCGCCTGACGGAGTTCTCCGAAACGTCACAGATCGTGACACTCTTCGGCCACCGGCACGGCCTGCTGCGCCTCATCGCCAAAGGCGCGCGCCGCAGCACCAAGACCCGCTTTGCCGCCGGCTTGGACCTGCTCGAGCTGGGCGACGTCAGCTACGCCCCACCCCGCGGCGACGCTCAGCTTGGCACGCTTACCGAGTGGTCGCAGCGCGACAGCTTCTCCGGCCTGCGCTCCGAAGCCGTGCGCCTCTTCGGCGGACTCTACGCCGCCGAACTGGTCGCGACGCTGACCGAGGTCGATGACCCGCATCCGGAACTGTTCGACGCGCTGCTGCGCCTGTTGCGCGACCTGTCCGGTCACGCGACGGCGGACAGCGCACCAACCCCCGCGGATGCGCTGGCCCGGTTCCAGAACGCCCTGCTGACATCAATCGGCTATGCCCCCGATCTCCAGAACTGCGTGGACTGCAAGCGCCCGCCCACCGCCGGCGGCGTGATCTACTTCAGCCCCGCCGCCGGCGGCCTGCTCTGCCGCGACTGCGAACTGCACCACGTCGAAAAACGCAGCATATCCCACGAACTGCTGCGCACCGCCCCCGGCACGGGAAACGGCCCCGCCTGGGTTACCCTGCTCGACTATCACCTCACCCACATCGCCGGCCAGCGCTTCAAGACGATGAAGCAACTCGAGCCGGCGCTGCGCAGGGCGTAGGTCTTGGTTGATCTAATTCAGCAACAGCGCTACAAACGGATTGATGTCACCAAAGTCCGCCGCGCCGTCCCCAGTCACGTCCGCGTACATCGGATCGCAATTCGGATACGTCGCGCGGTACAGCGCCTCATCCGTGATCGCCGCCACGAACGGGTTGATGTCACCAAAATCAACCAATCCGTCGCAGTTCACGTCACCGGCCAGCATCAGCGGATTACGCGCCACCACGACTTCGCCGTTGCTCAGGCCGTACGCGATCGTCGCGGCCGACGGCGACCAAGCTACGCTATTCACGACGTCGTCGCCCGGATTCAGCGTTTCCAGCAGCGCGCCGTCGGCGACATTCCAGAATCGAATGCGCCGCTCGAACGAGGCGGTGCTCACCGCCGCCATCATCGTCTGCCCGTCCGGCGAGAACGCCACGTCCGAGATGTAGGCGTCACCCGCATCCAGCGTTCGGACCAGCGCCCCCGTGCCCGGCTGCCACAGATACACCACGGCGCCCTCCCCCTGGCCGGCGGTCGCGACATACTGATCGTCAGGCGAAAACGCGATCGCCCGCACCGGGCCACCATGAGCGAGCGTCCGCATCAGGCTCTCGGACGAAACGCTCCACAGGTCAACGTCGCCTTCGTACTTCCCGGAGGCGGCGATCGCACCGTCCGCGGACAGCGCCGCCGCAGTGATGTAGTCGCCCGTGTAGATGTCCGCGAGCTCTTGTCCGCCCGGTACGCGGTGCACGCCGACGTCGCGCACGATACCCCAACCGGCCGACAGCACGTCGCCGCCGGCCGCATCGACCGATACGAACCCGCCCAGAAACGAATCGACGACCGTCTCGCTGTCGAGGTCCCAGATGTATGTCACGCCGCTCTGTACCGGATAAACGTCACCAATCTGCACGTGCCCCGCCGCAAGCTGCGCCCCA
Source organism: Phycisphaerae bacterium (assembly GCA_028277645.1). Lineage (GTDB taxonomy): Bacteria > Planctomycetota > Phycisphaerae > UBA1845 > Fen-1342 > JANQFV01. The sequence goes on from JANQFV010000051.1 coordinate 116,096, forward strand.
TCGCCGCAGAACTCCACGGAGATCACGCCCGCGTGGTGTCCGGGAAGGGTCGCCAGCGGCGCACCGTCCGCGGCATCCCAGATCACGACCGCGCTGTCGGGCGACGTGCCGCCGGATGCGACGCGCTGGCCGTCCGGGGAGAACGCCACGGACTGCACGCTCGCCGCATGTCCCGTCGTGCTCCACACGACGGTCAGCGATGTCTCTGCACTAGCCGCAGCACAGATCGCCAGCACGACGAACAGCGTGGTTACAACTTCGACGGAAGACGGGGCCGAACGGGTCGTTTGCCTTGTCATTGCCTCACCTCACTTGCGCTTTCAGGAGACCGTCACTGCCTCGTGTACGCCGACACATTGCCGTCAACGCGCGGTAGCACTCCGCACCTGTAGTGGTTGGTCGCCCCCCGACGTAGCGCCTTGCACACCACTGGCGAGAACCAATTCTCAGGACGTCCAGAATTCCAAACACCGCACGGTATGCGGTTCCCCCGCCTATACTTAGCGTGGCGGTGTACCCGGTCGCAGAGTCGACTGATGAACGAAGACAGCATTATCTACCTGCCCACGCAGGTGCCCGTTTTCCCGTTGCCCCAGGTCGTGCTCTTCCCCGGGGCGCTGATCCCATTGCACCTGTTCGAGCCCCGCTATCGCGAGATGGCGGCCGACGCCATCGCCTCCTCCGGCGTCATCGCACTGGCCCTGCTCAAGCCGGGCTACGAACCGCTCTACTACACCCACCGCGCGCCCATTCACCGCGTCGCCGGTCTCGGACAGATCATCAGCTCGGAGAAGCTCGACACCGGCAACTACAACGTTCTGGTCCGCGGCATCGCCCGCGCCCGCGTGCTGGATGAGTCAGTGGAGCGCTCCTACCGGCTGGCGCGCATCGAGCCGCTGCAGACCTACTCCAGTGCCGGCGACAAACGCGCGGCCGACCTGTTTGCCGAGCTCAAGACAGCGATCCGGGCCGGAGCTCCGCTTGACGCGCAACTGCGTGAGCGCTGGTTGCAGCTCTTCGAGGTCGCCCTCGACCTGGATGCGCTGTCAGATCTGCTCGCGGCGGGCTTGCCCGCGTCCGCCGAGCTGCGCCAGTGCCTGCTCGACGAGATCGACGCAGCTACGCGTACCGAGATGCTGATCGATCAGCTCAAGACGCTCACCTCAGTCGCCCGCAATCGCCGCCGCACCGGAACTGGCGACGAGCACAGCATGAACTGATGCCAGAGTGACGGCGGGTTCATCCCCGACACCTGTTCGCTGTGACCTACAGCAGCGCCGTAGGGTCCAGAATCGTCTGTAGCCAGCGTCCGTCAGTGCCGGCGGTCGCTGATGTTGGATCAGCGGGGTTGCCGGAGCCGACGCTGCCGCCGAATCCACCCGACCCGCCGCTGCCACCACCGCCACCACCGCCGGAGCGCAGACTGGCCGTGACCGAATCCGGATCACCCGCAGGGCCGGCCTTTCCGCCGGTGACGTCCACGGAACCGAGCGACTCAATCTCCGGCGCGAGGCAATGGACGATCCCGCCGCCGCCGCCACCGCCGGGGGCCGCCACCGACGTGGCCCCGCCGCCGTCGCCGCCGCGCGCCGTGATCACGGACGTCTCCGAAAGCGTGATCTTCGATCGCGACGCGAAAATCAGCACGCCGCCACCGCCGCCACCGCCGCCCTCTCCGGCGTCCTCGGCATCAGCATCGATCGAGCCGTGATTGATGATCTCCCCCGCCGCGAGCACGGAGAAGCTGCCGCCGCCCTTGCCACCGCGACCGACGCGGTCGCCGCGGGCCGTCTCGCTAACCAGCGCCGCACCACCGCCGCCGCCGGCGTTCACCCCCACGCGCAGCGTGATGCGCGACTCGAAGTCCGAGAGACCTGTGCCGGGAAAACCGCCGGCCCGTGCCTCAGTGGAGTCGCCCGCTTCGCCGCTGGCGGGAGCGTTCGTGGACACGCCCGTGGGCGGCGTAGTTGTCGCGCCGCCGAGCGTACTCTTGCTGATGTTGCCGCGGTCCGCGCCTTCGGCGCCGAACTGCACGACGATCGAGCCGTTGTTCACGAAATCACCCGTGCAACGAATCACCGTGCCGCTCTGCACGGTGAGCGTGACGCCCGCGGCGATCGTGAAGTCCTCGTATTGCTGATTGATGTCGTCCTGATCGCCGAGGCGGATGTCCTCGGTGATCTCGACGGAGCCGGCTGATGCGTCGCCGTAGACACGGAGCTGGCCGTCCGAACCGCCAGGTCCTGCAGGTCCGGTCGGGCCCGCCGGACCTTGTGGCCCCGTCGGTCCTTGCTCGCCCTGTAGACCTTGCTCACCTTGCGGCCCCTGTTCACCCTGAGGTCCGGGCGGTCCGGTGATCGTCTGCGCGGTGCCCGGATCATCCAATGTGGTCATCGGACAACCACCTGATAGCGCGACAGCGCCGAGCAGCAATACCGGTAGCAGCGCGTATGATCTCATCGTAAGCCTCCTCTCGCGAAAGTGATTTCTCAATCCCAACTCGTCAGCCCGAACGATGCAGGAATAGTACATTCCGAAACGTCCGATTCTAGTCGGTGTGCGGGCAACCGTTACCCGCCACGAGCATCACGAGCGAAACCCGTCGGCGGACCGTAAAATCTCCCGAAGTTTCGGGCACAAGATCCCAAGTCTGCAGAATTGGTAGCCCCGCGAGCCATGCCGAGTCCACACTGGCGACAATCCTCCGATGATGAGCTTACCGCCGGGCTGCGCGCCGGCGACCGCGAAGCGGCGGCGGAGGTGTCGCGCCGCTACTGGGAGCCGATCAACCGCTACTGCGGACGGTATCTGGGCGACACGCAACTCGGCGAGGACGTGGCCCAGGAGACGTTCGCGAAGCTGCTGGAGGGAAATGCTCTGCCCGAAGGCGCGCTCAAACCATGGCTGTACAAGCTCGCACGCAACCGCTGCCTGGATATCCTCCGCCGGCACCAACGAAGTCCGACCCATCACAATCGCGGGCAGACCGGATTCGATGCGGGCTTGTCGAGCGCCGGCCCGCGCACCAAGGCGCATCGCGCGGATCGCCAGCGTCTGCTGCACAACATCATCCTGCAGATGCCGGAAGAGTATCGCGCGGTGCTGATGCTGAAGTTCTTCGAGGGACTGTCGCGCTCCGAGATGGCCGAGGCGCTGTCCGTGACTGAGATAGCGGTCAAGGGCCGGTTGGTCCGCGCGACACAGGCGCTGTACGAAGAGATGCGCAAGATCACGGAATCAGCGCAATGAAATGCCCCGTCTCGGACAATCAGCTCTGGACACTCGTCCTCGGCGAGGAGGAGAATCGGCAACGCGCCGACGAGCTGGCACAACACGTCGCTGGCTGTATCGCCTGCGCGCAACGTACGGTCGCCTTCCGCTCAATGATGTCCGACCTGGCGGACATGCCGCCCGATCTGGATGCAGCCACCGCACTGCCGCCCGAAGGTGCGATCGACGGCTTTCGGCTGATTCGGCAAATCGGTCAGGGGGGTATGGGCACGGTCTTCGAGGCCGAGCAGCAATCGCCACAGCGTCGTGTCGCGCTGAAAGTCATCAGCGCCGGACAATTTGCGAACGACTTCCAGATCCGCCTGTTCCAGCGCGAGATGCAGACGCTGGCACACCTGAATCATCCCGGGATCGCGGCGATCTACAACGCGGGCCGTACGACCGATGGCCAGCACTACTTCGCGATGGAATTGGTCGAAGGCGCGCCGCTCGACGAGTTCGTTGCGGCGGCGGATGCGCCGTTGACCATCCGCCAACGGCTGGAGCTGTTCCAGCGGATTTGCGACGCCGTCAGCTACGCGCACCAGCGCGGCGTTATCCACCGCGACCTGAAGCCGGGCAACATTCTCGTAACGCCGGTGGGCGACCCGAAGATTCTCGATTTCGGACTCGCCCGCATCGCCGACACGGACGTGCCCGGCAGCGACATCGTCACCGAGCTGGGCCGCATCCTGGGCACCTATGCGTACATGAGTCCCGAGCAGGCCCGCGGCGACACGCAAGCGATCGACGTGCGCAGCGATGTGTATGCGCTCGGTGTGATTCTGCACGAAATGCTCACCGGCGTGCGGCCGTACGACGTGACGGCGTGCCCCGTACACGAGACGGTGCGGATCATCTGCGAGGAGCGAGTGCATTCGCCGCGCGGGCTGAATCCGAGCATCGCCCAGGACGTCGGGACGATCACGCTGCACACGCTGGAGAAGGAGCCGCAGCGGCGTTATCAGTCGGCCGCCGAACTGGCCGACGACGTACGCCGTTACCTGACGAGCCATCCAATACTGGCGCGGCCACCCAGCCGGGTGTATCACCTGCAAAAGTTGCTCGCGCGGCATCGGCTGGCTTTCGGATTGGCTTCGCTGGTCTTCGCGCTCGTGGTCGGGTCGGCAATTACCTTCGGCGTGTTGGCACTGCAAATCGCGGACCAGCGTGACGCCATCGCGAATCAACGCGATGAGATCACCGAGCAGCGCGACCTGGCCCGCACCGAAGCGAGCAAATTCAGCGAGGTAAACGCGGCACTGAAGAACATGTTCACTGCCTCGAACCCGTGGATGCGCGGCGACCGCGACGTACTTGTGCGCGACGTGCTCGATGACGCCGCCGACCGGATCGAGCGTGACATCGTCGACAATCCGCTCGTGGCGGCCGCGGCGCGCAACGCACTCGGAAACACGTACCGCGGGATTGGCGAACTTGAGCGCGCCGAGGCGCAGTTGACCGTGGCGCTGGCGACGCGCCGCGAGCTCCTGGGCAACGAGCACCTCGAGACGGTCGAAAGCCTGAATGATCTGGGAGAACTGCGGTTCGAACAGGGCCAGCTTGAGGCGGCCGAGGCACTGTTTCGCGAAGTGCTCGATTTACAGCAGAAGCTACTGCCGCCTGACGATCCGGCCATCGCCAATTCGCGGAATTCGCTGGGGCTGGTGCTGAAATGGCAGGGCGACCTGGAAAGTCCGGAGGAGCTATTTCGCCAGGCGCAGGCGGTGCGCGAGTCATATGCCGAGACGTTGCGGGCAGACGCCAATACGCCACGACCTCGGCTCGTCGAAGCACACGAAGCGCTGGCACAGACGCTGAACAACCTCGCGGCACTTTACCGGGCTCGGGCGACCGAGCATGGCGCGGAATCCGTGGCCTGGGAGTATCTGGAATCAGCGCGGCCACTGTACGAACGAGCACTTGAGCTGCGGCAGACCTGGCAAGGCCCCGACCACCCGCAAACTGCCAAGATGCACAACAACATCGCACACCTGTTGGCCGACCTCGGTGATCTGGCGGCGGCGGAAACGCATGCCCGCGGAGCGGCGCGTATTCTCGAGGCTGCGCTCGGGCTCGAAAACAACTACACCGCGCGGGCCTACTACAACCTGGCGTCATTGCTGGCGAATCGTGAGAAATGGGAGGCGGCCCGCGACGCTGCGCAGACTGCTTTGCGAAACCAGGAGCAGTTGCTACCGACTGACAGCCGGCATATTCGGGCAACCCGAGCGCTGCTCGACCGGATTGACCAGCAAAGAAAATCGCCGGAGCGGTGAGTTGCCTCACCGCCCCGGCTTACGGCAGCCTCCACCTCGCTGCGCCTATCTGCGGGTAGTTGAATTGCGCTTACGGCGGACCTGCACCTTGCCATAACCCATGGACATCAGGGACATCAGCGCGGCGGGCACGGCACCAAATCCACACAGACCCGGGCCCGGCACAAAGTTGCCATCCTGATCGAACTCCACCAGATCGTCATCGTCGTCGAATTCGTCTGCTTCGTTCGGATCGACGTCATTCGGGTCGAAGTCATCGACCTGATTGGGATCGAAGTCATCCACCTGGTTCGGGTCGAAGTCACCAGACTCGTTCGGGTCCACGTCGTCGGGCTGATTCGGATCGAAATCACCCGGCTGGTTGGGGTCGAAGTCGCCCGACTCGTTCGGATCCACGCCGCCATCGTTGGGATCCTCGCAATCGAGCACACCGTCGCCGTCGGAGTCGATATCCGGCAGGTCGCAGCCACAGACACCTGCCTCAGTCTTCTCGGCGTTCAGCGGGCACTCGTCCTGGCAGTCGGGCGTACCGTCCTGATCACTGTCGAGCAGGTCGTCGGCACCCGGGCATACGTCGCATGCGTCGATGACGCTGTCGCCGTCGGTATCCGTCTGGCACTCATCCGGCAGGCCATTCGCGTCACAGTCCTCGCTGAAACCGGTCGCAATGTCTTCGGCGTCATCGACGCCATTCCCGTTGCAGTCATCCAGCGGCTCCACGGCGGTGTAGCTGATGGTGATCTCGTACGGATTCACGGCACTGTTGTTGAACAGCCTGAGCAGGCCGGACGTCTGGCCGGCCACTGTCGGCGTAACCTCGATCTGGATGTCACTGGACTGACCCGGAGGGATCGTCACTGGTATGCCGTCGGCGATCGTCATGTCGCCCGCGGCAGCACCTTCGATACGCGAGGTACCGATGATCGTCAGGTTCGCGCTGCCGGTGTTCTCGACCTCCAGCGACAACTGCGTGGTGTCGTTGACCTGCAATTCGTCCAGGTCGATCTCACCACCGGCAGCCGCTTCAGTAACCTCCATCACCGGCTCCTGCCCCGGAAGGGCTGTGCCGCGGACGATAAACGCGAAATCCGACGCGTTCGGATCGTTGCTCCGCAGCGACAGCACCGCGACGCGCTGGCCCTCGGCGGTCGGGTTGAAACTCAGCCCGAGGATTGCCTGGCCACCCGGCGCGATCTCTGCCGGCAGGAAGCCCGCCGAAAAGTCGCCCGCGGCCGGGCCCTGGAAGCGCACCGGTGGCGAGTCCGTGAATACGAGCGGACCATCGCCGGCGTTCTGCACCAACAGCGCCACGCCCGAGGTCTGGCCAACCGCAGTGTCATCGAAGATCAGGAAGTCGCCATCGGACAGGATCTGAACGCCGTTAGCCACCACCAGGGCCGGACCACTCTGAGCTGCCTCGATTTCCAGATTGCTAATGGTGAGCTCATAGCGCTGCACGTCGTCCACGTTGTCAGTCGAGTACACCTCGACCAGCATGTAGCCGGCGGCCGTATACGCGATCGGAGGGTGATACTCGGCTTGACTCGCCTCGTTAAAGTCGATCTGCGCGACCATCTGCAACTGTCCTGTTTGCGCCGAGACGCGTCGCCACAAACGGAAGCCAAGGTCACGCGCCGCCAAGGCATTGACGGTTTCCGCGGTACCGTTCTGCGGACCGGACTGGTAGGTCGTGCCCACGGGCTGGACCCGAATTGCGATCGGAACTTGTGCGAAGGCCGAGAAGCCGTACCAGTCACTGCTGTCAGCCCGTTCGATCGCGACGTTCTTGACTTCCAACTTGATCTCACCCGACGTGGACGGATCGCGCAGCGGCCCGCCAACGAACAGTTCCTGCCCGTACTCGTCGCTGGGCTCCAGGCGGTCGCCGTACTGGTGCTGCGCCGCGCGAATGTCATTCTCCTGCGGGCCGTCGAAGTTGGAGTTCAGGAACGGCTCCATCAGCTTGGTGTTATTGACAGGGATGGTGTGTGCCAGACCGAGGCCGTGGCCGTGCTCGTGCATGATCGTGTTGCGGAAGTCAACGTAGTTGTTTGTCGGGTCGGTGAAGGTCGCAATATCATCGCTGTCCATCACCATGTCGCCGCCGTTGGCGGGGTAGAAGTTGTACGCCAGCGGGCCGGCACCGATCGGGTGCATGGCGATACGGACATCGCCGCGTGCGCCGAGCTGGCCGGGCGTGAACATGCCGAACGGGGCGCCGTCGTCGGACACCTCGACGTACTCGATGTTGAGGAGCCGACCCCAGTGCTGGAACGACTGAGCAAACAGCGCCTTCCACACCGTGCGCCCGCCGGGGAAGCTGGCGTCCATGGTCGCGAAGAGATTACTCGGGCTCGTTGGCTCGCCGTTGAAACCCGGGATCTCAGTCCCGTCCGGGACGAAGCTGTACGTGATCGTGATCTTCTCGCCCTGCTCGACCGTGCCGTCTGTCGCCGTCTGCGTCCAACGCGAGGTCAGGTTAAACGCCGCGAGCTGCTCGTCCGGCATGGACTCGAGAAACGCGGTCATCTGCGACTCGGTCGCCCCCGGCTCAAACATGACACTCATGTTGCTGAGGCTGATGCAGGTGCTGCCGTCGGCGTGGGCCTGGCGGTGTACGACGGCGTCGCGTACGAGCCCTGCGATCAGGTCCTCACGGGAGGCTGGAACGCCGTGAGCGTGGGCATGTGCGTGGTCGTGGCCGCAGTTGTGCGCGGCCTGACCGAGGGTCTGCAGCGCGGTGGTGAGGGTGAGCAGGATGGTGAGTGAGCGGAGTTTCGTGTTGTTGAGCGTGGTCGTCATGGCTGTCTCCTTGTGAAAGCTGTGTTCGGCACCGTTGCCGTTCACCAGCTATCACGAACGAGTTAGCCGCCCGGACCGCAAACTCCACGCAATTCTGCTGGACGCCGCAAAGACCTATAATATCTCCACTCCTATCACATGATGTCGCTTGCATGGCGTTTCACGCCGCTTAGCCGGTACTTATGTGTATATTGAGGAAATTGGAGTTACGTATATGGGGAAATCGGGGTTGCGTGAGTTGCTCAGGGTGATCCGAGCCGATTTGCACCGCTACGGCGGCGCGTCCGGCTGGCGGGGGTTCTTACACGGGTATCACTACTACGGCTTCCGTGACCCTGTGGTACCGCGTCGCCAAATACCTGCGATCCAAACGATGGCTACGTCCGCTGTACTATTTTGCTTCGTAGCGCCGCCGAGTGACGTCAATCCGCTTCGGTATTGAGATCGGCCCCGGGTTCTACGTGGGGCATTTCGGCAACATCTTCATCAGTGACGAAACAACGATAGGTAGCAACTGCAACATATCGCAGGAGGTGTCGATCGGGACCGGGGGGCGGAAGGGGGCGCGCGGCGTACCGCACCTGCGCGATCGAGTGTACGTAGGAGCGGGTACGAAGATCTTCGGGCCGATTACGATCGGTTCCGACGCCGCGATCAGTACCAACACCGTTGTTGTGCGGAACGTCGCGCCGGGCGAGGTCGTTGGTGGTGTGCCGGCGAAGGTAATTTCCCGGGTGGGCAGCGACGACTTCACCAACTGGACCGACTGGGACGGGGAATCACCGACAGAAGAATCGACGCCATCCGAACCGGAACCCGCAGTACTCGAGCTAGGTTCTGTTTGACGGATCGAGGATTCGCAGACAGCGTTGGCTCATGGCGAGTGTGACCATGGCGACGAAGTGGGTGGCGAGCTTCTCGAATCGTGT
>JANQFV010000014.1 GCA_028277645.1 Phycisphaerae bacterium
TTGTTCGTCGCCGGACGCAAGCCCTGGTGCCAGCCGGACCTGGCATCCGATGACGAAGTGAAAGACGTGATACTGCGCTGTCCCAGCGGCGCGCTATCCGTAAGCCTGGCCGACGGATCCAATCCCGAGACTCCCGATGCGGAAAACACGGTTCATGTCTCCTACAACGGGCCGCTATTCGTCCGCGGAGAACTCGACATCGAAGGTTCCGACCCGGACGCACCGGGACTTAAGTTTCGCGCCGCGCTGTGTCGTTGTGGGCACTCGAAGAACAAACCGTTCTGCGACAATTCTCACGAAGCGGCAGGATTCCGCGACTACGGTGCGGTCGGAGAAACGGGCGACAATGCCGCCGAGTCGGGCGGTGCGCTGGAGATAGTGCCGGCCAAAGACGGGCCACTGCTCTTGTACGGCAATGTCCGTCTGTTGAACGGTTCCGGCCGCAGCGCATGGCAGGGCAAGAAAGTCGCACTGTGCCGCTGTGGGGCGTCGAAGAACAAGCCGTTCTGTGACGGTCAGCACAAGAAGATCGGTTTTACCAGCGACTGAATCGTCCGATTGAACTACCCGGCGAATCCATCGAACGGTGCGGCCAGGATTTCGCTGCTTCCTGTCTTGTCGGTGAATTTCGTCGGCACGCTGGGATTCAGCATCGTCGTGCCGTTCCTGGTTTTTCTGGTGACGAAGTGGGGAGGCAACGCCCTCGTCTATGGCCTGGTGGGCGCGACCTATTCGATCTTTCAGCTGATTGGCGCGCCGATTCTCGGACGTTGGTCCGATCGATTCGGTCGCAGGAAGATCTTGCTGCTCAGCCAGTTGGGAACGCTCGTTTCCTGGCTCATCTTCCTGGTTGCATTCTTCGTTCCCGCTCGAATCATTGCCGATATCGATTCGACCATACTCGGGCAGTTTGCGGTTACGTTGCCGCTCGTGTTGCTCTTTGTTGCCCGGGCGGCCGATGGCATCACCGGAGGGAACGTCTCGGTAGCAAACGCGTACCTCGCAGACATAACCGACGAACATGACCGCAGCAAGAATTTCGGCAGGATGGCTTTGTCCGGCAACCTGGGATTCGTGCTGGGACCAGCACTTGCCGGACTGCTTGGGGCGACGGTCTACGGAGAAATGCTCCCGGTCGTCGCCGCACTGCTGATATCCATACTGGCAATGCTGATCATCGCATTCGGATTGAAGGAGTACGATCCCTGCGTTCTCGACAGCGCTCCCGAACCTCGGAGCCTGCGCAAGGTGTTTGGACAGGAGCACAAAGAGTGTTTCGAGACACCGACCGCCGAGAACGTGACGTTCGGCACGATTCTGAAGATTGCCGGGGTCGCAAGACTGCTTGCGGCGTACTTCCTGGTGATGCTCGGTTTCAGTTTCTTTTACATCGGGTTTCCGATTCACGCGGTGAAGGTCCTGCAGTGGTCGATTACCGATACGGGCATGTTCTTCGCCTATCTCAGCCTCGTCATGGTTGTTGCCCAGGGTCCGATTCTCGCCAGGGCGTCGAAGTCGTTCTCTGACGGCGTCCTCGCGATCGGCGGCACGCTGGTCCTGACCATCGGCTTTGCCGGTCTTTTCTGGGCTTATGTGCCGATGCTCTACGTTGCCGCTACCCTGATTGCGCTCGGCAACGGGCTGATGTGGCCGTCAGTGATGGCGATGCTCTCGAGCGCTGCCGGCAATCAGCATCAAGGCGCTGTTCAGGGAACCAGCGGCAGCATCGGTGCGGCCGCGAGCATTATCGGCCTGGTCGCAGGCGGGCTGCTCTACAACTGGGCGGGTGCCTGGGTGTTCGTAATGGCGGCGCTGCTGATCCTGCCGGTCAGCCTGTTTGCGCGCCGCGCCTGACGACAACGGGGCACTCGTTGCACGAAATGCCTTACAATGCGTCGCAAACCATGACGACACTCATTCTTGGTGGTGCCCGATCGGGCAAGAGCCGCTATGCCCAGAAGCTGGCGGAGTCCTTGCGTCCGAAACGCGTCTTCATCGCCACCGCACAAGCGCTGGACGACGAAATGGCGCACAGGATCGCCCGGCACATCGCTGACCGCGGACCGTCATGGAAGACCATTGAAGCACCGCTCTCGATCAGCGAGTGTATTCGTCAAGCCGCTGGTGATGATTGCTCCATCCTGGTCGACTGCCTGACGCTCTGGCTGTCTAACCTGATGCACGCGGACCTCGACGTCGGCGCGGAAGTCGACAAGCTCACCGAAACGCTGGAATCGGTGTCTGTACCGGTGCTACTGGTTTCCAACGAGGTTGGCATGGGTATCGTCCCTGAGTCGCCGCTTGGACGCGACTTTCGGGACGCGCAAGGCCGCCTCAACCAGGCAGTTGCGGCCGTCTGCGACGAGGTCGAGTTTGTCGCTGCCGGGTTGCCTCTCAGACTCAAGGGCTGATCTGCCGCAAAGCGTTGCACAGGCGCTCCAGAGACTCGTCGGATGCCGGCAGCCCGATTCTGAGGCTTTTTTCGCACCAGTCGAATCGCCGCGTATAGATGCCCTGGCCGGCCAGCCCCAGCCACGAAGTCTCGGCGCTCTCGGTACGCACGAAGCGGAATAGATCCGTTCCGCCAACCACGTCCAGGCCGTGACGTCGCAGGGCGCGATCCAGTTCGGCGCGTGCTGATGCAAGGCGATGCCGGGTTTCGACCTGCCAGTTTCGGTTACCGTAGGCCTCGGACCCGATTGCCAGGGTTGGACCCGACACCGGCCAGACACCCAGTCGCGCGCTCATCGCCTCGAGGATTGAGGGCGGTGCGAAAAGTGCACCGAGACGCGCGCCGGCCAGCCCGAAGAACTTGCCGAACGACCGCAACACGACCAGCCCATCCGTCGATTGGCCGGCCAACATCGAATACTCCGGTTCGAGATCCATGTACGCCTCGTCGACGATGAGCCAGCCGCCTTTTGCAGCCAGCCGCTCCTGCGCAACGCGCAACCGGTCCGGCGACCAACGACGTCCGTCGGGGTTGTTTGGATTGCACACAACCACCGCATCGCACTGATCGATCTCGTCCAACGGGTCCAGGGACTCCGTCAGGTCGGCGCCGGCGCTATGCCACGCGCTGGCATGATCGCCATAGCTGCGCGCAGCGACACAGACTCGCCGCACGGACAGGATGGTAGGCAGCAAGCGAATCAACAGCTCACTGCCCGGCGCCAGTACGAGTTGTTCCGGCGCTACGCCGAATGCTGACGACATCGCACGGGCGCACGCGTCAAACTGTGCGGCAGTCGGAAGGTGGTGTACGGACAGACTGTAATCGACGGAATACTCGTAGGGCCACGGATTGATTCCCGTGGACAAGTCGACCCACGGCCTCGGGGCATCGGGAAATCGCGCTTTCATCTGGTCCAGCGCACCGCCGTGCAGTAGGATCCCGCGCTTCATCGCAGCACGTCCACCAGCGCGATCGCCCCAAGCACGGTAGCAACGAGCGTTGTCGCGATCACGAACAGGTGCAGGCCCTGCCGAATGCTCGCGTCGTCGGGGTCCGGACACTCGCCATTGACCCAGGGATCTTCTGTCTGCTGCCCGCCATAGCTTCGCGGTCCGGAAAGACGGACTCCAATCGAGCCGGCCAGCGCACTTTCTGGCCAACCCGCGTTCGGCGAGCGATGCAAACCTGCATCGCGTCGCGCAACCATCAGCGCCGTGACACTGCGCCCTGCGACGGCGAAAGCCACGGCCGTCAACCTCGCAGGCACGAGATTCACCAGATCATCCAGTCGCGCGCTCGCCCAGCCGAAGTCGCGGTGGCGATCACTGACGTGGCCAATCATTGAGTCGAGCGTGTTGATCGCCTTGTAAGCCGCGACGCCGGGCAAGCCGAATATCGTGCCCCAGAACAATGGCGCCACGACACCGTCCGATGTGTTCTCGGCCAGGCTCTCCAACGCGGCCCGTGCAATCGCGGGTTCGTCGAGTTGTGCCGGATCCCGGCCGACGATGTGGCTGACCGCCTCCCTCGCGCCGCTGGCGTCATCCCGCGACAACGGTTCGGCCACTGCCGCCACATGTCGATAGAGGCTGCGCGATGCGAGCAGACTGGACGCGATGACCGCCTCGGCCAGGAACCCGGGCGGTGTGTCCGGCAGCGACCAGGACAGGGCGAGTGCCGCCGCTGTCGTTGAGCCGACGACGACCAACAGTGCCATCACGCCGAGCCCCCGTCGGACCCGCGCCCCGTGCGAGTCACGATTCAGCGCACCGTCCAGCCAGGATACCAGCGCACCGATCCAGACGACCGGATGACGAACGCGATCGAACAGCCAGCGCGGCCAACCCAGTGTTGCCTCGATCAGCAAGGCCGCCAGCATCAACAACGCGAAATTCATGTGCTGCCCGGTGGCATCGCCGATGCCAGCAGTGAGTCGACATCCACGGCATCCTCGAGACCGTCAGCCAGCTCGTCCAGCGCCTGCTGTACCGCCGCCGAATAGTCGATGTCCGAGGCCCCGCGACCGAACTGCGCAAGAAACGCGGACCGGTACGTATCGCCCGCCAGCAAACCGTGCACGTACGTTCCGGCGACCAGGCCGTCGGGGCTGCGGGCACCCTCTCCACTGCCGTTGATGCGCAACACGGGCCGGGCACAATCCGGTCCGGACGTTTCGCCAACGTGAATCTCGTAGCCGCTGAACTCGATATCGCTGTCGGCACATTGTCCCGATACGGGTCGCACGGTCTTGTCGCCGGTCATCAATGTCTCCACATCGAGCAACCCAAGACCTGATGCTTGCCCGGCCGTGCCGTCGACGCCGTCAGGGTCCGACACGTTCCTGCCCAGCATCTGGTATCCGCCACAGATACCGAGTACGCGACCGCCACTCCGCGCATGCGCAATGACGTCATGGTCCCAACCCTGCTCCCGCAGAAAGCGGAGGTCGCCGATGGTCGATTTCGTGCCGAAGAGAATGACCAGGTCCGCATCGCGCGGGATCGGCGATCCGGGGCGTACGAATTCGAAGTCGACCGACGGTTCGAGGCGCAGCGGATCGGCGTCGTCGAAGTTCGCCATGCGCGACAACATGGGCGCGACCACGCGAACCGGCCGCCCCGGTTCGGCACTTGAACGAACGACGGCTACCGCATCTTCGGCGGGTAGCCGGGCGACAACGGGGAGCCACGGGATGACCCCGTAACAGGGCCAGCCCGTCCGCGACTCGACGAACGCGACGCCGTCATCGAACAGCGCGGGATCGCCACGGAATTTGTTGATGATGAATCCCGTGATCATAGCGGCATCGCCGGGGTCCAGAATCTCACGGGTTCCGACGATGCTTGCGATGACGCCACCGCGCTCGATGTCGCCGAGCAGGCAAACCGGCACCCCCGCCCGCCGCGCAAAGCCCATGTTGGCGATATCGCGTTTGCGCAAGTTGACCTCTGCCGGGCTGCCGGCGCCCTCGACTAGAACGAGGTCGTTGTCCGAGGCCAGTCGGTTGAAGCTCTCCAATACCGGTTCGATCAATGCGTCTCGCGAATCGATGAAGCTCGCCGCCTCCATGCTCCGGAAGGCTCGTCCGTGAACGACGACCTGCGCTATGCGATCGGTCTCGGGCTTGAGCAAGACCGGGTTGTGATCGACGCACGGTTCGACGCCGGCCGCGAGCGCCTGCAACGCCTGGGCGCGGCCAATCTCGCCGCCGCCTCTGCACGCCGCCGCGTTGTTGGACATGTTCTGCGGCTTGAAGGGGACGACTTTCAGCCCACGACGTTTTGCGATGCGGCACAGCCCTGCAACGATGACGGACTTGCCGACATCCGAGCCCGTGCCCTGGATCATCAGTGTGCGCGCCGTCATACTGGACTTTCGATCCGGACGTTGAAGCCATTGTCGTCCTTGTCCACGTGTGCCCTGACGCCATAGACGTCCTCCATGATCCGCGCATTCAAAGTCAAG
>JANQFV010000049.1 GCA_028277645.1 Phycisphaerae bacterium
CCACAGAAGAGCGGGCCGGCGGAATCGAGCATAACGCCTTCGGGCAGCGGGATGGCCCAGCCGTAATGGCAGCGAACCTTGTGGGCGAAGCCGCCGTGACGGCCGACGATGGTCTGCTCGTTGGCGCCGCAGAGGTTGTGATTGCCGGTCATGCACTGGTCGCAAGTATTGCAGGAACGGCTGAACCAGCCGAGTCCGACCGTCTGTCCGACGGTCAAATTCGGTACGCGTTCGCCGACGGCGCTTACGCGGCCGGCGGCCTCGTGTCCGGGGACGATCGGGTATTGCGTGTGGCCCCAGTCGTTCTGGAGCATGGACAGGTCGGAATGGCAAATCCCGCAGTATTGCACGTCGATCTCGACGTCATCGGGTCCGAGCGGGCCGGGATCGTATTCGAATGGTTCGAGCTTGCCCCCGGGCTTGTGAGCGGCGTAGGCCTGGATCATGGTTGCCTCCTGGTGAATAGCTGCGCGCCCGACGTCGACCCGTTGCGATGGATCAAACGCGCGTCGGCGGATTATAGCCGCGTATGGATTCGGACCAGATGAGGAACGAGCGTGTGCGGCAGTTACGGCGGCACACGCTCGTGGTTCGCTTCAGAAGAAATCCTCGCGCCGGTCTACGGGCAGGCGATCGGTAGCGGGTTGGTCGTCAGCAGGTCGACGAAGGGGTTGATGTCCTCAAAGCCGACGGAGCCGTTCTGGTCGACGTCGGCGGTGTCGCCGGTGCCGTCGCAGTAGGTGCCGCCCACCAGGGCGCCGACGAATCCGTTGATGTCGCCGAAGTCAACCTGGCCGTCGCAGTTGGCGTCGCCGGGACAAACGGGCGGGGCGAACGGCGGGACATCCTTAGCGGCCTGGTAGACCTCGGCCGGATAGCCGGTCGCGGGCACCTGTGCCCAGGCGATGAACTTGAGGTTGGCCGGGATGTACGAGGAGGAGACGGTCATCGGACGCGTCTCGGTGTGACATTCACCTTCGATCAGCGTGACGTCGCTGGTCGCGGTCGCGGCGCGGAAGGTGTTGCGATAGTACGTGGGGCTGGCGGGGACGTGATCCTCGACGACGACCGCGTAGAGGCGCACGTTCAGGCTACCGCCTGATTCGAGACAGGCTTCCAACGTGAGCTCGTAGTCGTATTCGCCGGTCTGAACGACTTCGAGGCTGAGATCGACCGGCGTGTAGACGCCCATGCGGGCTTGCAGTTTTGCGTTGTACGTGTTGATCGGCCAGGCGTCGAACAGCCCGTCGTACGCGAACCAGGGGATGCCGTCGGCGAGGCCTCCGTAGAAGCTCGCGCGGTTGTTGCCCCAGGTTGTTTCGTAGCCGTCGTTGATGTGGTACTGCACGCAGGCGAAACCGTCGGGGTAGTCGTCAATCATCTGCGTGACGACGGGGCCGGCCTGCTGGCAGGTTCCGCACCACGTCGCGCCAAAGTATTCACCCAGCATCACGTGATCGGCAGCGATGGCCGTCCTGGCGGAGGTTGAAAGACCAATGACCAGTATGAGTGCGAGCAGTCCGACCGCCGGCAATCGCCGCCAACTGCTACAGTAGCATGTGTTTGCTCCCGTCATTGCTGCGTCTCCTGTTCTCAAAGTGACAAGCGCGGGCTGTTTCAGGTCCGAAACCGAACAGCTCGCACACTGATTCTTGGGAGGTCGTCCTCCCAGCGCAGGCGCCATTCTAAGCGGTCAACCGGGCCGGAATCCACAAAAAGCTGTAGTTATTTGAAAATCCATCGATCGATTAGGCGAAAGACGTCGGCCGCGGGGGGCCGACGCTACGCGCTGATGTCGGGCGCGGAGTCGACGCTACGGGTGGGGCTCGGTGAGGCCGTACTCCGTGATGCGTTTGTAGAGGGTGGTGCGGCTGACGCCGAGGCGCCGGGCGGCTTTGGAGATGTTCCAGCCGGTCTCGGTGAGTTCTTTGGAGACGGATTCACGGGACAGGCGTTCGCGTTTGCTCGGCCCAGGGGTACCAGCCGCGTGTGGGTGCAGGGCAATCGCCGTAACTTGCTCGGTGATTTCCGGGGGCAGGTGCGTGCGCCCGATGGCTCCCTGGCGAGCCTTTACGAATGCGTACTCGATGGCGTTTTCCAGTTCGCGCACGTTGCCCGGCCAAGTGTGGTCGACCAGAAGCGTGGACGCTTTGGCGTCGAGACCATCGATCTGCCAGCCGGTAGTGCTACGGAAGTGCTCGATGAAATGCTGGGCCAGCAGCAGGATGTCGGCCCGTCGGGCGCGCAGCGGTGGCAGTTGGATTGGAACGACGCGCAGGCGGTAGAGCAGATCCTGTCGAAAGCTGCCGCGTTGCACCAGTTCGGCCAGCGGGTGGTTGGTGGCGGATATTACGCGGATGTCAACCGGCGTGCTGGTCTCAGCGCCGACGCGCTCGATGGTGCGCTCCTGGAGCACGCGCAGGAGCTTTACCTGGATTGCATGTGAGACGTCGCCGATCTCGTCGAGGAAGATCGTGCCGCCGGCAGCGGCTTCGAAGCGGCCGATCTTGTCGCGGGTGGCGCCGGTGAACGCGCCTTTGACGTGACCGAACAATTCGCTTTCGAGTAGTGACTCCGGCAATGCCGAGCAGTTGATCGCAACAAACGGGCCGGCGGCGCGCGGGCTGAGGTGGTGGATCGCGCGCGCTACAAGCTCCTTGCCCGTGCCGGTCTCGCCTTCGATCAGGACGGTCGCGTCGGCGTCGGCGACCTGCTCGACGAGGGTGAAGACCTCGCGCATCGCCTTGCTCTTGCCAATGACATTGTGCAGGCGGTAGCGCTGTTGTAGGTCACGGCGGAGCTGCACGAGCTCGGAGACGTCGCGGAAGAGGATCAGGCCGCCATGGGCGCTGCCGGCATCGTCGCGCAGGATGCGCGTTCGCACGTCCAGCACCTTTTGTTGTCCGGAGCGCGTGTGAACGTCGGCCTCGAGATGCTGGATTGGTTTGCGGTCGGCGATCGATTGGCGCACGACGGAGCCCTGCGCGCAGACCTCCTCGCCCATGAGATAGAGGCAGCCGCGCTCAAGCGCGTCGGAGCGATCGACCTCCAGAATCTCGCAGGCGGCGCGATTGATGCCGACGACGTTACCGGCGTCGCTGAGCGTGACGACGCCTTCGTCGAGGCTGTCGAGGATGGCCTGGAAGGCGCGGTCGTGCGGGATGCCGTCGATGAGGTATTTCTGTCCGGCCATGAGTCGTTCCGACTGTTCAGGTGGACAATTGCAACTAACACCCAATTGTACACATAAGTGTTCATCTGAACAGCCCTGAAAGCCGGCTCCCATGTGCGCGTTAGTCCCTCGCGGACGATTTATGATCACGTAAATATCTGCCATCAAATGCGTTATCAACATCAACCAGCTCGCGGCGACGTCTGGCACGCCGAGTGAAACGGCCTATCGCCATGAACGTGTCATTGGAAACCGCGTGCCAGGAGGTCGTTGGATGAAATCGCAGGGCAGGGTCGTGGTCGGAGCCGGTGTTGGATTTGCGTGCGGGGTCGTCGCGACGGCGGTCGCGGTGGTGCTCGTGATGCCTGGGATGATGATCGTCACCGAGCCGAGCACGCTCGGATTCGACGAGACGGTCGAGGGCCTTCAAGCGGCGATCAAGGAGAACGGCTGGGCGTCGCCAGCGACGATCGACTTACAGAAGTCGATGGCGAAGCACGGCGTCGAGTTCCCGCGACGCGTGAAGGTAGTGCAGTTGTGCAAGCCCGAATATGCGAAGCGCGTTCTCACCAGCGACCGGTACGTGGCTGCGTTGATGCCTTGCGCGATTGCGGTTTGGGAGGATGACGACGGCGGCGTGCAAATTTCGAAGATGAACACCAGGTTGATGGGGAAGCTGTTCGGCGGAACGATTGCGGAAGTGATGGGCGGGAGCGTTGCTGCTGATGAGGCGCGGATCATGGCGGGGGTTGTTGGTGGGTAATGTGCGTTGGCGAAGACGGCCGACCGGGAGGTCGGCCGCTACGTAGCGCGGTAGGGTATGCGAGCTGCGAGGACTGACAGGATGAGGTGTTGATGATGACGACTGGTGCAGCGATTGCGGACTGGTGTGCGCGCCACCACAAGACTGTGACGGCCATTATGCTAGGCATCACGGTGGTGGTCGGCGCGTTGGCCGCAGTGTCTTCGATATGGCCGGATGCGCTTCCGTTTCTGAAGCCTATCACGGTGGATACGGACCCGGAAAACATGCTGTCGCACGACGAGCCCGTGCGCGTCTTCCATGACCAAATGAAGGCCGAGCTCGGGCTGCACGATATGGTCGTGGTGGGTGTCGTGAACGAGGTGCACCCCGACGGCGTGTTCAATCCGGAATCGCTACGGCAAGTCTACGAACTGACCGAGTTCGCGAAGACGCTGCAGTGGGAGATTGATGGCCAGACCGAAGGCGTGGTCGAAGTCGACCTGATTGCACCGTCCACCGTCGACAACATTGAGCAAGGCGGCGAACTGGGCGTGGTGAGCTTTGCGTGGCTGATGCCGGAGACGCCGGAGACGCCTGAAGCCGCACGGGCGATTCGCGACAAAGCGGCGCAACTCCCCTTCCTCAACGGCACGCTGGTTTCGGAAGACGGTCGGGCGCTCGCGCTGTACCTGCCGCTGACGCGGAAGGACGTGAGTCATCGCGTTTATGTCGCGTTGCAGGAAAAGATCGCCGAGTTTGGCGGCGATAACGAGTATCACATCACCGGACTGCCGGTCGCGGAAGACACGTTTGGCGTCGAGATGTTCATTCAGATGGCGATCTCTGCGCCGGCGGCGATGTTGGTCATCTTCCTGCTGATGCTGGTGTTCTTCCGCAAACTGGTGCTGGTTATCTCGCCGATGATCATCGCGATGGTGTCGGTGATCCTGACGATGGGGGCGCTGATCATCGCCGGCTTCCCAGTCCACATCATGAGCAGCATGATCCCGATCTTCATCATGCCGATCGCAGTGCTGGACGCGGTGCATATTCTCAGCGAGTTCTTCGACCGCTATCAGGCGACGCGTGACCGGCACAAGACGATCGTACACGTCGTCGACGCACTGTTCATGCCGATGCTGTATACGTCGCTGACGTCGGCCGCGGGCTTCGCGTCGCTGGCGCTGACGCCGATTCCGCCGGTGCAGGTGTTCGGCGTGTTCGTGGCGGTGGGCATACTGTCGGCGTGGGCACTAACGATCCTGTTCATGCCGGCGTACGTGATGTTCATCAAGCCGCAAACGCTGGAGAAGTTCGGCGCGGCGCAGCACGACGGCGAAGTGCACGAGGCGCCGGGGCTGATCGGGCGGCTGCTTAAGCGGTTAGGCCGACTTACGTACGTGCAGGCCAAGCCGATTCTGATGCTGTCGGTGATCGTGCTGATCATTGCGGGTTACGGCATCAGCCTGATCGTGATCAACGACAACCCGGTGAAGTGGTTTACGCCGACGCATCCGATCCGTGTGGCGGATCGGGTGCTGAATGAGCACTTCGGCGGGACGTACATGGCGTATCTGGCGCTGACGGCGCCTAAAGAGGAGTTTGACGCGGGGACGTTGGCCGCTGATTTCGAAGCGGCGGCGGCGGAGCGAGGCGCTGAGCTGAATGACGAACTGCCTGAGGCGCCGGCGATCTTTGCGGAACTTGCACAGATCGCGGCTGAATCTACGCAGGGCGTGAATTCGCGTGATGAGGCGTTTGAGCGGATTGCTGCTGCTGTCAATGCGCGGCTCGACACGGCCACGGGCGATGCAGCTTACGTGTGGGACGAGGCGAGCCTGTTCGTCGATCAGCAACGGCAAGCCAACGAGGTGTTCAAGCGCCCTGACGTGCTGGCGTGGGTCGCCGATCTCCAGCGCGCGCTACAGGTAACGCGGATCGTCGGGAAGTCGAACTCGCTGTCGGACCTGGTGAAAACGGTCCACCGCGAGTTGTTACTCGGTGACGAGAAGGAGTTTCGCATTCCCAACACGCGTGATGCGGTCGCGCAATGCCTGATTACTTACCAGAACAGCCATCGCGCGGATGATCTGTGGCACTTTGTGACGCCGGACTATCGCAAGTCGAGCATCTGGGTGCAACTCACCAGCGGCGACAACCGCGACATGAGCCACGTAGCAGATGCCATTGATTTCTGGGTGGGACGAAACCCGCCGCCGGCGGGACTGCGGCACGAATGGTTCGGCCTAACGTACATCAACGTGGTATGGCAGCAGAAGATGGTCGCCGGCATGTTGCAGGCGTTTGCGGGCAGTTTTCTGGTGGTGTTTCTGCTGATGACGATTCTGTTCCGCTCGACGCTGTGGGGGCTGCTGAGCATGGTGCCGTTGACGGTGACGATCGTGGCGATCTATGGCGCGGTGGGACTGGTCGGTAAGGCGTATGACATGCCGGTGGCGGTGTTGTCATCGTTGTCACTCGGCCTGGCGGTGGATTTCGCGATTCACTTCCTGGCGCGCAGTCGGCGTTTCCAGACCGACCGTGGCTCGTGGAAGGACACGGCGCCGGCGGTGTTCGGTGAGCCGGCGCGGGCGATCGTGCGGAACATCGTCGTGATCGCGACCGGGTTTACCCCTCTGCTGCTCGCGCCGTTGGTGCCGTATCAGACCGTGGGCGTGCTGCTGGCGACGATTCTGCTCGTGTCGGGTGCAGCGACGCTGCTCATTCTGCCGGCGCTGATCCGTGTGCTGGAGAAATGGCTGTTCGCCGCCGAGCGACCCGCGGGTGTAACGTGCAGTTGTGTGACATGCCTGGTGGCTGCGGTGGCGGGGACGCTGCTGATCGCGATCAGCCTGCAGCAGTACTGGCAGCTGGGCTGGACGACGATGACGATCATCAGCCTGGTCGCGATTCCGGTGTTTGCGGTGACCTGCGGCCTGCTGTCGCGGCGTGGGGCCTGCCGAGTCGAAACGCCCGAGATAGGAGAAACGGCATGAATACGAAACTGAGCATTGCCCTTCTGGTCGGAGCGGTGTTTCTGGCGCAGCGTGTGGTCGCGGATGAGACGCCGTCGGTCGATGAGATCGTGGCGAAGACCAATCGTGTGTCGTACTACCAGGGTGCCGACGGGCGCGCTCAGGTATCGATGAAGATCGTCGACGATCAGGGCCGCGAGCGGCAGCGTCAGATGACCATTCTCCGCCGGGATGTGCCCAAGGATGGCCAAGCCGGCGACGAGCACTGCGGTGATCAGCAGTTTTACGTCTATTTCCATCGTCCGGCGGACGTGAACAAGATGGCGTTTCTCGTACACAAGCACTTGGCGCGCGACGATGATCGCTGGCTCTATCTGCCGGCGCTCGATCTGGTAAAGCGGATCTCGGCGGCGGACAAGCGGACGAGCTTTGTCGGGTCGCACTTCTACTACGAGGACGTGTCGGGCCGACACATCGATGACGACACGCACGAGCTGGTCGAGACGACCGACAACTACTACGTGCTGAAGAACACGCCGAAAGAGCCGAAGACGGTCGAGTTCGCGTACTTCAAGATGTGGATCCATCGCAAGACGTTCCTGGTTGTGAAGACGGAGTACTACGACGGGCAGGACAAGAAGTACCGCGCGTACGAGGCGAAGAAGGTCGACACGATTCAGGGCTTTCCGACCGTCACGCAGGCGCGGATGACGGATCATCGGACCGGCGGCTTCACCGACTTGGAATACAAGGACGTGAAGTATGACGTTGGGTTGCCGGAAGAGATCTTTACCGAGCGGTATCTGCGGCGGGCGCCGCGGGAGTTTCTGCGATGATGGGGAAGATAGGATCTGAGGATCTAAGGATCAGAGGATCTGAGGGGTTGTGCGGCGCGCGCGGCTTATTTGCTCTGGCTGCACTGCTAATTGTGGTTTTCGCTACGCCTTTGAGCTTCGCTCAGGAGGAGCCGGAGCTGCCGGTTGGATTGGGGGAATCTCAATCATCTGACGAGCCGGACTTGCCGGTTGGACTTGGTGATACGTCCGCGGCTTCGCAGCCGGCCGAGGAGGCAGCAGACGCGCGGCGCGGCACGTGGGAAGCTCTCGCTGATCGTGTTTCCGGGTTCTGGGAAGTTCGCGGCGGGGTTCGTACGCAGTATGACCGGCATCAGTCGCAGGCCTCGTTGGGGGAGACGCGGTTGCAGCTTGAGTATGAGCAGTTCTTCGCGGAGAAGTACACACTGAAGCTGACAGCGGACTTCCTGTACGACCAAGTGCGTGATCGGCATTCGCTCAATCTGGAACGCGGGCAGGGATTTCTTGACCTGCGCGAGGCAAGTCTTATGTTCTCGCCGGTGGACTTCCTGGACGTGAAGGTTGGGCGGCAGGTGCTGACGTGGGGGACGGGGGATCTGCTGTTTCTGAATGATCTGTTCCCCAAAGACTGGCAGGCGTTCTTCATTGGGCGCGATGTCGAGTATCTCAAGGCGCCGTCGGACGCGTTGAAGATGAGCGTGTACTCCGATGTCGTCAATTGGGACATCGTGTATACGCCACGGTTTGATGCGGATCGGTTCATCACGGGCGAGCGGATCTCGTACTTCAATCCGCTGATCGGCGGGCGGGCCGGACACAACTTTGAGCAGAACGCCGACATACCGAACGAGTGGTTTCGCGACAGCGAGTGGGCAACGCGCGTGTCGAAGAACGTCAAGGGTGTCGAGTTCGCGGCGTATGGCTACTGGGGCTATTGGAAAAGCCCGGGCGGGATGGATCTGACTACGCTGTCCGCGACGTTTCCGCGGTTGAACGTGTATGGTGGCAGCGTGCGCGGGCCGCTCGCGGGCGGTGTGGCGAATGCGGAGTTTGCATATTACGACTCGAGCGAGGACCGGCAGGGCAACAACCGTTTCGTCAATAACAGCGAGATGCGCTTCCTAGTCGGCTATGAGCGGCAGATGCCGGAGATTGCGTCGGATCTGACGGTCGGCGGGCAGTACTACGTCGAGTGGATGATGGACTACGACGAGTATCGTCGAACGGGGGTGCCGCTGATGCCGGTGCGGGACGAGCTGCGGCACGTGGTGACGTTGCGGGTAACGAAGCTGCTGATGAATCAGAATCTGGAGCTGTCGCTGTTTGCGTATTACAGTCCGTCGGATGCGGATGCGTATCTGCGGCCGCGGGCGTCGTACAAGATCAACGATCGCTGGCGCGTGGAGGTAGGCGGGAACGTGTTTTTCGGGCAGGAAGAGCACACGTTCTTCGGGCAGTTTGCGAACAACACGAATGTGTTCGCGGCCCTGCGGTACAGCTTCTGATCCGTAGTCTCGCGACCGGCATATCGATTCGGTTGGGCGCGCCCTCCACGATCGAGTGACCGCGCGGGCTGAGGCCCGCGGCTCGTTACCACGCGAACTTACCGGGTCACTGTGGCAATTCACCGTGTCAGGATGGGCGGACGGGTTTCGCGCCTGCGTCCGGGACACCAAGCTGGCGCAGGACGGACATCGCGGGGCACCAGTTGGTGAAGGCAGACTGGAAGAGATTGAGGCCGACGAAGGCGGTGAAGAAGAGCCAGTACGGGTGGTGGACCCGGGACAGGACGAGGGTGAGGAGAACGACGAAGCCGGCCATCAGCCGCAGGTAACGCTCGACATTCATGAGTGGTGCTCCGATATCGCGATCGATTTCCGTGCGTGCGTTCACAGCGGCCGCCCGTGCGATTCGCTTGATCTCCCGTAGTGCATACGGAATGCCACTTCGGCATGAATCCCTATCCGTCTATTTAGAAACAAGTTACATCAAGCCAAAATGGGGAATCGACGACGTGCGGATGTCCAGGTGAACACAATTGTCCAGTAGAAGCGCACGAGTGGACAGTGAGAAACTTCACCCGCGTGGCGGCGACAGGGAAGTGGCGCGATTACAATACTGCACTCTGGAGGAGGCGCACGCCCCCGCCAATCAGAGGCGGGTACCTGGGTTCCGGCCCGCTCGGCGATTTCCCGCCGACGCCCCCCACGACTTAGCTAAGGGATGTTTCATGAACGCACGCCAAATGCGGCGCCGTTGTGCAGCCTATGCCGTTCCCGTCGCGATCTTCTTCGCGCTGCTCCTCTGCGCGGACCGGCCGCGGACGTCCCATGCTGCGAGCCCGGAACAGCTTGCGCCGGCTGAACTGCTGGAGCGAGCGCTTCAACAATGCAACACGATCAATGACTACGCGTGCCGGTTCACCAAGTGCGAGCGGATGAACGGCCGGCTGAAGAAGCCGGAAGTGATCGATGTGCGGGTACGCGTCGCGCCGCTGAGCATCTATATGCAGTGGGTCGAGAATCCGGGCAAGATCCGGCGGGCGGTATACGTTCAGGGGCGTAACGTCGGAGACGAAGGACAGGAGCGAGTGCTGGTCGAGCCGAACGGGTTGCTGGCGCGGGCAGTTGCGCCGCGGGTCAAACTCGAACTGCGCGGCGAGCGCGCGCGCAAGGCAAGCCGGTACACAATCGACGAGTATGTGTTTCGCGCGATGCTGCAACGGATCATCACGCAGAGCAGCGGGGCGACCGGCGCGGAATTCGCGTGGAGGCCGGTACGCGGCGGCACCATCGACGGGCGCGACACGTTCGTGCTGGAGTGCGTCCGAGAATCCTCCACGCCGACAGACGCGGAGTCACCCGCGGTACTCATCGTACACCTCGACCGTCAGCGGCTCGTACCGCTCATGCTGCAAGCGTACGCCGACCCGCAACGGGAGGTGCTGGTCGAGGAGTATCGGTGCGAGGATCTGCGGTTGAATCCGGGGCTTGGGGACGCGGACTTTCAGCTCTAGGACGCTGTTGGGGGATCAGGACTTACGCCGAGAGCACGTCGGCCGCGGGGGGGTCGACGCTACGCGCGAGTGTCGTCATACGGGCAGGCGGCACACGCGGTTGTGGGTAGTTGTCACGATTCGCCGCAACGTGTGTGACGCTTCCCACTGCCGCTTTCCTATTCGATACGCTGGCTGCGTCTGCGAGGTCTGTGGAGGAACTCTATGAACGCGGTCGAGTTGAACTACGTCACCAAGATGTTCGGCGCGCATACTGCGGTGGATGATCTCTCGCTGGTCGTGCCGCAGGGCTGTGTGTACGGCTTCATCGGGCCGAATGGTTCGGGGAAGACCACAACACTGCGAATGATCATGCGCATTCTGCACGCCGACACGGGGCAGATCATTGTGCTCGGCGAGGAGCGGCAGGAGGCGTATACGGACCGCGTGGGGTATCTGCCCGAAGAGCGTGGGTTGTACAAGAAGATGAAAGTGCGCGACCTGCTGCGTTTGTACGGTCAGCTTAAGAACGGGAAGAACGTCAACGCCGAAGTCGACCGCTGGCTGGAGAAACTGGATCTGTCTGACTGGGGGAACAAGAAAATCGAAACGCTCAGCAAGGGGATGAGTCAGAAGGTGCAGTTCATCGCAACGATCGTGTCGCGGCCGGAGCTCGTCATCCTCGATGAGCCGTTCAGCGGACTGGATCCGGTCAATGCTGAAGTGCTCAAGGATGCGATCCTGGAGTTGCAGTCGCAGGGAACAACGATCATTTTCAGCACGCACGATATGAGTGTGGCCGAGCGCATGTGTGATTACATCTTCATGATCTTCCGCGGCCGCAAGGTGCTCGACGGAACGCTGGCGGACATTCAGGACACGTATGGAGCCGACACGGTGCGGGTGCGCATCGACGGCAACGGGGACGTGCTGAATGATCTGCCGGGCGTGGAGCGGGTGAACAACTACGGCCAGTTGCAGGAGCTGCGCATGAGCAGCGGCTCGGATGAGCAGCAAATACTGGCGGAAATCATGAGCCGGACGCGTGTGCGGCACTTCGAGATCGCGCGGCCTTCATTGCACGACATCTTTGTTCGTATCGCCGGACCGGAAGCGCGGGAGGTCGATCATGCGTAAGGTGATGCTGCTGGCCTGGCGGGAATACAAGCTTGCCGTTCAGAGCAAGGCGTTCTTTGTAATGATCGCGCTGGTACCCGTTCTGATGGGCGGCGGGCTCATCGTGCAGAAGATGGTTGAGTCGCAGGTCGATACACGGTTCAAGACGATCGCCGTGGTCGATCGGACAGGCCAGATCGGATTGGCGATAGTCGGTGCCGCGGAATGGCACAACGAGCACGAGGCGTACGACCCGGAAAACGGAGAGCAAGTCGGTCCCACGTACGAGATCGAGCTGGTTCCGCCTAACGTGGGCGATCCAGCTGCGCAGCGTCTGTCGCTATCCGAGCGTGTACGTGAACGCGAGCTGCACGCATTCGTAGATATCGGCGCTGCGGTCATCAGCGGCGACGACCCCGCGTCCAGCGGCGTTGCTTATCACTCCGAGAACGCCGCCCTGGACGACGTGCGTAACTGGATCACGCAACCGCTGAATCGGCAGATTCGCACGCTGCGGCTGGCCGAAGCGGGCGTAGACGAGTCCACCGTGCAGGGCGTATTCAACTGGGTTCGGGCCGAGCCGATGGGGCTGATCACGCGCGACGCCGCGTCCGGGGAGGTCGCGGAAGCGGAACGGGCGAGCGAGGGGCGGGCGATTGGCATACCCATGGTCGCGCTGATGCTGATGTTCCTGATGATCATGGTGGCGGTGAATCCGCTGATCAACGCAGTGCTCGAGGAGAAGATGCAGCGTATCGCGGAGGTGATGCTCGGGTCCGTTCGTCCCTTCCAGCTCATGCTGGGGAAGTTGGTGGGCACGCTCGGCGTCTCCTTGACGGTGCTTGCGATCTACATGTCGGCCGGCGTCCTGGTGACGTTCCAGTTCGACGTGGCCGACGAGATTCCGTGGGAGCTGTTGCCATGGTTCCTGATCTACATGGTGGCGGCGATCTTCCTGTTCGGCGCGTTACTGACGGCGGCGGGGGCAGCGTGCAGCGATCTGAAGGAGGCGCAGTCGTTGGTCATGCCGGTGTACCTGTTCATCATGTTGCCGATGTTCTGCTGGCTGCCGGTGCTGAAGGACCCGGATGGTAAGTTTGCGACGGTGATGTCGTTGATTCCGCCGTTTACGCCGATCCTGATGCTGGTGCGCCAAGCGGCGCCGGTGTCGATCCCAGCGTGGCAACCGTGGGTCGGGCTCGTTGGCGTGGCGCTGTTCACGCTGCTGGGCGTCTGGGTAGCCGGCCGGATTCTGCGCGTGGGTTTGCTGATGCAGGGCAAGCCGCCGAGCATAAAGGACCTCGCCCGGTGGGCGATCCGCGGGTAGTGTAGTGTCTATCCATCAAAGACCGGAGTGAAGTTATGGTAGCGCGTGAGAAACCGCTCTTGCTGCAAGAGGAAATTCTGCTCCTGCTGCTACACGATGAGAAGGGCACTCTGCTCCGGGACGCGATGTACACGTACGCACTGGGCTGGGGCCATGATGGCGGAACTGGTGCTGGCGGAACGAATCGCGGTCGAAGACAACAAGCGCAAGCTCTATCCGGAAGTTGATCCGCGGCCGGAGAAGGCGCTGATCGAGCGGCCGCGCGACGCGATCTTCACCGAGAAGCGCAACGTCGATGCGCGAACGGCGATTCTGGTCGCGCTGGCGGAGAGCGTGGATCTGCTGCGGATTCCGTTCTCCAAGAAAGAACTGCGGCCGCGGAAGCAGCGGATTAGGCAACTTGCCGAAGGCGCGCTGAGCGGCGATGCGACCAAGGCCGCAATTGAGGCGGCGCAGACGGCAATCGCTATGGCTGTGATCATCCCCGCGATCACTACGACGGTGATTACCACGAGCTGAGGCGGCGGGGGCGAGCGGAGTGTCAGCGGCGATTGGACGTCGTTCTTACGTCGCAGCCAGATTCCTCGCTGCGCTCGGAATGACGTGTTGGGGTCGATTCCTTACAGGCGGACTTTGAAGAGCGGCTTGAAAATCAGCGCGAACGCCATCGATACGATGAAGAACGTCAGGATCCACCAGTTGGGGCCGTAGATCCAGGAGTCGACGCCGGCGTATTGGATCGTGACGTGCCGTACGGGGGCGTCGCCGCTGATGGGTGACTCGACTGGGTGCAGAATCTGAGAGGTCCAATTCCAGCCGGGGCGTTCGGCGCTGACGCGCGCGAACGGTTCGCCGATGACGAGCTCCTTCTCCACGACCGCATCATTGACGGCGAAGCGGAGTGTGTGGCGCCCCTCCTCGCCCGCGACTATTCGCCAAACCAGCTCGCCGCCGCCGGGAACGGGGCCGAGCGCCTCGGCGATACCCGGGCTGTCTTCGAGTCGCGCTTCGTCGATCTTGGCCTTCTCGTCGGCCAGATCGAGGCGGACGTAAGTCTGCTCGCCAGGCTCGAGCGGTCGCCATTGATGGCGCAGACCCATCTGGGCCAGGATCAGCACCATGGGGAACAGCATGATGAAAACCGGGCGCAGCATGTACCACTGGAGCTTCAGCAGGGCGCCGAGCAGGCGGCGTTGTGATTTCACCGCGACGCCGAAATCGTCCTTGAAGAGCTTTAGGGCAAGGAGGTTGGCGGTGATGCGGTCGCGGGCGCGACCGATGCCGTCCTGATTCGACGTGTAGCGGAAGCCGATCAGCATGAGCACGCCGACAACCGCGGAGATCAGCACCAGTCCGACCCACGCCGGCATGAGACCAAGGGGCGCATAGATCACGTTGCCGACGATCGTCAGGACCGGGTTGAGCAGCCACAGCAACGTCGACAGGATCGGCTGTAACACCAGATCGAGCCATCCCCAAGCAGTGGCCAGCGCGTCGATGAGCACGTCGACGAGCCAGCGGGCGGCGTTTGTTCCGTTGATCAACAGCCAGTTGATGGCAGCCATGGGCACTGTTCCCGGTGCGTTCGGCCACGACAGTGGCGCGCGCGTCTGATGAGCGGAGGCTTGGCGTCAGGACACTCGACGCCGCGCGTGTGCGTTCGGATTATTCGAGGTAGCCCAGCCCTTTCAGGCGGTCGATGACCTCCTGCTCACCATCGCTGCTCGATTCGACCTGTCCGAGCTCCTTCTCGATGATGTGGACGATGAACTCGTCGGCCGACGAGTAGCCGCCGATCTCGGCGACCTTCTTCACGCGGTCGTAGAGATTGTCGTCGATCTTCACTTTCGCCACGGCTCGTGCTCCTCGGTGCTGATGCTCAGTTTCTTAGTGCCACCGGCAGCTCCGCGAAAAGGCTGCGGCCCTTCATATCGTCCGGCGGCTGGACCCCGAATTGTTCCAGAATGGTCGGGGCCATGTCAATTAGAGACGGATTCGGGTGGCGAATCGGGCGATTCGCGAAAATGACACCCGGAACCTCGTCGGCAGCGATACAGTGATCAGCGCTCCACTGATTCTCATTATCGGTCAGAGCAGGCGCGGTCATGTCGCCGAGAATGCCGGTCCACGAGGCGCGGTAATCGCGGTAGTAGCCCACGATCAGGTCCGGCGCGATGTGGGTGAACGGGCCGGAGTACACTTCGTCCGCGCGGTACACTTCCTTGACCACCGGCTGGCCAGTATCTGGATCGGTAATGGCCAGAAGCTTGGTGCGCAGCTCTTCGATCAGCGCGTCCTGCTCCTCGGCGGTGACAATGCCGAATCGCTCGCGGCCTTCCAGGTTGAGGTACAGCCCGTTCAGGCCCAGTCCATAGGCCTTCGTTGCACTCCAGTCCACATCGGGGCTGAGCAGCGAACTGCACGTTGGCGGCTGAACGTAGCCTTCGTCGCGCAACCAGCGGTTGAGATTGAATTGGCGTTTGAAATTGCAGAAGCCGTGGTCGGACATGACCATGACCGTCGCTTCGTTGCCGAAGCGCTCGAGGATGTCACCGACGACCTCGTCCATGGTCCGGTACAGTTCGACGATCGCCTCGTGGTAGCGCTGGGCGACGTCGGGCTCGCGCGTGGGGTGCTCCTCATCCGAGTCCCACCAGAAAATGTGGGCCTGAAGATCAGTGCTGGAGAAGTAGAAGAACAGCAGGCCGTCTTCGTAATGACGGACGGCGTACTTGAGCAGCTCGAGCCGCTCGTGAAAGACGTCGTTGGTCTGCTTGAAGTATTCCTCTTCGTTGAGTACCTCGTTCTTGATCGCGTTGAACTCTTCCTGGAAGCCGGTCGTGTAGCAGAGGCCCACCTCTGCGGCGATGTCTTCCAGAAACTCCGGCGGCTCGGTGATCTGCATCTCGCCGGGATTGCGCGGGTCGGCGCTGATGGGTGAAACATACAGCTTGAAGTCCGGGCGCACCTGCTGGAGGTAGAAGCGCACGATGCCGTTGGCCGATTCACTCGGCAGGAACGGCGGCATCTCGAGCGCAAAGCTGACGGGTACCCAATCGCTCCATTCACCTTCCTGGAGGATCAGCGTCTGGTCCTGGATCTCGACGCGGGCCATGCGCTGGTCGGGGTGACGATAGACCTCGAACTCAATCTCGGCGTCTTGGGGCTCTTTGAGTAGCGTGTTCGGCGGACCGGTCAGCTTGGCTTTGGCCACGTCGCGCTTGAAGATCAGCGGCTTGCGAATACCGCCGGATTCCATGCGCTGGCGATACGTGCTCTTCGAGAAGTACTGGTACGTGCCGTACGTACCGAGCAGATCAGGCACGCCCATGCCGGCGAGACACTTTAGATTTCCGTACTTGGACGGGCTGGGCGGGTAGTTGGCCGGGATGTCGTATAGCCAGATCGGTACGCCGGCGCGGTCGAGGTACTCCCAGAAAGCGGTGCCTTCGCGCATGAGCTCGGTGCCGCCGCCGTCATGATTGAAGGGCCAGAAGGTCAGCGGGATCTTGTGGTCGCCGATCTCCCAGGCGCCGGCGCCTGGCAGCGTTCGAGCAGCGGAGTAGTAGGGTTCGAAGGCCGACTCGGGATCTTCCGGCATGGGATCGCGGTGAATGAAGTCGTAGATGCCGTGAATACCGGGGTTTCCGCCGGTGATGAACGACGCCCACGCGACGGGGCTCTGGGGCGGGATGGCGGTGCCGAGCGGTTTGTAGCCGCCGCCGTCGCGGAGCTTGGCCAGGTTGGGCAACTCGCCTGCATCCATCATGCGTTCGCAAAGACGTGGATCGAACCCATCGAAGCCCAGCACGACGACGCGCGGGTGGTTGCTTTCGCGCGTCTGGCAGGAGGTCAGCGAGATCGTCGCGACCACGGGTAGCGCCGCGGCGACGGTCATCAGGGTAATTCGCTGCAACTTCAACATCGCATCAGTCCTCGTCCGCTTTCGCGCGGCTCGACGCTCAAGCGGTTCCCTCCGCAGTACAGTGGCTAGGCCGCCTCCGTCTTCCCGGTTTCGGCCGCATTGTCCGTGGCATGCACGACGCCGTCGGGGCCGGCCACGTTGAGCGGCTTGCCATCCATGTTCCCCGGGACTTCGACGCCGAACATATCGAGCACAGTCGGCGCGAGGTCGGTAATGTGGGGACTCTCTTCCGCGATCCTTCGATTGGAGAACAGCACGCCGGGCACCAGCCGGGGATCGATGATGTGATCCCCACTCCACGCTTTCAGGTTGTCATGGAAGAGGGCGTCGGTCGGCTGGCCGAGCGCCGCCTCCCAACTCACGCGGTACCCTTTATTGTAGCCAATGACCAAGTCCGGCGCTTCGTCTTTGTAGGGGCCGCGATAGATCTGATGCGCGTCGAACGCGCGGTTGATAGCCACTTCGCCAGTAGCGTCGTCTTTCAGTCCGTTGAGCTTCTCGGCGATCTCGGCGCGCAGCGCGGCGGCTTCACCCGGCTCGACAATGCCCTGTCCTTCGCGGCCCTTTAGATTCAGAAAAATGCCGGTCAGTCCGACGCAATATGCCTTGGTTTGCGACCAGTCGACGCCCTGAAGGTACTTCTTGCCAGCGCCGTCGGGCTTGAGCTTCATGTAGCCGTTGTTGATCAACCAGTTGTTCAAGTCGACGCCGCGACGGAACGACGCGCAACCATGATCGGACATGACGACGAGCATGGTGTTGTCATCGTCACACTGCGCCAGGGTCTTGCCGACGAGCTCGTCCATGCGAAGGTACATCTGCTCGATCGCATCGCGGCGTTCGCGGCCACCCTGGCCGTTGTGGGCCGGATGTTTCTCGTCCTCGTAGCGCCAGAACATGTGGTGAATGCGATCGGGGCCATCAACAACGCAGGCGATGAAGCCGCTGCGCGTCTTTTCGAGCGCGTCGAAGAACATCTTGATGCGTTCGTCATCAGCTTCGTCGCACTGATGCAGGAACGTCTCGTCGTCGAGGATCTTCGCGTTCAGCGCCCACGTGTCTTCGGCGAGTCCCATCGTTGCGTAAGGGCCGATCAGCTTTGCGAAATACGTAGCGTAGACCTTGGGGTGCGAGATCGGCATCGCGGGGCTGGCGGGATCGATCTGCAGCGGGGTGACATAGAGCTTGAACTCGGGCTCGGTTTCGATCAGCAGAAACTGACAGATGCCCTTCACCTTGATGCCCAGGCCGGCCTTGAATGACAGTGGGACCCACGAGGTGTACTTACCGCGCGTGAGACGGTGCTCTTCGCCGCCGAGTTTGAGCACGGCGCTGTCGGGGCCGGTGATACGCACCTCGAATGGGGCTTTCATGATGCCGCCGGCGGCGACCATCGTGTTGGCGGGCCCGATGAGCTCAGCTTTGATGGTGTCGCCGTTGCGTTGGACGACGGTCTGTTCGCCGCCGATGTGCTCCTCGTCGGCGGAGGTGCTCGTCGTGAAGTACGAGAAGGTACCCTGGCTGCCGCGCAGATCGGGCACGCACATCGCCGAGAGCAGCACGCCGTGGAAACCTTCGGGCGGGAAGGTGATCGGCATGCGGATGATGTTGGAGAAGATGCCGTGCTCGCCGAGGATGTTCCAGAAGGGCTTGCCCTTGCGGAGCAGGCGAATGTCGGGCTTGCCGATGGGGATGCGGTACTTGCCGAATTTCAGGGTCTTTCGCGGTGGGTTGATCTGCACAGACGACAGCGTCGGCAGGTAGGTGCGTTTGTCGCGGGTGAGGAAGTCGAAGACGTTGTGCTTGCCCGGATTGCAGCCGGTGAGGAATGATGACCAGGCGACGGGCGTCATGGCTGGCGCGGTGGTTCCCAGGTGACGATAGGTGCCCTGTTCGCGCAGGCGAGAGAAGTTGGGCAACTTGCCCTGGTCCATGTAGCGCTCGACGAGCGAGGGTTCCAGGCCGTCGAGGCCCAGAACTACGAAGCGCTTCACGCGGGCTTTCGCGTGCGCGCGGCGTTGTCGCAGAAAGCGGATGAACGACCGCAGTGGCCAGAGCAGCAGCGCTCCGAGGGCCGAGAAGAAAGCCAGGAAGAGCGTGGCCAGCGTCGTGCCGACGGCGAAGCCGGCACCGGGGCCGATATACGCCTGCGCCGGCGGTACCGCACACAGCACGATGACAGCGACGGCTACGCAGCACAGGTGCCATCGAGCGCCCGGCTGTGGGCCGGGCCGCGCATGTGTCGGCGAAGAATCCGATCCTCGGCTAGCGTGGTTCACGACCAACCTCGATTAAGTGGCAATACTACCAGCAGCGCTATCGCCGGAAGCGGGACCCGCCACGCCTGGCTTCCGCCATGTCCAATGAGCCGCACATCATATCATCAACGGTATCGGCTTGCGCCCCGACCCGGCGGAGCGAAGGCCCGGTAACTGGGGGAAAAGCCAGGCCTGTCATCGTCCGACGACATTGGTGGCACGCGCCGGACAGCGACTATACTGCTCGAACAATGGTCGGGGATGCAACTGCGTGCAACACGATCAGAAAGGTCCGGATGTCCAGCAGGAAATCTCCCAAACAGACACAGGCGTCCGGTGGTGACGCCACCCATGGACCCGCTCGGCGGACGCCGCGCGGGTGGGTGATCGCGGGTGCTGTTGTGATCGTGATCGGCGGCGGCCTCGCGCTACAGAGCGCGGGTGTGTTTAGCTCTCAGCCCGGACCGGCCAATGTGCTGCTGATCACGCTCGATACGACGCGCGCCGATTTTATCGGGTGCTACGACCACCCGGTGTTCCCGTTACACGCGGAGACACCGAACATTGATCGGCTGGCCGGCGAAGGCGTGCGCTTCACGCGTTGCACGACGTGCTCGCCGACGACGCTGCCGTCGCACGCGAGCATCATGACCAGCCTCTACCCTTACGCCCACGGCGCCCGCATAAACGGGTCGGGTCGGCTGGCGGCGGGGAATGTCACACTCGCCGAGACGTTGCGCGATAAGGGATACCGCACAGCCGCCACGATCGCGGCATTTGTGCTCAACCAGCAGTTCGGGATGGATCAGGGGTTCGAGACGTATCACGACGTTGTGCCGGCAGCGACGGGGAATCCGCTGGCGGCAGAACGGCGTGGCGACGAAGTTTGCGATGATGCGATCACGTTGCTGGAAGAGATGGCCGAGGACCGGTTCTTCCTGTGGGTGCATTTCTATGACCCACACCATCCGTATGTTTCGCAGCGTCATCCGGATGTCGAGTCGCCCGAGGCGTACGCCGACGAGATCAACTTCGTTGATGAGCAGGTTGGGCGGCTGATCGCGAAGCTGCGGGCACTGGGGATTGAGGATGACACGATCGTGGTGGTGGTCGCGGATCATGGCGAAGGACTCGACCAACACGGCGAATTGCGGCACACGTACTTCCTGTATGAGACCACGCTGCACGCGCCGTTGATCGTGCGCTGGCCGGACGGGATCAGAACGCCGCGGACGATTGCGGACAATGTGCGGACGATTGATGTCGCGCCGACGATTCTGGCGCTGCTGGGGATGGAGGAATGGGAGCAGGCGCAGGGTGTGAGTCTGACGCCGTTAATCGACGGAGAGACGGAGTCGCTCGAGCTCGCCGGCTATGCGGAGTCGATCAACGCGCATGTTGAGTATGGCGTGTCACTGCTGCGCAGTTGGACGACGCAGGAGTGGAAGTATGTGCTGGCGCCGAAGCCGGAGCTATATCACCTGCCGGAAGATCCTGGCGAGACATCGAATCTGATCGCAGCGCAGGCGGAGGTCGGTGCCGGCTTGCGCCAGGCGATGTATGACCTGATCTCGGATGCACCGCCGCCGCCGTCGCTGGAGGATTCGTCGGCGACGCTTGACGCCGCTGCGCAAGCGCAGTTGGAGTCGTTGGGATACGCGGGCGGGCGTTCGGAGATGATTGACGAGGGTGTTCCGGAGATCGAGCGCTTCGAGCCGACGGGTAAGAACCCGGCCGATTACGCGAAGTATTTCCGGTTGATGGCGCGGGACTTTCCGTTGTTGCAGCAGTCGGGCGATCATGCGGCGACGGAGGCGATGCTGCGGGAACTGCTGGATGCGCTGCCCGAAGCGTCGCGGTTCCACGTCCATCTGGCTTCGACGCTGGTGGATCAGGGGCGGCACGAGGAGGCAACCGCGGCATTTCGGCGGGCGTTGGAGGTGGCGCCGACCGATTGGGACAATCGCCGGAAGTTTGCGACGCACCTGATGAACACGGGTAATTACGCGGAGGCGAAAGAGCAGTTCAAGCAGGTGCTGGAGCATGTCCCGGACAATGTCGACGCGTTGCGGGATGCGGCGCAGGTGGACGCGGCGTTGGGGAACATGGGCGCGGCGCGGCAGTTACTGGAGGTCGCGCTGCGGGTCGAACCGCGGAATGTGAGCGTGCTGTTCACGATGGGGCGGCTCTACGAGCACGGCGGTGATCTGATTCAGGCGCTGCAGTTCTACCAGGACGCGCTGGCGGTTCACCCGCAGTACGGGGAGGCCCGGGCAGCGGTGGCGCGTGTGGAGCGGAAGATGGGGGGGTAGTGGGGAGCTGGGTGGAGTAGCGATGGCAGTGGCGGCAATGGGTTCTTCCCGCGAGGGGATGGCACGAATAAAGGGTAGCTGTTCCGGTTTAGGCCCCAGTCTAGGACTTCTTTATTCTTGCCCACACGTGGTCCACCGCACTTGTTCCAATCGGCGCGTCTGGTATCATCCAGGGAACTTCGCTTGGTGGGCGAGTCCCTTGGCTTTTGTACCGGGAGGTCGATAGATGACGCTCAAGAACTCCGCCGTCGTAACGATTGCTGCCCTCGCGTTGTTCGCAGAAATCGCCGTCGCCCAAACCGAATACGATCGCCAGCAGACACACTTTGTCCGATCCACGCCAACTATGCAATCGCCCTTCCCGGACGATTACGACGTAATCGAACCGGATAAGTGGCGGACAATCAAACTGACAATCGCCCTGTCGCATGGTGGACGATGCGACATCACGTTGCTGCGCCCCTTGCCTTGGATCGACTTCACCGGCGCAAAGGTCGGCGGCAATGTTGACCTTCTGATACCGGAGATGGGCGTTGCCGGTGAAGCCAAAGTGATCGCAATCGAATCCTGTCCTCAGATTGAGCAAACCGACAAGCCCGGCACGCGTCCGGTGACTGGGAAATTCGTTACAACGAATGTGAAGGTGATTGAGCTCTCGATTGAAGGACTTGATGAACCCATCGGGACAACCGCAGGTCACCCGCTTTGGTCGGTGGATCGTGGAGGATGGGTACCCGCAGGCGACTTGAAACCCGGTGAGAAACTGCGGACGCTCGATGGCACGGCAACAGTTGCGGGTATCAAGCCGCGTCCCGGTACGGAAACAGTCTACAACCTTGAGGTTCACAAGGATCACACCTACTTCGTTTCAGCTGCTAA
The DNA here is from genome assembly GCA_028277645.1 of Phycisphaerae bacterium. GTDB lineage: Bacteria > Planctomycetota > Phycisphaerae > UBA1845 > Fen-1342 > JANQFV01. The sequence continues at coordinate 22,520 of JANQFV010000049.1, forward strand.
ACTATGGGTTCACAACGCATGCTCTTGGGACGATCTGGCGCGGTCACTGAAGTACAAGCGGGTAAAGGACTATCCTTTCACTTCGCATGGACAGCCCGTTTACCGAAAAGGCAGTCGCTACATCACGCCTGATGTAGATCAACACCGTGGCGGAACTTGGAAGATGTTTGATCGCAAGGGTAACCGGCTTGGAACATACAACGAGAACTTGACTGCCCGCATAGGACCATGAGCATGAGGATCGAGTTTGACCATCGTGCCCGAACCTTGCCAGAAGGCATTGGTCCAGACTATACATGGGCGTTGATCACAATCGCGGATTACCATGAGGAAATAGTGATTCCAACCAAGTACTGGAGGCCAGCGAATTACTATCGACAATGGCAATCTGCGTGTTCTCATCTACTGAGCGGATATTCCTGTGCGGCATTTCTTGTAGATGTAAGAGGTGAATGGCTCTCAATGAAGATGTCGTTGTCATGGATTGCGTACAGAGATATGGACGCAGTTTACGTGCAGAACACGATGCTCTGGCCGGGACGCTTCCCACAGGCAGGGTTAGAGGGTCCCCACATTGCCGCCCCAGAGAGAAGAACACGATCCACCGAGCCGGAGACCGACGGGGAACCCATCAGTGAATGGCGCACTTCCTCAGGCGCAATCGCCGCTTTCGCAACCCATTTGAACTACGTCATGGACACGGTCGGTGAATAGGACAAACCGGGAGAGCCACCATTTAGTGGTGCCTCCGCCGACGTGATTTGCGTCTGGTGGTCCGCTTCATCGTGCCTAGTGGGCGGCCGAGTTTTGATTCGAGCTTTGCCAGCCAGCGGTCTGCGGCCGACGGGGGCGTCGGCCGCTACGGGTCTGCTGAACGCAGTCCATGAATGCGTTAGGCGCCGGAGGGGGCGATTAGGATGGATTGGTCGGGGGATTCGTAGCCTTCGGCGACGCGTTCGCGCCAGTGGGCGGCCTCTTCGAGCTTGCCCCAGGCGTCGTAGAGCTCGACCAGACGCTGGCCGGCGAGACAGGTGCCGCGGAACTCCTCACCTTTACAGTCGTGCAGCATCGCGCGGCAATCGAGCAGCAACGATTCCGCATCCGCGAAGCGACCCAGGCGCAGCAGGCAGTGGCCGAGCGCGCCGTTCGCGGCGGCCACACGCCACTGCTCGTGGGCGTCCCAACTGAGACGCGTGAGGCTGGCCACGCATTCGCGGAGCATCGGCTCGGCCTCGGCGAGTTCGCCCTGAGCGACGAGCAGCTCACCCATGACCTGCATGGCCAATGCCGTGTCCTCGTGCTCATCCGTGTAGATCGCGTAGCTGCCTGCGAGTGCGTCGCGGATCAGGGGCGCGGCCTCGTCCAGGCGATCGAGACCGATGAGCGTGTCCGCCAGGTTGCGTTTCAGCCGCAACGCCGCCGGGATGGAGTCAATGTTGAGCCGTCGATAGGTGTCCAGCGCACCGCTCAGCACGGTTTCGGCCTGTTCGAGCTGCCTGGCGGTGCGCAGGGCATTACCGAGCGCGGACGACAGCTCGGCGACGACGAGGTGCTCGTCGCCCAGCAGTTCGCGCTGGATGTCGATGGCCCGCTGATAGGGGGCGACGGCCTGACTGTACTTGTCCCACTGCGTGTAGAGCGTGGCGAGCTCGTGCAACGTGCGGGCGACCTGATCGTGCTGTTCGCCGTGTAGCGCCCGAAGTCGCTCGAGCGCTTCGGTGAGCAAGGCCTCGGCCAGTTCGTAATGTCCGGCGCCGGCGAGCGTGACGCCGGCCTGGCGCAGCTCCTGGGCAAGCAGCGGACGATCATCGCCGAGCGCATCGCGGTAGCGTTCGATCGACTCCTCGACGTACAGGTCGGCGGCCTGTCGATCGCCGGTGGCGAGCAGGTAGCGGACGAGATTGGCGCCGTAATTCAAATCACGAGCGAACGCCGGCTGGAGCAGCTCAAGCGAGCGGCGCTGCACATCGGCCGCCTCCTGGAATCGTTCGAGGCGGTAGTAGGTCATCGCGAGCGTATCGAGGACGGGCGAACTGCGGTTGCCAGACAGTTCTACCGCGCGCTCGGCCAGCGGCAGCGCGCGGTTCGGATCGCGCATGTCGGCCGGCACGCACACAACCAGATACCAAGCGAGGTTGTTGGCGGCGAGCGCGTTGTTCGGCAGGTTCTTGACCTGCTCGGCGGTCAGCTCGAGCAATTCGCGCGTGATGTCACGGGCGGCGTTGATCTTGCCCATGCGGACGAGCGCCCGGGCGAACTCGTCACGGGCGCTCATACTCACGAAGCCCCGCGGTCCGCTGGCGGCGAGCTGAATCTCGTAGCGGGTCCGCAGCACGTCGGCGGCCTCGTCCAAAGCGCCCTTCCGCTCCAGGAACTGGGCCAGCTTCTGCATGGCAGCAAGTGTGGGCGCAGCGCGTTCGCCGAAGCTGGCGCGCGCCGTGTCGACCAGGCGGCGGTAGAACTTCTCCGCCGCCGCGTGCGAACCGCGGGCGTCCAGCCAACGGGCGAAGTCGGTCATGGTCGCGATCGTGTGGCGGTGGAACGGTCCGCGGGTGGCCAGCAAGCCCTCGAGCGCGGCTTCCTGCAAGCGTTCCTTTTCGTCCTGATGCTCGCGGCCCTGCAAGGAGCGGGCGAGGCCCTGCATCGTGAGATACGTGAATGGATGCGACGAACCGAGAATGCGGCGGCATTGCTCCACGCCGGGCCGCATGACGGATTCTGCGTCGGCGTACCGGTGCTGCGCGAGGTACCACCACCCCATCAGCGGCTTGGAGAGGATGTTCAGGCTGTCGTCCGGCGGGAGCGTAAGCGCGGCGATTTCATACACATCGCGAGCGAGCGGCTCCGCCTCGTTGAGCTTTCCTTGCGCCAGGTGTGCGACCGCCCAATGCCACATTGTGACGAGCGTGTCGCGATGCTCTGGCCCCAGTACCTTCTTCTGACCTTCGAGGGCGCGGAAGTAGCGAATGTCGGCTTCGAGATACGCATTCTGATCCGCCCAGACGGTGCCCATGATCGTGGAGCAGCTCAGCGAGCGCGGATCGTCAACGCCGTACTCGCGAATCATGCCATCGAAGGCGCGTTCGACGAGCGGCAGTGCGTCTGCCGGCCGGCCCTGATCGCGCAGAACGACGCCGAGTGCCAGCGCCGAACGGAGTGTGTCCGGGTGGTAGTGTCCGAGCGCTTCGTGGCGTGCATCCAGTGCGGCCCGCAGATGTGGTTCGGCTTCTGCGAACAGGCCCAGGCCGCGCAATGTCATGCCAACGGTCTCGTGTGCGGTCGCCGCCAGAATCGGCTGTCCTTCGAACGTCGTGTCGATGCGCGCGCCCGCGCGACGGACCATCTGCGCGACGGAGACGTCACGCTCGAGATGCGCAGCGGGCAGCGTCACCACGTTGTCATCCAGTGCGAACGCTGCCAACTGGCGCATTTGCAGCGGGTCGGCTGACGCCAGCATCTCCTGGAAAAAGCGGCTCATGGCCTGAGCACGGGCCTTTTCGGCGTCGGCGAGATCGCGTTCGTTCCGCGCGCGAACGAAGCCGACCATCGCCAACGCGAAGCCCGCGATAAGGGCCAGCGCAACGAGCGAGCCCGCCAACGCACCCACGCGGTGCCGGCGAAGGAACTTGCGGAACTTGTAGGTCGCACGGGGCGGCCCGGCGACGACGGGTTCGTGGTTAAGGTGACGCTCAACGTCTGAGGCGAGACTCGCCGCGGTTTCGTAGCGACGGGTACGGTCTTTGTCGATCGCCTTCATGACGATCCAGTCGAGATCGCCGCGAATGGCGCGGCGGAGCGCGTCCGGCTCGACGGCGCGCAATGACGGCACGGGCGGATCCTCTTCGCGGATGATGCGCTGGATCTCCGGGTGTGAGACACTGCGAAAGCGCGACGACTCAAATGGCGTCGTGCCAGTCAGCAGTTCGTACAGCAGCACGCCCAGCGAATAGATGTCGCTGCGCGTGTCGATGTCGAGCTCGGACATCTCCGCCTGTTCGGGGCTCATGTACTGCGGCGTGCCGATGAACTGGCGGAGTTCGGTAAGCTGCGTGCCGTCCGTGAGGCGCTGCTTGGTGGCCTTGGCAATGCCGAAGTCGATGATCTTCGGCACGGGGCGCCCGTCGTGCAGCGTCACCAGGACGTTGGAGGGCTTGATGTCCCGGTGGATGATACCTTTCTGGTGGGCGTGCTGAACGGCGCGACAGACCTGGTTGATCAGCAGCAATCGCTCGCGGACCGGCAGCCGGCGCTCGTCGCAGTACTCTGTGATCGGCACGCCGCGCACCAGTTCCATCACGAAATAGGGACGGCCGGAATCGGTCGCGCCGGCGTCAAGCACGCGGGCGATGCTGGGGTGCTCCATCATGGCCAATGCCTGGCGTTCCGCCTCAAAGCGGGCAATCACCTGGCGCGTGTCCATGCCGAGCTTGATAATCTTCAGTGCGACCTCGCGCTTGACGGGCTCTTCCTGTTCAGCGAGGTAAACCGCGCCGAACCCCCCTTCCCCGAGCAGTTGCGTGAGCTTATACGGACCGATGCAGTGCCCGACGAGTTCGGTTTCGTCGCGGTCAGTCAGGGCTTCGACGCCGAGCGAGGTAACCGTGCCATCATCATAGTACGCCAGGAGCGACTCAACCTCCGCGCGCACGATGCCGTCGTCGTCACAATGCTGGTCGAGATAGGACATTCGGTCGTCGGGCGGCAGCTCAACGACGTGATGGAACAGCGCTTCAGCGCGTTGGCGCTGGGCCTCACTCATGGCCTCGACTCCGGGGGGCGCGACGACGCGAGCGCACCGCGACCGTGCGGCCCGCAGAGGACAATCCGCAAATCACGCGGTGTAACCTGCGCCATTGTCCCACAGCATTCTGCACATGTCGTCAAGTGCAGACTCCGCCGGGCTCACATTTCCGTCGGATATTGTCAGTCGGTCGAGCGGGAGGCTAGCTCGCGTTTGAGCCAAGCACGAATGTAACGCCACTCGCGTTCGATGGTGCCGACCGATAAACCGAGTGCGTTGGCCGTCTCGGCGGTCGTGAACTGCGCGAAGTAGCGCAGGTTCACGATCTGTCCTTTGCGGGGGTCGTCCTGTTCGAGACGCTCGACCGCTTCGTGGACCGCGATGATGTCGTCGGACAAGGGCTGCGCGACCGGTTCGGCGTGCTCTACTGCAACACGCTTACGATCTCCACCACGTTTGAGTGCGGCTTTGCGGCGGGCCTGATCCACGAGGATGTCGCGCATGGCCCGCGCCGCGGACGCGAAGAAGTGCCCGCGACCGTCCCAGCCTGGATCTTCATCGCCGACGAGGCGCAGGTAGGCTTCGTGAACGAGGGCCGTGGGCTGAAGGGTCTGACCGGGGGCGGCATGCTTCAGGCGTGCGCGTGCGAGACGACGCAGCTCCTCGTACACCATCGGGAGCAACTCGCGGGCGGCCGCGGGATCGCCCTTGGCGGCGGCCCGCAGCATCCAGGAAACCGTGGTGGATTGGGTATCAGACATCGGCGCAACCATCCTAACACACGGGTCGCGACAAACGAATCGTAACGCCTAAGATACCGCCGCATGGTTGAGCAACTGGACACATATATCGGTCCCGCCGCGGGAGTGGCGACGTCGGTCCTGTGGACCGGCACGGCGTTGTTCTTCACGGCGGCCAGCAAGCGTCTCGGTTCAACGGTGGTGAACACCGGTCGCATAATGCTGGCGATCCTGTTGCTGGCGCTGACGCATTGGATACTTCACGGCGCATGGTGGCCGGACGGCACTGCCGCACAGATCATGCTGCTGGGCGCGTCGGGTATTGTAGGGCTGGCCATCGGCGATCAGGCGCTGCTGATTTCGTTCGTTCAGATCGGACCGCGGTTGGCGCTGCTGGTAATGACGACCTCTCCCCTATTCGCGGCGCTGTTCGGTTTTGTGGCGTTGAGCGAGACGCTCGCACCGATCGCGTGGCTCGGCATGGGGCTGACGATCGCAGGTGTGGCGAGTGTTGTGCTGGAGCGACCGGAGGCAGACGCACCGGGCCGACCACGGCATTACGTAACCGGCCTGCTGCTCGCGTTCGTTGCGGCGGCGTGTCAAGCCGGCGGGTTGCTGTTGAGTAAGCAAGGCATGGGACACGGCTGGACTGACGACACCCCACGCCTGGCTCCACTTGGTGCCACGCTGGTGCGTATGGCGTTTGCCGGACTGGCGATGTTACCGATCCTGGTGTGGCGGTGGCAGGCACGGCGGCGCGGCCGGACAGAAGCCGCGACCCCGTCGCGAACCATCGCTATCGGCTGGCTGCTCATTGGTGCCGGGGCGGTTTTCGGGCCTTATCTGGGCGTGTGGATGTCACTTATGGCGGCGGACCGGACGCCGGTCGGCGTGGCTCAGACGCTGTGCTCGCTGACGCCGGTGTTTATCCTGCCCTTCTCCGCGTACGTGCACCGGGAGCGGATTGGCCCACGTGCGATTGTCGGGACAGTTGCTGCGGTCGTTGGGTCGGCCCTGTTGTTCCTAGCGCCGTCTTAACGACGAGCGTGGATCCGATTTGCGACACAAGCCGCCGGGCGTATGCTTTGTCTCAACCCTGGGATAAGTGTCGCCAGTAGTTCAGCGGAGAAACAGAGCGAGGTGCATCATGCGTGGAATCTTCGTCCTGACGATTTCGCTTTCGTCCGTTGCCGTAGCCGCCGGCCAACAGCGCGCGATCGCGCCGGGCGTGCTCGTGCGTCAGTATCAGGTGGCCGAGCAACTGCACGCGGTGCCGGAGATCGCGCCGGGCGAGTTACCGAATGACTTTCGCGTCGTGAAGACGATCGACCTGGGCGAAGATGAGTCCTTCGGTTCGCTGGAGAACAACTTCGTCACGGACGTGAGTGGGTATATCCGTGTCATGAGCGCCGGCCGCCACACGTTTCAACTGCTGAGCGATGATGGAGCGCGGTTGTGGGTGCGGGGGCAGGTGGTGGTCGACAACGACGGGCTACACGGAGCAATCGCCAAGGAAGGTACGATCGATCTGCCCAAAGGCCGTCACGGATTCCGCATCCTGCACTTTGACGCGGGCGGCGGCAAACGGTTGGCGTTGCGGTGGAAACCGCCGACGGCGGCAGACGATGCAGATTTCAAAGTCGTGCCGGCCGAATTTCTCATGCACAACCCGCGACTCAAGGGACACCTGGCGGCGGGTAACAAGCGCGTGATCCAGCCGCTCCGGCGCGGTCTTCCTGGTGACGGGGTGCCGCAGGGCGAGCCGCACCCGGGATTTCGCGTTGGATTTGAGGCGGCCGCGCCCACGCCAGCCGATGATCTGCGCTTCGAGAACAGCTATGTCGTGGATATGTCGGTTTCGGGCGCTGCAAAGCCGCCAGCGGTTGCGTGGGTGCCGGATGGTGTGAACGACTATGTGTCGCGCGACGTGGTTCCGCTGAACGATGACCACTATCCTGACAACCTGATCATCAGCACGCCGACTGAGGACAAGCGCGTATACGTAGAAACGATACACGGGCGGCGACAGGGGTGCGTATTCCGATTCGGGCAAAGTCAGGATGCGACGCTAGAGCCCGCGGCGGGCGCTTCCGTCTTTGAGATGCAGGCCGTGCGAGCACTTACGGACGGGTTCGAAATCGAGTTCACGCAGCCGCTCGACCCGCGCGTCGGCTGGGATTCGGACGGCTACAAAATCGAGCAGTGGCCCTTCAACCACGCGCAAGGGGTCGCGCCGCTGCGGGATGGAAAGACGGTGGACGTTGCCGCGGCGAGCGTCTCCGCTGATCGCAAGCGTGTGCATCTGCGGATTCCGAGGCTGAGCCGGAACAAAGTCACGTACATTCGGCTGCTGACGCCTTTTGTGTCAGAGAATGGTAAGCGGCCGTGGTCGACGGAGGCGTGGTACACGTTGCTGGCCATCCCGGCGGACAAGCGGGCGGAGATCACTGATCCGCCAGTGGCACCACCGCAGAATTTCCTTACGCTTGCCGAGCGCGAAGCGGGATGGCGACTGCTGTTTGACGGCGAAAGTACCAAGGGCTGGCGAGGCTACGGCAAAGAAGAGTTTCCGGAGCGCGGTTGGACCGTTCGTGATGGCTGCTTGGCTCACACGCGGCGCGGCGGGGACATCATCACGCAAGAGACGTTCGGGGATTTCGAGCTGACGCTGGAGTGGCGCATCAGCCCGCGCGGGAACAGCGGTATCTTCTATCGCGTGGACGAATCGGTCGGGCCACCGTGGGAAACGGGTCCGGAAATGCAGGTGCTCGATAACGCGGAGCACCCGGACGGGCGGAACGTGCTGACGTCGGCGGGTTCGAACTACGGTCTGTACGCTCCGATACGTGACATTGCGCAGCCCGTTGGCTTCTTCAACGAAGCCCGCATCGTGGCGCGGGGAGCACTTATCGAACACTGGCTGAACGGAGTGAAAATCGTCGAGTACGAGCTGGGCACCGACGACTGGGCCGAGCGCGTCGCTAACAGCAAATTCAAGGTATGGCCCGAATATGGACAGCGTCGTGACGGCCATATCGTGCTCCAGGATCACGGCGACAAAGTCTGGTACCGCAACATCAAGATCCGCCGATTAGAGAACGGGGAGTAGCGCCACGGCCCGGTGCGAGGTACACCATGATCGAAGGTCGGAACATCATCCTGCGTCCGTTTCGCGAAGACGATATTGGCACCTGCTTCGACCTCGCGAACAACCTCAAGGAGCGGGGCGAGTTTCTCGGTCGCCGCCTGCTGGCCATACCGCCGGAGAAAAAGAAGTTCCAGGAGAACGGCTGGTGGGAGGAACACGAGGGCCGTCTGCTGATTACGGACAAGCAGCACCGTCGGCTGGGGATGATCGGGTTCTTCAAAAACCGCCGGTTTGATGAAGGCTACGAGATCGGCTACGGGATCTTCCGGGGCGAGGATCGCGGACAAGGAGTAGGGACCGAGGCACTGCGGCTGATGTCGGCGTACCTGTTCGAGGCCAAGCCCATCGAGCGGCTGCAACTGGTGATCGGTAAAAGCAATATTGCGTCACGCCGGATTGCGGAAAAGTGCGGTTATCAGTTCGAGGGCACGATGCGCAAACAGGGCTTCATCAACGGGGAGTACATCGACCAGGTGATGTACTCCCTGCTGCGCAGCGAGTGTCCGCGACTGGCAGAACTCACCAGCACCTGACGATTTCAGATCAGAGTAGCACGTACTGATTCAGTGAGTGAATGTAGCGGCGGCGGTCGATTTCATCGGGGTCGATGCCGTTCAGCACCTGAATGGCGTCGGAAGCAACCCGCGCGCTGCCGGCAAAGTACCCGTGCCCGGTGCGGTCGTAGGGCTTCTCCGTGCGCAGCGCCTCGCTCGCGTTGATCAGGTTGACATTGCCGGGCACGTTGCGGGGGTGCTGCGGCCCCTGTGAACCAAGGCGGGCGGGGTTGAACTTCAGCTTATCCGAGATGACAAGTGCCACGTCGTTGTGGTTGTAGTAGACGTTGACCGTTGTCGCCAGCTGCGGCAGGACCTTGAACTTGTGGTCGTGCTCGAACGCATCATGGTCTTCGTCGGCGGCCATCAAGAAAACCTGTTCGAACACGCGCGGCAACTGCCCGGTGATGTGTTTGCGCACCTCGTGCACGGCGTTGCGCAGCACGTAATTGCCCATGCTGTGGGCGAGTAAGTGGATCTTCGCGCCACACGCGTCGCGGCGCGTAATTTCGCGAAGGAAATCGCTGGCCTTCAGCACGGCACGGGCGAAGGCCGGCCCGGAGGCCTTGGCGTCGCTGCGATCGTTCTTATAGGCATAGAGTTTTCTGAGTTTGTCCGGCCGGAGCAGGTTACCATCTGACGGCCACGTAAACAGCACGATGTTGAGTGGGTGCGCCGACCAGCGGCCCATGAGTTGCGCAGCGCTGATCAGCGCGTCCCCGAAGCTCACGTTGTAACCGTGGATGAAAACGAGCGTGTCGACGCCACTCTTCATGGACTCCTGCAATTCGCCAAAGATCTCCAGGCTGCCGAGTTTGCGCTCGCGTTTAACGGTGGTGATCTTCTCTTTAGCGACCTTGAGCTTCCAGCGCCAGTTCTTACCGCTGCCCGTCACGTTCGCTTTTCCGAAGCGCAGGTCGTCGATGCCCTTGGCGCTGAAATGGGGACCGAAGTCGGTGGGATTGTTGACGTTGGGTTCCGGATTGCGATTGGTGACAAAGTAGATCGTGGCCATGCGAACTTCCCTTGCTGCAAGTGGACGCGTAGCGTTGCAGACCCCTGGGCCCCAGTCCAGGAACAGCAGCACTGTACCTGCCTCGGCAGGCCGCAGGAACGAATACCTCCGCTGTTACGTGTAAACGCGTAGCGATCCACGACCTAACGCGAAAACAGTCGGATTTGTCGTGATCGCCAGCGGCCGGCATGAAAGCGCTCTGCGGGCGTGCTATATTGCCGCGCGGTGTGCCGGATATGGCCATGAACGTCACCACACACAATCCCCGCAAGACCGTCGTGCTGATCAGCCTGGCGGCATCGGTGTTGATGCTGGTTGGCAAGCTGACCGCGTGGTACCTGACGAGTTCGGTCGCGTTGCTGTCAGACGCGGCGGAATCGCTCGTACACGGTGTAGCGACGGGGCTGGCGGCGTTCA
>JANQFV010000070.1 GCA_028277645.1 Phycisphaerae bacterium
AGGCGGTCGAGGCGATCAACGACATCGCCGGCGGGTACTGCAACCTCGAATTCGACCTGAACACGGGCGAACGCGGCAGTCGGCACGACCACGTCCGCGATCTGCTGTGCGAACTGACCGGCGCCGAGGACGCGCTGGTCGTCAACAACAACGCCGCTGCCACGTACCTCGCGCTCAACACGCTCGGCGAAGGTCGCGAGGTGATCGTCTCCCGCGGGCAGCTCGTCGAGATCGGCGGCTCGTACCGCATGCCCGACATCATGGCCGCGGCGCGCTGCCGCATGGTCGAGGTTGGTACAACGAACCGCACGCGTATCGGCGATTACGAGCGCGCCATCAACGATCAGACGGCGCTGCTCATTCGCGTGCATTGCAGCAACTATCGCATTGTCGGCTTCACGGAGTCGACGCCGTTGAGCGAACTTGTCGAGCTGGCCCGTTGGCACAACCTGCTCGTGATCGACGACCTGGGAAGCGGGCTGATCTCGACCGAACTCGGCTGGCCGGAACCGATCGAGACGGCGAACGAAGACGCGGCTGACGCCGACACGGATGCGGATACCGACGCCGCCCCCGGACCAGAGGATTGGGACGAGCCGAACATAGCCGACAGCATCAACGACGGTGCCGACGTCACGCTTTTCTCCGGCGACAAGCTGCTCGGCGGCCCACAGGCGGGCATCATCATCGGGCGGGCCGATCTGGTCGCCGCCATGCGTGCCAATCCGCTAGCGCGTACGTTTCGACCGGACAAGCTCTCGCTCGCGGCGTTGGAAGCGACGTTGCGGCTGTATCGCGACCCGGCCACGGCGTACACGCGCGTGCCGACGCTGCGCTTGCTCGCGCGGCAACCGAGCGAACTCGAAGCATCCGCCCACAAGCTCGCAGAGCAGATCGCCGATGCAATTGCCGACGCCGAGGTATACGGTGAGGCCGATGAATCCGAAGCCGGCGGCGGCTCACTGGCAGCGATTCCGTTTCCGACCTGGGTCGTGCGTGTCGAGCTGACGAATATCGACGCAGCGGACGTCGCGGCGGCCCTGCGAACGCGCGACGTGCCGATCATCTGCCGCGTGAATGATGAGGCGCTCGTGTTCGACGTGCGCACGCTGCTCGGCGACGAGCTGAATCAGATCGCACCGGCGTTGGCCGACGTAGTGCGGGAATTGAACGGGGAATGAAGGGTGGGTCGGGCGTCCCCGCCCGACATACCGAACGCAGTCAACGTCATTCCGAACGCAGTGAGGAATCTACTCGCGAATGGGCAACGACATTCGCCCGGGCGTAGATTCCTCCTCGCTGAGCTCGTCGGAATGACGGCTGCTTTGATATGCCCAACAGGCTCGGAGACCGGACTCTACAGGACCCGAAACCACAGCGCTTTGAGATACGCCGACTCCGGACAGCTCATCATTACCGGATGATCCGGCGCCGCGCCCATCTCCGCAATAAGCTGCAACTCCCGCCCTGCCCTTCGGGCCGCGTAATGCACGACCTCGCGGAAACGGTGCAGTGACACCAATCCACTGCAACTACACGTCAGCAGCACGCCGCCCGGGCGCACGACCTGCATCGCCAACGAGTTCATGTCGTTGTACTTCTGAAGCGCCTCGTCAAGCTGCTCGCGATAGACGGCCAGCTTCGGCGGATCGAGCACGACCACATCGAACTGCCGCTGATTCGCGAGCATCTGGCGAATGTACGTAAACGCGTCGGCGTACACGAAATCCACGCGTGTGTTGTTGAGATTCGCGTTCTCCTTGGCGACGGCAATCGCTGCTTCGTCGAGATCGACGCCGGTGACCGCCCGTGCGTCGCCGCGCAGCCGCGCGTTGAGCGCAAACCCACCCGTGTAGCAGCACAGGTCCAGCACGTCCGCGTCCCGGCAGAACGTCGTCAACAGCTTGCGATTCTCACGCTGATCGCAGAAAAACCCGGTCTTGTGTCCTTCGTCCATGTCGACGCGGTAGCGAACGCCGTGTTCACGAATGACGACTCGCGCGGACTCGGCCCCATCGAGTTGCTTACGCAGTAGCGGTACCCGAAACCCCTCCAGCCGCTCGATACGATGATCGGCCCGCACGAGCACGTTCCACTCGGGGCTCACGTGCTTCGGACGGTCGAGCGACGTTGGCGGACCAAGCACATCCGCCAACAGCGCCGCCAGTTGCTCGTACCGCCGATAGACCCCCAGCGAGAACACTTCGAACACCAGCCAGTCGGCATACCGCTCCGCGATCAGCCCACTCAACCCGTCGCCCTCGGCGTGTACCAACCGATACGCGTCGGCGTTTTCGTCAATCCGCAGCTTGCGGCGGAGATCGACGGCCCGCACAAACCGCGACCGCCAAAACGCGTCATCTACCTCAGCGTCGCCTCGCGAGAGCAGCCGCACGACGATTTGCGAGCGTGGGTTGTACAGCCCCTGTCCACACTGCGCGCCACCTTTGTCGTACACATTGACGACATCGCCCGGCTCTGCGGTCGGATCCGCAGTCCGCACCATTTTCTTGTACACGAGGGGATGATTCGGCGTGACACGCAGTTGCACCCAGGGTGACCGCACGTTTGGTGGCGGTTCAACACCGGTTTGTGCCGTCTTCCTGGTTACCATGCTCGAACCACAGCCTCCCGGCTCGTCGCACTGCTTGCTGGCGTGCCTCGCTCGACTGTGCATAATCCACGACGACAAGTGGCACCGCAACCGGTCGCCGCTCGCACAGGACGTACATGTGAAACAATGCTCCGACTTACAGACTTCCCCCACTGCGAACACAGCCGATGCGCGTGGTGTACCGGGGCAGGTAGTCCTGCTCGCAATGGCAGCCTTGCTTGCACTCACAGCGGGCTGGCTGATGTGGCGCGCGTCGTACAGCGCGACGACAGACGGCAAGCGAATCGTCTGCGCGGCGAATTTGCGCGCCATCGGCAACGCATTGCAGGACTACGCCGATGCAGCGGGCGGGCTGTATCCGGAGTCCCTACAGCAACTCGTGGACTTGCGGCTGCTGATTCCGCGTCAACTCGTGAGCCCGCTCAGCGGCCATGAGCCGCCGGCGTGCGACTACGTGTATCTGCGACCGGTGGCACCACCGTCGGCCGACGCGCGGTCCTGGTGGATCCTCGCCCACGCACTATCAAGTTATGGCGACGGCGATGGAGCCAACGCACTCTTCGCGAACGGAAGCGTGGCGTTTCTCGCGCCTGACGTACTGACCGAGAAGGCAGCCCGACTTCAAGACCAAGCCCGCTCCGTAGATCGGCTCCCGCCCACCGTGATTCCGCCGAGCGACATACCAGCCCAGGACTAACGCAACATGAAACAACCCGTGATCACCGTGTTCGGCAGTTCTGCCCCGCGTCCATCCGAGCCGGAATACGAGACAGCCTATGCCCTCGGCCGCGCGATCGCCACCGCAAGCTGGACCGTCTGTAACGGCGGCTACTGCGGAACGATGGAGGCGAGCGCCAAAGGCGCCAGCGACGTCGGCGGTCACACGATCGGCGTCACGTGCAGCGCGTTACCGATGCGCGGCGGCGCGAACGCTTACATCAAACAGGAGGTCCCGACCTTCGACCTGCTCGCGCGCCTCAACACACTCGTGCGGCTCGGTGACGGATACGTCGTTCTCCCGGGCGGAACGGGGACCATGCTTGAGCTGGCCCTGGTGTGGGAGCTCAACAGCAAGCGCATGGCTCCGCGCGGGCTGCCAATCGTGCTCCTTGGCGAGCATTGGACACCACTCGACGCCCCAATCCGCGCAGCGCAACCTGACGCGTTGCGCCTACCAGTTGCGGCCACCGTCGACCAGGCTATCGACATGTTGCGTGCTGGCCTAAACGACACCACTGACGATTCTCCGTCACAACCTGCTTGACGATATAAGCCACGCGTCGCTAACATAACCGCAACATCTAGGGCACTACCCGGCGTGCGGCAACTGGCGCGGTAGCCACAGCGCAGGGTGTTTTCAGAGCGAGGTGGTGGTCAAGGATGATCGTTGACTGTCACACACAGATCTGGGCATCGCAGGATCAGCTTGGCCGGGAAGCCGCGCTGGTCACGCCTACGATCCCGGCTGATGAGCTGCACCATCGTGAGGCCGTGAATCCGGTCGACCGCGCGATCGTTCTGGCATTCAAGAGCAAATACCTCCAGGCCGAGATACCGAACGCATTCGTGGCGGACTACGTCCGCCGAAACTCGCCGAAGATGGTCGGCTTTGCCGGAATCGACCCCACCGATCGCGACTGGATCGAGGAGCTGCGCGTCGCCCAGGACGAACTGAGCCTGAAGGGCGTAATCATCTCGCCCGCCATGCAGGACTTTCACCCGACCGACACGCGGGCCATGCGGCTGTACGAGGAGTGCATGCGTCGCGAACTGCCCATTCTGCTGGAACCCAACCATCGGCATCCCGCGTCGAAGATGGAGTATTCTCAGCCGGTCCTGTTTGACGAGGTCGCCCGCAGTTTTCCGGAATTGCGGCTGCTAATCGCGCGGATGGGCTATCCCTGGGTCGACGAGACGGTCGTGCTGCTCGCGAAACACTCGAACGTGTACGCCAATATTGCCGGACTCCTGCGGCAGCCCTGGCAAAGCTACACGGCGCTGCTGGCGGCGTACGAGTACGACGTGATGAACAAGCTGCTGTTCGGCAGTGATTTTCCGTTCCGCTCGCCAGCAGAGGGAATCGAGGCGCTGTATTCAGTCAACCAGTTCGCCCAGGGCAGCAATCTCAAGCCGATCCCGCGCGAGCAACTGCGTGGGATCGTCGAGCGCGACGCCCTCGGCCTGCTCGGAATAGGCACACCCACTCCACGTGACAATCGGGCGGCCCCGAGCATCTTCGCCGATGATGAGTAAACCTCCGTTGCTCCACCACTCACTGACGACTTCGTTTGCGCTTCTGCTCTGTTGCCTTGGCTGCCAGACACCCGGAACGGGCATCAAGATTTGTGGCTACCAGGAGCCCGCTGCACCCCGGAGTTTCGCTGTCGATTTTGCGACCTGCTCCTACCGGTCCAACGAGAATGGCGACCTCCACATCGTCGGCCGAACGCATGAACCGACTGTGCTGCTCGACCAGGACGAGGTCAGCCAGTATCTCCACATCCACGTGTATTGGCGTCCCCGGCCCGGCCGGACGTACACTGATTCGTCGAGTGCCAACGCGACGCTGCGTTATCTCGTCGCCACCGCTGACGGCGTGGCGGTCTACTCCGGCACCGGGTTCGTGTATCCGAGAACGCGGCATGATGGGCGCGTGCAGGTCCAGTTGGAGAGCGGTCGTCTTGGATTGGAAACAGTGAACGGCACGCTCGACGACTTCCTGGGGCCGGCAACGATCGTGGGCACCTTGCAGGCTGTTCGCAATGACGTGCGCACCACGCAGATGATTCGCGAAGTCGAATTGCTCACCGAACGTTGAACTCCGCCGCACCAGGATTCCACTCCAGTGTGTGACAACCTCCTTAGCGCAGCCACTGAGATCCGTGATGATCTCGTGCGCTGGCGCCGCCACCTGCACGCACATCCTGAGTTGTCCGGGCGTGAGGAGCGCACCGCTGCCTTCGTTGCGGACCAACTGCGCGCCATGGGCTACGAGCCCCACGAAGGGCTCGGCGGTACGCGAGGCCTCAGCACTACTCTCCGCATTGGTAGTGACGACGCCGTCGCACTCCGCGCAGACATGGACGCCCTGCCCATCACCGAGGAGACCGGCGTCGATTACGCATCAACCGTGCCCGGCGTCATGCACGCCTGCGGGCACGACGCGCACATGGCGATGCTGCTCGGCGCAGCACGCCTTCTCGCGGATCGCCGCGCTGCTCTGCCGCAAAGTGTCCGCCTGATCTTTCAGCCGCACGAAGAACTATCGCCCGGCGGCGCACCAACTCTGATCGGCGCCGGTGTTCTCGACGGCGTCACCCGCATCTTTGGATTGCACATCTGGTCGCAGTTACCGGTCGGCACGATCGCCACCCGCGCCGGCGCCTTCATGTCGAGCACCGACGATCTTGACATTCTCGTCGAGGGCCGCGGCGGACATGCAGCTATGCCGCACGAGTGCATCGACCCTGTAATCGTCGCAGCTGAGATGGTGCTCGCGTTGCAAACCATCGTCAGTCGCGGCATTGCCATGACCGACAGCGCAGTCGTGTCCATTACCCAGGTCGCGGCCGGCAACGCCTGTAACGTGATCCCCGCTCAGGTTCGCATGCGCGGAACGGTCCGCACGCTTGACAGTGCTGTGCGTCGACGTGTAACGACGCGGGTCCGTGAAGTCGTGGAACGCGTCGCTGCGAGCCACGAGGCCGGCGCGACCGTGAAAATCAGCACGGGCTACCCCACGCTCGTGAATGATCAGCAGGCCGTGGCCGATGCGCTGCACGCCGTCCGGGCGGCCGAGATCGGTGTCGAATTAGACGATCAACTACCCGCACAGGGCGGCGGTGAGGACTTTGCGTACTACGCCGAACGACTACCGGCCGCTTTCCTTTTCCTCGGCGCGGGCAACGCGGACAAACTGTGCCACTACCCCCATCACCACCCCCGATTTAACGTCGATGAAGACGCCCTCCCGATCGGCGCAGCCACCTTGGCCGCCCTCGCTCTGCACCAGCACCAAGCGGCCGCCGACTGAGGTCTTGGGCCGTCACAAGTTCCAAGACACGCCGTGCCAATACGTTACTTCAATTCGGGTTTTGTTAGCAATCGGTTCGATAATTGCCCAGCAGCGATCGCCCCACCCCACAAGATATTGACACCCCTGTCAACAACTTCGCAACATATTGAGTTACAGGGCTTTACAACAAATCTTCTCCTCCGCCCGAATCTTCTTTGACGCCCCCAAGATGTTGGGGTATTATTAACGTTGCCCCCCAAATGTGGGGGCACGGGTTAGCCCGTTCGGGGGCGCCTGTGGGTACCGGCTCCGGTGCCCGAAACACCTGTCATCGTGTTCGATTCGTGCCATTGTTCCGGCTCAGAATGGAGTATGTAATGCCGTCTGAACTCACCCCCTCCGCCGCCGGACTCAAGGATGAGCCCCGCCTGACGGACAACAGCCGCACTGTCCTTGAGGCTCGTTACCTCAAGAAAGACGAGAACGGGAATTGCAGCGAAACGCCGCGCGAGCTTTTTGCGCGCGTTGCACGGACCATCGCCGACGTCGAAACCAATTACGGCAGCAGCCCCGCCGACCGCGATCGATGGGAGCAGTCGTTCTACGACATCATGGCTACCGGCGAGTTCATGCCCAACTCCCCGACGCTGATGAACGCGGGCCGCGAGATGGGCATGCTCTCCGCCTGTTTCGTCCTCCCGGTACGTGACTCAATCGTCGACATCTTCGATGGCATCAAGCACACCGCCATGATTCAGAAAGCCGGTGGTGGAACCGGTTTTGCATTCGACGAACTGCGTCCGACCGGTGACTACATCAAGTCCAGCGGCGGCACGACCAGCGGCCCGATCAGCTTCTGGCGAGCGTACAGCGAAGCCACGAACGCCATCCAGCAGGGGGCGTTTCGGCGTGGTGCCAACATGGGCATGATGTACATTCACCATCCCGACATCCTCAAGTTCCTGCACGCCAAGCAGGATCTGAGCCAGTTCACGAACTACAACATCTCCGTGAAGGTCACGGACATCTGGATGGACGAGTACATCGATGATCCGGATTCGCCCCATGTCGTTCGCAACCCGCGCAACGGCAAGGCGTTCGTGATCCCGCGCGATGTCAAAATCTGGAAGTACGACATTCGCGATCTGATCGAGGTGGAGGGCGTCAAACCGGTTCCGCCGTCCAGCCGTGACACCTACTTCCGCTCGCCCGAACTAACCGAGAAACTGCCCGAGGACGTGCGGTCGCGCGTCTACACCAAACGCGAGATCTGGGACATCATCGTCCGCAACGCTTGGCAGACCGGCGAGCCCGGCGTTGTCTTCATCGACCGGATCAACGAGCATAACCCCACACCAAACGTCGGACGGATCGAGGCCACCAACCCCTGCGGCGAACAGCCGCTGCTCCCGTACGAGGCCTGCAATCTCGGCAGCATCAACCTCGGCGCGTTCGTGCGTAACGCGGGCGCCAATGATGCGGAGGTCGACTGGGAAGGCCTGCGGCGCGTGGTCCAGGTTGCGACGCGCTTCCTGGACAATGTCATCGACGCGAACAACTACCCGCTCGATGAAATCTCCCGCATCTGCAAGGCCAATCGCAAGATCGGCCTGGGCATCATGGGTTTCGCCGACGCGTTGTTCAAGCTCAACGTCACCTACAACAGCGACGCGGGCGTAGCGTGGGGCGAACGCTTCATGAAGTTCATCAACGACGAGGCGCACGCGTACAGCGAGCAGCTCGCCCGCGAACGCGGCCCCTTCGAGAACTGGGCCGGGAGCATCTGGCAGACGCGGCACAACCGTCTCATGCGTAACGCGGCGGTCACCACCGTCGCCCCCACGGGTACGATCAGCATCATCGCAAACTGCTCTGGCGGTATCGAGCCGCTGTTCTCGCTGGCGTTCATGCGGAACGTGCTGAAAGGCCAGGCCCAAGGCGACCAGCCGCTGGTCGAGGTCCACGAGTCGTTCCGAGAACTTGCGCAGGACGAGGGCTTCTACTCCGACGAGCTGATCGACCGCATCATCAGTGCGGGTACGCTGGCTCACTGCGACGATGTGCCGGACGAAGTCAAGCGTGTTTACGTTTGCGCGCACGATATCTCGCCCGAATGGCATATGCGGATGCAGGCCGCGTTCCAGAAGCACTGTGATTCGTCGATCAGCAAGACGATCAACTTCCCCGAGGATGCGAGTGTCGAAGACGTCGACACGATCTACCAGCTCGCGTACCGCGGTCGCTGCAAGGGTGTGACGGTCTACCGCAATAACTGTCGCGCCTCCCAGCCGATGGCCCTCAAGAAGGAAGAGCAGGCGAAGGCTGACGAGGAAGCAGCCCAGGCCAAGGAAGAAATCCCGACGATTCAAACGCAGCGACCGATTGAGCCGCTCGACCTGCCCGAGATCGTAAGCGGGTTCCGCATCCGCCAGATGACTCCGTTCGGCAACATGCACGTGAAGATCACGGTCGACCCGCACACTGAGCGTGAGATGGAAGTTTTCGCCCAACTCGGTAAAGGCGGCGACGTGGCCAATGGCGATCTCGAAGCGATCTGCCGGATGGTCTCGCTGTGGCTGCGGGCCGGCGGAAGCCTGCGGCACGTCGTCAAGCAACTTCAGGGCATCGGCACGTCGCTCCAGATCCCGACGCGCACCGGTCGCATCACGTCGCTCGGCGACGGGCTCGCCTGTGCGCTGAAGAAGTACACGCGTGCGAAGGAGCGCTTCGGCCTCCGCGCGCTGCTGCTGGGCGAGATCTCGCCGGCGGAGATGGACGATCCCCACCCCGCGCCGCACACGCCGGACAACACGCCTGTGGACCGTCCGGTGCGCAGCGTGACCAGCGAGACGTCCGCAGCCCCGCGCGTCCAACAGGCTGACGTAATCGACCAACGCGTCAAAGCCAGCGCGATCGACCGGTCCACACCACAGAATGCCGCCAGACCATCCGCGCGCGCGGCCGCTGCCGGCAGCAATGGCAACGGCCACAGCAACGGTAACGGCAACGGCCATCATGTGGACACTGCGGTTGCGGTGGCGGAACTGCCGTCAACGGAAGAAGTAATTGAACTTGTGGAATCGGAGGCTGTCCCCCCGCCCGGGGTCAAGACCGCCACGATCGCAGAAGTCGTAACGAGTGTGCGGCACTCACATGACTTCGCGTCGCACTATAAGGTCAAGTGCCCCGAATGCTCCGGGCTGCTGGCGTTACAGGAAGGCTGCCGCAAGTGCCCGAGCTGCGGCTGGGCCGCCTGTTGACGCAACGACGACATTAAGTGGTAAGACCAAAGAGACCTAACACAGAGCAGCCGACCGCACAGACCGCGGTCGGCTGTTTGCTGCTCGAGGGAACGTCGTGACGCTCGCGCGGCGCGCAACACGGCGCCGGGCCATCCCCTCGTGGCACAGAGGGCAATCGCCGGCTACTTCGGAAACCCGACTCGCGTCGGCGTCAGGCCCAACCGATCACGCCAGCCACGAGGCCCAACATGACGGCGAAGAATGCTACCCAGAACATGGCAACTCCTTTCAGCTCGCCCGCGTGCTCGGATGCACTGGCGTCGGCGAGAATCCAACTCCGTTTCTATCGGTGAATGGCCGAAGGTCGTTGATTGCAACGTTCATGCCGCCGCCGATAATCGCGCCCTGACAACGGCCGGAAACAGCAGGCGCCGCCGCCCGTGGACGCTCGTCAACGACGCGGGTATATGAGGGTATGGCATCTGTAAACGCCGATAACTCGCCTTTGCTCGCGGATCTGAACGAGCCCCAACAACAGGCAGTCCAGCACCGCGATGGCCCCCTGCTCGTCATTGCTGGCCCCGGCTCGGGCAAAACCCGCGTCATCACCCGCCGCGCCGCGTATCTCGTACACGGCGGCGTCGCACCGCGGAACATCCTGGCGATCACGTTCACCAACAAGGCCGCGGCCGAGATGCGCGATCGCCTGGAGCAGCTCGGCGTCAATCGCGGGATGTGGGTCTACACGTTTCACGCACTGGGCGTGCGACTGCTGCGTGAGTTTGGCGACCTGGCCCACGTGCGACCCGGCTTCTCGATCTACGATGAGTCAGACAGTCTGCGGACCATCAAGGAGGCGCTGACGCTCGAAGACATCTCCGAGCAGATGCTGCGGCCGGAGGACGTTCGCTACCGCATCAGCCAGGCTAAAAACAAGCTGCTGCTGCCGAAGGACTGCGAGCAATCTGCAGACTGGTTCGAGCAGCAGGCCTTTGCCCGCGTCTACGATGCCTATCAGCAGTTGCTGGAGCTGCGGAATGCGGTCGACTTCGACGACCTGCTGATGCGTGTCGCGCTCGTCCTGCGCGATCACGCCGACGTCATCGAACGACTCAACATCCGCTTTCGCTACGTCCTGATCGATGAGTACCAGGACACCAACCATGCCCAGTACCTGATCGCCCAACACCTGTCGCAGCACCATCGCAACATCTGCGCGACCGGCGATCCGGATCAGAGCATCTACGCCTGGCGCGGCGCCGACATCCGCAACATTCTCGAATTCGAACGCGACTATCCGGATGCGACCGTCATCCGGCTCGAGCAAAACTATCGCTCGACTGGGCACATTCTGCACGCGGCGTCGCATCTCATCGCGAGCAATAAGAAGCGTAAACACAAGCAGCTTTGGACATCGCTCGGCGACGGCGAACCGGTGCGCGTCTGGCAGTTCTCTGAGGGCGCAGCCGAAGCGGAGCGCATCGCCGCACGAATTGCGGAACTGCGCGACGGCGACGGCAGCTATTCAGACTGTGCAATCGTCTATCGGGTAAACGCGGTCTCGCGCGGGCTCGAAGAAGCCCTGCGCAACCGCAACATCCCCTACAAGATCGCCCGCGGCGTGGAATTCTATAACCGCCGTGAGATCCGCGATGTACTCGCATACCTGCGCGTGCTGGCAAACCCGGCGGATGACGTGGCGTTGCTGCGCATCATCAATACGCCCACACGCGGTATCGGGGCCACGACCATTGAACGGATGCGCACGTACGCGAACGAACGCGGAATTGCACTCACGGCCGCTGTGCGGGAATCGGAGTGTCTGACACGCCTCAAGACCGCCGCCAAGCGCGTCGGTGAGTTTACGAAACTGCTCGATCAGCTCCAACCCGTCATGGAACTGCCCGTATCCGAAGCAGTCAGCGCCGTGCTGACGCTGTCCGGACTTGAACGGGCGCTGCGCGATGAACGCGAGAATGATCCGGCTGGCGAAGATCGCCTGGCAAATGTCCAGGAACTCGTGACGGCGGCGCTACGCTACGAAGAGGACGAAGACGAGCCGACGCTCGCGGATTTCCTCAATCGCGTCGCGCTGACGAGCGACCAGGACGCCGTCGACGAAGGTGCCGGCTGCGTGATTCTGATGACGCTGCACGCCGCCAAGGGGCTCGAGTTCCCAACGGTGTTTATCGTCGGCCTCGAGCAGGGCATGTTGCCACACGAACGGTCGCTCCGCGACGGCGACGTTGAGGAGGAGCGTCGGCTATGCTTCGTTGGACTCACACGCGCGCAGCGCGAACTGTATCTGACGCACGCCGCCGAACGCCTGCTCCGTGGTCAGCCAACGCCGCGAAGCCCGTCCCAGTTCCTCCGCGAGTTGGATGAGAAGAGCATCGTCGCAGAGGACTTCCGCACGCACTTCGGACGCACACACTCCCGAGCCTTCGGCGACGACGAGTTCGAGCCGCTCGTGGATGATCTGCCGGACGACGAGGCCGCCCGCTACGCGCCGAAACGCGGCTTCCGGCAGTCCCGACCCGACCCCGACTTCGCCCACGACGCGCCATCGCCGCGCCAACGTCGCGCGAAACCCCGGCAGCATACGACCACATCAACCGCCGACAGCGGCCCGTACGCCGACTGGAAACCCGGCACGCTCGTCCAGCATGATCGCTACGGCCCCGGACAGGTGCTGTGGATCCAGCCTTCACCCGGTCAGACGCGGGCGGGCGTCCGTTTTGCCGGTCACGGCGAAAAGACGCTGATCCTCGAATTCGCGCCGGTGAAACGGCTCGAGCGCTAACCGCCCCCCAAAATCACCTTCGCGTGCTAACCCGCGTTCTCGAATCGGGTCTGCACAGACGAGCGCGCTACTGACCAGACGAAGCGCGCTCGCAGAAGACGCTCGGGCAGCTAGACATCACCGCAGAAGGAGCAACGGAATGTCCACAATCTCGAGCGCGCCCCACCGTCACCGATTCATCGTTCTCGCACTGCTGACAACCACGCTCACGTTCACGAGCGGATGCGCCACCACGCTACTCGGCGCCGCTGTCGGTGCTGGGATTGGCGCCATTGCCGGCGGCAGCACCGGCACAGCTATTGGTGCGGGCGCAGGAGCACTCAGCGGCGCGCTGGTCGGCGTGTACGAGGACATCCGCGCCGACGCACGCCACCGCCATCGTCATCGTTATCACGAGTGCCGGGCAGCCTGTGAACACCGGGCGTCACGCTGTGAAGAGCGCGTCAGCCGCCGTCACCGCCACCACCGCGTGGAGATCGAAGTGCGCGAGCGCAGGCGCTGCCACAGTCCCCGCGTCCGCGCACATCACCGGGTCGAATCGCGGATTATTCGCGAGTGTAGGTAATCTCCATCGACTTGAACTCGCCGATTCCGTGCCGCTGGTCATACATCGTGAACACGACCTCATCGTCGCTTACGCTATGGGCGACTGACTTGACGGTCTTACCGAGCTCGCCGGACACAACATCGTCCATCTTGCCGTAGTAGACGACGTCGCCATTCGCATTCAGAACGCCTTCGGACATACTGATGCCGGTGCCGACGTTGTCGATCCAGATGGAGACGAACTTCTTCCGCGTGCGGTCGAAGCCCTCGATCCCGCGCCCCACGTACGGCGCGCCCATCATGTTGCACTTGTAAGTCTGTTCGATGTAACGTCCGTCCATGATCAGCTTGAACGTCGCCTCACCTTCTGACTCCATGGGCGGCACACCTGGCGCCATCCACATCTTCATTTGCGTCTTCCAGGTGCCGACCATCTCGGCGAACTTCTCGTGCTCCTCACACTTCTGATTCAGCGCGGCCCATTTGGCCATTTCCGCCATCATCCCTGCCGGAGCACCCTGCTCCGACGACTGTGTCTTCTCCTGCGACGCGACGTTTGTCGAGACAAACAACGCCACGACCAACACCGCCGCGCCGCCAAGTAACCAGTTCGTTCTGCCTGACATTGAAGTATCTCCTATTCCGAGAGACCAGACGGGCACCGCCGGCCCGACACACCCTGCATCAAGCGGGAATCATACCCGATACCGGTAACCCTAACAAGTGCCAAACTAATTTTCTGCATTTCCGCTCGCGCTTACGGCCTAATGAAGCTACCGTACGTAGCGCCCGTTCGCTGTGCAGATCTTGCTAATTTGGAGCATCACGATGCCGAAGTGGCCATGGATCGAGCGAAAATTCAACTTCGACTATCCCCCGACAAAATTCCCCGATGTGCTGGAGCGGTTCCGCGGCGCCCCAGTACGTGTGTCCGATCTCGTGGCCCAGACTAAGCCCGGCGGACTGATGCGGCGCGTGGACGATGGCTGGACCATCCAGCAGAACATCGGCCACCTGATCCGCGTCGAAATGCTCTGGTACCGGCGCTTCGAGCAGTTCTTGGCTAGCGAGCCAGAGTTGTGCCCAGCCGACTTCTCGCGAGATCTGACAACGGACGCAGATCCCGCCGACGTGGACGGCAGCGCGATTGCCGGAGAGTTTCGCCAGGTGCGAATGCGGACCGTAGCGCTGCTGACGGGCATTGGCGAGGACGACTGGGCACGGACGGCGCTACACCCCCGTCTACAGGTGCCGATGCGGCTGGTCGACCTACTCACGTTCGCCGCCGAACACGACGACTATCACCTGGCCCGCATCCACGCCATCATGCGATTGCTGTGAGACTCTGCGGCGTCTGTCGCGCTACGTCTTCGCCGGCGCAGTCGACCGTGGCGTTGAATCTGCCACCGGTACCGCGGCGGCGTCCATGCTGCTCACATGCGACACCTCGCGCGGTACACGGGCACACAGGTATCGACCCAACGCCTGCAGCGCCTGATCGCACGAGCGGAACACCGGCACACCGGCCGCCCGCAGCGCCTTGACCAGTGGCTCGTACAGACTGCCCGAATCCACGTTGACCACCACCGGCTTGCTCGTTTCCGCCAGCAGTTTCGGCAGACGCTCGGCCAGCGAGCCCGGCTTTCCAATCTCGTCCGGCGTCGTCAACATCGCCGGCGTCAACGGCACCAGCGACGCAACAACCGCGTCGATCTCGGGATTCTCCAGCATGACACGCACGCATTCCTCGTACACCTCATCCGTTGCCATCGGCGTGAGATCCAGCGGATTACGTGTATTGACGAGCTGATCCAGCTTGAAGCGCGTCAGCACGTTGCCGAGTTGCTGCTTCGCTTTGTCATTCAGCGCCGGCATTTCCAACCGATAATCCGGCCCTACCGTCGCATCGGCCATGCCGACCGTCTCAAAGCCCGCGTTGCTGATCGCGCCGATGCGCGTCCCCGTGACCTGTTTCGCGTGCAGCGCGGTTGCCAGATCGACCAGTTGCTCGAACTCCTTGAACCGCTCGACCACTAAGGCCCCGGCGTTAGCACACGCCGCCAGACACACGTCGTAGTCGCCGGCGACCGAGGCCGTGTGCCCCGCCGCCGCCGACCGGCCACTCTCCGTACGGCCGGCCTTGTAGAACACGACTGTCTTGCCCGCATCAGTGAGCTGCCGCGTGGCACGCACCAAATCGAGCCCATCACCGTTGTTGAAGCCCTCGGCGTACACACCAATAACATCAATGTCGTCACGTTCGCCGGTGGCCTGGACCAGGTCCGCGAGCGTCAGGTCGATCTGATTGCCGAGCGAGACGGTCAACGCCGCATCGAGTGTCTCCAGATTGCTCTGGCGGCTGACGATGAACGCCCCGCTTTGCGATACCAGTGCTACACGCCGGGCCGGCACAGACCAGCGCGTGTCGAGCTTGCTCTGCGGGATGAAGAACGTGTCGTACTTGCCCGGCCGCGACTGAATGCCCATGCAGTTGGGACCGAGGAACACAGGGCCGCCGTCTTCACGCGCACGGCCCTTCTCAATCGCGGCACGAATCGCCCGTTCGATTTCTTCCGAGCCTTCGGTTTCGCCCATTCCGCCGGGAATCATGATGGCGGCGCCGACCTTACCGCTGTCGATGACCTCCTGCGTGATCTGCGGCATCGCGGCGGCCGGGGCGGCGATGACGAGCATATCGACCGGCTCGGGCAGATCAGCGACGGTCGGCACGCACTTGATGCCGTCGATCTCCGGCTCTTTGTCCTTGACAACGTGCAGGTGTTGGGTGTCGAAACCGCAGTCCTTGACGTTGTTGAGGATGATGCGCCCGAAGTTCTGCGACGTGCTCGATACACCGAGGACCGCGATCGCACGCGGCTCGAGCAGACGCCGCACCTTGTCGAGCGGCCGCGTCGCCGGTCGCTGTGCTGCCGTCCCCAGTCGTCCACGTCCGTCCAGCGGCACCATGCGCTGTTGGCGGAACGCGAAGGGGTTAACCTCGAGTTCGGCCACATCGGGCCCTTCTTCGCCGCGATCGACGCAGAAGTGTCGAGCCAGCGAGATAAACGCTCGGAAGCAGCGTAACAGTTCGCCGTCAGAGACGACGCGCTTGTGACCGCGCATGTGTCCGCTGAGCGCGTCGTACGCCGCAGTCTGCTGGAACAGCTCAAAGAACTCTTCGGCGGACGTGTCAGCCGCGCAGGCTTTCGCGACAGCTACACCCGGCTTCATCTTCGTCGCGAGGTACTCGGTGTCGACACCGCCAAGACCGGCCGCGATGACCGGCCCGAACTCTCGTGTAGCCCGGACACCAACAAAGAGCTCGTCGCCGAATCCCGAGTGCGCGCGTTCGACGAACTCGACGACCAGCACGCCTTCCACACGTGCGTCGCGATGCCGCTGCATCAGCCGGTCAATCTCGCGTTTGACCGTCTCGTACTCGTTGTGCGCGAAAATGATGCCATCAGCATCGGTCTTGTGGATGACATCCTGCGAGACGATCTTCAGGACGACCTTGTCGCCGGGGAATTGCGCCAGCGCCTCACGCGCGATGATGCCGTCGGACGGTACGAACACGTACTTGGGCGGTGAAATCGCGCCGATCAGCTCGATCAGCATGTAGACTTCGTGCTCGTACAGCGGTCGTCGCTCTTCGTCGTAGGCGCGCAGCAGCGTGCGCTCAAAGGCCATCGCCTCGGCACCGCTCAGCCGGTTTTCGACCAGGTCGACATCGTCGAACGACGGTGGCTTGGGCGGCTCGTCGCCGAGCAGGTCATCGGCTGATAGGCCGTCAATCCACGCCCGCACGGCTCGCGAGGTGCCCCCGCGCTGCAGACCGTCGCGATAAGCGGCGGCCGCGTTCCGGCCCAGCCAGAACGCGCGCCGGTTGATGTCCACGACCTTGTCGCCCTTGCTCTTGAACATCTCGGCGACGGCCTCTTCGAGCTCCTGAGCCTCCAGGTCCAGGAACAGAGACCCCGCGCCGAGCGTGATGATGTTTGCCGAGCGCACGGTACCCGCGGCCTTCGCCAGCCCCTCGGCATCAAGCAATACGTGCCGCGGGAACATTGTCACGCGATCCAGCACCTGCTCGATCGCCGGGTAGTTCTCGATGTTCACGAAGGCATTCGTGCTGACGACCATGACGCCGTCATCGCGCAGGTACTGAACGTAGCGCAGCGCTTCGAGCGGCTCGACGGCGAAGATGATGTCTGCCTGCCCCGCGGGAATCAGATCACTGAAAAGCTCGTGATCCGCAATGCGCAGGTGCGACTGTACGGCCCCGCCGCGCTGCGACATGCCGTGTACTTCAGCCTGTCTGAGATTCAGATCGCGCCGCAGTGCCGCGATCGACACGGCCCGCGCGATCGTCAGAATTCCCTGGCCACCAACACCTGCGAGAATCAGATTCTGTTCCACGACGGGGTCCTTTCCGGAACAAATCGTGTCGTCTATCTAATGTAACCGGCGATAGAACGAAGATTCCTCAGTCGCTGCGCTCCATCGGAATGACGAGCGTGATCGCCGCGCCCTTCCCACATTCCCACGTTCCCACCTTCACACGTCACTCACCGCACGTGATGCACGCCGGCTGAGCCTTGGGCTTCGGCTCCGCCGCCGCTTTGCGTCGATTGTGGATGCACTCGCGGCGAGCGACGATTACGGATAGCCCGCGATGGTTGATCGCCTTGGTAACCAACTCGACGTTTTCAGCGTGATTCTTGGCGTGCGGCTCCATCTGAATCAACTGCTCCTCCTTCACGCCCAGGCCGCGGAGCAGTTCAACCAGGTCTTCGCCGGCAGCCATCGTCTCCTGCCCGCCGGTCATAGCGACGGTCGCGTTGTCGAGCACGAAGACGGTCATGTCCGCATCGGCCCGGGCCGCACCGATCAGCGGCGTCATGCCGGAATGGGCAAACGTCGAGTCGCCGATCGTCGCCATCACCGGGAATGCGCCGGCCTGTGCCGCACCGTGCGCCATCGCGATCGACGCGCCCATATCCACGCAAGAGTGCACCGCCCGGTACGGCGGCAGCACGCCCAGTGTGTAACAGCCGATGTCGCTGAAGAAGATCGCGTCCGGGTGTTTCCCGGTCGCTTCGATCATCGCCTTGAACGTGTCGATGTGCGGACAGCCGCGGCACAGGGCCGGTGGTCGGTTCGTCAGATCATCCACCGACGCAACCGGCGCGTCGTACGGCAATCCGAGCGCGTTTGCGACGATGTTTGGCGTCAGCTCGCCGTCCGGCGGGAGCTTGCCGTTGACTTTGCCCCAGATCGCCTTGCCGGGCACGCCCAGGACGCCGTTGAGCTTGCGCTCAATGAACGGATAGCCCTCTTCGACCAGGAACACTTCCTCGCAATGATCGATCAGTTCGCGGATCTTCTCGACCGGCAGCGGATAGGCCATGATCTTGAGCAGCGAGAAATCGTCGCGCTCGCCCAGCGCTTCACGGACGTAGTTGTACGCGATGCCCGACGCGATGATGCCACGCTTGCCGGCCAGCTTCAGCGCGTTGTAGTCGCACTTCTCCGACCACTCGCGGAGCTGGGGCTGCACTTCGATCAGGCGCCGATAACGCCGCCGCGCGTTCGACGGTACGAGCGTCCAATCGTTGGGGTCTGGTGCCGCCATGCGTTCGCGCGCCTTACCGTTACCATTGTCCGCGGCCGGATCGTCGACGCGCACGTTAGCCCGGCTGTGCGCCAGGCGCGTGACGATCCGCAGCAGGATGGGCAGATTGAACTCCTCCGAGAGATCGAACGCTGCCCGCGTCATGTCGTACGCTTCCTGCTGGTTCGACGGCTCGAGCACGGGGATCTGGGCGAACTCGCCGTAGTAGCGGCTGTCCTGCTCGTTCTGCGACGAGTGCATGCCCGGATCGTCGGCAACGACCACGACCACGCCACCGTTCACACCGGTCAGCGCCGAGTTGATAAACGGGTCCGCCGCCACGTTCAGGCCGACGTGCTTCATCGAAACCATCGCCCGGCGACCGGCGTACGAATGGCCCAGCGCCTCCTCGTACGCGACCTTTTCATTCGCCGCCCAGCGCGCCGCGATGCTGTCAGCCTTGGACACGTAGCGCTGGATGTACTCGAAAATCTCCGTCGACGGCGTTCCCGGATACGAAAACGCACCGCCGATACCGGCGTGAATGGCAGCGAGAGCGATCGCCTCGTCACCGAGCAGTAATTCAGTCTTCATTAACCTGGTTCTCCGCATCTCCAGCCGTCCAGCGACGGGGCGCGGTAGGAGGGACTGCCCCGACGGGGGGACGGATTGACGTCCGAGAAGTCATTCTAAAGGATTTTCCGATCGGAATAAACCGCAAGAGTCCCTGCCGACTGCGCCGCTGTAGCGTACGGCCTCTTGCACAGCTGAAGGCGGATAGCTGACGGCCGACAGCTCGCCTCACGCACCCCACCCCTCCGCCCCCAACAGCCGTACAAACCGGCACTTGAGCACGTTCTCTCTCCGGAATCCCTC
This sequence comes from Phycisphaerae bacterium, assembly GCA_028277645.1. Taxonomy (GTDB): domain Bacteria; phylum Planctomycetota; class Phycisphaerae; order UBA1845; family Fen-1342; genus JANQFV01. The sequence continues at coordinate 19,711 of JANQFV010000070.1, forward strand.
CCCGACTCGGCGAACCAGCACCAACGTCTGCTCGTTTTCCGCGCCGATCGGAACCACCAGTCGCCCGCCGTCGACCAACTGCTCGCAAAGCGTGCGCGGCACATCCGGTGCGCCCGCCGTCACGATGATCCCGTCGAACGGCCCACGCTCGGTCCACCCCAAAGACCCATCGCCACAGCGGTACGAGACGTTATTAATCCCCAACGAGCGTAGTCGCTCGGCGGTCTGCGTCATCAACCGCGCGTGCCACTCCACGGTGTACACATGCGCCACAATGCGCGCCAGGATCGCCGTCTGGTAGCCCGTGCCGGTACCGATCTCGAGCACGCGATCGGCATCGCTCAGCCCCAGCAGCTCCGTCATCCGACCCACCATGTAGGGCTGCGAAATAGTCTGCCGACAATCAACGGGCAGCGCGCCATCGTCATACGCCCGGTCGCGCAGTTGCACGGGCACGAACAGCTCGCGGGGTATCGACGTCATGGCGTACAGCACACCTGGGTCCGAGATGCCCCGCCGGGCGAGCTGCTCGTCAACCATGCGCTCCCGATCGCTACGACGTTGTTCAAACTGACGGTGCGGCGACATGTCGTGTTCCGCTAGCGCTGCTGTGCAGACCGAACCTGACCGGCCGCTCCCACTTCCCGGCCGGGCGGTGCACGTGCAATAGCACCCCCACTATATACCATCGCGCCCCCGCCGGCAGCGCCGCGGCTCGTCGTCGCCAAGTGCCGATTATGCGCAGAGTTAAAAAGCCGAAAGCCCAAAGCCTGACCAGGAGTATCCTGACCGTTGGTAGGTCACCTGCGCTCGCGGTGGCGATGGGCGCTACGCACGGCGGATTGAACGAGATAGGCAAGTGCCCCAAACGCCAGTCCCAACATGATCACAGTCAGCGGGCCGGGGTAGCCACGTCCGCTGATGGAAAGGAACGCCCCGTGCGGCTGCGAAACCGACAAGAGCCAACGCGGGAAGCACTCGATCAGCACCCATTCCTCTTTGATGAACCAGTCGTGAAGTTGATTGAACGGCGCGATCAGCCACGGATAGAGAATGCCGCCGCTGGGGCCGCGCGATGTGAACGTCCAGGTCGCGTAGCCCAGGCAGAACGGCAGGAGAAAGAGAAACGGTAGCAGACCGCAGCGCACCGGCAGCGCCCACGTGCCGACTAAACGCGTCCACGGACCGACCGCGAAGAACATAAGCCCCACCAGAAAGGCGAACTCCAGCACGCCGTTGAGCCTGTAACGTTCCCAGCACTCCCAGCGCTTTTCAAACCACTGCTCGGACCACAACTCGTGCCCATACTTCTGCGTATCCCTGGCCGCTAAGTCGGCGAATTCTGCCGCGCGAACGTGCGCTACGAGCGCGGCCGGGTCGCAGTGGTCGACGTCGATCGCGTCGCGCCACGCAGTGTAGCCCGCCGCCACGTGTTCCTTGCACACGCCGGTGCGTACCGCATCTTCCAGTCGTGCCAAAACGCCTGGGAACGATGCGCGTACCGCGCAATCGTCGACGCGATAAATGTGTTCATCGTGGAAGGACTGGATCGTGTACACAAACCAGCCGTCGCGCGGCGCGTACACGCTGCCGGCGTACGAATGGTCGCCCCGATCCTCGGCAAGCTGCAATACGAGCCACCACAGCCCCTCCGGCGTACCCTCGTGAACCGGCTTCATCCGCGGGTACAACCAGGCGATCCCGCCGGCGATCATCAGCACCCACGAAATCCAGCAGACCAGAACAACGCGACGTCGCGTCCGCGCAGACATGACTCGCCTCCCGTTCACGGCTCATTGTCACTAGCCCCACGTGTCCGGACGACAGAGTTAACCACAGAGACGCAGAGGCACAGAGAAGAGCGGAGATGGCTCACGCCCGAGCGTGACACGTCTTACGCGTCATGACGCCGGCGTGCTTGCTCGCGTTTACACTGCCACCATGCCTTGGGAAGGCCCACCAGAGACGTGCCCCTGCTGCGATTACTCGCGACGCGGATTGCCGGAGTCGGGCGCATACCCCGAATGCGGCCAAGCGTATGCGGCGGACGACCTGGTTTGGGTTCCGCCGCATATCCCCTGGTACCGGCGTAGTGGCTGGAAGCTCATTGGATCGAGCATCATGGTGCTCGAATTCGCGTTCAACGTCTTATTGCTCGGCGTGTGTTTGACGAACGGACTTCTCCTGGGCAATGCCCTGAGTACGCCGTGGCGGATCGTCGCGTGGATTCTGCTCGGTATCCCGCTCCTGGCGGTGCTCTGCGTTGCGATCGGTGGGCTGAGACACCTTCTGTTCAGGCAGAGAACCTCGCGCGTCGTGGCCCGCAGGGATGGCGTCGCAGTGTGGAACAAACGCCACTGCGTCGAGATCCGCTGGGACCAGCTCGATTCCGTCGAGCAAGAAGTCAATTGCGTAGTGCTGTACTACACGCTGGGGCCACCCGGTTCCGAGCCGGACCAATTCTGCCAGGCCAACGAGGTCGTTACCGACGACTGCTACGGCACGTTCATGGCCCTGCTCATGAAGCGCAGACGCGAGGCGAGCAACACTCGTGAAGCCACCTAGCCGCCGTCCCACGCCCGGCCCCGCCCTCCGGCTTCGGGCGTTTGGGCTTTGGGCTTTGTCTCGGCGCTTCGGCGTTTGGGCTTTCGGCGTTTGCCACCGTGCGGCTATAATGTTTTGTTTTCGATCAGTGGCCGCTTAACCGGGTGAAACCGCACCGCATGGACCAGCAGAACATCCGCAACTTCTCGATCGTCGCGCATATCGACCACGGCAAGTCCACACTCGCCGATCGGTTGCTGCAGCGCTCCGGCGCGATCGCCGAACGCGACATGAAGGAGCAGGCGCTCGACGACATGGACCTCGAACGCGAACGCGGCATCACGATCAAGGCCTCCGCCGTCACGCTCGAGATGGTCGTCGACGGCGAGAGCTACATGTTCAACCTGATCGACACGCCCGGACACGTCGACTTTCACTACGAGGTCGACCGGGCGATGGCCGCGTGCGACGGGGCCTTGCTCGTCGTCGACGCTACGCAGGGCGTACAGGCCCAGACTGTCGCGAACGCGTACGCCGCCGTCGGCAACGACCTGGAGATCATCCCGGTCGTCAACAAGATCGACCTCGCCAGCGCCAGCCCTGAAGACGCCGCGCTAGAGATCGAGCACGTCCTCGGCATCTCCGCCGAGCACGTGCAGTTCATCTCCGCCAAGTCCGGCGAGGGCATCGACGAGATGGTTCACGCGATCGTCAAGCTGCTGCCCGCGCCCACCGGCGACGCCGCCGCACCGCTCCAGGCCCTGATCTTCGACTCGGAATACAACGACTATCGCGGCGTGATTTGCTATGTCCGCGTCAAGCACGGCACTGTGCGCAAAGGACAGAAAGTCCTGCTCATGGGCCGCCGGCGCGAATACCTCATCAGCGAGCTGGGCAAGTTCCGCCCGCGCATGACGCCGTGCGACCAGCTCCAGGCTGGTGAGACCGGCTACATGGTCGCATCGATCAAGAGCCTCCAGGACGTGACCGTCGGCGACACGATCACCGACGCCGTCCACCCCGCGCCCGAGCCGCTGCCCGGCTATCAGCCGCCGCAGCACATGGTCTTTTGCGACTTCTACCCGTCCAGCGGCGAGACGTACGACAACCTGCGCGAGGCGCTCGAACGCCTCAGCCTCAACGACGCGTCGTTCAGCTTTCAGCCGCAGCATTCGGACGCGCTCGGCCCCGGCTATCGCTGCGGCTTCCTCGGCCTGTTGCACATGGACATCGTGCAGGAACGGCTCGAACGCGAGTGCGGCGTCAGCGTTGTGCAGACCGCGCCGAGCGTCACCTACGAGATCCTGCTGCGCAGCGGTGAGACAAAGCGGGTCGAGTCCGCCGGCGATCTGCCCGACATGGGCTCGATCGAGGAGCTGCGCGAGCCGATCGTCGAGATGCAGATCATCACGCCGGCCGAGGGCGTCGGCGCGATCATGCAACTGGCCGAGAACAAGCGTGGCGAGTTCAAAAAGCAGGAGTACCTCTCGTCGACGCGCGTGATGCTGACATACGAGTTTCCCTTCAACGAGATCCTGTACGACTTCTACGACAAGCTGAAGAGCGTCACCCGCGGCTACGGCACGATGGACTATCACGTCATCGGCTATCGCGCGTCGGACCTCGTGAAGATGGACATCCTGGTCAACGCCAAACCGGTCGACGCGCTGAGCCTGATCTGCCACAGGTCAAAGGCCGACCACCGCGGCCGACGTTTCCTGATCAAGCTCCGCCGGCAGATTGACCGGCACCAGTTCGAGGTGCGTCTGCAAGCCGCGATCGGCGGCAAGATCATCGCCGCCGAGTCGATCAAGGCCTATCGCAAGGACGTCACGGCCAAATGCTACGGCGGCGACGTAACGCGCAAGCGCAAGCTGCTCGAAAAACAAAAAGCCGGCAAGAAGCGCATGAAGACGATCGGCAACGTCGAAATCCCGCAAAAGGCGTTCATGACAGTCCTGGAGCCGGAGGACTAGGTGGGAGCGGCTGACAGATTAACCCCCCTCCCTCTCAGGGAGGGACATGGGGGAGGGTCGAAGTGTCGTAGCGTCCGACCCCCCGTGTCGGACGTAGAGCGCCTGTTGCGTTCAACGGCCGACAGGGGCGTCGGCCGCTACGGGCTGGTCGTCGGAATGACGCGGCGCCACGTCATCGCCAGCCGTCACCAACGGGCCGCGTCCGAACGCAACCAGCCCCAACTTTCGCTGCGGGATATCGAACAACACAATCTGATCGCCAAGTTGGTACACCACCTGCTCGCCGGGCAGTACAGTGGGCCAACGCGGTAACCACCTGACGAACGGAGTTTCCAATGCGATACGATCGCCGCCATACCACAATCCTTCAGCCGCCCAGAATCCGGTCCGAACGCGACCGCCAATGGACGGCGGCTCCGCATCCAGATACGCCGCCCCATATCCTGTGAAAGGTCCTGGTGGAGACCTGGACAGATCGGCGTAGTCCCAATCCGGGGCCAACGCCGGATGCGTGGCGAATCGCTCGAGCTCCAGACTTCGTTCGCCGTCCAATCGATGCCCGGTCTGCGACCAGAGATCCCAACCCTCGCTGTCCACTGAAGGTCGAATGAACAGGCACGCATCCGAGGTACCCGCCTGCGCCACGGCGACGTGCTGCCGCTCGCTTCCATCCGGCCGAATTCGCCAGATGTCGCCATCGTCCGCGCCAATGAAGTACACCCACGCGTCGACTGGTTTCGCGAAGTTCGCCGGGTCGTCCAGCGTCGTCCGCGTCAGCGCACTGACCGGACTCGCGACACCATAGTACACGAGCAGGAACGTATACGACGCGATCTGCGTCACGAGGCATGCGAGTGCCGACCGTCGCACCGGCTGCTTCTGCCCCAGCAACGCGAACAGGCAGAACGGCCACTCGATCACGAGTGTCACGAGAAACGCCAGAATCACGCACGCGAGCAGGAACCCTTGCAAGTCGTAGATGCTGAGCCGGTGCCCGAGCACCAGTCCCGCGATCGGCTCCGCCTGCGGCAGCAGCATTCCGCCGCACCACATCGAAACATAGTTCGCCAGAATCATCGCCCCTGCCGTCCACCGGACGTTGGTGCGAAAGAGCCGCGCGATCAGGATGCCTTCGAGCACACCGATGATCGCGTTGCCAAACCCAAGGTGGAATGCCCCGAACCACATCAACGGCGTGCCCGCGTTCGCGTACGCCGGTGTTGACGCCGCGAGCGCGACCACGAACAGGGCCAGCAGGGCTCGTCGATCCAATAGCACGGCGACCTCCCCTTAATTGTACGAAAGCCGTCCAGAGGCCCCTGCGGGTACGTGTAGCCGCGTGAATGGTGGCGGGCGGACTCGAACCGCCGACCTTGGGGTTATGAATCCCACGCTCTAAACCAGCTGAGCTACGCCACCGGCGTCGGAACCCAATAGTATACGTCATCATCGGCTTTTGGCCAGCCCCGGCGCCAGTCACACCGCCCCGTCGGTGTCCACTTGAATCTCAGTCGCGTCAGTATTACGATTCTCGCAATGCGTATTACGAGCGCGGCCCCGCGCGGAAGGAGGCGGACGTGGCACACCGGCATCACCAACTGCTATTATCTTTGCTCGCCACCGCGACGGTCGTCGCCATCGCAGCCTCTGTCCTCGCCGACCCTGACTGGCAATCACTCCCGTACACGACCCACGCGGACTACCAGGCCGTCGACGCCAACGGCTTCGCCACCTTCCCGCTCGGATCGCCGGTCCGCGTGCGCGGCGTGATCATCGCCGACCCGGCAAACTTGCTCGATCCGACGCCGGGCGCTCCATACCTGTTGGGCGGCCAGTGGCAGCTTCACATTCAGACGACCGACCCCAACGACTTCGGCGGCATCGCCTGCTGGATCGGACAGTTCTACGGCAACCTGCCGTTTGTCGATCCGAACGAGGTCTACGACGAAGCAGCCTGGCTCGCGGAGCTGGACCGTGTGTCGCACGATCCAAACACGGGACACCCGTTCGCCGTCGGCGACCTCGTCGAGGTTCGCGCCCGCGTGCCCGGACTGAACTTCGCCGGCAAGACCAACATCAACGAAGCGCACAACACACTCGCCGGCGCGAACTTCGACGTGCTGCTGATCGAAGCCAGCCACGGCGTGCCAACGCCGACGGTGATCACGCTCGCCGACGTCAAGGACGAGAGCGACGCGTTCATCTTCGATGCTACGCGCCAAACGGGTGCCGAACGCCACCAATGCGAGCTCGTCCGTATCAACGACGTGAAGTTCGTCGATGTCGACGCGTGGGGGCCAGACGTGGAATTGCACGTGACGGACGGCACCGGCCGCACGCTGCCGGTGCTGCTCGGCCGTGGCGATGGCTTCGAGGTGTTCCCGCCGCCAACCGGCACGGTCGACCTGATCGGCATCTTCGATCAGGAGGATCTCGTCAGCGCCGACGGCTACAAGGACGGCTACCGCCTGTGGATCACGCACTACACTGGCAGCGGCTGCGTGCTGCCCGAGCCGTGGCCGCTCGCGGGCGACACCGACTGCGACGGCACCGTCGGCTTCGGCGACATCAACCCGTTCGTAGACGCAGTGCTGTACGGCGCGGCGTTCTTCGCGGCCGAGTACCCGTGCTGCCTGTGGCTGAATGCAGACATCGACGGCAACGGCGACGTCGGCTTCGAGGACATCAATCCGTTCGTGGACATCCTGCTGGATTAGTTCGCGACGTACCACTGCCGTGTCAGCGTACCTGATTAGCGTGCCCAAGCACGCGTCATTCCGACGAGCGCAGCAAGGAGGAATCTACATTTGGATCGACGCAATCGCCCGGTCGCAACTAGATCCCTCACTGCGTTCGGGATGACGCCAAACACACACGTACCAGCAATACCACACGGCAACATGATGCACCAACAACCAGCAAAGCCCGACAGAACGTGCCGCGCATTTTCGTTAATCGAACTGCTGGTCGTCGTCGCAGTCATTGCCGTTTTGCTCTCTATTCTGATGCCCGCCCTTGGGACTGCCCGGCGACAAGCACGGATCGTCCGCGCGCACTCCGACCTGCGTCAGATTTGCATCGCGCTGGAGTCGTACGCTCTCGAACACCGCGACCGCGTGCCGCCCACGCGGCAATCATGCTCTGACAACGTGCAGTACCGACTGCCCGTCGAGCTGGCCAGGAGTCACTACTTCGCGGAGAGCCGCAGCCTGAATCCGCAGTCGGAGTTCTTCGACGAATTCGACCGCGCGCACACGTATCGCTATCGAGCACCAGGCGCCGTCTGGCAGAACGGACAGTTCTTCGACTTTCCTGACCAGCCCTGGATGCCACGGGCCAGGCTCTGGGTGCCGAGCGACTTCCCGCAATGCCGCGAGACCGAAGGCAACTACTACGCCGACCGCAGCAACGACGAACCCTGCCCCGTCACCTACGCCGTCTGGAGCGTCGGCCCAGACCCGCAGGCGGAGAAGTTCCCGCGCGTGCCGTCGTCACCCGACGTCATCGACGAAGCCCGTTTCCCGTTGCCGCGCGAGCTGTGGCTGGAGGGTGCCAATGACGTCGGTCTGATCACGCACTTCCGCACGCGTACCGGCCTGCTGCTCAGCAGTCCGTAGCCGCTCCTGCGCCGTTGTTGCCCATCCGCGCACATTCTGCGCGTGCCGTCATCGCCGCTCGTCAGCCCCGCCGGCTCGCACCGATAACGTCTGCTGTGGGCCCCGGTGAGGGCCGCTATTCCACGAGTCGTGACCGTCAAGGCTGGTGCGGACACCACCGCGTGCGCCAGCCACGGGAGAGCAAACCATGAAGAACGCGGACGCGGCCGAGCCCCGCAGTCGCAAACGCAGCCGTCAGACGGCCGCTCCTGTTGAAGGCAAGACCCGCTCAGCCCGCACTGCGGCACCGTCGCCCAAAGCGCCCGACGACGACGCAGCGGTCGTGAAGACCGGCGCCGCCCCAGTGACCATCGCAGCCGGCACGACGCCGGCGTTCGCCCAATCGAAGGTCCCCGCGCGTCTCCAGGACACGTTTGTCGATGAGCGCAACGACGTGCTCGCCGTGATCAACGAGCTCGAAGACCAGCTCGACCGTCACCAGGAAAACCGCGAGAAGCTGGAGCGTGAGCTATCCAGCCAGAGCGAGAAGCTCCACGAAGCCAATCAGCGTAACCAGGAGCTGGAGTGGCAGATCGCCGCGCTGCAGGTGCGGATTGAGGGATTCGGACAGATTCAGTCCGAACTCACGGTCGTCGAACAGGAGTTGGGCGACGCGAATGCGGATAAGCACCGTATCAGCGAACAGCTCGCCGAATCGGAGCGCGAATGCGCCCGCACGAAAGCGGAGCTGAAGACGGCGACGAAGGAGCTCGACGGGCTCTGGTCGGTTCGCAAAGAGCGGGACGGGCTGCACGCCGACTGCAAGGCGCTCGCTGTGAAGGTCGACGAGCTCGAACGCGCCCAGCAGGATCTGATCGAGGATCGCGCCAGTGCGTTGGCGCAGCTCCGCGACGTCACTACAACCATGGAAGAGTTCCGCGACGAGCGTGGGCGTCTGGACGAGAGCCTGCGCAACGCCGCCGACCGCGTCCATGAGTTGACGCAGCTCGAAGAATCGCTCTCCGACAAGATCGACGCGCTGCGGGTCGAGAAGAAGAACCTCCAGGCGCAGGTTGTACACCTCGAACGCGAGAACAACCGCCTCGCCGAGCAACGCCAGTTTTACGAGTCCGAAGTCACCACGCTGCGCAACCAGAACCGGACGACGGAGACCGCGCTCAATGGCGTGCGGAAGGCCTTCGCCGAAGTGCGCGCCGCGCTGGCCGAAACGAAGACCCGCGCGCGCCGGCGCGAGATGGATGTCTGGCCGCGAAGCGGGGCGACGGTGACCACGTCAACGAACCGAACGGCCGACGAAGAAGTTCCGACTCCGGCGGAGGCGTCCATAGATCACGAAGAGATCCCCAGCCTCGAGCCGATCGACGACGCTGATTGAAGTGCCCTGTCGCGCGTAGTCAGACACACACGCACGCACGTATAATTCTCGTCCGTGGCCGCGTGGCAGTGCCGCCACGCGGCGATTCGAGGCTACCGCCGATATCACCCAACGGACTGGGAGTATCACATGCTGCGTGCCATCCTACTGATCGGTTGCTTATCTACGCTCACGATCGGCGGTTGTCCCCCGCCTTCGGAACCCACCAGTGCCGTCGACGCGCAGCTCGCCATCAGCCGCACCAGCGGGCCTGCACCACTGACGGTCAGCGTGTCCGCGGCCGGCTCGACCTCGTCGAACGCCGGCGCGTTGACCTACCGCTGGAACTTCGGCGACGGCACAACCGCGACTACGGAGACCGCGGACCACACCTACGCGCTGCCCGGCCGCTACGTGGTGAGTCTGACCGTGACCGACGCGCTGAGCGAGCAGGATGTCGCCAGCACCGAGGTTCGCGCGGCTGGCACCGGCGCGACAGCGGTGATCGCCGCCGACAAGATTGAGGGCTCGATTCCTCTGTTAATCCGCTTCGATGGCACCGGCAGCAGCGCGCCTGACGACGTGATTCGCGACTATCTCTGGAGCTTCGGCGACGGTGCAACTTCGGTCGAGTCGCAGCCGCAGCACCAGTACACGCGCGTCGGCTCATATACCGTGTCGCTGACCGTGACGACCGCCGGCGGAGTCAGTGCCACGACAACAACGACGATCACCGCGAGCGAGCGTGTTGCGTCGCTGCAGTTCACCGGTGTCAACTTCGCCACGCTGAACCTCACCGGCGCGACGACGAATCCGAGCCAGGTGGAATTCACGTTCGAAACGTGGATGAAGCCGGAAGCGGACGGCGGCACGATCGTCTCAATGGCCGGCGGCGGACTCACGCTCGATGTCCAACCGCTCAGCAACAACGTGCGCCTCCAGGTAAGCGGGACGCCGACCGATGGCACGGTCACGTCGCTGGCCGGGAACTGGCGCCACGTTGCCATTATCTACGCCGGCGACGATGGATCCGGGGCCGGAACCGCGGCGGTGTACATTGACGGCGTGGCACTGCTCAGCGCCCCCGTCGCCGGATCAGTTAACGTCAGTTCGATTTCGCTCGGCGTCGGTTACCGCGGGCAGCTCGCGGAAGCGCGCTTGTGGCAGGTGGTCCGCACCGTCATCGATCTACAGGCCACGATGAACGACCGCGTCACCGGACTGGAAGCGAATCTGCTCGGCTATTGGCGCCTCGACGAGGGCAACGGCCAGCGTCTGGCCAACCGCGGCAGCGATGGAACGGATGGGTTGCTCGGCTCATCGAACGCGATCGAATCGGCGGACCCCGCGTGGAGCACCGAGGGCCCGCCGATCTAGCCGCGTTTCACATCGTCGGTTTGTCGCTCGGTAGTTCCCCCTGATCACACGCGCGTCGTTCGATGCCCGCCGTGTTAGTGGTTCCACGAATGCGCGACGGCGAGCGGCCGATAAAGAAAAAAATGCGGACGGGACTCCCGTGAGGGAAATCCCGGTCCGCACCAATGGGGGAAAGAAGCACCCGGAAGTATATCGGACCACGATTATGAAGCAAGCGCTAATGTTGCAGATTGGGGCAAGAGTCCAATAGAAACTGCTCCCGATTCATATGCGCGGACTTCTTACCGGTCCGAACGCATCATACGCCATCCGAAACCGCTCACGAAATAGCGGGGTTGGCGGTGTGTTGCAGTGCAGGCTTTCCGCCGGGCTGCGCCCGATGCCGCCACCTTACCGATAAGGCTGATGTAGGCGCCAGGCCACGCTGCAACCTCAGATGACACCCTTCCCAAATGGCTCGCGCGGCCTGGTAAACTCCTGCTGACGGGCTGCCCGGATATCGCACGCCGAGCAGCCCGTTCTGCTTGCGCCGACACAGCCGTGCATCGAACCCGGCGGGTTGGACGCGTCTGACCACCCCGATAGACTGCCCCGGACTCGTCCACGGAGCGCCTCCAGCCCATGACCATCAACTGGCCCAATCGCATCACGCTCGCCCGGCTCGTGCTGGCGGTGATCTTCGTCGCCCTGCTGAGCGTCTTCGATGTCCGGCAGATCGACGCGCAGCGCTGGATCCTGCACGTCAGCTTCTGGGTGTTCATCGTTGCCGGCCTGAGCGACATTCTCGATGGTTACCTGGCCCGCACGATGAACGCCGTCACCACGTTTGGCCGCATCGCCGACCCGGTCGCGGACAAAGTCATCGTCTGCGGCGCGTTCGTGCTATTCGCCAGCCCCAGCTTCTTCGACGGCACACGGAACATCACCGGCGTCGAAGCGTGGATGGCCGTGGTGATCCTCACGCGTGAGCTGCTGGTGTCCGCGATCCGCGCCCACATCGAGTCCGAAGGCAAGGACTTCGGCGCCTCATGGGTTGGCAAGCTGAAGATGTTTGTGCAGTCATTCACGATCGGCACGATCCTCGGCGTACACGCCTGGCAGCTTTACGCGCTCGAACCACTGCGCGTGGGGTGTGTCTGGGCAACGATTATCATCACGGTTCTCTCGGCAGTTTCTTACGCACGCCGCGCGCACGCGTTTCTGTTGTCCGAATCGGCTCTGGGTGGCGAAGCGGAGCGTAAATGAAACGCGGCAACGACACGCTGAAAATGCTCTGCATCACCGTGCTCGGCAGCGGCTACGCCCCCATCGCCTCGGGCTCGTGGGGTTCACTTGTCGCAGTCGTGCTCTTTGCCCCCATCTGGTTCGCGGCGGCGGAGACCGGCATACCGCGGTCTGTGGTTGAGATCATGCTCGTCGCGGGCATCCTGATCTCGAGCTGGCTATCAGTGCTGTGGGGCGACTGGGCAATTGCTCGCTATGGGCGAAAGGACCCGAAGCAGTTCGTCCTCGACGAGTTCGCCGGCCAGTGGGTCGCCCTGCTCGCAATACCGATCTCGCTCGGCGCGAGCCTGGCAGCCGTCGCGTGGGTCGTGGGCGGTCAGTTCATCCTGTTCCGCATTTTCGACATCATCAAACCGCCGCCGGCGCGGCAGCTCGAGCGTCTGCCCAGCGGCTGGGGGATTCTGATCGACGATCTCTTCGCCGGCGCGTACGCGAACATCATTGGGCAACTTGTCTGGCGGCTGACGCCGTTGGGCGTGACCCTGTAGGGCGGGTTCCACCCGCCGGGCATCGTCATTCCGACGACCAACGGGAGGAGGAATCTACCTCAGCATGCACGTGCTCGTCCGACGACACTAGATTCCTCACTGCGTTCGGAATGACGGTGAACAGATGATCGCTCCCTTTTCTCCGCTGTCGCGGAATCGCCCCACCTCACTTAGGCTATGAGCATGGACGCAATCAACGCGATCATCCTCGGCATCATCGAAGGCCTCACCGAGTTCCTGCCCATCTCCAGCACCGGGCACATGGTCATCGCGATGCCGCTGCTCGGCGTCGACGCCGCAGCAGCCCCGTGGAGCATCCTGCTGTGGGTCAGCCAATTCGCGGCAATTCTAGGCGTGATCGTGCTATTCTGGCGCGACCTCTGGCGGCGCGTGCTCAAGCCCCCTACTGGCGTTTGGCACCGGCACCTGTTGGTGATCCTGTTCGTCGCGATGGTACCGACCGTCGGGCTGGCCGTGCCGTTCAAGGAGTACTTCGACCCGCTGGAGCAGAGCCCGCCTGCGGTCGCCGCCGCGTTGATCGTCGGTGCAATCATCATGGAGGTCATCGATCGACGTTGTCGGCGAGAGAAGGCACAGGAGATCGAGGATATCCAACTCTGGCAGGCCTTCTGCATCGGGTTGATCCAGTGCATCAGCATGTGGCCCGGCGTATCACGCGCCGGTGCCACCATCATGGCCGGCATGGCCCTGGGCCTGACCCCGCGCGTAGCAACGCAGTTCTCGTTCTACCTCGCGATCCCGACGATGCTGGGCGCCGCAGCCAAAACGCTACTCGACAAACGCGACCAGCTCACCACCGACGGCGCAAGCACCGTCCTGCTGGGCAGCGCAGTGTCATTCATCGTCGCCCTGGTTGTCGTAGCCTGGTTCCTGGGCTTCGTGAAGAAACACCGCTTCCGCGTCTTCGCGATCTACCGCGTAGTGCTGGGAGCGCTGGTGCTGCTGTATTTCTACGCTTTGCGGTGATCTAATCGGGGGCCGTCATGCGCAACGTCTTCGATCAATACAGCCAACCCGAGAACAAGCTGACACATGCGCTCGCGTGCTGCCTGCACGAAGATCGACGTCTGCTGCGGTCATTCGTGAAGCGGTATGCGGGAGAGTGCCCACCCGTTCAGAAGCTAACCGTAATTGAGCAGTCACTGCCGGGCGAAAAGCAGGCCGACGAAGAGGAAGCAACGTGGCGGGGTCTGCCCGATCTTTGGATACACGATAGCGAGCGCTGGTCGCTGATCGTCGAGAGTAAGGTCCAGGCTCCTGTCAGTTCGGACCAACTCCGCCGTCATCGCGCAACGGCGAATCGCCGCGGCTTTGACAATCATGTGCTGCTCGCGATTTCGCCCGAAACGCCGCCGGCCCGGTCGTTGGGTGGCGTGAAACACGTCCTTTGGACTGACGTTTACAAGTGGCTGCGTTGGCATCATTCCGCCTCGGAGTGGGCGTTGCGAATGTCGAACTACATGGAAGCGCTGGAGGCACACATGATCGCCGATGGCTATCTCGCGCACGGGAGTCTTACAACGTTCTCCGGCATCAACTTCACACCCGAATCGCCGTGGAACTACCCGGAAGCGAAGCGTCTCCTCGGGCTCGCGCTGGACCAACTCAGCAAGCGGGCCGACCTGCGAAGGCTGGGTATCGACGCGAACGCTGGGCGACGCTCGGCGATTACCGGCACACATGGTGCGGCAGTCTGGGATTACCTCCTGCTCACACCGCCCGGCAAACCGCTCGGGTTCACGGCATTCCCGCACCTCACCCTCAGCATCGGACGCGACGATACCATGGCGAGGCTCACGGTCCCGAACGGCCTGGCAACGCCGCACCGCAGGAACCTCCTCGCCAGCGGGCGCGAGCGATTCGAAACCTGCATCCGACAGGTCACCACGAACCTGGAGAACGAGCTGCGCGACGCGCCGGAAGCGCGACCGAGGTTAATTCTGCAGCAGCAGCATTTCCCACACCGGCGGGCGGCAGGCGTCAACGACGCTCACTTGGAGTACGACCCGCGAACTGCCTTTCGACAGAAAGCGGAGGCTGGGGCGAGCAAGGTCAAACTACAGCCGCAATGGCTGGAACTGACGTACTCCCTGCTGGAAAATAAAAGGTCCAACATGCAATTCGCCATCGGCGCGATCTTCCCGAACGGCTGCAAAGCCCTGCAATCCGAGAAAGCCCTCGACCATTTCGCCAACGCCTGGATAGCCTGCCGCCCGCTCCTGGACCTGATGTTACAGAACTGAGCGACCTCCAGGCCGCCAAGGAGTTTCGGCGTTTCGGCGTTTCGGCGTTTCCCCGCGCCGCGGCGTTTCGCTACACTGACGGGTTCAACGCCGACTCGACGGCACGGTATTCCGCTTCGTTCCTTGCAGCAGGTGACCCATGCACGACTTCCTCAAGACCCTCGGTATCCAGGACTCCAACCCCGGCGGCTTTCACGGCGAGTGGATCGGCTCCGGTCCGCAGCTCGACGTCGTCAGCCCCATCAACAACGAGAAGATCGCCTCTGTCACACAGGTCACCGAGGCGGAGTACGACGCGATCGTCGATCGCGCCCACGCCGCCTTCCTCAAGTGGCGCACCGTGCCCGCCCCCCAGCGCGGCGAACTGATCCGCCAGCTCGGCGTGAAGCTCCGCGAGGTCAAGGAAGAGCTCGGTGCACTCGTCACGCTCGAGATGGGCAAGATCCGCGCCGAGGGTGAGGGCGAAGTCCAGGAGATGATCGACATCTGCGATTTCGCGTGCGGCTTGTCGCGGCAGCTCTACGGCCTGACCATGCACTCCGAGCGACCCAGCCACCGCATGTACGAGCAGTGGCACCCGCTCGGCGTGGTCGGCGTGATCTCAGCGTTCAACTTCCCTGTCGCCGTCTGGAGCTGGAACTGTGCGATCGCCGCCGTCTGTGGCGACAGCACACTGTGGAAGCCCGCCAGCAAGACACCGCTGACCGCGATCGCTTGTAACAAGATCGCCGCCGAGGTCTGCCAGGCCAACGGAGTCGATCCCGCGATCTTCAGCCTGGTCGTCGGCAAGGGCAGCACGGTCGGCGAACGGCTGCTGCACGACAAGCGCATCCCGCTGGTATCCGCGACCGGCTCGTGTCAGATGGGCTATCGCGTCGGCGAGGTCGTCGGCAAGCGGCTCGGCCGCACGATCCTCGAGCTCGGCGGCAACAACGCGATCATCGTTACACCCACCGCGAACATGGACATGGCGATTCGCGCGATCCTGTTCGGCGCGGTCGGTACGGCCGGCCAGCGTTGCACCAGCACGCGTCGGATCATCGTTCACGCATCGATCAAGGACGAGTTGGTCAGCCGATTGGTCAAGGGTTACGAGTCGGTGCCGATCGGCGACCCGCTGAAGGAAGGCGTGCTGATGGGCCCGCTCGTCACGCACGACGCGGTGACCGATATGCAGAACGCGCTCGAGCGCATCAAGTCCGAAGGCGGCAAAATCCTCTACGGCGGCGACCAGCTCGACGGCCCCGACTTCCCCGGCGGCCACTATGTCAAGCCGTGCATCGCCGAGGCGAAGAACGAGTTCGCGATCGTGCAGGAAGAAACGTTCGCTCCGATCCTCTACATCATCTCGTACGGCAACGCCGGCTCGAAACCGGAAGCCGCCGTCGATGAGATTGACGAGGCGATCCGCTATCACAACGAGGTGCCACAGGGTCTCAGCTCCGCGATCTTCGCCACGAACGTGCTCGAGTCCGAGCGGTTCCTGGCGCACACCGGCAGCGACTGTGGCATCGCCAACGTGAACATCGGCACCAGCGGTGCCGAGATCGGCGGCGCGTTCGGCGGCGAAAAAGAAACCGGCGGCGGCCGCGAGTCCGGCTCCGACGCCTGGAAGGCCTACATGCGGCGTCAGACGAACACGATCAACTGGTCAACGGAGCTACCGCTGGCGCAGGGAATTAAGTTTGGGGATTAGGAGTCGGCGCACCTCGATTCACACGCTAACATACGCTCGGAAATCAATCAGTTGGGCGTGTGACAGCGCGCCTCCACTAGATGTTGCGGTGTGACATGCGAATCGGGCTCGACCGGGTGCATAACGTCGATTGTGTCAAGGGCTTGGATTCCCTTCGAGAGGGCTCCGTGGACTTAGCCTTCGCCGATCCCCCATTCAACATCGGCTACGAATACGACGTCTACGAGGACCGGCGAGGCGCTGACGAATATCTGCAATGGTCCCACAAGTGGATCGAAGGTGTCGTCCGGACCTTGAAGCCCGACGGCACCTTTTGGTTGGCGAGCGGAGACGAATTTGCCGCAGAATTGAAAGTGCTATGCACGCGCGAGTTTGGGCTCTCCTGTCGTAGCTGGGTTATCTGGTTCTACACGTTCGGGGTGCATTGCAAGCAGAAATTCACACGCAGCCACGCGCACTTATTTCATTTCGTCCGAGACCCCGCGCGGTTCACATTCAACGCGCACGCGATTCGCGTGCCGTCGGCACGCCAACTCGTTTATGGCGATAAGCGTGCGAACCCGGATGGGCGCGTACCAGATGATACGTGGATGGCGATGGCGCAGTTGCCCAAAGGCACGCCAATGTGGGACGGATTCGTGCTGCGCCCGCAGGACATACCCAATCGTTTCCCACCGCACAGCGACACTTGGTACTTCTCGCGAGTCGCCGGCACGTTTGGCGAGCGTCGCGGCTGGCACGGCTGCCAGATGCCGGAGCAGCTTCTCGGGCGAATCATCCGAGCTTGTTCTAACGAAGGAGACGTCGTACTGGACCCGTTTGCGGGCAGCGGAACGACGTTAGCGGTCGCAAAGAAACTGGATCGAAAATACGTTGGCTTTGAGATCTCCGCTGAGTACGCCCGAAACGTCCGAAAGAGGCTGAAGGCGATCCGGCGCGGAGATGATCTGGTCGGCCCAGAGGACCCCGCGCGGAGCGCCCCCTCCACGCGCCGGGCGCGCCGCTCTTTGGAGAACGCGGCTATTCCGCGCGGTAGCATTCGCAACAACGCTGATTGCAACGAACGCCCAATGTCTAAGCAACCTGCTGCATCCGGAAACGGTGAGTCTCGCAGAATTGCATCACGTCGTCCGCGCTATATTGACGAACTGACGTGAATTTCCGCAGACAGTAGAAGTAGCGCGCGATACCGCCGACGGTGACGCATGTCTTTCCCTCGTACGCTTCCAGGGCACCCGATCGTTCCAGATGGTACTTGACATCATGCCCAAGCTTGTGAACGCTACAGGACATTTTTCGCCTTGAGCCGATCCGTTAGGACGCTGAACTATACGCATCGGCGCGCACTTGCTAAGCTCCAGCATCGCCATGGAGGCGGGTCATGTCGCGTGCGGGTGATGCTGACCGCAAAGGGACACTTCGATAACGCAGCGTATCGGCTCTTGGCTGGGGCTGTTTGTCACACTCCTGCTGACGTCGGCGCCGGGGAGTACTCGTACCGTTGCCTCCGTGGGCGTCGTGATGCGCAAGCTCAGTGCCCCACGTACTTCGCGTACGCGTTCTTCGCTGCGGAAGCATCGGTCGTCCCCTGTACGATCGCGCGACCGTCGACGAATAATGCTACGTTCAGCACGCCAGCCTGAAACTTCAGCAAGAACCCATTACACGCCGGCCGCATATGTGCCGGAATGCGCCCCGCGATCCGCCGCAGGTCGAGCTCCGTGTCGTCCGCCGGCATAATTTGCACGGCGTTGCGGCCACACAGCGATGTTGTCGCCGCGGCGCGTTTGCCGGCGAGGAACTCGAAGTCTCGCTCCTGACAACACGAACACGTCCCGTGCTCCAAGGCCGCCTGCACGTTGACCGTCCGCACGCGACCGTGCCACGCGTCGATCGACGTCAGTCCCCTCAGTAGTTCTTCCTCACGTCCCATGAGAATCTTCATCGCCTCACCGGCCTGCAGCGCCGCCACGATATTCACCGTCGCCCCCAGGATTCCCGCCGTGTCACAGGTCGGTAACTCGCCCGGCCCCGGCGGGTCCGGCCAGATGCAGCGCAGGCAAGGCGAAGCCTGCGGCCGCACCGCGAGGACGAGCCCGTCCGCCGCAACGCACGCTCCATATACCCACGGCTTGTCCGTCTTCACCGCGACGTCGTTAATCAGATACCGCGATTCGAGATTGTCCGTGCCGTCGAGCAGCAGATCCGCCTCGCTACAAAATCGCTCAATGTTCCGTGGATTCGCGTCGGCGACGACTGCGTCGACTTCGCAGCCGGAGTTGATTCGCCGCAGCTTGCGCGCCGCGGCTTCGGCCTTCGGCAGGCATTCGCGCACGTCCTGCTCGTCGAAAAGACGCTGCCGCTGGAGGTTGTCCAACTCCACGAAATCGCGATCGACGATCTGGAGGTGCCCCAGTCCGGCCCGCACCAACTGGTCGGCCAGCGCTGACCCGAGCGCCCCGCAACCGACCAGTGTCACACTGCTCAGGCGCAGCCGGCGTTGGCCCTCGACGCCCACACCGGCGAAATACACCTGCCGGCTGTAACGCGCTAGCTCAGGATGTGCAGAAAGGTCGAGGGGGCTGTCGGCCATGCTACCGATTCCAAGTCATCCGGCAGTGAACGTACTCACTAGTCCTGCGGCTGGCGCATCGCACGCTCATGACGCCAAGCTATCAACGCCCGCTGCGCCCCGCTTCCGTTCAGCAGTCCGAACAGCAGTACGATGAACCCATCCATATCCGAGTACGCCAGCCAAATCACACCGACGACGATGCACCCCACCGCCGCCAGCGCGGATACGAACAGATCCAGCACAGCCACCGCCGGCACGCGGGCAGTGGTCAGGGCCGCCATAACCAGCAATCCGACGCCCACGATGCGTGCCATCCACACGAAGCCGATCACAGACCATTTGTAGACGAACGGAGCACCGGTCGCCGGCGCCAGGCCGAGCATAAACCCGACGTAGAGAAACAAGCCCGCCGAGATCAGCGTGAGCAGCACCGCTCCATCGAACCGCGGTCCGCTATCCGACTGCCGTGCGTAAGGGAGCTTCTCGGAATCCATAATCGTGCCCCATGCGGATCGTCTAACGACAACTTCAGACATCCTACCCGTGCGCGACGCACAGGTCACGAACGCGCATCGAGCGAGATTGTCCATCGTGCGAGCAGAACGCCACAAGGATCAACAGAATCCCAGCTTGTTCCAGCTGCGCCGACGTCCTACCATGCCCGCATGATGCGCAGGACCCACTCTGCACCCACCGTATCGAGCACGTCGCTGTCCGCGGCGTTGCTCGTGTTGACACTGAGCGTGGCATCAGCCGTTGTAGCTGGCGCGGAGACCATCGTGCTGCGCGACGGGCCACAAATCCAAGCCTCAGTGCTCAAGGAAACCGAGCAGGCCGTCTTCGTGGATCTCGGCTACGACGTGCTCGTCATTCCCCGGCGTGTGATTCTGGAAATCCAGCAGGAAACGCCGGAAGCCCAGGCCAACGCGTCGCAAGTGCGTACTACCGACGACCTCTACAGCACGGCCAACCTCCCGCCTGCCAGCGTGAAGCAGCTCGTCGATCGCTTCGGCGAGGGCGTCGGGCTGGTAACCTCCCCCAGCGGCCTCGGCAGCGGATTCTTCATCACGCGTGAAGGACATCTCATCACCAACTTCCACGTGGTCGAGGGAGAGCAGAAGCTCGCTGTGCTGGTTTTCCGGCAAGTCGGCAACGAGTTCCGGCGCGACAAGTATGAGGACGTCGATATCGTCGCGCTGAATCCCTTCCTCGACCTGGCGCTGCTCAAGGTGAATTTGCCTGACGACGAAAAGCCCGTGATCACCTACCTGGCCGACGACGACACGTTGCGCGACGGCGATCCGGTGTTCGCGATCGGAAATCCGCACGGCCTCGAGCGCACGGTCACCGAGGGCATCGTCGGCCGCCGCAACCGCGCTAACGAAGGCCTCGTTTACATTCAGACCACCGCACAGATCAACCCCGGCAACTCCGGCGGACCGCTGTTCAATGCGCGTGGCGAAGTCGTCGGCGTCATCAAGATGAAGATCTCGCGCGCCGAGGGGCTCGCGTTCGCGATACCGATTCGCTACGCGAAGGACTTCCTGCGTAATCGGGACGCGTTCGTCTACGACAGTGCCAGCTCGCTGGCCGGGTACCGCTACCTCCAGCCGCCGGAACGTCTCGAATCCGGCACCGCTCCGATCCTGAAAACGAATCCATAGCAATGAGAACTGCTAACGAGGGACTTGCCATGAAGCGTTCGATCGCCTATTCCGCCGCACTGCTCATCGCCATCTGTCTCACGCCGACCGCGTGGGCGCAGAGTTCGGCTGACCCCGCCGAGTGGGTACCCGCCGATGCGCTGGCGTATGTCGGCGTAACCGACATCACTGCGACCTGGGAGGACTTTCAGCAAACCTCCGGCTATCGCATGATGAACGACGAAATCGTCAAAGAAGCGATGCCATCGATGAGCATGGTCGCGACTGCACTCGAGAAGATTCAGGCGCGTGTCGCCGAAGCACTCGACGTACCGGTAAAGGATCTGAAGAATCCGTTCACCGGGCCGCTCGCCGCCTACGTCCGCGTGCCGCGTGGAGCCGCTGCCGAAGACGCCGTCGCCGCGCTGATCGCTACGATCGGCGATCAAACGCTGATGCGCCGCTACTACGACAACGCCGTCGCGAAGCTGAAGGAGTCTGCGGACGATCACGACGCGGTTTCTGTTGACGGCACCACGATCGACGTCTTCACGACCGAGCCGAAGGAGGAGGAAGAGGACGAGTTTGCCGACTTCGACGACGATTCCGACATCGACTTCAACCAACCGCCGGACCAGATCATCGAGGACGTGCTCGACAAGTCGCTTTCGGCTGAGAGTCTCCCGCCGTCGCTCGCACTGTGTCTCACCGATGATCGCCTGATCGTGGCCAACTCGGCCGACGAAGCGCGGGCTGCGCTACGGGCCGACTCGCGGAGCGACTCGCTCGCCGAGACCGCCGATTACAAGGCCCTCAAAGGCAACCTGAAGCGTATTGGCACCGTCCGTATGCTCTTCAACCTGCCGCAGATCATCGAGCTCGCCAAGGCTGAGACCGACTCGTCCGACGCTGACGATCTCCGCGAGATGCTCCAGCTCGTCGGCGCCGAGAGCCTGCGCAGCGTCGTGGGACACATGCGGATGGGCGCATCTTCGTACGACTCAAAGTTTGAGATTCTGTTTCTGATGAGCGGTCAGCGCTCCGGCCTGGCGAAGATGCTCTCGATGGACAACCGCCCGACCACGCCGCCGGCGCACGTCAATGCTGACACCGGGTTCTACGCCTCGATCAACCTCAACCCGCCGCAGATCGTCAACGAAGTCGAAAAGATGATCCGCCAGTCCAACCCCGACTGGGCGGATCAGATGCGTGCCATGCTGACATCCGCGCCATCCCCCACCGGCGAAGGCACGCTCAACTATCAGCAGGAGCTGATCGACCATCTTCAGGGGCCGCTCGCGATGGGACTCTCGGCGAGCCGGCCGCTGACGCCCGAGTCGGTGCGGATGGCGATCGAGCTGGGTCACCGCGATCAGGCGGCGTTGGGCCGCTTCCTGAGCAAGATGGTCGGCTTCTTCACCGAGCGCGACGTGCGCGGCACGCCGGTCTACGACATCGCCCTTCCGCTGCCCGGCGTGATGGGCAATGGGATCGCCGTGCTGACCGATCGGTTGGTCATATCCGCGTCGGCCGCGATGGACAGCATCGTCGGCGGCTCGGGCGGCGGGCTCGCACAGTCGAACACCTGGCAGCGCGTCGCGCGGTACGTGCCCGAGGAGTCGTGGTGCGTGTTCTACACGGACAACCGGCTGCTGACACAGGCCGCGATGGACGTTGCGCAGAGCCCCGAGCTGCAGGCCGCCGCGATGAGCAACATGGGCGTGATGATGCTCCAGCAGATGTTCGCGGAGATGATGGACCACTTCGCCGAGGCGGACGAAACGGTGGCGGAGCGTATTCTCGGCTACGCCGCCCCGAGCATCCTGACCATCGCCACAACCCCCGCCGGCGTGCAACTGACGTCAGTAAACCTGCGGCCGGAGTAAGCAACAAGCTCGCCTGCAGTGTTGCCCCCCTCCCGCTCAGGGAGGGGTTGGGGGGAGGGTGGAGCCATCGTTACGGCATCTTCGTCACGCCCCTAATCCCTCCCAAGCAGCGCGGCGGGTTGGGCGATCCAATATGGAGGGCAGTAATGAGGCAGCGAGGAAAGAGTACAGAATGAATGTCGAAGCGGGTAAGATGGTCTCCATGAAAGGAATGTACGAAATCGCGTTTGAGGGGTGGAAGACCGACACGGCTCGGTTCTGGACGCTGTTCTCAGTCATGAGCGTCTTGAACGGAGCGTTAATGGCTGGCTTATCGCTGGGCGGCGAGGACGCATCCGACAAGTTCGCTGACTGGCGAATCGGTGTGTCGGTGCTGGGAATCGTCCTTTGCTATCTGTGGTATGGCATCCAGCACCGAATGTCGTCCTGGTGTTCATGGTGGGATAAGAAGCTCGAGAGTCTGGAGCCAGAGTATCGGGCAACCGCAAGCCGGTTGAACGTGGGTACGGGTGTTGATAACGAGGCAATCTTCGAGGGTCGCAAGAGCGGCGGCAACGGACCGGGCATTTCGACGCGAGTGGCCGGCCGGGTGACGCCGCTGCTGTTTGGGGTAGGCTGGGTGTTCGCGGCGAATAGGGAGTTACAGTTCATGACGCCGGACGTACTGAAAGCTCTTGCCGGGCTGGTGCTAGTTCTGACGTCACCGCTCTGCTTGATTCTGGGTTCGAAACTCGTACTTGCTGCGAGTAAGAACGAGCGTTGGTGGGAGAGACTGGTTACAGGTTATGTGCTATGTGCCGTTGGGATCGCGCTCATCGTATGGTTCGCAACATCGCTGATGGAGAAAGTGTTTCTCTAGCGTGCTGGCGTTTGTGGACGCCGAAGATGAGTCAGGAAGAAACTGGGACCTCCACCATTCTCCGAGAACCTGGCGAAGACCGGGGACCGAGAACTCAGGACGATCACCATGTGCTGCAGCGATAGGTAACGTAGCAGCCAGCGCGACAGCGTACGCACTCCGAACGAGGAAAACTCATCGGCTACACAATCGCCGGTTCCCACTCCATGCGGAGCTCGTTGAGCGTTGCGCCGACGAGGTCGATGTGGTCGCGCTGCGCCTGGCCGAGGCCTTGTTCGTGAGCGCGTTGGATGTGTGGGACGCGGTCCACTTCGTGGTTGATCATGCGGGCCGCGGTGGCATCCGCCGCGACGAGGTCTGTGCTCGCGAGCACCGCCCACGTGCCGAGTCTCTCGCGCAGATCGACCGTGCGGCCTTCGCCCGGGCGCACCCACGGCGCATATCCCTCCGCGCCGATCGACGCATCGATCAACGCCAGATCGGGCCGCAATCCCGCGACCATGTCGAGGAATGCGCCTTCGAGACTGCCCTCGACGTAGTGCAGCCTGAACCGGCCGATGCGTTCGCTGCCGCCGCCGTAACGCTCGATCGGCGGCACACCCATGAAGTTCTTCATCGACAGCGACACGTTCGCCCAACGGTGCGTCTTGAGCACCGCGACCGAGATGATGCGATCGGCCCGGGCGACGAGGCTCGACACGTAGATCTCGTTCAAGGCCGTGCGCGGCGAGGGCAGCGGATCCCACGCGGGTGACTCGGCGTTGAGCTGCGCGAGACGCAGGCGGTCGTCGTACTGCCGGTTCAGCCGCGCGACCTCGGCTACGATGTGCGTCGTGCCGTCGACCGTGCGCAGGTCGGTCCAGTCGAACGACGCTACCTGGGTTCCGTCGCCAATAATGACTTCACGCGCCCCGGCGAGCAGACACGCCTCCGCCGCGGCGAGCGAGACCTCGGGCTTGGCGATCTCGCCGGTGAGCACGTGGTTGTCGCGCGCCAGGCCCCCGGTCAGGAAGTTGTGCTTGATGAAGACGCTTTCGCCCGGCTGCACGACGGTGGAAATGCCACCGATGCGCTCAAGTGCTTCGTGCGTCATCGCGTACAGATCGTTGCCACGCGCCACGCCGACCGTCGAGCGCGACGTCAACGGCGTCCCCGCCACCGGCAATCCCCCACGCGGACCGGGCAGCACGTCCCGCGGCGTACGCGGACACCCGCCGAGCAGCAGCGCCCCGCCGCCGGCAACCGCACCAGCGGCGCAGCGACACAGAAAACCCCGGCGTGTCCACCGGGGCAATGCGTCTCCGTGTCCCATCCGTGTCACGCTGTGATTACCCGACACCGAGCAGCTCGACCTCGAACACGAGCGTCGCGTTCGGCGGAATCGTCGGCGGCGCGCCGCGCGCACCGTAGCCCAGATCCGGCGGGATGATCAGCATGCGTTTTCCGCCAACCTTCATGCCCGAGACGCCTTCAGTCCAGCCAGCGATAACCTGATTCAGCGGAAACGAAATCGGCCCGCCGTGATCGTGTGACGAGTCGAACTTGGTCCCGTCCGGCAGCCAGCCCGTGTAGTGCACGCGAACCTGATCGGTTTGCGCCGGCTGCGCGCCGTCGCCGGCAACCATGTCGGCGTGCCAGAGCCCGGTCGCGCTGGTCTGGCCGGTCGATGTGTCAACGTTTCGTTGCGTGGCAAATGCCTGTGCCTGCTCGAGAGGGGTCATGAGATAGATGGCTCCGTTCTGAAAACTTGATCGTCGGCCTTCAATGAACCGCAGCTTACCCCCAGGTGGACGAACACGATACCCGGACGTCAGAACGCCGGGGAAAGTACGAGCCATCCCAACCCCACCAGCACTTCAAGCGCCAGAACCAGCAGAGTTGCCAGCCCCCAGCCGCGCTGCGCGACCTGCTGGTACGCCTGCCAGCCCCCGCTGGCCGCCACCGCAAACCCGATGATGATCGCGCCCGAACCGAGCGCCGCGAGGGGGTGCCCTCAGCAGAAGACCGAACGCAAGTACACGCCCAGCGGTGGCAGCGACGTCAGGGCCAGAGCGATCTTTCCATTCATCACGCGTCCTCGGTGAGTGTTCGATTCTGAATCATAGTCGCATTTCGGAAGATTGCGGAACATACCGCCGGGCGTCAAGCAACCGCCGAGCTGCCGGTGCAGCCTGCGCGGGAGGTGGGACTATAAATCGCGGAGGAATTCTGAATCGGATTGCCCTGATCGGCGTCAGCACGACATGGCGCTCGCGGTTCCAAACAATCAGCCGCGTTCTAATAGCCCCAGAACGAATAGTAGGGCCATACTCGCGAATATGACTGTGAACACGTCGTGGCTGCGGTTCGGCTCGGCCGTGCGACGGCGTCAACGGGACACGCGGGCCGATGATTGGGAGGAGCTATGGTGGACGCCGAGCATCTACGGCGACGCTGGCTGTGGACCGGCTGCGGGCTGGCGTCAATCTCGAGTTTGGGGCTGATCACGCTGGCGGGCCTGTACCAGTTCGTCGCGGTCAACGACCTGCTGATGATCCCGCTGGTCTTTGCGCTGACCATCCTGACCGGTTGCGGCGCAATGCTGGCCATATTCAACCTGAAGCGCCCGTGAGCAAGTCATTCCGACGAGCGCAGCCACTCCGTCATTCCGACGAGTGCAGCGAGGAGGAATCTACGCCCGGATCGAGGCAATCGCCTGATCGCAGGTAGATCCCTCACTTCGTTCGGGATGACGTTCAAACCCCGGAGATTCGCCCACGCAGCAATCCGCACTGCTAACACAGCAATGGCACGGCAAGGACTCCCAAAGAACTGCCGCCACCACTGCTCAAGAGCAGTGGCACGTCGGAGGTGGCTCAACACCGCATTGCCCCGAACACCAATCCCCGCTAGGCTTCCCTCTTGGCCCTGGACCGCGCACGGGCGTGCTGCGGCCCGCGGTTGGCCTGCCTGCCGTCCCTGCCGACGCTCCGCAGGCGACCGCGTGACGGGCGTGGAATCAACATCAATTCTGTACCGAGAGGAGGCGTGCGGTGGACACGTTGTTGGATCGTTTTTGCCGGTATGTCAAAGTCGAGACCACGGCCGTCGAGGAGACCGACAAGTACCCCAGTTCGCCGGGCCAACTCGAGCTGGGCAAAATGCTCGTCGAAGAGATGAAGGCGATCGGCATCCAGGATGCCGAGATGGACGAGTTCGGCACTGTGATGGGCACGATCCCGGGCAATGTCCCCGATGCCCCGACCATCGCCTGGCTTGCCCACAAAGACACCTCGCCCGAAGCCAGCGGCAAAGACGTCAAACCGCAGATCCTCGAAAACTACGATGGCCAGGACATCGTGCTGCCGGGCAATCCGGAAAAGGTCATCAAGGTCGCCGACACCGAGCGCCTCGCCGGCCTAAAGGGCAAGACCGTCATCACGTCCGACGGCACTACGCTACTCGGCGCCGATGACAAGGCTGGCATCGCGGTCATCCTGACCACCGCTGCCCACCTGATTAAGAATCCTGATCTCAAGCACGGCCCCATCCGTGTCGTATTCACCGGCGACGAGGAAGTCGGTCGCGGCGTCGACAAGGTCGACATCAAGAAGATCAACGCCATATGTGCCTACACGCTCGACGGCGAATCCACCGGCGGACTGGAGAACGAGACCTTCTCCGCCGACATGGCGACGGTCACCGTAACCGGCGTCAATATCCACCCCGGCCTGGCGTACGGCAAGATGGTCAACGCGATCCGGCTCGTCGGCGAGTTCCTGGAGAAACTGCCTAAGGAGCTCTCGCCGGAATGCACGAAGGGGCGCGAGCCGTTCATCCACCCCTACGTCATCGAGGGCGGCGTGCCCGAGGTGAAGGTCAAGATTCTGCTACGCAGCTTCGTCACCGATGACCTCGCGCAGCAGGCCGAGCTGATCAAGAAGGCCGCGGCCGAGGTGCAGGAGAAGTACCCCAAGGCGAAGCTGACGGTCGATGTGAAGAAGCAGTATCGTAATATGCTCGAGCACCTCGCCAAGGAACCCCGCGCCGTCAAGCTCGCCGAAGCGGCCTACAAGAAGATCGGCGTCTCGCCGGACTACGAGGCGATTCGCGGCGGCACGGACGGTTCGCGTCTGAGCGAGATGGGCCTGCCGACGCCGAACATCTCGACGGGCATGCACAACTTCCACTCGGAGTTGGAGTTTGCCTGCCTGGAGGAGATGGAAACGGCAGTGAAGATGCTGACGGAGTTAGCACAACTCTGGGGGCAGGAGAAGGCGTAGAGTAGTCACAGTCACGTCATTCCGACGACCAACGGGAGGAGGAATCTACGCTCGGCCGCGAGCGATCGCGTACTCGAAAGTAGATTCCTCACTCCGTTCGGAATGACGCATTGACACGATCCCCACGTCAGCCTTCACCGATACCGTGCTTGGCGCGCGAAACTTCTCGGCTCAGGGCAGCGCGTACGCGATCGAGCGCCTTGCTGATCGTTGGGTGGAACTCTTCACCCTGCTCCTTAATGCGAATCTCACCCGTCTTCAGCTTAAGTTCGATACTGCACAGCTTATCGACGCCGTGCTTCTCCGGACCGGTAACATCCTCGAGACGCACGACGGCGTTCTGAATACGGTCCTCGAAGCGACTGACCACGCGGTCGAAGCGTTCCTCGAAAAACGCCCGGAGCTCCCCATCCTCAGGCACCCCGCGCACGATCAACTGAATGTCCATCTGCCCTTCCTTCTACAACACGATTGGTGCTGCGCACACCGTTGCGGCATCGCCTCTTAATTGTATCGACGCGAATCTCCCCGAAGTTCTGGCACGGCACCGATCTGCGCATTCAGCTCCGAACTAGTGGCCTATGAACGCTTTGCGCACTCGTCGCATTTCGTCGACGAACTCGCGAATTTGCTGAGGACTCACGCGCCTGCGCGCGCGATAAGCGATCAACCAGTCGCGCTCCGCTTCGACACAGAGATTGCGTGCGTCGTCCAACGTCCGAATTACATTGCCATCGAACAGGGCTCGGATTGCGTCCTCATCCGATCCGTGCAGTAGATAGCGGTTCGAGAAATCCGGATGCTCATCGATGTCTATGTCCTGATAACCGAACGCGCTGCCAATCTTGTGAAAGATGTTCTCTGGGCGCACCGAAAACGCGGGCAGGTCCACTTGTCTGGTCGGAAACGCAATCACCGTTTGGTGATAAATCTGTTTGTTCTTCCCACCGCCGCGTGCATACCGGTAGTCGAAGATCCAATGTTCATCGTCGCGGCGTCCGCCGCGGAGCAGGTTGCGCGCCCGCCGCCCATGGCCCTGCGAGAACAAGGGCAGCGTCGAGAACGGCGCGTGCATGACCTCGCCCGCCTGTGGGTCAAACTCGTACCCCAACTCCTGCGTGCGCCAGGCAAACGCTTCACGCCGTTTCTTCTCGTGCAACCAGGTCGCGATCAGGATGACACCGACCACCACCACTGAACCGGCGATCAGCCAGGCGATGAGTTCGCCGTCGGCCAGGATCACGCGTCACCTTCATCATCAGCGTCGCACAGAATCGCGTCCGCCTCGATCTCGATCAGCATCCAGGAGTCAATCAGCGACTGAACCTCGACCATCGTCGTCGCCGGCGGGTGCTCTCCAAAGAACGCGGCGTGCGCGCGACCGAACTCTTCCCACCGGGACATGTCGGTCACAAACATGCGCGTGCGCACGACGTCGGACAACTCCGCTCCGAGATCGCGCAACGCAGCCTGGATGATCTCGATGCAGCGGCGCGCCTGCGCTTCTCCATCGCCCGGGGCGAATACACCGCCGTCTTCCGCCACTGGCGCCGTGCCGGTGACGTAGATGTGATTTCCGGCCCGCACGGCCCGGCAGTAGCCGACGCGCTGCTCCCACTTGGCCCCCGTGAATGCACGCTTGAATGCCATTATTGACTCCACGCAGTTACTTCGCAGTCGGATCACCCTTGAAGATGCCGAAGATGTTTCCGCCGGGGTCGGTGGCGTACGCTACCCAGCCCACTGTGGGAATAGCCATCTTAGGAACAACGATCTGGCCGCCGGTGCTAGCTATGCGATCCGCGTAGTCATCCACCGACTCGACTTCGACGACATTCACCGTACGCGGCTGCCCGTCCTGTGACGGCATCATGCCGCCGCCGATGCCATCGCCCTCACCGGTGTTGACCAGCCAGTACTCGGTATCACCCCCTTCCCACTTCGTGAACTGCCAGCCGAACACGTCTTCGTAGAACTTACGGGCCGCAGCGGCGTCGGGAGCGTGGATTTCGAAATGCACAACGCGATTCATAATGTGATCTCCTTCGGCAACATGTGCTTAATCATGCGAACTCGATGAACCGCCGCATTGTACTCCGCCGCCCGACACGCTTACAGTCGGCTGTGAACGAGAACGTACTTGACCGCGTTGCGCAGCCAACGGACCTCAACGCGTCGCAGGGCGAAGCCGAGTTTGAGCGCGCCGTGATCCGTGCGCGCGATAACTTCACCGCTGGTCGCGACCAGTTCCTCAATGTCATTCGCCGCGAGCCGCCGCGTCCAGCGTCCGATCGGGAATCGCCAGATGCGTCGGATGCCCCGGGACGTCACGATCACCCGCTCGCGCATCGACACGAACACGATGGCACCCAATCCGACGTAGACAACCGGCAATAGCGGCACACACATCATCGCAGCGCTGATCAACGCCTGCCAATCACCGTCGGCATTGCCCGTGAAGTAACGGCGTAGCGCGAAAATGCCCGGCACGCTCATGGCGATCCAGAGTCCCAATAGAATCGCCACGCC
The DNA here is from genome assembly GCA_028277645.1 of Phycisphaerae bacterium. Lineage (GTDB taxonomy): Bacteria > Planctomycetota > Phycisphaerae > UBA1845 > Fen-1342 > JANQFV01. The sequence continues at coordinate 50,065 of JANQFV010000070.1, forward strand.
GATCACGTTGTTGCGCAGCTCTGCGCCGTCCATGCGCGGCAGGTCGAACACGGCTTCATCGTTGATCATCGTCGCCTGAATACGCGCATTCTTCGGCAGTTGCGGCTGCTTGAGATCCTCGCCCAATCTCAGAGCACGCTCCCGTAGCGACTCGTCCAACTCCTCGGCCGCGCGGATCAACTCTACCGGCAGCGTCGCGTCGCGCAGGAGGAATTGCAGCCAACCCGCGAGTTCTTCGGCCAGAGCCCGGCCCGCGCGATACCCCGACCGCGTCGCGAGCTCGAGCTCGTCGCCGCTGCCCTCCATCCGAACGACATACGAGGCGCTGCTGTCGTGTGAAGCCCCGTCCGGCGATGTCGCGATCTCCCGCGTGAGCGTGACGGCGGTGCACTCATCGAGTGAGTGCTGCACGCGTTTCCAACACCACCAGCGCCCGTAGGCGACGTTCACCGTCCGCGCCGCGCGATCGATGCGAATCGTCTCGCCACCGAATGTGAGCAGGAAACCCAGCACCGCCACGGCCAGCGGCAACGTCGCCGCGACCAGGATCCCTGCGCGCAATGCGAGGCCGGCCCAGCCCGCGGGAAACGGCAGCCAGATCACGACTGCGATCATGCCGCAGCCCATGACCAGTCCGAGCAGCAGGAACCAGGCCCCGAGGAACATGATCCCCGCACCGCGCCGGAACACACATGTTGGTGCGGCGACCGACGTCGGTTCAGATCCGCTCATGTTCACCATATTGAGCACTCGTGCGCCACCTCCGGCTTACGCCCGGCCCGGTCCCGTGATTACGGTATGGGAGTGTACTGCAGCTAGGCATTACAAATCCCGACATGGCCTATAAACCGCTACCAGGCCGGTAAACAAGATCGATTGAATTTAGCGCCGGGGTCGGTCGTCCAACAGAGCGACGACGCGAAAGACGCGGTCCTTTGGAGGAAAGCGGGATTCCTCACGCGACAGGACGCGTCGTCAACGAACGTAAGGAGCTGACCATGAAACGCTTTTTGCCCATGCTGCTTTTGCTGTTGGCGCTGTCCGTGGCTTCCGGCTGTGACGAGCTCGAGGACCTCGACATCACTATCAACGTACCAGGCTACGACTGGCTTTACGGCGGCGACTATTACTACGAGGACACCTACTACGAAGATGAGTACTACTACTACGAAGACGAGAGCTTCTACTACGAGGACGACTACTACTATGACGACGTGTACTACGACGACGTCTGGTACGAGGACGTCTGGTGGTAGGCCGAACGCCGACGAAACCGAGCGGGACGGCAGGCCGTGTACGCCCCCTGATCCGTACGCGAGCCCTGTCGCTCCCGCTCGTTCAGGCGTTCGCTCTTCTCCTCGCAGCGCGTAGCGTCGACCACCTGCGGCCGACGCAGAAAACCAGTGACGCACAAAACGCGATTCACGCCTTCCCGAGCCCGCAGGGCAACCCCACTCGCTGCCCGTTAGTCTGAGTCACCGGCCGACCTCCCCTCCTCACGGCAAATTTCACCATCCGTTTCTCCCAGAAACTTGACACCACGAATATTCATGGTATTATTGCCATAGAACCATGAATGGCTCAGCGACTACTCAGCCACGAAGATCAGGCCGCCGGCGCCCGCTCGCCGCCGCCGATCGCCTCCGTTTTGAGGCCCGCGCGCAGATCGCCAAGGCCCTCGCCCACCCAAGTCGGCTCATCATGCTCGACGCGCTGACCACCGGCGAACGCTGTGTCTGCGAACTCACCGAACTCGTCGGCGCAGACCAATCCACCGTGTCCAAGCACCTCGCGATCCTGAAGAACGCCGGCCTGGTCGCTGATCGCAAGGACGGCGTACTGACTTACTACCAGTTGCGCATCCCCTGTCTGCAAGGGTTTTTTGAATGCATCGAGTCGGTGCTCAAGCAGAATCTCGACCGCCAGCGGGCGGCGCTGGGCCGCTAGCGCGCTTGACCGCGCATGCGTTTGGCACGCACAGCCGCACGATGCGCCGTCTCGCGCTGTTACTCGCCGTCTTCTTGCTGGCCTACCTGCTGCCATTCGCACAATTGTCCGCAAACTCGACCGTGACCAACGCCACACGCGAGGCACTGCTGCTGTTGCAGGACTACGCCCGGACGCACGTGCTGCTATGCCTGGTGCCCGCCCTGTTCATCGCCGGCGCGATCGCGGTCTTCGTCTCGCAGAACGCCGTCATGAAGTACTTCGGCGCGCAGGCTCACAAGCTCGTCGCCTACAGCGTCGCCGCCGTCTCGGGCACGATCCTCGCTGCGTGCTCCTGCACGATTCTGCCGCTGTTCGCCGGCATCTACCTGCGGGGCGCCGGGCTGGGGCCGGCCACAGCGTTCCTCTACTCCGGGCCGGCGATCAACGTGCTAGCGATCATCTTCACCGCCCGTGTATTGGGATTCGAACTGGGACTGGCCCGTGCGCTCGGAGCCGTCGTATTCAGCGTCGCCATCGGCTTGACCATGCATCTGCTCTACCGCAAGGAAGAGGCCGCGCGCACCGACGGCGAATTTGTCGTAACCGACGAACAGGACGCTCGACCGCTGTGGAAGACGGTACTCTACTTCGCCGCGATGATCGGCATCCTCGTCTTCGCCAACTGGAACAAACTCGGTGAAGAAGGCGGCCTCGGGAGCTTCATCTGGCAGATCAAGTGGTATCTCTCGGGCGGACTTTGCGTAGCACTCGCGGCAATGATCGCCGCGTGGTTCCGAATCAGCGAATTGCGCGAGTGGCTCGCCAGCACCTGGGACTTCGCGCAGAAGATCCTGCCGCTATTGTTCATCGGCGTGCTCGTCGCGGGCTTTCTGCTCGGCCGCCCAGACCACCCGGCACTAATTCCCGAACGGTGGATCGCCCAGCTCGCCGGCGGAAACAGCCTCGCCGCGAACTTCTTCGCCGCACTGGCCGGGGCACTGATGTACTTCGCCACGCTGACCGAGGTACCCATCCTCCAAGGTCTGCTCAAGTCCGGCATGGGCAAGGGGCCCGCCCTGGCCCTGCTACTGGCCGGACCGGCAATTTCGTTGCCTAACATGCTCGTGATCCGATCGGTCATGGGCACAAAGAAGACACTCGTCTACGTCGCGTTGGTGGTCGTGCTTTCCACAATCGCCGGTGTGATCTACGGGTTTGTCGCTTCGGGAGATGTCGCATGAAGATTGAAGTGCTCGGCCCCGGTTGCACTCGGTGCAACAATCTTGCCGACAACACCAAGCTGGCCGCTGAGGAACTCAACCTCGACTTTGACCTCACAAAAGTCACGGATCTCAAACAGATCGCAAGCTACGGCGTCATGATGACGCCCGCGCTCGTCCTGGATGGCAAGGTCGTGCTGTCCGGGAAAGTACCGAACACGGCGGAGTTGAAGGACCTGCTTGCAGCCGCCCGTTGAGACGAGTGACGGAACCAACGTCGTGCAAAAGAAACTGCTGCAGAACGTCATCTCGATCACAGCCGTGCTCGCGCTGGTCTCCGGCGTCGCGTGGTATCGCGAGACGCACCGCACGCCCGAGGAGCTCCTAATCCGGCGCGTGCCGGGCCTGCCCCTGCTGCTTGACCTCGGCGGCAAGACCTGTCCCGACTGCAAGCAGATGGCACCGTTCCTGGCTGAGCTCGAACGCGAATACAAGAACCGCGCCGTCATCCAGTTCGTCGACGTGTTCGAGCACGGCCACCTGGGCGAGAAATACAATGTCCATCTCACGCCGACACAAGTTCTCTTCGACCGCGGCGGCGAGGTCGTCTGGCGCCACGAAGGCTTCATCAGCAAGGACGACTTGAAGAAAGCGCTGGCTGAGCACGTGGGGGTCCGCTAGATGCTCGCTGCACTATCCGACGATCTCGCAGCCGCAACACAGGGTAACGCCTGGCTGGCACTGCTGGCCGCGTTGCTCGGTGGGCTGCTCACGGCGGCGAACCCGTGCGTGATCGCGATGGTGCCGCTGATGATTGGCTATGTGGGCGGTCAGCAGCAGCGCGGCGTCTTCCGCTCATTCCTGCTTTCACTTACGTTCACGATCGGACTTACCGCAATGTTCGCGGTTCTGGCGTTGGGCGTTCTCAGCGCCAGCAGCCTGCTGCCCGCACGCGTGTGGCCCTACGTCGCCGCGGCAGTCTGCCTGCTCATGGGCCTACACCTGCTCGGGATTCTCGATGTTCGACTACCAGCAGCGCCAGGCGTACAGCCCCGTCAACGCGGGTTCATCGGCGCGCTGCTGCTGGGACTGCTCTTTGGGCTGATCTCGCTGCCCTGCGCCGGCCCCGTCCTGCTCGCGCTGCTTTCAATCGTGCCCCTGCGCGGTGCGACGTTCGGCATGTTGCTCCTGGTGGCTTACAGCATCGGGCACTGCGGCCTGATTCTCGTCGGCGGCACGTCCATGGGGCTCGTGCAGAAAATGGCTGACTCACGCGGCTGGACCCGCGGCACGCAGATCGTCCGCACCATCGCCGGCGCGCTCATCGTAGCCGTCGGGCTCTACGTGCTGTTCCGGGTATAGCCCGTCGGCGTTAGCATGCGCCGTCGATCCTCAGCACGGAGTCTCCATGCCACGCCGCACCGCTGTCCGCGCCACCTGGCTCGCACTGTTCGCCAACCTGATGCTCCTCGGGTTAAAGGCGTCAGCGACCGGCCTGTCGGACAGCCTCACGATCTTCTCGGAGACGTTGAACTCGCTCGCTGACGTGGTTGCCGCGATTGTCGTGCTGCTGTGCGTGCGCTGGGCGTGGAAGCGACCGGACGACGACCACCCCTTCGGCCACCGCCGGGCCGAGCCAATCGCCGGCTTGGTCCTGGCGATCTTTACTGGCATCCTCGGGTTTGAGGTCTGCAAGACGGCCCTGCTCGACCTGCGGTTTGGCAATGTCGCCGAACGCATCGGCCCGTTTCCAATTGCTGCTCTCTGTCTCACAATCGGCCTGAAGAGCTGGCTCTACCTCTTCTTCGCCCGGCGCGGCGAGCAGTTGAACAGTCCGGCGTTGCGCGCGACAGCAATCGACTGCCGCAATGACGTCTTCGTCGCCGCTCAGGGACTCGTGGCCGTGCTCGTCGCCGAGTTCAAGCTGCCGCTGCTCGACACCGTCGGCGGTCTACTGGTCGGCGGCTACATCCTGTACACGGCGTACCGCATCGGCATGGAGAACATTGACTACCTCATGGGACGCGCCCCCGATCAGCAACTGCTCGATTCTGTGCAACGCACCGCCGCCGCCATTCCCGGCGTCGCCGGCGTCGCGGATATCAAGGGTCATTACGTCGGCACGTTCGTGCACGTGGAGCTGACGGCGATCGTCGATGGCCGGCTCGCCACCGCAGCGTCACACGACGTCGGACTCAAGACGCGCAGCGCAATTGAGGAACTGGATCTCGTAGACCGCGCATTTGTCCACATCGCCCCCATCCGCACAACCAACTCAGCGGAATCAGACGCTACCGGCGATCAACGCTGAACGCAGCCGCCTCAGTTCTCGGCGTTGACGGGAACACCCTGCCGTACAGCCAGTTCTCCGCCGCTGTTCTCCTGGCCGACACACTCGATGCAGGTGCCGTACAGTACCAGGTCATGTGTAGCAACGGTAAACCCCTCGGGCACGATCGTATCCAGCAGCGCTTGGCAGCACGGCACCTCAAACGCTCGTCCGCACGTGTTGCAATAGAAGTGATGATGTGCATCACGGTCGGCTATCTCGTACCGCGGCGGCACACCGGGCAGCAGCACCGTTTTGAGCCAGCCCTCATCGATAAGGATCTTGAGCGTGCGATAGACAGTGGCGATGCCCATCCCCGGCTTGAATTGCTGGGCTTGGTCAAGAACTTCCTGCGTGCTCAACGGACGATCCGTCTGCTCGAACACCTGTCGTATCGCTCGGCGTTGTGACGTGTTCCGCTTTCCAGCCATGCACCAGCCTCCCGCGATGCGCGATAGTCATTAGTCGTTATCAAATTATAGCGGCAATACTACCGATTTCCACCCCGCAATCTCCCCTCCGCTGTCCGGCCGCTCCAGTTCATGCTGCCCCCTCCCAGGCATTGCGCTCAGATACGAAAGAAGGCGGACCGCTCAGTCGCTTTTTGCGACCACCAGCGGTCCGCCGTTCTGAGGAGTTCGTCACGCAGCGCGCGTTGTCGTTTTTGATCAGGATCTACGGCCCGATCAGCGCCGCCACAAACGGATTGATGTCGCCAAATCCCACCACGCCATCGGCGTTCAAGTCTGCAAGCGTTGGATCGCACGTCGGGTGTTCCGCTGCGTATGTTGCTGGCTCGGTCAGCACCAGCACGAACGCATTAATGTCGCCGAAGTCCAGCGCACCGTCACAATTCACGTCACCCTGCACGTGCGAAGCCACACGCCAGATGCCCAGGTCCGTCGCGGCGAGCAGGCTCGTGCCGTCCGTGTGCAGGTCGTGCACGCGCATGCCGGGGATGTTCTGCGCCAGCGGCGTCCACGTTAGACCATCGTCGCTCGACTCGAAGAAGGTCGGCGATTCCGGCACGTAGTAGTTTGGCTGCACGGCCACGATCAGCCGTTCGCCACACTGGACGACGTCGACAATCCCCTGCTCCTGCCCCGGCCCCGGCGACCACACGCTCCAGGACAGCCCGTTGTCGTACGAGGCGTAGAGCGCCACCTGCGGATCGACCAGATTCACACGGCGGTCTGCCACGATGATCGCGCCGTCGGCCTCGTAGAACGCCGACGCGCGCAGCCACACGTCATCGTTATACAGCGGCAGGCCCGTGCTGGCGTTGTGCCACGACGAACCAAGATTCGCCGAACGGTAGATACCGTAGCCGTCGAGGCTCACCAGGAGTGTTCCGTCGAACTCCGCCAGACGCACGCCCGACGCATACATCGGGTTGCCGTACAACGGATTCGTCATCGTGATCGGCAAACCACTGCGCACCGCCTGCCAGCTCTGCCCCTGGTTCGTGGACAGGTAGACACCTGCTCCACTGGTGCGCGTATGCGGTTGACCGATCGTTCCGCCGATCACTTCCCGCGACCCGCCACCGAGCACGAAGATGTCGTCGCCGACGCGCAGAAACTGAACCGGTTGGTGGTACGCCGTTGAAAACGCGGTGTCGTGATACGTCGGCCAGCCCGAATTCGCCGGCGTCCACGTCTGTCCACTGTTCGTTGAACGGTAAATCCCGTTGTAGCGTGTGCCTAGCAGCAGAGTGTTCGCGTCGTACTGAAATACAGTCGTAACCTCGACACCGGACGGCACCGCGGCCGGATCGAACTGCCAGTCTATGCCGCCGTCCTGCGAGCTGTGTACACCGGGCTGCCCCGCCTCGACCGCAGCCAGATCGGAACCGATCGTCTGAATGCTGGCGACCGTCGTAGCGATGATGCCGTCGGACGACTCGGTCCACGTCGCGCCGTCGTCGTCCGAGCGATACACGCGCACCGCCGCGACGAGCAGGCTCCCATTGTGAGCAGCCACGTCCCGAATGCCCGGCACGCCGCTGGCAAGTTGCGTCCACGTGTAGCCGCCATCGAGCGAGCGGTGCACCTGTCCGCTGTAATCGAGCACGTAGAGATCGCCGTCGAGCTTCAGCAACGCGGTCGCGCTGAGTTCGGTCGATTCGACAATCTGCGTCCACGTCTGGCCGTCGTCTTCCGAGCGCCAGACGCCGTCGCCAAGACTGATGGCCACGATCGCCGTGCCGATGCGCGTCAGGTCGCTGAACCCCAACACGGGGAAATTATTCGGATCTTCGTACACCTCCCACGTCTGACCGCTGTTGTACGAGCGCATCACCTTCGTGAAATACGCCGTGTCGTTCGACGCCAGCATGAACGCGCCTTCGACCAGCACACTGCCCACCGAGTCCGGCGTCGCGATCGGGAACCAATCCTGCGACGGGGAGTAGTACACATGCAGTTCGTTCTCGAAGTTTTCGTTGCGACCGATGGCATATGCGTCGCCATCGAACACGCGCACACTGATGCTGGTGAGATCGAGGCTCGTGCCCACCGACTCCCAGGTCTGGCCGGCGTCCAGGCTGCGGAACACGTCGCGATAGGTGCTCGCGTACCACGTGTCGTTGCCCGCGGGCACGAGATCCGTCAGACTCTCGATCAGCGGCAACCCATCGTGCGCGACACTCCAGCTTGTCCCGCCGTCCGTCGATCGGAATACGCCGCCGCCACCGCCGCCGGTCAACACCGTGTCCCCGTCGCTGCCGAGCACGAAGGTGCTTCCGCCGACCGGCCCCGCCGTCTGCCGCCACTCGCCATCCGCCGTCGTCGCACAGAGCCCCGCCGCGATCACCACCGCCGTCACACCCGCTAGCCGAAGCCCAGCATATCGCATAATCTTGCTCCTCTTTCTCTCAATACCACTGGTCGCAGATGCTGACCCGGTCTAACGCCGGAGCCGTTCGCCAGCGACCTGTCATTAGGAATGGCACTCTGCGTTCCAGACGTGCATGCACTGCGCCACAAGGACTATGGTTCGACCTATCCGCCTTATATATCTTAGGTTACGATATCTCCCCCACATAATTTGACGCCTGACCACCCAGCCATCGCGGTCAAGTTCCGCAACATATCGCGGCCACATTGCCGCAATATTTAACGGACCATCAACGCATTGAGGTGAGGCGCCTATAGGCAGAGTAATGGCAACGTACTGTGAATCAGCAGTTCAACAAACGGATTGATGTCGGCGAACGTGACAGCGTCGATCGCCATCAAGATCAAAGATGTCGCTGGCCACCGCAGCGTTGTCGCCTGCGTCAATGCACGGCGAGCCGGCCGGCAAACGGTAGTCACGAATGCGATAGCTCAGGCCGGAATCGCCCCCTACTAGTTCTCCGGCGTACAGCGTGTAGTCCGCATAGGTCGTGACGGTGTTTTCGTCGTTGCTGACGATGAGGAACTCCCGCGGCTGCGTCACGTCCGGGTTGAGGAAGGCTCCTACCAGCGCGCCGGGCGTGAATGTGCCCATGCCAGCGTAGTAGGTAACACAGCGGGTGCTTGCGTCGTAGGTCACACTGTCGATCCACGATCCGGCCAGTTCGAACGCCAACTGAGGGTCGGCGTCGATGTTACCCTCACCCGGCCATGCCGGCGTGATCGCGCTGTAGCTGATGGAAACCGTCGAGCCATCCTGGTTCCAGATTTCGTCCACACCATTCCGCATGATACAGTTCAAGAAATTCACGTCGCTGATGTAAGAACTCAAGTACGAGTCACAAGTCAGCGTCAGGCCTTGCTGCGCGTCGCACGCTCGGAATATACAACTGGAGAACGTGGCCACACCTTGTGAGCAGTATGCAGCGCCTCCGTAGTCAGCCGCGTTGCCGACGAAAGCACTATTGTGAACCTGCAGGAGCGCATTGGGAAAGCCGGGATGATCGTACAACCCGCCGTCGACGTACAGCGCCCCTCCACTCGCAGACGCATTTCCGCAAAAGACGCATCGCAGGACGTAGGCATGTGTGCTAGACGCGTTGTCATTAAAGTACACGGCCCCGCCCCGCACTGTTGCCTCATTGCCCACGAACACGCAGTCGGCAATGACCGGCCCATCCGGGCCGGTATAGCCGCTTCCGCCATTGGTTATACCAGCACCCCAACCGGCTCGATTTGCACAAAACAGGCAATCGCTGACTCGCGCATGGAGTGTTCCGTCAAGATCTAGTCCTCCTCCGGCGGTGGCTACGTTCCCGGCGAATACGCAGTTCCGAACCGTTGGTTCACAGTTAGTCAGATAGAGGCCGCCACCGTCTGCGTAGCGTGCCGTGATGCGGTTCTCGTAGAAGCGACAATGGTCGATTACCGGCGCGCCACCGTCAACGTATACAGGTCCCCGCGAGTGACCTGCCCTGAGGGGTGCCGAACACGAGTTGTCGACAAACGTGCAGTTGTTGAGCATCACTATCGAGTCTGTGAGAAGCACAGCGCTGCCGCCCGCGAGACCGGCAAAGTCCTCCGCGTGGCCAGCGGTGACTGTGGCACCGTCAATCACAGCCCATATGTCAATGTCCGCTCCGGTGATGACGTGATAGGCGTTGTCATAGCGATGGCCGAAATCCGGCAGGTCGTCACCCAGCAGGTCGCCGCTCAGGACCGTCTCGAATTGCTGCACGTCGCGTTCATTGGGGTCGCCGCTGCCGCTGAGGCCGGCGTAGCCACCGAGCCAGGTTACCCCGGGCTGAAGCGTGAACGTCACTGCCCGCGGATCATTGGGGTCATTCGGATCTACCTGCGCCGTGGGCACGAACAGCCCACCCGCTAGGCGCACCGTATCGCCCGACGACATCGCGTCCAGGGCGAGCTGCAGATCGTGAAACGCCGACGCCCAGCTAAGCCCATCGCCCCCCAACGGCGCGTCGTCGTCAACGTAGAACGTCGTCTGGCCGAAGGAAGTGCAGACCCCCGCCATGGTGACGGCCAATACTGCTGCGCGCAACATGCACGTCCTCCCGAAATCCCGGTGCGGCGTCAGGCTCGCACATCGCCAGCATAGTCCGCCGCCGGCCCGGCAATCAAGGATTATCCGGTACTGATGGTGACTGCACTCATCCGCCCCCTGCACGCGGCCCCAAACGCCCCGCCTCAACGCGCCCGGAGGGACTCGAACCCCCAACCCTCGGTTCCGAAGACCGATGCTCTATCCAATTGAGCTACAGGCGCACTGCCAAGCGCGACGCGTACGCCGCACGCTGCGAATATAACCGCTGCTGATCAATCGAGGAATGGAGAATCCGTTCGCAGTGCGATCCTGTCACGCTCGGTGCGTCGGTCGCTGCGCGGCCCGGTCACGGACGCGAGCCATCGTAGACCGACCGCCGGCGTGTTAGGCGACGTTGACCCGGCGGCCTGCGCGACGCTTGCGGTTGATGATCTTGCGACCACTCGCCGTGCGCATCCGCGCGCGGAAACCGCACTTGCGCTTGCGCTTGATCTTGCTGATGCGATGTGGGTAATGCATGTCGTCTCGTCCGTTTCGTCAGAACCAAGACCGGCGGGACCGGCCGCGGTCGATTATCCACCTGTTTCGCGAGCTCCTTAGTATGCCACATCCTCCCCCACGCGCCAAGCGTCACCACTCGGCCACACAACACGAAGACTGCCAATCCCGCTCGCTTGTCCGGCCCACGACCCCCACGTAGAATCCCCGCTTTCCCTGACCCTGCCGGGCCCGCACGGCCCGCAACGAAGGATGATTCAGATGGCCTCAGCAGCGGCGATTCACCACAAAGCAGCCGAACTGGGCAAGTTGGCGGTCGAAATGACGACCGCGGCCGGCTCCGGGCACCCGTCCAGCGCCCTCTCGTTGGCCCACATCGCGACGCACCTGATGTACCAGCAGATGCGCTGGGATCCCGCCGACCCCTGGCACCCCACCGCCGACCGGCTGGTGCTCTCTGAAGGCCATGCAATTCCGATAATCTACGCCGCGTACGCCGACCTCGGCGGAGCGATCGGCAAAACAAAGGCCGCCGCCCAAACGCTGACTGTCGCCGAGTTGAACGAGCTTCGTGCCCGTGACAGCATGCTCGACGGCCACCCCAACCCCGCCGAGGGTTTTCCGTTTTTCGACGCCGCCACCGGCAGCCTCGGCATGGGCCTATCCGTCGCCGCAGGACTCGCGCTGGCAGCCCGATTCGACAAGTCCGACCGCCGAATCTACTGCGTAGTCGGCGACGGCGAATCACGTGAAGGCCAGATCTGGGAGGCGGCGGACTTCATCGTCGACCACAAGCTGACCAGCATCTGTGCCATCTTCAACGCCAACGGCGAAGGCCAGGCCGACATCGTTTCCGAGCAACAGGCGCCGCAACGGCTGGTCGAGAAGCTGACCGCCTTCGGCTGGAACGTAGTCGACATCGACGGCCACGATCCAGACGCGATTGCCAAGGCGTTCGACGGCTTTCCGGCCGAAGATCGTCCGCTGGCGATCGTCGCCCGCACGTTAAAGGGCTGGGGTGCCGAGCCGTTGCGCGGCGGAAACTGGCACGGCAAGCCCGCACCAAAGGACAAGCTCGAAGAAACGTTCGCCTCGCTCGATCAATCAGTCGCCGCGTTTCCCGAAGAGAAGCTGACACGACCGAAGTCACCGGAGGCGCCGACGACACCCGACCGCAGCGACCCTTGCTCCGTCGAATGGCCCGCCTTCGCCGATGCGATGGCCGCCGCGGGACTTGGCGACTCGTTGGAAAAGGGCAAGCTCGCGACGCGACGTGCTTATGGCGCGGCACTGAAAGCGGCCGGCGAGTTGCTCCCGCAGGTCGTCGTCCTCGATGGCGACGTGAGCAATTCGACGTTCGCGAACATGTTCGCCAAGGCGCACCCAGAGCGTTTCTTCGAGTGCAAGATCGCGGAACAGAACATGATTTCCGCCGCGGCCGGCATGGCGCGCGCGGGCTTCATCCCGTTCGCAAGCTCATTCGCGAAGTTCCTGTCGCGCGGCTGCGATCAGATCGAGCTAGCGAACATCTCTCGGGCGAATCTCAAGCTATGCGGCTCGCACGCCGGCATTTCGCTCGCCGCCGACGGCCCAAGTCAGATGGGCCTGACCGACGTGGCGTTTTTCGCATCGTACGCAACCGTGCGCGCCGACGATCGCGAGAGTCCGCTGTGCTGGTTCTTCCACCCGGCTGACGCGGTGGCGGCGTATCACCTGACGCGACAGATGTGCCTGCTCAACGGCATGTGTTACATGCGTACACACCGGCCCGACGTGCCGCTGCTCTACGCGCCGGACACGACGTTCGAGCCCGGCGGGTTCCATGTGCTCAACTCGGGCGACAACCTCGCCATTGTCGCATCCGGCTACATGGTGCACCCGGCGAAGCAGGCGGTCGCCGAACTGGGCAAGCAACAGATCCGTGCGACACTCATCGACGCCTACACGCTGCCGATCGACGGCGAGCGACTGGCCGAGGCGCTGACACGCGCCGGTGGACGCGCACTCGTGGTCGAAGACAACTACGGCGGCGGCGTGGGCTCAGTCGTCGCCGAGATCGCCGCGCGACACGGCGGTATACGCGTCGAGACGTTGCGTTGCCAGCGCATCCCCAAATCCACCCGCTCCGCGGATGAGATTCTCGACTACTGCGGCGTCGGGGTAAACAACATCGCCGATCAGGCCCTGGCCCTGATCAAGCGTCCGGGATAAGCACAAATGTCCACAAGTTCCCTCAACTTGGTTACTGGCGCCACCGGCCTGCTCGGCAGTCACATCGTCGAGCAACTGCGCAAGCGCGACTTGCCCGTGCGCGTGCTCGTTCGGCCCGGCAGCGACCGAAGCTGGCTGGAGACGCAGGACGTCGAGTTCGCCGAGGGTGACGTGACCGACGCCGATTCGCTCCGCGCCGCCTGCGAGGGTGTCGACGCCGTCTATCACTCCGCCGCGAAGGTCGGCGACTGGGGGCCGTGGGAGGACTTCCAGCACATCACGATCGACGGAACGCACAACATGGTCGAGGCCGCGGTGGCCGCGAGTGTACGCCGCTTCGTCCACATCAGCTCGATCAGTTGCTACGGCTACCACACCGTGCCGGTCGAGGTCGATGAGACGTATGACCTCGGCTACAAGCTGTACAAGTGGGCGTACTACAGCAAGTCGAAGATCGAGGCTGAGCGCATCGCCTGGCGAGCGCATACGGACAAACGCATCGAGCTCACGGTCATCCGCCCCGCCTGGATCTATGGCGAGCGCGACCGCGTCACCATCGGGCGTCTGTACGACATGATCAAGGCGGGTCGCGCTAAAATTCTCGGCAAAGGCGACAACCGTCTGAACGTCGTCTACGCCGGCAACATCGCCGAAGCAGCGATCACGGCGGCGTCCCGCGACGACTGCAATGGCGAAGTGTTCAACTGCAGCAATGACGGTGTAATCACGCAGCAGGAGTACTTCGACCTGCTCGCGCGTTCGATTGGCGCGCCGCCGGTGAAGCGACACGTGCCCTACGGCGTCGCCTATCGCGCCGGACACTTCCTCGAGTGTCTGGGTCACATGTTTAACTGGAAGAAACCCCCGTTCGTGACACGCTACGCGGTATGGCTGATGGGCCGTCGGTCGTACTTTTCGGCCGAGAAGGCCCGGAAAGTACTCGGCTGGCAGCCGACGGTGACGTACGAGGTTGGCGTGCCTAACACGGTGAAGTGGTACGAAGCGCAGCTCGCCAGCGGCAACAGTCAGTAGTCGGACGAAGATCAACGCCGCTCTGGAAAGTGGGCCGGAATGAATCGCCTCCAAGAACGCTTCGATGAATTGTGCGCGAGTGGGCGTAAGTCGCTCCTGCCGTACATCACCGGCGCGTACCCTGACACCCGCACGACCATTGAGATTCTGAGGCGCATCGATCCGGATCACTGCGCGTGCGTGGAGATCGGCATACCGTTTTCCGATCCGATCGCCGATGGTCCGGTCATTCAAGCTTCGTTTTCAGCGGCGCTGGAACGTGGTTTTCAGCTCGAACCGCTGTTCGAGGCGATTACGGACGCGCGGGGTGATATCGCGGTGCCGCTGCTGTGCATGGCCAGTTACTCCATCGTCTACCGTCGCGATCCGAAGGCGTTTGTCGCCGCCGCCAAACAAGCTGGCTTCGACGGGTTGATCATTCCCGATCTTGCGTTCGAGGAAGCGGAGGAGATGAGCACGCTGGCCCACAACGCCGAGTGCCCGCTGATCATGATGATCGCACCGACGACCGAGCGGGCGCGTCGTCAGCGCATCGCGGCCCTGTCAGAGCCGTTTATCTATTACCAGTCGCTGGCGGGAGTCACCGGCGAGCGAGCCGCATTGCCCCCAGGCCTGACTACACAGGTCGAGGAGCTGCGCTCCAGCGCCAACAAGCCCGTCTGCGTCGGCTTTGGCATTTCGCGGCCCGAGCACGTGCGCACCGTATGCAGCGTGGCGGATGGTGCAATCGTCGGTAGCGCCATTGTGCGACGGATGAATGAAGGCGTCGCCCGCGACGCGTCGTCCGCGGAAATCGCAACGGACGTTCACAAGTTGATCTGCGATCTGGCCGACGCGCTACCGTGATGTAGCGGCCGACGTCCCCGTCGGCCGTAGAATGCGAGTACGTGCCGACAACAGCCGGCCGCTACGAGGCTCCCGAATCCGCGCTAGAACACCAGCCCCAATAACCACTCCAGTATCTCCGCCGAGTCCTGGAACCCGAACGGGAATACTGACGTGTCCAGCACTGCCGTGGAAAACTCCTGCGGCGAGAGCAGACGGTTGTTCGAGCAGGTCGAATCCATCAGGTCGTTGCAGTCTGCCGTATGGACCAGCCCCAGCAGGTGCCCGACCTCGTGGGCAATCGTATTGCCCAGTGCCTGCGCCATCTGCTCAAACGTCGGCGTGCCGCTGAACGCGCCGATGTAGCTGCCCGTAAAGATGATCGTGTCGTCCGCCGCGTCTTCGTTAAACGTGTCGATCTTCTCGGAAATGGCAAACGCCCGCGCATTCGACCCGCCGAAGTACACGCTCGAGTGCGCCACCGCAGGCCGCAGGTCATCGTCGGAGTTCAACACCACCAGATTCAAACCCCCGTACCGGGCCTGGACGATGGCCTGGACGCGGTCCTTGAGCGACTCGGTCTGCGAGGCGGACAGGCCGATGTCGGTCGCACTGAACGCCGGCAGGTTGTAGGCACCCACGTTGGGTATGACAATGTTGTTGCCGCCCTGCCAGTCCAGATAGACAACCTGTTGCGTCGGCAGCGGGACGCCGAAGTCTGGCGTGATCCGCACGACGACTTGGTACGCACCAGTCGTGGTCGAGCCGGGATAGGCAATGATCCCGACAAAGTACTCGCCCGTGTCGCCGCGGATGACGACATCGAGCTGGGGATTCAGATTGCTCGCATCAGGTTCGCGATCGTCATTGAATGCGATCAAATACTCGCGACTGTCGAAGATGGCGGCGACGGGGTCCAGATTGCCGCTGGTCTGCTGCACGTCAATGAAGACCCGATCGCCGGCCGAGAGTTGCCCCAGAGCGAAGACATCAATATCGCGCGAGCCGGCGATCGAGCCGCTGAACTGGATCTCGTTAGACGCATCGAGCGGCAGCGCTGTCGCGTCACGCACGGACGCGTTTCCACCAACGTCAAGATTGGGAACATCGCCGGTCCCGTCACCCCCGTCCGTCGGCACCGGCGGGCAACCCGTACACAGCACGACCAGCGGCACCAACAACGATATGAGAATCATGCGTCGCATACATCCAGCTCCGTGGCCAGGGATCAGCGTGTCTTATTCGTCCAGGTGCAGGCAGGTACCACAGCCGCACCGCAACTCATCGCGCACGAACGAACGCAGCAGCGCCTTCTGCAACGCACGTTCCTTCGACAGCGACCGCGCGGTGTCGACCTTGGGTACCGGCGCCAGGCCAATCGTCTCGGACAAGCGCGCCGGCGAGTTCTCGTAACCCGTCGGGAATACGGTCTCCTCCAGACGCGCGCGTTCGAGCATCTGATTGCCGGCCAGGTCCCAGGCTGTCCCGGTCGTGTCCATCACGTCGGTCGGCGTCTGCGTATGAAACAGCCCGAGCAGGTGCCCCAGTTCGTGACTCGCCACGTTGCCCAACATCTGCCCCATCTCATCGACGGTGAGCTCCATTACTGCATAGTCCGCAAACGACTCCACGTAGATGATAGCCGACTCCCAACTGTCCTGGTTGTACTGATCGACGCTGTCCGCCAGACCCAGCAAACCATTGTCGTAGCCGCCAAAGTGGATCGTCGCGTGTGGCGTTTCCGGCGGCGGGCCATCATCCGACGTCAGCACGGTCAGATTATACGCGGAATAGTCCTCTTCCAAGGCCGAGACGATCGCTGCCTTGAGCGCTGCGGTCTCACCGGCATAGGCAGAGCCAAGCAAGTCCCCATCAAAGCGCGGGAACGAGAGCTCGGACCGCCTGTGAACGGCCACGTCATCGCCACCCGCGAAGTTCAGCCACACCACCTGCCCGCGCGCAGGCGGGACGGCATAACCTCCACGCACGTTGACGTCGAAGTGGTACTCCCCCGCCGCGCGGCCGAACGCCGTGCTGACGCCCACGAACATGGTGTCCGTATCGCTCCGGACGACGTGCTCGAGCGGTTGCCCGGCGGACACCTGCTGCCGCATGATCAGATCGCGATTGGCATCGAGCAACACGACCAGAAACGTGCTGTAGTCCAGCGGACCGCCGGCGTTCGTGACGGTCCAGAGTTGCCCGCGCGCCGCGCCGCCGACCTGAAACAGCTCGAACTCGCCGCGCTCTACCAGCGTCCCCTGGACCCGCACAGGAAACTCGGTGTCGTCAGAAGTGTTCTGCGCGCGCGGACTGGCAGCATTGCTGTCACCAACCGTCGCAACTGCATCGATGACGCTGCCGTCCGCCGGAGACAGCGTCGGACTGCAGCCCACGTGCAGCGAACATACCACTACAATGCCGGCACCGATACACAAGTGTCGCATGTCGCGTCTCCCACTCCTCAAGGGACACGCGACGGAACGACCATCTGTCGACACAGCCGGGCGCGATAACCGCGACCCGCGTGTCGTGTTGAAGGCTAAGCAGACTATTCCAAACGTCGGGGGTGCCAGCCGGTTTCAAAGCGAACAAAGGCGGCAGAATCTGCGTGGTTCCGGGAATCCACCAGCACGAAGGCCTGCAGCCGCGCGTTGCGTCACGTCGTGATTTTCGAATACGCCGGCGCGAGCCGTTGCATCCGCTCTCGCGACGACCATATGCGCAGCGGTTTATGGGAAGCAGCCTGCGTCCCCACGTCGGCCTCGACCGAGCGACGCGCAAGAATTGATGATTCAGACCACTTGCGCCGATGGAATAAGGTGAGGCCCGAGCCCGGTTGGGTCGCTCTGCCTCATACCCGAGGACGCCCTATGGACGCTGAGTGCATCGTCAAACTGTCACCCGACGCAGTCCGTGAGTTGATCGACGCCAAGGGCGGTGCTGGTCATCCGAGCGAACCGTTGCAGCAACGCCATGAGCACCGCTGGTCATTTGCCGGTGCCGTTGAGGTCTGGTTGCCGGAAGGTGCCTACGGCGATCGCCACCTGCTGGCGACGTTGCACAACCTCTCGCCGAACGGCCTTGCGATGCGCGCCCGCTGTCCGATCCCGAGCGGCACACGGATTTCCCTCGCGCTGCACCAACCGAAGCTCAGTGCGTATGGGCACGCCATGGTCCGCCACTGTACGCAGGCACACGTCGGATACCTGATCGGCGTCGAGTTTCTGTATGAACCCGACGACGAAGCAACTCCCTGACGTTCCTTCTCAACTCCCGTTCAGTCACATGCGTCGATGGACATGGGGGTCCGTCGACGCATCTTGATTGCGCGTGGCTTCATTCCCACAGGTGCGGGGGCTACAATCCGCCGCATGAACTCGGAATTCCTCGAACACGAGCTACCCAATGGACTGCGCGTCGTGTGTGAACGCATCCCGCGCGTTCGCTCCGCGGCAGCGGCACTCCTGGTGCGCACCGGCGCCCGTCATGAGACGCCGCCCGAGCACGGCGTAAGCCACTTTCTGGAGCACATGTGCTTCAAAGGCACGCATACGCGTAGCTGCGCCGACATCAACGTCCGTTTCGACGAGCTGGGCAGCATCTACAACGCGTTTACTGGAAAAGAGCACACGGTCTACTACGGCTGGGTGCCCGCCGACCGGCTCGATCCGCAGATCGAGCTGCTGGCGGACATGATGCGCCCCAGTCTGCCAGAGCCAGACTTCCAGACTGAACGCAACGTGATCCTCGAAGAGATCGCGATGAGCGCCGACGCGTTCGATCGCAACGTGTGGAACTTCCTACACGAACAGGTGTTCGGCACCCACACGCTTGGCCATGAGATTCTTGGCGAGAAGGAGACGATCGAAGCCCTGCCTCACCAGCGTTTGGTCGACTATTACGAGCGCCGCTACGCCGCGAACAACATCTGCCTGATCGCGACCGGCGCCATCGACCCGCAGGACGTGTTCGCTACAGCCGGCCGTTACTGCGAGTCATGGCAGCGGAACGCGACCAACGGCGTGCCTACCGGTGATCCGCCCGCGCTTCCGACCGGCGTGCGGAAGCTACCACTGGAACGCTTCAAGCAACAGTCCCTGGTGCTGGTCTACCCGGCGCCACCACAAGGCGACCCAGACGAAGATGCGATCGACGCATTCACGTCGCTCTTCGGCGGCGGAAACTCACGGTGCTTCTGGAACATCGTGCAGAAGGGCATCTGTACGCAGGCCGGCGCCGTCTGGATCGCCTACCACGACTGTGGCTATCTCGCGCTCTACGCCGACGGTGAACCCGGGCGCTGCGAGGAAATGCTCGCGGCGTTACGCGACGAGGCGCGGAAAGTGATGCGCGACGGTTTCCGAGCCGATGAGGTCGAGCGCGTCCGCAATCAACGCCGCACGCAGCTCTCGCTCGAGTCCGAAAGCCCGCGGACACGCCTGATGCAAATCGTCGATGACATCGAAACACACGGCTATCCGCGCACGGCCGCCTCACGTCTTAGCGCGGCCGCGGCAGTGACCGAACGCGACATCGCCGCCTTGCTCGAGCGTTACCCGATCGACGGCGAAGGGCTGCTGCTCTCATGCGGTCCGCGCGACTGGCCCGAGTAGCGTCGGCCCCCCGCGGCCGACGTAGTGTGGAACTCGCGTCCAGCGATTGACAATCGAATCCACCGTCATTCCGAACGCAGTGAGGAATCTACCTGCGATTGGAGATAACTCGGATCCGAACGTAGATTTCTCCTCCCGTTGGTCGTCGGAATGACGGGTACCTCATGAGTCGCCGGTTGGACGGGTGCCCCGCCAGTCACGATCACGGCGCAGGCCGACGGAGTAATCCGCCGGCTTGCCGTGAATTGGACCTATCTGTTAATCGAGTTGCGTGCTACGGACACGGGATCGGAAGCGGGTTCTGGGTCAACAACGCCACGAACGGGTTGATGTCCTCGAAGCCCACGCTGCCGTTCTCGTTAACGTCTGCGTTCGCGCCACTGCCATCGCAGTAGATGCCATCGACGAGCGCCGCCACAAAAGCGTTGATGTCGCCGAAGTCGATCTGCCCGTCGCAATTGGCATCGCCCGAACACGCGATCGGCACACAGTCACAGCACAGGTCGTACGTGCCGTCCGAATTCTGCACGACGTCCTCGCGGCAGGTCATGCCAAGCGGACAGTCGCCGACGCACGCAGGCAGCGGCAGGCCGTAACCTCCCAGCTCCCAACGGATGGCGTTTGTCGTCGTACCACCAAAGCCCTCCAGAACCGACCCGGGGCAGCCCACGAACTCGATCTGGTAAGCAACGTCGAAGAAGCTGTCCACCTGGAAATTGCCGCCCTGCTCGGTCAGCGTCATGTGTCCCGGGCTCGGCAGGCCCAAGTCCGATCCGGCCCGCACTCGAAACGTGCAGAAGTCGGGATCACCAAACAACTCGCCCTCCAGACGGAACATCTCGGCGTCGAACGATTGCACCGGATCGCCGGGTGAGCGCGGTGCGGTATGCACCTCTGCGTGGACCTGCACAAACAGTATACGGTTGAGCCCCGCCAAGCCGCCGGTACCCGTGACGTCCAGTCGCAGCAACGCCGTGTAGCAGTGTGCATCGCCACCCAGTGTGCCGCCGGGCGCTTCACAAACGCCCTGCGGGGGAACCACCGTGCAGGGCCCAAAGCCGGGGCAGATGAAATCCGAATACGTTGGCACCAGTTCCAGTGTCGAGTCGGCGGGCAGTCCCTCGGTAATGTACATCACGTCGTCAGGCGCTGTGTATTCACAGCCGGCCGGCGGCATCGCCGCTGTCCCGTTTCCGTTATCCGGCACGATGCAAACAAGTGGCAACTCGTCCGGCAGTGCCACGCGGCATTCCAGCCGCGATCGGCAATCGCAATCGAGAATGGACACGTCGCCGGTCGCGGGGGTGACGTTCACGCACCGCGGAACGCACTGTTCGTTTGGATCGGGGCAATCAACCGCAATGCACGCGGTCCCATCGAAGTTCGGTCCGCAATCCTGCGGCGGCGGATCTCCGGTCTCCCAGCGGATTGCGTTTGTGGTCGTTCCACCGAAACCCTCCAGAACCGACCCGGGGCAACCCACAAACTCGATCTGGTAGGTAACGTCGAAGAAGCTGTCCACCTGGAAATTGCCGCTCTGCTCGGTCAGCGTCATGTGTCCCGGGCTCGGCAGACCCAGGTCGGATCCGGCCCGTACGCGAAACGTACAGAAGTCAGGATCACCAAACAACTCGCCCTCCAGACGGAACATCCCGGTGTCAAACGACTGGATCGGATCGCCAGGTGTACGCGGTGCGGTATGCACCTCTACGTGGACCTGCACGAACAATATACGGTTGAACCCCGCCAACCCGCCGGTGCCCGTGACGTCCAGTTGCAGCAACGCCGTGTAACAGTGCGTGTCACCACCCAGTGTACCGCCCGGCGCTTCACAGATACCCTGCGGCGGAACCACCGTGCAGGGCCCGAAGCCGGGACAGGTAAAATCCGAGTACGTTGGCACCAACTCCAGAGTCGAGCCGATGGGCAGTCCCTCCGTGATGTACATCACATCGTTGGGCGCCGTGTACTGGCAACCGACCGGCGGCAGCGCAGCTGTGCCATCGCCGTTGTCGGGTACCAGACACGGATCGGCCGCGTATGCGGGCAGCGCGAATGGCATCAATAAGCTCACGGTCACGCCGGCGAGACGAAAGCTCTGATTCGAAGTGAAGCGCACGGTGCACCTCCATTTCTGCGTAAACCAGCGGCAGCGGGCTGGCGGTACGTGTCGCCAGCCCGCTGCGTCAAGAACGGAATCAAGTCACGCCCGAACTACGGGCACGGAATCGGAAGCGGGTTCTGGGTCAACAACGCCACGAAGGGGTTGATGTCCTCAAATCCCACGCTGCCGTTGCCGTCCACATCTGCATTCGCACCGGTACCGTCGCAGTACACGCCGTCAACCAGCGCGGCTACGAACGCGTTGATGTCGCCGAAGTCGACCTGCCCGTCGCAGTTTGCATCACCCGGGCAAGGCAACGGCCCTGCCAGGACGCAAAATGTCTCCAGCTTGATGTTGTCGACCGCGACCGCATTCGAACCGTCAGTCGAGAAGTAGAAGAACAAGGTCTCGAATGCCGGCTGGGGATGGATCTCCAAGGTCACGATATCCTTGCGCCAACCATTGCCCAGATCGATGCCGAAGCCATCGACGTTCTGAACGGTGCTGCCCAGCGAGGGCACGATTTCCGTCGAGAACTCCGTGCCCGGCGGCGCGTAGTAGTCGTACTCGAAGTACACGAGCTTGATGCGCTCCGCATCAAACCGGTTGTCGACAACGACCTCGATCTGGCCGGTACCCGGCGCTCCGGTCGGAGTGCCCCAGACGC
>JANQFV010000064.1 GCA_028277645.1 Phycisphaerae bacterium
CCTCGGGCCCGTCGGACGGCAGTTGCCTCAATGTGAACATCCCCGCGCTGGACCGGGGGACGCCTAGAGGCGTGCGGTGCTGTCATCAGGCACCGGTAAGCTGGGAAGAACACTATCGCCAACAACCCGAGCCGGATGGACGCACGATCTACTGGCTGGACGGCTGGATGCGCGACCCGGAAGAAAACTCTGCGTGCGATATGGGCGCTATCCGCGACGGCTACATCTCAGTCACGCCACTGCACGCCGACCTGACTGACCATCGGGAGTTGACGACAATCCAGCGATGGGCTTGGCCAACGCAGCTGAGCGATCCCCCCCCGTTTGTTGACAGAAAAGAAGAACCGCGCGGCGTGAACTAACGCAGCGCGGTTCGGATTGATCGTCAATTCAGCGAGAGGCGGCTACCCTTCGCTAGCGGGTGGAACCACCGAGACCTTGCGTCCCTGGAATTCGACTGTACCGTCCGACAGCGCGAACAACGTGTCGTCGCGACCGCGTCCGACGTTGTGCCCCGGCTTGAACGGCGTACCACACTGCCGCACGATAATCGAGCCGACCTTCGCCTGCTGGCCGCCATACAGCTTCACACCGCGAAACTGCGGGTTGCTGTCGCGTCCGTTCCGTGTCGATCCCTGACCTTTCTTGTGTGCCATAGCTGCTCACTCAACCAGACAAGCTGAGCCGACACTACCGCCGGACCCCCGACGACAGCCTCAGCGCATAATCCACTTGACCGCTTGGCGTTCGGGCACGATTGCCGAGCGGGCACCAGGCGAACCCGGTAGATTATACCCGATCGTAAGCGTTTTGCGAAGCGTGAAATAGCGTGGATTATCCACGATTTCACGTTCGCGCCCATCGTCGCCCGCGACGCGCTGGCTTTCCGGACGCGCGGGGTCATAGATCGGGTTGGCCAGCGTGCGCGTTTCGCCGCTGAGTCCGGATACGTAAATCCTGAAATTATTTTGACTTAGGTCGATATCCCGCCAGATCGCCACCGACTCCAGCGCATTGTCCGCGCCCGTCCGCAGCAGCCCGATCGCTTTGCTCGGTGCAACCAGGTACTTGTGCGTGATCCGATGTCGCTCCCGGATGGCGTCAAACACCAGCGGTGAAATGCCGGTGTCGGTGGTATGGACAGTGAGGTTCTCGGTCACAATTTCGAACGTCGGGAAGAAGTCACGACTTCGACCGCTGCGATTGGTCACTGTGTACACAACGTACCAGTACGTCTCGGAACGCTCGGTGCCCGGCAGTTTCACCTCAATCCGTTGCGGATCGAGAAACTCAAACTCCAGTTCCCAGGCGATTGGACGCATCGCCGGCTGAGGTCCCGTGCCGACCTCGGGCGGCCCGGCTGCCTGAAACAGCAAAAGCAACGGCAGTAGCGGCGACAACATGGTGACCTCTACCCTCTGTAGAAATTGCGGATGATCGCGCTGGCCGGCGCGCCCGACACACTCAGGGCTCCCAGCGTTTCCGAGGCGGCCTCGCGAATATCCAGGTCTTCGGCCTTCTCCACCGTTTCGACGATCTTCAGGACCATCTCTTCGCCGAGCTGGTTCCCCCGCCGCTTGGCGGCGGTGGCCAGCGAACGGAACATCGCAATGCGCACGTCCTTGGCTTCTTGCTCGTTCAGCGCGATGGCACCCACCGCTTCCTGTGCCGCCTGCGTGCCAAGATAGCCGAGCACCTCGACGACGGTCAGCCGCAGATCGAGGTCGGAAGTATCCAGTGTGGCCAACAGCGCGGATTCCGCGGTGTATACGTCGAACAGCGGATTCTCCGTCACCGCCAGCAAACGCAGCGACTCCGCTGCGGCGAACGCCAGATCAGCACCGACCTCCGGCGTGATGGCCTGGGCTCCGACGGCCCGGCTCACTTCTGTGATCGCCCGCAGCAACTCAGGACCGCCGGCACTCTCACCAACGGCAGCGAGGCGGTAGTCCGCCCGTGCCAGCTCCTCAACCGTGCTCATCTGACCACGCTTGCCGACCAGCACAACCGGCGTGGCGGCAAACTGGAATTCCGATCGCAGAGCCGTCAGCGATCTAGCCAACGGCGGCGTCTGGACGTCGGACGCGAGCACGACGATGTCAAGTCCGGGCAGTGATTCGCGCACCTGGGCCAGGCCCGTGTACAACCCGTTGTCGACCAGGACTTCGTATCCCAAACCACGCAGCGCGCCCGCCCGCAGGTTCGCCGAGGCGTCATCCGGATCAATGACCAGTGCGTTCTTCGCGCCACCGTGTAGCATCAGCGCCTCGATCAACACGGGCATCAGGTTCTGGTGGTTGTGGAATTCCTCAACCGGCCGCGCGTTGGCAAGAGTCAGCGCCGCACGAATACGCACCATGCGGTCGGAGAACGAGAGCGCTTCGGCCAGTGGCGAGCGCCCGCCTGTTCCTGATGTTAGGCTCGCCGGCCCGGCCGTGCGATGCAGCGCGTCGATCGTGCCCAGCGCGACGGCGGGATCCTGGTCGTCTACGGCCCGTGCCAGTGCCATCAGGCAATACTCGGCACCGGCCGCCTGCGCGAAGTATGCCGCACTGGGGTAGTTCTCCGGGCGCGTTGCGTCGGCCGCATCCAGCGGGAGTTGCGCTTCGCGTCGAAAGTTGGCGGCCAGCCATAGCGCGAGCGCTGCTTTGTGGTCGGGATTCAGCCGCAAAGCCTCTTCACACGCCCGCATGCACATGACCTCGTTGAAGATCTGCGTCGGCACGCGCGTATTCTGGAGGATCTCATCCGACCAGTACCAGACATTCGCTTCGTCGAGGCGATCATCAGCCGCAAGGGAGTCCGCGTCGGCGTAGTATTGCTCCGCGAGCTGGTAGAACGCATCGGCCGCCGAGAGCGACGTCGGAATCGAACTCCCCCGGGCGCTGATCGCCTCGAGCGCATCGTCGACCGCAGACCGTACCTGGTCGGACGTCGCCTCGGCCGCCTGAATGCGTAGCAGATACGGCACGGCCTGTGCGTAACCGATCTTGCCGGCGGCTTCAATCAGGTGAATCCGCGTGGGCTGGTCAAGCGTACGAAACGCCATGACGAGCGGATTCAGCGCGGGCCGATCAATAAGCGGCAGGCACCGCAGGATCGGACGCACGAGATCCGGGTCCGGCGGGTTGCGCAGCGTCTGCACGACGAACGGGATCGCGTACTCGCCGGATTGCTGGAGCGCATCGCACGCGTTCTCGTACCCGCGGGGCGGCCCGCCCAGACGCAGAATGTTCTGCTGCACGCGGAGCGGGTCCGCCTTGATGATCGTCTCGCCCTCGTCCAGGAGGCTCAGGATCGCGCGAACCGAGTTAGAAATGGCCGCGTTGTCCAGGAGTTGCACAAGTATGTCGCGCCGCCGGGGCACACGATCGGCGAATTCGAGCAATGCGACCGGATCGGGATCGGCGTTGATCAGCGCCTGGAAGTTCGCGTTCGCGACATCAAACCGCCCTACTTGGCAGAAGTACCAGCCATCGTCCGCTTGATTCATCTGCTCGCGGCCGGTGACGAGTAACTCCGCCACGCGGGTGCCGCTATCCTCAAGATCCCCGCTCTCGTAGTCTTGCTCAAAAAGCAGCACCGCACCACCCATCGCGGTGCGGCGAACGGTGCGGTCCGCCAGCAGCGCGACGCGGAATGGCGATGGGTCCGTGTCCAGTAGTGCGCGGAACAGCTCCTCGGCAACTGCCGGATCCTCGCCACGTTCCAGCAGCGACTCCATCGCCGCCTGCCAGTGTTCCCAGCTCTCCTGCGCGGCGCCGGTGACAAAGCCGTCAGCGGCGATTTGCGCGTTCCCGGCCGCAGTTCCGAAACTCAAGATGCAGAGAAGGAGGACCGTTCGTGAGAACGGCCGGGCGGCTTGGCACATAGCTACCTCCACGCGGCGCGGACAGCGCTTGGCAGCCACGCCTGAACAGCGAAGTATCACGAATCAGGCGGCGATTATAGCGCCCCCCCTACCCCTGTCAAACTGGGCGCGCCGCGCGCTGCAAACGTCTGCGCACAACGCACATAGCCCGTCGATCAACGGTTGACCGGTCTACATCGAACGTGCTAGCCTGCACACATGACTACTGCGAGCGCAACGTCTGCACCGAGCGCGGGCCGCGTCTGGTGGCACCGGCTGCGATTCGTCGTCGCTGTACTGCTCGGCTGGGCGGTCATGCACTACTTGGTCGGCACAACGATCTTACCGCGCGGGCTGGACCGCCCCCTCGTGCTGGTCGCGTCGCCGACGTCAGGTGTGATGGGCAGTCTGCTAAGCGCGGTTCTGCTCTGCGTCGTCGCCGCCGTCGCCCTGGTTATCCTGAGGCCGTGCGCAATGCGCGACGTCCTGCTCGCGCTAGGAACAGTACTGGCCCTGTGGGCTGCGGAAGGTGGCCGTGAGGGCGGCACGATCGACTCGTGGCTGATCCTGCAAAACGAAACGCCCGGGCCACCGACCAGTGGACCGTACTGGGTCCTGCTCGGCGATTACCTGTTGCTGGCAGCGACCCTGGTCGGGGTAGTGCTGATCTACGGCAAACTAGGCCGGACAAATGCACAGCCCGCCAGGGCCGGCAGCGAAATGAAAATGGACGGCATCGGGGCAACGGTTATCTGTGCGCTGGTCGCAGCCGTGGCGATCATCTTCCTGACCGGCCCCGCCGCCGGTACGACGCTGCGGGGGCAGGTCTACTTCGCGGTTGGTGTCGGTACGGCCGCGGGCGTCTTTGTGGCTCAGCGGCTATTCCCGGTGCAACAGGTGATCTGGTACGCGATCGTGCCGCTGCTGATCGGTATCGTTGGCGTCGTGGTCGCGGCGCTGAACCCGGCGATCATGATCCCGGAGGCCTACCGTCTGCGTGATACGATTCCCGCCTGGGGCCTGGTGCGAGCCCTGCCCATTGAAATGGTCGGCGTTGGTCTGGTGGCCGTGGGCCTGATGTTCAAGTCGGATTCGTCCCACACGCGAACCACCTCGGCGTGAGGGGAATAGAGGATGGACCGGCGTCCGAG
>JANQFV010000068.1 GCA_028277645.1 Phycisphaerae bacterium
CCTTGTCGAAACCTGTCAGCAGATCACGTCGCACGTTCTCCGCGACATTCGACTTGCCGGTTTCGATCTCGATGGCGAGGCGTCGTCCATCGCGTGTGGCGAGCACATCAACTGTCCCGTCGTTGCGCGGAGCTTCGAGTTGCACATGCCAGCCCTGGGCAGCGAACTTGCGGGCGTAGAAATGCTTCCAGTATTCGTGGGCGAGTGAACCATGGGGCTTGCAAGTTCCATTCAGGCCGAGTGCTGCCAGGGCGTTTGGACCTCTATTACCACCTGCACGACGAGGACAGCCGGCAGGCGATGGCCGCCTTGGCGGCCCCGCCGAGTGATACTGGAGATTCACTAGGGGCAAATGAGGGCATTTTGAGGGCAGCGGATGAGTCGAAGTTTGAGGTGCTCGCCCAAACTCCTGAATTCCATGAGCTTATAAACACGCTCGATGACGAATTGAAAGAATCGGAGAGGGCGGGATTCGAACCCGCGGTAGAGTCTTTACAACCCTACGACGGTTTAGCAAACCGTTGCCTTCAGCCGCTCGGCCACCTCTCCAAGGCGTTTTGACAGAAACGTTGACAGGAACGAATCAGCCGAATACCATTACGTCGTCAGTACGATGAAACGGCTCTTCGAAGTAGGTCAACATGGCACGCCCTAGGAAATACGCACAAATCGACGGTCGCACTATCGACGGCGTCAGCTTTCACAAAGCGACGAACCGCTACTACATCTACGACCGCAACGGCAAGCAAGTTTACTTTCGAAGCTGGCGGGAGGCAAGCGACGCCTACCAGTTACAGAACGGCAACGCCCTGACGCTGGCCAAGCAACGTGCGGCCTACGCCGTCCGGCACGCCGCCCTGCAACAGCCGGAGACCCTCGAGAAGATCATCGCGATGTTCGCCGGCGACCCAGACGCCGCGATGAAGTGCCTAGAGAGCTGCGCCCCGGAACAGCGTTTTGCTGCCCCCAACGCAGCTTCAGACGACACGGGCGTAACCGCGGACGCTTTCGCCGACACCCTGGGAGTCCCCGAGTTTGCTGTCGTCGATGTAAGCGAAGCGGCGCCTTCGAGTGCATCCTCGGCCTCCCCAGTGCCCGCGACGAGCAATCCCCGTTTGACGGAGGTGGGCGAGCGCTGGCTACAGCACAAAATGAACGAACAGGGCATCTCGTATGTCGATCCGGACGCTCGTAAGGCTCTGCGAGACGCTGGCAAACGCAGCCCACTAACGAGCCACATGCGGGATACGATGGCGCGTTGGCAGCACTTCATCGATTGCGCAGGCGACGTACGTGTCTCCGAGCTCAACGCTGAACACTTCCGGAAGTTCGCGACGTGGGCGGACAAGGAAGCGGTTCGAAAAGCCTCAACCCGCTGGCACGGACAGCAGTTCGCAGCCGTCAAGAACATCTTCAACTACGGGCTGCGGCAATTCCCCGACTGGGCCTGGCCACCCGGGATCAGCGAGCGGCTGCGGTCATATACCGCCAAGCCCTACGTTCCCAGGGACGACAACACCGAACCCATGCCAAGCGGCGTATTTCACAGCCTGCTCGCCCAGTGCGACGCGTGGGCCCAGACGGACGTCGAGCAGTTCGATCGCACTACGCAGTCTGGACGGGCGAAACGCCTACAGGCTCTACGTAAGCAGCGTGATGGCCGGCAGATGCGTGTCGTTCTGGAGCTCACCATCAACTGCGGGCTCAACGCCGTGGACTGCGAACGGATCACGTGGTCCAACCTGAAGCTGACCGGCGATTTGCCGCACATGGACTTCCCGCGTCGCAAGACGGAGCATTCGGTGGGTCGAGCAACACCCCGTAAGACCCCCCTGCTGCCCCCGGTGATCAAATCACTTCGTGCGTGGCAGAAGATGGAGTCGCACGCAGATAAGCTCGTGTTCCACTCCGCCCAGGGGACGCCGCTCGCCAAAGATCAGATCAGTCGAACCGTGACGCGGTTGTTGAAGGATGCTGGGTTGGAACAGCGGTTCACGTACAAGCACCTGCGTAACGTCGGGAGCTCACTCGCGTCGGATCAGGGGCTACCCGAAGAGATGATCCAGTGCTTCCTGGGACACGTACCGCAGACGGTGTCCTCTCGGTACAAGGGATCCAAGAAGCCGTCGTACCTGAAGCCGCTCGTCGAACTGATCGACCAGCAGTACCTCAATGGCGCGGGCTAGCAGCGGTTCTGCGCCGCTACGCAGCGCTGTGAAGGTTCGTTGCAGTGCGGCAAGCCGTCTCATTCGCCCCGCTCTAAGTCACCTCATGGCCCAATTGACTCAGTCGGCCAACACGACACACGGAGCTGTTGACGCGCAGAAGTAATCGGCGCATTAGTGCTTACGCAGCAACGGTAGCCTGTGCTTACGGGAATCGGCTATGGCTGACGCGCAAACGCTAGCGTGGGACACTGAGAGCGCATGGGCGTTCCTCATCGCGTTGCAGCGACCGGGATGCCTCGGACCTCTGTGGCGGTCAATTGATCACGGCACGTTTGATCCACAGGCGCCGCCGAAACCCGGTGACCGTCTATGGGCCGCCGTTCGGCAGTACTGCGACCACGACCCACCAAGTTGCTTCGAAGCGTACAGGTCGGAACTCGAACAGCTCGTAGCTGCCCTGCAGAAGATCAGCCTCATTGGATACAAGAGCGGCGCTGCCACGCCATCCAAGGGGGCGTCTGAGATCTACGGAGAGCGCGAGAAAGAGCAGTACATGAAGTTGGAGGAGGCGCTTTCTGCGTACGCTCGCCAATGCGTCCTCTTGGGCGAGGCACTGCTTGACGCCATTGCGTATGAAGAGGGGGACGAAATCTACCGGGCGCGTACACTCGTTGATGTTGCCGCTCACGCTGACGTGCCGGAGTCCTGGCTCGTCAACGTGCGTGACCAAGTCAGGCTTGTCGAGACTGCTCCGGAGGGCGTTGATAAGTTCAACAAAAAGAATGACCTACGTGATTACATCGCGAACTTCGGCTTTCACCTGCTGCAGGCCGTGCAAGAGGTTGGCACGCACCAACAGAACGAGAGCACGCGATCCGCGCAGCCTCCTAGGCGTCATAAACGTAGAAAGTCGAAGCAGGATGAGCTGAAAGACAAGGCGTGGGTGCTGCGGGCCGTGATGTGGCGATACGCGGACGATCTACAACTAGGTAAGCTCTCAATCGATTGCATTCTGGACAGAGTGGGCGTGCATAAGTCGACGTTCTACAACAAGAAGCATTCGGCCTTTGCCGAGTGCTATAGCGATTGGGAAGGGCATCTGGAACACCGTGCGATCGCCCGTGAAGTAGCTAAACAACAACGACTTGAGACAGACCCACGTCGCCAGAAAGGGCGCAAATCGGACGACGATTTAGACTGACTGAGAATTTTCTGTAACTTCACTCCCGCAAGCGGTTTACCGGCACTCTCCAGGCCGATTCTACCGCAAATCTGAACTGAACCTCCCCCTTCAAATGGGCATAGCGCCGTCCCACGGCACACGTTTCGAGGCCCGTTGCCTCACAGATTCGGTGGGTTGGCCCGTGTCCGTTGTGCGGTCGGAACGTCCGCCGCACGAGGTTTGGGCTCCAAAATCGGAGGTTCGAGATGTTCCAGAAGAAAAAGGATCTACTTGTAGCGGGCCCGCTCGTCGGGCAGGACAAACCGATGGGCGTGGACCACGGCAACGGCAGGCCGTCGCGACGCGAACTGACGCCGCAAATGGTGCTGGCGCGAGCCGTCACCACGACCGTCCGGGTCAGCGACATTGACTTTGACGACACGTTGTACGTGACACGTCACAGCGGCGACGGCACCCCTGATGTCGAGTTCGACATCGAGGACGGTGTCGTTACGTTCAGCACCGCCGTTGACCCGGTCGTCATGCAGAGACTGAATGGGAGCAACTCCCACCGGATCGTAGCGGGGTGGACGCGGCTAACCGCACTGCGTTCAAACGCGAGCGTCAGCGAGGTCAAGTGCGCCGTGCTCGTCGACCCTGCGGACGAGGAAGCTCAGGTGTACGCCAGCCGCGCCAACCTCGGTCACGGCAGGATACTGACCACCGCGGAGAGACGAACGTGCTTCAAGCGAGAACTCGCTGCGATCGAAGCCGGAGGATTCGCGTGTCCGAATGTTAGTGCCTTAGCGCGGGCGTACGGAGTTTCGCGAAACACGATCAAAACGTGGAAGCACGGCGAGCAACCTGAGCAGAAGCCAGCGGCATCTGCGAATGTTGCGTCCGCCCAATCCCTCGACGCCGAATCGCTGGCTGATCAGCCCGCGTCGAAACAGGCAGAAGCGTCGCCGGCTAATCAAGAGTCAGCATCACTGACACCGCTGCCGGCCAATTGCGAGCCAGATATCGACGCTCAGCCAGCCGCACTTACAGCCGCACCAAAATCGCTAACCCCAACGCCTTCGGTGACCGTACCGACGCCGTCAATGAGCGACGAACGCGTGCTCGCGGAGTGCGAGGCGGCCGTGCAGATCGTCGTCGACCAATTCACGGATCAGCCGATACCCGACGACGCGGTGACGCGAATTCGCGCCATGCATGACCAGCTCGACGTGTTGTTGCAGAGCGCTATGCGACGAGCGGAGGTGGCGGCATGAAAACAACAACATCGAACTTGGTGACGTACTTGATGCGCGTCGACGCTCGATCGCCGCAGCTTCGTGTGTCGAAGATGCTGAGTGTCGCATCGAAGCTTGGCGACCCAAAGCAAGTAAAGGCGTTCAACCTGCCGCTCGAGAGCACTTGTTGTTCCGACGATCCCAGCGACACGATAGCGAGCAGCGTCTGCCGGGCCCGGTGCTATTACGCCAAGATGGTCGAGGGACGCGACACGGTTGCCGAGCGGGCAAGACTGAATTTCCAGCTTGCGCAGCGGACGGACTTCCAGCTGCTGTTGGCAGGCGCCATCATCAAGGCGGGCGTGCAACTGATCCGGCTGCAGGATTTCGGTGATTTCTACGGCGCGGAGTACGTGAAGAAGATCGCCGGAGTTGCTAAGACCTGCAGCGACGTGAGGTTCCTAGCCTACACGCGAGCGTGGCGACGTTCGGAGCTCGTCGAGGCGCTCAAGAAGTTCGCCGCACTTCCGAACGTCAACCTGTTGCTAAGCGCTGACAGCGAAACGGGCATCCCACCTCCCATTCCCAACACGAAGGTCGCCTGGCTGGCAGACCACGACGGAGCCGAGCCTCCAGTGCCGGTTCATGTTGTCTTTCGGGCGTCACACGAAAAGACGCCCGATGGATATCGAACACCGTGTACGAAGCTCAACGGATCCACGGTCTGCCTCCACGAAGACGGCAGGTACTCGGCGACCAAGAAGACGCGTAACAGCAGCGGCCGCGAACGAAAAGCCAAGATCGGCCCGCCAGACTGCGTCACTTGCGGGTTCTGCATGTTCAAAACCGGAGCCGCCACTCGCCCGAGAGCGATGGCATGAGTAACGGACGTAATCGAAAAGAACCGAACCTAACCAAACTGGTGAACCCGACCAGTTGAACTCGAGTGCTGGCGGAGGCGCAACCCGTGAACAGCTTTTCTCATCCTTACCCGAGCTGTTCCGGTGCGCCTCGCCGCTGGCTCTCACAAGGACGAAGATATGCCAAAGAAGAAGACCTGGACGCTGCCGCGCGTCCTTAAGAAGCAGCCCTCTGCAGCAGCGGTGTGGCTGGCGTTATACGAAATGAAGCTGCAGCGAGGCAGCTCGCTCGTTACGCCAACGCGCGCCATGTTGGCTGCGCAAGCCAACCTGTGCGAGAAGACTATCTCCAAATGCTTGACCGCGCTAGACAAGGCCGGTTGGGCCACGGTCGGTCGCGACAAACGCAAGAACCCCGACGGAAATTGGGTGACGCTGCTGCGAATTGTCGTTCACGACCCGTTTCCAACGAGCAGCGGAAGCTCGTCATCAGCAGCCGCAAAGCCGAAGAATTCCAAGGGTAACGGTAAGGGCCATTCTGTTACCCCTATGAGCAGCAGTGCCGTAGCGGGCGTTGAGTTCCCCCATAGTAAGGGGCATCAAATGGGTCATGACTCTCCTTCGGAGAGAGGCGGGCCCGATTCGGCCACGCTATCGCTCGCCGATCGGTCCCGCGCAGAGCAGCGGTCGATGGGAGATGATGAAGATGAGAATGTCAATCTCGTCATCCCCGCTGCCAACAGCAGCTCTGCGTCATCTCAACCCGTTCCCCCTGACCTGCAGGCCATTATCGACATGATGGGCTCGGAAGACGCCGAAGATGGAGGAGAAGCAGCATGATTTCCCACCATACGCAATCAATAGACGAAGATACTCGCAAATCCCTCAAGACGGACCGCCGCTATCTGGAGGCCGCCCTGCGTGAAGCAGCCCGCCTCCTCAACCGCAGCGTAGCGCTCACAGGCGACGCGTGCCGCTGTCCATTTCACGACGACAAGAAGCCCTCTGGCAGCCTGCACACGGACAACACCGGCCGTGACTGGCTCTACACGTGCCACGTCTGCCAAGGTGGCAACAGTGGCTGGAACAGCACAAGTGGCAACGGCAACGGCAACGTCAGCAGCGGCGACGCCATGGCTGTTTTGATGGAAGCCACCGAGCAGGCTGGCAAGCCGCTCAACTTCCAGGCTGCCTGCCAGTGGCTGTTGAACAACGGTCAGAATGGTCAGCAAGCTCCCAGCCGGCCCATTGTCGCCGTACCACCGGTACCACCTCCACCGGTGGATCCTAATGCTGCTGCACGTGCAGCCAGAGA
Source organism: Phycisphaerae bacterium (assembly GCA_028277645.1). Lineage (GTDB taxonomy): Bacteria > Planctomycetota > Phycisphaerae > UBA1845 > Fen-1342 > JANQFV01. The sequence goes on from JANQFV010000068.1 coordinate 6,741, forward strand.
TACCGCAGAGCGTGCTGATGCGGCTCACAACGACCTGCTCGGCGACAGCCGGCTGTTGGATCAGTTGTGGGCCGAACGTGCCATTGATGCTGACACTGTGCGTGCATCTGGCATGGGCCACCGTTTCGATGACCGTGGCCGGGCCTGGTGGTGCTTCCCCATCGACAATGGCCACGGACCGCCGCAAGCCATCAAGCAACACGCAGCCGATGGCCAGCAGCCGAAATGCAATTGGTATCCGCCAGGGGCAAAACACGGCAACCCGCTGTTTCCGGTCATGACGCAACGTGACGGGCCAGTGTGGCTGTGCCCTGGTGAGCTTAAAGCCCTGGCTGTTGCCAGCTTGAAGCTGCCTGCTGTCGGCACGACGAGTGGCGAAAAGAACAAGCCTCTGCCTGCTGAAGCCATCAAACTACTGACAGGCCGCCAGGTGGCCATTGCCCCGGACAACGATGAAACAGGCAAGGACTGGGCTGCGACAGTGAACAAGCAGCTTGTCGACGCCGGTGTTGATGCCCGCATTGTTGATCTCGGCTTGACGACTGCAGGTAGCGATATCGGCGATTGGATTGTGGGTAAGCGGGTAAGAGGCCAGCTTCCCGCTTCCCAAGTTGCCCAGCAGCTACAACAGGCGTTTTCGAAGGCGACAGCGCCAACCATGCCGACCACTGCTGCTCTGCCAGAACCGAAGCTTCTGCCCCCTCCGACAACGCAGCAGCCATCATCCTGCTCGTCACCGCCAGCTAATGGTCTGGCTGCCGGGATTCGGTCGCTGGGCTCGGTATGGACGGACATGAACACGTGGAAGCCCGTCAAACGTATCTCGACGGGCATTTCGGAGCTGGACAGGCTGCTCAACGGTGGCTTTGTCACGGGCCAGGTGCACTTGCTCAGCGGTCGGCCTGGTGCGGGCAAGACACAGCTGGCGACGCAGATTGCCGTCAATGCTGCCCTTGCTGGCCAACGTGTGGGCTTCCTCAGCCTCGAGATGGACAGGCATCAACTGGGCCGCCTGATGCTGTCACAACTGAGCGGCGTACCGCGGTCAATCATCGATGGTGGTTTGCGGAACTTCCATGCCAAGCACGTCAAGTCGAACGTGCAGCAGACTATGGCCGCTTACCACGCCCTGCCAATCGACATTGTCGACGGTCCCGCCGAGATCAACGGTGTATCACGCGAGATGTTGCGGGATCTCATTCGTGCAGGCCGCAAGACTTTTGGCTGGGACATCGTCATCGTCGACCACTTTGGTGAGATTGCCCCGCTGTTGTCTGACAGATCACAGGATGGCTTGCGGATGGATCGCGAGAACATTGCTGCCCTGCGGCTGGCGGCCATCGAACACGGTGTCCCCGTCCTCGTCGTCATGCCGGTGCGCAAGATTGGCAGCGGCAAGAAGTCCAGCAGCGCCACTGCCGAGCTCGATGACGTGCTGGGCTCAACGAGCATTGGCTACGCCGCCGCGTCCTGCATGTCGGTGCACGGTGAGTTCAACGACGATGGCCCGTCGACGATGCGCGTCAAGCTGAACAAGCATCGCTTCGGTCCAAACTACCCCACGGCCATCGAGCTGGCCTGGTCCTCGCACTGCGGAAGGGTGTCTGACAAACCCAGCATCCAGGCAGCGTAAACACCGTGATTCGAGCTTGTCGGGACGAATGGGGCGACGACTGCTGCCCGTGGCCCCTGTCCCGCAGCTCGAGTCTGCGTTGAACAAACAACCGCCCCGCAAAGCGTTATTTGCCAGGAGTTACGCTATGAACGTCTACTACGAGGAATCGAAAAGCGGTATCAGACCCGCTCCGGAGTTCGCCAAGAAGGGACTGGCTGAGTTCTCCGTCAACGTCGGCTGGAAATGCGATAACGGCTGCTACTACTGCAGCAGTGGTGCTGTGCTGCGTCGACACCCAGTCTTCAAGAAGCTGAAACGCTGGCCGTATGGGCGTGGATACGCCATCATCGACCCCAACAAGCCCCAGCTTGTCGCACAGGATGCCCGATCCAAACGCAAACGGGGTTGCGTCATGCTGTGCACGACAGTGGATGCCTGGTCGCCCGTGGCCCAACAGCACAACCTGGGCCGACAGTGCCTGGCGGCCATTCTCAGTGAGTCGGACTGGACAGTCCGCATTCTGACAAAGAACGCCGCTGTTGTGCAGGACTTCGATCTCATTGAGCGGTTCCGCAACCGAGTCCAGGTGGGATTGTCCATCACGGCTACACCTGACCGGGCTGACGTCACCCAGGTGCTGGAGCCCAACGCTTCGTCAATTGATGAGCGGCTTGATGCTCTGCGTGAGGCCCATGAACGTGGGCTGCGGACGTACGCCATGTACTGCCCGCTGCTACCGGGTATCTGCGATGAGCCGTCCCAGATTGATGAGCTGATGCAACTGGCCGTTGCGTACGGCGCAGAAGAAGTGTTCGTCGAGCCCATCAACGGCCGTGGCACCAATGTCAACGACGCGATCGGGGCGCTACGCCAGGCAGGCTTTGAAACGGAGTCTGCTGCCCTTGCGAAGGTTCGCACCAAAGCTGGCTGGTCCCGGTACGCGCAACAGTTGGCGCAGACGACGCAGGCCAGTGTGCGGGCCAACTTCGATATCCGTGACTTGCGGTTCCTGCTCTATCGTTCGTATCTGAATGCTGCAAACGAGCGGCTTCTCCGCCGAGACGATGCTGGCATTGTGTGGCTGGGGCAGCCCCGGGAAACACGTAAGCCACGAGCGGAAGGCCGGCTCGTCATGAGCTAGGTCGGCGACCGTGAGCTGGGGTGGTCAAATTGACCACCCTGGCCACCCCAGACAGGGGTTTTTCGCCACCTGACGCAGGGAATGCCCACCAGCACCCTGATAGTGAATAGCGCTTTGGGAGCGGTTTGGGCCAGTTGCTGGCCTCATCTGTCGATGACCGTCGCCCAGGTATGGCCGTTGGGACAGCAGACAACAGGACGATTGGTGGGGCTCTCCGGCGCGTCATCGCGTTCCAGCACTGTCCGCTGTTCGTCCCACCAGATGTCGGTCTCACCGCCGTACTCGACTTCGACGTCGGGTCCGGGATCAATGTTGAAATCAGCCCGCCCCGAGATTCGCTCCAGGGTACCCTGAGCCGGTGCGCCGCATTCAGGGCACAGAGGTGTGTGTAGCTTCATAGTTTGCACTCCATAGACTCAACAGGCCGCTGGATTAACGGGTGCGCGACCATCTAACGTTGGCGTTTCGTCTCATTGTATACATAGCTCGTGCTCAGCGCCAGCCGGTCCTGCGAATCATCCCACCAGCGTCGGCTTGCATCAGGATCTGACACCGCCGTGTGCGAGTTTTTTTCTCACACGCCGCAGTGATATTTGCGCTTTGCGGGACGATGCGCTATGCTGGGATCAGTGATGAATATGTTGTTTCTGTGCTTGGAGACTGAATATGCCCCCTATTGACTACATCGAAGCCCACGTTCGCTATCTCTCTGCTGATGCCCTCGATTCGATCCGTCCCCTGGCTCGTCGGTGCGGTTTTCGCCCCGCGATGGCTGATGTTGTGCGTTTCGCCGTCGAATTCGTCGCTGCTCTGTATGGGCACGCCGACGACAACGGCTGCATCCCCTTCCTGCCCGATGATTTTCGCTGGCCGCGGGCCATGCCCAAGACCCGCAGCGGCCTGGACCGGATGGAACGCCGCAGACGGGCCGAGGAACTGCGTCAACGCCATCAAGCTGCCCTGACACCCTCCCAGAGCCCTCAGGAAGGCGACCTTGGCTCGTAACCGTCGTGTCCCGTGTAGCTGCCGCCGTGGTGTCCTTCGTTCAACCATGCTCCAGCGCGAAGGCCCACGGTGGCAGATTAGGCGTAATACGTTACACGGACACCGAACAACGGCGTTTCCCGCACCAGGATGTCGCTCAACACGACCACTGAGGAGCGGCTCATGATCGAAAACACCTGCTACGAACGTCAAGTCGCCCGTGAGCTGCACCAGGAAGCGGTGACGCGGGCGTACGAGATTCTGCGTCGCACCGGCGATATCGGATGCGTGTTCCGGGACCGCGAGCTGACAGCCACGTTCAAGTTCTACCTGCGGTCTATCCGGGGTGAGCACGAACTGGCCCAGCAGTACCGCCGAGACACCATCAACGAGCTCATCTACAACTCGGCCATGTTCCGCCTGTTGATGCACAGCCTGCCGCGGAGTTTCGTGCAGGAGATGATCAGTCCACCCATTCAATCGAAGATGGAAGCCGTCATGCGCGCACCTGTCCCCGTCCCCAGGCCCATAGGGCGTGCCAATGCCGATGTACAGCCGTCCCAGACGTAGATGTGTAACGCGTTATACATCGTCATTACCAGCATCCCAGTCCTGTAACGGCGTTGCACGGCGGCCGACGTTCTGCGCATGACCCGCACGGTGTGTGCGTGTCCCCGTCTCCCCCCACCGCCAGCTCGCACATCAGGAAGGCGCCTGGCGCTTCTGCTCAAAGAGTTCTTCGCGGGATAGTTGCTTGATTTGCGCAACGCTGTCCCGGTTGCTATAATGTCTATGTATGTTATGGATCCTAGTATTGTCTCTTCTTGTAGGTATTAGTTATGACTGATATGATGACTACGACTGTTGGCCTGGAGGATGTGTCCGAGGACATCCTGGACATGCTGCGCCCGTTCGCACGCCGCTGCGGGTTTGAAACCTCACCGTCTGGCATTATTCACTTCTGTATCGCCCTGACGGAACGTCTGCACAAACGCAAGAACAGCAAGGGGCAGATCCCGTTTGTGCCCCCTGACTCTCGGTGGTCAATTAATCTTGATTCCGGCAGGTACGACGATTTCAACATCGACGTGACCGTGCCTGATGTTCCCGTGGACACGCTGGAACGGCTTCGTCCCGACGCCCAAGAACACCTCTATGGCGCTGCGCTCGAGGAGGTGATCCGGTTCGCGATGCAAGTTACCGTGGAGCTGACCACGTACGCATCGATGGATTACACCATCCCCGATTGGCGCACCGCCTTTCCCCGGCCCGACGATCCCGAGGAGGACGAGCGTTTGTCGAACAAGATGCTCGCGTTGGTGATTGAAGCAAGTGAACGCGAGGACAGAGAGCGCGAGCGGCATGCAGCTGGGGATGCGTCTGCATAACCGCCTGGGGAGGGAATCGGAGCAGTATTACTGTCGATGCGGGCGCAGGGAGCCCGCAGCATTGTCCTGCGAATTGCAGGCTGAGAGAGAATTGACATGAGCGTATCAACGACAGAAGAGCGGGTAGTGGATCTTGATAGCCTCGAAGCACGGTTGGCCCGGGCATGTACGACGCTGCGTCGCACACGCGACATTGACAACGTGCTCGCCGACCAGCAGGTCGCCCCGTTCATGAAGTATCTGCTGCCGTCCGACGAGCCAGCTTACGTCGCCGTCGCTATGGAACGACTGAAGTCCTTGCGGAATGCTGCCCGAAGCGGTGCTCGGATGCTGCGACCGCTTGAACAGTGGATGTGCGACGATTGCAGGATGGTGATCGAGGAGCCTGCACATGGCTATCTGGAATGGCTGATGACCGGCCACAAGGCCTGTGGCTTTCGTATCGTGCACCATCTGCCACACTCGCCCCAAGCCGCCAGCAACGGCGGCCGGGGCTGCTACCGACACAATCTCCGCCCCGAAAGCTGCGGCGCATCATTACACGAATACGTAGGTCACGCGGGGCTGCCAATGTTGCTCAGCTTCCTTGATCCGGGGTCTTGCCAGACGCCGGAGTATGCCGGACCGGAAGTTGTGAGCGTGCGAGAGTGGGGCAACCTCTTCCGACGGTTGCACTTGCCGTACTACGAGGAGGCGCAACTCTACTGGACCGACGCGGTGCAGGATGGGTTCCTGGAGTCGATGAACGAAGTCGCGATCTATCAGGCAGAGTTTCTCGTGCAGATCATCGAACACTACGGGGGCGAACAGACCGGCTGAGGCAGCCGCGGCACTGTCGTTGGAGCGGTGACTGGCTGATCTTACGGCCCTTTACTTCGCGCCATGAACGTGCCGAACAAGCTGGTATGGAGCATCATCTTTGGCCAGCCCGTGGTGTCGCAGAGCATGCCTACTGCCCGCGACTGTTCTACTACATGGCTGTCGAGGGCATCTTCGCGCCGAATGCGGACACCGAGCACGGGGCTGGTGTCCACAGCCGTGTTGATCGTCCCAGCGCCAGGCCAACAGCCTCGCCTGGCGATCGACCCGCGGCCAACTCCGGTCACAAGCGAACCGTAAAACCGGAAGACAGCGAAGCCGACGTCGATCGCCCCCAAGTGATACGCAGTTTGGCGCTGAGCAGTGAGCGTCTGGGCGTCACCGCAAAACTCGACCTTGCCGAGGTCAACGGTAATACAGCGATTCCCGTAGAGTACCGCAAAGGACACCCCGATCGTCGCGGCAAGGCGGCCGAGGCGATCGACGAGATGCTCGCGCCGCCGGTGACGCCCCCAGCAGAGCCCTGGCCAACCGATCGAGTGCAAGTGGGCCTCCAGGTTCTACTACTGGAGGAAGAGGGCTATTCCGTACCGCGCGCCATCGTGTACTACGCTGCCGAGCGACATCGGTTGGAGTTGCGTGTGGACGATGAGCTTCGTCAATGCGCTTTGGCTGAACTGCAGAACGCCCGACGCACAGCAGGCGGAGCACGGCCTGCGCCACTGCACAACGACCCCAAATGTCCGCGCTGTTCGCTGCAGCCGATCTGCCTACCCGACGAGGTCAATGCCCTGTGCCCCGATGAACACGGGCCAACTGGCGAACAGGCGATTTCGCAGCGGAAGTTGTGGCCGTCGCGGGACGATGGCATACACATCGTACTCCAGCGCGAGGGCGTGCGGGTGGGCGTGCGTGGCAAGTCCGTTCGCGTCACCGACAAGGACGGGAAGCTGGTTCGCGACTTTCCCCTTTCCAGCATGGAATCGTTGGCGCTGGTCGGAGCGGTTCAAGTCTCCACGCAGGCCCTTCAGGTCTTTGCCGACAAGGAGATTCCGGTCGCGTTCCTTACCTCTGCCGGTAGGCTAACGGCGATGATGGACCCGCTGGGGCCGGTCAGTGCCGCCGTTCGCACAGCACAGGTCCGGGGGCTCGACGATCCTACCCGTGTGATTGAGCTGGCCAGAGCCGTGACCGTCGCTAAGATCGCCAACCAGCGCACCCTTCTGATGCGCAATCATGCAAACCTCCCCGCTAGAGTCGCCTTGGACCTGCAAGCGGCCCACGCCGCAGCCGAGCAGGCAATTACGTTGGACGAACTGCGGGGACACGAAGGCAACGCCGCCGCGATCTACTTCAAGCACTTCTCCGGCATGTTCAAGGAGAACGCCCGGGCGGTCGCTACGCGTTTTGACGAGAACGGCCGCCAACGTCGCCCACCGCCCGACGCGATCAACGCTGTCCTATCGTTTGGCTACTCGATGCTCACGAACGAGTGCACCGCCGCGTGCCGCTTAGCCAATCTCGAACCAGTGATCGGCGCACTGCACGCCACCCGCCCTGGTCGTCCGGCAATGTCGCTCGACCTGATGGAGCCCTTCCGCCCACTCATCGCAGACTCCGTTGCGATCTCGGCGTTTAACCGCGGCGAACTGACCGAGGGCCACTTCCTCGACACCGCCGCCGGCTGCGCGCTCACCGACGCCGGCCGCAAGGCGTTCTTCTCCGCCTACGGTCGCCGTATGGATACCGAGGTGACCCACCCCGTCTTCGGTTATCGGTTGAGCTATCGTCGTATGCTGATGCTGCACGCCCGGCTGATCGCGGCGTGGTTGCTCGGCGAAGTCCCCGACCTCGCGTTCCTCACGACGCGATGATCAGGGCCACGACCGTCAGAGAGCGGGCCAGGAGTACCAGCGCCGCGACCCCGCGCGATTACACGATCCCCGAGGGAGGTTTACAGACGACCGGCTCATGGCTGCTTGCTGACGGCTGAAAGCTGAGGGCTTCCGATGCGACGCTGCTACCTCGTCTGCTATGACGTCCGCGACCCCAAGCGCCTCCGCCGCACGCACAAGCTGATGAAGGCGTACGGCGAGCCCTGGCAGTACTCCGTTTTTTACTGCACGCTCAAGGACATCGACCGCGTTCGGCTGGAGAACGAACTCCGCGAGATCCTGAACCTCAAGAAAGACCAGGTCCTCATGGTCGATCTTGGCTCCAACGAAGATGCTGCTCGCGACTCTACCGCTGTTCTGGGGGCTCCACCCCCTCAACAAGACGACGGAATGGTGGTAATCTGACCTCCCGCCGGGCCGTTTGGGCCTGGCACAATTCGAGCCCGGGCATATCGGTCGGAATGGCGGGGCTCGGGGAGGTGTTGAGTCGTGGCCAAGGGCACTGGTAGCGCAACAGCGGCGGGAAACCACACGAAGATCGAGCCCGTGACGACACAACGAGCATACACGCTCCGTTTGCGGGGGACTGACCCGACCGACGATTCGTGGCGTGACGCCCTGTGGGCGACACACGAGGCGATCAACAAAGGCGCGAAGGCGTTTGGCAACTGGCTGCTGACGCTCCGTGGTGGCTTGTCGCACGAACTGGCGGATGCGAAGGTCAGCGCGGGCAAGGGCAAGCCGGACCGCGATCCAACGGCTGAGGAGCGCCGCAATCGCCGGATTCTGCTCGCCCTGTCGTGGCTCAGTGTCGAGGACGAATGCGGCGCTCCTGATGGCGAACTCCGCGTGGCGACGGGACGCGATGAGCCGGCTGATCGGTGCAAGAAGGTCGGCGGCGCGCTGCATGAGATTCTGAAGGGCCGCCGGATTCCGGAAAGCGAGATCGGCGACCCGGCGAAGCCCCCGGAAGATCAGCCCGGCACCTGGATCGGCGACTGCGCGCCGTCGCTCTCGGCCGCCATTCGCGACGATGCAGTGTGGGTGAATCGCAGCGTCGCTTTCGGACAATTGACGTCGTCATTAGCCGGCCTGGACCAAGCGTACGCCGAGCAGTTGACCTTCTCATTCTTCGGGCCGCTGCCCGACTACTTCCAGCTTCCCGGAATCGATGATGAAGCAGCGGTCTCGGGAGGCCAAGAGCCTGAGTTCCGGACCCTGGCAAGGCAATGGGCCAGTACCAACTTCGGCACCGGAAAGAAAAGCGATACCCGCCAGATCGTCAATGCGCTGAAACAGCTCAGTGGCGCGGATGTCGCTCCTCTGGCGAATGAACCCAAGCACACGGTGTTGTCCCGCTTGATGGAAGCACTGACGGGAGCGCCCGGCGACTGCACCGAAGATGCGTTTCGCGCTACCGTCGGCTGGACCACCGGCCGCGCTTCCAAGGGCCGTCTGGCCGTGCAGAACCTGCCCGATCCCCCTTCGCTCGCCGATCTTCAGACGCTGCAGCAGAAGTTCTCCGAAGAGGCGCGCGACAAGGAGGCGAAAGCCGGCTCACGCGAAGCCCCAAGTTGGATGCCCAGCCTCCAGGAGAAGATAGAGCAGGGCGTCGGGATGCCATTCGTCAATCAGCGCAACTTGATCGGCGAGTTCTCCGTCATGCTCGATCACGCTGCCCGGCGCGTTTCGATTGCTCACACGTGGATCAAACGCGCCGAAGCCGAGCGGCAGCGCTTCTCGGAGGATGCCCGCCGGCTCGATGACGTTGCAGCGGACGCCAAGCAGTGGCTCGACGATTTCTGCGACGCGCGGTCCGGCATCACGGGCGCGGCGACGGCCTACCGCATTCGCCGGCGAGCGATCGAAGCCTGGGATCGCGTGGTGCAGCGCTGGTCACGTACTGATTGCACGACAATCGAGGGCCGCATTGCCGCAGCCCGCGAACTGCAGGCCGATCCCGAGATCGACAAGTTCGGCGACATTCAGCTCTTCGAGGCGCTCGCCGTGGATGATGCCAAGAGCGTCTGGCAACCGAATGGCAAGCCCACGCCCGATCCGCTGAAGGACTACGTTGCCGCCCATGACGCGCTGGACAAGCAACGCCGCTTCAAGGTGCCCGCGTACCGCCATCCGGACCCGCTCGCACATCCCGTCTTCGGCGACTTCGGTAACTCGCGCTGGGACATCCGATTCGCGGTCCACGAAGCGGCCAAAGCCGCAGCCAAGAAGAGCCGCAACAAGAACTCCGACCATGATTGGCTGGAAGACCAGCGCGGGCTCCGGATGGGGCTTTGGAACGGGCAGGAAGTTCAGCACGTAGACCTGCGCTGGTCGTCCAAACGTCTCACTGCAGATCTGGCGCTCCGTGACAATCAGAATGACGATCAGTGTGACGTCACCCGGGCCGATCGGCTGGGGCGCGCCACCGCCGGGCTTTCTTCCGAACAGTCCGCCCGAGTCGCCGGACTGTTCGAGTTGAAGGACTGGAACGGCCGTCTCCAGGCGCCCCGCGTCCAACTGGATGCCATCGCCGCGCGTGTGGACAACCACGGCTGGGACGATACGGCTCGCCGCATGCGCGACAAGCTGAACTGGCTGATTACATTCTCGGCGAAGCTGCAGCCGACAGGCGCTTGGATTCCGTTTGCCGCGGCGCAGACGCTCATCGACACCAAGAGGCAGATCGAACTTAAACCGCGGAACTCGAAAGACGAGTGGCGCGGTCTCGCCTATCCCTTCTGGCATCCGGACAATGGGGGTCGCAAGGGACGCGCTCGGCATGACCTCGCCCGCCTCCCCGGTCTGCGCGTTCTCTCAGTCGATCTCGGCCACCGCTTCGCTGCCGCCTGCGCTGTATGGGAGACACTGACTACCGAGGATTTCGAGCGCGAAATCGCCGGCCGCAAGGTCGTCGCTGGAGACCCGTCCGAGACTGCGCTGTACCTCCACACCCGCCATACAGATGCCCAGGGCAAGCACCACACGACCGTTTACCGCCGCATCGGCGCGGACCGGCTCGCCGACGGCAAGCCACACCCCGCCCCCTGGGCCCGCCTCGATCGGCAGTTCCTCATCAAGCTCCAGGGCGAAGACAGGCCGCCGCGCGCCGCGTCTCGGGAAGAAGTCGACTACGTTCGCCAACTGGAAGCGGAACTCGGTCGAATCCGAGACGAACACAACCCACTGCCACGTCGCGTTGATAGACTCATGGCCGAAGCCGTCCGCTCCGTCCGTCTGGCCCTGCGGCATCATGGCGACATGGCCCGTATCGCCTACGCGTTCAAGCCAGATGGCGCCTTGCACACCCCCGGCGGCGGCTCACATGTGCACACCGTGGACTCCCGCAAGAAGGCCGTGCGCGACGCCCTCGTTCGCTGGCGCGAGCGTGCGACGAGCGCCCGGTGGAGGGACGACTGGGCGGCGCAGCAATGGGATGCGCAAATCGATTCGCGTCTGACAGGAGCATTGCCGGAACAAGCCGAAGATGCCACGCGTGCCGAGCGCAAGAAGCAACTTCAATCGCTCGAAACAGCCCTCGATCCGGTCGCAGGGCTCATTGCGAATGACGCGTCGCTGCTCACAGGACTGCACAGCCTCTGGTCCGACCGTTGGAGCGGCGACGACAAGACCTGGAAACCCCGCCTCCGCCGCCTCCGCAACTGGCTCCTCCCCCGTGGCCTGCGACCACGGTCCGACGACTCACCACAACAAGCCGCCGATCGCAAAGCCCGACGCGATGCTGCCCGCAACGTCGGTGGCTTGTCACTGACGCGAATAGCGACGATCCGCGAGCTGTATCAACTCCAGAAGGCGTATGCGATGCGCCCCGCCCCGGACGACCCACGCAAGAACATCGCCGGCAAGGACGACCATCGCCACGACGAGTTCGGCCGCTCGATTCTCCGCGTCGTCGAGCGCCTTCGCGAACAGCGGGTCAAGCAGGTCGCCAGCCGCATCGTCGAGGCGGCGCTCGGCGTCGGCCGGATGAAGCCGACAAGAGGGCGCGACCGCACGCGGCCACAGGAGCGGCAGAACGCGCCCTGCCACGCCGTCGTCATCGAGAACCTGCGAAACTACAAGTTCGCCGATACGCAGCCTCGCCGCGAGAATCGTGCACTGATGAACTGGTCCGCTGGCAAGGTCCGCAAGTACCTCGAAGAAGGCTGCCAGCTCCACGGCCTGCACCTGCGCGAGGTCATGCCGAATTACACCAGCCGCCAGTGCAGCCGCACCGGTTCGCCCGGCCTGCGCTGCGACGATGTCCCCCTCAGCGAGTTCCATACAGCCCCGTGGTGGCGCAAACCGGTCAATTCTGCCCGCAAGCGCATCGACGCCGGCGGCCAGGACAGCTATGACGGCCTGCTGACCGACCTGGAAAACAAGCTCTCCGACAACAATGGCAACGCCTTGCCGCTTACAGTTCGCCTGCCCCGCAACGGCGGCGACCTGTTCGTCGCGGCAGGCGCCACCAACGGATCGGCGGCGCTTCAGGCCGACCTGAACGCCGCGGCCAACGTCGGCCTGCGCGCCCTGCTCGACCCGGACTTCCCCGGCAAATGGTGGTACGTGCCCTGCAATGCCAAGGACTACCAGCCCGCGAAGGACAAAGTCGCCGGCGCGGTTTGCCTTGTCATGAACACGCCGCTGGCAGACACCCCCAAGGACGCCAGGAAAGGCGGCAAGAAGCAGCGCGACATCGTATACCTCTGGCGGAATCCATCAGCGGAGAGCGTTACACGTGACGCAGGCGGTGAGTGGAAATCCACGCCGGCGTACTGGGCCGGTGTCCGCGCCGGGGTGATTGACCGACTGCGTGCGTTGGCTGCTCTGGATGCGACGGTTGAATCAAGCCAACCGCCATGGTAATCTGGACACGTTGCCTATAGGGCAGCGCATCTCCGAGCACGTGTCTCCCCCTTCGATGGGCTTCGGCACTCGGCATTGATCACGTTCGCGTCGGCGCGGCTTGCCGCCGGGCGAATGCGGGTTCTTTGACAAGTTCAAGCGATGCGGCCGGATGGCACGGGCGTCTTGCCCGTCTCCATCGCTTCGGCCCCGCGAGTGTGGCGGTGGTGCAGGGGGGTCCTGGGCACGCTCGCGGGCGGGTTTGGCGCAAGCCTTGCGCGTTCTTATCGGATTTCTCCGGATTTCTCGGATGGCCCCAACGACGAAAATCAGCCACGCTCGCGGAAGCGTCCGCAAGTGCCGCAATCAGGTTGACTTGCGAGTCCGCCGGCCGCACCGCCCAACGCGACCCTGATCAATGGACACAGACACACATCATGGGAACGCCGCCGCCGCCGTACGGCCGCACCGCCCAACGCGACCCTGATCAATGGACACTCGCGCCACCACGAAAGCGGCCTGTTGACGCAGCGCCGCACCGCCCAACGCGACCCTGATCAATGGACACCAGGTCCCACGCATACCCCTTGATATGCACACGCTCGCCGCACCGCCCAACGCGACCCTGATCAATGGACACAGCAGTATGCGGCGGTCTCCGTCGGACAGTTGTTCGCGCCGCACCGCCCAACGCGACCCTGATCAATGGACACATGACCGACCTGGCCGAAGTGCTGCGGATCCACCGCGCCGCACCGCCCAACGCGACCCTGATCAATGGACACGCGGTCACGCCGGTGTCGCTGCTGCACGAGGCGATGCCGCACCGCCCAACGCGACCCTGATCAATGGACACGTTCGATAACGGGACCGATGACGCGTCCGACAACGACCGCCGCACCGCCCAACGCGACCCTGATCAATGGACACCGACGTGCTGCGTCGCGAGGTACTGGGGGGTCTGCGAGCCGCACCGCCCAACGCGACCCTGATCAATGGACACTCGCGAACCTGTTTGGGTGGAAGCGCCGCGCGGAGCCGCACCGCCCAACGCGACCCTGATCAATGGACACAGGTATTCGGCGGCGCACAGGACCGGCTCAACGACGCCGCACCGCCCAACGCGACCCTGATCAATGGACACAAGGAGTTCATGGGCGTGCTGGACGCCGAGCTCGGCGCCGCACCGCCCAACGCGACCCTGATCAATGGACACACGAAGTAGGTCAGCACGTACTTCAGCAGCTCGTGCCGCACCGCCCAACGCGACCCTGATCAATGGACACTGAGCCGCGTGTACCGTCCGCAGCAAGCGGCGCAAGCGCCGCACCGCCCAACGCGACCCTGATCAATGGACACGTGACGTTGATCGGCGACGTCGGTGCGCACCCGTGGCCGCACCGCCCAACGCGACCCTGATCAATGGACACAGCAGCATGTACAGCGTATCGGTGAAGTGCCGGCGCCGCACCGCCCAACGCGACCCTGATCAATGGACACCCCAGGAGGCCCCGTTCCTCGGACGGACGCTTCGCCAGGCCGCACCGCCCAACGCGACCCTGATCAATGGACACCTGCGTTCGGGGGTAGACGACGACGACGCGGCAGCGCCGCCGCACCGCCCAACGCGACCCTGATCAATGGACACTTGGTGGCGATGACGAGGTGCCCGCCGTTGTTCGCGCCGCACCGCCCAACGCGACCCTGATCAATGGACACACTTTGGCTCGCCGTACCCACGACTTCGTACGCGGGGCCGCACCGCCCAACGCGACCCTGATCAATGGACACGAGCAGTATTTCGTTACGTAGTTGATAGCAGCAGAGCCGCACCGCCCAACGCGACCCTGATCAATGGACACAGCGCCTGCGCGAGCAATCGCGTACCCTGGAGGATCGCCCCACCGCCCAACGCGACCCTGATCAATGGACACCTGATCGCGGGCACTTTCCACCAGGTGAACGTGAGCCGCACCGCCCAACGCGACCCTGATCAATGGACACTTGAACTCGACGTCGAACTCGTTCGCGACTGCGTCGCCGCACCGCCCAACGCGACCCTGATCAATGGACACCGGCATGCGGGGTTGAGAGCTCGCCGCCGCGAGCTGCCGCACCGCCCAACGCGACCCTGATCAATGGACACACCAGCAAGGCCACGCCAACACCACCAGCACCCGCGCCGCACCGCCCAACGCGACCCTGATCAATGGACACACGAAATACACAACTACTGTAGCCGACGGCATAAGGCCGCACCGCCCAACGCGACCCTGATCAATGGACACATAGGATAAACAGCGATGAAGATCACGATGCTCACCGCCGCACCGCCCAACGCGACCCTGATCAATGGACACCGATCGTGCCGCCGGGGGTCAGCTTGTCCACCTGTGGCCGCACCGCCCAACGCGACCCTGATCAATGGACACGAGGACAAGCGCTTCGGATTCGCCGCCGCTGCCGCAGCCGCACCGCCCAACGCGACCCTGATCAATGGACACGCGAACAACGGCGGGCACATCGTCATCACCACCAGCCGCACCGCCCAACGCGACCCTGATCAATGGACACCTGACCTCAGCCTGCAGCATGTATTTGCCAGAGATTGCCGCACCGCCCAACGCGACCCTGATCAATGGACACAAGAGCCCCGTATACACACAAGCAAGTGGTTCGATCGCCGCACCGCCCAACGCGACCCTGATCAATGGACACAATCGCTTCGCCTGCTCGGTTAGTCGCTTCCACATCGCCGCACCGCCCAACGCGACCCTGATCAATGGACACGAGCGACCGAAGAAGCCAAGGCACCAGTCCGCTCCCGCCGCACCGCCCAACGCGACCCTGATCAATGGACACTCAACGGCTGTGCTCATACCTCGTCCACTCCCACCGCCGCACCGCCCAACGCGACCCTGATCAATGGACACCGGTATCGCTTGAGGTACCGCTGACGAACATCCTCGCCGCACCGCCCAACGCGACCCTGATCAATGGACACGAAAGGGGCAGTCGCTCATGTCTGATTCCGGGGAATGCCGCACCGCCCAACGCGACCCTGATCAATGGACACTCTCTCCTCTCCTCTCCTCTGGTAGACGTTTGTGTGCCGCACCGCCCAACGCGACCCTGATCAATGGACACGTGAATACCGACCCGATCGTGATGTCGCCGGTGTTGCCGCACCGCCCAACGCGACCCTGATCAATGGACACTAATAACCGAGCTTGTTTGCGCCGCTCCATCGCCGCCGCACCGCCCAACGCGACCCTGATCAATGGACACGAATTTCGGCATGCTGGATGGGCCACACGACGATCGCCGCACCGCCCAACGCGACCCTGATCAATGGACACTGCCGGGTCTGGCCACGATCCGTGTGCGAATGAGCCGCCGCACCGCCCAACGCGACCCTGATCAATGGACACGGTCCGCACGAAGTCCATCGAGCGGGCCTTGGCGGGGCCGCACCGCCCAACGCGACCCTGATCAATGGACACCAGGGCGTGCAGGAACTCCACGCGCGGCAGCGCGTAGCCGCACCGCCCAACGCGACCCTGATCAATGGACACTGCGGCGCCCCGTTCGATTGCACGCAAGGCAGCGAGGGCCGCACCGCCCAACGCGACCCTGATCAATGGACACGTAAGGATGTACCAGAATGGGGCGCCCCGGGGGCGCGCCGCACCGCCCAACGCGACCCTGATCAATGGACACCTGTGGAAGATGAACGAACGGCGCAACGGCAAGTGCGCCGCACCGCCCAACGCGACCCTGATCAATGGACACTTGAGGGCAGCATCAACGGCGTGCCGGCGCACGAAGCCGCACCGCCCAACGCGACCCTGATCAATGGACACTAAGTACACACCCGAACGCAGTAGTCGCCAACCTGCCGCACCGCCCAACGCGACCCTGATCAATGGACACGCCTGTTGCAGTAGGCAACCACCCACGCCGCACAGCAGGCCGCACCGCCCAACGCGACCCTGATCAATGGACACGTTAAGACGGGGAGTGAAACGGAAGGTCGCGGAACAGCGTCGCACCGTTCTGCCCCGCCAGGTCCAGGCCCCAGGTGTGCTTGCGCACGATCGAATTGCTCTGCAAACCGTTCAATTCCAGCAGCAGCAGCCAGTCCGTCCACACGTACTTGCTATGCCGACCCAGCACCCACGCCGTGTTGCCGGCGTTACGGACGTACACCTTCTTCTCCACTCGCCGACCGAGATAGTCGTACGCGAACTCGGTCCGGTAGTTGCCGGCCTGCTCGGTGCCCGGCGTCGGCTCCACCCGCACCAGCCGGTTCTCGGCGTCCCACGTATACGTCTGCTGCGGCGCCGAGCCGGTCGCGATCACCAGGTCCACAAACGGGTTGATGTCCGCCGCACTCACCTACCCGTCGCCGTTGAGGTCACCCTTGAGGCACGAGCACGGATCGCAGGTGTACCCCGGAGGATTCACCGGCGGACAGTCCGCTTATGTGCCGCGTGACCGGCCCACGCTATCTAATTCAGTTCGACTGCGATCGTCTATCGGAACGGACACACCGCACTCCGGGCAGCGACCAGAGACGTTTCCACGTAAGTCGTATCCGCAGTTCAGACAGAATCCCAAGGCCTGTCGGCGATATACGCGACGGAGAAAGTGAATGCTCATCGCTCCGCCACAAGCCGCCAGAACCAATAGCACCAATTGCGCTAACGACACTACGACATCGAGTTGAAGGTTGTCGCGGAACAACCGGCCGATCGCCACGATCGTCCCGCTCAACGCAATACCAAAGAATGGTATGGTCCAGAATAGTCTACCGCCAACAGGGAACCACACTTGCTTGGTTACCAGAGCAAGGCCAAGGAAGATCCCGACGAATCCGTACCACGTGAGCGTGGCATTCCACAATCGCGCCTGCGCTGCGTCGAACCAGTCTAGCTCGGAATATGTAAGGAGCAATGGCCTAGACGTTACCTCCATAGTGATCATGGCGGCTGCGAAACACGTGATCGTCGTTGTAGGGCCAATCCAATCGCGCGCCCGTGATCTCAGTCTGAACATCGCAGCTTCCAGCGTTCCCGCGACTGCTAGCCGTCTTCCGCTTGTTTCATACACCATTTGTAGGCGTCTGCTGCGGCCGTTGCGCATGCGGCCTGCTGACTGAGGCAGGCCGCAACCTCTCCAAAAGTCGCGATTGTAGAGATTCCGCCACACGCTCCGCACAGAGCCTTGATCAGCATCGTTGGAGGAGTATTCGCGGGGAGTTTGCCCAGACAGATGAAACACGCGACGGCCATTCCAGTCGGCATAGTAGCGGGCGCAGCGCACGCCAACGCTTGTGCGGCACAACGCCAGCCACGGCACCTAACGACACATATGCACCAAGGATCCCACTCCGATCGGCACCTCGGGGGTTCGCCGCATTGCTCGCACCCGTGTAGACCAAGAGCATCGGACGCGTTAACAGATGCGTTGCGCACATACTGATATAGGTGCAGCAGGTCGGAGTAGTCTACGACAGCGAAGCCACTAACCGACGTTTGAATGCTCAGGTTCAACCAGCGGAAAGCGGGATCCCCAATCGGATCCCGCGATAGCCAGCGGCCGGTGGTCGGCGAGTAGTACCGATAACCCCAGTACCCCAGCCCGGTCTCGTCGTCGAACGACTTCGTGCTGAACCGCCACGGGTTCTCAGCAGCATACGAGCCCGTTGTCTGCACCGTATTACCGTAGGGATCGTAGTCGTAGTGGGCGATCAGCGCGGCCGCCGGCGTCGACTGTGTCCAGTCGAGCACCTGGCCGACGTTGCCGTTCGCGTCGTACTGGTACACCGCCGTCAGCGTGCTCGGCTCCTCGGTCGCCACCAGCCCACCAATGCCGCCGGCACCGGTCAGCAGTGCCAGACCGCTCGGCTGCGCACCGTTCTGGCCCGCGAGGTCCAGGCCCCAGGTGTGTTGGCGGACGATCGCGTCGCTGTTCATCCCGTCCAGCTCCAGTAACAGCAGCCAGTCGGCCCACACGTACTTGCGGTGCGCGGTCAGGTCCCACGTCGTGTTACCCTGGTCACGCGTGTACACCTTTTTCTCCACCCGCCGACCACGATAATCATAGCCGAACTCCGTCCGGAAGTTGCCCGGCTGCTCCGTCCCCGCCGTCGGCTCCACCCGCACCAGCCGGTTCTCGGCGTCCCAGGTGTACGACTGCTGCGGAGCCGAACCGGTCGCGACCACCAGATCCACGAACGGGTTGATATCGGCCGCGCTCACCTGCCCGTCGCCGTTGAGGTCACCCTTGAGGCACGAGCACGGATCGCACGTGTACCCCGGCGGATTCACCGGCGGACAGTTCGTGTTCGCCTCGACGAAGCAGTTGATGTCGCCGAAGCTCACCTGCCCGTCGCAGTCCATGTCGCCCGACACGAACAGCTCGGTCAGGTTGCCGTCCGCGTCGTACGTGAAGCCCTGGGCGATCAGCGTCGCGTCGCCCGTCTCGGACCGGTGGATCTGGTTCAGCTCGTTCGACACATAGTCCGTCCGCACTGCCGGCGAGCCGGCATCGGCCCACTCGCGGTTGCCGATCGGATCGTAGCTGTACGCCCGATCGAAGTCGGAATTATCGCTGCGATCCACGCCGGTCAGCTCGTGACGACTGTTGTAGCTGAAATCCGCCAGGATCGGCGTCCCCGGCGAGCCGAACGCCAAGCCGCTGTACGACACGTCGTCGCGGCGGGACAGCACGTCGTTGGTGTAGTCGTACTTCGAGACGAGCACAGCCGTATTGTCGGGGTCCCACGTGCTCTGCACGGTGTCGATCAGGTTGCGCTGCGACTCGAAGGTCCGCACAGTCTCGACCAGCGTCGTGTCGTTGTCGTCGACGATGCGGGTCGAGTTCACCAGGTCGCTGGCGGTCAGGTAGCCGTAGCGGGCGCCGTAGTCCGCACCCGTGCCGGTCGGCAGGCCCGGACCGGTGATGCGGTCCAGTCGGCCCGTCGCGCCGTCGTAGAAGTAATCCGCGTCGTAGTCCGTCCCGATCGTCAGCCCGGTCAGGCGGCCGTACTGCCCGGCGGCGAACGACTGGCCCACCGTCTTGCCGTACAACTGGCTGCTCGCCACGCTTACGCCGGTCGGCCACAGGCTGTAGTCGTAGGCGTAATCGACGCCGCTGGCACCCTGGCCGGCACTCTCGACCCGTGCCCGGCGATCGTACGCCAGGGTCACGTCCAGCGTGCTGTCGTTGTAGTCGATCGTGGTCAGGTCGAGCGTGTTTGGATCATAGCCGTACGTCGTTGCGACGCGTGTGGACGTGCCCGGAATCGTGCGCGCCCACTTGCGCTCTGCGAGGCGGCCGTCGCTCGTGTACGCGTAGTCCACACTCCCGCCGTCGTCGTAGGTCTTGCTGTTGAGCAGACCGGTGCCGTCGTGATAGTTCCAGGTCGTCACATCGCCGTCACCAGCGCCGGTGGGCCAGGCGCCTCCCGTCCAGCCGGCGTCGGTGCGATACGTGTGCAGTTTCTCCCGCTCGCCGAATTTGGAATACTCGACCCAAGTAGGCTGCGGCGTATGGCCCCACGTGTACTCGATGCGTCCGAGATCGTCGTAGGCGTAGCGTGTCTCGTTCGACAGGTGATCGGTGATCACCTCGACCTGTCCGGCACCGGCGTCGTCCTGTCCGTAGTACGCGTAAGTCGTCGTGCCGCCGCCCAGCTCGGTGCGGGTCTTGACGCGTCCCAGATCGTCGTACGTGGTCGTCACCTGCGCGCGGCCGTCGCTGACGATGTGCGGCCGCCCGAGATCATCGTACTCATAGGTCGACGTGACGCCGGTGTGCGACACGGCGGACGCGAGGTATCCGTATTCCCAGGTCTCAACGTCGTAGTTGGTCGTGTTGCTGTAGGTCGTGTAGACCTTGCGGATCTTCGAGGCTGTATCGTTGGTGACGATGCGCGTCGTGACCAGACCGTGCTCGTCGGTGGTCTGGGTGCACTCGATCACCGGATCGGTACCGCCGCCCGGGATGGTTACGGTGTCAAAGCCGGACACCAGGCGCTTGGTCGTCTGCCCGGTAGTGCCGCCGGCCTGAACCTGCTCGGTCACACGCCAGATTTTGTCGCCGTCAACTTCTGAATCCATCGTCGTCTGCGTATAGCGGTCCGCTTCTTCGGGGTCGGCGATGTCGCCCGGATCAAAGCCGCCGCCGTCAACGTCGATACCGGCCCGCTGCACCTTCTTGTCGGTCTGGTAGTCGGTCTCGAAGTACTGCGGCGAGCCGATGGCGCCCTGACCGTCGCTGGTCGTGACGGATTCGAGTTCGCCGGTCGTGCTGTCGTAGGTGTACGTGGTCGTGAGCGTCGCGGGGCTGGAGTCCGTCCACGCCGGCCGCACTTCGCGAATCGTGCGCCCCAGCATGTCGACGGTCGTGCTGGTAAACCGATCCGAGTTGGTACCGTCCGGACCCACGTACACGGTGGTGGTCAGCTCGCCCGCGGCGACGCTGTAAACGTAGAGCTGCGGAATCACGCCCGTGCCGGTGATGCTCTTCAGCCGCCCGT
Source organism: Phycisphaerae bacterium (assembly GCA_028277645.1). Lineage (GTDB taxonomy): Bacteria > Planctomycetota > Phycisphaerae > UBA1845 > Fen-1342 > JANQFV01. Next base: position 27,976 of record JANQFV010000068.1, read on the forward strand.
CACGGTGATACGACCGAATCTCGGTCTTACCGTCGGGCCGCGTCATGGTCACTTCTCGACCGCCGGCCGCGGTGTGCCCGTACGCGTACTCGGTGGTCAGCGAATCGTCACCACCCTGCGTATCCAGGTCGATAGCAACCTCGGCGACAACGCGCCCGGCGAGATCGTGAATCGTGCGCGACTGCCGCAGCACGGTGAAGCCCGTGATATCCGAACCCCAAACCAGCGTATCGTATCCGCGTGAAACGGTGACAGACGGCAGGTTACGGCCGTCGTACGAGACCGCTGCGTATTCATAAGCGGTAATCTCGCGGCGGAGCTGGCTCTGCTCCTCGACCTCCGTGATTTCCCACTGAATCCGGCCCGCCGGATCGTACTGGTACTCCGTCCGACGACCGTAGGTGTCCGTCACCGTCCGCGAGTTGCAGCAGTCGTTCCAGGTGATCTCCTTGACCGTGTAGTCGGAGCGGTACTCCTTGGTCACGCGGTTCTGATCGTCATACTCGTAGAAGGTCCACTCGGTAGCCTCCGCCTCGAGTTGCGGATCGCCGTCCCAGCGCTGGCCGGTAACCAGCAGCCGCCCCTGGAGGTCGTACACATCGAACCCATCGGTGGCCGGTGCGCTGCGTGTCCAAGTGTTGCGCTGATAGTCGTCGTTGCCGCCGCTGCATCCGTAGTCCGGAGTCCAGTTCGTATCGTCGAAGTAGGGCGCGCAGATGGAAGGACCGCCATCCCGAGTTTCAACTACACCGTTCGGATTCGTGCGCTCAATCCACGGCCGTTCCGAGGCGTTGTAGGGATCGTTCCCCGTAGGCTCGGGGGCGTAGCAGACCGTCGTCTCCAGATACGAACCGGCGGTCGCGTACTGGCGCTCGAGGCGGCAGTTCGGATCGCCCGGGTCTTCAAGGCTTGCGTATTTCTCAACGGTCGCGCCCTGAACGAAGCGTTCACGGTTGGATACCGTGAGCCCGCCAATGTTCGGATCGTCGTCGAACTGCCGGGTCGACACCGTCTCTTCGTAAGTCGTCCAGGTTTCGATCGAGCCCGGGAGCGCGTCATCCGTCCAGGTGCTGCGATAGGTCTTGGTAATTCGTCCGATGGGGTTGGTGGTGTCCTCGTAGGTGTGCCAGGTCCACGATCCGTCCGGATTGGTCTGCCACTTGACCGACCCTTCAAAGACGCCCGCGGCCGCTTTATACAGCTCACGTTCGGTAACCTGCGGGTCGGGACCGTTGGGATCGACAATTCGCTTCTTCCACGGAGAAGTCTTCGAGGTATGGTGCGTTTCTTCTACGCTCTCCGTGTACCAGCCGCCGACCGTGGCGGGCACTTCGACCATCGTGGTGCGTTTCCAGAGCGACAGTCCGCTGTCGTACGCCCATTGCTGGCTCGTCTGCCGGAAGTCGCCCGAGTCGTCCCCGATCGACAACCGCCAATCACGATCTCCATCCAGCGATTCGTAGTGATAGGTCTTTTCTACCACGTCCGCCGGCGTCAGGCGCTCGATGATCAACTCATTGGGATCCTGATTCGGCGAATAGATGTGCCAGCGCTTCAGCGGCTGAGTGTAGATCAAGGGGTCGACGCAGCAGCAATCGGATGTCTCGGTGAATCCGCCTTCCGCAATCGTAAGATAGTAGCCGTTTGGATCCACTTCGGCTTCACGCACGAAAGCGACGTTATCGCCCACTTCGACTGCGTATACCACGCGGTGGGCGGGGTCGGCACAGTCACTCTGGCAGGTGCCCGTCTCGCCGCGATTGTCGCACAAGAGGCAACTGGTTTCGGAACCGGGGACGGTCCAGTAGCACCATTCAGGCAGACCAATCAACTCCAACGCATCCGGCGTGAATAGATCAGCGGATGGCTGATCGGCGGAGAGCACCAGGCGCACCGGGTGCGACGATTCGTACCAGTCGTCGCGAACGGTGCCCAGATTCAGTTGAAGGTACGGCCCACCTACGAGATCGCCTGCTTCGCTACCAATGCTGGGGCCGCCGGTCGAGCTGTCGCCACACGACGTGCAACCGGAACCGACCCCGCCACCGATCTCGATGAGCGACGAGTAGGAACGTCCGTCAACGGCGCTCACCGTCGCGCGCACCACGCCGGGATTCGGCCCCGCGCGGACAATGCACGAGTAGCCCTCGCCTTCGCCGAACTCGACGCAACTGATAATCTCCAGCGTGGGTGTCAGCTCCCCGGAAACAGGCACGATTACTAAGTCGTAGTCGGACCGCTGTTCGGGAGCCGGGCAGAAGCGGGCTTCGATCTTCCCCTCCTCACCGGGACACAACTCTGTAGGAGCTTCGTAGAGGTTCTTTGAGCTAGCGAACTCGGGTGCGACGGCAAGGGCCGCCATCAACACAACGAATAGACGACAAACAGCTTTGGTCGACACGATCATACTCCTTACTCTCGACGCCCACGGACCTCGGACGCGATTGGCGGCGCGCCGTCGCTGTGCGCCGCTCTCGTGGATGGGACCCCACTCCCGGTTTCCTCCCAGGCGGACGTTCCCTCCGAGTCCACAGGAAACATATCGTTCGCCGTGTGACATTCAAGGTTTTCTTTCGGCGCGCAACTCTCGTGCGCTGCAAGTGAGAATGCGGTACTCATACGCGTGCGCAGTTTAGGACGGTTGGCGGTACGCTCAACGCACTCGGTTGCTCACGTTGAAACAGCGTGCAACGGCGAAAAGAAGATGTAGAAAACAGTTGCATCGATAGCCGACGCGCTTGCCACGCTGTGTTGCACGCGCCTACGCTTCGGTTGGTAGTGTTGCCGACGCCGTGATTGTGCGGCGTCCAGGGGTAACGGGACTGTCGTGCTGGACACAACTCGGAGGGTTCGTCTCATGAGGTCGCTGAACACAATACTGGGTTGTATTACGATCACATCGCTTCTGCTGGCATCGGGTGCGTCGGCGCAGGACGCGGGCAGACACTTCGCATTCGATCCGGTTGCATTGCACGACGGAAAGCAAGTCGCGGGGCAGGACGCGTTCACAGCCGAGTATCAGCAGTGCCGTTACTCGTTTGTCTCGGAGGAGAACAAGCAGCGGTTCTTGCAGAAACCGAGCATCTTCGCTGCCCAGATGGACGGCGCGTGCGCGCGGATGGGGCCGCTGGCCACGTTCGCCAGTCCGGAGAACTGGCTGTTGCACGACGGCCGGCTCTACTTCTTCCGCGCCCCGTCGTGCCGCGGCACGTTCATGCAGTGCCCCGAGAAGTTCCTGCTGGAGCAGTCAGAATTTCCGGATGCCACGCCGGAGGCGATCGAGCAGGCGAAGACGCTTTTGCAGAAAGCAACGGAGGCAGCGGGTGGTATGGATCGCATCCGCGCAGCCCAGGCCTGGAGCATCCGCGTCCATGACAACGTGCGCAGCCGTGGAGAAGAGAGAACGCGCGAGCGCATCTGGCACTACGCCCCGCCGACGCGTTTTCGCAAGGATGAAGTCTGGGAAGATTGGCGCGGCACGCTGTTGCTCAACGGCGATCAGGGCCACATCAACACGAATTACGAGCGCCCGATGTACGCCGACGCGCGGCAACGCATGCGCCGCCTGGCGGCACGCCATCCGCTCAGCGTGCTCCGAGCGCAGTTCCAACCAGGGTTCAAGGCCGCATTGGTCGGTGACGGCGAAGCGGCAAGGACGAAGATCAAGCTAGTGCAAGTCGCGTTCGACGAAGTGTCGCAAACCGTGGGCATCGACCCCGAAACCGGCCGCAGTCTGCTGTTGTCATATCGCGACCGCGGGCTGGACTACGCGTTCAGCCAGATCCGCGTGACTTACAGCGACTTCCGCGAGGTAGACGGCCTAACACTGCCATTCCGTCAGGAAGTAACTTACAGCGGAAAACCGTGGAAAGTTGCATCATTCACCGCAGTCGACGTCACCATCAATCCGGACGGGCTCGAGAGCATGTTCGACGTGGCCGCACTGCGAAACGGACGAGCCGGAATTGACTGAGCAAAGTAGTGCTACTCCTCGCGACCGATGTCCGCCATGACCTTGGCCGGGATGCGCCGCAATGGATGAGTGCGACCCGAAATCGCGAGGGTGCCGCACGGCAGCGCGAAGAGCCGAATATTGCGGCTACCTGGCTATGAGCGTGTGATTGGAGGTGCACATTGACCCGGTGCCTGATTGTCGCTGCCTCAGTGCTATTAGCGTCATCTCGGCAGTGTCCACAGAACGAGGGAGGCGATTCGCCCACGTTGAATCCGCCAAGGATCGTGGACGCCACACCCCCGCAGGACCTCGTCGTGGGCGACAGAGCGAAGCTCGTCCTCCGGGCCGAGGGGGGCAGGCCACCGATCACGTGGGAACGGGAGGTTCTTCCACCGGGTTGGACAGCCGAGAGTACGAAGGATGGACGCACGTGGACCGCGCACGGTCCTCTACCCATCGGATCGGCAGATCCGGGCTTGCCAATCACTGTGGTGGCCGTCGCGGCCGATGGGGCACACTCGAAACCGGAGGAGAGACGCCTAAGGGCCCGTCCCGCGGAGCTCCGGGCGACATTGAGGCTTGAGCACGATTCTCCGCTCGTGAAGGGCTACTCCGTTGTCCTGCAGAACGTGCCCGAATGGCCAGCCCGATCCAATGGGCGTATCGAACTGTGGATCGACACCGAGGGTCTGGCGCCGGCTGGACCGCAAGACGACTACATTAGGATCTGGGACGTCGCGCCAACCGAGTTCCGTCTCGAGAGCCGGATCAAGAGTGACGGACTCACCAAGGCGACGAAACGCGAGAACGGCGAGACTGTTACGCTGAATTCGGAAGCGGCGCGAAATGCACTCCAGGACGGGCGGTTTTCGGTTTCGATTCGCTGCTATCACGGTAGCGAGATGAGGGTCGTTTCCGTGTCTGGTTGCGCGTACTGATCCTCATCCGCGCCAGGAAGCTACAAACAGATCCAAGTAGTTCTCGCGTACCCGACAAATGAAGCACGAACTGAACGACGACCGGCTCCTTGAACTCCAATCGCGCCTGCTGCCCCACGGCGGCGAACGCATCGGTCTCATGGATGCCTCTGGACAGGGCATCACCGCCGATCTCAGCCTCATCCTCAGCGATCTACTCAAGCTCGGTCGGTTTTGGCCGACCGACGGTATTGGCCTGATCCCGGGGCCGGCGAACAGGTGCCACAAGAACGCGTACGACTACTACGACCAGCACACTGATACGCACCGCTTGGTGACGGGCTTCGCACTGGGCGCCAGACGGTGGTTCTGGCACTCCTGGGTCGCTGAGGTAGGTGCAGATCGCATCCTCGAAGTGACGGTTCCCAAACCGTTGGCAGCCTACTACGGGCATGAAGTTTCAGGGGAGCGGTTGGTCGAGTTCTTCGCCAGACACTTCATCGTTGCTGGCGATGATGACGATCCAACCGACGGCTAGTAGCGCGCAGACGATACTGTACGAGCCTCGTACGTCCAACCAAGCAGCCCGGATGGCATCGGCTTGTGCGCTGCCTACGGTAGCAGGTCACGTGGCCGTATCCTGAGTGCCGCCGCGAGCTTAGCGACGTTCTCCACTCCAACATTTCGCTCCCCGCGTTCGACGCCGCCGATGTAGTTTCGATGAAGGCCAGACTGAAAACCCAACTCCTCCTGGGACCAGCCCCGCTTCTCGCGTAACCGCCGGACGCGGCAGCCCACCTCGGCCTTGATGTCGGCGACTTTCATCGCTGGACATCACACCGATAAGTGGTACGATGCTCTACACACTATAAGTGTGATCTGGGCAGAACGAAGGCTTGTAGGACATGTCGGGTAGACGTCGATTCGCGGCGTCGGCGACCAGCGGGGATCGATGCCACAAAGGGCAGATTCGCGACAACCGTTGCCAGCCGAGGATCCGCGTGACGGCGGATAGGCACTGCCAGTTGCCGTTTCGCAAATACCTGCCGCGCCCGTTGCGCTCGCCAGGAGATTCAAAGCGTGTTCGGATTGCTACGACCTACGATCGGGGCCGACGCCAGGAGATTGCCGAAGTCGTACATGACCATCTACTGCGACGTTTGCGCCACACTGTCACTGCGGTACGGGATCAAGGCCAGGCCGTTGATCGTTCACGACATCGTGTCGTTGGGTTGGCTGCTTGCCGAACCGGAAGGCCCACCGGCCACCTTCCCACGAGGGAACTGCGTTCGCGGAGGTGTCAGGTCAGTGCCCCCGGCAGTCAGGGATCCTGCGGACCGCACGCACCTCCTAGCTGCATTATCGTGCTACGCCGTCGGCGTAAAGCTCGATGACGACATCCGCGACCGTCCATCATGGCATGCCCGATTGTTGAACAACCTCTACGCGACAACGTTCGAACAAGCCAACCACGAGCTCTCTCGACGAAAGTTCCCGCTGAGTGGAATGGAAGAGTCGCTCGGCGAGCAGCAACAGGTTGAGCGACAAGGCTCTTCCGACCTGGAAACTGCGTCTGGCCCCACCGGACGCGCCTACGGCCTGGTCGGGCGGCGGCTGGCCCAAATGGCACCGGAGACGGTATCGGCGGACCTCGCTTGCCAACTCGGCGAAATCCTGGGCCGCTGCGTCTACGTGATTGACGCGTACCGGGATGCCGATGCAGACCGCGGCGTGAGCTACAACCCGCTCTGTTGCGATACATCATCCACTGCAGCCTCATTCAACGGACGGCGTGTGGAAGCACGCGCATACGTTGACGCCCAGCTTCGCTCAGCGGACGTGCTGCTGAACGGGGCAGATCAACGTGCCCAGATTCGCTGGAGCATGCTGGCTCAGCGGCTACGGCGATACATTGGTCTGGGCACCACTGCAGTTACACTGAACGCCGTAATCTGTCTCCCTTGCGGAGATGGTGCAGTCGCGGTGGACGACAAGGAGTGCACAAACACGATTTGCGGGTGTTGCTGCGCTGGCGTGCTGTTGGTTAGTTGCTGCGAAAACGGGTGCTGCACACGATGCTGCTGCTGATGCGGCGAAAAGGCACGGCAGTCGACCTGCGTCAGCAAGGTTGCTTCCTTTCGCGCTCGCAGGCGCCATTTGCCCCTGCTCGTAGGTTACTTGGCGTTAGGTTGATCTTCGCCCGGGCGTCAGCATCGCGCCCCTGCTCCTGCAATTCGCAGACCTGCAGCCAGTGCCGCTGGCACAACGGCTTGCCCAGGTACGTCAGGTGGATCTCGGTGCTCCGGCAGCGCTTCCAGGCACACTTCTCGCCACTCACGCTGCCTGCTCGCGGTAGTTGGAACCCAGATTCTCGCGCGTCGCCTCCAAGCCGGCGTTCAACGGCATGACGATCCAGCGGACGGACTCGTCACCCAGCGCGTAGAGCAACGCCGGTTTGCCGTACACCGTGTTGTCGCGACCACAGCCGTTCTGGTGCAAATCGATGACCACCTGCTCACCGGGCAGCACGGCAAGGGCATCGAGCAAGTAACCCGGGTTGAACGCCGAGCGAATGGTGCTGTCGCCACCGCCCAAGAAGCGCGCCGTCAGTCGAGCGTGGGCCTTACCCATGTCGGGGGAGCTGGCGGACAGTTGGATGCGTCGCGGCGACAGATCAACCCTGACCATCCGCGATTCGGAGGACGTGGCCAACGTCACTTGCTTCAGCGTCTCGATGAGCGATTGCCGATCCACGGCGAACCGCGAACCGCTACTGGGTACGAACTCCCGGTAACGCGGAAAATGCCCGTCGAGTTCACGGGTGTGCAGCAACCAGTCGGGGCCGGCAATCGTGACTTCTGCCGGCAACCTGGTGCCTTCATCCGTCGAGCTGGTCGTGATAGTGATCGCAAGCGGAGCGTCCAGCTTGGACGACCACCTCTGCACCAAATGGGCGAAGCGAACGGGGATGATGACCTGGCCCCGGTACGTGGTCGTCTCGCACTGCAGCCCCGCGATGACCAGCCGGCGGCCGTCGGTAGCCGCCAGGCGGACGCCATCATCGTCGGACTCGAGCTGCACGCCGTTGATCGCGTAGCGACTGGTCTCCCGGGCAACGGCTCGACTGCTGACGGCCAGTGCCTTCGCCGCCACGTCTGCAGCGACGGTGATCGTCTCACCCGCGCACTCTGTCTGAACAACCGGGAAGTCACCCAGCGACATGGTCGGTAGCGCATGCGTGACGCGTCCACCGTTGACCTGCAATTGCTGGGAACGCGACCGCAACGACAACGTGCAGGACGGTTGCCTGCTGGCCTTGATGCGGCGGACGAGCTCGACACAGCTCACGACGCAGGCGGGCAGGTTCCCGTCGGCAGGGACACGCGTGTTGAACGTGATCTCCCCATCGGTGGCGGAAATGTGCAAACGCCCCTCCTCAGCCCGCAGCAGAATGCCGGTGAGGATGGGCTTGGGGAAACGCTTGGGGGCAACAGTCTGGGCCCGTTGGAGAGCATCGAGCAGACTGCGTCGATCAGCAGTTAGTTGTGGAGTGATCTTCGATGTAGCGGTCGTCATGCGGTTACTCCTAAAAGAGGTAGAGTGTTGCGGCTGACGGCCACCGCGTGACCCCGCCGGCCACGCGGCAGCACTACGAGACGTCAGGCAGCGTCGAGATCCGTTCCGGCAGCATCAAGGCCGGCAGCAAGTGGGATGCAGACGGTGGCTGGAGCCTGGTCCTTCGTGGGTGGCTGGGCGTTACGTCGCGGATGTCGACGCCGGCGTTGCCGGGGCAGCAATCGTGAGCAGAACAGCAAGTGGCGTTCGTCGCGGGGTACATCGCGCAGACTGATCAACATGGGATTCCTCCAGGTGTTGGGCGCGCAGTCACGATCTGCCGCTTTATCAGCAGCTGATTACGTCGACTGCACGCAGGTGAGATGGGTCGGGGAGTGCGGGCCTGCTAGCGGCGCTGGTCAGGCAGACCGAAGCAGAACCACCACCAGACGATGATGACGATCACGAAGATGCTCGTGCAGGTCTCGGTTCGCAGCGATGCGAACGCACCGAGCAGCAGCATGCAGGCGATGAAGGAGTTGCGGCCAACGTTTGGGTTCATGGACACGGCCCGATGAGCGGCGCAGCACATTGGTGGGAGCACGTAACCGAACAGTCAGTCATGGCAGCCCTCCCAGGCACGGCAGGTTTCGGCGTAGGGGCAGGTTGTGCATTTCTGGGTCGAAGGGGCGGGATAGAAATGGCCCGCCTGGATCGCGTCCCAGAGGCACCTGACGACGGCGAGCGTGCGGTGCACCTGACGGGCATCCGCAGTGACGGTATGACGCGTGATGGCAGGCTGCTTGGTCTTTGTCAGAACGATCCACTCCAGCTGGATCTGACGTACACCCAGGGCACGTGCCGTAGGCTGCAACAGGGTCGCGTACATGTGCATCTGCGGCAGGGCTTCGGCGATCTGAGAATTGCCCCACCGCGAGCGGCTGCTCTTGAAGTCGATGATGTGTAGTACATCACGTTGCAGCGTCAGCAGATCGATGCGTCCGAGCAGATCAGGGCAGTCGGGGATCACACTGCGACGGAACTCCTCCTCGATGCCCAGGATTGTGCCATCAACGTGGCGGACGTCACTGTTCAGGAAGACCGTCAGCATGTTGGTGGCCAGCGTACGCAGACTCTGGGCGGATTCGCCCTTGCCGTACCGGATGGGCAAAGTCTGTTCGTCCCGCCAGGCCTGGTCGAAGGGGGTGGTCAAATTGACCACCCCGGGCGGTTCGGCACCGCTCAGGATCTGCCGGTAATAGTGCTCGATCGCCGTATGCAGGGCACCACCGAAGATCAGGCTGCTGGCCTTGTAGGCCGGTAGAAGCTGGACGACGTACTGGAAGTAGTACCGCAGCGGACAGCGCTGGTACGTGCTGAGAGCACTGTAGCTGAGGTAGTCACGGATCCTGGGACGATCGGGATCGTCCCGTGGGTGGGCATTCACAGATGCGGGTGCAGCAATGACGCTCATCGCTGTGTCTCGCTCGGCGCACTCTTGAGTTCGTCGATGAGACGGCTGGCCTGGCGCAGCGTGAGGTCCTCCAGCTCAGTAACGCCATAGCGCGTCACACAGCTCAACGGATCGACGCCCTGCCGCTCGCAGATGGCCCGAATTGCTCGAAGTTGGGACGCCGTAGCCCGACGTACATCTCGTCGTCCGTTGTTGCCGTTATCCCGGCGTGCGTTATCCCGCTGGATCTCCGAGGTCTGCTGGGCCAGCTCTTGATCGACAGACTGGCGGGCCAGGTCGAACAGATTGCGGATGCGGGCCAGCAGACCCTCTGGATCGCCGATCAGGCCGCTCTCGACTTCGAGTTCGACGTTGACGGAAGCCCCGCGGCTCCCGTAGTTGGGTTCGCCGACCTTGCGGCTGAACCCGGCATTGAGTTTCAGCATGGGGATTCTCCTTGGTGTGGATTGGGGTGCTGCAAATATGAATGGGCCGTAGAACTTGCGGGCCATACCCAATGCGTAGTCCGCGGTGAACGAACCAGGCGCATCTGCTACCATCTGGCGTTAAGTGGAGGGCTGCTCAAGTGATCGCGAAGACGAAGGACCCGGCCAGCGCGTCGAACCGGTTCGAACAGGCTGGTGCCGCCGCTGAGGAGCAGATGGCGTATTACCTACGTCGTGAGTTCGGCGACGACGATGACATCTTCATCCTCAACGATCTCCGCCTGTCGGAAGATGGTGACACAGCGCAGATCGACCATCTCGTGCTGCACCGGTTCGGGTTCTCCATCGTCGAGAGCAAGAGCGTTAGCGGCGAGATTGAGATCAACGAACACGACGAGTGGACCCGCAAGTGGGGTCAGAAGCGAACTGGTATGCCGTCCCCCATCCAGCAGGCCAAACGCCAAGCAGCGTTCCTGCAGAGATTGCTAATCAAGCATCGAGCGGATCTTCGCGACAAACGCTTGTTCGGGCGCGTTCAGGCAGGGTTCAAGCACTGTACAACCGACGTCCATGTGGCGGTCTCTGACCGGGGCATCATCAAGCGGCATGGCGCAGATCCGCCAGCGCTCACGAAGGCGGATTTGATTTGCGATCGGATACGTGAAGAGATCGAACGGCACCGGAAAGCCAGCCGGCTGCTCAGCAGGACTGACGGTGACTACGGCCTGTGGCAACTGAGTGATGCAGAGCTGGTGCGCGTGTGTGACTTCCTGCTGGCGCGGCACACGCCACGGACAACATCTGCGAGTGAGGCGGCTACTGAGCAAGAAGCACCGCGACCGCGGGCTACGGATGATGCAGGTTCGCAGGCCCACTCCGACAGCACGACACCCAGATGCAAACACTGCGGCAGCGGCGACCTGTTCGCGACGTACGGCAAATACGGCTACTACTTCAAGTGCCGCGCATGCACGAAGAACACGCCGATTGACTACGCGTGCTCAGCGTGTGGGAAAGAGGGTCGGATTCGTAAGGCCGGGACGAAGTTCCACCGCGTGTGTGCAGCGTGCGAACTTGAGGAGCTAGTTTGGTCGCAGCCTTCGGGCGTGTGAGCGCTCCGGTAGCGAGCCGCTGATTCTCTGCAAGTCGGTACGCAGCTGAGGAACGGGACTTGTAAGGGATCGTCGTGTCCCTCGACAAGGCCATCGGGACATCTGTCCTCTTGTATCATCTCATGGCGGGCGCTTCACAGGCCCAGCATCAACTCCACGAACGGGTTGATATCTCCGAAATCCACCGTCCCGTCCGCGTTGACGTCCGCGAGCTCATGCCGGCAATACGGTTGGTTTGCGTAGTAGTCCTCGTGATCGATCAGTGCGTCAACGAATGCGTCGATGTCGTCCAGGCTGACCAATCCGTCACAGTTCAGGTCGCCTGCATGTGCCTGGCCACCATCCAACGTCGCGAACAGTGAGAAGTCGTCATCATCGAGCGCTACGTTGTGCCCCTGGATAGCGAGCACGTTGACGCCGGGGACCAGGGCGTCGCGACGCTCCAGCAATTGGAACTGCTCCGGCGGGTTGGGGTTCGTATCACCGTTCGACGCCTCGTGCGGTGCATCGGCGAGCGTGTCATAAGCCGGCGGAGTTCCCGAGACGTTGGCGCGGGCCACCTCCACACCATTCACATACGCTACGAAGCCATCGTCGTAGTCGACCGTCAGGACGAGGTAATCCAGGGCGGCGGGATCCCGCACAAAGAACTGGCGGCGGGCGAAAACGGCACTATATGCCCCCGGCATGTCGTGCAACGGCGTTGCATCATCGTCATCGCCGTAGCCGAAGCCAATCGCGCCAGTCTCCCAGTCCGAATCATCAAACGCCGGCAGCGTCCAATCCGTAGTCGTGTGTGTCCCCGCGGTGTCGTAGCGCCACGGCATATCCGGCCGTAGCGATACGTGCGACTCGAGCAGCATCAACGCCGCCCGATAGGCATTCAGCCGCGAGTAGATCAGGTCCGAGCCGGGGTCGTAAACCGGGTCGCCGGAATCTGCCAGTATCTGCCGGATGTACTGGATCGGTAACGGCGCGGATTGCTGCAATCGGAGGATCTGGTTCAGCAGGATTAGCGCTCCCGCCACATGCGGGGACGCCGCGGACGTACCACTTCGCCCGGCGATCCCGCCTCCGATCCAGGACGAGTAAACACCACTGGGGGCAACTGTATCGATCAGATCACTGCGATTCCAGTACACTTCATCGTCCCAGCTGACCCCGCCCACTGCGAGGGCGTTACTGATGCAGGCCGGAGCCGAAATCCCGTCCGTCGCGTGCCAGTTGCCGGCGGCGATTGCCACTGATATTCCAGCGGCAGCTGCAGCGTCTATCGCGGCGGTCTGCACCGGACGCAGGTCGTCACAGGGTTCCGAGTAGATGCCGCCGCCGATGCTGATGTTGAGCACGGAAATGTCGTACGTCGCCGCGTTCAGTACGCACCAGTCAACCGCGGCGGTAATGTCGTGGTTGTGACATCCGTTCCCATCGCTGCATACCTTCAGCGCAATGATGTTCGCATCCGGCGCGACCCCTGTGTAGACGGGAAGACCACTTGTCGCGATGCCTGTCACGAACGTACCGTGGCCACTGTCGTCCTCCGCGGAAACGTCCTCGTCAGCGTTGTTCGGACAGCACGGATAACCATCGTCGTTGGTTACGCGGCAGAAGCAGTGCTGGGCGATTATCCGTCCGGCGAACGCGGCGTGGTCGGTGTCGATGCCGGTGTCAATCACCGCGATCGTCTCGCCAGTCCCGGTCAGGGGCACGCCGTCGATCGACGTCGCCCAGACCTCGGGCACGTGGACTTGCGGAATGCTCTCATCAAGCTGCGGGTACAGCACGTACGACGGCTCCAACGCCTCCACGCATGGGTGCGTCAGCAGCGACTGCAGTCCGGCGGCGTTGATCCGACCGCTGAAGCCGTTGAAGCTGCGATAGACGCGATTGATCGTCAGCTCCGGCGTGCCCGAATCCTGGGTCGTTGGGTCGACACCCAGCTCGGCCAGCACGGAGTCGAGATCGCAGCCGGGCGATAGAAGCACGCCGCACTCTGCCCATCCGGATTCGTCGACCACGTCGGTGATCGCCCGTGGGATGTTGATCTGCGCACTGGCGAGGCTGGTGAAGAGTAGGCAAACCGTCGAGATTGCAGTCTTCATGATAGGCTCCAGCTAAGCGTCACGACCGCCATGGACCGTAACGACGCGCAACGGCAGCATGTACAGCACTACTCGCACAGGGAGGTCACGCGAGTTCAGGAAACAGCTACTCTTGTGCAACTGCCCCGCGACGACGACGCCCGTACGCGCGTCGCGATCCTGCCACAAACGCCAGCGTAAGGGTCACTAAGCCGCACGCGACGCCCGGACAGACTCCGTTGCCAGTGGGCGGGCAACCGTTCGGACATGTTCCCCACGTATTGGGGCACGCGTCTTCACCGTCACAAACGCCGTCATCGTCGGCGTCACACGGACAACTCCGACCATCGTCGATCGCCCCGTTGCAGTTATTGTCAAGTCCGTCGGGTGCGCTCGCACAGTCCAGTTCGCCGGGATTGATGTCTGGATCCGAGTCGTCACAATCTCCTGCACGCGTGGCGTATCCCGGCGGTTTGGCGCAGCGTATCAGCCTGTCATTGGCGACACCAAACCCGTCGCCATCAGCGTCGCGGTACCACGTCGTACCCAGAATCCCCTCGTCTATCAGGCCATCGCAGTCGTCATCGATGCCGTTGCACACTTCAGTGGCGCCGTGATAGACGGCCGGGTCCAACGCCTGACAATCGGTGTCGTCGGGGTCACCGTCGCCGTCTGAATCCAGGTCGATCGGACACCCACTAGGATCGACGACTTGGCCCGTCGGCGTGTTGGGGCAGTCATCCTTGCAGTCGACAACGCCGTCATCATCGGCATCTGCATCGACGTTCCCGCAGCCACAGTCACCGGGTTCTGTTTTGTGCGGATCGTCCGAACAGCCGTCGATACAGTCAGGTGTACCATCGTCGTCGCTATCGGTTTCGGCGACGCCACAGCCGCATACGCCCGGCGATGCCTTGTTGGGGTCGTCGGGGCAGTCGTCGCACGTGTCACCAGCGTCATCGCCATCTCGATTTGCCTGATCCGAGTTGTCGGTCTGGGGACAGTTGTCGTCGCAGTTGTTTACGCCGTCGCCGTCGTCGTCCAGTTGACTGCACGAGCAGCCATTCGGATCGACGCTCTCGGCGGGAGGCGTGTCCCCGCACTCGTCGTCGCAGTCGTTTACGCCGTCGCCATCGTCATCCCGTTGGCTGCACAGGCAGCCATTGAGGTCGACGCTCTCGCCGTCCGGAGTATCTGGGCACAGGTCGTCGCAATCGAATACGCCGTCGCTGTCAGAATCGACATCCCGCGTGCCACAGCCGCACACCCCCGGGTCGATCTTGTTGGAGTCACTCGGGCAGCTGTCGCATGCGTCTCCACGTCCGTCGCCATCGCCGTCAGCCTGGTCAGCGTTTGCATGCTGCGGACAATTGTCCTCGACGTCAGGGATCCCATCGTCGTCGGTGTCCGCCAGGATCGTGAACGTGAATGGGCCCGCCTGTGTCTGATTCCCAGAGGTGTCCCATGCAGTTGCCTGGCATGTCAGAATCTGGCCAGGAGGGAAGGGACCAAGGACAATATCCTCTTCGAACGTGGGCGATCCAATCTCCGACCACGACACGGAATGGCTGTCTCCGTCAAACCAGAGCGCTGAGACGACGTCCAGCCCGACATTGTCCGATGCGATCACGTTGACCGTGACCTGCTCATCTTCAAGTGGTTCGCTAGGGCTCCACGACAGCGTGACGGCCGGAGCGGTCGTATCGGGCACGTAGTACGATCCAGTGTCCGGGCCGCCGAAGTCACTTTCCCGCGTGCCGCCGTCGTCGGCAGCCGCAGTCACCCAGTAGTAGTACGTGGTGTCAGGGACCCCTGAGCTATCGACCGCTGGCGGCTCGGTTAGCCAAAGGCCCACTGCCTCCTTCGGCTCACCGAGCGAGCTTGCGCGGTAAACGCGATAGAAACTCGCGCCGCGTACGGCAGACCACGTCACGAGCGTCTCGTTTGGCAGCCTGTCGGTCGCCGCAACATCGGTGGGCGCCGTCAGTGGCGGAAACGCGCGCCAGCCTGCAGCTTGATTGCTGAACTCGCCAGCACGTGCCGCGATGACGTTGCTGCCCGGCTCGTAGGGGTCCTCATAGACATCGTGTGGGTCAGCATAGTCATACGTCGTTGCCGATGCATTGACCCAGTAGTAGTACGTAAGCTCTGGGACTGCTGTGTCATCTGTGAACGATGTTCCCGCCTGCCATGAGCTCGCTGCCACGCGCACCCCATCGACCGAGCTTGCGCGGTAGGCCCGGTAGTAGGGACCACAGCTACGGTCATAGGATACGGGGTCCCAGGATACGGGGTCCCAGACTAAGCTCACACCGCTCGGGGCTCCTGACGTCACCATGAGATTCTGCACGGCCGGTAACGCGGGGCCAACGCCGCACAACTGTGGGTACGTGGCGCCGTCGTCGATCCACCACGCTCCCTCGAAGCTCCAGTGTACACCGTAGGTCGATGTGAATGTCGCTTGCTGCCGCATCTCTGTCGTCGTAACGCCGAAGCACTCCGAGCATGAGCCATCACACTGCGCGCACGGCAATCCAGTAGCTTCGTTGTTCCAGAAGGAATCATGCACGTTTCCGGGGTACCTTCCAACCAGTGCACCGCGACATGCACCGCCACCGCCGACACCCGCGTGTGCATAGCACCGATGTGCACTGCCACCGCCACAACTGCCGATGATCCCGCCGGCGTTGTCGTTCGCATCGATGCCAACGATGGCAAAGCTATCCACGACACTTCCACCAGGGTCGTTGCGGCCGATGAGGCCACCACAGTAGTTGTCCCCGTCGATAAGCCAGGAGTTCACACAGCACTGACGCACCTCGTCCCCGCTTCGTCCAGCGATTCCGCCGACGTTTGAGTCTGCGCACGAGATCGTACGATCGGGAATCTCTACACTACACCATAGAATCAGCCCCCTAGTTAGCTCACCAACAATACCGCCAACGTTCCGGCCATCGCCATTGATCCACACCGACCCCGACACCGTTGAGCTGGCAACTACTCCCGCATTGAGTTCACCCACGAGGCCGCCGGTATTGGCGCCGACGTTCTCCTCAGCGCCACGAATCTCACACTCCCCTCGCAAATGGCAGTTCGTGATCAGCCCACCACCTCGCCCAGCGAGTGCCCCTACTGAACCACGCCCAGCAATGTAGACCTCTTCCAGGATCAGATTCCTGATTACTGCATTGTTCATCAGTGCCCCGAACAGGCCAACTTCATCACGGTCCACCCAGTTTATGGTCAGCCTGTGGACCTTGTGCCCCTGCCCATCGAGAATGCCTCTGAAGTCGTTCCCGTATCCATCTCCGATGGGCTCAAAGCCCCTCCCGTTGTTCCATACATCCGTGTCGTACGCGTCAATGTCGTTCGCGAGAACGTAATGCCCGTCCGGCGGATGAAGGCCGTCGGAGCCAATTGCCTGAAGGTCGTACACGTCGTACACGTAGATGATCGGTGGTGGCTCACATTCGGCGATCTCGAACGTGCCGTCAGTGCAGTCTGATGTCCCGGACTCCAGGCAGGTGGCACACACTCTGTAATCGTCGGCGAGCGCCTGTGCGTGCGGTATATCCCATGATAGCCAGCCGTCGTTGTAGGCGGAGTCGGCAATGGTCAGGACGGGTGAGCCGTTGCGACAAAGCTCGAGACGCACGTCGCCACAACCCGCCATGGACTCCCAGTTGACCCGCAGACGATCACCGCGGCAGTACACTTCGCCACCATTGGGCGATTCCACAGTGATAGGGCTCGCTGGAACCTGGGACTTGAAGGTCACGTAGACAATTCGATCTTCCTCAATGCAACCAATCGCGAGGGTCGTCCCACCGAACTGCACGGGGACCCAGTCGACCTGCCAGGTATCCACCTCGTAGCCCGAGTCGGGAGTTGCGGTTAGTGTGATGTCGCCGCACAAAGGAACCAGGATGATGCCGTTCGGAATAAGCTCCCCCTCATGCCGGATCTCTCCGTGAAGGCCCGCGTGCGCGTTGATGATGAAGTGTCCCCCGTCACCGATCGGAAAACTGGACGTATGCGGGCTCGCAGATGTTTCGCCCTCGGCGTCGCGTACGAACGCCGACACGGTGACCGTGACGTACTCACCGAAATCGAAGTCGGTGTCAGGGTTAGCCGTCACGGTGCGTGTGGGTGCGTCGTAAGTGAAGGAGCACGGGTGGGTGCCGGATGTCGAACCGGTCACGGTGATCGTGCCGCTGTGAAAGTAACTTGGGTCCATCGCGGAGTCGAAGGCGATGAATATGTTCGTGTTCGGGCCGCCCGTCTCTGCTGACACGCTAACGACGTGAGGCAGAGAATCTGCGAGGCCGTTCACGCGCGCTATTATGTGGTCGATCATGTTCTCGTTGTCGAGGAGAGACGCGTGATCAACCGGCCAGTACGGCGAGGCACCGGTTAGGTCGTGATGCTCCATCGCAGGATGCGAGGCAGCTGGAACGGCGCTTGCGATTGGGACAAAGCCATCCCAATCGTCGACCGAGTCTCCGCAATAGCAGAAGGAATACCCATCGTTGCACAGCCACTCGAGCATCTCCCCCGCGATCCACAACCCTCTGTGGTGGCTCATCACGTTCAAACCAAACAGTTGGACGTAGAGCTCCTCCTTCAACGCTCCGCTTGTATAAGTGCCCTGGCCATCGACCTGTCCGCCCGTAATGTAACCTCCATAGGTGATGAACAGATTGTCCCAAGACGTGTCTGACAACTCGGGGGATCCCGTGAACGGGAAGTTCAGTGCTTCGGTTATGTCATCAAGGTCGTAGCCAAACCCGGCCGCCCATAACATCGCCTCGGGAGTTACGTCGGGAACGTCGTCAGGGTTGTACCACGCTAAGTCGTGGTCGCCGTCCATACCCTCGAAGTTCCATCCATATAGCCCGAACAGCAGGAAGTCGAGGGCTTCTGTCAAAGGCACGTTATACCCAAAACACCGAAGCACAACCTCCGCGAACCGAGCCGTGCACTCGAACAGGGAGTCGAAATCCATGAAGACCCATGTCGGGTTGGCGGCGGGAGAGCCGAGGTGCGGCGTGTTTAGTGTGATGACGCGGTGGAGTCGGCTCCGGAACTGTGGATTAGTATTGACGGCATGCCGTGTTACCAAGCCACCCATACTGTGTGCCACAAGTATCGCTCTGCGGGCCGTGCTGGGATCCGAAAACTCTGCACATGAGAGAACATCGGCTAGGCAACTCGCATTACCGTCTATCCCGAGATCCGTATCATACACGAAGCGGTAGACTTTATAGGTGTGTTGATTGCTACCTTCATTGAAGGCTTTGCACCACCAGCCCCAGTAGTTCAGGGATAACGGCTTTCCATCACTCCCATCACCGTGAACAAGTACGACGGGAATGCGATCGCCTAATGGCGTATCTTTGTCGGTAGCGAGTCCATGGGCACCGTCAATGTACGCATAGTCTTCATCGACAAGGAAGAACTCGCAGTTGTCACACGAATACGCTCGCTGGACACGAGCGACTCGGATCCGAGAGGAAGGTTCTGCCCGACCATCGTTCCACGGATCGCGGGCTGCAAAATCGAACGACATATCGAGGTCAGAATTGTAGTATATGCGTCCCGGTTCCACTGTGGAGTCCGGATGCTCGGATCGAAACTGCGACGCGTGTTCGTACTGCTCAATCAGAGCGGGAGGTATACCACGAAGATTGTGCATGTGGGTGCGGCCATGCGCGTCGAGCGTAACAACAGTCGTTGCGACGTTGTCTTCAAGGTGAAGCTCGCGCTCAGCGGCCTTTGTCTGAGATCGCAGCGAGATGCGAGAGCGAATCCGTTCGCTCGATTCGAAATGCGTGTTGCGCCCCAGGGCTGAGAGTTCAGCCCGGTGCTTCGCGAGTACGTTCAGCTGTTTATCGATGTGAGTCAAAAGTTGCTCGTACGACGTGACCGCGCAGCTGTCGCGACGAAACAGGAACGCGTAAGCGCAGACCTGGCCGTTCGGGTCGTAATATGGAAGCACATGCAGTAGGTGCCAGGGGCCCGGCCGGTGGGCAGTGAGGTGTTCGGTGGCGATCGATCTTGCTGCCGCTTCATCAAAGATCGGGTCGCCGGCGCCGTTCGCCGAAGGGGCGATCATCAGCAAGGCGAGCAACAGCCCACAAATGCACTCCCCGTGCCGCACTGCGACTCGCGGAGATTGCTCATCGCGCGACGGCACGCGGAGGGAGGCAGAGGAGGCAAGGAAGGTGGCAAGATGCGTGCGATAGGCGGTGCGGTAGGCAGCAAACCCCATGACGAGACCCCTTTCGTAATGCGCGCCGGACGTGCGTGATTGCACGGCGATGAGTAGCATAATGCGCCAACACGCCCGTCCTTGTTCGCCTGCAACATCAGAAAGTCCGCTTTCCGAACGAAGTGGACGCAGCGATTTTAGAGCATTTCGGGCGTGGGCTACGTTGATTGCCCACGTCACCTGCCATCCATATATGCGTCGGTTTTTCCCTCAAAGCGCACGGCGTTTTCTCAGGAGTCGTCCGCACGGCGGTGGTGCAGGCGAAGGACGATAGCAGACCGGAGGTAACTAACGGTCCGCTAAGGGCCTACGCGACGCCCGGCGACATGGGCAGGCTCTTGGGCCGTGCCGCGGACACGGGTATACTGAAGTACGATTTCGGGAGTCTCGCATCAATCGTAGCACGTGTGCAGCCACTTGGGGGCATTGCCATGCCCGCGCCGCAAACTGAATTCACGTCACTTCTCTCCGCTGTCGGCAACGGTGACGCCGCGGCTGCGGAGCAGCTTTGGCGCACCGTGTACGATGAGCTGCACCGCGTCGCTCAGGTCCGGATGGCACGTGAAGGGCAACGAGGCCATTTGCAGACGACCGTGCTGGTTCAGGAAGCGTACCTGCGACTCATGGGCAGCGACGCCGCTGCGATTCCCTCCAATCGCCGGCACTTTTTCGCCGCCGCGGCGAATGCCATGCGCCAATTCCTCGTGGATGACGCACGTAAGCGAGGAAGGCTCAAGCGCGGCAGTGGTCGGCGGCCTGGGGAGCTTAGTGAGACGGCTGCCGCGATTGACTATGACCCCGTGGAGGTCCTGGCGCTGGACGAAGCACTGGCGAAGCTGCGGGAACACGATGCCGCCAAGGCCGAGATCGCTCAACTACGGTACTTCACCGGACTGACCGTGGACGAAACTGCCGAGGTGCTGGGCATCTCGCCGCGACAGGTCGACAAAGAGTGGCGCTTTGCGAAGACGTGGCTGCATCGAGAGCTGTCTTGACGAATTGTCGAGATGCAGTGCCCGACTTGTGAATCGTTGACCATCCCCGCCCCAAGCATGGCGTAGGGTCTCCGTGTCATGACGACTGAGCTTTGGCAACGCGTGCAGCACATCTTTGAACGTGTTCTCGATGCGCCCCTCGCTGACCGTCCAGCAATTATCGAGGAGGCCTGCGGCGATAGCGCGGAACTACGGGCCGAAGTGGAGTCGCTGCTGGAGCACGAATCGCAAACGGAAGACGGCTTCCTATCATCTCCGGTGTTGCCATCACGGCATCCTCAGACTGCGCCCGACGCATGGGCGAGCAGGCTGCTGCACACGAAGATCGGACGCTACACGCTGGTGCGGCAGATCGCCGCCGGCGGTATGGGCTACGTTTTCGAGGCTGAGCAGGAGCAGCCGGCGCGGACTGTTGCGCTCAAGATCCTGCGGCCCGGGCTCAGCGCCTCGTCGGCGTTGGCGCGATTTCGCCTGGAACCAGAGGTGCTCGGGCGACTCCGGCATCCCAACATCGCGCAGGTGTTCGAAGCAGGTGTGCATGAAGACGAGCGCGGTGCGGTGCCGTACTTTGCCATGGAGCTCATCCCCGACGCACGGCCCTTGATCGAGTACGCCGACGCGCACGCATTGACAACGCGGCAGCGTCTCGAGCTGTTCGCCAAGGCCTGCGATGCTGTTCAGCACGGCCACCAGAAAGGCATCATTCATCGCGATCTCAAGCCGGCGAACATCCTGGTCGGGCAGGACGGTGAACCGAAGATCATCGACTTCGGCGTGGCGCGGTCGACCGACGCGGACATCATGCTGACCACGCAGCACACGCACGCCGGCGACCTCGTCGGCACCGTGCATTACATGAGCCCTGAGCAGTGTGACGCCGATTCCTCGGCCATTGACACACGATCGGACGTCTACTCGCTCGGAGTCGTGCTCTACGAGTTGCTGACAGGAACGGCCCCGTACGACACATCCGGCACCACGCTGTACTCGGCAGTGCGGACGATCAAGGAGCAATTGCCACGGCGACCAAGCGAGATCAGGCGACAGTTTCGCGGCGACATTGAAGCGATCCTGCTGAAGGCACTGGAGAAAGACCCGGTACGCCGGTATGAGTCGGCGGCTGCATTCGCGAATGACATTCGGGCGTTTCTGGGCGGCATGCCGGTGGGAGCCCGCGTACCCAGTGCTGCGTATAGGTTCGGCCGTTACATCCAGCGCCGACCATGGCAGGCAGCGACGCTGGGCACGTTGGTAGTGGCCCTTCTTGCCGTGATCGTGATGGTGGCGGTATTCGGCTGGACAAAGGCGAGTTGGGAGGCTGAGCGCGTCCGAACAGAACAACTGCGTTTCACCCAACTCTACGGCACCATGATGAGTGCAGCCGCCACGGCAATCCAAAGCGATGATGTACTGGGCGCGCGATCGCTGCTGAGTGCCGGAGAGCGGGCTATCGGTGCCGATACCGGTTGGGAATGGCGCCATCTCAGCAGCCGCGTCGATCAAAGCGTCGGGACGTTGAACGTGGCGGATTTCCCGCAGCCCAAAGGACATGACATCGCGCTGTCGGACGACGGAGCGTTGTTGGCTGCGTGCTTCACCAGCTCTGCGCGTGGAACGGTGACCGTGCATCGAATTGCGGACGACCAACAGTTCCAAGTGCCGCTTGAAACGCAGCAACGCCCGATTGCCTGTGCCTTCAGCCCTGACGGCAGACTGTTGGCCATCTCAATGAGCAACGAGAAGAACGACAAGCCGAGGATGATATGCATCTGGGAGGTCAGTGACGGGAAACACATCGTGCTCAAGCTCGTAGACCGCTGGATCACAGAGAGCGACGGTAACATCAAGGCATTGGCGTTTCATCCGTCGTCGGACTGTCTGGTGCTCGCCAGCTTAAGCAGTGATCACGGCAGGCCGATCGTCGAGTTCTGGCGAACGGATATGGCGGGCAACGCCGAGGCCCCGCGGATCGCGGAGACGCGAGAGAGCGCGTTCACTCTCGTTGGTCATGAGGAAGCCGCGCCTCGTAGCCTCGCGTTCAGCCCGGACGGGGCGCTCCTGGCGACCTGCTCCGAGGACCGCAGGGTACGCCTATGGAATGTCGAGGTTACGCCCACAGCGATCGCCGCGGCGCCCGCTGCTGTGTTGCTCGGCCACGACTATCACCCGATGGACGTTGCCTTCAGTCCGGACGGCACGCTGCTAGCGTCAGCTTCGATCGACAAGACTGTTCGCATTTGGGACGTACAGGAGGCTCTTCGCCAAGCGCACGAGCGACAGACTCCGTACGGCGACCTTGAGGTCGGCGGGCCGGGCATTGAGGTTGACACGCTGCGCGGCCATGAGGCGGGAGTGATAGCGGTTGCCTTTGACCCCTGGGGCACCCGGCTGTTCTCGGCAGGTAGCGACCGGGCGATCCGTGTGTGGGAGTTCGGCGCGCGCGTCGCTGGCAGCAGCCCCGGCGGTGGCGCCCCACTGACCCTGCTCCGCCCGCGACAGATCTCTACTCTGCGTGGCCACGCCCAGCCCGTACGCGACGTCGCCACGCTCCCCGACGGCCGCGTCGCGTCGATTTCGGACGATGGCACGGTGAAGTTCTGGTTGCCGGACGTCGTTGACCGACCGCGCCTACGCCATTTCAGCAGTGTCAATGCAGTGGCGTTCTCCCCCGACGGGCGATACGTTGCCTCGGGAGCCGGCGATCACAGTCTTGCCGTTTGGAACACCACTTCCTGTGCGTCCGTGGGCCGAATCTACCTTCCGGAGGCGATTGTCAACGACGTCGCCTGGGTAGGAACGGGAGATCGCTGCGTATTGGCATTCGCATCTGGCAGGGCATCCGATTCGGTCATCAAGATCCCGCCGGGGAGGGTTGCCCTGTGCCGATGGTCTGCGAACGGGGAGCTCGTCATGGACGAGCGACTCACGGACAACGAGCCCGTTGCGTATCTCGCTTTAGCCGTCAGCCGTGATAGGCAACGTCTAGCTGCGGGAGATAATTGTGGCCGTGTGCATGTCTGGAGTCTCACGGCTAGCGGGGACGCACGGCTCGCGCGCATCGTGCGGATGCCGGGCGAACAGGCATCGAGCCTTGCGTTCCTGGATGATTCCGGGCGCTGGCTGGTCAGCACCGGCAGGCTCGGGGACGACCCCGCCGCAGGCGGTACGCCGGTTCGTGTGTGGGACCTTGAGACGGGTAGTGAAGTTGCGCATGTTGACGGCCATCACGCGTGTATCAGCGATCTTGCTGTCAGTGCCGATCAAGCTCTACTGGCCTCGGCTTCGTATGACCACAACATCGGGCTGTGGTCCATTGTGTGGCCAGAAGGAAGCCCCAAGTTGGAGCGAATCGGCTCACTCTCGGGCCATACAGACGCCGTGAGGTGCGTGAGCTTTCATCCGTCTGAGGGGCGGCTCGTTTCCGGCTCGTTCGATCGCACGATCAAGATCTGGGACGTAAGTGCGCAGGTGCAAGTAGCGACGCTGCGCGCCGGTGCGGGCGGGACAGTGGATGTGGCATTCGGTCCCGACGGCGAACGACTGGCAACAGCGTCGGCAGGTGAGATGGGTGAGGACAACGTCGTCTGGTTGTGGGAGACCGAGGTCTCGCCGGGAATCCGCCGAGAGCGGGCGATCCGCTACCGAGCCAGGAGCGAGATCATGAAGCTCGTTCGCGATGGGTTGCGACTGGACGATGTTCCGAACCGTATTCGCCGCGGTCAGCATCTCCCGGACGATGTCCGTGGTGTCGCCCTCGATGAATTCTACGAATCCATCTGGCATCCAGGCTATTTCCTCGACAGCGTAGCGAAGGTGCTGGACGATCCCGCTGCATCGGAGCAGAACCTCCACGATGCGATGGTGTGGACGCAGCACGCCATCAACATGGCTCCTGAGAACGCGGAGTATCCCGAGCTCCTCGAGCAACTCCGGCACCGCTTGGCGCGAGTCAATGAGTAGCCCCGTCCTGAGATCAAGACCGGCGAGTGAGATGCGCCCACGCCAGCCCAGAGCTGGCGCACACCGAGACTGCGTCGCGGCCCTCATCCTCGTCGGGGACGGTGACCGCGCCTTCGGCGATACTGATCAATCCGTCGCCATCGGCGTTCAGACCACCTCGGGCCATACGCCTGCCTCTTCGTGTGCCCACGGACAGTCTTCCGCAGAGCTACGGGCCTGAGCAGCGCTGTGATCAGGCTATACAGCAGTTGCTTCATGTGGTTCCTCCCAGTGCATGAGGGGCGTGTCGAAGTGCGGCTCCAGAACGCCCACAGAAGGCGCGTAGCGCGCGCCTAACGCGCGTAATCGCACTCGGGCGTACCTCGGGTACCCTGATCGCGTAAGCGGCGCGCAGAAGCGCCGAGAACGTGTTTTCTCGAACACTGTGTCACTCGGGCAATAGCAGCGCGTGACCGCTCACGCGCCTCCGGCCACCCCGGTCCCCCAGGCCCGAGGTACGCCGCCTCCCAGCGCAAGGCTTCAGATCGCGTCGGGGCTAAGAAGAGTACGCCACGAGCAGGCAGCCGCAGCAGTCGACGCAGGAGAAGGTGAAATGCGTTACGGCTTCGTCCCGAAGTGACGCACCAGGACTGGGTTCGCGAGCAGAACTCCACGTGTGACGCGCGACGAACATCGAGTTGCCCTAATACTCGCCAATCCAGGTCGTCATTCCACAGGCCGCGGACAATGCCATCAGGGGAGATACGCAGCTTCATCGGCTGGCCTCCCGGTCCTGCTGGCCAGTTTGAGCCCGCAGACGGGCCTCAGGCTTGTCGTGCTGGTGGTCAATTTGACCACCCAGAGCGGCGGTGATCTCAGCCGTCGCCGTCTGGCAGGACTGATCCGTGAAGTTGATGGCGTCAACGGTGCACGTGCCGTCGGAGGCGACGGTGATCTTGACGTGCTTGCCAGTTCTCATTTGGACCTCCTCTCTGACTGTGGCTGATAGCGACAGTTGCAGGATTCCACTGGTGCGGTCCGTCTTTCAAAGCTTGCGGGTTCAGCCTCCTCCGCGGTGGCGATGTACCGCGTGCAGCGTTCACCATTCTCGTCCGTCCACAGCAGTTCCTCATCATCAGCGTCTACATCGTAATCGCGGACCTCGACGGTCACTCCCTGCTTAGACACGCGAACGTCGGCAACGCCGCCGACAACGCAGACCTGCACGTTGGGTAGGTCCATGTTTGGTTCCTCCTTTGTTTTGTTACGCCCCCGGGGCCGGTTGGCTCACGTTCGACGTGATCGTGCTGCGCCCTACTGCTCCGTGTTCAAGAAGGCATCACGCACGTGCCGAACGTCGCTGATCGCACGGTCCAGGCGAGAAGCGTACTCGGCGACGTCGACGTCGTCGTTGGCTTCGCGACAGAGAAACAGGAACAGCGTGTCGCCGGCCTCCTCCGCCCGGGCGGCAAACGTCCCAATCGCCTCACCAACCTGGGGCGGATCGATGGGTAACAGGTCATGCTCAGGGTAGGCCTGGTGGATCGTGGTTGCAGCACGGTGCTGCCAGTTGGGGGTATCGGACATCACGCGTCTCCTGCTGCGTGGTCGTCAAGGGCGTCACCCGACAGGCCATCCACCGCCTGCACGATGATTCGACCGTGGACGGCGGCGGCGACATCAACCGCTTCGTCGTAGTCGTCCAGCGGTCCATGATGATGACCTTCGTCGTCCTCCACGTAGTACCGCCTCACGGACGCCGACAGCGCGAGCGGGGTATCATCTGCTTCCTCTGGGAATCTCCAGACCCCTGCTGCGTCGGCATCGTCCTGCAACGCGTCGAGCAAATGGACGAGCCCCCCAGGGCAACCGCCGCCGGCGCGTCCCGTGGTACGCCTTCCAGCAGCTCCAGCAACACCCGCTTCTGTTGGTGCAGCAGCTCCCAGTTGATCTTCTTTGCCGACTCAAACACGCGTGGATCCTCCTTGCTGGGCACGCTACGTGCTGCATCAAGCGCAGCACATCGCCGACATTCAACGTGAACGTACGTGGTCTGGGCGGATGATCTTCGTGGAGCCGTCTTGCAGCTGGATGTTGACCTGCCCTTGGGGCAAGGCGGTGACGGCCTGCCAATCCGGCCGGAGTCCGGCGAGTGCAGCGATGATCTCTTGCCGCACTCGTTCATCTGGCCCGCTCAGATCCGCCCAGAAGCAATCGAGCTCCGCTGCGAACGAGTCGGCCTGCGTATCGTACGTAACACCGTCATCGCACCAGCCACCCAGGTGGTACCAGATTGGCGCAGGACCGAGCCGTTCCTGCGCCGCTGGGGTGACCAGTACGTGATCGTCACCCCAGGGAGACGC
>JANQFV010000060.1 GCA_028277645.1 Phycisphaerae bacterium
CGACGTCGACGGCAACGGTAGCGTCGGCTTCGAGGACATCAACCCGTTTGTCGCACTGCTGACGGGGCCGTAGCTGAGAACGGCTGCTGCCCGCGCGGCTGCGACAGGTAATGGCATCAAGCACGGGCGTCGCTCTACCGGGCGGCGCCTGTGTCGCTTTCTGTTCGGCTCCACGACGAACATTGGCCTGACCGTTGGACCCGTTTCCGACGAACCGCTAGCATTCGCAACTGACGTTCACGCGCTGTTGGCGCGGCGGACGTGAACGGCGGTTCTCTCGGAGGAGCAATTGGACCTGTTGGCCTGGCCGATCGTCGAGGCAATCTCGCGCAATTGGGCGTTGGTCACGATTGTGTCCACGTTTGTCCTGCTGTCCGTGGTCCCGTTTTTCATCATCCTCAAATACGTGCGCATTTCGCTGAATGTGATGCGCACAACGCGACCGCCGTTGTCGCGGAACCCCCTCGATTTCCATCCGCTCGAGGGCGAGGGCGTCGCGTTTCCCGCGCTCGATGGTTTACCCCTGAACGGCACGGTTATCACGGCGAATCCGCTGGTCGAGCGGCGCGGGTTTCTGATCTTCGCGCACGAGTTCTGCTCGGATCGGCAATCGTGCGCCCGTTACTGCCGGCCGCTGGTAGAGTCCGGGTACGACGTGCTGACGTTCGACTTTCGCGGGCACGGCGACTCGCCCGAAATGCCCGGCTACACGCCGCGGCAGTGGGTAACGGATCGTGACCTTGATGACATGCGGGGCGCGGTGGCGTTTGCGCGATTGTGGCTCGAAGAGCGCGGGCTGCCGGCGAAGATCGGCATATTCGGCATCTCGCGTGGTGCCTGTGCTGCCATTCTGGTCGCCCAGGAAGAGCCGGATATCAAAGCACTCGTGGCGGACGGAGCGTTCAGCACGGACACACTGATCGAATACTACATGAAGCGCTGGGCGTACATCTTCGCGAAGGTGCGCGTCGTCTACGAGAATCACCCGCCGATCTTCTGGCGGTTCCTGCGGTGGTCGATGATGCACTTCGCCCGGCGCGAGTTTCGCTGTCGCTTCCCTTCGGTACGCAAAGCCATCGCGCGGATGACGCCGCGACCGATCCTGTTCATCCACGGCGAGCGCGACTCGTATTTGCCCGTCGAGCAGAGCCGGCGGCTGTACGCGCTGGCCGGCCAGCCGAAGCTGCTGTGGGTGGCACCGGATGCGCGGCACAATCAGGCCGTGATTCGTCATCCGAAATTCTACGCCCGTTTGACGACGGCCTTTTTCGACCGGCACCTGGCGGGTCTGCCGGCTGCGCTGTGCGGCGCGCGACTTGCAAGTCCGACGACGCGCGATGACGAAGCAGCGGCGCGTCACGAAGAAGCGATTGTCGCCGTTGGGTAAACCGACGAATCGAAATGGCCAATCTCCTGGAACATTGCGCGGCACGAATCGCGTTCTGGCACGCGCGGGGTGTCCAGCGGAGATTCGAGCGGGCGCTGACGGACCTGCGCGAGGCGGAGCGTCGCGTCTTGGCGCGTGTGATTTCACTGGTCGGTGCGGGCGAATTCGGCCGCGCGCACGGATTGTCGCGCGTCTACACGCTCGAGGACTTGCGTGGAGCGCTGCCGATCGCCACGTACGAAGACTACCGACCGATTGTCGAGCGCTTGTGCGCGGGGGAAACACGAGCACTGTTTTCACCGGGCACTTCGTTGATCATGTTTGCGACCAGCAGTGGTACGACTGCCGCCCCGAAGCTCGTGCCCGTCACGTTCGCCTTTGTCGAAGATTACCGGCGGGGCTGGAACGTCTTTGGGTTGAAGCTGCTGTGCGATCATCCGGCGGCGGTGCTGCGGGGAATCCTGCAATCGAGCGGGCGGTACGACGCACAGCGGACTGCGGCTGGCATTCCATGCGGTGCAATCACCGGGCTGCTGGCGCGGACCCAGAAGCGGATCGTACGCAGGTTCTACGTGGGGCGGCCGGAGATTGCGCTGATCCCGGAGCCACCGGCGCGGTACTACACGCTTATGCGGTTGGGGATCACGCGCGACGTCGCATTTGCCATCACGGCCAACCCGGCGACGCTGATACAAATGGCGCGCGTGGCGGACGAACGGAGTGAGGAACTGCTGCGCGACGTACACGACGGAACACTGTCGCCGGCAGTCGTGCCTGATGACGATCTGCGCGCCACGCTATCGGTCGGTCTCGAGCCGCAACGCGACAGAGCACGAGAACTCGAACGGTTGCGTGCCGCTGCGGGCAGGCTGCAACCACGTGACTATTGGCAGATCGAGTTCCTGGCCTGCTGGACGGGAGGCAGTCTGGGCCACTACCTCGAACGGTTGCGAAACTGGTGGGGCGACGTGCCCGTGCGCGACGTGGGTCTGCTCGCCAGCGAAGGGCGCGTGAGCATTCCCATTGAAGACAACACGCCGGTGGGCGTGCTGGACATCTCGTCCGGCGTGTTCGAGTTCATCCCGGCAGAGCAGTCTGAGTCGTCGAATCCGGATGTGCTGCGGGCGGATGAGGTGCAGCCGGGCGCCGATTATGTCGTTGTGCTGAGCAACACCAGCGGGCTGTTGCGCTACCGGCTGGACGATGTGGTGCGCGTACACGGGTTTCACCGGCAGGCGCCGCTCGTCGAGTTCCTTCACCGGACAGGCCGGGTCGTCTCCATTGCTGGCGAGAAGCTGACCGAGAATCAGGTGGTGGCGGCGTATTCGGCGGCGTGTTCGGCAGAAGGCGTGAAGGCGGGCGATTTTCTCCTGGCGCCGTGCTGGGGAGATCCGCCGTTCTTCCGCCTGATCGTCACTGGGGACCCGGACTGCGTTCCAGCACTGGCGGCCTCCCTCGACCGCTGCATTGCCAAGCAGAATGAAGAGTATGCAAGCCGCCGCCGCTCGGGCCGTCTGGGAACAGTCGTAGGGCGACACTGGACGGAGGAGGATCTGCGGGGCGTGGAGCGCGTGCTGAGGGGGGCGCAGGGGGCCGCTGCTGAGCAATTCAAACGTCCCAGTTTGTTGCTGGAGTACGGGGCGGACGAGCGGTTGCTGAGCGAGGTCCGCCAAATCGGCGGGACTTCTCTCTAACACTCTACGAGAAAATCGGTTAGGGGATTGTTGCGGTCTCAGGCCGCCCTGAGTTGACGCCCAGCCGTCACTTCTGACAGATTTTCATGGCCCTAAAACCTGTTGGAAGTAGGACTCACTAAGTTCACAATTTGTCTCATTTTATGAAGTGCGGTTGAATAAATGTTAAAATAGATAAAGAGCGGGCGCGGTCACGGTTGGCAAATGCTTAAAGCTATAGGGGCCGGTGCAACGATAGCACCTGTGTCATCTGAGAGGAGTGTCGGCGAGTCGAATCACATCACGCGTAACAGCTTTCGGCTCACCAACCGGAGAAGAACCCCAACAGCGCGACGAGGAGAAGCGGGAGTATGCCTACCAAGACCCGGAAGGACCACGCAGGGCAACTTTGGAAAGAGTATCACAAAACGCGAGCGGATGAGGCCCGAAACCGACTGGTGGAGCAGTACATCCACCTGGTGGACAAGCTGGCCGAAATCATGGCCCGCCGTCTCTGGCCCAGAGTGTCCGCAGACGAGTTAGCGAGTGCCGGCTACGACGGTCTGATCGGGGCGGTGGCGTCGTTTGATCCGAAACGGGGGGTCAAGTTCGAGACATACTGTCGGCAGAGAATTGTGGGCGCGATCCGTGACTGGCAGCGCGAGATTGATCCACTGGGGCGCTCGGGCCGCAATTTCGAGCGCACGATGAACGTCGCCGAAGAACGGTTCCAGGCCTCGCTGGGGCGGACGCCGACGTCGACCGAGCTGGCCGACGAGATGGGGATTCCCATTTCGCGCTTCATCAAGATGAAGAAGACTGTGGCTGCCTCGCACAACGTACCGCTCGAATCGTCCAGCGATCGCAGCGACGACTCGCGAACCGCGACGCTCGTACCGGTCGATCCGAATCCCGGACCAACACACCAGACCGAGCGCGAGTTGATTCGTGAATACCTGACGCGCGGTTTGAAGGAGCAGGACCGCCTCATCCTGACGCTCTATTACTACGAAAAGCTGACCATGGCCGCGATCGGCGCGGTGCTGGGTGTGAGCGAGTCGCGTGTCTGCCAACGACACGCCGAAATCGTCGAACAGCTACGCACGCGCTTCGCTGATGCGGCGTGCGATCTGGTCGCCTGATCGCGATCGATAGTTACCTCCCTCCCTCCTCAGGCAGGGGTCGCGCTTGTGCGGGCCTCTGCCTTTTTTTGTGCGCTTACGGTTGGGAGCCGGCAGGCTGCGACTGGGCGGCGCGCTCTTCGGCCGCGGCGCGCAACGCAGACCGCAGGTTCTCGTGCTTCGGCAGGTCATCGAAATCGAGCCGCCTCAGTTCCCCCAGCACCTGGTCGTACGACCAGTTCTGGGCATGGATGCGATACAGCCCGACGGCGAGCCCGGTCCGGTTCACGCCGGCCGAGCAGTGTACGAGCGTCGGCGGTGCGTTTTCGTCGAGGAGTAATTCGGCGATCCGGGCGCGATCTGCGGCGTTGCTGGCGCCATCGCCGGTAAGCGGGATGTTTAGCCACTCGATCCCCAACCGCTCGGCCGCGGCCCGCTCAGCTTGCGTTTCGGGGGCTTCGGGGTTCAGCAGACATACTACGCGGCCGATGCCAAAATCCTGCTGAATTCGTCCGAGCTGGAGGGGCGACACTTCGCCGCTGCGGTACAGCCGTCCCTCGACGACGGGCGCGAAGCGTTTTGGATAATACGTGACCTGACGCCAAATCCCGACCGCGGCCGCCAGAATAACGGCTCCTAGCACGATGGTCGTCAGCCGAAGTTTTCTGGCGGGCGTCATGTGTCGGTTGACTCGCGGGTTGCCGGTTCGCGGAGCAGCGGCGCGCACTGCAAACCGCCGCACTCTAGTGTATGGTAGCGTGAGCAGCTTCGCGAGGCTGGCACTTGAACGCCTGGCAGAGGGATTGCGTTGGATTTGCTGGCACTGGGTCTCGGGCAGTTCGGTGTGCTGGTGGGTGTCGGATTGCTCGCCGGCGTGCTGGGCGGCCTGCTGGGGATTGGGGGTGGAATCGTCATGATACCGGCGATGGCGCTGCTGCTCGGCGATACGTATGGGCAAAACTCATTTCACGTGTACAAGCTCGCGGCCATTATGACGGCAGTCGCGCTGTCCGTCCCGGCGATCGCGCGGCACGTCCGCGCCGGCGCGATCAACTTCCGCATGCACTGCGGTATCGTGCCGGGGGCGCTGCTCGGTGTGGGGTTCGGGGTGGCATTGAGCTCGACATTCCTCAACGAGCACACGCCGACGCTACGGCGCCTGTTTGGCGCGTTCCTGCAACTGGTAGTTCTCGTCCACGTCTATCAGGAACTGATCGCGCGGCAGGGGCGTGACCATCTGTGCCGGAGCTGCCCGTTGCCGTCGCGCTGGGCGCTGATCGGGAGCGTTGTAGGATTGCCGGCTGGGGTCATCGGGGGGTTGCTGGGAGTAGGTGGCGGCATCTGGGCAGTGCCGGTGCAGCGACTAGCACTGGGAATCCGAATTCGCAATGCGATTGCCAACTCGTCCGTGATGGTGCTTTCGGTCGCCGTCGCGACCTCCGCACTTCTGACGTGGGTGCTCGGCAGCGCCGACCGACGGCAGTGGTTGCCGGGCGTCGCGTGGCAGTTGACGGCCTGCCTGGTACCCGGGGCGCTCATCGGAGCCTGGCTGGGGGCAGGGCTCGTCCATCGGTTTCCGGTGCGCTGGTTGCGCTGGGCGTTCCTGGCGATACTGACCGTGGCGGGTTGGCGGTTAATCCTGACGTGAACGCGCACGACGAGATGTCGGCGAAAAATTTTCCGCGAGCCCGGTGTTTCGGGTAACGCTCTGCGCTCGCGCGGGTTGCGTAACTCCGAGACAAGGAGGTATACTACCGGATTCTGGTCCCTTAGGCGGCGTCGGGCGGCCCGGCGCGAGGGATGTGTGCATCTGTACGACAATCTGGAGGTGGACGTGGTCCGGTGCTGAAGGGCGGCTCCGGCATGCGTCCTGTGACAACTACATGGTAGACCCACTTCTGTTCAAGGACATCGAGATTTCGGACGCGGACATCGAAGCCGCGTTGAAGGACGCTTTTGGCGACACGACCGACCGCGACATCATGGCGGAGGCCGTCGACGGGGAGAAGGTTGCGACCTTCGACCTCAACACCATCCTGGACGCCAAGATCATCAAGATCGTCGGCAACGAAGTCGTGCTCGACGTCGGCCTCAAGAGCGAGGGCGTCGTCGGCGTAGATGAATGGGATGACCCCCAGACGATCAACGAAGGCGAGACTGTGCAGGTGTTGGTCGAGGACTTCGAGACCGACAGCGGCATGATCATCGTCTCCAAGCGGCGGGCCGACCGCATTCTGAACTGGCGGCGCATCGTCGAGACGACCAACGAGGGCGACACCGTCAAGGGCAAGGTCGTCCGCAAGATCAAGGGTGGATTGCTGGTTGATATCGGCGTGCCGGTTTTCCTACCGGCGTCGCAGGTGGATATTCGTCGCCCCGCGGACGTGGGCGAATACATCGGCCAGGACATCGAGGCCAAGATTCTCAAGATCGACAAGGAGCGGCGGAACATCGTCATTTCCCGCCGCAAGCTGATCGAAGAGGAGCGCGCCAAAGCCAAGGCCGAGCTGCTGGAAGAAATCGCGGTCGATCAGATCCGCAAGGGAGTGGTCAAGAACATCGCCGAGTTTGGTGCGTTCGTCGATTTGGGCGGTATCGACGGTCTGTTGCACATCACGGACATGTCGTGGGATCGGATCGAGCACCCGAGCCAGATGCTGAAGGTGGACCAGGAGATCGAAGTCAAGATCCTCTCGATCGATCGCGACCGCGAGAAGATCGCGCTGGGCCTGAAGCAGAAGGAAGAAAACCCGTGGGAGAAGGTCGCCGAGCGGTATCCGATCGGCGCGCGGGTCACGGGCGAAGTCGTCAACATCATGAATTACGGTGCGTTCGTGAAGCTCGAGGCGGGCATCGAAGGCTTGGTTCACATCTCCGAGATGAGCTGGACGCGCCGCATCAACCACCCGTCCGAGGTCGTCAACGTCAATGACAGCATCGAAGTCGTCGTGCTGGAAGTCGACAAGGACAAGCAGGAAATCTCGCTGGGCATGAAGCAGACCGAGGTCAATCCGTGGACCACGGTCGCGCAGAAGTACCCGCCGGGCACGGTCGTCGAAGGCACCGTGCGGAATCTGACGAACTACGGTGCGTTCATCGAGATCGAGGAAGGCATCGACGGCCTGCTGCACATCTCCGACATGAGCTGGACCAAGAAGGTCAGCCACCCGTCCGACGTGGTGAAGAAGGGCGACATGCTGCGGTGCGTCGTGCTGACCGTCGACCAGGAGAAGATGCGGATCGGTTTGGGCCTCAAGCAGATGTCCGAGGACCCCTGGCTGCACGCCGTGCCCGAGCGGTATCAGCCGGGCATGGTCGTTCGCGGACACGTGACGAAGGTCACCAACTTCGGCGTGTTCGTCGAGCTCGAGCCGGAACTCGAGGGTCTGCTGCACGTGTCCGAGCTGGCTGACCATAAGGTCGAGAATCCGCAAGACGAGGTGCAGATCGGGCAAGATATTGACGTCAAGATTCTGCGCGTCGACACGATTGAGCGGAAGATCGGCCTGTCGAAGAAGCGGGCCGAGTGGGCGGCTGAGCCCGAGGAAGTCGCCGAAGCGGAGAAGAAGCGCGAGAAGCGTGCGACCCGCCGCGGCGGCCTGGGTGATGACAACGCTGCTTTCGGCGGCGGCTTTGATAGCCTGTTGAACAAGCCGGAAGAAGACGCGGCCGAGCAGCCACCGGAGTAGGTACGAAACCGCTGGACCCTCTCCCCGAACCGGGGGGAGGGTCGGGCGTGTTGCTCATGTGCCACCGCTCTCGAGCAGTGGAATAGCGTGCGAAAGACCACTGTTCAAGAGCAGTGGCACGGCGGGGTGGTCTACGGGGGGCTTCAGACGTCCAATGTCAGGTACACGCCGGCGTCTACGGGGCGGTAGCCGCGTAATTCGAGCTGTACGCGACGTTTTGCTTCACGTTCTTCGACCGTGAAGTAGATCTCTGACGCACTGCCGCGGTGCGCGGTGGCCAGCAGTGTGTCCCAGAGTGCGGCGCCATTGTCCGCGTCGGGTAGTGCGGCGAAGAAGCGCACCTCGCCCCAAGGCCGCCTCACCTCTACCTCGAACGCGCCGAGTCCCGGGACAAGCCACAGCGATTCCCATTCCAGCCAGCCGCCGGCGAGGCGGTTTTCGAGGTCCTGCACGGTCGGGCGATCGACC
This sequence comes from Phycisphaerae bacterium, assembly GCA_028277645.1. Classification (GTDB taxonomy): domain Bacteria; phylum Planctomycetota; class Phycisphaerae; order UBA1845; family Fen-1342; genus JANQFV01. The sequence goes on from JANQFV010000060.1 coordinate 8,339, forward strand.
GAGCTGGGGTCTTCGAGTGCGATATCCGAAATAGCCTGTAGATCGCCGGTCTCGGCCGGCTTGACCAGGGTGCCACACGCGGAGCTGTCGTTGGTCGTCCGCCGGGCGAGCAGCGTGTGCCGCCAGCGTTCGTACCAGCCGCGCTCGGTGAAAAAGTCAATGTGCCGCTGCCACGATCCACGGAAGCGCTGGACGTAGCAGGATATCGACGTCTGGTCCGCATAGACCTTCGGCGTAGCAGCGACCATGCGATCATACAACTCGCGGGCGAGATCCGGGTCGTGCGGGTATGTCCACGGATACCCGAACGGAATCACCCACAGCCCCGGCTCCCACTCGAACGGCGGGTGTGTGCCGATGTAGCCGACGAGATCGCCTTCGCGTTCGGCGTAGATCCGTGAGCCCGGGAACTGCTCGGTGTGCTGCGAGACGTTGCGGGCGTTAGTGAGATTTGAGCGCCAGGCGTAGGGCAGGCCGTCGGTGGCCCGTAACCAGAACTCGTATTGTCGCAAGATGTCGCCGGGGCCTCGATAATCACGAAACGTCGTCATCCCACGTCCCTCACTGTTCAGTCCCAGCACATCATAGCGCGCTGCACGGCATTGCACATTCCCAGATTCGTCCGCAACGGTAGAATGAGATAGCCCGGGCAGGAAGGAGACGAGTCATGAAACGCACGCAGAACTGGATGTTGGTCGGGCTCTTTGCGGTCGCACTGTTACTGCCGGTGAACACGGGGTGTGACGATGCCCTCCGGACGACGGCCCGCATTCTCGACGATGTCTCGGACGGCCTCTGGGATCTCGCTCGTGATTACGATGACGACGACGACAGCATCAGAGACTGGCTCGACGACGTCATCGACGACGTCGAGGACTGGTTCGACTGAGCGGCGATCCACAACCCCGCACTCCCCATTGGGGGAGAGGCTGGGAGATGGGGCTGCCTCGATAGCCCCGACCCTCGCTGAAATGGATTAACGTCGCCTACGTCGACTGGCTACGGTCGACGATTCTCCACGATCACGACACGCAGCGCGCGTGGCTTGGTGAACTGCCCGTACAAGCGGCGCAAGACAGCGAATGCCGCATAATCGCCACCTATTGGGGCAGAAGGAGAACGACAGCCCGACCGCTCTCGCAGTCAGGAGTGTCCCGGCGTATGCACTCTTCGCTTTCGTGAAACGCGCTTGCGGGCAGGCACTGTCAGAAATCCGCCGCACTTCTCGCGCAAGCGCGCAGCAGCGGACCTATTCCGGCGGGAATCGTTGATTGCAGGCTGTCACCAAATCGCGCCGAGACGCGTCAAAACGCGCTTCGGAGAACTTGCCCTCGGCGCTCCAGCAGTTGCGATGCAGATCCTGGATCAGTAGGAAACATTCGTACTCTTGTTCAAAAGCCGCCATGACGAAATCGCGATCTTCCTCCGAGAACGCCTCTAGCGCCTTCGATTGAAAGACGAGCGTTCGAACATTGAAGCCCTCCAACAGCTCAGGATTGTCGAGTCTGACAAATATGTCCGCAAACTCGCTTTCATTCTTGTACACGCGGAGGAGCGCTTGGCACAGTAGTACGGTCGGCATGCGACTACGATTTTCGACCGTTGCCTCCACGCGAACGAGCCGTACCTTCTTGAGAATGTAATCCTGGATCGGCGTCCGTACCTGGCGCAGCCGAGCCGCAACCGCTTGCGTGCGACGCATATCCGTCGGATCCGGATCATAGAGTCGTTGGGCTTCGTGCCGGATTCGGACCAAGAATTCCGCATCGGGAGCGCCGTCGAGCGCGCGAATCTCCTCGACGAGATCCGTCGGAAAAAGCAATCCAAGTTCAGCGCCGGAAAGGGTCATTCCATCAGGCCAAGTTATCGTCCCCCGGTCGAACTGAATGTCGTCCGCCGTCCAACCGGTGTGCTTCACGTCGAAGTGTTTAATTACGCTCTGCAGTTCTGCGTTGAATCGCTCAAGACGGTCATCAAAGCCGTCAGCTTCGTCCTCGAGCAAGAGCGCCTCGTCTCGGAGATCCATGATGTACTTGGCTGTCACGTCGCCGAATTCCTCTTCAATCTCGGCGAGTTCTTCAGGTATGCGCTGCACGTCAAGCCCCGGTGTGACGAGGGACGCTGCGCTGAGTGTGACGTGGGCATTCGGCTGCTCAGATCTGTACTGCAGCAGGGCCAACACGGCACCCGCGATGCCAACGCAAGCGCCAACGATCGCCAGTGCGGTCTTTGTATCTAGCCGGGGACGTCTCGTAGTCGTACTCTCAGTCATCGGTATCTCCCTAGAAAATCTATCTTCGGCGCGCCGTTCTTCCATCAAGACGTGCGGCGGACGTCACCGTCCGGCTGGCGCAGAGGCCATCATGGCGTCAATGTGCGCATGGGTAGTAGTGCTTGCAGACGATCGCCAAGCAGATTGGTGTCATTTCCGCGCGAACTTCGACCATTGATAGAAACGCAATCGCTCGCGCGCGCTTTCGCGCTAACTCGGAAAATCAACCAAAAAGGATATGCGCGGGACCTTAGGACGTGGCGATTGCGGACGTCGGGTGCAACTGATCCCATATGATCGGGTCATTCTAGATACGGCAAGCGGATGGGCATGAGAGCGATGCGAACGAGGACGCGCATTTCGTACATACCGAGCCCAGGAGTAGCGCGAAGCCGGCGCGCCGCATCGCAAGCCCCTGTCATAGTTCCGGGCCGCCGTCGTATTGGCCGTAGACGGACTTGAGCGTGTCCATCATCTCGCCGACGGTGGCGTGGGCTTCGGCCGCATCGATCAAGGCTGGCATCACGTTGGCGTTGTCGAGCGCACGTTGACGGAGTTGCTCAAGTGCTTGCTGGTGGCGGGCGGCGTCGCGGCGTGCCTTCAGATCGCGGACGCGGGCGACTTGTTCACGCTCGACAGTCTCGTCGATCTTCAGCGTCGGAATGCGCTCGTAATCCGACTCGTGGTGTTTGTTGACACCGATCATGATTCGCTCGCCGCGGTCGAACTCGGCGCCATACTTGTGCGACGAGTCGGCGATCGCGCGGCGAAAGTAGCCCTGCTCTGTCGCGGGCAGCACGCCGCCGAAGTGTTCGTACACGTGTTTGATGATGGCTTCCGCCTGACGACCGACCTCGTCGGTGAGGTTTTCGATGAAGTAGCTGCCGCCGAGCGGATCGACGGTGCGCGTGACGCCGGTCTCGTCGGCGATGATCTGCTGTGTGCGCAGCGCGATCTTGACTGCGTTCTCCGTCGGCAGTGCGAGCGTCTCATCCATGCTGTTGGTGTGGAGTGATTGTGTGCCGCCGAGCACGGCCGCCAGGGCCTGATAGGCGACGCGGATGATGTTCACCATCGGCTGCTGTTCGGTCAGCGAGACGCCGGCGGTCTGGCAGTGGCAGCGCAACCACCAGCTACGTTCCTGTTGGGCCTTGAAGCGGTCGCGCATGATGTTGGCCCACATGCGGCGGGCCGCGCGCAGCTTGGCGATCTCCTCGAAGAACTCGTTGTGAACGTCCCAGAAGAAGCTCAACCGCGGCGCAAAGGCGTCGACGTCGAGTCCACGCTTCATGGACTCCTCGGCGTAGCACATGCCGTCGGCAATAGTGAATGCGAGTTCCTGCGGCGCTGTCGCGCCTGCTTCGCGAATGTGGTAGCCGCTGATGCTGACGGTGTTCCAGCTCGGCATGTGCTGCGTGCAGTACTCGATCGTGTCGATGACGAGCTTTACGCTCGGGCCGGGCGGGAACACGAACTCATTCTGCGCGTGAAACTCCTTGAGGATATCGTTTTGTAGCGTGCCGCGCAGTTTCTCCAGCGCTACGCCTTGCTGCCGCGCCACGCAGATGTAGAACGCCAGCAGGATGGCCGCCGGTGCGTTGATCGTCATGGACGTGCTGACTTCGGCCAGGTTGATGCCGTCGAACAGCACTTTCATATCTTCCAGCGAGGAGATGGCTACGCCGCACTTACCCACTTCGCCGAGTGAAAGGCCGTCATCCGAATCGCGTCCCATCAGCGTGGGCAGGTCGAACGCGGTCGAGAGTCCGGTCTGACCCTTTTCGAGTAGATACTTGAAGCGCTCGTTGGTTTGCGCGGCGCTGCCAAAGCCGGCGAACTGCCTCATGGTCCAGATGCGCTGGCGGTACATGTCGGGGTGAATACCGCGCGTGAACGGGAATTGCCCCGGGCTGCTCACGTCCTGCTGGAAGTCGATGTGCCCGATGTCCTCCGCCGTATACACCTGTTTGATAGGAATACCGGACATGGTGGTTGGCACACAGGTCAGGTAATCGTCGTCGGCAGCGGCCGGCCGGGGTGCGACGCGAGTGTTCATTCCAAATCTCCCGGAGATCGCGAGTTACGGCATGGCGGGTTGTGCTGGACCCCGCCGGTCATACCGTGCGATGCGCTTTTGATTCTAGCAGATCGCTGGGACCGATGGGAGCAGGTCTGCGGCATACGCCGGAATGCAGGCGCGCGTTGGCCGGTTCTATGGATGAGCGCGCCGCTCGGGCACGATCGCGCGGAACCAGATCAGGGAGTGAGTACATGAGTACTGCTGAGACCGGAAGCTCAGAAACGGCAGTTTCGCCGGTCGAAAGTCAGACGTTCTCCTGCGCAGAGGTGTGGGGAGGCAACCGTCCGATCGACCGGGCGATCGCATTGCCCGGCGTGCGCGGCCGCGTGTACTCAAGCCCGTGCTCCGGCGGTCGCGGCGGAGATATCCATTACGTCTCGCTGTGCGGATCGGGGCTCATCTCGCGGGCGTGCGTGGCAGACGTGGCCGGGCACGGCGAGGCCGTCGGATCAGTCAGCAGTGCGATCCACCAGCTCCTGCGCAGCTACATGAACAACAGTGACCAGCGGCGTGTGCTGTCCGCGCTCAATGAACGGCTCGCCAAGAGCAATCACGCCGTGCTCACCACCGCCGCGGCGATCACGTACGTGAGCCCGATGCGATCATTGTCGGTCAGTTATGCCGGGCACCCACCCGCGTGGATCTTCCGGGCGCAAAGCGCCGAATGGGAGCGCGTCGAGCTGGACTCGCGAAGCCTCGATTCGGACCCGTTTGTGGATCTGCCGCTGGCGGTGGCGGACGAGACGAAGTTCACACGCGCGACGCTCCGTGTTCGGCCGGGCGACCGATTGCTGGTTGTGACTGATGGTGTGCTCGAAGCGCCGGATCCCGCGGGGACGCTGTTCGGCCAGGAACGTCTGGAGGGTGTTCTGAGAGACTGCGTGGACCTCGACGTGGGTACGCAGGTCAAGCGGATTGTCGCCGCGGTCAGCGGGCACACCGGCACGGCCGCGCTGGCCCACGACGATCTGACGGTGCTGCTGCTGGAGTTCGACGGTGGGCCACGCTGGATGGGAATTCCGCTGGCGTTCAAGAACCGCGCTATGCGCCTGTGGAACGCCATCACCGGGCGGGGAAATTCGCGCAGCCCGCGCGAGTCGCCGGCCCTGGGCGGTTGACATTGGTACCGGTTTTGGGGCCTAATACCGGGTCTGAGGCTGGTGGGACGTGCCTAGCGCGCGGTATGCCACATGCTAGTAGAACCGCTGGATGGCGGCGTACCACACCCGCCATTCGGCAAGCCGGCTGCGGTTGGCGTTGACGATTCGCCGGAAGAGTGTCGGCAAGGAGAGCTTGAAGATGTCGAAGTACAAGATCGAGATCGATCGCGACCTGTGCATTGGCGACGGTGCGTGCGTCGGCGAGGCGCCGGAGGCCATCGAGATGGACGATGAGAACATCGCCATCGTGCGGGACCCGGGCGGGAACAGTGATGAGGAGATCCTCCAGGCGGCACAGGTGTGTCCGGTGGATGCGATCATCCTGACCGACAACGAGTCCGGCGAGAAGGTCTGGCCGCAGGGCTGACCGATCCGACGATTAGTATTCCGGGGACCAGCGGCGCGACTGGCGTCGCTGGTCTTTCTTGCGCGCTGCGGGGGATTGAGCTTTCAGCCGTCAGCCATCGCCATACGCAATGCGGCTCGCCGTACTACTTGCGCATTCATAAGCCGGGGGATGTTTCGCCGGCGGCGGTTGGTGGGATTGTCTCGGTGTCTGCTGGTTGGCGTGCCGAGCGCAATCCCAGGAGGACACCGAGCACACTCGGTACCAGGATGAGCGTGCCGAGCGTCGCGATGAGGAGTCCACCCAACATCACCGATGCGAGACCACGGTAGAGCTCACTTCCGGCACCGGGAAACAGCGCCAGCGGGACCAGCCCGAAGATCGTCGTCATGCTGGTCATGAACACGGGCCGGACGCGCACACGCACCGCCTCGCGGATTGCACGTCGGTTGTCCATCCCATGCGCGCGGACGTTTTGAAGTGCCTGGTCGACCAGCAGGATCGCATTGTTCACAACGATGCCGATCAGAATCACAAATCCGAGAAACGTCAGCACGTCCAACTGCTGCACCGGTTGATCGCGGCTCAGTAACGTGGCGACCGAGGCCGTCGACAGTCCGGCGAAACCACCGAAGATCGCCAACGGCACGCTGAACATGATCACGAAGGGATAGACCCAGCTCTCGTACAGTGCGGCCATCAACAGGTAGACGATGATAATCGAGAGGAAGAAACGGCTGCCCAGCAGATTCGCGAGCGTCTCCAGCGTCCAGCCCTTCCACTCGCCAACCATTGTGTTGCGGGCGGACACAAGTTTGTCAGCATTGCCGGCGAGGCTGATCAGGATGCTGGGATGGATGCGGCCCTGATCACGCAGATTGTCGGCGATCTCGTTGATCTGCCGCATGACGGCTTCGAGCGCCATCGCTTCCGGGGGGTTGATGGTCAACGTGACGGCACGCTGTCGCTCGACGTGGTTGATCTGCTCCAGGGCGGTTGTATCGATGAGATCGGCCGCGGCGCTGAGCGGCACGATGTTCCCGGCAGGCGTCGCGATGGGAATCTGTCCGATCTTCTGCGTCGGTTCACCGCGCTGGTCGGCCATGTACAGTGCGATGTCAATCGTGTCGCCGCCGGCAAGTCGATAGTCGCCGACGTACGCGCCGTCTACAGCGCACTCGACGATCTGGCCGACCTCGACGACGCTCAGGCCCAAGTCCGCGGCGCGTTCCTGGCTGGGGACGATCTGAAGTTCGGGCCGGCCCAGATTGAAGTTGATGGGGGACGGCTGCGGCTGGCCGAAGGCCTGCGCACACTCCATGTACATCGCGGTCGCGGCCAACACCACCTGGTCCAGGTCGTCTCCGCGGATCTGGATGTCGGCCGTGTTTCCGCCGCCGAAGGAGAAGAGCTGTGTCTGGAAGAACACGGGATAGACGCCGGGAATGCGTCCGCCGGCGCTTTGCAGAAGGCGGGTGAGCGGTTTCACCCGACTGGGATCGCGGCTTGACGCCCCCATAAAGCAGCCGCCGTCAAAAGAGACATAGAAGAAGTTTTCGATCAGCGGTGGCGGCGTCAGCCACTCGGTGCGAATGCGGCGACGCTGTAAGGCGGAGAGATTCGAATTGTCCCCGGCGAGCTCGGGAATCGCGCTGGCCTCGAGCATGCCCTCCACCTGCGCGATCCACGCCTGGTCCAGCGCTTCCTTCTCGGGCGATCCCGGCTCTGCCTCCCAATACGGACCGATCACGTTCTCGATGGTGTCTGCCATGCGCACGAATTCGTCGATGCTGTATCCCGGCGGTGTAAGCAGAACGCCGAACACCAGGTTACAGTTGCCGGCGGGCAGATAGGTCTTGTCCGGCACGAGTTTGCCCGCGAGCCAAAGTGATCCGGCTGCGAGGACGACGATCAGGACCACTCGCGCGACCGGTGTCCCGTTAATGCGATCCACCAGGCCGGCGAAGACGTTCGCCAACAGGCCGGACTGCTTCGACTCACTCAGTGCCGCAGCGCGTGGGCGGCGAATGCCGAGCAAACGGGCTGCGACCGTGGGAATCACCGTCACGGACACGACTAACGATAGCGCGACGGCTGTTGTGATGGCGATGCTGATGTCACGGAAGAGCTGCCCGGCTTCCTCCTGCACGAAGATCACCGGAATGAACACCGCCATCGTCGTCAGCGTGCTGGCCAGCACCGCGCCCCATACCTCGATCACGCCGTCGTGGGCAGCGTTGTAGGTGCTCTTGCCCATCTGACGGTGGCGGTAGATGTTCTCGAGTACCACGATCGCGCTGTCGACGACCATTCCGACCGCAAATGCCATCCCCGCCAAGGAGATCACATTCAGCGTGCGGCCAAACGCGACGACCACCACGAACGTGCCAATGACGGCGATCGGAATCGCGAGCGCGACCACAAGCGTCGCCCGCCAGTCGCGCAGGAACAGCATCAAGACGCCGATCGCCATCAGACCGCCGATGACGATGTTCCACTGCACCATCGCGATGGAGTCGTTGATGTAGACGGTTTCGTCGTACACCTGCGTAAGTTCGAGCCGCATCTTGCGGGCTTCGAGGACTTCACGGTTCGCGCGCTGAATGGCCTCTTTCACGCCTTCCATGACAGTGATGACGTTCGCACCGACTTCGCGCCGCACTGGAAATGCCAGCACGAACTGGCTCTTGCTGCGTACGAAGTCCTGCGGACGTTTGAATCCGAGCTCGGCCGTGGCGACGTCGCGCACGTACACCGGCCCGCCGGGGGTGTCTGCGACCACCGTCTCCAGGACCTGCTCGGGTGATTCGTACTGACCGACGGTACGCACGGAGAAGTCCCGTTTGCCCTGCGATCGAGCGCCCGCGGAGATGTTCTCGTTCTGCTGCCGCAATGCCGTGACGACCTGCTCGACCGTAAGTCCGCGCGCCGCGAGAGCGCCGGCGTCGAGCGTCACCTGCATCTCGCGCTCCCAGCCGCCGTAGACGCTGACGGACGCGACGCCGGGCACGCGATCGAGATAGGGTTTGACGTAGTCCTCAGCAAAGTCGCGCAACTCGCGCACCTTGCCGCTCTCGTCGGGATCATCGGAGTACAGAATCAGCCAGGCGATTGGATTGTCGATCGATGCGTCGGCGGCCTGCACGGTCGGTTCATCAACCTCGAGCGGATAGCCCGATACCTGCCGGAGCTTGTCGTTTACGTCGCGCAAGGCGACGTCCTTGTCGACATCGGGATTGAATTCGAGCCGTACTACGGCCTGATTGTCGGTGGAGGAACTGGTCATCTCGCGCAGTCCCTTCACGCTGCGCAGCATCTCCTCCTGACGGTCGACGATCTCCTGCTCGATTTCCTGCGGATTCGCCCCGGACCAGCGCGTCGTGACGGTGACCACTGGGACATCCACGTTCGGCGTGAGCTGCACCGGGATCGCGAACAGCGATAGCAACCCAAACAGCACGACCAGGAGCACGCCGACGGAGACGCCCACGGGTCGTGCGATGCAGGTGCGGATCAGATTCACGGGTACGAACTCCTCGCGTGCAGTTGGGGTCGTTTCGCAGGGATCGACGCGACGCGTCTCATGATTCGCTGGTCGCGGCGACGGACGTTTGAGGAGTCGATTCATCCCCTTGGGCGGTTGGGGGCTCGTCGATCGGCGTCACGGGTGTCGGTCCGAACAACCGCTCGTTCGCGCGCGTCACGACACGATCTCCGACTTGTAGACCATCGCCGCGGACTTCGATCAATCCTTCCAACTCCAGCCCGGTTGCCACGTTCGTCGGGATCGCGTTCATTGGACCATTGGGCTTGCCGGGCCGCAGCACGAAGATCGTCTTCTGCAAACCGCGGGCGACGACCGCGTCTTTGGGGACCATCAACCGTTTGCCGACCGGTCCCGCCGGGACATAAGCCCAGACGAACATGCCGGGCAGCAGGACGTGCTGCTCGTTGGCGACGTCGACTTCTACTGGGAATGTACGTGCAGCGGTCGAGCCGCGCGGAATCACGCGTGCGATGACATGCGATGCCGTCTTGCTGAGCGCTTCGACTTCGATCGTGGCGGGGGCTCCGGTGCGCGCGAACGGAATCACTTGCTCAGGCACGTCGAAACGCACACGCACGGTGTTCAGCGCGACAAACTCGCACACGGCGCCGCCGGCGTCTATCCACTCACCAACCTCGGTGCGCTTGTCGCTGATCGCGCCGGTGAACGGTGCTCGAATCTCGGTCTTCTCCAGATCGCGCGCCAGCCGGCTGACTACCGCCTGCTGGGCAGCAACGTCTTGCCGAGCTTGGGCGATGACCTCGGGCCGCTCGCCGTTGCGGGCCAGCTCGAGCGATGCGTTCGCCTGCGCCAGACGGCGCGACGCCGCAATGTACTCCTTCTGCGCGTCATTCAGCTCCTTGTCGCTGCTCTGGCCGGTGTTGTAAAGCGACTCGATGCGTTTCTGTTCGAAGTCCCACTTGGCCTGGATGGCTTCAGCTTCCTCGACCGCGGCTTCGAGCCGCTTGATCGTCTCGGGGCGCTCGCCGTTCTCCAACTCTTCGAGCCGGGCCTGGAGGCTCGCCAGACGCGCGTTGGCCTCCGCGAGCCGTAACTCCGCGACGGTTGGGTCGATCCGACAGATTACGTCGTTCGCTCGCAGGAACTGGCCTTCGTCCGCTTCGAACGCCGCGATCAGGCCCTCCACTTCTGCGGCGACGACGGCGATCTTGTCCTCATGAACGGTGCCGACCAGCTTCACGGATGGTGGCACCTCGCGTTCGACGATCGACGCGGTCTGAACCGGCATGGCGGGGGGGCCGGGCTGGGCGGCGGTGTTCGTTGCGGAGCAGGCGATAACCAGAGCAGCGATAGAGAAATACACCAAGTCGGCCACGCGCCCCGGAGCTTGTTGGATGCGATGGTACATAGACAGTGCTCCCGTGGATGGTCACAAAGAGCCCGATTCTAGCTCGCGGCCAGTATCGCAGCAATTCGGTCCGAAGAGTAGGCAGGCCATCGCTTGATCAGTAGTCCCGGCGACCGCGATCGTGTTAGACAGACGTTAAGGTTCGCGGAATCAGGAGCTTAGAAGGACTTTGCGCTTGAATTACGGCGGCGCGCCTGCTAACGTACTAACATTCCGTTCGCCACTGCCGGGCCGAATGTAGCGGCAGGGCAGGGGATATTGCGCGGCGACGCGTGTATGAAAAGAGCACGCGCCACCCTCTGCACGAGGGGGCTCCGAAGCGCGACGTGACTGGTAGATGGACCGATTCCAGGCGCGGGCGTGCAATCCGTGCGGAAAAACTGAGCGTCTTGACGACAACCGGCCGTCGGCGACCGGTCTGGAGAACGTATAGATGCCGGAAACGACCGGCACGACGGGATGAGTTTGCAACTGCTTTAACGGAAATGAATTACCAGTGAGCGGTGAAGCGATGGAACACATTCAAAAACTACGCAACATCGGGATCTCAGCCCACATCGATTCGGGCAAGACCACCTTGTCTGAGCGGATCCTGTACTACAGCGGGCGGATTCACCGCGTCGGCGAAGTTCGCGGCGGCGATCGTGGCGCGACCATGGATCACATGGAGCTCGAGAAAGAGCGCGGCATCACGATCACATCCGCCGCCACCAGCGTGAGCTGGGCCGGGCACGAGATCAACGTGATTGATACGCCGGGCCACGTCGACTTCACGGTCGAGGTCGAGCGCTCACTGCGCGTGCTCGATGGCGCGATTCTGGTGCTTTGCGGTGTCGGCGGCGTGCAGTCGCAGTCACTGACCGTTGATCGGCAGATGAAGCGCTACGGCGTTCCGCGCATCGCCTTCATCAACAAGCTGGACCGTGTCGGCGCAGACCCGGCCCGCGTGATCAACGAGATCGAAGAGAAGCTCGGTCTCGAAGCCGTGCAGTTGCAGCTCCCGATCGGGCTGGAGCAGGAACTCGAAGGGTTGATCGATCTGATCACGATGGAAGCGATCTACTTTGACGGAGCGATGGGCGAAGAGGTCCGCCGCGAGGCGATTCCCGAGAACATGCGCGAGGCCGCCGACAGGGCTCGGCACGGTCTGCTCGATACGCTGTCGCTGTATGACGATGAGCTGATGGAGATGCTGCTGGAAGACCAACAGCCGGAGGTGGATCGCCTGCACGAAGTCATTCGGCGGCTCACGATTGCCCGCGACATTGTGCCGGTGATGATGGGCACGGCGTTCCGCAATAAGGGCGTGCAGCCGCTCCTTGATGTGATCGTGCGGTACCTGCCGTCGCCGACTGACATCGTCTACTACGCGAATGACATCGACAATGACGGGGCTGAGGTCGCAATCACTGCCGATCCGGATGCGCCGGCGCTGGCGATGGCGTTCAAGCTCGTGGAAGAGTCGTTCGGACAGCTCACCTACGCCCGCATCTATCAGGGCAAGGTCAAGAAGTCGGATCAGCTTCGCAACACGCGCACGCGCAAGACCACGCGTATCAGCCGTATGGTAAAAATGCATGCCAACGATCGCGAAGACGTGGTTGAGGCAGGACCAGGCGACATTGTCGCTTTCATCGGCGTCGATTGTGCGTCGGGTGATACGTTCTGTGACGACCAGATCAACTACTCGCTCGAGAACATCGAGACGCCGGAACCGGTCATCTCGCTGGCTGTAAACGCCGCGAAGGGCGCCGAGCGCGACAAGCTTGCTAAGGCGCTGCAGCGTTTCGTTCGCGAGGATCCAACGTTCCACGTCCGGACCGACCACGAGACGAATGAGACCGTGATCGCAGGTGTCGGTGAGTTGCAGCTCGAGGTGTACCTGGAGCGCATTCGGCGCGAGTACGGGTGCAACGTCGAGACGAGTCCGCCGCGCGTGAACTACCGTGAAGCTCCGACCGTGGCTGCGCAGTTCGACTATCGGCACAAGAAGCAGACCGGTGGTTCCGGTCAGTACGGCCACGTGATTGGCCGGATGGAGCCGTTGCCGCCCGAAGCCGAGCAGGATTACGAGTTCGAGAACCTAGTCAGCGGCGGCCGGATTCCGACGGAGTACATTCCGTCGTGTGACAAGGGTTTCCAGACGGCTCGGATGAAGGGGCCGCTGGCGGGTTACGAAGTCGTGCGCGTAAAAATGGTGCTGGAGGATGGGACGAGCCACTCGGTCGACTCGTCGGATCTCGCGTTCCAGGTTGCGGCGCGCGACGCGTTCAAGCAGGCGTACCAGAAAGCCAAGCCGGCGATTCTCGAGCCGATCATGAAGGTCGAAGTCGAGGTGCCCACCGAGTTGCAGGGCGGCGTGGTTGGCGATCTGACTTCGCGGCGCGGGATCATTCACGGTACGGAGCTGCGCAGCGACGTTACGGTCATCACCTCTGACGTTCCTCTGGCGGCGATGTTCGGATACGCCACCGAGCTTCGTTCGATGACGCAGGGTCGCGGTACGTTCTCGATGACGTTTGCACATTACGCTCAAGCGCCGCGCGACGTGCAGGAAGAAGTAATCGCGCAAGCGCGGACCGCCGGCACGAAGTCTTGATCGGCGCGGCGTTTTCGTCTTAACAATTGCAGCAAACGGGCGTGGGCACGGGCACGCCCAGGTTTTGTTATCCCCGTTGCATACCTGCAGCGCAAACGGGAATTCCTGCACCGTATGCCCTTTTTCGCATCGCCGTAACGGGTTTTGCTACAGCGACCCACCGCCACTTTCCGATAGCTCGAAATGCGCCACTTAGCGGCGCCTACAATTCTAATGAGTATCGGAAAGGTTTTGTTGTGTATCGCTGGCATCTCGATCTCGTGGGGTGGAAACGAAGTGAACGACTCGACGACAACCAACTAACCCCGGCTAATCACGAGCGCTCATTTCGCACGGCGCTTGTGTTGGCGGTCGTGTGCGTTCTGAACATGTTCGACCTGGCGTTTACGCAGACGCAGATGGCGCGCGGAAACTTCGCGGAACTCAACGTGCTCGCGCAGCACGCGCTCGAGTTCGGGCCGCTGGGCGCTGCCGTTTACAAGCTCGCGCTGTTCGGCATCGGCGTCGTCATCCTCTTTCGGTTGCGGCGCCACTGGGAGTCCGAGGCCGGGGCGTGGATCCTGCTTAGCTGCTACGCTGTCCTGATGATCTGGTGGACGGTGTACTTGGACACAGTCGAATTGTGCATTTGCGATCCGGCGGTCGATGCGCCGCTGGTACCGTTCTGATTCGCGGTACTGACAGCGAGTGGCGGTGTGGACAGCGAAGCAGACGCCTCGCTGCCCGCGCTTCAACTTGGGGTGGCCAGCGTACGGGCGGTCAACTACCTCACGAGTGCCGCAGACTGGCTCGTGGTTGGATCGGTGTCCGGGATCAGCACGAACACGTGCTCGGTTAGTTCACCCGGGAGAATCTGTATCTCGGCCGAGGCGGGGGCCCAACCCGGGCTGTGCACCTGCGCGATGTACGCGCCGACGGGGACGTCGTCCATCAGGAACTCACCGGCATCGTTCGTGAACGCCACCGGGCCGAACGTGCCATCCTCGCTATGCAGCGCGACGCGGGCGCGCGGCAGGGGGAACTCTGTTCCGCTGGGATCGGCGCCAAGCACGAGCCCGCCAAACGCACCGAACTCCGGCGGCAGTCCGGCTTCCAGGATGAAGTGTCGTACGACGATTTCGCCCGGCGGCAGCACGACTTCGTCTTCGACCGGTGCGAAATCCGGGTGCTCCACGAGAATGCCGTAGTGACCGGGGGCCAGTTCCGGGAAGACGTAAAAGCCGAACGCGTCGGTCATGGTGTCGGCGGCCATTCCACCGTCGTTGAACAGCACGATGTGCGCCTCAGCCACGGGAAGTAGGAATCCTGCGCCGCCGGTCAGCACAACGCCCATGAGTACCGCTGGGGCGGGTGGCTCACCCGGCAACAATGTAAAGTCGTGCTGGACAAACGCGTTAGGGGCTAGGTCGATTGGAGCTTCCTGAGGTTCGAATCCGTGCGCTTCGGCGCGGGCGACGTACTGCCCCGGTTCCAGACCAACGAAGAAATACGAGCCGTTGAGCCCGGTCACCGCGTGGCGCACCGGCTCGTCGGCTGCTGTGCCGTGCAGCGTCACGTGCGCGCCGGGTAGCGGGCGACCTTCGTTGCTGTCGTCCGCCGCAAATACGCGGCCATGTAGAACAGCACTGTCCGGCGGCGGCGCCACGTGTGCGAAGCTCAGCGCCGCGTGGGGCGGGAGGCACGCGCGGTGGAGCAGCACCACGTGAAACGGGTTCGTGATGACGTCGAGCGGTCCGGGGCGTTCGTCGTCCATAACGATGACGTTCACGAATGGGCCATCGTGTTCGATGCCGACAATTGCGATGTTCGGTCCGCCGCCGCTGGACTGAGGGCCCTGGATTACGGCCAGGACGATGTGCTCGCGGAAGTCGACCGGAGGTGCTTCCGGAGCCGGGTCGAGATTACCGGTGTGTGTCTGCCAGAAGGTTTCCCACGCTGCGGGCGTCCGAATGAGCAAGTCGGCTCCGAGAAAGCCGGGCGCGTTGTAGCCGAAGCCGCTGTGGCTCCCGTACGTAATCGTGAAGGGATGGCAGTCGACGTTCGGAGGTAGCCCGGGATCGTCGCCGGGGTCTCCGTCTCCGACGTCCGGCAGCGCGTATGGCGTGACTGTAGTGGGGTCGGCGTCGGGCGCTGCGCCGGCAGCCGCACATAGGGCTAGCACCAGCGAGGCCACGATCAGTCTGCTGGGGGACATGGGGTGTTTCCTCCTTCGCGTGTGTACGTTGACAGTTCGCTTGTCACCGGCGGACGCACCTGCAAAGCGCGGTTCGATCATGTGGTGCGCGTCGGGGTGCTACCCACGTTCACGTACGCCGCACGATCTTGTCCGTCCGCCATATTAGGTAGTACGAGTGCTGCGCGCAATTATTGCGTGACGCGGAGTGTCCCGGCGATCCGGCTATTCCGCCGTAGCCCTGCGAGAGCGTAGCTCGCTACGGACGAGATCGCAGAATTCCTTTCGTTCCAGTGGGTTACGAAACACATCGTCCAGAGCGACAGGAGGATCGGTCGATCTGCGGTGGATGCGTACCACACCGCGGCGTTCTGCGGTGCGTTGAACCTCGTTCCAGGGAATGAGGAGCGGAGCAGTACGAAGGCCGACCAGGATTCCGTCATCGCCGACCGCTACGAATCGATGGGAGAGGCGTCCGCCGATCAAGGCGCGCGCCGCCAACCCGATCGCCGGCGCGAGCACCGCCAGCAATAGTGCGAATCCTGCGGCGGCCGCGCGGGACGGGCCGCCGGGGTAAATGAGCGCCGCAACGAATCCGATCACGAATCCCGTCAACGCGTAACGTAGTGCGAATTGAGCCCACTGCCCCGATGTCATCCAGATGTGTGTAAGCGCCGCAACGTCGAAACGGCACGTCGGGCAGGAAGCGGCTCGCGCGGGAAGGTCCTGGTCGCACGCGGGGCATTGGCGCAACTCTGAGATTCGCATCAACGCGGATCGTATGCGCGCGGCCCGGGTGCGCAAAGAAGCAGGCCGGCGGAGTTGTCCGCCGACCTGCTGGGACACTTATTCAGTCAGACCGATTGAGGATCGGTCGTTGCCTTAGTTAGCCGCTTCCGGGCAGGTGTAGCAGCCGAGCGACAGACCGTACTCGGCACCGCCCGGGTTGCTGCACGGCACTTCGAAGCCTTCGGGCAAACCAATGCGGATCCAGTAGGTACCGGCCGGAATCAGCGTCGGAACCGGATCGCCGACGACCCACGGCGGCAGCGGATCTTCATCCGGCACACCTTCGCAGGCCGAGAAGAAGCCCGACCAGAGCGGATCGCCCGCGCAACCCAGAGCTGCATCGTAGATGTCGTAGTCGAGCGGAACCTCGGTCTGTCCACCGATGCACCACAGGGCCGGACCAGTCGTTGTCACCTCGTACCAGTCGCTGTCGTACCACGGGCTCGGGCTCTGATATGAGCCGACGTTACCGCAGACGAACCAGAACGGGTTGTACGTACACAACGCGTTCGGGACGACGACGACGCTGTTGTCGCCGTCACAACCCGAGTTGTACGTGTCGACGTAACCGTTCGAGCAGGCGGGCTCGCCTTCCTGGTTGTCGGGGAAGGTGGCGCAATCCAGCAGGTCCGGGCAATTCGGCTCCGGCGCGCAAACCGTCAACAGGTAATCGTTCTGCCCGAAGCAGCACGGATAACCGTCAAAGATCGGATCGCCGTCATCCGGGAACACGAACAGGACCCAGTTGCCCGATGCGACGCGCTGGAAGACCGGCGCGTTCGGATCATACGTGCACGCCGCAAACTCGGCGATCAGGAACCACCAGTCGTCGTCGCAAGTGGCGGGGTTCAGGATGTCCGGCATGAAGATCGGCGACGAGAGCACCGGAAGCTCGGAGTTGATGTTCCACTCGAGCTCGGTCGCGTTCGGCACGTTAAACGTGTAGTAGTCCAGGTCACGCGTGCCGTCATCGGCCCAGAGCTGCCCGCAGACGTTGACGCACAGCGTATTCGGGTCGAACGCCAGCGACGTAAACTGGTACGGCGCATCGCCACTGCAGCCCAGGTTGACTTCCTCGCCGCACAACTCGGGCTCGACGAAGGAATCAGGATACGCATTCGGGTCGCAGTCGGCCGAGCAGACGTCGCAGACGGTATCGCACGACAGATAGGCCTTGTAGTCCATGCCGCACAGGACGCCTTCGAACTCCAGCGTAGTGACGACGAAGTAGTAGTCGCCAGCTGGCAGGCAGCGCGTCGTGATCGACGTCGCCGTACACGGCGGAGCGGCGGTCGACAACACGGTGAAGTTGTCGAGGCAGCCCGATCCGCAATTGCCGATGACGAAGATTGCCGCGTCGAACTCAGCCTCAACCGTGAAGGTAAAGCTGGTCGGAACGGCCGCGCTATACAGGAACCAGTCCGTATCGTGGAACTGGCCGCCCGGAGGCGTCAGCGGACCCGGGCACGTGATCGGAACCGGATTCTGCGTCAGCAGGTCGACGAACGGGTTGATGTCTTCGAAGCCGACCGAACCGTTGATGCTGATGTCGGCGTTGAAGCCGGTGCCGTCGCAATACGTGGCGCTCAACAGCGCGTCGACGAACGGGTTGATGTCGTCGAAGCCGATCACACCGTTGCAGTTGGTGTCGCCGACACAACCACTGATGCCCTGGAACGTGCCCGACTCGCCGCAGATCGTCTCGTCGCAACTGATTGATTGGAACGACGGCGGATCCGAGTTGCAGCCGGCGTTGAACGTGTCGTCGTAGCCGTCATCGCACGGGCCTTCGTTCTCCGGCGTGAAGCCGCCGACGCCAGGATCGCAGTAAACCGTGCAGCACTGGTCAGTAGTAGTGCCCGGACCGAGCCAGATTGGGCCGGTGGCCTTGCTGCTGACGCAATCAGCGTACGTCAGGATGGCCGAAGTGCCGTCGTCATAGCAGCACGCGCCGGGGCCTTCGCCACACACCGGGCTGAAGTCGGCGCACGTGTTCGGCGCAGCCACGAAACGGCCGCCCTGGAGGGCACACAGGAACTCATTTGAGTTCTCGTCGCAGATGGCCGTACGATCGTCGCAGCACGCGCCGGCCTTGTTTTCCGCGAAGCAGTAGTGCACGCTGACCGGACCGAACAGCGCGCCGCCGGTTGGGTTATCTTCCCAATAACGGAAGTACTGCAGATCATCTTCGAGCGACGGGCCCATGTAGAACACGCAGTTTGGATCCGGCTGAAGCGAAGCAACCGAGAACCAACCGGAGGCCTGCGCGACGGGGGTGTCGAGGACGGCGGTGAATTCCCACTCGTCGGCGAGGATCGTGCCGCCGAAGTTGAGCGTGTCCTCACCAATAATGGTCGCGTTTACCGGCACGACGTTCGTGAACGTGGCGACCGGGTTGAGGACGTCCGGCGCACCGGCAGCGTCGGGGTAGAACTTGATCTCGAACAGGTGATCCTTCTCACAGCCATTGGCCGGATCTTCGTCCGTGATGTACGTACCACGCCACGAGACCACGCCGATCGGCGCGGTAACGGTGTCACCAGGGCAGGGATAGATTTCGCAGACGATGCGACCGCTGCCGATCCCGGGGTTTACGAATGTGGCATCACTGGCGGGGTAGTTGTTGCCACCCGCATCCTGGCCGGCCAGTGAACCTGCCGGACAGCCGTTACCACAAACGGCGCGCTCGCCGGTCGTCCCGTTGACGGCGTACTCGACACCGTCGATCAGGACGTGGGCGTTGACGGCCGATTGCAGGCCGGCCGTCCCCGCATCCTGTGCGGTTGTTGCCGCAGCGGATGCATCGCTTCGCGCTTCGGGCTGGACATCGGCCAACACCAGGCCGGTGCCCACGAGCAGGGTACACATCAAACACAATGCTCTCGTTCTCATAGATTCTCCTTCCAATACGCTGCGCGGCGGTCCGCGTTACGGTCGAGGCCGCCGCAAATCCCGCTTTGCTGAACTTCTATTCCTCCGTGAATGCGGCCGGTCCGGGCGACGGTCGCACTCGGGTTGCCCCGAACGGGGCGCTTCCGTATTTCGGCAGCCGGGCGTGGGTGCGCGCGCACCCGATTCCCGCCGCGGCAGGTTGGCCGAGGTAACGAATTGGATTGGTGCGGGTGTCCGTACAGGTGCGTCAAAGCGCGACGCGGTGTGCAATTGGGGGACGCGGATGGACGGCGCCGGGCAGGCGAAATTGGCGCGCAGCGCCCCTGCGATAAGAAATGAGTGGAAACTAACAGCCCAGGCAGAAGCCGCTCGGCAGGGAGCGTCCCAGCGCCCGGTCGGTTTCACACTACGCGGTGTTTGAGACGAACTACACACGCATTCAGGTGAAACCCGGTCCCAAAAGAAGGATAACCGGGCCCGCGGCGCGAGTCAATGACGGATTGGACGGACATACGCCAGTACCAGCGAGGCCGCGTTCGCGAAACGCCCGATAACTGGCGCACAGAGGAAATATCTGCACCGACGTGCTGACGGGGGCGCAGCTTGTCGGTAGCCAAGCTCGACTAGTGAGCCGCCTCCGGGCAGGTGTAGCAGCCCAGCGACAGGCCGTACTCGTTGCCACGAGGCGGAAGGATGCACGGAACGTCGAAGCCCGGTGCTAGCCCGATGCGGACCCAGTAGGTACCCGCCGGAATCAATGGTGGGACCGGATCACCCTGGACCCACGGCGGCAGCGGGTCCTCATCAGGTACATCCTCGCAGGCCGCGAAGACGCCCGACCACAGTGGAGCACCCGCACAACCCAGAGCCGCATCGTAGATGTCGTAGTCGATCGGAACCTCGCACTGACCGCCGATGCACCACAGCGCGTCTCCCGTCGTGGTGAACTCGTACCAGTCGCTGTCGTACCACGGGCTCGGAGTCTGGTACGAACCGACGTTGCCGCAAACGAAGAAGAACGGGTTGTACGTGCATAGCGGGTCCGGAACCAGAATCATGCCCGGGTTGTTCGGATCGCCGTCGCAACCGGAGTTGTACGTGTCAGTATAGCCGTCGAAGCACGGCGGCTCGCCTTCTTGGTTCTCGACCGGGAAGGTGCCGCATTCCACCAGCGGCGGGCAATTCGGCTCCGGTGCGCAGATCGTCAGCAGGTAGTCGTTCTGTCCGAAACAGCACGGGTAGCCGTTGAAGATTGGTTCGCCGTCGTCCGGGAATACGAAGAAAATCCAGTCACCCGCGGCGACGCGTTGAAATGCTGGTGCGTTCGGGTCGTACGTACACGGCTCGAACCGCGTGATCAGGAACCACCAATCGTCATCGCAGGTGGCTGGGTTGACGATGTCCGGCGTGAATACCGGTGACGCCAGGATTGGCAGTTCGCAGTTCAGATTCCATTCCAGGTCGGCAGCGTGTGGTACATTGAACGTGTAGTAGTCCAGATCACGAATGCCGTTGTCCGCATAGAGCAGGCCACACACGTTGACGCACAGCGTGTTCGGATCCAATGTCAACGAGGTGAACTGGTACGGAGCGTCGCCACTGCAACCGAGGTTGATCTCCTCGTCGCAGTTCTCGTCTTCAATAACGCCATCGGGGGACGCGCCGGGATCGCAGGTGATCTCACAGACGTTGTCCGCGGTCGTGCACGTTAGGCTGGCCTTGTAGTCCATGCCGCATTGGACGCCGATGAAGTCCTGCGTCGTGACGACGAAGTAATGGTCGCCTGTGGGCAGGCAGCGCGTCGTGATGGAAGTCGGCGTGCAGGGTGGCGCACTCGCGGACTGCAAGGTGAACTCGTCCAAGCAGCCCGAGCCGCAGTTGCCCACCACAAAGATCGCCGCCTCGAACTCAGCTTCGACTGTGAAGGTGAAGCCGGTTGGAACGGCAGCGGTGTACGAGAACCAGTCCGTGTCGCGGAACGGCGGCGTCAGCGGTCCGGGACAATCCGTCCAGGGCGGATCGATGAGCGCGGTCAACAGATGGACGAACGGGTTGATGTCCTCGAAACCGACTGAACCGTCGCGGCCGATGTCAGCGGCGAAGCCCGTGCCGTCGCAATACGTGGCATACAGCAGTGCCTCCACGAACGCGTTGATGTCGTCAAAGCCAATGTGGCCGTTGCAGTTGCAGTCGCCGACGCAGCCGAACAACTTCTCGAAGGTGCCCGATTCGCCGCAGATGGTCTCGTCACACGTGATCGCGCTAAACGTCGGTGGGTCAGAGTTGCAGCCGGCGTTGAACACGTCTGCGTAGTCGTCCGCACAGGTCGGCTCGTTCTCCGGCGTGAAGTCGCCGGCGTTCGGATCGCAGAAGACCGTGCAGCACTGGTCGCAGGTGGTTTGCGGGCTGAGCCAGATCGGGCCGGTGGTCTTGCCGCCGACACACTGTGCGTAGGTGAGATTCTCGGTGCAGGTGTCGTTGTCGTAGCAACACGCGCCGGTGGCGTCGCCGCAGGTCGGCGACAGCGTCGCGCAGGTCGTCGGGCTGGCGGCGAAACGGCCACCGGCCAGACCACAGATGAACTCATTCGAATCTTCACAGACCGTCGTGCGGTCATCGCAGCACACACCACTGACGTATTCGCCAAAGCAGTAGCAGAGATCTACGGCTGGGTCAGACGACTGCGTCAACGTGCCGCTGATGTTCGAGTCGTACCATTGCCAGCGGACCCCGTCGCCTTCGCCGTCCATCGCCGGGCACCACAGATGCCAGCATTCGTCGAGATCAGCAGTTGAGGCGATCGAAAACCAGCCCGATGACATGCTGACCGGCGTATCGAGAGCGCAAGCGAATCGATACGCGGTCGCGGGAAGAGTGCCGCCAAAGAACACGGTCAGGATCGGATCGACCGATATCGGTACGAGGACCGCGGAGTACACCGGATCGTCGGCATCCGGGAAGCCGGGATTGCCGGCGTCTTCCGCATAGAACTCGATCCTAAACTCATGCGGCTTCTCGCAGCCGTTTGCAGCAGCGTCGATGTACGTGCCGTACCACGTGATGACCTGTATTGGTGCGAGGATGTCCCAACCATCTGGTGGCGGGAAGCTCTCGCAACGCACGCGGCCGCTCGCGCCGGTACCGAAGTCAGCGTCAAGGTCGCTGTAGAACCAAGTGCCGTTCGCATTCCAATCCTGCCCGGCCAGAGAGCCCTCCGGGCACGGCAACGGCCCGCGCTCGCGAGGTGAACCGACACCGGTGTCGGGATCGGGTCTGGTGAGCGGTCGCAAACCGTCGGTGGCGGGCGTGCCAGCGGCAGCCATGCGATCGATGTCCAGCGCCGAACGTTTGCCTGACGTGTGGCCATCACCCAGTGCGACGCTGTAGAGCAGCGCAGCACACACGACGCAAGTCACTCTGGATCTCATGATTGCCCATCCTCCATGCGGTTGCGTCGCGCGCGACGTTGAATCCCAGCGTGTACCCGGCGCGAAACGACGCTGCACCCGTGCGCGCTGTTACAGTGGACAGCGCACAGTCCACCCACGATGCAAGAGTCACTGCGTGGCAGCTATGCCACGTCAGCGCCCGTTTACTCAACGTACGCGGCAGTGTCCGATGCTCTGTGGGCGCGGCGAGCGCGACGTCAGGCCCAGCGCCTGTGTTGGGGAACCGCCCGGTTTGCGCCAATTCTCGTCCCCGGCCGCTTCGCGCTACGACCACAGCCCCATTCAATTTCGGACCTGCACATCAAGAATCGTAACACAAGTCTGCGCCGCGGGTCAACGAAGTTCCGTAATCGACGGAATGTTGTGGTCCGCAGGGTAACGGCAGGGGTGTTTGGCCGCTGGAGATCCAGGGTTGCTTGGAGCGACACGGAGACGCAGGTCAGTCTGCGATCTGCCCGAAAAGCGTTAGCGGCGATGCAGAGTCAACACGCACGTGTACGAGCCGGCCAATGTGGTCAGCCGTGCCGTTGAAGACCGTGATCAGATCGTGTGGCGTGCGGCCAACGAGCTGGTTGCTGAGGGGCTCGCGCGTGGCTTCGCTGCCGCGGTCCTGTTCCGATTGGACAGTGAGCTGGACGAGTTCGCCGTTGTTTGCGGAGCGCGCCTTGCGGGCGGCCTTGCTGTAGCCTTCGACGAGCACTTCGACCGTCTGACCGACGAGCGCCTGCTTCTGCCGCAGGCTGATCTCGCTCTGCACGGCGAGCAGCTCGTTATTGCGCTGGGCTTTGATTTCCGCCGGCACGTCGTCGAGCTGGCTACGATCCGCTGCCGTGCCGGGCCGTACGGAGTACTTGAACACGAACAGGCTCTTGTACTCTACGCGGCGGACGAGATCGACAGTCGACTGAAAGTTATCGGCCGTCTCGCCGGAAAAGCCAACAATGAAGTCACCGGCCAGAGCGATGTCGGGCACGTACTCGCGCGCGGTGTCCATGAGACGCAGGTATTCCGCGACGGTGTAGGTGCGTTTCATCGCCTTGAGGATGCGGTCGGATCCGGATTGGGCGGGAATGTGCAGGTAAGGGCATACGCGTGGGTAGTCCCGCATCACGCGGAAGATGTCTTCGTCCCAGTCTGCCGGGAAGCTGGTGACGAAACGCAATCGGTCGAGACCGTCGATGTCGTTGACGCGCTCGAGCAGTTCAGCGAAGCGCACCGCGCGACCGTCTTCCGGATGCACATAGGAATTGACGGTCTGTCCCAGCAGCGTGATCTCGCGACAGCCGGCGTCTACCAGGCGACGGGCCTCGTCGACGATTTGCGCCGGCGGCCGACTGCGCTCCGGGCCGCGCGTGAACGGCACGACGCAATAGGTGCAGAACTTGTCGCAACCGCGCTGCACACGCACGTAGGCCTGCAGCACGTTCGCCGACACGTCGGTGGTGCGCGACTGGTCAAGCACCTCCAGCGGATCGACTTCATGGCCGCGATTAACCTTGGACGTCCGGCGCGACAGCGAATCCGTCAGAGCCGCGACCGGCGTCCGCGACTCGGCGACGTCAGCGAGCAACTCCGGCAGCCGGAACAACTCGCCGGGGCCGCAGATCAGATCGAGGTGCGGTGCCTGCTCGAAGAGCTCGTTCTTCATGCGCTCGGCCATGCAACCGAGCACGCCGATAATGGTGTCTGGTCGGTGCAGCTTGACGCGTTTCAGTTCGCCGAGCCGCGAAAGCACCTTGTCCTCCGCGTGCTGGCGAACGCTGCACGTGTTGAACATGATCAGATCGGCGTCGCGCGTCGACGAGACGCGGCGGAGGCCGTGCGCCTGCAACTGGCCCTCGACCAGTTGGCTGTCGAGCACGTTCATCTGGCAGCCGAACGTCTCAAGGAAGTATGTCAAAGCCTGCCGATCCATCAGATGCTCACGGAGTTCAATGCTCTGCGCGGAGGCGGTCCAAGCCAGCCCGGGCAGCACGTTGCACGTCAGCCGACCCGCCATCGTCGGCGATCAGATCCTGGTAGTAGCGCAGTGCGACGTCGTTGCGGCCCATGCGCTCGTGCGCGAGTCCGACATAGTATAGTGCCCACGCGCGGGACGCTGGTGATAGCTGATCATGTACGTCGAGCAAGGCCGCGCCGGCCTCGGCGTGACGACCGTTTTCCAGCCAGACGCGTGCTTGGCGGAAACGCCACCGCGGTTCATCGGCTGGAGACACGAAGGGCAGGGACGAATTCACCAAGCGCCCCGCGCGGGTCGCGTTGTCCTCTGCGAGGGCGTCATCGACGGCGGCCAGCAGAAACGTGTCTGCCGGCAAGTAGGTGCGTACGCGTGGTTGCGCTGGCGGGATGGCGGGGGCTGTCGCAGGAGGTAAAATGCCGAGGGATGGCACCTCATCAGGCGATTTCGGCTGCGATTCCGGATGCGGCTCACGGCGCCGAACCAGGATGTCAGGCGTAACATCCTCGAAGATAAGAAGTTGTAGTAGGAGCTCTCGGCTAGGCTTTGCCAAGCTGCCCGAATGTTGCTGCTCGCTCAGCAATTCAATCGCGCGGCGATTCTGAACGGAGCCTCTCGCCGAAGGCCTGCCAGGGGAGACGGTGGCATGGCCTGCGCCATCCGCTAGCAACGCCGAGTACTGCTCGACCGCCAGATCGAACTGTCCGAGTCCGTCGTAGCCGATAACAAGGCGTCTCTGCGCCCATTGGCGCACCCAGGGTACATCCGTGGCCTGGAGCACGTACTCGTAGTCGGCGCAGGCTGTCACCCACGCGCCTCGATACGCAGCCTGCTCGGCCTGATTCAGCCGTGGACACCCGGTGATTGCAAGCCATTCAATCTGAGCAACCGGCTTGCGCAGCGTCTCACGCGAGACGCCACGGAATATGAGCTTTCCGTCGCGGAGGCCGCGGATCTGTACGTTGTGAAAGGCCGGTTTTCCACGGAGCTTGACGGTATCGGCCCGTGTGGGGTTGACCGCCGTGGTCAGAATGATGAGAAAGACGAGGCGTCGAAGCAGCATTTCGCGCATCGTAGCCGATAGGAACTGTATAATAGAAGAGAGCTGGTCACGGAAACGTCGGCCAGAGTTGCAGAGAGTGCAAAGATCCGGTAAAAACCGTTCTCAGCAGGGACGCTGACCAGTAGAGCAAGGGATAAGCTCGTGCCCTCCGAGAAACGTAACGCGACGGTCGTCATCGCACTGATTCTGTCAATGACTGTTGGGGCTCAGGTGCTGTTGTGCGCGGAGTCTTGGATCGGTGCGGCCCACACGCATTGGCAGGGCGAGGCTCTGCTGAGCGCGGAGCGCGGCGGCACCGCGCGCGAGGTAGTCGTTTCTCTCAAGCCGCTCGCGGCGCTTTCGTCGATCGAGCTGGGGGCCGACGACAGCGTGTGTCTGATCGATCCGGCGGGCGAACCCGAATGGCATCCGGCGGGACCGCGCGTGCAAGTCATTCTTCTGGGATTGCCGGACACGCCGGAGCTCAGCGACCAACAACAGCGTACGCTGCTCGCGACGATAGCGACGTTGAGTCAGCTCAGCGGGACGCATCTGCTGCCGGTTCGTCTGGCGGACGGCAATGACCCGCGCGTCAATTCAGCACTTCCTGCGCAGTATCACGACCTGTTGGCCCTGCTGGTCCGAAAAGACATTATCGACTAGCTTATTCGGTGACACGCGCTTCAGACGCCGGCATTCCGCGGTCGCTGCGCCGGTGGTATGGGTGACGTGTCTGATTAGACAATCGGGACCGGGACACATGCATACGGGTGGAGGGCTTGCGCCTCCAGCCATTGGCACAGCTTTCAGAACATGCCGTCGCGCACGATTCCAGTATTGCCGGGCTACGAAGTGATCAGCCGCATCGGGCGTGGTGCGGGGGCAGTGATCAGTCTGGCGCTGGAACGGATATCGGGGCGGCAGGTGGCCATCAAGCACGTCGTGCGCAACGCGCCGGACGACGATCGTTTCATTGAGCAGGCCGAGGCTGAATACGAAGTTGCTCGCGAGCTTGATCACCCCTACCTGCGCCGTTGCCTGGACATCGTGCGCGTTCGCAAGTGGCTCAAGACGCGCGAGTTGTTCCTCATCATGGAGTATGTCGAGGGGGAGCGATTGGAGGACGAAAGTCCAACCGAGTTGCGTCCTATCGTCGATATCTTCACGAAAGTCGCCGAGGGGCTGCACGCGCTGCACCAGACGGGCAAGGTTCACGCCGACATCAAGCCCAACAACATCCTGCTGACCAAAGACGGCGGGATCAAGATCATCGATTTCGGGCAGAGCTGCCCGGTGGGGCACACCAAGGATCGCGTGCAGGGCACACCGGACTACATTGCTCCGGAGCAGGTACAACGGCGTGAGATCGACCAGCGCACCGACGTCTATAACCTGGGCGCGACGATGTACTGGGTGATGACCGGCAAGTGGTATCGCACGATGGTCAACGTGGCTTCGCCAGGGGCGACGCGGATCGCGCTGGAATCGCAGCGGGGCAACGATCCTCCTCACGAACTGAATCCGACGATTCCCGTGCCGCTTTCCCGGATGGTGATGGACTGCTGCGAGACCCACAAGGAGCATCGCCCGCGCGATATGAAAGAAGTACTCTCGCGTCTGGAAGTCGTGCGGCACCTGCTCGAGATTGAGGAAAGCGGTGGCGCGGGAGAGCAACCCCCCCTGGATGAGGACCTGCTGCTGCGCGATGAAGATGACGAGGATGAGGACAGTGGCGTTCTGCGCGAGCCGGATGTCGCCGAACTGCTTGCCGAGCTTGGGCACCGTCCGGATGACGCGCTTAATGATGAGGATATTCCGGGTTTGGCCGAAGACGGAGAATCGCCGGAGGATGACGCCAAGGAGGCACGGAGTTGACACGCAGCACCTCCGTACAAGAATCAGCAAAGTGAGCGCGAATCCGTGACAAAGGTGCGAGACTTGGATCTGACAGATGCTGCAACGGCCTGCCAACTGCTGCGTGATGTCGCGGGGTTGAATCGCGAGGATCCGATTCGGCGTGGCTCGCTGCTTGAGTTCGGGGCCGCCGGGCAACTCGTGATGACCGGCGACCTGCACGGTAGTCAGCGGAATTTCCAGAAGCTGCAGCGGTTTTGCGCGCTCGATCGTAGCCCGGGGCGCGTCGTGGTCCTGCACGAGCTGATTCACGAGGAGCCCGATCCGCCGCTAGCGCCGGATTTCTCGATCGACGTGCTGCTCCAGGCTGCGCTCTGGAAGACGGAGTATCCGGACAACGTTTTCTTCCTCCAGTCGAACCACGAGCTCTCGCAGCTTTGCGGCCACGAAATCACCAAGGGCGGCCGGTCGGTGCTGGGGGATTTTGAGCGTGGTGTGGAGCAGCGCTTCGGTGCGGACGCGGGCGACGTGCTCGCCGCCGTGAATGCGTACATCGAGTCGCTACCACTGGCCGCGCGGACCGCCAAGGGCATCTTCCTGGCCCACAGTCTTCCGGACGGCTTATACGCCGAGTCGTTTGATCTGTCTGTCTTCGAGCGCGAGCCGACGCGTGCGGACTACGAGCCGGGTGGGGCGGCGTATGCGCTGGTTTGGGGGCGCTTCCAGTCAACGGCCGTGCTGGACGTGTTGGCTGAGCGGCTGGATGTGGAAGCGTTTGTGGTGGGGCACACCCCGCAGGAAGAAGGCCACGCGCGCGTCGGCCGCATGATCATCCTCGCCAGCGATCACAATCACGGGGCGTTCCTGCCCATCGAATTGCACAAGAAACCGGTGCCCGAAGAGCTCGAAGAGAACATCCGCAAGTTTGTCAGCGTAGAGTAGATTAGCGACCCTAGAATCAGGGCACGCGACTGACGCGGCGGAGTTCGGGCAGAGTTTCTGTAGGAGTTGTCACGTTATGGACGTGATCGTAGCAAAGCCACGGGGGTTCTGTGCGGGTGTTGAGCGGGCCATTCGCGTCGTCGAACTGGCGCTCGAGGAGCACGGCGCGCCGGTGTACGTGCGCAAGGAGATCGTACACAACTCGCACGTGGTGCGCCGGCTGGCAGCACGCGGGGCGGTGTTCGTCGATGAGCTCGATGAAGTACCCTCGCAGGCGGTCACCGTCCTGTCCGCGCATGGCTCACCACCCTCAGTGTACGAAGAGGCGAAGCGACGTGAGCTACGGCTGATCGATGCGACCTGTCCACTGGTTCACAAGGTACATGCGGAAGTCAAACGGTACGTGAAGCGCGGCTATCGCATTATCCTGATCGGTCACGCCGGGCACGATGAGGTGATGGGTACGACCGGCCAGGCGCCAGAGGTCACCACGCTGATCGAAGATATGGATGATGTAGCGGCGCTGGAGATCGGTCCGGACGAGAAGGGGATCATTCTCACGCAGACAACGCTGAGCCAGGATGACACTAAGCAGATCGTCACGGCGCTGCGGGCGAAGTACCCGCATCTCGAGTTGCCGCCGTCGGATGACATCTGCTACGCGACGCAGAATCGGCAGAACGCTGTCAAGGAGATCAGCCCGCGGATCGAGTTGCTGTTGGTGGTGGGGTCACAGAACTCGTCGAACTCTGCCCGGCTGACCGAAGTCGCACGGGCGCGCGGAACGAACTCTTACCTGATCGACGGACCCGACGAGATTGATCCACAGTGGCTGGAAGGCGTGCAGCACGTGGGCGTGACATCAGGCGCCAGCGCACCTGAGGACGTTGTGCAGAGCGTGTTGGCGTACCTGCGGTCGCGCGGCTCCATCGTGACTGAAGAGATCGAAGCGCCGGAAGAGGGCGTAGTCTTCACGTTGCCGAAGTTCGTGCGGTAGCGCAGCAATCGCCCGCGGCAATCGGCATCCCGGCGCGTGCAACGAGGAGGGAACCACTCTCGGATCGACAGATTCGCCCCAGTGTAGGGAGATTCCACGCTGCGTTCTGGGATGACGCTAGGCCGGAGTAGTGTTGAGCAGTTCCTCGGCGATGCCGACGAGCTGCCCGGGGGGGAAGGGCTTGGTGAGCACGCGCGCGGCGCCCAGACCGGCGGCGTTCACCAGGTAGTGCGGATCCTGGGCGCCGGTGATCGCGATAACGGGGATGTCACGCTGCTGCTTACGGATCTGCGCAATCGTCTCCAGGCCGTCTTTCTCCGGCATGAGAATGTCGGTCACGACGAGATCGAACGGGGTCGCCTCCACTGCGCGCAGTGCTTCGGCACCGTCCGCGGCCTCGGAGACATGGTAGCCTGAGTTCTCGAACGCTTTGCGCAAGACGGTACGGACGAGATCGTCGTCCTCCACAACCAGAACTTTGCGTGGCATACCTGACTCTCTCGGCGTCATGCGGCGTACGGCGCAAGCGGAATCTCGGGGCGCGCCGCGGCCGGATGGAACAGTTGCAACGATAGGCCGATAATCGGACCCGACCCTGCCGCGCCGGACGCGTTGAGGGCTTGCAGCGATGCCGGTAATCAGTCAAACAGCTCCGGCTGACGCGGATCCTGCGCTGTGGACCGGAACTCGCCGTCTGCCAGCTCGGTGATAATGCGTTGTCCATCACGAATCGCACCGGTAGAACGGATCAGCTTGCGCGTGTGGGCGTCACGCGTGACACTGTAGCCGCGGCGGAGCACCTGCCGCGGGTCGCAGGCGACGACGTTGGCGATGCGCGCGTCGAGCATCTGTCTTCGCAGGAGCAGTCCCGCGGCCAGCGCCGTTGCGGCGCGGCGCAGCAGTGCGGCGAGCCTATCCCGTTGTCGTCGGATTCCTGGCAGCGGATCCGATTGGCTCAGACGCGTGAGCCGCTCGGTGAGTTTGCGCTCGCGGCGCAGATGGCCTCGGCCGACATTGGCGTCCAGCAGGCGTTGCGCGCGCTCGAGTCGTCGCGCCGCGACGTGATACTGGACTCCTGTGCCCAGTCGCAGGAGCGCCGCGGCTCTGCGGTTGAAAAGATCGCGCGCGGCGCGGGCCTGTTCAATGAGGGCGAAGCGAGTGCGTTGCAGGAGGTCATCCAGGAGCTGAGTTTGCTCGCGGACGCGTGCCGTCGGGCGCGCAATTCCGTCGCACGCGAGCGCGGCCCGCAACTCAGCCCGGGCGAGGTCGAGTCGCGTTCGCAGTCCACGGGTCGCGCGCTGAACGAGCTGCGACACCAGCTCCGCCAGCTCGTTCTGGTCCGGCGCCACCAGCTCGGCGGCGGCGGTCGGCGTGGCTGCTCGGACGTCCGCAACCAGGTCACTGATGCACACGTCCGTCTCGTGGCCCACCGCGCTGACGAGGGGAATGCGGCTGGCGGCTATGGTCCGTGCGACGACCTCTTCGTTGAACGCCCAGAGATCCTCGATCGAGCCGCCGCCACGGCCAGCGATGATCACGTCAATCCCGCCGAACATTTCCGCGTGGGTGTTCAGATGCCGGATCGCAGTTGCAATCTCTTCCGCCGCGCCGGGACCCTGCACCCGAACGGGGAACAGGAGCACGTCGATCGCCGGGAAACGCCGCTGCATCGTGCGAATCATGTCGCGCACGGCAGCGCCACTGGGGCTGGTCACCAGGGCGACGCGTTGGGGGATGCGCGGCAACGGACGCTTGCGATCGGCGTCGAACAGCCCCTCACTCGCCAGTCGTTCTTGAAGCTGGCGGAAGGCGATCTCAAGTGCGCCGACTCCGCGCGGCTCAAGCTTGCGGACCATGAGCTGGTATGTGCCGCGGGGGGCGTAGACTTCGATGCCGCCGGTGGCGATGACTTCCATGCCGGATTCGGGTGTGAATTTCAGCTTGGCAGCCGTGCTCCGCCACATCACGCAGCGCAGCTCGCTGTTGGGGTCCTTGAGCGTGAAGTAGAGATGGCCGCTGGACGGCTGCGAGAGGTTGCTGATTTCGCCGAGCACATGCAGGGTGGACGGCACGTGCGCGGCCAGCGCTCCGCTGACCAGGTCGTTCACTTGGCGAACCGAGAGCACGTTGATTCCGGGGACGTTGCGCTCACTGGCGGGCGGCTTGCGGATGCGACGCGGATCAAAAGGAGGGCGATCGGTCACGAGCACACTCCGGGCGGCGGCGGGCCAGTTCGATTCGTTCAGCGGACTCGTGTGCAGTATGTCGGAAATCCGCCCCAAAGAGAACGAGCCACATCGGTGAAACCGACGCGGCTCGCCAACACACACTCTCCACTCGCTAGCGGCTAGCGCTTCGAGAATTGGAAGCGCCGACGCGCCTTTCTTTGGCCGTATTTCTTGCGCTCAACGCGACGGGCATCACGCGTGAGGAACCCGGCGTCGCGCAGTGTCGGTTCAAATTGCTCGTGAGCACTGACAAGGGCACGGGCGACACCCAGGCGAATCGCGCCGGCTTGGCCGGTATGGCCGCCGCCGTGAACGCGGACCTGGACGTCCCATTGATTGATAACGCCGGTCACCTGGAGCGGCGCGGTGACGTCCGTTTGATCTTGCGGCTCGGTGAAGTACTTGTCGATTTCCCGTCGGTTGATCACAAACTTCCCGGATCCGGGCACGAGTCGCACACGGGCGATCGCCGACTTGCGGCGTCCGGTGCCGAGGTGGAGCCCGGCGGGCTGAGTCGGCGGAGCGGGAGCCGGTTCCGCGGCAGCGATCGGCGAATCAACGGGGGGCGTCGCGGTTTCGGCCGGCGCGGCCGGTACCGTTTCCGCAGGGGGCGCTGCGGCAGGAGTGGGAACCTCGGCCGGAGGGGGCGGAGGCGTCGGCGCCGGCGTCTCTGCCGGCGGGGAGGGGGCCGCAGCCTCGGGTTCGTTGTTCGGCGTTGGGTTAGGCGTTTGCTCTTCGGTCACGACGCGCGCTCCTCACGAATAACTGACCGTCTACACCGGCAGGGGGTCAGGCTGCTGGGCCTGGTGCGGGTGCTCCTGTCCGTTGTATAGCTTGAGTTTCTTGATCATGTGGCGGGCGAGGGCGTTCTTCGGCAACATCCGACGCACGGCTTCGTGCAGTACACGCTCCGGATAACGCTGCAGCATGCGACCCAGCGGGATTACCTTCTGACCGCCAGCGTAGCCGCTATAGCGCTGATACACCTTCTGCTCCGGTTTGTGTAGCCCGTTCACCTTCACCTTGCCGGCGTTGAGAACGATGACGCAGTCGCCGGTGTCAACGTGCGGCGTATAGGTTGGCTTGTGTTTGCCCATCAGGACCGTAGCGATTCGTACGGCGAGGCGACCGAGGACCTGATCCGTTGCATCAACGACGTACCAGTTCTGGTTGACTTCACCGGCTTTCGCGAGATAGCTCTTGTTTGCCGTCTTCATAGTGTTTTTCCACACATACCGAGCCCGCAGGCCCAGACTAGGGGTAGAACATCGCAGTATACCGATGGGGTGTTTCGCGTCAAGCCAGCCCGCTCAGCGGTGCGCGAAGCCCGCGCGGCGAAGCGTCCGATAAACCGGAAGCGGTCACGACCGCTCGACCAGTCGGTCGATCAAAAAGTCCGATTGCTCGAGCGCGCGGGTCGTGAAGTTGCCGAAGAAAGCACGCACGTCGCGGAACACGTCGTCGAACGCGGCCTGATCTTGCGCAGTGGTGATCTGCTCCAACTTGTGGGCGGCGTTGACATACGCCGTAGTCACGTCGCGGCTGGCGGGATTCGACATCTGGATCGCGCCGTAGAGCTCCGGCGACTGCGCAAAGTGCCGGGCAGTCAGCAGCAACTCCATCAGGTAGATCGGCGACATGAACCGTAGCGTCTCATCGATGGGTACGTTGAGCGCCGCGAGCGTCTTGCCCATTACCTCCGTGGAGAAGTGTACCAGCACCTGCACGACCGCCATTGTGCGATCGTGCGCCTCCGGCGTCGTCTCGACGATTTCCAATCCGCGGGCGTGCAACATCGTTTTTAGCCATCCGAGCCATTCGTCGCCGCGGCCGGGTGTGAGGACGACGCGCTGACCCTGCAACGAGTGTACCGACGGACCGAACAACGGGTGTGTGCCGACCACGCTGGCGTTCGTCGCGGCGAGCATGGCTGCGACCGGCCCGGATTTCGTAGACGTGACATCCATGAGCAGTGCATCAGCGCGAACATGCGGCCCCAGTTCGCGGATCACGTCCTCCGTGACTTGGATCGGAACACTGATCACAACTACGTTCGCCGTCGCGGCCGCCTCGGCCGGCTTCAGTTGCGTGTCGACGTCCGCGATCATTACGGCATGTCCGAGGTCGCCGAACATCTGGGCTAGGCACTGCCCCATGCCGCCCTTGCCACCGATGATCGCGATCGTGCGTGGTTCGATCTCCGGGGGGACCTCGGCCTTGAGTGCGGCCTGCCGGTCGCGGCTGGCCCACATGATGAGCCGCCACATGCTCTCGGTCAGGTCGGGGTTTACACCCAGGGATTGCCCGCGTTGGCGGCGGTCGTCGATGATCTCGCGCTCGCGTTCGAAGTCGCGAATCGGAACGTGATGCTCGCGCTTGTGCTCGGCCACGTCGGCGATGAGGCCGTTTCGGCGGGCGAGCAGTTGCAGGATCTCGCGATCGATCGCGTCGATCATGGCGCGCAGCACCGGCAGCGGGCGGAGTGCGGGATTCGGCGGTGGGCTGGCGTCTTTGCTCATAGAATCACGCGGGCAGAGGCCGATGGTAGTCAGAGTGGGCCGTGACTGGCGACGGCCACGCACGCGCAACGTAGGTACGCACCTATCTATCGTCAACGCAAGCCCGGTTTCTTCGACCGCGCACGACGAGTACGATGAGCCGCCGCGTGTTGCCGGCAGGAGATCGAATGGCGGAGCTGACGTACAAGACCGCGGGTGAGTCGCACGGCCGTGCTGTGACCGCGCTGGTGGAAGGCCTGCCGGCCGGTCTGGGCGTCGACCTGGATCTGATCAACGGCGAGTTGCGTCGCCGGCAGGGCGGGTATGGCCGGGGGGGGCGCATGAAGATCGAGCAGGATGCGGTGGAGGTGCTCAGCGGCGTGCGGCGCGGTGTGACGATCGGCTCGCCGCTGGTGATGCAGATTCCGAACCGGGACTTTCGTATTAACGACGCGCCGGAGATCAACCGCCCGCGCCCCGGCCACGCCGACTTCACGGGCGCGATCAAGTGGCTGACGAACGACTGCCGCGAGACGTTGGAGCGCGCATCCGCGCGTGAGACCGCGGCGCGTGTGGCGGCGGGGGCGCTGGCGAAGTGTCTGCTGCGTGAGTTCGACGTGCAGGTGGTCGGGTTCGTCGCCGAACTCGGGCCGGTGAAGGCGCAGGTAGGCGACGATGCACTGGCGGATGCGCTGGTGGCCGAACGGAGCAGGAATGAGGTGTACACGCCGGACGCGAACGTCGCCGATCAGATGATCGACGCGATTCGGCAAGCGAAGCGCGACAAGGACACACTGGGCGGCGTGGTTGAAGTGCGCGCGTTCGGTTTGCCGCCCGGATTAGGCTCATGTTTCTCCTGGCAGGAGAAGCTCGACGGGCGTTTGATGCAGGCGCTGGGTTCGGTGCAGGCGTTCAAGGGTGTGGAGATTGGGTTGGGCTTTGAGTGCGCGCGCCGCCCGGGAAGTCAAGTTCACGACGCGCTGTACTTCGACGCCGCGCAGCGGACGACGGCCAACTTCGGATTCGTCCGCAAGACAAATCGTGCTGGCGGGCTTGAAGGAGGCATGACGACTGGTCAGCCGCTGGTCGTGCGCGCGGCGATGAAGCCGATCGCTACGCTCATGCAGGGCATGGACAGCGTCAACCTGAAGACGTTACGGCCAGAACGTAGTGACTACGAGCGCAGCGACGTGTGTGCCGTGCCGGCGGCGAGCGTAGTGGCCGAGAACGTCGTGGCGTTCGAGCTCGCGCGCGCGTGGCTCGACAAGTTCGGTGGTGACACGTTGCGCGAAGTGCGCTCGGCGTATGACACGTTTTGTGAGGCGGTGCGCGGCTTGGCGCCGTAGGGGGAAACGCGTACTCGACGTACCCGTGCCAGGGAGCAATGACGTCGATTACGACTGCTCACATCCGGGCAACAAAAAAAGCGAGCGCTGGGTGACGCTCGCTCGCTTCCTTCCAATCGCCCTCCGAGCGATGAAATCAGCTTTGTATGTGCGGTCCCCGATTAAGCTCTATCGTTGGTGACCTCATCAACATCTTGTGGTAGCTCAGAGCGACCTGTATTCCAGCTAGTGCATCTAGCGCGACTGCTACCTGTGTAAAGCGTAGCGTCTCAACTTGTCACCGCAAGGCGATTCACACAACGTCGGCAAATAATTCGCCGAACGCTGACGAAATCCCGTCTAGTGGGGAGGCCGGTGCATTACGAAGCCGGCGGACGTGTAGAGCCGGACTTGATCGCCAGACGCCAGAAGAGGACGTGGCCGGCCAATGCGAAGCCTACCGCGCAGAGCAACGCCGGATACCCGAACGCCTCGCGGGTCCAGAGCCCAGCCAGGGGCATGAGCAGGCCACGTAGCCCGGTTAGCCCCACGTGGATGCCCATATAGAGTTCGGCCTGGTGCGGACGGGCGAAGTGGAGGTGGCCCAGCGTCCATGCAATGGCGCCGCCGCCGCGGCCGAGCCCGTTGCACACGCGTCCGACCACCAGAATCGCGACGGTGGCGGCGATGAACTTATGGCCGCCGAAGTCGAATATAAGCATAGCGGCGGCGGCTGCGACGTACGACATCAGCCAGCAGAAGCTGTTAGCGATGCGAAAACGTAACACGCCTACGCGGTCGAAATAGGGGGCCCAGAAGTTGATGGAGATCAGCAAGGCCGTGGTAGGAATGACGTAGAGGACCGCCTGGGCGCTCAGGTAGTCGAAGCCGAGGTCCTTGGTCAGTGCGTTGACCAGGATCGGGTCGGTGAAGAAGTTAGCGGCACCTAAAAGAAACTGTGCGAGCATGTACCGGGCAAAAAGGCCGTCGGTCCATAGGATGGAGCCTGCCTCGGCGAGCGCCCTGCGGAAGCGCCGGTGCCACGGCAAATCAGGACCGATGTGGCCCACCAAGTGGTCGTGCAGGTGACGCAGTTCGGCCCGTTCGCCGCGCATGCGCATTCTGCGAATCGGCCAGAGCGAGAACAGTCCGACCAACGCCGCCGCGGGGTAGACGAAGCGATACGCGTCCGGCTGGTAGTTGTAAAGCAGGCTCAACGCTGCGCTAGTCAGCACGGACAGCAGCATTCGTACCATCTGGAGCCGACCGGCAATCCGGGCGCGATGTGTGACCGGGTAGTTGATCTTCCACATCGTGCTGCGCAGGTTGATCAGCCCGGAGATGAACAGGTGCGTACACGCGATTTGGAGTGCGAAGACCCAGCCACCCCAGGGCTGCCAAGCGGCTGACGTGAAGCCGATGGAGCCAACCGCAGCCAAAGCGCAGCACGAGAGCAGCAGAAAGACTGGAAGGCGCCGCCGTCCCCGCAGGAACGCTCCCCAGGCCACGTTCAGGACATTCATGAGCACCGGCAGTGCCCACACGACGGTGGTCAGCAGGCTGGAGGCCTGAAATGTCTTGGACGCGACGACGCTGGCCATGCTGCCTTCGACCGTTCCGGCCACCACGCCCCATAGCGCGATTTGGGGCAGTTCCGCCGCGTAATTGCGGCGCGTCAGCAGCGGCAGATCGTCCGAGCGGAGAAACGGCAGGATTCGTTGCATGGCGGTCATCGAAGAGGACGGATGATAGCCGGATTCAGAGTTGCTGCCGAAGCGGCCGGCGCGCATCAGTATGAGGTTTTTGACAGCCGCGCGACGATAACTGATAATGGCGGCAGTGGTTTGCCGATTCTGACCGGCCGCGCTGAACGTCCCGATACGATGGTCGCGGGTAGCACGGCGGCAGACCACGCGCACGAACTAGAGGTGTTCCGCATGGGCGGATTCAGTCCGATTCACTGGCTGGTCATCGGCCTTGTCGCGCTGCTGCTGTTCGGTAACCGTTTGCCGGAAGTGGCGCGCTCGATCGGGCGCGCCTTCAAAGAATTCAAGCGCGGTTTGTCCGACATCTCGGACGAGATGGACAAGACCGACGAGGAGCCGCGGCGCCGGGACGAGCTGCACGCGCCGCCGTCTGACCGGCGCGTGCCGCACGACGATTCCGCGGAGCAGGGCCAGAAGCGCGAGCAGTACCACGACGAGCCGGCGGATCGGCAGGACTAGCCGTCAGCGGCTGCACGCGCGCGAACGGGGGAATCACCAAACCGAACATCGCGGGGATGCTGGGTCCACTAACGTATGTGCATAGTCGTGTTACTTCCTTGACGAATGCGCACCGACACGGTGTGCTACGCTTCTGAGGTGTGCGACCGGGCTGTTTCAGATATGCACCACTGCGTTGCGCACAGAGCTGCTGAGTGGAGTTGTAGCAACGCTTCGACCGTGAGATGACCGCATGAGCGTCCACCTGGGAATCGACGTCGGCGCAGTCAGTGCGAAGGTCGCGGTCGTCGTATCGGCGGACGCGCGGGGGATAGTCGGCACGCGTGATGTCGGGGGCTTGTTGAGTTGCGTGAACGCCGGCGGCGACAACGGCGATGTGGCGATCTACTGCACCGCGGCTCAGCGGACACGCGGGCAGCCACTCGCAACGGTGGACCGGCTGCTCCACCAGATTCTGAATCAACTGAATGGTGCCGAAGTCGTTTCGGCGGGTGTGACCGGATCGGGCGGGCACTTGCTGGCCGACGTGCTCGGCGCGCCGGTGTGCAACGAGTTTCAGGCCGTGGCCCGCGCCATGAGCCGACTGTATCCGCAGATTCGGACCGTGTTCGAGTTGGGCGGCGAGTCGAGCCGGTATCTGCG
The DNA here is from genome assembly GCA_028277645.1 of Phycisphaerae bacterium. Lineage (GTDB taxonomy): Bacteria > Planctomycetota > Phycisphaerae > UBA1845 > Fen-1342 > JANQFV01. The sequence continues at coordinate 46,725 of JANQFV010000060.1, forward strand.
TCTGGCGCCTGACGGTGAGAACGGGGCGCTGAGCATCATCGACTATAGTGCCAACGGCGATTGTGCCGCAGGCACCGGGGCGTTTCTTGACCAGCAGGCAACGCGGCTGAACTTCGACGTGGCCGAGATCGGCGCGGTGGTGGCGGGGGCTGACCGCTCAGCGCAGATCGCCGGCCGCTGTAGCGTCTTCGCCAAGAGCGACATGATCCATGCGCAGCAGAAGGGCTTCGCGCCGCCGGAGGTGCTGGCGGGGCTGTGTCACGCGGTGGCGGCGAACTATAAGTCGGCTGTCGTGAAGGGGCGACCGGTCGAGACGCCGGTGGCTTTGCTGGGTGGTGTAGCAGCGAACGCGGGCGTGGTGGCGGCGCTGCGGGATGTCTTCGAACTCAAGGAGGATGATCTGTTCGTACCCGCACATGCAGATGCGCTGTCCGCGGTCGGGGCCGCGCTCTATGCGATGCAGCAGGACGCCTGCGACGTCGCGGCGGGCATTGCACGGCTCGACGCGCGCGTGGAGCGCCCGGCACCGGAGTTCGCCCGCGCGCGGCCGCTGACGTTGAAACGCGTCCGGCTGTTGCGTGATGACGTCCGGCAGTACGAGTTTCCCGCGGACGGCCATCCGGTCGATGCGTGGTTGGGGCTCGACATTGGATCCGTCGGGACGAAGCTCGTACTAGTCGACACCGCCGGCGAAGTGATTCACTCGATCTTCACGCGGACGGAAGGGCGCCCGATCGAGGTCGTCGGGCGCTCGCTGCACGAGATGGAGGAGGCCGTTGGCTGGGGCGTGCGCGTCCGGGGCGTGGGCACGACTGGATCGGGGCGCGAGCTGATCGGCGAACTGGTCGGCGCAGACAGCGTCAACGACGAGATCACGGCGCACAAGACTGGGGCGACGTTCATCGGACAGCGCCTGCTCGGCCGGCGGCCGGACACCATCTTCGAGATCGGGGGGCAGGATTCGAAGTACATTCGTGTGGAAGAAGAAGGCACGGAGGCACGCAGGCATGGAGGCACGAAGGGGGGGGCCGTCGTTGTTGACTTCACGATGAACGAGGCGTGTGCTGCCGGGACTGGGTCTTTTCTTGAGGAGCGGGCGGAGGAGCTTGGCGTTTCGATCAAAAGGGAGTTTGCCCAGTTGGCGCTGAGTTCGTCGGCGCCGATCAAGCTTGGTGAGCGCTGCACCGTGTTCATGGAGCGCGATGTCAATACGTGCATGCAGCGGGGGGCGGAGCGGGTGGACGTTATCGCGGGGCTCGCGTACTCCGTTGCCTACAACTACATCAATCGCGTCGTTCGCGGGCGGTCGATCGGCGATTGTGTGTTCTTCCAGGGCGGCACGGCGTACAACGACGCCGTCGCGGCAGCGTTTAGCATCATCATCGACAAGGAGGTCATCGTTCCGCCGTACAACGCAGTGATGGGCGCGATCGGGGCGGCGTTGCTCGCCCGTGACCGGATTCGCTCGACCGGCAGCTCGACGCGTTTCCGCGGCTATGACCTGAGCGGCGTCGACTACGCGCTGCGCGAGTTTGAGTGCCACGGCTGCGGAAACGAGTGCTCGATCCAGGAATTCGACGTCGCGGGCGAAAAGACGTTCTGGGGCGACAAGTGCTCCGATCGTTTTCGCAAACGCGCCAAGTCGGAACGTAAGCCGGACATCCCGGACCTGGTTGCGTTGCGCAACGAGCTGCTTCACGCGGACGATGACGGTGATTCGCTGGACGCGACGATTACGATCGGTATTCCGCTAGCGATGTACACGTGGGACTTTCTGCCGCTGTGGCGGACGTTCTTCCGCGGTTGCGGGCTGCGCGTGAAGGTTTCTTCTGAGACTAATCGTCGGGTTGCACGGCTGGGCATGGACAGCGTTGTCGCGGAGCCGTGCTTCCCGATCATCGTGGCGCATGGCCACGTCGCGGAACTGGTGGAGCAAGGCGTCGATTACATCTGGCTGCCTAATCTGCTGGCAGGGACCGAGAAGCAGGGCGATCTGAACAGCTACGTGTGCCCGTGGGGCTCGACGCTGCCGTTCGTCGTGCGCCAGGCGCCGCCGTTCCGCAACTGGCGGGGACGGATTCTCTGTCCGCGGTTGAGCTTCCAGGAGGGGCTCGACGCGGTAAAGCGCGAGCTGGTGCGGACCGCCGCCGACCTGGGCGTGAAGAAGAGCGTCGCCCGACGTGCGTTTGATGAGGGCATGGCGGCGCAGGACATGTTCCGCGCCCGCTACCGTGCGGCCGGTCGCGAGGCGCTCGACCAGTTGATTAAGTTCGGTGCGCCTGGCATGGTTCTGGCGGGGCGTCCGTACAACATCCACGATGCCGGCGTCAGCCTGTCGGTGGCCCGCAAGCTGCGCGAGCAGTACGGCGTGAACGTGTTGCCGATTGACTGCCTGCCGCTGGACGACATCGAGATCGCGGACGTGGCGGACAACATGTACTGGTCCTACGGACGGCGTATCGTGGCCGCGGGAAAGCTCGTCGCGCGGCATGAGAACCTGCACATCATCTACGTGACGAACTTCAAGTGTGGTCCTGATTCGTTCATCAAGGGCTTCATGCGGCCCGCGTCCGGCAAGCCGTTCCTAACGTTGCAGTTCGACGGGCATTCGAATGACGCCGGCATGATGACGCGGTGCGAGGCATATCTCGATAGTAAGGGGATATTGCGATGGTGGCGGACGTGCAAGAGCAGCGGAGTGGCGGAGTGCTCGCCGGACGAACGCTCTATATCCCCCAAATGGCCCACGCCACAGCCCGGATGATGGCGGCGGCGTTTCGCTCGGCCGGTGTCGATGCCACGATCACGCCCGACTCAAACGCCGACACGCTCGAGATTGGTGGGTTGCACAGCGGGGGCGAAGAGTGCCTGCCGCACAAGATCACGCTGGGCGATTTTCTGCGCATCTGTCGGCAGCCAGGATTTGAGCCAGCCAAGGCAGCGTTCTTCATGCCGCGGGCACCGGGGCCGTGTCGGTTCGGGCAGTACGCGACGTATCTGCGGCAGGTGTTGGGCGCCGAGGGTTATGGGGATGCACTGGTCTTCTCGCCGAGCAGCAGTGACGGGTACGATGGCATCGGTGAGGGGGCGGCGGGGCTCATGCACGCCGCGTGGATGGGGGTCGTTGTGTCGGATCTGGCGACGCGGTTGTTGCTGAAGACGCGTCCATACGAGACGGCGGTGGGTGCGGCCGATGCGGCGTTCGAGTCGGCACTGCGGGAGTTTGAAACGGCGCTCTCAAGACCTGGCCGCGCGGCCAGTGAGCAACTGCGCGAGCTGGTGGACGTCGTCACTCGCGTACGCGATCGCTTTCGCTCTGTGCCGGCGGAGTATGTGAAGGGGCGCCCACTGATCGGCCTCGTCGGTGAGATTTACTGTCGGCACAACACATTCAGCAACGAAGACATCGCCCGGCGGGTCGAACAGCTCGGCGGCGAGTGCTGGCTGGCGGACATCTCCGAGTGGATCTGGTACACCAACTGGTGTCGCGAGACGGACTGCCTGCGCGAAGACGGCTGGTTCAACACGAAGTTCCTCAAGCTCAAGCTCAAGAGTCACTACCAGCATCAGTACGAGCAGAAACTGCTCGCGCCGGTCAAGGACGACTTCGTCGGATACGAAGAGCCGCACGATTTCCGTGAGGTTGTTAAGCGTGCCGAGCCCTATCTACCGATGACCGGTTCGCACGGTGAGATGTCGGTGAGCGTCGGTAAGGCCGCGTACCTGCACGGCAAGGGCGCTGACGGTGTTATTGACATCAGCCCGTTCACGTGTATGAACGGCATCGTGAGCGAAGCGGTGTATCCGGCGGTGAGCAGCGATTATGATGAGTTACCGATCCGCGTGCTGTTCTTCGATAAGGTCGCGACACACATCGACCGCGATCTGGAGATCTTTCTCGACCTGGCGCGGGCCTACCAGCGGCGCAAGAAAATCGCCCGGCGCTACCCTGCGTTCTTCATGGAAGCGAGCGGATGATGCGGCGTGATGACATCGGTTTGAGCGGTACCGAGTCGATCGCCGAGCGCTCCGCTGCTTCGTCGTCGGTGTCTCCCAGCGCAGACAACGGGCGCCAACACTCAGGGCAGCCGGTCCTCCCGCTGCAGTCGATTCACCGCTGCGCCGTCGGAACGGCCGAGCCGATGACTGATCTTGAGCGCTATAAGCAGTCGATGCGCAAGTACGCGCCGGTGCAGAAGGGGCGGGATGCGCTGCCGTGGAAGGGGCAGTGGCGTTGCGGTTGTGGTCAGACGGTGCCGGGGCAGATTGTCTATGATGCTGACGAAGACGCGATCTATCTGGAGACGGACTGCAACGCGTGCGGTCCGCGGCGGGCGTTTCAACACGACCAGCTCTTTGTGAAGAATCTGCGGCACGACCGTGTGCATCCCCGGCAGCCCAAAACGACGTTCGGCGGGGCGCCGATGCGGCCGATCATGAGCACGCTGCCGCGTACGGTGGAGACGCTGTGCCCGGAATGCTCGTGTCTGATCCTAGGCCGCTATTACGAGGCCGACGACATCGTCTGGATCGAGAAGACCTGCCCCGAGCACGGCTATTATCGCGACAAGATCAACACCGACGTGCAGCTCTTCCTCAAGGCGAGCGTGTCGGGTTTTCAGGACGAACGCGGGGCGATCAGCCCGCAGGTCACCGACGCGCGGCACTGCCCGACGGATTGCGGTCTGTGCGACCAGCACCACAGTACCGCCTGCCTGGCGCAGATCGACCTGACCAACCGCTGCAACCTGAATTGCCCGGTGTGCTTCGCCAGCGCGAACCAGGCCGGCTACGTGGCGCAGCCCGACTACGACCTCGTGGTCGAAGAGTTGGTGCAGTTGCGTGAACTGCAACCGCACCCGGCGACCGCGATCCAGTTCACTGGCGGCGAGCCGACGTTGCACCCGGATTTCTTCCGCGTGGTGCGCAAGGCCAACGAGCTGGGCTTTTCGCACGTGCAGATCGCGACCAACGGGCTGCGCATCGCCGACCCGACATTTGCGGAGCAGGCCGCCGAGGCGGGGTTGCACACGTTGTACATGCAATTCGACGGGCTGTGCGACGACGACTATGTCCGGCTGCGCGGCGCGCCGCTGCTCGAGAAGAAGATGCGCGCGATCGAGAACTGCCGCGCGACGGGCATGAAGATCTGCTTCGTGCCGACGATCGTGAAGGGCGTGAACGACGATCAGGTCGCGAAGATCTTCCAGTGTGCGGTCGACAACATCGACGTCGTCAGTGCGATCAGCTATCAGCCGGTGAGCTTCACCGGCCGGATCAGCATGGAGGAGCTGGAGCAGCAGCGGTACACGCTGGGCGACCTGGCGCACGACATCGCGGAGGTCAGTGGGGCGAGTGTGCAGCGCGACTTCTTTCCGCTGAATTTCATTACGCCGCTGAGCCGGATTATGCAGACGCTCGACGGCAAGCCGAAGATCCGCACGAGCTGTCACAGCGATTGTGCGTTCGGGACGTACTTCTTTGTTACGCCGAACAAAGACGTGATCCCGATGCCGAAGCTGTTCGACATCATGAAACTGTTCCGCGGGTTCAACGAACTGGCCGAGCGGATCGAGCGCAAGCGGCCCGGCGGGCTGGCGAACTGGCGCGACAAGCTGCGCGTGGCGTTGACGTTCCTGCGGAGCTATCGCTGGACCGATCGCGACTTCCGCGTCACGCCGTTCAGCTTCATCCACGCGTTGCGCGGACTGACGGACAAGTCGGTCGGTCGCGGCGAAGGCGACGGCAAGACGCCCAAGACGCTGATGGCGGCGGGCATGCACTTCATGGACCGGTATAACTACGACACCGAGCGCATCCGCCGCTGCGTAATCCTCTACAGCACGCCGGACGGTCTGTACCCGTTCTGCACAATCAACGGCGGCCCGACGTATCGGCCGTATCTTGAGAAGATGTATGCGGAAAGGAAGTAGGCGGAGCAGACGTAGGGTGGAGCACTGACCCCCCTCCCTGGCAGGGAAGGGCTGGGGGAGGGGAGAGCGCGAGCTGCGCGTGTCATTGACAAACGATCGTTTCATAGGGGATCGCCATGTTGCGAAAAGCAGTTGACCTCGAAATCTCCGCAGGGGATCCGTTCCAAAACGACCAACTCGATCGAAAGCAGTGTGCAGAGAACCTGACCCGACTGATCCGCACGCTGGAACAGCCGTTCGTCCTCAGTGTGAACGGGGCGTGGGGCTCAGGAAAGACCACTTTCGTCAAGATGTGGAAACGATCCATGGAGCTCGACGGCCAGCGGTGTCTCTACTTCAACGCGTGGGAGAACGACTTTGTTGAAGATCCGCTGGTTCCCTTCATTGCGGAGATGGAGGAGGCACTTGCCGATCATGAAGCGCCGGAAGACGCTCGTCGATGGATGGGCAGGCTGAAAAGCCTGGGGTGGGGTATCTTGCGGTACGGCCTTCCGACCGGGGCCCGGCTCGCTACGCTTGGTGCTCTGGATCAGGATGCGGTACGCGCGATAGCAGGGGGCTTGAACCTCGGCGAACATGTAGCGGATGCCGTTGAGGAGTGTGTATCCGACCGCGTTAAGGACTATTTGGATAGGCGCAAAGGAATCACGGAGTTCAAGGAAGCGCTCGCGAAGTTCGCCGAGAAGGTGACCACTGAGGAAGGAGTTCATCGGCCGGTCGTCTTCTTTGTCGACGAATTGGACAGGTGTCGACCAGACTATGCGATCGCATTACTGGAGCGGATCAAGCATCTGTTCAGCGTACCGCACGTCCTGTTCGTGCTTTCCGTCGACCGGACCCAGCTTGCGCACTCCGTGCGCGCTAGATATGGGGCGGACATGGACTCCGATGGATACCTACGAAGATTCATCGACTTGGAGTGGTCTTTGCCGCAGCCTGATCACGGTAGCTACGGCCTGCATCTGTTGTCGCAGTTTGGAATCGACGTGCAATCCCACCGAGTGACTGGATTAGACCAGATTGTCGACGCACTCTCGGCTTTGAGTAGTGCTTTCGACGTCAGCCTACGGACGATTGAACGCTGCGTATCACGCTTGAACGTGATCATCCGGAGCTTCGGCGGGCGACGGACCTACGGATTGTACGTGGCGTTTCTCGTCGTTCTGCGTGAGGTGAGGTATGATCGCTACAAAGAGCTGGCGGCGGGCTCTGTTTCTGCTGGAGCGTTCTTGGAGTCGCTCGGAGATCGAGGCGGAAGCGCAGAGTGGCTTCGGTCGCACGCGTGGTGGCGCATTAAAGGGTTCTGCATTTGTCATCTGAGTGATAAAGCGGCGCGAGATCGCTATGAACGGCAATGGAATGAACTCGTGCAGGACGATAGCGCAGAGCCGCATCGGCGCGAGGAAGCGGATGAACTACTCAAGCAGCTTCGGCGCTTCCCGCCATACGAAGTTAGTTTGCTTGACGAATTGGTGAAGCGAGTGGAGATGGCCGCACGTTTTGGTTGAGGAGCGTGGCTTTTGCCACGCGCACGGGAGGAGCCACCGATGCCAAGGTGGACCAAAGCATTCGTTGAGATCTACACGACCAACGGATACCAAGGCTGCTGGGAGGTTACTCCCAGTCCGGACCGCGGTGGTTGGGAACTCGCCGACCTGCCTGACTTCGTACGTCGCATACGCGGTGATATGCGTTACGCATACGCGAGTTTGCAGTATAGCGAGGATGGGGACGCGCTGGTTATTGGCGTGTTCGATGGTGTCGAGCCGCCGGATACACCAAAGCGGGGGCAGGTGATCGTGCCGGATACATTCGAGGATGATCTGTAGGTTGGCCGCGTTGGGCCGTGCGCGATTGCTTTGCATCACCCCCCCTGTAGTCCCCCCTCAAGGGGGGACGGTCTGTTGCTACTCCCCCAACACACGCTCTGCAATCCGCTTCGCGACCGGTCCCGCTACGCGGCCGCCGCTGTCACCGTATTCTACTACTACTGCGATGGCGTAGACTTTGCCGTGCGGCGTGGCGCCGTCGGATGTGGACTTGGGTTGGGTGTAGCCCATGAACCACGCGTGCGATGGGACGGCTTCGTCTTCACCCAAACGCGGGAATAGCTCGACGATGCGATCGTCCACGACCCGCGGCGGGTTATCGCCGAAGCGGGCCAGCGCGTCCCACTTTGAGATCGCGACGATGTCCTCCCGCCGGCCGTCGGGCCATTCGCAGGTGTACCGTTTGCGCACGACGCGCTGCACGGACTGGGCCGAGCCGGTCTTGCCGCACAGGACGTAGTCCGGGTGATCGATGCGGGCCCGCGGGGCCGTGCCGCCTTGCTCGTTGACGACGCGATACATGCCCTTGCGCAGGATCTTCATGAACCCCGCGTTGAACGGCTCGCCCCGTGCGGGCAGATCGCTCAGCGGCTCGCCGGTATCGTCGGTCGCGATGCGCACCGGGGCCCAATAGCCGCTGGCAACCGTTGCGCCGACATTGGCGGCCTGTAGCGGCGTAATCGTCACCTCGCCCTGGCCGATGGCGAAATTCCACGCGTCGGCTTTGCGGTGTCGCCGGGGGTTCGCGCGGTCGGGGCTGGACATCCACGCTTCGTCCGGCACGATCGCGCGCGATTCCTCGATCAGCCCGGTGCCCTGCGACTGCCCCATGCCGAAGTGCTCGAACCAGCCGCAGAGCTGCTCGGCACCGAGCAAACCGCCGACCTGGTAGAAGTAGATGTTGCACGAGTTGCGGACCGCATCCTCACCGTTCTGTGGCCCGTGGTGCATGTTGTATTGGCGAAAGATCCAGCAGCGGAAGCGGTTCGGCCGGTTGGGCAGCAGCGGGCCCTCGCAGTCAAACGTCGTCGTCGGTGAGACGACGCCGTCGGTCAGACCGCCGATGAGCGTAACGGCTTTGCAGATCGAGCCGGGGGGATACTGGGCGCGTACCGCGCGGAACATGAGCGGATCGCGGGCCTTGTCGTGGCGGAGGTCGTCGTAGTCGTCGGTGAACGTCGCGTAGGGGTACGTCGGATAGCTCGCGAGTGCCAGCACCTCGCGCGTTGCGACGTCGATTACAACCGCGGCGGCACCGGAGCGATGTGCCTTGGGCAATCCGCGGGCAGTGTCATCGTCGGGATCGCCTTCGACCGCGGCACGCAGGTAGCTCAGCACGTCGCGCTGCAAGTCGAGGTCAATCGTCAGGTACACGTCATTGCCGCGAACGGGCTCAATGCGTTCGAGCACACGGCGATCATAGCCCTCAATGATGCGGCCGCGGGTGCCGCGCAGTACACGTTCGCCGATCCGTTCGATACCACTGATGCCGCATTGATCGCCGGCGCGCAGGCCGCGCAGCTCATTGTCGCGCGCCGGATCGTCCGCGATGCGCTGCGGACTGACGGCGCCCTGCCGCCCGAGCAGGTGGACGAGCGTGTCGTCGTCGTGGGCCACGCGACGGGAACTGGGCAGGACGCGCAACCAGGGCCGCTCCTCGAGCTTGAGCCGGATCGGCAGGGCGGTGGCACCATCGAGGCCCTCGAGGACGGGCAGCAATTGGTCTTCCTCAGCAATGCCACGGACTTGCGGCGACCTGCTCTGTACGAACGCGCGGACGCGGTCGACTCGGTCGCCGACACGCGCTGCGCGGGCGCGGACGTCCGCCTCGGGTATCCCAATGAGCTTCGCCAGGCGCGACCACATGCCGGCCACTTCGGTGCGCAGCTTGGGCAGCACGTCGCGCCAGGACGTACCGTCCGGGTACAGGTCCTTTCGGACGAGGGCACGCGCCACGCTGCTGAGATACTCCTCGGCCACGCCCTCGCGGGTGGTCAACAGGCGGTAGTGGATGCAGACGTTGAAGGTGGGCTCATCGGTGAGCAGCGGGTGCTGGTTACGGTCGTAGACTGTGCCGCGCGGGGCGGTAACGTAGTCCGGAGGCCGCGTCAGCATATTTTCGGCGAGCCGTTCGTACTCGGCCGCTTCGACGATCTGAATCTGCACCAGCCGCCCCACGATGATCAGGGCGATCCCCGTTAGCGCGATCCAGAACCAGGTGAGACGTTTTTCGAACATCGTGACGTCCTTGTCGGCCCG
>JANQFV010000062.1 GCA_028277645.1 Phycisphaerae bacterium
AAGGCGAGTAGAGCGAACGTCGCCGACAGCATGTGTGTGCGCCCCATGTCGGCGGCGAACGCGTCGACGCTCATCGGGTGCAACGTCCAGAGCAGCGCGCAAGCCCAGGCCACGACGCTCACGGATCGGCGCAGCGCCGTCGCGTGGCAGAGCAGCTCGTGCAGAACCAACCACACCAGCAATCCGTTGCAGGCGTGAATGAGCACGTCAATCAGCCGAGTCGCCCACGCGCGCCCACCGAACGCCGCCCACTCCAGCGTGTAAGTCGCGATCGGGACCGGTTGGTACAGGTCGTTGTGAACCGTAGTGAAGATCTCCCCCAGACGCTGCGTCAGCGTGCCTGGGTTGCCCACGTTCGCGGGGTTCACCAGCGGGTTGCCCACGATGAACCGTGATTCGTCGCCCATCAACCATGGCGCGTCGAGGCTCGGCGACCCCGCCACCAGCACTGCGACCACCAGAACGGTGCCGAGCGACCACGCGCGCCGCGCGTCTGACGCGGCGCTGTTCGCGGACGTTGGCGTTGCTGAAGGGGCCGGGTTGTGCGGATCAACCGACATGAGCGCGTTTATCGTGCCTTCACGAGTGTCCGGCAAGTCGGCGGCGTCGGATGTCGTTGGAAAGTCCGCGTTAGCGCGCCACCAGCCGGGTGTTCATCAAAGCCTAACCGGCCAGAGCTTGTTTGGCATAGCTAGGAACCCTATAATTGGCATGCGAGTTGTGTTTGTACCGCAATTTGTAGGTGTGGTCCGGTGGTCGTGCACACAACAACCAGCGCAGCGCCGCTAAGTGCCAGCGTGCTATTGCTCAACCGTCTTTACATGGCGGTGCGCGTGGTGTCTGCGCGCCGGGCGCTCACGTTGCTGTATCGTGACCTGGCCGAGGTTGTTTCCGTCGACGACGGCAAGTACCTCGCGTACGACTTCGACGACTGGGTCGACGTCAGCCAGGCCAAGCGCGAGTTCGAGCCGGAGCTGCACGATTGGGTCCGCACGGTTCGCTTCCAGATCGCCGTGCCGAAGATCATTCGCCTGCTGGGCTACGACAAGTTGCCCGCCGCGGGCGTGAAGCTCAATCGGCGCAATCTGTTCGCGCGCGATCAGAACCGCTGCCAGTATTGCGGAAAGCGCTTTCCGAGCAGCGAGCTGAGCCTCGACCATGTCGTCCCGCGCTCACAAGGCGGCCAGAACACGTGGGGCAACATTGTCTGCGCGTGCGTGCGCTGCAACGTGCGCAAGGGCGGTCGCACGCCGACGGAGGCCGGCATGAAGCTCATTAATGAACCGCGCAAGCCGCGTCGCTCGCCGGTGCTTACGGTCAAGATGTCCGACTCGCGCTATGCGAGCTGGAAGCAGTTCCTCGACTTCGCGTACTGGAACGTCGAGCTGAAGTAGCATTACCCCTCTCCCCCGGTAGCGGAGAGGTTTGGAGAGGGGGGCTCTGACAGGCACGGAATCTTTGCTGCGCTTGTACACGTGACAACAGCGCACCGGCCACATCCCACCGGGTTGACAATCCCGCCGAACCCGCCGTATCGTCCGTTCTGGTGCGGCGTGGGCCGGGCCAGCGATTATCGGTACTTAGCGGAGCAGGATGCGATGTCCGTCCAACAGTGGTCGGAAACAGTGTTGCTGGGGGACCTCGGGGACGATCCGCAGTACACCGATGATCTGACCGCGATCATCGAGCAGTGCCGCAAGGACACCCGTCTGGACGTGCTGCTCAACTTCGCCGAGGTGTCCTACCTCAACTCGTCCAACATCGCCCAACTGCTCAAGCTGCGCAAGCTCGTCACGGTTACGAATGAACGCCGCCTGAAGATGGCCGGCGTGAACACCCGCGTCTGGGGCGTGTTCCTCGTCACCGGCCTGGATCGTCTGTTCGACTTTGTCGACGACGTCCCCAGCGGGCTCGCGGGGCTGCAGATCGGTGACTAAATCACATCTCCTCGGTCGCCGCGGCGCTCTCCACCAGGTCATCCCAGTGCTTCTCGTTGAAGATGCAGCCGGGGTCGCCGGCGTTTATGGCGCCGTAGTAGGCGTCGGCGCGGGCGCGGCAGCCGCCGCAATAGTGCTTGAACCTGCACACCTCGCAGTGGTGCGTCAGTTGCCCGCGGTTGCAGAGCAAATCCCAGAACTCGTTGTTACGGAAGATGTCGCGGAACCGCCGGCGGCGGATGTTGCCCAGCACACGCTGCGGCATGTAGACGCAGGGCGTGATGTTGCCGGTGGGTTCAACGCAGACGTACGTGCGACCCGCGCCGCAGCCGCCGAGGTACTTGGCGACCACGCGGGCCTTGATCCCGCTGCCCGAGCCGGCGTGCGAGCACGACTGCCGTCCGTCGCCGGGCGCACCGGCCAGACACACACGGCCCAGTTGCGGCGCAGTCGAGATGACGCCGATCTTCCCTGACTGCATCCATTTATTGAGCGTGTCGAGCAACTCCTGTCGTTGCCGCGGCGTCAGATCGTCGTCGGTCATGTTCAGGCCGCGTCCGACCGGGATGAAGTTGAAGTGCGCCAGGCAGCCGGCGCCCATATCGACCGCGAACTGGAGCATATCGGGCACTTCGGCATAGTTGCCCTGGTGAACGCACATCGCGATGCCCAGCCGCAGGCCTTGCTGCTCCACGACGTGCCGCATACCGCGCACACTGCGGTGCCACATGCCCGGCTGTCCGCGAAACGCGTCGTGCTTTTCCGGGTGGACTGAATCGAGCGACACTTCCACGTACTTCACGCCGGCGTCTGCCAACTGCCCAACGAGTCGCGGCGTCAGCGTCGTACCGTTGGTCGCGACGCTCGCGTGGATGCCGTGGCGCTGGCAGCGGCGAAGAACGGGCAGCAGGTCGGGCGAAATGGTCGGCTCGCCGCCGGCGAACGCGATCATCGCGATGTACTCGTCGGCGAGCTGGTCGATCAGGTCGAGCTTTTCGTCCAGAGTGAGTTCGGTTGCGAGTGCCTCGTGTTCAGCGTCCTGATAGCAGTGCTTGCACTGCAGGTTGCACTGCTGCGTGAAGTTCCAGACCGCGAACAGCGGTGCCGCCCAGCGCTGCGGCACGGTCAGTCCGAACTCAGACACGCTGCGGGCCGTCGAAACAAAGCCGCGCACGGTGCTGGTGTGCTTGCTGATTCGCTCGCGGAACGTCTCAACCGACGTGCCGCCGCGCATGCGGTCGATGAACTTGTGGATCGGCCAGTATTTCAGGCGTGTCGACCATGAGGCGTTTGGATCGTGGTACGACTCCAGCGCTTCCTCGATGATCGTTTTACGGCCGGGGCGCTTGCGGGAGATGAAGCCCAGCAGCCGCCGAACAAAATCGCGGCGCAGCCAGTTCTCCAACGGGTGGTGGAAGTCGCGATCCAGAAAGCGGCGGGGATCGTCTTGCGGCGACAGGAAGGTGGACTGCTGCGCGAAGTCGTGCGAGGTGACATACCCGTCATCGGGGCGGCTCGCATGCTTAAGCTGGCTGGCCGATGCGGCAGCCGCGCTGGAGTACCGCTTGCTCACCTTGTGCGCGGTCGTATGCACGGCGGTTTCCGTACGGCTGTCGTACGTGCCGCGCTCGTTTGCGCTTCCCGGGCGGATTTCGTGCATATCAATACATCCCGAACAGCATCAGATCCTCGGGGAGACACTATACGCGGCAGCGAACACACTCGCGAGAGTAGAGCGGACTCGGTCAGTCGTTTCGCCTCAGGGCGGGTAAAACCCTCCCTACGAGTGCTCAGTGGTCGGTAGCAGCACCTGCGCCGTGCGCGGTGGCAGGTAGATCTGAATCGAATGCTCGCGATGATCCTGCGGTGTGTCCTGCAAGGGGTACGTCGTGTCGGGACTGACCAACGCGTGCCCGCCGAAGTCGGTGGCGTCGGTGTCGAGCAGCAGCTTGTACTGATCGACGGTCCCCTCGCCACTCATGCCGGCACCGGGCACGCCGATGCGATAGTGCTCGACCGCGTGTTCCGGATGGAAGTTGAACGCGAAGACCAGCGGCCCGTGTTGGAAGCACAGCAGCTTGAAGTCTTCGTGTACGTTCAGCTTCTCGATCGGCCAGGCCGTGAGCACACTGTACTCTGCGTCCAGTTCGACCATGGTCCGGTCAAATGCACCCAGCGCGTGGTAGCGCAGGTGCGGGTTGTCGGCCAATGACCACTGCCGGCGCGCGTACTTGTAGGAGAACCCGTTGCCCTCACGCGGAAAGTCGACCCACTCCGGGTGGCCGAACTCGTTGCCCATGAAGCTGAGCCAGCCCTCGCCACCGAGCGCGAAGGTCAGCAGGCGGATCATCTTGTGCAGCGCCACGCCGCGGTCGATCACCAGGTTTGGCTGGGCATTGTTCATGTACCAGTAGATGTCGGCGTCCATCAGCCACATGGCGATGGTTTTGTCACCGACGAGGGCCTGGTCGTGCGACTCAGCGTAGGCGATGTGCTTTTCGTGCTGCCGGCGATTGATGAGCGTGTGGTAGATTTCGTCCATGTGCCACTGCTCGTCGGTGCGTTCTTTGAGCAGCTTGATCCAGTAGTCCGGCAGCCCCATTGCGAGGCGGTAGTCGAATCCCAGACCATCATCCTCGATCGGCCGCGCGATGCCGACCATGCCGGACATGTCTTCGGCGATCGTGATGGCGTCCGGCTCGATCTCGTGAACGAGCTGGTTGGCGAGCTGCAGATAGACGATGGCGTCCTCGTCCACGTGCGGCGGGAAGTACTGGTCGTACGACGTGAAGTCGCGCCCCAGCCCGTGGTCGAGGTACATCATGCTCGTGACGCCGTCGAAGCGAAATCCGTCGAAGCGGAACTCCTCCAGCCAGTAGCGGACGTTGGAAAGCAGGAAGCGCAGCACTTCTAACTTGCTGTAGTCAAAGCAGAGCGAGTCCCAGGCCGGGTGCTGTCCGCGGCCGCCGTCGTGGAAGTACTGATACTGCGTGCCGTCGAAGAGGTTGAGGCCCTCATAGGTGTTCTTGACGGCGTGGCTGTGTACGAGATCGAGCAGCACGACCAGACTGAGCCCGTGGGCCTTGTCGATTAGTTTCTTCAACTCCTCCGGCGTGCCAAAGCGTGACGACGGTGCGAAGAAGTTGCTCACCTGGTAGCCGAACGAGCCGTAGTAGGGGTGCTCCTGGATCGCCATGAGCTGGACGGCGTTGTAGCCGGCTTCGGCGATGCGCGGCAGGACGTCGCGGGCAAACTCGGTGTACGTACCGACGCGCTCTTCTTCCGTGGCCATGCCGACGTGCGCTTCGTAGACGCGCAGATTGCCTGTGAGCTTCGGCCGTCGATGACGCCACTTGTGCGGCTTGGGCGGCTGCCAGTACTGCCCGACGAAGTGGTTTGTGTTGGCCTCGGGCATTACGCGCCGAGTGAACGGCGGCAAGCGGTCCATCGGACCAAGTTCGGTGTGTACGTGCACCTTTAGTGCACTTCCGTGCGTCAGCCGCTGGGCGTATTCGTCATCCGGGAAGAACCGCGTCCAGATCCCATACGCCTCAGGGCTCAGCGGATCGGACATGCGGTTCCAGTCGTTGAACTCGCCCGTGAGCGTCATGGCGACGGCGCGCGGCGCCCACTCGCGGAACCAGACGCCGGGGCGCCCATCGCACTCGCCGCGCGTGAAGCCGAAGTACTCGTGCCCGCGGCTGATGGCGTCGAGCGAGCCGAAGGTGTCTTCGATGCGCTGGAGCGTATTGCGATAGCGCTCGTGTCGCGTGCGGAGCGCGTCGGCGAAAGGCTCCAGCCATGGATCGTGTTCGATCAGACGCGTACCGTCGTTCGTTGAACGCTCTGACATTTGTGTGTCCAGGTAGTGACGTAGACGAGCCGCGGGGAGTCTAAGGGCCGCCGTATGCCACGTGCAAGGCACACCTTTGATCGCTCAAACGGCGGTTGATCGGCTGGGGTTGTGAGGCCCGCGCGGGCGTCTTACGATGCCGCCACGACGCTTCGCGTACTGCACAGGAGGCGGGCATGTCGCAGCGGTTCCGCTACCCGATCTGGTGTCGCGGCGATCTGGATGGGTTCTTCGGCCTGATGGTCGACAATCTCGTGCAGGTGCTGGTGATTGTCGATTTCTGCAAGTACATCGCCGGCATGCCGGACGAGCTGGTCTACGGTCGCGTCTTGCCGGGCGTCGCGATCAGCCTGTT
Organism: Phycisphaerae bacterium; assembly: GCA_028277645.1. Lineage (GTDB taxonomy): Bacteria > Planctomycetota > Phycisphaerae > UBA1845 > Fen-1342 > JANQFV01. The sequence continues at coordinate 6,146 of JANQFV010000062.1, forward strand.
GGTGGGGAACCTGTTCTACGGCTTTCAGGCACATTGGCTCGCGCGACGGAACCTCAACGCTGAGTGCACGGCTTTGCCGTACGGCATCAATACGCCATCGGTGATCGCCTACGCGTTCTTCATCATGGGGCCGGTGTACCAGCAGACCCAGGACGCGAACCTCGCGTGGATGGCGGGGATACTGGCCTGCCTGGTCAGCGGCGTGATTGAGTTTTTGGGGGCGTTTGTGGCCGAGCGGTTGCGGCGCGTGACGCCGCGGGCGGCGCTGCTGGGTGTGCTGGCCGGGATCGGTATCACATTTATCGCGGCCGAGTTTGCCTTCCGTATCTACACGCGGCCGTTGGTCGGGATGTTGCCGCTGGCGTTCCTGCTGCTGGCGTACTTCGCGCACTACAAATTCCCGCTGCGCCTGCCGGGTGGATTCCTGGCAATCCTGTTTGGCAGTCTGTTGGCCTGGGGCACGACGCTCTTTGGCGGTGCGTGGTTCGGCAGCGTGCCGATGTCGGTCGAGAATCTCCAGGCTGCGTGCGATCCAGCGCAGGTGCGCTGGATGCAACCAGTCTTCGTCGGCCAACAGATCTGGGAGTTTCTTCAGTCCAACCCCAATCTGGTGCTCCTCTATCTGACTGTGTCGGTGCCGATGGGCATCATCAACGTGCTGGGTTCACTCCAGAACATCGAGTCTGCCGAAGCCGGCGGTGATCGTTTCGCGACGGCGCCGTCGTTGGCCGTCAACGGGCTGGGTTCAATCGCGGCCGGGCTGTTCGGCTCGTGCTTCCCGACGACGATCTACATCGGCCACCCGGGCTGGAAGGCGCTGGGCGCGCGAGCCAGCTACTCGATCGTCAACGGCCTTTTCTTCACCGGCATCTTTCTGTTTGGCCTCGGGCCGGTGCTGCGGGCGCTGATACCGATCGAAGCCGGCGCTGCCATTGTGGTCTACATCGGCATCATCATTACGGCGCAAGCGTTTCAAGCCACGCCGAAGATACACGCGCCGGCGGTCGCACTCGCCCTGTTCCCCGCGATGGGCGCGCTGATCGTTGTCATGCTGGGACTCTACTTCGCCTATCCCGGCGTGGGCGTGACGCTGGCCGAAATCGCGCAAAATCCCACACCGCAGACCGAGTATCTCACCGGTATGTTGGCGCTGACCGGTGCCAATTCCGGGTGGATGGTCGTGACGTTGATTCTGGCCGCGATCGGTGTGGCCATGATCGAACATCGCTACCGCGCGGCGGCGATCTGGTCCACCGCAGCGCTCGTGCTGACATTGGCCGGCGCGATTCACGCTTATCGGCTCGAAGGCAATGTGATTCGTGAGTACTTCATCTGGCAGAGCGTGGACTACGCCCACCTTCAGACGGCGCCGACAACAGCCCCGGCGGCGCCCGCCGGCACGCAGCCGATCGCAACCAGCGTCGGTTACCGCGCGTATCCCGTGGCGGTGGGGTATGCGCTAGCGACGCTACTGTTTGTATTGGCGGCCTGGCGTGGATATCGCGAGGAGGGGCGGCGCGTCGTGCCACTGCCGCGCTCGCCGGATTCAGAGCTTACGCCAGTAGATGATTCGGCGGCGCCGGATGCCGACCCAGAGTTCGCGGATCGATCGAGGTTTTTCACGGGCAGAGACGTGGCGCGATCGACGGGAGCAGAGCATGGATCTGAAGACACAGGTTGATATCGCCGCCGGTCGCCGGCCCGCCGAACTCGTGCTGCGCAACGGGCGGATCGTCAACGTGCTCTCATGCGAGATTCACGAAGGCGACGTGGCAATTGCCGGCGGCCGCATCGTGGGCATCGGTAGCTATGACGGTGACGAGGTGGTGGATTTGGGCGGGCAGTACATCTGCCCCGGCTTCATCGACGGCCACATTCACATCGAGTCGTCGCTGCTGAGCGTGCCTGAGTTCGCCAAGCTGGTTGCGACGCGCGGCACGGCGGCGGTGGTGACCGATCCACACGAGATTGCCAACGTGCTGGGCACCGACGGTATCCGCTACATGCTCGCGTCGAGCAAGCACTGCCCCATCTATGTCTACGTGATGGCCAGCTCGTGCGTGCCGGCGTCGCGGTTCGAGTCCAGCGGCGCCGATCTGACTGCGATCGATATTTTGCCGTTGCTGTCGGATCGCTGGGTGCTCGGCCTGGCGGAGATGATGGATTATCCCGGCGTCGTGTCCGGCGATGCGGAGTGCCTCGACAAGCTCACCGTCGCCGGCGAACGGCCGATCGACGGCCATGCGCCGCTGCTGAGCGGCCGTGACCTTTGCGCGTACGTCACGGCCGGTATTGGCAGCGACCACGAATGCACTTCTGCCGACGAGGCGCGCGAGAAGCTGCGCCTCGGCATGCACATCATGATCCGGGAGGGTGGTCAGGCGCACGACATGGCGGCGCTACTGCCGCTGGTGCAGCCGGAGACCCTCGACCGCTTCATGTTCATCACCGATGACAAGGACGTGGAGGACCTGCTCGCACAGGGACACATGGACCATATTGTCCGGCGGGCCGTCGCGCTCGGAATGAACCCGCTGCACGCGATCAGGTTGGCGACGCTGAACCCCGCGCGCTATTTCGGATTGCGCGAGCTGGGAGCTGTTGCGCCTGGAAAACTTGCCTGTCTGGCGATTCTCGACGATCTCGAACAGTGTCACGTTACACGCGTTTATCAGGCCGGGCGGCTGGTCGCCGAAGATGGAGTGGCTTTTGACACGCAGGCCGAACATCGCCGGCCCCACATCCTGCGCAGCTCGATCAACGTGCAATGGCTGGAGCCGGAGGACTTCGTGATCCAGGCGCTGCACGCCGGTGTGTGTCGCGTCAACGTGATTGAGGTGCGTGAAGGACGTCTGGATACCGGCAAGGCCATCGAGGAAGTTACCGCGCGTGACGGGTACTTGACGGCTGATCCGCAGCGTGATCTGTGCAAGATCGCAGTCATCGAGCGGCACCAGGCCAGCGGCAACATTGGCCTGGGTTTCGTGCGGGGCTTCGGTCTGGTCGACGGAGCCATCGCGTCGAGCGTCTGCCATGACTCGCACAACCTGGTGGTCGCTGGAACAAACGATCGCGACATCTACGCCGCGGTCGTTCACCTGGTGAAGATTCGCGGCGGATTCTGCGCGGTACGAGACGGTGAAGTGCTGGCGGACGTGCCGTTGCCCATTGCCGGCCTGATGAGCGATCAGAGTGCGGAGGCGCTCAACGCGCAGTTGCAGGCGCTGCACGCTGCGGCGCACACGCTGGACGGCAAGCTGCGGCGGCCGTTCATGGCGCTGTCGTTCCTGAACCTGTCCGTTATTGGTGCGCTGAAGATCACTGACCAGGGGCTCGTGGATGTGGATGAGTTTGCATTGGTGGATCTGGTCGTGAAGTGAAGTACGTGCGTATGCGGGAGATCACGATGGTTGTTGGTTCGTCACGCCACCAGTTGATTGGCCTGTTGCTGCTCGCTGCGGCCGTGCTGCCTGCCAGACTGGTCGCCGCGCCGCCGCAAGTGCAATTGCGCTTCACAGCGGACGCGCACGACCAGCGATACACCGGCCGCGTGTTCTTAGTCTTACGGAAGGGTACGCGGGGGCAGCCGGTGCAGCACTCGAACGCATTCTTCGGGCGCGACCCATTCTTCGGGCAGGATGTCAGGGACTGGCGGCCGAACGAGTGGCTCTCGATAGACGCGAGTAAATGCCTCGGCTATCCGACCGGATTGACGAACTTGCCTGCGGGGAAGTACCGAATCCAGGCGCTGCTCACACTGAATCACGATACCTGGGACGTCATAAATGCACCCGGCAATGCCGTCTCCAAGGCGGTTACGTTCGAGCACAATTCGGAAGAACCGCCGATAGTGAAGTTGACGATCGACCGCCGGCTCCCATTGCCGCCGCTCGTGGACACGCCGACGAAAAAGTACACGAGGATCAGGAGTCGGCTGCTCAGCAAGTTCCACGGGCGCGACATCAAGATGCACGCTGCCGTTTCGCTGCCCCCGGAATATGAAGAGGAGCCGGACCGGAGTTTCCCGGCGGTGTATGTCATCTCCGGCTTCGGCGGAACCATCTTCGACTGTGACATGATGATTCAGATGTACCGCGGTTTCGTCGAGTCTGCGCTATTCGAATGCGCGGTCGTATACATCGACGCCGACTGTGCCACCGGGCATCACGTCTTTGCCGATTCGGCGAACAATGGACCCTGTGGCACAGCGCTCGTCAAGGAACTTATCCCCCACCTGGAGAAGCGATTTCGGCTAATCGCGGAGCCGCACGCTCGGTTTGTGACCGGCATATCTTCCGGCGGTTGGTCAAGCCTGTGGTTGCAGGTCGCGTATCCGGAGTTCTTTGGCGGTGTGTGGTCGCTGTCGCCGGACCCGGTCGACTTCACCGCGTTCATGCGCTGGAACATCTACGACCCGCAGGAGAATGTCCTGCGCCAGCCGGACGGTGAGCCCTGGGAGATCATGCGCTGGGGACTCTTCGGACGGCCCATCACGCTCGACGACTTCATCAAGCGGGAGGTCGTTCGCGGCCGCGGCGGGCAGTTCTACTCGTTCGACGCGGTCTTCAGCCCACGCGATGAAGATGGTCGACCACGATTTCTGTGGGATCGCAAGACGGGCAGCATCGATCCGGAGGTCGCGAAAGCGTGGAAGAAGTACGACATCCGCCGAATTGTCGAGGAGAACTGGGCGACGCTGGGTCCGAAGCTGGCGGGAAAGCTGTATCTATACTGCGGTGATCGCGACGAATTCTATCTGGAGCGGGCGTTCTTCAAGTTACGCGACGCGTTGGAGCGCCTGGGTAGCGACGCATTCGTAGAGGTCGTCGCCGGCGGCGGGCATATGCTCTCGCCGATGTATGGGATTCAAGCGGCCGAGCAGATGCGGGCGCGGTTCGAGCGCACTAGCGATGATGAAACACCGCCGATACGCGAGCCGGCGGCAATCCCGGGCTGAGGCGCCTGCGTCAGGATGTCGTCGTCGTATCGCTTGTGTCAGTGGTCGTGGTTGATGTCGGACTGCCGGACGTACTCGTGCTGCTGCTAGAGTCGGGCTCTGCGATCGCGAAAATGCCATCGAGCACGCCGTCTAGGATTGCGTTTACACCGGTTTCAACTTGTCCGATCGCCGCCTGACGAAACTCGCGTGCAATTTCATCGTCGCACCCCGCGGCGAAGGTCAGGGACAGTGTGACTAGGGCAATCGTTGCGCAGCGGCGGCGAGAAGTGCGCGTCGCCGTTGCGTCAAACTGCTGTTGTGGATTCCGATTATGCATTCGTTACACCTCGCGACGGACGCTCCAGAAGGCTCCGGGGAGACACCCCGGGACAAAACCACCGTCTCGTGAGTACCATGGGCAAGCAGCGTGCCGCGCGGTATGGCACGACTGGAACCAGGTCGGCTTAGGGGTTGCCGATGACCGCTGACACGATCACTGACGTTGGACGCGTGTACTTGCGCTGGGCGCTGGCCGAGGGCATCGGACCACTGACGTTCTCGCGCATGCTGATACAGCTTGGGGACGCGGAACGCGCGTTGGGGCTACCCGCTGGACAGCTTGAACAAGTGAAGGGTATCGGACGGGCCGAAGCCGATCGCATCGCCCACGCGCGCGACGAGGTCAATATCATCGACGAGATCGAGGCTGCCGATCGGCACGGCGTCCGCATCGTGTGCCGGGAAGACTCGGCGTTTCCCCCCGGCCTGAAAGAGCTGCCCGACGCGCCCATCGTGCTCTTCGTAAAAGGTGAGCTGCGCGACACCGATGCCGTGGCATTGGCCGTCGTCGGTAGTCGGCGGTGCTCGGTGTACGGCAGCGAGCAGGCGCGGCGTTTCGGAGAGTTGCTCGCGGGAGCGGGCTTCACCGTGGTCAGCGGTCTGGCCCGCGGGATAGACGCATTCGCGCACCACGGCGCGGTGGACGCCGGTGGACGGACGATTGCGGTCATGGGGCGCGGCCTGACGGAAATCTATCCGGAGGAGAATCGCTCGCTCGCAGAGAAGCTGCTGGAAGACGGCGCGTGGATCAGTGAGTTGCCGATGCAGGCGGCGGTGCGCGCCGAGAACTTTCCTGGCCGCAATCGCATCATTGCCGGCATGACGCTCGGCACGCTGGTGATAGAAGCGGCGAAGCGCAGCGGTGCCCTGATTACGGCGCGTCTGGCGAGTGAGTACAACCGCGAGGTGTTTGCGCTGCCCGGCAGGGCACAGGACGCGATGTCGCAGGGCACGAACGGGCTCATCCGCGACGGCGGGGCGAAGCTGGTAACGTGCCTGGAGGACATTCTCGATGAGTTGGGCGAAGTGGGTGAGCGAATGCGGCCGTACAGTGCCGATGAAGAGCCGTCTCAGCGAGCGGAATCGACCGGGAATAAGACGTCCGCCAACGCCGGGCATTTGAGCGCCGCGGAGAAGCGTGTGCTGGATGTGATTGGCTATGACCCGATCTTGCAGGAGGTTGTGCTCAACACGACGCAGCTCGCGCCGGGCGATGTGCTGGCGGCGTTGACGTCGCTCGAACTGAAGGGGCTCGTGCAGCGTATGCCGGGGAATCTGGTGGTGCGCCGTGGGCGGGCGTGAGCAGGGCGTCTGCGTCGTCATTCCGAAGCGAAGCGAGGGATCTTGCCGCGGATTGATGGCTGCGCGGGTGCTGGGGCAGATTCCTCCTCGCTGCGCTCGTCGGAATGACGGTGACGGCGCTCGTCGGAATGACACACACCAGCCACTGTGTTGACTGCTGGATGCAGATCGCGCCTATACTCTGCGGCAATGAACTACCTCTCCCACTTCATCTACAACCACGACGTCTGCGGGCTGCTGGAGGAGCCGTACTTCGCGTTCGCTGTGACGCTTCCGGATCTTTGGGTGCGCTACTCACGCCGCCGGCGGATTCGCTGGAAGGCGGTTCGGGCCGCGACGCCCAGTGATCCCGTCGACGTGCAGTTGCGTGACGGTTTGCTCAATCACGTGGCCGTCGATCGGCGTTTCCACGTCTTGCCGGCGTTCCTGCGTTGGCAACTCCAAACCAAACGCAGCGTCGAGGCCAATGGCACGCATGTCGCGCTGGTAGATTTTCTCGCACACGCGGCAATTGAACTGGCGCTAGATCGCCGGTTGATTCTGAATGACACCAACGTGATTGACCGCTACTTCGCAAACCTTCAGGCTTGCGATACACGCTGCGTCGCTGACCGAGTAGGCGTGTTGGGAGCCGTCCGCACGGACGGCCTGGTAGGCATTCTGGACCGGTTCGTACAGCGGCAGTTTCTGCGGCAATACACCGAGCCGGGAATGCTGTCGCGTGTGCTGCACGTCGTGCTCTCGCTGGCGGACATGCCGCGGCCGGAGCCGGCGGTGGTTGATGGAATCGTCCGCACGGCGGTCCAACTGGCCGATCCGGACACGATATGGGACGAGCTGGTGGATGGACGGTGATACCGTCGCCGATTTCCTTGAGGCGGTGCTGGACGGGCCGTACGATGGACAATCCGGCAGGGATCCTCCCGCTGAGCGTGTACTGAGGATTATGTCTGATGAGTTTGGCAGGACAACAGTGTCGCAGCGCGTTTCTCGCGATCGCGGTCATTCTTGCGTCGTGGGTGTTCGGTTGCTCCGGCGGTGACAGCGACCGCGCCCAGGCGGGGAACGGCGGTGACGAACAGTGGAACGTCCTGTTGATCACGCTCTGCTCCGTGCGACAGGACCACACCAGCCTGCACGGCTATCACCGCGCGACCACGCCGAACCTTGAACGCTTGGCGCAAGAGTCCTACGTTTTCGACCACGCTTTCAGCGTCTGGCCAAAGACGGCGCCGGGGTTCGCCTCAATCATGACCGCGAAGTACGGCCACGAGACGGGTATCATGCGCATCACGCCGCGGCAGACGCTCGCCGAGGAGCACATCACGCTCTCAGATGTCCTGCGGGAGCAGGGCTACGCGACGGCGGCGTTCATCTCGACGCCGGCAGTGGGCAGCGAGACGAATGTACCCCAGGGATTCGAGCTGGTAGAGGACGTGTGGCGTGGGCAGTCGCGCGCCACGGCACCCACGACGCGCACGCTGGCCTGGCTCGACCAGCTCGATGGCGATCGACCATTCTTTGTCTGGGCGCACTACAACAACGCGCACTATCCCTATCACGGCGGCGGCGCGCCGGACCCGAACATGTTTGTGGATGACGCGTATTACGACCGGTCGCGCTCGGCCCAGGTAATTCGTGATCGTCGGCAGTTGCTGCAACTGGACGTGCCCAAGAAGCACCCTTGCGCGATGCAGATTCTGCGGCCGGACATGGGGTACATTCACCCGAACGCTGTGCTGCGGCAGCGTCCGAACGAGCTGGACTTTTACGTTGCCCGCTTCGACGCGGGGATTTTCGCCGCCGATCTTTACCTGGGCCAGTTGCTGGACGGCCTACGCGAGCGCGAACTGCTGGACAAGACGGTCGTAGTCGTCGTTGGCGATCACGGCGAGAGTCTCGGCGATCATAACTACTACTTCGAGCACGGGCGTCTGCCGTACGACGACACAGTACGCGTGGTGCTGATGATTCGCCCGCCGGGTGGAGCAACGGCCACGCAGCTCGATCCGCCGGTGTCGGCGTTCGCGGTCGCGCCCACAGTGCTGGAGCTGCTCGGTCTAGAACCGCCGGCGGATTGGACGGCTCGTTCGCTCATGCCGGTCGTACGTGGCGAAGACGCGCCAGTGTACGTTTTTACCGAATCGGGTTACCAGATGGACTACACCCTCGCGATTCGCGACAACGAGTGGAAGCTGATCCACGTACCGAACGCGATCGACCAGGCGTTGATGCGCGGCGTAGAGTACGAGCTGTATCGCTGGCGTGAGGATCGGGCCGAGGCGAACAATCTCGCGGCGGAGCAACCCGACCAAGTCAAGCGTCTGGCGGCTGCATTGCGCGGCTGGGCGCGTCCGTGGATTGCCGTCGCGTACGGGTATCAGTCTGGTACGGAGACGACGTTGTCGCCGGAGGCCGAGAGGATACTACGTTCGATGGGATATATCGGTGGAGACGATTCCTCGGCAGATGAAGTTCCGCCACCGAAGAAGGAAGTCGAGGACGATTGATCCCCATCAAGTGATTAGCCCGTACGTACTGCCCGCCCCCAGCCGTTCTCTGGGAAAGAATAGAGACGGGCGTTTCGGACGCGGTCGAGTGCAGCCAAAGTTTGGGCGATCACGGTTGCCCCGGGGCATCGCTGGACGCAGACGATATTCGTGCGGCGTCAGACGAAACGGCTGCGAGCCCGAAGCAGCGGCAGCGCGAGCATGAAGAGCAGAGCCGAATTCGGCTCAGGCACGACCGCGAGGCCAACCGTGCCGTCGTAGGCGCCGAGCGAGAAGAAGTCGGAGAACAGGCCCGTCTGTGTATTGAACGTTCCGAGCTGGAGTTCTCCGCTGGCGTTGTTCTCCACGGCCCCGTAGAGTTGGCCGTTCCACCATTCGAGCCCGCGCGAGCCGGCGTCGAAGCCGAAGGGGCCGACCAAGGTGACGGCGGCGGTCTGCAGGTCGATCTCGTAGATGGTGTCGTCGGCGCCTGAAGCCACCCAGGCGTTTCCGGTGGTCGAGTCGTACGCAAAGCCGCCGGTATTCGAAAGTCCGGAATCTCCGATCCGGGTTTCGCTGGGATTATTGGGATCGCTGACATCGATCTGGTAGAGGGCGCCGAAGTGGAGACCAAAGAAACCCTGGTCTACACGGATGATCGAAGTGTAGAACTGGCTTAGTTGTGTGATTGGCGTGAATACTGGTGTACCGGCGGCCGGGTTCTGGATCTCATAGAAGCCTGCGTTGCGACCGACGGCATAGACGAGGTCGCCGGACTGATCAGAGGCCATGGAATTGATCATCTCAGGAGCGGTGAAGGCCTCGACCGAGCCACCGGACACGCGAAGCAAGTCATAGTCGCTGGTGACGAGGTATGTGTTGGCGTAAGTGTGCGTGTGTGTGATCAGCGCGACGGCGGTGAGAATCAGGGCCCTTCGCATTGGAAACGCTCCTCTATTAATCTGGGCTTGGGTTTGTACTCCTCCACAAGCTGGAAGGTAGTACTGATGTGGCGCGAGGTCCAGTTAATTCGCTGCGAATCCGCGCCGTGATCAGGGGATCGCGTCCAAAGCGGTGCATGGGCTCTGGAGTCCCATAATCGCTCCGGTGTCGCCTACGTAGGACGTGCGGCAGTGCCGCGCTGCGCGAGGATGCCGGGATTCGCCGGCTACTCGGACGCCGTCGTCGGATGGACCGGCGACACGGTGGTTCGGGCTTGCATTCGCCCGCTGCTCGCGCGCGATCTCGACTCGAATCTGAATCGAGCACTTCCGACGGCCGGAACGCGCGTTGTATCGTGGGCGCGAGGCTCGGGCTGAAGCTGGGTACGCCGCGGCCGACGAGCCGCCGCGCGAGCGGCCGGTCGAGGACGAGTAATGGCGCGCGGTGTACGCAGCGTGCTTATTTGCGGCTGCTACGCGTCGACGACTCTCGCTTGAGCCTGTGACAATCCGCGCAAATGCCCTAGAATCCTTGCTTTCGTAATCTGCGCGCAAACAGGTGCCACCATGGGACTCCGCCTTTACAACACGCTGGGCCGCAAGGTCGAGGACTTCGAGCCGCTGAACCCGCCCAAGGTCGGGATGTACGTCTGCGGGCCGACGGTCTACGGCCACAGCCACCTCGGCCACGCCAAGAGCTACGTCAGCTTCGACGCGATCGTCCGCTGGCTGCGGTTCAGCGGCTACGACGTGAACTACGTCCAGAACATCACCGACGTCGGCCACCTCACCGATGACGCCGACGAGGGCGAGGACAAGATCATCGCCGAGGCCCGTCGGCGGGGACTGCACCCGATGGCCGTCGTCGAGCTGTTTACCAAGAGCTACCTCGACGACATGGATGCTCTAAACGTGCTGCGGCCGGACATCATGCCGCGGGCCAGCGGACACATCATCGAGCAGGTCGAAGGGGCGAAGGCCCTGCTCGAGAAAGGGCACGCCTACGAGGTCAACGGCTCAATTTACTTCGACGTCGCGTCGTTCAAGGGCTACGGCAAGCTCTCCGGCCGCAGCGTCGAGGAGATGGAGGCCGGGGCGCGGGTAGCGGTGAACGATGAGAAACGCCACCCGGCCGACTTCGCGCTCTGGAAGCGAGCCGAGGCCGGACACATCATGCAATGGCCCAGCCCATGGGGCATGGGTTACCCCGGCTGGCACCTCGAATGCTCGGTCATGAGCCAGAAGTACATCGGCGACACGCTCGACATTCACGGCGGCGGCTTGGAGAACCAGTTTCCCCACCACGAATGCGAGATCGCTCAGGGCGAGTGCACCACCGGTCACACGTTCGCCCGCTACTGGTTGCACAACAACATGTGTACGCTCAACGGCCAGAAGATGGGCAAGAGCCTCGGCAATGCGATCTCGTTGAAAGAGGTGTTCTACGACGGGCACCACCTGCTCGACCAGACGTTCGAGCCGGTCGTCGTGCGGCACTTCATTCTGACCAGCCACTATCGTACGCCGCTGGACTTCTCGAACGAGGCGCTCAAGGCGGCCGAGGCCGGCTGCTACAAGCTGCGCGACACGACGCGCGAGTTGACGGCGGCGGCGGCCAAGGCCGATGCGAAGCCGCGGGCCGAGCAGATTCAGTTCGCGCTGGAGGACATCGAGAAGCGCTTCACCGAGGCGATGAACGACGACTTCAACACGGCCGCCGCGATCGCGACTGTGTTTGACTTCGTCAAGCAGGCCGGCGCGTGGATGCGTGAGGAAACCGGGCAGGAGGACCTGCGGGCGGCGGACACGCTGATGCAGCGGCTGGTCGGCGACGCGCTCGGGTTGAAGTGGGCGGAGACCGGTGCCGACAGTAACGGACGTGACTCGATCATCCAGATCCTGGTGGATTTGCGAGCCGAAGCGCGTCAGGCGAAGAATTTCGAGCTAGGCGACCAGATTCGCGATCGCCTCACCGCCGCCGGCGTCGAACTGAAGGATGGGCCGGAGGGGACGAAGTGGTGAGCAGGAGGATCTAAGGATCGAAGGGGGGCGAGTGAGGTATCAAGTGGCTGATTCTGCGATGTTTGGCGATAACAAGGTGATTATCGGCATGATTCATGTCGAGCCGCTGCCGGGGACGCCGCGACATGAGCGGGCGTTGTCCGCGATTGTGGATCAAGCTGTCTCTGAGGCGCGGGTGTACGCCGACCTGGGGCTCGACGGGCTGCTGATCGAGAACATGCACGACGTGCCGTACCTGCGCGGCGCCGTTGGCCCGGAGATCATCGCCGGCATGACCGCCGTCGGCGTCGCGGTGCGGCGGGCCAGCGAATTGCCGCTGGGCGTGCAGATTCTGGCGGCGGCGAATCGCGAGGCGCTGGCCGTCGCGCAGGCCTGCACAGCGCAGTTCGTCCGCGTCGAAAACTTCGCGTACGCGCACGTCGCGGACGAAGGGCTCATGGCGGAGGCGGAGGCGGGGCCGCTGCTGCGTTATCGCAAGCTGATCGGCGCCGAGTCGGTGCAGATCATCGCGGACGTGAAAAAGAAACACTCCAGCCACGCGTTGACCGCCGATGTGTCGCTGGCCGAGGCGGCGCAGACCACCGAATTCTTCGGCGCGGACGGCATCGTCGTTACCGGGTTGGCGACCGGGCGCGCCACGTCGGTCGACGATGTCCATGACGTACAGAGTGCATCAGACCTGCCCGTGTTCATTGGGTCGGGGGTAACACCGGAGAACCTTCCGCAACTGTGGCCGTACGCCGACGCGTTTATCGTGGGCTCGCACTGCAAGGTCGACGGACTCTGGTCGAACGCGATCGACCCCGAGCAGGTGAAGGCGCTGATGGAAGTCGTACGCGACCTCCGCGCGCGGGATGAGCGATAGATGGCGGCATCAGGCGCAGGTGTAGGGCATCTCACGGTCATCGCAGGATGCATGTTCGCCGGCAAGACCGCGCGGCTGATCACCCTGTTGCGGGAAGCTCAAGAGGGGGGGGAGCGGGTTGTCGCGCTCAAACACCATTTCGACAATCGCTACGACGCTGTGCATTTGAGTACGCATGACGGCCATCGCTTCGCGGCGCAGACCGTGTCCAACGCCGCCGAGTTCGCCGACCGGTCCGCGGACGGCGAGGTCATCGGTCTGGATGAGACGCACTTCTTCGGTCGGGCGCTGATCCCGGTGGTGCGCGACCTGCTCGACGAGGGCCGGCGGCTCATCCTGGTTGGGCTGGAGAACGACGCGTGGGGACAGCCGTTCGTGCCCATGCCGCAACTGATGGAGATGGTGGACGCTGTAGAGATCATGACCGCGCCGTGCACGGTTTGCGGGCAGCCGGCGCGCTACACGCAGCGGATGGTCCCGGTGGACACGCCGACCATGGTCGGCGGCCGCGCCGAGTACGAGCCGCGGTGTAAAGCGTGCTTCCAGCCGTTGTCCACGCCGGCGCCGGAGTACTGAGTGCAGGATCTAAGGATCTGAGGATCTCAGGATCAGAGGGTGGACGGTTCGCGCGGGGATTGCGCGTTCGGGGATGTCTGGGTACGCTTATCGTGGACGTTGCGGCTGACGATCTTGTGGGCCGTTGCGCACAACTGACCTGCTACGTCCGGCACGGGGGCCGGGCGCTACGGGGCGCGTGAGGCCGCCTATCGGACGGTGGTTTCCCGCTATTGACCGTACCAGGGATGTACGATATCACCTTCGGATTCGCAGGGCCGCCGGGACGTCGCTTGTGTTGGCGGATGGATCGAGCCTGAACGCGAGATTTCGCAGGGAGAGCAGAACTGTGGCCAAACCCAAAGTCGGCGTAGTTGGTGGCGGAGTCGTAGGCGCCGCGATGCAGAAGCTGTGTGGCGACGACACGATCATCTATGACCCGTTCCACTCCGAGTACAAGAACAACAAGGATCTCATCAGCACGTGCGACACCGTGTTCATCGCGGTGCCGACGAAGATGAACGACGACGGCAGTTGCGACACATCGATCGTCGACGAGGTCTGCGGCTGGATCGAGGCGCCGCTGATCATTATCCGGTCGACGGTCTCGCCTGGCACCACCGATCGCCTGCGCGAGAAGTACAACAAGCGGATTGTCTTCCAGCCGGAGTATCTCGGCGAGACGGTCGCCCACGTTTTCGGTACCATGGCTGAGCGCGACTTCGTCGTGCTGGGCGGGACGCCGGAAGACGTGTCACTGGCGGCGGACTTCTACAAGAACTATTACAACGCGTACGTGCACTTTTACTTCGGCGATGCAGTCACCGCCGAGGTCTGTAAGTACATGGAGAACGCGTTCTACGCCGTCAAGGTCACGTTTGTGAACGAATTCTACGATATCGCGAAGGCCCACGGCGTCGACTACAACCAGTTGCGCGAACTGTGGCTGGGCGACACGCGCATCAGCCGCGATCACACGCTGGTGTATCCCGAGAAGCGCGGCTTCTCCGGCAAGTGCCTGCCGAAGGACTGCAACGCGATCGTGTATTCGAGCCGACAGCGCGGCTACGAGCCGGAGTTCATGGCCGCCTGCCTGAAGATCAACGACAAGTTCCTCGGCATGAACGAGGACGAGTAGCCGCGGCACGACGACCCCCCTCCCTGGCAGGGAGGGGGAAGGGGGAGGGTGGGGCATTCGAAGCAGAGTTGTGTGGTCCGCGGTGGAGTGGCGAGGACTGCGTCGTTGCCGACAACACCCCTAGCGGCGATAAGCTCTCAGCCGTCAGCTATCAGCGCTCAGCCTGAGGCAGCCTGACGCGCCCCGTCTCCCGCGAACCAGTTCAGCCAACTCTGCACATCTTCGCCGGCGTAGATGATCACGACGACGGCGATCACCCACAGCGCGATGGCGGCTTGAAACGGAAAGTCACGCGTGAGCACCGCGGTCGGCCCATCCACACGCCCGTGCTCAACGAGCAGCGCGAACCGGAAGATCGCGTAGACCACCATCGGCAACGTGTACAGCAGGTAGTGTGAGCCGTGTTCGCCATAGACCGCGATCGTGCGGTCATCGGTTGCGTAGAGCACGAAGCTGACCACCGCAATGCCGGCGGTCAGCGTGGTCATGTGGTTGAGCAGATCCGGCGTGTAGGCGATCAGCGTCTTGCGATGGCGCGCGACGTCGGTCTGTTTGTGATCGGCGAGTGCGTTGAGCTCGCAGCGGCGTTTGCTGAACCCCATGAATAGGCAGAGGGTGAACGTGCAGAGCACGAGCCAGGGTGATGTCTCAACATCAATGACGACGGCGCCCGCCACCGCGCGGAGTACGAATCCAACGCCGATGACGATGACGTCGAGTATGACAACCTGCTTCAGCGAGAACGTGTACGCCAACTGCATGGCGAAGTAGATCAGCGCGACGAGAAAGAAACGGCGTTCGAGCAGGAAGCTGCCCGTGAGGCTGCCGATCAGCAGACAGGCCGCGATGACCAGCGCGGCCTGTACGGTGATCAGGCCGGCGGCGATGGGGCGGTGTTTCTTGCGGGGGTGCAGGCGGTCGTCCCTGCGATCGTGGGCGTCGTTGAGGATATAGACGGTGCTGCTGACCAGGCTGAAGCAGACGAATGCAAGCAGAACGCGCACCAGGCTCTCGGCATCGGTGAGCTTCTGTCCGAAAACCAGCCCGGCGAAGAGAAACAGGTTCTTGGACCACTGCTCCGGACGCAGCAAACGCAGATACGGCATCAGTTCTCCCGTCTAAGACCGCGGCGACATTGTGGGAGCAGGGTGCCGGTTGGTCAATGTGTGCGCGGCGTGTGATCCGGCGACTCAGAGGCGAGGCGGTCTTACCCGGCACGTGCCGCCGGTCGCCGCGGTGCTTCAGCGCGCTACGTAGGGGCCGGCCATGATGACGGGCTGAGAGGGCATGAGGGGCGTCGGCTCGATCGCGGGCGCGTGTTGCGTTGCGGCCAGCGCGCGTTCCACGAAGACCATTGCCGCGAAGTACAGTTGCATGCCGTAAGTATGCTGGAAGTTCTCCAGCACGAATCCGTGTACGATCAGCGCGACGACGAGCATTCCGAGGTACAGGCCGAGGGCATTAACAAACCAGTTGTCGGGAACACTGATGGCTTGGCGGGCCAAAACCCAACCCTGTCGCACAAGCAGCGCCAGCGCGATCACGCCGAGCAAGCCACTATATACCAGCGCGCCCAGATAAGCGTTGTGGGCAGTGGCTGCCTGTGTTTGCTCGATCGTGGACATGCCCATGCCGAAGAAGAAGTACACGGGGGAGAAGTTCTCAATGAAGAGCCGCACGATCGACAGGCGGACTTCAAGGCCACGTTCGAGTTGGGACTGTGTGCCCACGGTCGGTTCGGTCAGTCGGAGGAGAACCCGTTGCACGATGTCGCCTTGCAGGGCGAGTGCTAGGGCACCAAGAATGAGAATCGCGATCAGGGCTCTACGTTTCGTTGTAAAGGCCAGGGCCCACAGGACGGCAGCCAGAAAGCCGCCGATGGCGCCGCGCGTGGCCGTGTACGCCAAGCCCGCGGCGGACACGGCTAAGGTGGCGGCGTAGAACGCGCGGCTATTGTGACGAATATGGCTGATCATCATGGCGAGGCTCAGCAGAGCCATGTTCTGCATGATGATCGCCAGCGACATAACGCCCACAGCGCCCTGTGCGCGGCGACCGATTGTCTCGGTCGACGCCTCGAGCATTTCCAGGGCAGTCATCCCGACCTTCACGTTGTACGTGGGGATCAGGAATACATCCAACTGGCTCGGGAAATATACCATCGCAATGGCCAGCACGGACGCGGCGGCAGCCGCCAGCAGTATCGCGCGAATCAGCCGTTCGATCTGCTCTGCATTTGAGAGGAGATTGTAGAGCGCGTACGTAGTTAATGGGACGTAGAAGCTGCGCGCGGCAGATTTTACGATATCTTGCCAACCAGTCTCTCCGGACAAGACCAATCCGGTGATGTTCCCTATGAGAATCGATGCGGTCCAGAACAGGGCTAGGCTGACCAGGGGACCGGTAGTGCGCCGTGAGTGCGGTGAAAACAAACACACGAAGAACACGAACAGGCAGAGCAGGTTGTCGAAGCGCACATTCAATGGCAACGAGCCGTAGAGAAACGTGTTCGGATAGAGCCAGATGGCCGCAAAGACAAGCACCACGCCGGCGCGCGGTCGCGTCAGCGCGATTGCTGCCAGGATCGTGAAGATGCCAATGCCGATGGCAAGGTTCATAATCTCAGACCCTACAGTGTGTACTCGAGTTCAGTCGCGCTGTGGCTCGTGTGCTGAACGCACTCGTCGTACAGTCGCTCGATTTGTTGAGCCATGCGTGAAACATCGAACTCCTTCGACGCTCGCTCCTGTCCGGCGCTGGCAATTCGACGACGCAGTGCCGCGTCGCGGATGAGGCGCTGGATTGCATCTGCCAACCGCTCAGCATCGCGTGGCGGCACCAAGATACCATTGATACCATGATCGATCACTTCCGGCGGCGCCCCACATGACGTGGCGATAACTGGTACCCCGGCGGACATCGCTTCGATCATCACCAGTCCGAAGCCTTCGCCGCTGTCCTCGCCAATGGGGATGGTCGGCATGCAGATAAGGTCGCAGTCGCTCATGTATAGCGGGGCATCGGCAATAGACCCGGCGAAGATCATTCGGTCCTCGAGGCCGAGTTCGTCCGCGAGACGCTGGTAGCGTCCGGTGTAGTCGTACCGTTGGCGGGATAGCTCGTTTTCACCGCCCACGATGGCACAGCGCGCGACGGGACATTGCTCGGCTATGTGGGCGGCGGCGTGGATGAAGTACTCATGGCCCTTTCGCGGAGCAATCGCCCCGAAGAGCCCGATCAGCAGAGTCTCGGAATCCAGTCCCAGGCGCGCGCGCAGCGCGCCCTTACGTTGATTCTGTGCGATGAACTCCGTGCGGACGCCGTTGTGAATCACGCGCGATTTGTGCTGGATTTCGTCCGGCAACGTGCCGGCAACGAAACGGCTGATGCACGCGATGCGAGTCGCCAGGTGGCGGAAACCGTAGAGCGCCGGTCTGACGATGAGGCTGCTTCGTTGGAGCGGGCCGTGCCAGTGCCAGAGGCACGCAGTTCGGGCGCAGCGGCACGCGATCCCCGCTACAAGATGCATGGGGTACATATGTACGTGTAGTACATCGATGCGCGCCGTACGCAGAGTCGCAGTCAGACGCTCTACAGCGCGCGCGAAGATGGCTGACTTGCGTGCGAGGTTGGCGATTTCGAACTTCCCCCGGCCTGGGAGCGACAACGGGAGCAGGCAGCCGGTGTTCAGATGGCACGTGTCGTCGCAGAGTGGGCCTAGCACGTCGACGGCGTTGCCGTGTCCCAGGAAGATGCCGGTTACATGCACCTTCTGGCGGTCGAGAGCGCCCAGTAGATTCTGCGCATAGGTACGCACGCCGTGCTGCTCGCTTCCGTCGATCAGCAACCCCGCACGTATGCATTTCGAATTCTCGCGGCCCTCGATGCTCAAGTGTCGACGTCCATGTCCCAGTACAGTTCATCGTTGCTGCGCCGTCGAATTTCCCGTGCCGGGATGCCACCGACGATCGCACGCTCCGGCACATCGCGCGTAACCAGGGAGTTCGCGCCGATGATCGCATAATCGCCCACGTCAATCGGCCCGGCGACAACAGCGCCGGCTGCAATCCAGCAGCCACGACCGATACGTGGATACATGCGACCGTCGGCATCCTGCTTGCCAAAGTTGCCGCCCAGCGTGACGTGCTGGCCGATGGTCGTCATGGGGCCGATCGAAACGTGTCCGCCGATGATTACACCCGTTGGGTGCGGTAACCGCAGCCCCGGGGCGATGTCGGCCGAGGGAGCAAACTCGGCATGGTACAAGTGGTAGATAATCCGCTTTAGAACGGCGGTCGTGATGCGTCGGCGACGGAGGTACGCGCGGCGAAGCAAGCGAAACAGCAGCACCGCACGAAACGACCGATTCGCCGCAGCGTAGCGGAGGATCTTGCCCCAACCCCAGCCGACGGGCGTACACCGGCGGTCCACACGATTGATCCACGACAGGTCAATTCGGAGTTCCTCAATCAATGCGGGCATTCGAAGTACTCACTAAATCAGCTTCCGCGGCGCCCGAAGAGCGCCTGCTGCACATATCGGACGTCACCAACCCGCGGAATCAGGCAATGGGCAAGACGGATGTGGTAGAGGCGGGTGCAGATCAACAGCCCCAGCACCGCCGTGCAGATGTTGCCGCAAAGCACGCCAAAGGCGGCACCGCGGATGCCGAGCTGGGGTACGGCTACACTCGTCACTACCGCCACGACCGTCACCGAGCAGAGGAGTATGTACGTCGAAATCAGCGCGCGTCCGTCACCCGCCAAGGCCGTGTTGCAAACGCCGAACAAAGGTACGAGCGTCAGCGCGGGCGCAAGAACCTGTAAAGCGGCATTGGCGGGCAGAAACTCGTCGCCATAGAGAATCCAGATTACCCAGCGGCCGAACAGCGCTATGCCCAACCAGGCGCTCAGACCGTAGCACAGGTACAGTCGCGCAGCCAGTTCCATTTGCCGTGTGCGTGCTTCACCGGACAGTGTGGACCATTGGGCGAATAGCAGGGGGCTCACCGCGACTGGCACGAGCGTCACCAGGCCTCCGACCGCGGCGGCGCGCGTATACAGACCGACGTCACCAAATGCGTCCGGCCGGAGATAGCGCAGCAGCATGACGGTAAGTTGGGAAGAGAGTAGGAACAGGAGATTGACGGCGGCCAGCTTGAGGCCGTACACAACGACCTGGCCGAACAGGTCCCATTCGAATCGATGCGACAGTCGAATGTCGTCACGCAAATAGTGCAGCACCAGTAGGAGGGCGCTGGCCTGGCCGAACGCCAGCAGCCGAATCGCCGCGTCGGCAGAGATCAGATGAAAGGCCGCCAGTGCTGCGCCGCCGGTCAGCAGGACGATGCGACTGCTGAAATCGACCGAGACCATGCGGCGCGCCGCGAGTTGTGCCGCGAGCACGGGGCGCAGCATGGCGGTGAGCATCAGCGCCGCAGTTCCCGAAGCAAAGAGGACGCCGGTAGCGACCGTGATCGTGCCGAAGTAGTCCTGACAAGTCAGCACTACCGTCGTCAGAACGGTGACCAGCACCAGGCCGAGCAGTACACCGGCCTTCACGCTGTTAGTGACAATTCGTTCCGCCGCAATCTTTCGGTTGTTCAGGAAGTAGATGTTCGCGCTGCCGAGACCCAGTGTGAGCAGGGCGGCCACAAGTGTGGACGTCGTGCGGAACAGTTCGTACTGCCCCATGCCGTCGGGACCGAGTGCACGCGAAAAGATGATGCCGGTGATGATCGTCATCGGCATGATCACAAACTGTCCGCCGGAGACCAGGATGCCCTTGCGCAGCAGAGTCATGTCGTTGTGGTTTGCAGTGCAGCAGGTGCGGCGGTTCCGGTCAAGGCGCGTTCGTATACGCGCAGGACACGGTCCAGCCACGCCTTGGTCGAGTAGTCCTGCTCCACTTTCTGTCGGCAGCGCGACAACAGGGCGTCGCGCGCGGCATCATCAGAGACAAGCCGTGACATGGCCTCTGCAAGGGCAGCGCTGTCAGCGGGGGGAACGAGCAGCCCGGTGTCGTTGTCGTCGATTAGCTCCGCCAGCCCGCCGATAGCTGACGCGATCGGGACGCTGCCGGCGGCCATCGCTTCTGTTACCGCCAGGGACGTAGCTTCGATCACGCCGGTGGTCGGCACGGATGGGACAATCACGCCGGTCGCGAGGCGAAATAGCGGCAGGAGTTTGGGGCGTGGCACGGAGCCCAGGAAGTGAACTCGATTAGCGATGTCCAACTGTGCGGCAAGACCCTCCAATTCCTCGCGTAGCGGCCCTGGACCGGCGATGACGAGTTCAACGTCCTGCTCCGGCATCTTCGCGAGCGCCTCAATCGCAAAACGTACGCCGGTCTTGGGAACCAGACGACGCGGGACGAGGAAGAAGTGACCCCGCGGCTGGAACGGCGGCTCGCCACCCGCAAGCTGACGGACCTCCTCGACGTTGACGCAATTGAAGATCACCGTGATTCGCTCGGTGGCGACGTCGTAGTCGTCGCGCAGAATGCGTGCCTGCCCGCTGTCCACCGCGATGAGGTGTGCGGCCCCCGCGAAGGCGCGCCGCTCGCAGCCCAGGATCAGTTGTTCGTAGTTGTGCAGGGGGGCGCGCTCGGTGAGCTGACGGTGTTCGTACAAAGCCGGCCCGTGAACCGTCTCCACGTAAGGAATATCGTGTTGGCCGAGCAGGTCGGCGACGGCGGCACCGGCGTAAACGTCGTGGCAATGCACGAGGTCGGGTTTGAAGTCAGACAGCATGCGCTCGGTCAGACTTCGTAAGCGCTGGATGACCGCGGTCATCGCTGAACAGCGGTAGCGGTCGCGATTGCCGAATGATGTCGCATAGCGCATCGCGCGGCGCGCCCGACCCTCGATGGCCTGTCCACCTTCGATTAACTCAACCTGGTGATCGCGCCCGCGTAGGGCATCGATGAGGTCCAGCACGTGTGTGCTCAACCCGCCGGAATGCGGGATCAACTGCTGCGTGACGATCAGGATATTCATGGAAGTTGCTCGTCGGCGCTAATTCTGACCAGTCTGGAACCGCGCAATTGCGTCGAGGATTCGTTCACTCGCGCCTCCGTCACCGTATGGATTGGCGACGCCCGGCGCAGGTGCAAAGCCCGAACCGTCCAACGCACCTGTGACCTCGCGGACAATGCACGCGCGGTCGTTTCCGACCAGCTTCACGAGACCGGCGTCAACGCCCTCAGGGCGCTCGGTCGTGTTGCGCATGACCAGGACGGGCTTGCCGAGGCTGGGAGCCTCTTCTTGTATGCCGCCGGAGTCCGTCAGGATCACGGCACTGCGCTTCATCAGCCACGCGAACGGGGCGTACGGCTGTGGGTCGATCAGGTGGACGTTGCGAGCCGTGCCGAGGATTCGTTTCACGGGTTCCTGTACGTTCGGGTTGAGGTGTACGGGATACACCCACTCGACGTCATCGAAGCGCTGGGCCAGTTCCAGGATCGCCCGGCAGATGTTCTCGAAGCCCTCGCCGAAACTCTCTCGGCGGTGGCCCGTGATCAGGACCATGCGACGGTCGCCGAGCTGTGCAGTGCCCCATTCCTGGATTTCCGCGACCTGCGGTCCGGGCTGAGAGTCGAGGCGGTTAACCACCCAGAGCAACGCGTCGATCACCGTGTTGCCGGTGATGACGATGTGCTCGTTGTTGACCTGTTCGTTCAGGAGGTTCTGTCGGGCACGGTCGGTCGGCGCGAAGTGCAGGTCGGCGAGTTGCGTGCAGAGCCGGCGGTTAATCTCCTCCGGGAACGGCTGACGTTTGTCAAACGTCCGTAGGCCGGCTTCGACGTGTCCGACTTTGATTCCTTCATAGAATGCGGCCAGCGCCGCCGTCCAGACCGTCGTCGTGTCGCCCTGTACGAGCACCCAGTCGGGGCGGTGTTCACGCAAAACGGGTTTCATTGCATTGATGACATTGGCCGTCAACCCGAAGAGGTCCTGATTCGGTCGCATGAGGTTGAGATCGACGTGCGGTGTAATCCTGAAGAGCTCGAGCACTTGATCGAGCATCTGGCGATGCTGCGCTGTCACGCAGACGCAGAGTTCGAATTCCTGATCGCGTTCTTGGAGGGCCAGGACGACGGGCGCCAGCTTGATTGCCTCGGGCCGTGTTCCAAAAACCACCATGACTTTTTGTGGCACAACTACCTCACTTCGTTCGTGGGTCGTAACAGTCGCATTGCTCGTCGTCCGAGCGCCAGGGGAATCCGAATCACTAGCGCGAGCGCACCGATGAACAGAATCAGAACCGACAGCGCCGCCCCCGTCCAGCGGTCGGCGATGGAATAAGAAGCTGTGGCGCGGCTTGCGGCTGCCATGTTCTCGCTAGCGCGGTCGCGAATCTGATCCAGGTTCTTGGCGACCTCTGCGGTTGCCATTGTGCATCGCCGTGGCAGGTCAAGAATCTCATCAGCCCAGGACGAATCGACGCCTTCCAGCGACCGCAAATTGTGCGACAGCCCCAGCTCTTCGACGAACTGCTGCACCTTGTGGTGATAGGACAGGGCAAGAAACGGAGCGCCAACCAGCGCCGCAAACACGCAGGCATGCAACCGCATCGCGACCAGTGCGTCGACCGACGCCAGTGCTTCGATCGATTCGTGCAGCTTCGTTGGAATGTGGATCTCGCTTTGCGCCCGGCATTCGGGTGAACACCGCGCCAAGAGTTCTTCGTAGAAGGGGCGGTCACCAGAGGGCTCATACGTCAGGAGCTTCAGCCGGCAGCCGCGCGCTGCGATTTCATTCCAGAGGGCAACAACCCCCGTTTCGTTGAGACCATCCCAACGCCGTAAACCGAAGCCGATTACGCGGGCGAGTTCGCTGGCCCGAGGATGAGCGTGCTCTTTGAGATCAAGCGCCGGTACTACGTCCGACGTCAGGTGAATGCGTTCGGCCGGCACGCCGCAGGCAACCAGCTCCTCGCGGCTGCGCGGATTGCGCACTTGCACGAGCGACATGCGTCGGCAGACCGCGCCGGTGAGCCACCGCAACCATCTTGCCTGGATCGGTCCTACGCCCAGTCCGACCGTGACCACCGGACGCCCAAACGCAATCCCCAGTGCGCCCGGCAGCAGATGGGTGACGACCGTAGTCCACGAATGAACGTCCTGGAGGATGCCGCCACCACCGATTACCACTCGTTCGCTGTGCGCCAACCGCGTTACGTACTTGCGAAGGTTCCACCAGAACGCCGGCGTGGGGTAAAAGCCCTCAACGAGATTTGCGTCGAGGCCGGTGAATTCGCGCGTGACGCGCGGATTGCGCGTCACGATTGCCAGGCTGCCGGGCGATTCTGCACGAAGACCCTCGGCGACAGCCAGACAAACGGCTTCGTCGCCGACGTTTAGCGCGCCGAAGAACCCGCTCATGAACGCGGTCGGCGGGGGTTGGGCCTGAGTTGCCCACTGGCTCGCGGCGGGAGTGGCGTTCATACACTGCCCGCCTCAATCTCCCGTACGCCGATTCGCGTGACAGTCCGCACTTTTCGTTGAGCATGGGACGTTGCGATCAATGTCTCGACGTGAGCGCGGCGACGGCGGCGTGCCGATTCAACGAACGTTCTCTCGCGGTAGTGAACGGGCTGGCGCCGAAGTGTCACGGACAGGAAACGAACCAGTCGTGCAACGGGATTGCGTGCTGCTGTCGTGACCGGTTCCGGACATGGCGCAAGCCCATGCTCATCGTCGGGTAGCGACGTCACTTCGCGTTGGCTAACGTTTTCGGGCATCAACTTCTTAATCTTTGCTCCGGATGCGACGAGTCGCACGGCTGGGCGCTAAGTGCAGTAAATGGCACAGGGGCACACGCTGTTGCCACAGACGCACCGTGGCCACGATTTTATCGACCGTTCCCGGCGTGAGCTACAATCCGGTGGATCGGAGCTGGGTCGTTCTGAAACTCGTACGAACCGGGCGCAGATCGGTTCCCTCGTCGGTCGCGCGGCATAGCGCCCGGAACGTCCGCTCCGCGACGATTTGCATGTCGCCGCGGACCCAAGATGCGTTATGCTTGGTGCATCGTCGCCACCAGTGGCCTGGCGGATCACGGGGCGGCGCTACCGCAGGAGGCGGAGAATGCTCCATAGAACCTGTTTGGGGATGGTGGTTATTTGCTGCGCTGCCACGGGGTCAGCGCCGGCGGCAATCGTGGACCGCGGCGTGGATCCGGTGATTCTCACCGGTAGCGACGTTCCCCCGCTGATGGCGACGGACGTTGGCGCGTTGGCCGCGTACCGCTTCGATAACGGTTGGGTGCAGATCCCCTTGCAGGTGGATGAACGCAAGTTCCTCGATTTCGGGCTGCTGTACGACCAGGGTGCGGCAGGGCGCGGTTTCACCGGGTACGCCGATGCCAGCACCTACGCCGGACCTGAGTTTCCGCCAGTGTTCGACCCCGATGACGAACTGGTGTTTATGGTTGGTGATGCCGGCATGCAAGCGCCGGATGCCGTGCCGGTCTTGCCGGCCGGAGTCATGCTGCCGGGCGTTGAACTGGTGCTGACCGATCCGCTCGATGGTGATGAGGCGTACGTTTACGTCTTTAGGACGGACGGCTCCATCGATCAGGCAGCGGGTGCCGAATACGTCAACTACACATTCGATCTGATCGCCGGCACTTACCTGCCGGACTACGTGACCGTGCAGGGGCCGAATCCAGAGGACAGTGCCGTCACGACTGCCAACTACCGCGTACACTTCAGTGACCGATGGATACGTGATGAGACGAACGTCTATGCAGGGGGAAGCACGGCCGTCGACATCCTCGATCGTCAGAAGATCATGTTCGCGCCGGGCAACTGCACGCGGACCGAAGACATGTTTGCGGCGGGTCCCGGGGCTTTCGCCGCAAACATAGCCGGCCCCGTGCGGGGCATCCGCTCCTATATCGGCGCCAGCGACGGCCCGTTCACGCAACGTGATCACTTCTTCTACGCCGCCCGCGAAGATGTGGCGACGTATCTGCGGGTACACCAGATTCCAGGCATCACCGATCTGTTCGATTACAGCCCGGATGCTGCCGGGATGTTGTATCACGACGATCTCAATCAGGCGGGCGTAGTTATCGACGGCGTACCGGACACCGTGGCGACCGGAGCGCTGCTGTGGCAGATGGTCGTAGGGGCGCCCGGGGCGCTGATCATGCTGCCCACGTTCGACACGGACATCGCCGACTTCGCGTATACGTCATACTACTCAGACGACTCGTCGCCTGCGCGAACGCAGTGTACCGGGGATGCGTTTGAGTACGGTACGAGTGGCGTGTGGGTGGACGAAGAGATTCCGAATACGGATCCGGTGTTCGGCGCGTACAGCACGCTCGTGATGTACCGCGTGATCTACTATGCGGGGCCGGGCACGACGACAGCAGAGGCTCAACAGCGTCGTGCTGCACTGGATGCACCACTCACCGTCAACGTGCTCGATTTTACACGCGAGTACCTGGGTGATCTCAATTGCGATGGCGAGGTGGGTTTTGGCGACATCAACCCGTTCGTCGACGCCCTGATCGACCTGGACGACTACTACAGCAAGCACCCCGACTGCGACCACAACCTCGCGGACGTCAACATGAACGGTTCGGTCGGATTCGACGACATCAATCCCTTCGTTGAGCTGATCGCCGGAATCTGATCTTCCCGTCTACAATCATGCATCGGATCCGTTGGATTTGCGGTGCCATCTGGGACCACACGATGCCTTCAACCGGCGTGAACGTGCTGGAGCAACAGGCGCGCGCGTACTTGGCCGCGCAGCTCGGTACGCGCCCGATCAGTGATCTGCGCGCCGTTGGGACGTTTGACGAAGCACCGCTGGAGGGCGAGGGCGTCACGACGCTGTTCGCATTCCAGCTCATGGACGGTTCGGCCCTCAGCAGTGGCACGAAAGGGCTTGCGGACCCCTGGCACTACGTGGCGGTGGGGGAGACGGTGCCGAACTTTTTTCCCGCGTATAACCTCGACCCTAACGACGCCTACAGCCTGCACATCGGCACGCGCTACATGCTCACCGTCGGCGTGGCCGTCGTGGAGGACGCCCAGGAGCCCTCGGGTGCCCGCGAAGCGTTGCACGCATTCCTGGCGGAAACGAACCCGGGCGTGTCGATTGAGCATGAGTCGCTGGCGGCACTGTTTCGCAGTGAGAATCAGGTTTTCGCGGTCTACCGCGTGACGCTCGCGGGGCAGGACGTATACTGCGTGGCCGCGGATTTGCCGCCGGGGTTTTATACCTGCGTGCAGCACCCGCCGGCGGTCGCGTTGCGATTGCACCTGGGCAAGCTGATCCGCGCCGAAGCACGCCGCGCTGAGCGAGGCGCGGATCTGGGCAGTACACGTTCAGACTGAGTGACCATGCCGCGAGATACGCTCCCACGACGTTACTTCGACAACGCCGCGACCAGCCATCCCAAGCCGTCCGGCGTGGCGCGAGCGGTGCAGAGGTACTTTGACGAGATTCACGCCAGCGCGGGGCGCGGGGCCTACCGTGAGGCCGTTGCATCCGGCCACGTGCTCGACGGGGGTCGTGACGCACTGCGACGATTGTTCGGCTGTTCACCCGCCGACCACGTCATTTTTTCACTGAATGGCACCGACGCATTGAATCTGGCGATCAAGAGCGTGCTGCGACCAGGCGATCATGCCGTCACGACTGACATGGATCACAACTCCGTCCTGCGACCGCTGGCAGCGCTGGCGGGACGAGACAACGTGGCGTGGACCAGTGTCAAGGCCGATCTGCGCACGACTCGCGTTTGCCCTGACGACATCGTCGCGGCACTGAGGCCGAATACACGGCTTGTCGCGGTGAACCACGCCAGCAACGTCACCGGCGTGATTCAGCCGATCGACGTCATTGCCGAGACTTGCCGGGAACGTGGCATCCTGTTCCTGGTTGACGCGGCGCAGACCGCTGGGCACGTGCCACTGGATTTCGGGGCGTTGCCGGTCGATCTGCTTGCATTTCCGGGACACAAGGGATTGCTCGGTCCGCTGGGCACCGGCGCGCTGCTGATCCGTGCGGGTGTCGAGGAGCACATGCAGACCGTGCGGGAGGGCGGCACCGGCTCGGAGAGTGAGCGCCCCGTACAGCCCGACGCGCTGCCGGACCGCTTTGAGGCCGGCAGCCACAACGCCATTGGAATCGCGGGTTTGCTCGCCGGCGTCGAGTGGATCCTGGAGCGCGGCGTCGAGCAGCTTCGCGCGCATGAGGTGCAGCTTTGCGGACGTATGCAAGAGGGGCTCGCGGCGTGCCACGATGTACGTGTCTTCGGCCCGACAGACCTCGATCACCGCGTCGGCGTGTTCAGCGTGCGGGTTGACGGTTTTGAGCCGGCTGAGATATCGGCATTGTTCGAACAGCGCTTCGGCGTTCTGAGTCGCAGCGGCTTGCACTGTGCGCCGCTTGCTCACCAGACGATCGGCACGCTCGACGACGGTGGCACGACGCGGCTCTCGTTCGGACCGTTCCTGACCGACGCTGACGTTGACGTGGCGCTTGCCGCTCTGGCCGAACTGGCGCGCGGGACCGTGCCGGCCTGTGGGGCGCGGGCGGTGCCGGTCAGCTAACCGGGAGGCGTCGTGCTTGTCAGATTGATCGGCGCAAGGTCTAATGTTCGTGATTTGATAAGGCTCCGTTTGTAACGTCTTAGGATCTGGAGGCTCAGCGTGCCGGAGATCAGGCTGGCTATTGCCGGCGTCGGGAATTGTGCCAGCTCGCTGGTGCAGGGGCTGGCCTATTACGCGACATCCGGCCCCACACGCTCTGCGGGGATCCTCCACGAATCGCTCGGGGGCTATCGGCTAAGTGACATCCGCGTGGTCGCAGCTTTCGATGTCGATCGGCGTAAGGTTGGCCGACTGCTGCACGAGGCGATCTTCGCGCCGCCGAATTGCACTACGCGTTTTCAGGACGAGCTGCCGGATTCGAGCGTGACTGTGCTGATGGCGCCCGTACACGACGGTGTCGCCGCCCATATGGACGAGTATCCGGACGACAAGGCCTTCCGCGTGGCGGACGCGTCGCCGGTGGACGTCACCCAGACGCTGCGCGACACACAGGCCGACGTGCTGATCTGCTACATGCCGGTTGGGTCGGAACAGGCCGTGCGGCACTACGCGCGGGCGTGCCTCGATGCCGGCGTCGCAATGGTCAATTGCGAGCCGGTGTTTATCGCGTCGCACCCGGAATGGGCCGACGAGTTCGCCCAGGCCAACTTGCCGATTGTCGGCGATGACATCAAGAGCCAGTTCGGCGCGACGATCGTGCATCGCATGTTGACGCGGCTGATGGGCGACCGCGGCGTGGCGCTCGACCGCACGTACCAGCTCAACACCGGCGGCAACACCGATTTTCTCAACATGCTCGAACGCTCGCGCCTGCGATTCAAGAAGATCTCGAAGACTGAGGCGGTGCAGTCGCAGCTCGACGAGCCGCTCGACGACGATGCGATCTACGTCGGCCCGTCGGATTTCGTCCCGTGGCAGAAAGACAACAAAGTCTGTTTCCTGCGGATGGAATGGCGCGGCTTCGGCGACGTGCCGATGAACCTCGAACTGCGCCTGAGCGTCGAGGATTCCCCCAACAGCGCCGGTATGGCGATCGACGCCATCCGCTGCGCCAAGCTCGCCCGCGACCGCGGCATAGGCGGTCCGCTCGAGGCGGTCTCGGCGTTCACAATGAAACACCCGCCCAAACAGATGCGCGACAGCGAGGCGCGGGAAGCGCTGGAGCGGTGGATTTTGGGGGAGTAGGCGGGCTGCTGCGAACGCGGACTAAAGAAGTGGTGGGGTTCGGATGAGTAGGCGGAGTTTGGCAAGGTCATGTGAACTGGGTACGCCGTGAGTTGGTTGCTATTCCTCGATGAGAGTGGACATGACCACCGCACGATGCCGTACGAGGTGCGCGGGGGCGTTGCGTTGCACGCGGGGGAAGTGTGGCCGTTCGTACAGGATGTTCAGGAGCTTGAGCGTTCGTCTTTCGGAACGGCCTTGCACGAGTTTCGCAAAGAGCTCAAAGGGTGCAAGCTGCTGGGCAAGGACCGGTTCAAGTGGGCAGGGCAGGCAGAGCGGATGAGAGACGAGCTGCGCCGCAAGCACTGTCGCGCGTTTTTGACACGAGGCTTGGAGAAGAAGAAACCGACACGCGACGAGTTCACGGCGTACGGCCAAGCGTGTTTGGAGATGGCGCGGGGGATGTTCCGATTGATGCGGGACCACAAAGCCCGGCTGTTCGCAGCAGTGATCCCGCGCATCACGAAACGGCCTACGACGATCGAAGCGGAAGAATACCTCCGCAAGGACCACGTATTTCTGCTACAACGGTTCTTCGACTTTCTTGAGCAAGAGCGGCAGCATGGCTTGCTCGTAATGGACGAAGCGGACAAGACCGCGGATCGGAGGTTCGTCCGACGGTTGGAGCGGTATTTCGTCAGGACGCAGACAGGGCGCCAACGGGCTGTGTGGATTGTGCCCACGCCGTTCTTCGTTTCGTCGGACATGACGTATCCTGTTCAAGCGGCGGATCTGGCAATCTACTGCGTGAATTGGGGCTTTCGCCGGGTACGCGAAATGGATGCAGCAACGCGGGCTGACATCGCCGAGGAGTTCGAGGCATCGCTCAGCGAACTGCAGTTTGACGGAGACGCTTATCGCGACGGGGAGGTCTACAGGGAGTTTGGCATCGTGTACGTGCCCGATCCGTACACGTCACGATAGGCGCATTGAAAAAGGAGGCAACGCCGTTGGGGCCACCCGAAAGCAACCCCGAGGCCGAGCCTCCAAATGGAGTATCGTCTGGGTTTCCACCAAAGTCAAGTATTGCGGCGACATGCGACAACGGGACAGCAGATCCATAGCGTCCGAGTATGTGCCGAGCCTTCTTGAATACGGCTGTTGGAGTTGCTGCCGAACCGGGGCCCGACCCGATTCTTCGCCCCCTGTGCCGATCTGGCGAAAACACACGCGAATAGCGACCGATCCAGGCTGCCGGGCCGTAGCTGCACCGAGGAAGCGGTGGGCGTCTTGAACTCCTCGATAGACCCGCACCAGGTGACCACACCTGTCAGGTCTTCTTCGATTCCAACCGGCTGCTGTGCTCGTGGATCATCTGCCAACGGTCGGCGACCTTCTCAAACACGAACGTTGACCGGATCGTTCGGCGGAACTTCCCACGCTCTTCGGTCAGCGTGCCTCCGAGGCTAATGCGACAGGTCACCCAGGCTGCATCGCCTTCGCATCGAACGTGGACCTTCGTGGCCTTGGCGGCGAACGACTCGAAGTCAGCCTCGATCTCACGCACGCCCACCTTCATGGCCTGCACCACTGCTTCCCGGCCGCGGTAGGTTTCCCCGTTGGACCAGAACGCCAGGATGTCGATCGCGAAGAGCTGGGGATCGATCGGCTTCGGGTCGGGGTAGGCGACGGTGGCCAGATACTCGTTCAACGCCGCGCGCAACGCAGCGTCGTCGTCGCCCACCAGCGGCGAAGCACCCGATACGAGAATGACGCATGTGATGGCGACCGCCGCCAGGCTCAAGACTCGAAGCATGTCGTCTCTCCTGTGATTCTGCATTCCCCACGGTGACCAGATTCTACCGTGACGGATCTCCAGAATCACTAACGGGTGGCAGGCATCACGTCCCGTCGCCGCGCGGCGGAATGATGGCGGGGCTTTGGCTTGCTACTTACTTCGGCGGGGACTTCCGGGAACGCCGTAGAATGTGCGCAGGTGGTGTGCGATGTGGCTTGGTGATTTCAGGTCAAATGCCGCACGGAGATTGGCACTGGCGGCGTCCGTCGGCCTCGCGCTGTACTTCGCACTATCGTCGCTGATTTGAGACTGGGCCTTAGTTATCTCCATGCGCGACCCGAATCCGCCGTACGGTTAGATTCTCGTGGGTGGCGGACCGGCCGTGGCGCTCCTGGTGGCGTTACTACTGGCCGGCTGGATGGCGTGGCGTCGCTGGCGTGTGTCTGTGATCGTGATGCTGGCGGGATCAGCGGTCGCGGTGGCGCTGTTTACCTACGACGCGGCAACGCACAATTGGCAGTTGCACGCGGAGCGGTACAACGTGCAACATAGCGAGAAGACGTTCTATTACTTCACCTGGTGGTGGTACGACCAGCGCTGGTTGGGTCAGTAATATGCGTGCGCCCGAGCTGGGATCTCTCTTGTACCGGCCGATTCCTTGTCATACCGACGGTCATGTCCAGCGGCAGATGCACTCTGCGACTGCTGCCCCGTCGTGGCACGTACGCCGTGCTACGTCACCAGCAACGCCACGAACGGATTGATGTCCTCAAATCCGACAGTGCCGTTGCCGTCGATGTCGCCGTTGGCGGACGGGCAATCCGGATAGGCGATCCAGTACGCATCCGGGTCCGTCAAGCGCAGCACGAACGCGTTGATGTCGCCGAAGTTGACCGCACCATCGCAGTTCAGATCGCCGGCGAGCGCCTGTACGAAGTGCGCCGTTACGGACGCGTTGCCGGTCAGCGCGAGTGTTTCGGGATTCGTACCGCCGCTCAGGTCGCCGGACCAGTGACTGAACGTCCAGCCCGGGCCGGCGTGCGCCGTGAGGTCCACGTTGGAGCCGTAGGTGTACGTCGGCTGATCCGGGTTCTTCGTCACAGAGCCATTGCCAACGACGGTCACGGTCAAAGCGTACTGGTCTTCGGTGAAGTGCGCCGTGACGGACATGTCGGCGGTCACCGTGAGCGAATCGGGGTTCGTCGACCCGCCCAGGTCGCCGGACCAATGGTCGAAGGTCCAGCCCACATCCGCGACGGCGGTGAGATCGACGGTCTCACCGTAGGTGTAACTGGCCTGGTTCGGGTCGAGCGCCACCGAGCCGTTGCCGGCCGTGAGCACGGTCAGCGTGTACTGGTCTTCTGTGAAGTGTGCGGTCACCGACATGTTGCCCGTGACGGTAATCGAGTCCGGATTGGTGCTGCCGGTCAGATCGCCGGTCCAGTGGCTGAATGTCCAGCCCGGATCGGCGACCGCCGTCAGATCGACAACCGCGCCATACGCGTACGTCGCCTGATCTGGATCCTTGGTTACCGAACCGCTGCCGACGGTCGTCACGGTTAGCGCGTATTCCGCCGGTCCGCCCGGGGCCAGGAGATCCACGACCAGCGGCAGGTGGTCGTAGTAGCCGGAACCGGTGTCGAGCACGACGTCGTATGTCTGGAGCCCTGACGCGGCCAGATCGGCGGGGCTCATCGCCACGGTGTTGAGCACAAAGCTGTTGTCAACCGTGATCGTGCTGTCGGTGAAGATGACGCGGTCGAGCGCGCCGGGATTGTACTGACTCGAGTCGTTGCGCCACGTGTAGAAGTCCGGCCCTAAACCGTTGTGCAGCGGCAGCGCGTCAGTATTGTTGGTGTCGTCCCAGTCAGGCGCTAGGTCCGGTCCATAAGTACCCTCGTCGACGATATCGCCCGTGAGGAGCGTGGTCAGTTGGTATGCGGGGTCGGTGTCGTAGACGTTCAGATCTCCGAGCACGATGATCGGCGTGTTGCTCGGCAGGTCGACATACCCGCCGGCGGTCTTAAGGTCGCCGATCCAATGAACGATGGCGTCTGCGTGCTGTTGTCGGCGGCTGATGTTGCTGCTGCCGCCGCCCGCCTTGAAGTGCGCGTTCATCAGATACAGATCGTACGTGTAGTTGGTATCCGGCAGATCGACGAGCGCCATGGCCTGACCACGATTTGTTGTCGGAATCGTGTCGGTGGCGAGCATGGACAGGTCGTAGCGGGCGGCGATCACATTGTCCGAGCCACTATGGGCGCGCCACGTGTTGCCGCCCTCCAGCGGCAGGACGGCATCAAGAATGTCAGCCACGTCCTGTGGATCACGGTCGGAATTGATTTCCTGGAGGCAGACGATGTCGGGGTCGACGGCTGTGACGATGCGCACGAATTCGTCCGACATGTCATACGCGCGCCACGGGTGGTTGTCCGGATCACCATTCTCGAAGATGGCGTCCCAATTAACGTTGTAGCACAGAATGCGAATGTGCTGAGGCGAGGGTCGCTGCATGAAGTCCGGCAGGTCGGCAAGCGTCGATCCGATACCGAATCCGCTGAGCAGCGCCGCGCAGCAGGCGAGACGCGAGACCGTCCGAGGATAAGCTGGGCGCATCTTCCCTTCTCCTGTTCCTGTGCGGGCATCTTGCTGCGCACGACAGCCGTCGCTGTCAGATCGCAACGACCGTTGTCCATGACGCCATACTAGGCAATTCGTCCACGTGGCCCAAATGCGTCGCGCAAGAATAGGGCCCAGACGCTGCGTTTCCGGGCTGCTATCCCACCAACAGCGCCACAAACGGATTGATATCGCCGAAATCGAACGCCAGATCGCAGTTCAGGTCGCCGGGCTGGACGGGGTCGTCGCCGTAGGTGGCGATGTAGCCCGGTAAATCGACCAAGCCCTGGACGAAGGCGTTGATGTCCCCGAAGCCGACGACGCCGTCACGGTTGAGATCGCCCTTTTGCGGGCCGTCGGGCATGATCTTGTAGATCTCTCCGCCACGGTCGACGATGTACATCTCGCCCACACCGTCCTCACCGAACGACGTGATGTCGTTGATGACCAGGAACGTGGGCGGATCGAGCTCCGCCGTGCGGTCCTGCAGGTCGGCGATGCTCCCGTTGTCATAACGGAACGACCAGATCGTATCGGTGCAGTAGTCGGCGAAGAAGTACGTGCCCTGCAGGTCGCAGATCTGGGCACCGCGGTATACGTAACCGCCGGTGATCGAGCAGCCCTCGCTGTGGTCGTACTCGTGGACGGGGAATGTCATGGTGTTTGGATCGTCGCACCCCGTCAGCTCAAACGCGTGATTGCCCTCGTAGCAGTCCCAGCCGTAATTCTCACCGCCGGTGCTGCTGGCCGGCTGTACATTGACCTCTTCCCAGTCCCACTGCCCGACGTCGGCGATGTATAGGTCGCCGGTGAGCCGGTCGAAGCTGTTTCGCCAGGGGTTGCGCAGGCCGTAGGCCCAGATCTCGTCAAGGCCCGATACGCCGACGAACGGGTTGTCCGTCGGGACGGCATAATTGCGGTCGGGGTCAGCCGGGAAGTCATCGCCGTCGACGTCGATGCGGAGCATCTTGCCGAGCAGGGTGTCGAGATCCTGGCCGGTTTCGTCCGGATCGCCGCCGCCACCGCCATCGCCGGATGCGATGTAGAGGTAGCCGTCCGGTCCGAAGTCGATCCAGCCGCCGTTGTGATTCGTGTCCGTTTGCGTGAAACCGATCACCGGTGTGACGGAGTTGGGATCGGCGACGTTGGGATCGACCGAGACCGTGTAGCGCTGCACGACGGTGTCGCCGGCGCTATCCGTATGGTTGACGAAGAAATAGCCGTTGGTGGCGTAATCGGGATGAAACGCGAGTCCCAGTAAGCCGCGTTCACCGCCGGTCGTGATGCCGGAGATGGTGAGGAACGGCGTCAGGTTCACCGTCTGCGTGACCAGATTCAGGATCTTGATCCGCGCGGTGCCGCCTGCGCCCTGCTCGACGATGAACAGGCGCTCGGCGTCACCGGCGGGGGCGGTGACGTAGAGCGGTTGTGCGAGGGCAGTCGCCACGCGCGTCGTGGTCAGCGGGGTCGCGCTATCGGCGTTTTCAACGCAGCCCAGGTAAACGATAGCGAACAAAGCGATTATCAGCCGGCCGTTGTACATGACGAGTCTCCGTCGTTTGAGAGGTCCCAACGCATCAGTTCGATCGCCGCGCCAGGGAATTGCCGGATTATAGACCCTGAATGCCGGGGATGCGCGCGAAAGTCGGCCTCCCATGACTGCGCGCGGTAACGTAGGATATCCGCCATCGTGACGCACGAGATGCTCCGCGAGGCTGGGTTTGACGTAGATGGGGCGGCGTATGAACATCTGGAGCGCTACGTCGCCGTACTGCTGGACGAGAATCGCAACCTCAATCTCACGGCAGCACGTGATGCCGAGACGCTCTGGCGCGCGCACGTGTGCGATAGTCTTGCGGCCAAGACGCTCGTTGATGCCGCGAGTCCGCAGCACCTCCTGGATCTCGGGTCTGGTGGGGGACTTCCAGGGATTCCTCTTGCCTGTGTGTGTCCAGAACTACAGGTGACGTTGCTCGACGCGACGCAGAAGAAGGTCGCAGCGCTGGAACGCATCGTAGCAGCAATCGACCTCACGAACGTGACCTGTCTTGCTGGAAGAGCGGAAGAAGCGGCGCATCGCCCGGAACACCGCGAGCAATACGACGTCGTCACTGCGCGGGCCGTCGCGCAACTGGCCGTGCTCATCGAATACACAACCGGGTTTCTGCAGCGCGACGGGGCGGCGTGGTTCTTCAAGTCGGCCGTTGGTTTCCGTGCCGAGCAGGAGCAGGCCGCGCCGGTGGCAGTGAGGTGCAGCCTGGGTTTCGAGGGCTGCAACGCGTATCGCTTGCCCGGAGACGATGAACCACGCGTTCTCGCCATTTATCGGAAGTTCAGCGCAACACCCGGCGAGCTTCCGCGGCCGGCCGGCCGCGCGCGCAAGCGACCGCTCTGACGCGACGTCACGCCGGTGAAGGGATGTAACCGTCTGAATTGCAGGTTCTTGCCCGCGAAATGCGGATTGACTCACGACGCCGCTGCGATAGCGCGTCGGGGAGAGAATGCGCTGCGCGCCGAAATGACGGTGAGGCAGGTATGATGGACTATGCCCGCGAATCCTCATCTGCTCAGCCGGAGCGCACGTTATGTTCAGCCGTCTGTCCGCCATGACGTTGTTAGGCGTCTCAACCACTGTTCCGCTTCTGGCAGACCCACCGCCGCCAAGCGGCCGTTGCATGCACAGCATGCACACGCGTTGGCTGGATGGGCAGATCGGCACCGAGCGCGCCGGCAATCCCATGTTCCGCGATGATGACGCCGCGGACACCGACGTGCTGCACTACGACCTGCACCTGACTATCGACCCGCTGACCGAGTGGATTGGTGGTTCCAATCAGATCGCCGTTCAGAGCCTCGTGGACGGTCTGAGCACATTCCGACTGGGCCTGCACGACGCACTAACGATCTCTGAAGTGCGCGTGGACGACGTTGTTGCGAATTGGAACCGCGTCGACGCCGTCACGTTCGAGATCACACTCCCAGCGGCGCTGAATGCCGGTCAGACGTTCGAGGTCTTCGTGGCTTACGCGGGCAATCCGGTGCCGCAGGGGAGTTGGGACTCGATCACCTTCCGCACGCGGAGCGGCGCACGCGAGGTCTGGTCGATGAGTGTGCCGTACTGGTCGTGGTCGTGGTGGCCGTGCAAGGACGTTAATTGGGACAAGGCCACCGCCGAGATGAGCTTCGTTGTACCCGACGACATGGTCGTGGCTTCGAACGGCCACTTCGTCGGCGCGCAGGATGTTGGCGCCGGCTTGCGGGAGTACGCGTGGGCGACGGACTATCAGATCGCTCCGTACCTCCTTTGTTTCGCCGCCACCAATTTCACGACGTTTGACAGTGTGTGGGAATACGACGGTGGCAGCATGCCGCTGAATTTCTTCATTTACCCGGAGCACGATCAGCCCTCCAATCGCAACGCCTGGCTGGCCAGCGCGGACATGCTGACAGTGTTCAGTCAGATCTACGGGCAGTATCCGTTCATCAACGACAAGTACGGCATCTGCGAGTTCGGCTGGGGCGGCGGAATGGAGCACCAGACAATGACATTCCAGGGCGGCTTCTGGGAGTCGGTCACGGCCCACGAGCTCGCCCACTCGTGGTGGGGCAACAGCGTAACGTGCGCAACGTGGCACGACGTGTGGCTGAATGAGGGCTTCGCGACCTACTCGGAAGCGCTCTACTACGAGCATCGTCCCGGCGGCACTGCGGACGATCTGCACGACTACATGGCCAACGACATTATGCCGCTGCCTACTACCGAAACCGTCTATGTATACGACATTTCAAATATGGACCGCATCTTCGACCGGAACACGAGCTATTCGAAGGGCGCGTGGGTGTTGCACATGCTGCGACACGTCGTTGGCGATGCGAATTTCTTCGACACGCTGGCGGCCTATCGCGCGGCGTTCGAAGGCAGCGCGGCGAGCACGGAGGATTTTCGCGCAGTCGCGGAGGCCGTCTCCGGTATGGACCTCGACTGGTTCTTTGCGGAGTGGATCTACGCCAGCGGTGAGCCCTGGTACTACTACGCCTGGCGCGAATGCAGTGCAGATGGCGTCCCATACCTCGAGCTGTACATCAGTCAGCACCCGTTCAAGCCGGTGTTCACAATGCCGATCGACTTCAGGATCAGCTCTGACTTTCTGATCCACACGCACCCCGTTTGGAACGATGAGCGAGTCGAGCACCTGCTGATCCCACTCGGATCGCCAAACGTAACCAGCGTCGAACTGGACCCGACGCCCTGGATACTGCGCACCGTGTCGACGACGTCGTTTGCCGAAGGTCCGCCGAAGGTCGTGCAACTGCGGCCTACGCCGGAAAGGGGTGTGGCGGCCAGCAATGCGATCACACTCGTCGTCGGTTTTCACAAGGATGTCGTTATCAGCGCCGCGGACATCCAACTCGCCGGCGTGAATTCGGGAACCGTGCCGTGCACGTTGGCCTATGACTCAGGCCGACAGGTTGCCACGATCACGCCAAGTGTGCCATTAGGAGTTGATGCATACACCCTCAATATCAGCGAGTCGGTGACCGACGTCGCGTCCGGGACTGCGCTGGATGGCGAATTGACTGCGCCTTTCAAGTATGAGCCGCTGCCGAGCGGTGATGGTCGGCCCGGCGGAACGCTCGTAGTGACGTTCCATGTGCGTGCGACTGGAGATATGAACTGCGACGGAGTAGTCGACCGAGACGACGTCGATCCGTTCGTGGCGGCTCTGATCAAGGGGGACGCCGGCTACGACGCGGCTGTCCCGGGCTGCGATCGTGATCTGGCGGATATTAACGCCGATGGGAGCGTGGATTTTGGTGACATCAACCCGTTTGTGATGTTGCTGGGCGTCCGGGATCGCGGAGTGTGACGTGCCGGCAGGGACACGCGCGAGATGTATGGAATTGTCATCACTATGATCTGGAGCGAGCCATCGAGTGCCGAAGAGGTTACGCTGAGGTCATGGGCCGGGCCGAGACACTTGCTTATGTGTGTTCCACGCAAGAGACCGACGCACCTGCACCGGACCGGGGTTTGGCGAAGTGGGTAGACGCTTCGCCAGAAGGGAGATCGCAAGATGCGCACAGTAACCGCGATAACAGTTCTACTTACTCTCAGTGTAGCCGCCGCGGCGCAGTTTCCTGACTGGGGACCGCGCGAACACCCGTGTGCGCACGCCAAACGAACGGCGGCGGAGCACATGATCGAGCACGGACACCTGCCGCCGGAGGCGTCTGGCCTGGCGCGCGATGTGGCGTCCGACGCGACGGACGTCCACCATTATGATCTCGCGTTTGAGGTCGACTTTCCGTTCCAGAAGCTGACCGGCTCTAACATCATGACGGTCGAGAGCCTGATCGACGGCCTGACGCACTTTGAGTTTCGGTTGCGCGAAGAGTTCACGATTCCGGAGATCCGCGTCAACGATCAGGTTGTGACGTGGAACCGGCTCGACGCGGACACGGTCGAAATTGACCTGGGCGCGACCTTCAACACCGGCGACGTGTTCTCGGTGTACGTGTCATACACCGGCACGCCACCGACGTACGGAACGTGGGGCTCGATTGTCTTCGCCGAGCATTCGGGCGTGAACCAGGTTTGGACACTCAGTCAGCCGTGGTGGTCGCACACGTGGTGGCCGGTGAAGGACGACAATCGAGATAAGGCGACAGGCGACCTCCGGATTACGGTGGAGGATGATTACTCCGTAGTTGCCAACGGGCTGCTGCTGGAGGTGGTCGATGCCGGCGCCGGATTGCTCACGTACCACTGGCAGACCAACTACCCGACGGCGCCGTACCTGTTCGCCTTTGCGGCCACGAATTACGAGCAGCACAGCCTGACCTGGAACTACGATGATATCAGCATGCCGCTGGAGTTCTACATTTATCCGGAGAGCAGCGAGACGTACCTGATGCAATTCATGCTCGAACTCGGCGACATGTTGACGTTCTTCAGCGACATCTATGGCGTGTACCCGTTCGCCGAGGAGAAGTTCGGTGTGTACCTCTTCGGCTGGGGTGGCGGTATGGAGCATCAGACCTGTCCGGGGCAGGGGCTGCTCGACGCGACCTGGCTGAATGCGCACGAGCTCGCTCACCAGTGGTGGGGCGATTACGTAACCTGTGCGACCTGGAACGACATCTGGCTGAACGAGGGCGCGGCGACTTACTCTGAGGCGCTCTGGTACGAGAGCCAGGGCGGCCCGGTCTGGCTGCACGGGTATATGGACTTCCGGCGTCCGATCCCGTCGCCGGACACCGTGTACGTGTATGACGCCACCAATCAGTCGCGCGTGTTCTCGACCAACACGACGTACAACAAGGGCGCGTGGGTGATGCACATGCTTCGCAAGGTGCTCGGCGACGAGGCGTACTTCGCTGGCCTCGCCACGTTTCGCAGCCGGTTTGCCGCCGGTGCCGCGACGACCGAGGACTTTCAGCACGCAATGGAAGATGCATCCGGTCGGGAGTTATCGTGGTTCTTCGCGCAGTGGGTGTACTCCGCAAGCGAACCGACGTACTACCTTGGCTCGCAGGAGATCACGATTGACGGCCAGCGCTATGTCGAGCTGTACGTCAGCCAGCATCCCTTCCTGCCACTGTTCACCATGCCGATCGACGTAGCGGTCGTCTTCTTGAACGAGACGTTTGAGCTGCACACCATCTGGAACGATGCCCGCAGCCAGCACTACCTGCTGCCGGTGGAGTCTGGTGAGGTGATCGAGGAAGTCCTGCTGGACCCCTGGCCGTGGATTCTGCGTACGGTCAACACGACAGGCTTCTCGGAAGGCGCGCCGAAGGTGGTTGGCATGACGCCGGCGCCGGACGCGGCGGTGCCGTCTGATGAGCTCGCGCAACTGACGATCACCTTCCACAAGGACGTCAACATCACCGCTCAGGATGTGGCGCTTGTTGGAGAGGCCAGCGGAGCGGTCGGCTTCACGTTCTCCTACGACACTCCCACGCAGACGGCCACGTTGGACCTGGGCCGTGCCATGCTCTCGCCCGATCGTTACACGCTTACGGTCAGTGATGCGGTCGCGGACACAACGCTCGCGAAGCAGCTCGATGGCGAACTAGAGCACGAAACACAGCCCATGGCGCTGCCCAGCGGTGACGGCGTGCCGGGCGGGGTGTTGGCGGCGAATTTCGTGGTCATCGCTCCCGGCACCGGCGACGTGAACTGCGATGGTATGGTCGATTTTGGTGACATCGACGCGTTTGTGACAGCCATCGTTCGCGGACCGGCTGAATACGCCGTCCGCTACCCAAACTGTGACATCGGCACCGCCGATCTCAACGGCGACGGTCAGGCGGGCTTTGCTGACATCAACCCGTTTGTGGCGTTGATCCTGTCACAGTAACCACAGATCGCGAGGCGTTAGGGGCAAGAAGGGCGTGTTCGGCTCGTTGCAGCCGGGCACGCCACTTGTTTTTGTCGCCGTGGGCCTACAATGCCCGCATGTTTGAACGCATGCGCATTGTGCTGGTATCGCCCAGTGGTCCGGCCAACGTCGGCAGTGTCTGTCGCGCAATGGCGAACATGGGGTTGTCCGATCTGGTAATGGTCTCGCCGCGGTGCACGCTCGACGCGGACGACGCGATCGCGTACGCCGCTCACGGGCGGCACGTGCTCGACGGCGCCCGCGTCGTCGATTCCATCTCCGCAGCCCTGAACGGGTGCATCCGAACCTACGCCACTTCATCCAAACTCGGCCTCTACCGGCGTCAGGCCGCGATTACGCCCCGCGTTGCCGCCCGCGAGGCGGTCGAGTTGGCGGCCAATGGCCCCGTGGCCTTTGCGTTCGGGCGCGAGGACTATGGCCTCAAAGACCGCGAGCTGCTCAGCTTCGATCGCATTGTGACGATACCCGCGGATGAGACGTATCCGGTCATGAATCTGGCCGTTTCCGCCGCGATCGTGTCCTACGAACTGCGGCAGGCGTTGCAGGAACACGCGGGCGCCGAGGAGCTGCCGACGCGCATCGATCACGGTCCGGCGCCGAACGAGGCGAAGGAAATTCTCTTCGAGAAGCTCTTCGACGCGCTGGATCGCATCGGGTTCTTCTTCGGCCCGAATCCGGAGCGTTTGTGTTACCCGCTACGGCATCTGTTCGGCCGCCTCAGCATGAGCCGGAACGAAGTCGACATCCTGATTGGCATGGCGAGCCAGATCCGCTGGTACGTTGACCGGCACCCACCTGACGCGGCTCGTTGGCCGAAACCGCCCACACCGCCGGCGGATTGC
The DNA here is from genome assembly GCA_028277645.1 of Phycisphaerae bacterium. GTDB lineage: Bacteria > Planctomycetota > Phycisphaerae > UBA1845 > Fen-1342 > JANQFV01. Next base: position 48,142 of record JANQFV010000062.1, read on the forward strand.
GATGAGCGGCCAAAACCCGGATGATGTCTTGACTTCTCAGCCGGGTAAGTCAACGTCCGCCCGGGGAATTGCGTAGTGCGCGCGATTCGCTCGGATTGAGGCTGCATGAACAACAGCTCTACAGACATGGCGCTGCAGCTCGGCCGCGGTCTGTCCGTGTTCGGGATCGTTATCGTCATTGGTGCGGTTGGATACTACATCATCGGACGGGAGCACGATTGGACGCTGTTGGACTCGCTGTACATGGCGGTCATCACGGTTTCGACCGTTGGGTTTCGTGAGGTACACGAGCAGACGCCCGTCGCGCGCGTGTTCACCATCATTCTGATCCTTTTTGGCGTGGGGGCGTTCACGTATCTGGCGACGTCGGTTGGCAACTACGTGATCGCCGGCGAGTTGCAGGGGCTCTGGAGCAAACGCAGGATGCGTAAGAAAACTGCCGAATTGTCTGATCACTTCATCGTGTGTGCCTATGGCCGGATGGGCAGCCAGGTCGCCGACGAATTCAAGCGGCAGCAGTGCCCGGTGGTTGTGATCGACACTTCCGAAGAAGTGCTCGAGAAAGCTGTGATTGACGGACACCTGGCCGTGCTGGGCAACGCTGGAAACGACGACGTGCTGCAGGAGGCAGGTGTTGAGCGGGCCGCGGGGCTCGTGACGTGCATCGACAGCGACGCCAGCAATTTGCTGGTCGTGTTGTCGGCGCGGACGCTGAACGAAAAGCTGCTGATCGTCTCGCGCACCAACAATCACGAGACCACGTCAAAGCTGCACGCGGCGGGCGCGAACCGCGTGCTGTGGCCGTATGGGCTGGGGGGGCGGCGCATGGCTCAGATGGCGCTGCGGCCGAATGTCGTCGAGTTTCTCGAAGTGGTCATGCACGATGAGGAGCTGGAGCTCGTGCTCGAGGAATTGACCATTGCGATAGGGTCGGCGCTGGACGGAAAGAGGATCGGCTCGTCAGAGATTCGTGAACGCACCGGCGCGATGCTCGTCGCGATCCGACAGCGGGCCGGTAAGATGCTCATCGCACCATCAACGGAAACTCTGCTCGAAGCGGGCGACATCGTGGTGGCGCTCGGCACGCATGAACAGCTTGCCGAGTTACAGGAGATGGCGATCAGCTAGTGACAGCGACAGGGCCGCAGCCCGTACCAGCGAGGAAGTATGAGTACGCTCCGCCCGGCGATCAATGAGTTCATTCAGCTTGCGGAAAGGCAAACACACGTGCCGGTCGTTGCGACCCTGGTGTGCGATGACATGACGCCGTTGAGCGCCTTCGCGCGGTTGCAGCAGGATGCGGATCGCGCGTTCCTGCTGGAAAGCGTGGTCGGTGGCGAGACCGTAGCGCGATACTCATTTCTGGGGGCACATCCGCGTCGCAGCTACGTGATTACCGGTGAGCGTCTGCAGCTCATCGATCACCTCGCCCACACCACGTCGGAACAGACCACTGACGACCCATTGCGCGTGCTGGAGGAGGACATCGCGCAGGTGCGCGTGCCGACGCTGCCGGGGCTGCCGCGATTTCTGGGCGGGGCGGTCGGCTACGCCGGATATGACACGATTCGGTATTACGAGCGTCTGCCGGATGCACCGGCTGATGATCGTGGATTACCGGATCTGCTGTTCGACGTGTACGACACAATGGTCGCGTTTGACCACGTTCACAAGGTCGTGCTGGTGGTCGCGCTGGCCGATCTCGGCGACGCTGCACGGGAGGACGATCGGCGGAAGGCGTACGAGCTGGCGGCCGAGCGCATCGCCGGAGCCGTAGAGCGATTGACACAGCCGTCATCCCTGCGGCCGGCGCGGATCAGCCTGCCGGTCGAACCGCTCGAGCGGTACGCCAGTAGTATCGCACAATCGGATTTCGAGCGAATCGTCGAGCGCTGCAAGGAGTACATCCGCGCCGGCGACATCTTCCAGGTTGTGCCGTCGCAGCGCCTGCTGGTCGAGACGCAGGCCGATCCGCTGAACATCTACCGAGCACTACGGGTCATCAATCCCTCGCCGTTCATGTTTTACGTGAAAGCGCCGCAGGTGACGCTGGCCGGGGCCAGCCCGGAGATCATGTGCCGCGTCGAGGACGGCGTCGTGACGAATCGTCCGCTGGCCGGCACGCGGCCGCGCGGTGCGACACCGACCGAGGACGAGCGCCTGCGTGACGACCTGCTGGCAGATCCGAAGGAGCGTGCCGAACACGTGATGCTGGTAGATCTGGGACGCAACGACGTGGGGCGCGTGGCCAGGCCCGCCGGCGTGCATCTCAGCAAACTCATGAACGTCGAGTACTACAGTCACGTGATGCACATCTCCAGCACCGTGACCGGCGAATTGGCGGAGAACAAGACGGCGTTCGACGCCCTACGCGCGACGCTGCCGGTCGGTACGGTCAGCGGCGCGCCGAAGGTCCGCGCTATGCAGATCATCGACGAGGTCGAGCCGACCCGTCGGGGACCCTACGCCGGCGCCGTCGGCTACATCGACTACGCCGGGAATATGGACACGTGCATCGCGCTACGCACGCTGGTGGCTCAGCCCGGTCCGGATGGCACCTGGCGTGACTATATTCAGGTGGGGGCTGGCATCGTGGCCGATTCCGTGCCCGAGCGCGAGTTTCAGGAGACGCTCAACAAGGCCAAGAGCCTGCTCAGCGCCATCCGGGCGGCAGAGGAGCAATTTGCGGAATAGCTCTAATCGCGGAGCATCCGCTAGGTGATGCGAAGCTCGCGCGCAGTTCACACACCGCTGCGTCAGGAGGCGACAAACATGTGGCCAACGATCGGCAGCCTCAAAACCTACGCGATCTTCTACATCCTCAGCATGATCGTGCACGTGTGGCTGGTGATCTGGCTGTGTCGAAGGCGCGGCGTGACCTGGAAAGCCGGCCTTGGTTTGGGGTTGTGCTACATCTGGGGGATGAGCGTTGGGGCGAAGATTCTTTACGACCTCCTCAACAGCCAACTCGATTGGCGCAACTACCTCGACATCAACTACTATTTTGGGGCCGGCGCCTGGGGCGGTCCGCTGGCATACCTGGTCGTTGGTGTGATTGGAGTGTTGGCGATCGCTCGAGATCGGCGGACGATGCTCGACGTCCTGGCTGTCGCACTTCCCGTGCCGATGATTCTGACAAAGCTCGCGTGTTTTGTGAATGGGTGTTGCTACGGCGCCGCGTCATCCGTTCCCTGGGCGCTGGCGCTGGCGGATGGCGCACGCGGTCCCGTCGGGATTCCTCGCCACCCTACGCCGCTCTACGAGATCCTCGTGCTGGCCGTCATTGCGATCGTTTTTGCGAAGCTCGACCTGAAACGCTGGAAAGGTACGTTCGTCGCCTGGTTCGTGCTGTTGTATGGTGTGGGGCGCCCGTTGACGGAGTTGTACCGCGCGACCGACGAACTGCGCGTGCCGGTGGGGCCGTTCTCTGCTTCGCAGCTCACCTGTTTCGCGGCAGCAGTTGCTGCAGCGGTAGCCATCCCTTTCCTGCGGCCGCGCCGCGGGGACTCGGGAGCTTCAACGGCAACCTGACGCGAACTCGAATCCCGTCGATCCGGGCGCGGCGCAGAGTCTACGCACGACTGTGATGCCGCTTTCGCACTGACGTAGATTCCAGGATCGAACGGATCGCAGGGCGCTGAACGCCGCGGGCGACTCACTTCTCCGGCACCACCTGCACCCAGCCATACGGATCGGGCTCGTCGCCGGTCTGGATCGCCGTGAGCTTGTGGTAAAGTTCGTCGCTGTACTTGCCGGGCGTCTCGCCGTCGCCGAAGACCTTCTTGCGATCGTGCCAGGTGATCGAGCCGACGGGCGTGATGACCGCCGCCGTGCCGCAGCAGCCGGCCTCGTTGAACTCGAAGATCTCCTCAACGTCGACCACCCGTCGTTGCGGGCGCAGACCCAACTCCTCGGCCAGCGTGATGAGCGACTTGTTCGTGATCGAGGGCAGAATCGACGGGCTGTCCGGCGTGACGTACTGGTTGTCCTTGGTGATCCCGAAGAAGTTCGCTGGCCCGGACTCGTCGATGTGTCGCTTCTCCTTGGCATCCAGATACAGCACTTCCGTGTAACCGGCGGCGCGGGCTCTCATGCTGGCCCGTAAACCGGCGGCGTAGTTCCCGCCAACCTTCACGTCACCCACGCCGAGGGGAGCGGCGCGATCGACCTCTTCTTCAACGATCAGGTGTACCGGCTTGAAACCGGTCTTGAAGTAGGGGCCCACCGGCGTCACGAACACCATGAACATGTATTCGCCGGCCGGCTTTACGCCGACCTGCGGCCCTGTTCCGATCACCAACGGGCGGATGTACAGGCTCGCGCCGGTGCCGTGGGGCGGCACGTACTTGCGGTTGGCGTTGATCGCTCGATGTACGGCGGCGATGAACAACTCTTCCGGCGGCGGCTCCATCAGGATCTTGCGGCACGAATCTGCGATCCGCCGCGCGTTGTCGTCTATCCGGAAGGTCACGACGTCCCCGGACTTGGTCTCGTAGGCCTTCAGACCTTCGAAGCACTCCTGCCCGTAGTGCAGACACGTTGCCGCCATGTGAATCGGAATCGTGTCGCTGTCTGTGACCACCCCTTGGTCCCACGCTCCGTCCTTGAATGAGTAGCGCACGTTGTAGTCGGTGGGGTGGTAGCCAAAGTCCAGGTGTGCCCAGTCCAGGTCGGCCTTGGTCATCTTGACCTCCATGAACCCCCCCGCCGCGGGTAGTACTGCACGCATGTCTGCGCGGTGAGCGTCGCTCGCAGATATGTCCGTCACGCGCCTGGTGTTGCCGGCACTTGGCGAAACGCAGTTTGTGCTCCGCTCGCTCACACTCTGAGCATAGGCCCGGCGCGCACCGTCCGCAAGCGAGCCGACAACCGCTGTACGCGGGGTGTGCGCGAACGGCGTCTAAACTGGTCAAGCTCTCTTGGGCGAGGATGCGTAGCGTGCTACACTAATAGGATTGTGCATTAGTCCCGTGCGTGCGGTTGCGGGCCGGATCGGCTGCTAACGTCACTCCACGGCACGTGTCCACCGAATGTGCTGAGCCTGGTTGCCATGTCGACAACACCCACTGAACGATCGGATGCGACCCAGCCGACGCAGCGCAAGCACCTGCTCGGGCTGGACCAGGCGGCAGTGCGCCAGTGGATCATCGACCGCAACGAAGCGCGCTTTCGCGGCGACCAGATCCTGGAGTGGATCTATCGCAAGCACGCGACCTCGTTTGACGAGATGACGAACCTGTCGAAGGGGCTGCGCGCTGGGCTTGCCGCCGCGGCGGACATCTTCACGTCGACAATCGTGAACGAAAGCGAGTCGACCGATGGGACGCGGAAGCTGCTGCTGCGCTGGCCCGACGGTCATACCACCGAAACGGTCTGGATTCCCGAGGGCCGCCGCCACACGGCGTGTGTCTCCTCGCAGGTCGGTTGCCCGGTTGGCTGCCGTTTTTGCGCGAGCGGTCTGGATGGCGTGCAGCGCGACCTGACCCCCGGTGAGATCGTGGAGCAGGCTCTGCGCGTCAGCCGCCTGGTACACGAGCACGACGATTCGGCCCGCCTGAGCAATATCGTGTTGATGGGCATGGGTGAACCGCTCGCGAATTACGACAACGTCATCGCCGCGATTCGAAGCATCAACGCGTCGTGGGGCCTGGACATTGGGGCCCGCAAAATCACGTTGAGTACGGTGGGCTTGCCGAAGCAGATACGACGGTTGGCACACGAGGGGCTGCAGATCAGCCTGGCATTGTCGCTACACACGCCTTTGCAGGAGCAGCGTGAGGACCTGATTCCGTGGGGGCGCGTGCCGCTGGACGATCTGGTCGACGCCTGCCAGGAGTATTTCGACCAGACCGGACGCGAGATCACGCTCGAGTACATCCTGCTCGACGAAGTGAACATGACGCAGAAACACGCCGCCCGGCTGGCGGCAATCGTCCGGCGGCTGCGGTGCAACGTGAATCTGCTGCGGTACAATCCGGTCCCGGGCGTACCATATTTTCGACCGAGCGCCGAGACGGCGTACCGCTTTCAGGCGGAGCTGCGGCAGCGTGACGTCAACGCCCACATTCGCACGTCGCGTGGCAAGGACATCGACGCAGCGTGCGGGCAGTTGCGGCGGCGTGTGGCAGATGAAGAATCAAAGTGCTGAAGCAGTGCGTGTGTCGCGCCGGCGAGCACAGGTGATGGAGATTCGTATGACCGGCCGGATCAGAGGATTGAGTGCGCTGCTCCTGGGGATGCTGGCGGCATCGTGTGCGTTCGGCGACGAGCCGACGCCGCGCATCGAGGTCAGCGACACGGTGTTTGACATCGGCGAGATCTGGCAGGGGCGTCCCGCGCAGAAGTCCTTTTCGATCACCAACGCCGGCGACGCGCCGCTGAACGTCGGCGTTGAGGCGAGCTGCGGTTGCACCGCGGTTACCCAGCCAAAGACGCCGCTCGCGCCCGGTGCCACGACTTCGTTCTCCATCACGTACGACACGTTGTTGCAGGGCAAGATCGATAAGCGCGTCGTGATCGTCTCCAGCGATCCCGAGCGCGGCCGCATCGACGTCGCTGTCCGCGGCCACATCAAGCCGATCTTCGAAGGCAAGCCGCGTTACCGGATCCTGTTTCTGCCGATGACGATCGACGACGTGCGGAAACAGTCGATCCGCCTGGTGAATAAGTACCCCGAGCCTGTTCGCCTGAAGCTGAAGCCGGACCAGGATTTCGGCCGGTTCGCGGTCGAATTGAAGGAACTGAAGGCCGGCCAGGAATACGAGCTGACCGCGACGACCGTGCCGCCGCTGGCTGAGGACTTCAACCACACCGAGATCCTGCTCGCAACTGACCTGGAGGGAACGCCGATTCTGAAGTCGTACGCGACCGGGCGTGCCCATGCGGCGGCGTGCGTTCGACCGTTCAACGTCGTGATCGATCCGGAGACGCATGGTCCGATCAAGCAGGAGCTCTCGATTCAGTTCTTCCGCGATCGCAACACAAAGATCACGGGCGCGAAGTGCTCGATGGAGCGCTGTAGTTGGGAGCGGATGCCGGCGGCAGCCAGCAGCGGACCGCTGAAAGCCGTGCGGAATGAGCGTATTGTGCTGACGTTGCCCTCGCACAAGTTCATCCCGCCAGAGGGTGCCACGTTCGAGATCTACACGGATCACCGTGACGAACGGTACAAGACGCTGACCGTAACAATCGTCCGGAGCGACGCGCAGTAGGCGGTCGCCCACGCTGCGCAATCTGATGGTGCCACGCCCCAAGATTCTCCTGGCCGGCGGACTCGACACGGAGACGGAGCGCCGTCTGGCGGAGCGTTCCGATCTGCATCGCGCGCCCGCGCTCGATGAGCAGACGCTGTGCGCTGTGATGACTGACTGCGTCGGGCTGATCGCACGCACCCATGTTCCGGTGACGCGCCGGGTGTTGGAGGCGGGAAGCGCACTGCGGGTGGTCGGCGTCGCGGGCGTGGGCACGGACCGCGTCGATACGGTGGCAGCGCGCGAGATTGGTATCGAAGTGCTGAACACGCCCGACGCCGCCAGCGATGCCGTCGCGGATCTCGCGCTTCTGCTGATGCTCAGTTTGCTGCGACCGATTCAGCACTTGAGCGCACGCTACCGGGCGGGCGAGTTTGCCGACGCCCGCCGGTTGCCGCACGGCGATGAACTACACCAGAAGACCATCGGGATCGTCGGTATGGGCCGCATCGGGAGCCGTGTTGCGCGGCGATGTGCCGCGGGATTCGGTGCTCGGGTGATGTACAACGACATTGTCCCCGTGGGCCCATTTGATTTCGACGTTGGTAAAGTCGAGAAAGAGCAACTCTGGCGCGAGTGCGACATTATCTCGCTGCACGTTCCGCTCACGCCGGATACGCGGGGGTTGGTGGATGCGACCGTGCTGAATCAGATGGGCGCCGATGCGTTGCTGATCAATACAGCCCGCGGTGCGGTCGTCGATACTGCGGCCTTAACGACCGCGCTCCAGGATGGGCAGATCGGAGGGGCCGGGCTGGATGTCACTGATCCAGAGCCATTGCCGGCGGAACATCCGCTGTTCTTGGAGGAGCGGTGCATCATCACTCCCCACGTTGCGGCCCGGACGCAATTGGGGATCCGGCGCATGTACGCGGTAGCGGACGCTGTGTTGGAGTACTTGGCGGGTTCAGAACGGGATTGAAGGGGTCCGCGCCAGCTCAACCTTCATTGAGCACCCTGAGTACTTCGTCGCGGCACTTGCGCACGGTGATGCCCATTGAAGCCAGGGCTTGCTGGGCGGCGGTGTTCTTGTCCTGGAAGAGCGCTAAGAGCAGGTGTTCACCGCCGATCTCACGTGCTTCGAGCTGCTCGGCGACTTCCATCGCCCGCTCGATCACGTTGTGATAGCCGGGGCTGCCGGGCAGGCGGCCGAGGACCCACGTATCTTCCTTCGCTCGGCGGTCGAGCTCTTCCACGCGAGTCCGCAGCGTTAGTTCGTCCACGCCCAGGTTGTGCAGCGCCTTAGCCGCCGGACTGTCGGCGTGTCGCAGAATCGCCAACAGAATGTGCTCCGTGCCGACATAGTCGAGCTCGAATTCGTGGGCGATTTCATTCGCGAGGTTGATGATCGCGCGGGCGTCGCTGTCCAGCCGTTTGTGGGGCATATACGGTCCTCAGCAGCCTCTATCGGCTAAGCGCGGTTATACCTTGCACCGCAGACCTGGACAAGCAGCCGCCGGCCTTGTCACCGCGGGTCGCGGGTGGGCAGTCCTTCGAACAGAGCCGAACCCACGCGGACCAGCGTGGCGCCCTCCTCGACTGCGACAACGTAGTCCTGGCTCATGCCCATCGACAGATGACAGCAGCCGTCGTCGACGTCGTCCCGATTGCGCAGCCTCGCCAGCAAGTCACGCAGCGCCGCGAAATATGGCCGCGCGGACTCGGGATCGAGGTCAAACGGCGCCATCGTCATCAGTCCACGGAGCCGGACATTCGCGTGGGCGTTTGCGGCGTGGACCAGTGGGTCGAGGTCCGCGGGCGCCACGCCATCCTTGTTGCCCTCGCCGGCGATGTTGACTTCGAGCAGAACGTCAACAGCGGCGTTCAGTTCGCGTGCATGTCGGTCGAGCGCTTGCAGCAGGCGGGCAGAGTCGACGGAGTGGATGATGCGCGTCCACGGCAGGACCTGACGGGCTTTGTTGCGCTGCAGGTGCCCGATCAAGTGCCAGCGCGGGGCGGGTGCGGTCGGTTGTTCAGCGCCCTGATCGGGCCAGGTCAGGTCGGGCGTGCCAACCTGCTCTGCCCGGGCGCTCAGTTGCTGGGGTCGACTCTCACCGATATCCGTGACTCCGAGCTTCACGAGGGCCGCCACCACCTCCAGCGGCACGTACTTCGTGACGGCGATCAGCCGGACGTCGCTGGGATCTCGGGCTGCCCGCCGACAGGCGCCGGCAATCTCTGCCCGCACCTGCAGGATGTTCTCCCGCAGGCGTTCGTACCAGATCACGTCTTGAGCAGATTCGTGCTGCATTGCCGGTTCGTCACCGATCCACTGTGGAGCCAGTCGCAAGAGCATTCTATACTGTGCCGCTGATGGAAGGCACGCTCGACAGCATCATCTCGCGACTCAGCGGAGACGCGTTCGGGATCTACGCGGTCCTCACAGAGTTGGTGCTCATCGGGCTGTGCGTCAACTGGTGTGCCGGCGTGCTGCACGGCACCCGCGGCACGCGGCCGCTGCGCGGCGTCCTGATTATGCTGGTCGCGGCGACGCTCGTTGTTCGCGGGTTTGGGTGGGCACGGCTCGATCTGCTCTACAGCTACGTACTGATCGGCCTAGCGTTCATCGGACTCGTGGTCTTTCAGCCGGAGTTGCGGCGCGCGGTCATCCGCGCGGGTGACGTGCGCTTTCGCAAATGGGGCCAGCCGCAAGCCCAGTTGATCACGGCGCTCGTGAAGTCCGCCGGTTATCTGTCGCGCAACAAGTACGGTGCCCTGATCGCGATCCAGCGTCAGGTGGACCTCACCGGCTGGGCCGAGAACGGAACGATGATCCGCTCCGAGGCCTCCGCGACGCTACTCAACACGATCTTTTTTCCGAACTCGCCCCTCCATGACTTGGGCGCCATTGTCCGTGGTAATCGCATCATCGCGGCGAACTGCCAATTTCCCTCGGCGGACAGCGACGAGATTGATACGACGCTCGGCAGTCGCCACCTTGCCGCGATCGGCATGAGCTACGAGACGGATGCGCTGGTGCTGGTCGTGTCCGAAGAGACGGGCGTAATCTCGCTGGCGGACAACGGTAAGCTGACGCGCTACCTATCGCTGGATGACTTGTCTGATGAGCTGGCCGCGCGGCTACAAGGAAAGACCGCCGCACCGGACGAGAAATCCAAGCAAAAAGGCACCGGCTCGCGTGTATGGAAGGTGCTGCGGCGCGCGCTGGTCGTCGTGCCGCTGACGCTCGTGATTTGGTACATCGCCGACCAGGCGACGCTGGCCCAGACGGACGTGCAACTACGGCTCCAGCTTCGCCACACGCAACCGGACCTTATCGTGGACGTTGCCGGCGGTCCGCAGGTCACGTTTGCGGCTACGTTTACAGGCCCGGTGCGCTCGATCGACCGGCTGGATGCGCTGCCGGAGCCGGTTGACGTGACCTGGGAACTCGATTCGTCTTACCGGCCGCGCTCGTATGCACTGGGGCGCGAGCAGATTCGTGACATCGTGGCCAAGCTGCGCGAGACCCGCGGCCGCGGCTCGTCCGTGTCGTCTGTGGATCTGGCTGAATTGCGTTTTGACGTCGCCGAGACTGTGACGCTCGCCGCCACGGTTCAGCCGAATGCAGAAGATGTTCAGGTCGAGGTAGCACGCATTGAACCGCCGGAAGTTCACGTCACCGTGCGGCGGGGAGACTTGCCGCCCGATTTCGAAGGCCGGGAAGCGATCGTGCCGGCGCCACTTGGTCGCCGACTGACGACAGTGCGTATCGGCGAGATGGTCACGCTGGACCGCGTTCGCCTCGAGCGGCGTTTGCTGCTGGACCGCCAACCAACGCCGATCAACGTGGTGCGAATCCAGCCCGACGAGGTTGGCGTGGAACTGAGCGTGGTGGGGGAGCGACGACGCATCGAGAACGTCGTCGTGCGACTGTTCGTGAGCCCGGAGGTGCTGGAACGCTACAAGGTGACGCAGCCTGACTTGAACGAATGGCGGGTCAGTTTTGAGGTCGAAGGCTCGGAGGCGGTCCTGGGGCGCCTGGGCCCGCACAGCTTTGACGCCGTTGCGCTAGTGACGACTGATCTGCTACCACCGGCAGGGGCACCGACGGTCATCCAGTTGCGGACACTGGACGTGGTGATCGTACCGAAAGATCGCGGCGTAACGGTGCTCGGACGTCGAACCGTGCGAATCAATCTTGTGCCGCACGAACGGACCGCGCCCTGATGGCCACGCGCAAGCGCCCGCCCAGAGTCGACGTGCTGCATGTCGACAGCGACATCGTTGTCGTCGACAAGCCCGCCAGCGTACTGACGGTACCAGGGCGCAGTAACGCCGTGACGGTCGCCGATCTCCTTCGTGACGAGTCGCAGTTGGCCGACAATCGCGCGCTGCGTGTTGTCCATCGTTTGGATGCTGATGCCAGCGGCGTACTGGTGTTCGCGCGTACGCTGGCGGCGCAGCGTTCGCTCGTGCAGCAGTTCGTCGAACGTCGGGTGGACAAACGCTACTGGGCCCTGGTCACTGGTTACGTCAAAGCTGACGGTGAGGTGAATGCACGGCTGGTTTACGACCGGCGCCGCAACCGCGTGCGCACCAGCGACACACGCGGGAGCGCGGCGCTGACGCGCTATCGCGTGTTTGAACGCTTGGCGGGCAACACGCTCGTTGAGTGCGAGCTGATTACCGGACGTACGCACCAGATCCGCGCGCACATGCAGTACATTGGCCATCCGCTAACCATCGATCCGGTATACGGTGGAGGGCAATCCGTCTTCCTCTCGCACTACAAGGCCGACTACCGCGAACGCCGGAACCGACCCGAGCGGCCGCTGATCGACCGGCTGACGTTGCATTCGCGCCGCATTTCCTTCGAACATCCCTCGACCGGCGGCGCGGTAACATTTGAGGTGGACGTGCCGAAAGATATGCGCGCCACGATTCGACAGTTGCGGTTCGCGCTGGAGCGGAAGTAAAGCGCGGATTTTTCGCCGCCGCGCGCTGCCCGGCCAAGCAGCGTTCGCTTAACTCGTTTAGAATGCTGTTGTTAGAGAGCTATGCCTGGTGTCTGACGAGCGGGTGTACCGCGTGGACTGGTGGGGGTGGCTACACGCTGGCGCCGATTGAATGACCATGCCGCCCGACGAAAACAAATCGCCCGCGACCGATGACTGCGGAACGTCTGCAGCTGCCGGCCAAGCCGATGGCCGGCCGGCCGACGCCATCGCCAGCGTTGACGAGGTGCTTTGCGACGTTCGCAAGCAGCTTGCCGAGATGTCGGCGCAGATCGGAGGAACTGCAAACCCCGGTACCGAGGGGACGAATCAACCGACAGAGAGCAACGAGGGCGCCTCGCCTCAGGATGTTACGAATTTTGCGGCGCGCCTTCAGCAACTGTCCGAGCTCGAGCGTGAACTTCGGAATCGCGCCGAGGCGCTGGACAGTGAACGTGAGGCGTTGCAACGAAAGGCTGTTCAGCCGGACACATCTTCCATCGCTCGCGCCGTGAAGCAGCGGGCTGCAATCCGGGAGCGAATTGCGACTGTTCGACGGCATGAGTCTGAGCTGGCGCGCCGCATTCAGCTCGCACGGCAGGATCTTGTGAAGCAACGGGCGGAGCTGGAGGGCCGTCAGGCAGACCTGAGCGCACGGGTTGAGACACTCGAGCAGCAGGAGCAGGCGCTTCAGGCAGCCCGCGCCGCCGCCGTTGACGGCGACCCGCCGCAGATCGATTTGGACGTGGAGGAGCAACGACTGCTCGCCGAGCGCAGCGCGCTCGAGCATGTCGGCCAGGACCTGTTGCGCGAGCGTACGCAGCTATTGGAGCGCGAGCGCGAATATGAGCAGCTATGGAGCGGAACGCACGGTCGCGCGTTCGAACTCGCCCGTCGAGCGGACGAGATCGAGTCCGAGCGATCGCGCCTCGAAGAGCAACGCGCACAACTCGACGAACTCGAGCAGCGCCTGACCGCGGAGCAGGCTGATCTCCAGGAACGTCAGCAGACGCACGAAGGCGAACGTGAGGACCTCGCGGTGTGGCGCGCCGACCTGGATGAACGGGCGGGCCAGCTCGAAGCGGCCGAACGCGAGACGGCTGCAATGGAGGCGCGCGCCCGCGAATTGCAGGACGACGCCGAGCAATTACAACACCAGGCCGAGATACGGGAGGACGCGCTGCGGCAACGCACGCTCGCGCTGGAAATGGAGCAGCAGAAAATCGAGCGAGAAAAGGACCGGCTCGACGATTTGCGCGACACGGCGGAGCGCTCCCAGCACAAACGCGGCGTGCACAACGACATCGAGCTGACCAAAGCTCGTGGCGAGATTCGACGTCTGAACAAGAAGCTCGACCGCGCGCGCCGGCGCTCGACATCCGGAGGCAGGATGTGGCGCATCACACTGATGGCGCTGCTGGCGGCGGCGCTCGGGGCCGCCGGTTGGCTGAGTGCCGTTCCGGCGGAGTTTCGTGCGGAACGCAAGCTGGCCCTGCAGATGAACCAGACGACTCCGGAGACCGCGTTCGACGAGTGCCGGTCCGACTTGCTGGATCCCGCACTGCTCGACGTTGCGCAGGTGCCGGACGCTGCGTTGCGGAGCGCGTGGCGAGCGGCTTGTGAAGGCGGCCATGCCGCCGCCGAGATGCAGGAGGCCGGTGCGGCGGATGCCCTGGCAGTGCGATTCACCATCGTCGCCAACAATCCGGACTTCGCGGAAAACCTCGCGCGGGCCGCGACGAGCGCTTACGAGACAGCCCTGGTCCGGGCCGAGAGCCACGTGAACCTGCCGCCGGCGTACGACGATCTGGCGGAATATGGGCAGCAGTTGCGCGAGCAGCTTGACACGCTGCGTGCGGAACGCGAGCACGTCGCGCTGCAATTAGATGGCTTTGCCGGCGCCGAGGAGCGCGGGCGCGCCGCTGATGAGCTCGACGGCTATCTGGCGGCGCTGGACGAAACCGTGGCTCGGCTGACCGCAGCCCGGGCGCAACTCGCCGATCTGGCAGCACGCGAGCCGGATGCCGGTATCGTTGATCCGGCCGACGTGGCCGCCGCGCTCGATTCTGACACGATCTACAGCGAAGACCTGGCCGAGTCCACAACCGCGGCGCTCGACTTCCGCACCGAACTGGTCGTGAGCATGCTCGTACTCGTGGATCCGGCCAGAGAGTTGCGCGATGTTATCGAGCAGTACGCGGTTACCGTTGCCGAGCAACGCGATCTGACGCCTCCGCCGGACGTTGCGGCTGTGCTGGAGCAGGTGGCGACCGCACTGGACGAAGCCGAAGGCCGGTTGCAGACGTTCGCAGACGCGTGGGAGGTGGACGCGGAATTTGCGAAGGCGCTGAGCCCGACGCGCGACGTGGTCGAACTCGTCGAGCGACAGAATGCCGCAGTGGACACGGCACGGCGGGAATCCGACGCCGTTGCACAAGTCACCGCAGATCTGGCCCAGGAAATCGAATCGCTCGTGACCGAAGGCGACGGCGGCACACGTCGCGTGGTCGTCGCGGCGGTGCTGCGCGGCGAGCAGGGTGCGTTGCAGGCGAAAGTCGATGAGTTCGTGGATGCTGCCGGCGGCATTTCGTTGGACGGGAATTTCGAGCTAGAGACGCACGATCGGCGTTTGCGTGGTCTGCGTATGCGCCTGACCGAGCGACAAGATGCGGTGACGCAACGCCTGCAGCTTGAGGCGGATCGTGCGGCGCGACAGACGTTGATCGAACGCGTTGAGCAAGCGCGCGAGGATGTCGCGCTGTTGGAGCGGCAGCGCGAGGAACTGCTCGGACGTATCGTGCTGGGTATCAACGCGCTGCGCGAGGCGGACGAGGTCGTGTGGCAACGCACGGCGCTGGAAGAGCGTGTGGCGCTGCTCGATCGAGAAATCACGGCGGTGACGAGTCAGTTGGAGCAAGTGGACCTGACGGTGTCCGAAGCGCGGCGTGTCGGCGGCCCCATCGCCAGCGTCGAACTGGGCGAGGTCTGGACCGAGCCGCTCAATCCGGAACGAATCTTCCACGCGGGCTTCGCCGGCGCGGCGGCGTTCGCCACGGTCTGGCTGACCGGCGTAGCGCTGTTCGCGATTCCAGGCGCTCGCCGCGACGACGCGTAGAGCAGTTCCAGATACGATCTGCCATGCCACTGCTGTGTCAGCAGTGGATTCGGGCCTTACTCCACCACACGCTCCAGTGTAGCGCGCTGAATCGCCCGCACGGGATACGCCGACACTTCCGGAATGCCCCCCTCGCCGCCGGTGATGGTGGGCTCGTTCTGCTGCGTTGAGCTCAGCTCGAAGAGCAGCTCACCGCCGACTCGGTCGTACTTGATCGTGATCAGCGAGCTTTGGACGGCGAATTGAGACCAGAGCGAGTCGCCGATCAGATAGCTGTCGATCACGATCGAGTTCTTCTCGTCGATCTGATAGTGCCCCTTCGCGGCGTCGACCGTCACCAGCTCATACGCCCGCACGTCCCGCTGCTCACCCTCGCCATAGACAAGCTTCCACGTCATCCGCTCCGACCCGGCGATCGGTGCGATGTGCAGATCCATCGGGAATGTCATCGTCTGCCCGCGACCGGGTGCAAACGCCACACACGTCCCGCGCCAAACGCCGAGCCAGTCATCGGGGAACGTGAGCTGGTTTGCGGCCTGCGGCACGTCGGCGTTCGACTTCGCAGGCCCGGGCGTCTGACAGCCGAGCGGTACTAGTAGCGCCGCAAGTAGGGGTACGGCAGCGACGCTACGTGGATGGTGATGAATCATTAGGCTGTATCGCCTCGGGGTGTTCACACCGTTCAACCGGCGTTCCCAAAGAGCGGTGCGAGTTCGCGATTTATTTCGTCTGCGAACGCCTGGAATCCGGTGTCCTCGCGGTGGTTGGAGCGCTCGATCTGAACGTGGGTTGCGATGTCCCGCCAGACGTCGAGCGGGCGCTCGTCTGCTCGTGGGCTTGCGTTGTGAAGGCGCTCCAGTTCCGCCTTCGGGTAAGCGACTCTGCTGACGGCGGGGACTTCGGTGTCCTTGGGGAGGCAAAGTCCCTTACGCACGGCAGCAGGATCATCCAGCAACCAGGCCTCGTTGTGCGGTCGGGCTTCGCCGAGGGCGGTCGGAAGCGACGGAAGCTCCGAACGGTCCGCCTCACGAGCCTCGATCATCTGCTTCAGACGTTCGCGATTACGGTCCTTATCAGCATCCACACATGCCGCGACGCCATCAACTCCGGCGCTACGAGCGCTTCGCAGGACGTAGTACAGCTTCCTGCCGTAGCCCTTTAGTGCGTAGCCGCGGACCTTCCGTTGCCCGGCGTGCAACCGCACCGGCCAAGGTGTGGATTCGTCCTGGAACTTGTGCGGCAGCAGCGTGCGAAGTAGGGGCGGCAGTGTGGCGGCGTCGCGTTCACCGTCGCCGACGATGCGTAAACGGACCATCATTCCCCCCGTTTGATCAGGCCTTTCTCGGTTTCGTTGTACCACACCTCGCCGAGCATGAAGTCGTCAAGGAAGACCTTCAGGCGCTCCTTGTCCACCGGCTCCGCCGTGCGTGATCCATCGTCCTTGCGCTGGAATACGAGCACCTGATCCTCGTCGAGGTTGACGTGATCGAGGAGATAAGGGGAGTGCGTGGTGAGGATAACCTGAGCCGCGTGGCCGCCAAGTTCGCCCTTCGACAAGGCGTGAAGCAGATCCATGATTTCAGCGAGACGCCGCACGTGTACGCCATTCTCCGGTTCCTCAAGGAGTACGACTGCCGGCGGTGTAGGATGATGGGCTAGTGCAGCGAAGAACAGCATGAGCCGCACGCCCACTGAGCCGTAGTCCGCAGGAAGCTCCAGATCGTCAGCGATCACAAGGTCTAACCGTCGTTGCTGGGGATCCGGGGTAGCAACGTTGACGTCTACCAGCCCGGGGATCTGCGCGCGAAGCGTAGTTACTAGCGCGTTAAACCGTTTTCTGTTGCGCCGCAGTAGGTAGTCAACGAGAGTCGGGACATTCTCACCGGTCGGAGAAAGCTCAGGAGCCTCGGCTTGGTCAGCTGTACCCTGCGATTGCATTCGCGGTCCAGACGAGGGTAGATCAAACTTCGCAGGCGTCCCGCCGAATACGGTGATCACTCTGCCAGGAATTACCTCTTCTCTAGGCCGCCCCGTGTTGCCTGTGACGAATTTGACCTTGACTGGCGATCGGTCCAGTTCTTGCACGTCGTTCAGGAGCACCTCGTAGGGTCTCGGCGTGTCAGTCGAGCTTCGCTTCCAGCCCTTGGAAGGTACTATCGCCAGTTTCTGACCTTGTCCGAACTCAAGCGAGATCTGCAGCGCGTTTCTCGTATCAAGCCGCCAGTGATCCGAATGAGGCACTGCTTTTCCGGCAAACGCTCGAACAACCGCATCGAGAAATGCTGACTTCCCCGTGTCATTCGGCCCGATCAACACCGTCAGCGGCGCGAGCGATACGTTGACCTCTTTCAGGCAGCGAAAGTTGCGAATGGAGACGTGGTCAATCACGGTTGCATCTCCGCGCAGGTGCGTTTTGCGGTGACCCGACGTTGATGTGCATCGGCAGTCTACAGCTTCTCACTCAACCACGCACGCCCCGCCGCGAGGGCTTCCGGCAACTTGTCCGGGTCTTTGCCGCCGGCTTGGGCCATGGTGGGGGGGCCGCCGCCGCCGCCTTTTACCTGTTTGGCGGCTTGCTTGACGAGGTCGCCGGCTTTGAGGCCCTTCTTGACGAGGTCGTCGGTCATTGCCGCGAGGAGGATGGCCTTGCCCGCTCGCTCGTGCTTCGAGCTCTGATCGTTCACGTCGGACCCTCGCTCGCGCTTCGGGCTCTGGTTGTCAGCGTCGTCTGTCCCTCGCTCGCGCTTCGGGCTCTGATCGTCGTCGTCGTACTGGCGTACGCCGAAGAGGATCGCCGCCGAGCCGCACTTCTGCTTGGCCATGTCGGCGCCGGTCTTGAGCTGTTCGACCGGCACGTCCGGCAGTTCGCCGATCACCAGCGTCGTGTCGCCGATCTTCTCGGCGGACTCGATCAGCTTGCTCACCTCGGCCTTGACGATCTCCGCCGCGCCGGCGGCGTCCGCCTTCTGTTGCTGC
>JANQFV010000007.1 GCA_028277645.1 Phycisphaerae bacterium
CGCCCGAGCGCAAGCCGGCTCTCAATGACCATGCCGACATAGTTGCCGAGTGCGAACCCCAGCGCGTACGCGATCGCGTACGCCGGCTGCCGGATCTCATTGATGACCTGCGACACGACGAAGATCCACACCAGGATTTCGACAAACCCCAGCACCAGCGCGACCATCCGTCGACCCTGTACGACGTTGATGGTTCGGATCGTGCCCAGGGCCACGTCGACGATTCGCGCGACCACGATCAGCAGGCAATTCAGTGCAACGGCGAGCATGACACCTCCTCGTGCCGCACCAACGTTGGCGGCGCAAAGGGTGTATTCTCACACGCCGGGCCCTTTGCCGCTATGGCTCGATCAACGCCGCCACCGCGCCTGCCGGGTCGCGGATCACGCAGAACTGCTTGCCGCCCACCTCGCGCGGCCCGTGGAGCACGGCGCCGCCCTGTTCCGCGCACCGCTCGGCACTGGCCGCCACATCCGGCACGCTGATGTAGATCAGCCACTGCGGAGGGATCTTCGCATTGGTGCCGCGCGCGTGGCAGATGCCCGTCACCGTCTGGCCGTCCGCGGGACGCTTCATCTCGTAGTCGTCGTAATCCCCCATGCTGAGCGGTTTGGCCTCCCAGCCCACCACGCTGCGGTAGAAATCGCGCACCGATTCCGCATCCGGCACGGACAGATCGAACCAAACCACACTCCCCACGTTCGGTGATTCAGCCATGTCGTTCCTTTCTGCAACACGAGTTGCACCAAGCCGGTGTTGTCACAGTAGGACCATTATTGTACGCTATGGGCCTCGCTGGCGCGGTGCCAACGGGGAGGGGATCGAGCAGTTCTCAGTTCATCTTCTGGTTTGAAAGGAGTCAAACATGACGAAGCGAACGAACAGCATTCTGGTCCTGGCTTGCGCGGCGCTGGCCCTGACCGCATTGGGCGGCTGCCCATTCCAGGTGGTCTTCCCCACCGCAATGCAGACCACCTCACAGGACTTCCAGCTCGTGGGCGGGAAGATTCAGATCAATGTGGCGTTCAGCGGCACCGTGAGCATGTCGTCGCTCGTCGCCGGAACGAACGTAATTCTGGTAACCGAGAACGACGCCAACGCGAACATCACGATCGCCGCCGGCGCGACCGCTGCTGACATCGTGATCACCTCCGTCGACGACGCCGGCGACCTGTTGAACTATGACCCGGACGGCTTCTTCTCGCTGCGTCTGCTGGGTTCCGGCACAAGCCCGATCACGAACACCTCTGGCGAAGCGCTGGACGGCGACGGCAACGGCTCCGCCGGCGGCAACTACGAAACGGGCTTCGTCATCATCGGCTAGCCCGGCCTTCAAACATCTCCGACGTGCCACTGCCGTGTCGGCAGTGCAAGCCTCTCGGACCCCGCACTGCTCAAGAGCAGTGGCACGTCGGATCTCCCTTGGGCGCGTAACCGCTCGTCACTCTGCCGCGCCTGCCTCGCCCCGCCCGAATGATTGCAGCGCCAGATAGCTCGGCCCGAAGCGCTTGATGTTGTCGAGCTGCTGATCGTACTGATCGAAGTGCCCCTCCTCGTCGTTCACCAGCGTCTCGAAGAGTTGCTTCGATGCTGAGTCGGCGTTCTCGCTGCACTGCAACGCAAACTTGTTGTACATCGCGACGGCCGACTGCTCCATCTCCGCGCCGCGCTTCAGGATGTCCTCCGGCTCGGTCACCGCTTCCACCTCGCCGCCGGCGACCATCTTCACATCGCCTTTGAGAAACAGAATACGTTCGGCGATGCGCTCGATGTGCGTCATCTCGACGATCGCAATGCGCTTCACGAGATCGGCCAGCGGCCCGAAGCCCTGGTCGTCGAGGTGAAAGTGCCAGTACATGTACTGATGCACGGCCTGCAATTCGTCCGCCACCGCCGCGTTCAACAGCTCAATGCTCTTCGAAGAATCCACGGTCAGCTCCTGCAACTCAGCCCGCCCTACATTGCTGTCACAGAGCCGCAGTGTAACACCTTCACAGACAGCGTCGAGTGATGTGCGTAGTAACCTGCGCGACGATCGCGCCTTTGATAGTTGCCCCCTCAACATGCCAACGTGGCCTACAACACCCGCATCGTCGTTGCGCGCGAACCAGCGCTGCCGCCGCCGAGGATGGCGTTGGGGTCTTTGGCAAACCGCCGGGCAGTGTCGGCGGTGATCGTGCCCGCGGCCACCAACCGTTGGAGATCTTCGTCCAGCAGGATCATGCCCTCGCGCTTGCCGGTCTGTATCGCCGACTCGAGCGACTCGACCTTGCCCGTGCGGATCGCGATCTCCGCCTGTTGATTGATGTGCAGCACCTCGAGCGCGAGCACGCGTTTCTCCCCTTCGCTGGCCGACGGCAGCAGGTGCTGACACACGACCGACCGCAGGCTCATCGCTACCTGCTTGCGAATCTCCTCCTGCGTGTCCTGCGGGAACAGGTCAACGATGCGCGTGACCGCACCCTTGGCGTCGCGGGTGTGCAGCGTGGTCAAGATCAGGTGCCCGGTCTCCGCCGCACTCAACGCCATCTGGGCCGTCTCGCGATCGCGAATCTCGCCGACGAGGATGACGTCCGGATCCTGACGCAGGCCGTACTTCAGGCCGTCCGCGAACGACCCTACGTCGCGCCCCACCTCACGCTGCGTGACGATCGCCCCGCGCCCCGGACCGTGGACGTACTCGATCGGCTCCTCGATCGTCAGGACCCGGCGGCGGCCGTCGCGCCGGAGCCGATCGATCAGCGCCGCCAGCGTCGCCGACTTGCCCGAACCAGTAACGCCGGTGACAACGACCAGCCCGTTCTTGTGCCCGATCAGCCGATCCGCCAGTGGCTCCGGGAAACCGAGCCATTCGAGCGTCGGTATCTGGTCAGGGATGTTCCGCAGGCACGCGCACCACGTCCCCTGCGACAGGAACACGTTCGCCCGAAAGCGACAGGCCCGTCCGTTGTGAACGACGGCCAGCGAGCAATCCAGGTCGCGACTCTCGTCCAGACGGAACTGCGCGCGTTCCGGCAGCATAGCATACACGAGTTCCTGCACGTGCTCCGGCGTCAACACGGCGTCGTCCAGCGGCCGCATCTCACCGTGTACGCGGAAGGTCGCCGGATACCCGGGTACGAGGTGAACGTCCGAAACGTCCTGCTCGACTGCCGCGTGCAGGAGGTCGTTCAGTTCACTCTTGGCCTGCGGATCGTTCATCTCGTGCCCAATCGCCTCGTCGAAGATGCCAGCCACGTCCATCGGCGGCTCCGGCATGGTCGAGTCAATGTTACTCATCGGTCAGTCCTGTCGCAGCGGCGATTGTCGCCGACGGTGGTTTCCCCGCACGGGCCGCTGCCAATCAGCGGCGATCGCAGGTTGTACGCCGCTGGATACCCGGCAGTTGCACGAGCGTGTCAGGATTTGTCGACCGCCACGATCGGCTGCGGCTCCGGCGTGAGCTCGATCAGCGTCGCCCGCTGGCGTTTGTGCAGCCGCCACATTTGTAGCGCCCCCAGCAGGAACGCGGCAGCCGCCACTCCGAACGGCAGCTCGAATCCGCTGGTAACCTTGTAGAGAACGAGCCCCAAGCCCTGAAACACGATCCCGCGAACGCCTACCAGCGACGCGTGAATGGCGACGTACTGTGGGACTTTTTCGGACGTCGGTGCCAGCGCCACCGGCCCCAGCATCCAGCCCATCATGACGCCTGCCAGACCGACGCCGAAGATCCCGCTCGCAAAACCCACCATCGCGACGTTGTCCGCCAGGAGCAGCGTGACCGGATAACAGGCGAGCACGGCGAACGCGATGCCCGAAGTACGCACGGCACCGATGCGGTCCAGCAACCATCCCATGGGCAGGATCATCACCAGCATCGCCAACGAGCGGATCATCTGCGTCGAGTGTGAAAACGACTCGTAACCCATCCCCAATCGCGCCGTGGCGAAGATCGGCAATAGCGCATCGCAGATCATGAACGCGCCGCCGTACGTCATGAACGCCAGCTCGTACCACAGGAAGTTGCGGTCGGCACGGAGGATTTCGCCCATGTGCAACACAGGTTGGAAGAGGTCTGACCAGCGGTGTCTGTCAACCGCCGGCTCGATCCGATCCGCCCCGGTAATAAGCACCAACCGGTAGAGGATCATCATTGCCGCGGCTTGCAGCAGGACGGCAACAACGAAGAAGTAGCGAAACGCCATCTCGTCCGTTTCCAGCCACCGCCCGACCAGGAAGACGGCGAGCGCCGCCCCGCCGAGCTTGGCGGCATTGAGCACGCCGAACACTCGTCCGCGTACGCTGTCAGGGTAGAAGTGTTTCAGCAGCTTGCCGTCGAGCGGCATCCAGCCGGCAAACCCGACCGCCGCCACCAAGTGGCACGCGAGCATCTGGGCGTAGTTCTGCGCGAGGCTGAGTACCAGGAAAGGCAGTACGGCGACCAGCCACCAGATCGCGAGATACCGGACCGTGGAGACGCGCCGGAGCAGCTCCCCCCAGAAGACGGACACGATCATGAGGCTCGCCAGCGAGGCTGTCACCAGCGCGGTCTGCCAGTCGCGGATGTTCTCATCGGCGTCCCCAAAGTGCAGCCGGACGAGCATCGGCATCAGCCACAGCGTATTGCCGAACAGAACCGCATTGAGGATCGTGAAGGCCACGTGTCCAAGGAGGACACCCAGCGGCGCACGGCGTGCGTCGCCGCCACTCGCCTGCCTATCCGACTCCGGTCCGGTTCGCGACTTCATTCAGTGACGATAGCAGCCGGTGACCGGACTGTCTCGCAGAGCGCCCGGGGGCTACACCTGTTCTGGCGTGGAATCGCGCACGGCCTTGATAACGGCACTTCAGCTATCGGACCAAGTATCACTGCGCCATCACGACACCCGGGAACTTGCCGGACGATGCCCATACTGGAAGTGGGCGACCGGGAAAGCGTGGTGCTACTGTCGAACGGCTCGGCGCTGGCCGAAGTGACAGACAGAGGAAGCTGCGCTAGTTTCGTGCGCGTTCACTCTAGGCTGGACAAGCGATTTGGGCAGAGCTACACTGCATTTGGCTGCCTCTACAGGGAGCGGAAGCCCCCCTTTGTCCGCGGAAAGTCATACGCAGACCGGAGACTAATCGATGAACTACCAAGCGGTTATGAGTGGTATCCGGGGACGCTACGTCTCGGTCGCGACCCTCGCGTGTTTGATGATTGTTAGCCTCGCGACGGAGGTGCGCGCCCAGGGCCGCGACGGAGATCAACGCAAGTTCTGCGTGCTGCTGGCCATTCCGAGCAAGAACGTCGACGACATTCCGGGCCTCGTACTGCCTAACCTGGACGACATCCGGGATCATTACTTCGACTACAACAAGGACTCCGTCGACTCGTTCGCCGAGTACTGGACCGAGGTCTCGTATGGCACGGTGAACGTCAGCGGCGACATTTTCGGATGGGTAGAAATTCCCTGGCCCGTGCTGCCCCCTGACACCTCCACCGACGCCATCCCCTTCATTGACCTGGACGAATCCGGCACCCTTAGTAAGTACACCGGCGAGCGGGTGCTCCAGGGGTCGCAGGCGATTAGCATTGATTTTGATGGCGACATCCCGGGTCTCGGCGGGATACAACCGGCGGGCCTAATCGATTTCGAATGGCCGCCTCCAGGCTCCGGGCGAGCGATTTGGACGCCCGGTGAGCGATTCCGCGATAGCGACGGAGATGGGGCCTACGACGCGCTCCTCGAACCGTCTCGTGACGGCTGGGCGTCTGATCTCACCGACTGCTGCCAAGCGCATGATTCGGTGGGCTGCGACAACGTTGACTGCGAAGCGATCGTCTGCTCCATCATGCCGGCATGCTGCGATGATGAGCTGCCTGACAATGAGTGGTTCCCGCTCTGTGTCGATCTGGCCGCCGCCAATTGTGGCTATGTGTTCCTCGACAACTATGACCCGAATAGTCTCGACGACGCCTGTCAACAGTTGTGCGACTCGTTCAAGGATGGCAACATTGAGTCGGGTGAGTTCTGCGACGTAGACGACGACGGGCAGTGGGACTACCCGGAGCCTTTCGAAGACTTCCTCGTAACGTACAATCGATTCGGCGACCGACCGGACGATCGCTGGATTCGCCTGGATCCGAGTTTCCGGAACCCGAGCGCCTCGTCCCGCGCCTGGGCCGAAGCTTACATCCGCGCCAACTACCCCGGTGACAATATTGGAACAGCGCTCGTCGATAATGACGGTGATGGGCAGGCCGACAACCCGAACGACGGCTTCCTCGGTCGTTTTGGAAACGGCCAGTACGATGGACCGGATCTTTGGGATGAGTCCAACAATTCCGCCAAGTTCCAGCACCTGGGCGGAACTAACTCCTACCTCAACGACAAAATCACTGTCGCCCCCGACGAGAGTCTCTGGCCCTGGAGCCTTGACGAGTGGTGGCAATCCTACTGGCGCGACCGGCATCTCATCCGTGGTGTCGATCCCAATGCGATTCCGCCCGCACCGCCAACACCCGAGTGGAATCCACTCATTCCCAACCTGACGGCGTTTAACCCGCAGGACCCGTCGCGCGGTGCCCTGCAGGTGCCTGAGCAGGCCGGGAACATCCGTACCTTCTGGCCGAATACTGGCGGGAGCACGGCGCGCTCCGCGGAGGAGTGCATCCCTGAAGCAGAGCTATCTGAGGGCTGTGACTTCCCAACGCCCGACCCGCCCAGTATCGGAAACGGGTCCGTCGACGACTCACTCGATGGCGGCACGGGCGACATCCTGCCCGACCAGCTTGATCGCGAAAACGACGGAACGTACGACTACTACGACGGCCCTGCCGAGTACGACGACCTGCCGTCGTCTATCTACCACGCTCGTAACACCTCGGGCCTGGGCGGCATTACCTACTCGTACTCAACGAACTCCGCGACGGTGATCCTCGGCGGTGGCAACCCCACATACGGAAACGGAGGAGACGGAAACATCGGCGAAGTGACCTCGCCGCGCAGCACGGATATCCACGGCCAAGACTTCGGCGTGGGCCACCCCGACTCTCCGTCGGGCCCCGACGGCGTAATCCTGCCGGCCGGCCCTTTGGCCTACAACGTCCATGGCACAAACGGCTTCGACGCCGGCAATCAGCTCAACATCGAATTGCTCACTTGGCTGAGTGAAGCGTATACGCTGGACGTGGCTCTGGCCGAAAAGGACAACACGTTCTGGATGGTCGACCGTGAACTTCGCCTGTTCTACGCACTCGACGCGTTTGCGCCGATTTCCCCGACGCAGATCGGTGTCACGAACATCAATGTCGCCGCCCTCGCCAAACATCCGAGCCCCGGTTTGTTGTACGCAACCGATGGCACGGTTCTGTACGAGCTCGACACAGCTACCGCACAGGCGACTGAAGTCGGACCGATTCTCGACCTGGTCGGGTTCGTTACCGATTTGGTCTACGATGACAGCCAGATCGAGGTTGGGTACCCCGCGCTGTGGGCGCTGGTCGAGCGTGAGTTCAGCACCGAGCTGTGGGTCATCGACGTCAGCGCACCATCGCCGGTCGCCCAGTTCATCGGCGGCGTGGGCGTCACCGGGTTCGGCGCCACCGGTCTCGCCGGTGAGATCGACACCATGGTCAAGCTGTACACCATTGACCAGTCGATCGGACAGATCAAGCAGTACGTGATTTCGACCGGCGCGCTGATCGACGTCATCGAGGAGCCCTACCCGTTCGACACGACGTCACTGGTGTATGTACCGACGCTGGAGGACATCTACTCCATCAGCTCGGGCGGAAAACTCGTCAAGTCCGATCTCACCGACCTCGAGCACATCATCATCTCGGACTCCGGACTGACCAACGACGCCTATTCCCGCGCACTGCTCAGCGATGCCAATCTCGACGGCTTGATCGACACGGGCGAACGGCCGGAGCTGGGCACGGAGAACTACGCGCGCGACGCGGACGCGGGCACCCCCAACGACGGCGGCCCGTCGAGCAACTACCCCTACAATCGCCGACGCCTGGTCGAAGACACGATCGAGGCTCTGGACTTCGCCACGGACTGGGACGAGATCATCATGCCCGTCGTGATGGACCTAGGGCCGCTCGATCCGAACGACCCGAATTCACCCATCGTGCAGTCGCGGGCTGACTTCGTGCATAGCACGGTTCTGATCCCGCCTGACCTCTACCCGGACGGCCTAGCGGCGGGCGGTCGTGGCCTGTTCCAGCTTCCGGCCCCGGGCATGGACCTGCCGGTGAATACGATCGAGGTCGACGACACAGGCACGTTCCTGCGGCAACTGCACTTCTCCGATTTCGCCACCGCGCTCGGCTCCACCGGCGAGACCGGCGAACCGGTTGACGGCTTCGGCAAGGGTTTGATGGTGCACGAATGGCTGCACGTCTGGGAAGGCATGCCCGACCTGTACGACTATGACGTTTACATCGACGGAGTTGAGAACAAGCCGGTAGGTGCCTGGGACATCATGTCCGGTGGCTTCGTCCATCCATCGCCGCCGATGAAGCAGTTCTTCACCGGCAGCGCGCGTCTGGGCACGGACCACTCCCCGTGGATTGCCCCGACGGATCTAACCGAAGTCATCAACCCGTTTGAGGAAA
The DNA here is from genome assembly GCA_028277645.1 of Phycisphaerae bacterium. Lineage (GTDB taxonomy): Bacteria > Planctomycetota > Phycisphaerae > UBA1845 > Fen-1342 > JANQFV01. Next base: position 8,591 of record JANQFV010000007.1, read on the forward strand.
CCACGCTGACGCTGGATGACTACGCGTTTTACCCCGGCTCGTCCGTCTACTACTTCCAGAATCCTAATCTGCTCGGTGAGCTGTTCTACTTCTACCGCTTCACGTGGGATATCCCCGGAAATCCGGACTGGATCAACTTCAATCGTTACGCGCCGGGCAACGGCCTGCTGATCATGCACACCGACTTCGGGAGCAACTTCGAAGCCACGCCGGGACAGCAGCGCATCGGCAGCCACTTCAGCTACAACATCATCCAGGCGGATGGTCTCCAGGAACTGGAAGCCGGAACGAATCTGGGTGACGCCGGCGATCCGTTCCCGGGCACGAGCAACACTCGCGTCTGGAACGAAGAGACCGACCCCAGCTCGCTGTGGTGGGGCCAAGTCCGCAGTGGCATCGAGATCACCAACGTCAGCGATGACTCGTCGGAGGTCACGTTCCTCTGGCAGCCGCGCTGGGTCCCGCAACTGACCTTCAAGCGTCCACCGGGCAATGAGCTCAGCCCGAACTTCCGGCTTATGTACACCGCCTTCGATTTCTGGGGCGGCACGACGCTCCAGTTCTACTACGACGACGACAACGTCGGCTACGACGGCGTGTTCCTCGGCGAACGAACGAAGGGCGAAACCGGACAGGTCAGCCAATTCTTCGAGTTCCCGGTCAACATCCTGCCGGACGGCGAGTACTACTTCTACGCCCGCTTGCTCCCCGCACCCGGGGAAGACGGCAAGACCGATCCGGTGTTCTCCGAGCCACGGGCAAAGGTCGCCAACCGCGGCCGGGGCAGTATCAGCATCATCAGCGTCGATCCAAACGACGCGTTCTTCGAAAACTTCAACGTCACGTGCGTCGACCACACAACGCCCGGTCAGGAAGAATGGCGCGTCGACGGCTCCGTCAGCGGCACACAGGCCACACGGGCAATCACCGGCGTGCCGTACGTGACGAACAACGGCGCCGTTTCATTCGTCGTCAACTCCGACGCGCTGCTCAGCTCGTTCTCCGGTACGGATGCGACCATCACCGCTGGCGGCGGCTATGTCACACTGACCGACCCCAACGCCGCCTTTGTCGCCGCCGACTTTGAACCGGGCGACATCGTCCGCATTGCCAGCGGCTCGGACGCAACCCCAGGCTTCTACCGCATCACGTCGGTGCCCTCGACCACGTCGTTGCGGCTGGCGAGCAATCCGGGCGTTGCAACGGGTGTGACATACTACATCCACGCCTTCTCGACCGGCGATGAGGATCAGCCCGCCGATCAATTCCAGTTTGTGACGACCGGACGGACGGCGTACAGCCTGCCGATGACGTTCCTCAATGGCCACGTCGATCCTCAGGTCTATCCGATCCTGTCGGTCAGCTACCCGGACGACGATGTCAATCCGCGCCGCGAGATTCCGCTCCGCGTCCGATTTGACGGCAGCGAGTCCATGAACGAGTTCGGCACCGCCGCCAACCTCACTTACTTCTGGGAGTTCGGCGACGGCGGCACCGGCTTCGGCAGCGTGGTGGAGCACACCTACTCGACGGCGTATCAGAGTGGCACCACGGCGCGACTGACCGTCACCAACCAGGCCACCGGACTGTCCGGCTTTGCGGAAACCACCATCATCGTGCTACCGCCGTTCGTCGACACCGACGGCGATGGCGTGCAGGATCCCAACGACAACTGCCCGCTCGTCTTCAACGTGAGTCAGGACGATGGTGACAGTGACGGCGTCGGCGATGCCTGTGACAACTGCATCACCGTGCCAAACTCCGACCAGGGCGACGAAGACGGCGACGGCATCGGCGACTTGTGCGACACCGACCGCGATGATGACGGTGCCGCGGATGACGTCGACAATTGCCCCAACACGTTCAACCCCGGCCAGGAAGACGTCGACGGCGACGGCATCGGCGATGCCTGCGACGACGACTCCGACAACGATGGCCTGCTCGACGGAGAGGACAACTGTCCGTCCGAGCCGAATCTCGGTCAGGACGATCTCGACGGCGATGGCATCGGTGACGCCTGTGACAACGACCTCGACGGAGACGGCGTCAGCAACAGCGTCGACAACTGCCCGTTCGGCTGGAATGCCGACCAGAAGGACTCCAACGGTGACGGCATCGGCGACGCCTGTGAGGCCGACCGTGACAGCGACATCGTCCCTGACTCCATCGACAATTGCCCGGATATCTACAACCCGAACCAAGCGGACAGCGATGGCGACGGCATCGGTAATCAGTGCGACAACTGCAACGTTGTGGCCAACGCCGACCAGGCTGACGGCGACGGCGACGGACTGGGCGATGCCTGCGATAACTGCCCCGACGCACCGAACCGCTTTCAGTTGGACGAAGACGGTGACGGCATCGGCGATGCCTGCGATACCAAGGACCCCAACGACGGCGGCACCGACCAGCCTAGCGACGGCGGTGACGGCGGTGACGGCGGTGACGGCGGTGATGGCGGTGATGGCGGTGATGGTGGTGATGGTGGTGACGGTGGCGACGGTGGTGATCAGACTGGACAAGATCAGCCACAACCCATCGGCACCGGGATCTGTCCGTCCGCTGCTGCATTGATGCTGTCGCTCACCGTCCTTGGGCTGCTGCGCGCCCGCGACGTTCGCCGTCAACGGTCGTAACCGCGACCGTTCTCGTAATACACTTCGTGGTTCGTATCGGGCCGGCGCTCTGAAAAGGGCGCCGGCCCGTTTCATTTGCGATGTCTTTCCACTGGGGGATGATGCAGCAGCCACACTGTTATCGGCTGCGTCCGGGGCGCGATTCGCCGCGCTGACGAACGCAACGACACCGCGCCCGGCTTCTTCAAGTCCGCCCGGCCCCACACCGATGCGCCTGTAAATGTAACGCGCACGTGGAGTACGCAGCCGTGGATCAGACACAAACCACGATCACCGACGCCCCGCGCGCGGTTTCGCGTCTGCGGGGCGTCTTATGGGACGGCGTGCTGCCCGAGGGCCTGGGGCTCTGCTTCGTCGCGATCATCCTGGGTGGATTCGCCGGCGCCTACGTTGCTGGCAGCTACGCCGCGCAACGCGCGGTGCAGCGCGAGACGCAGGTGATCGCCAGTCAACTCGCGACACGCGTCGCGGGCACACTAGCAAACCTGTCCGACGCCGAAACACCGGATGTGGAGCGGCACCTGTCGCTGGTGGGTGGCGTACCGAACTTGCGCGACGTGCGATGGCTTGCAGCGGACGGCATGCTGCGCGGCGCGTGGTCACCCGCGAACGGAGCGGCGTCCACAACTCCCGCAACCCACAAGCTTTGCCGAGCGACTGCACCAGTTCAAGCTCCTGACGGAACCGCGTTGGGCGAAGTTCGACTGGCATTGGTGGCACGTCCCTCGAATGCACTGCACGCCAGTTTGCTGTGGAACTGGGGCATGACCGCGGGTGTCACACTGCTGCTCTTCATAGCGCTCTACCATCGGCTGCGAAAACACCTCCGTCCGATGAGCGCGATCGACCGTAACCTGCGCACACTGGCAACGGACGCCGAGCACGAGTTGAACACACTGATGCTCAGCGCCTCGCTGGGCCAGGTCGCAACGGGCTGGAACACACTCGTCGAACAGCTCAACGATCTGCGTCGTCAGATCGAACGCACTGAACACACGATCGCATCATCGGATGTGCTCGCCAGGTTCGAGGGTGCCGTGTTCCGGCGCGTCGTCGATCGTCTGCCGTTCGGGGTCATGTGTATCGACGACGAGGCGCGCGTCAGCTATGTCAACGACGCCGCGACCGCGCTGATGCGCAAACAACGCGACACGCTGCTGCACAGCTCAGTCGAAGATGCGCTCGACGAGCCCGCAGTAACACAGGCACTCCTGGGGGTGCGCGCGCGCGGTGGCGGCGGAATGATCGTTGACCAGACACAGGGTGAACGGGAACACGAGACCACGCTGCGCTACCGCGTGTTGCCGCTCGCGGAACAACCCGGTTCGCACATGGCCTTGATCACACTCGAGGATATTGGCGTGCTGCGCGAAAGCCAACGCGCCCGGGACAACTTCCTGTATCACGTAACGCACGAGCTGCGCACGCCGCTTACCAACATCCATGCGTACGCCGAGACGCTTACCAAGCCTGACTTCGATGACGAACAGACCCGCAAGGAATGCTACAACGTGATCGTCAGCGAGACGCGGCGATTATCCCGGCTGGTGGAAGACATCCTCAGCATCTCACAACTGGAAGTCGGCAGCGCCCGCCTCGATGCCGGCCAAGTCGACGTCCAGCGTCTGCTGCGACAAACCGTGCAGGACAACCTCGGTGCGGCGGACGAGAAGAGAATCGACCTAACGCTCTCGCTGCCACCAAAGCTGCCCAAGATGAGCGGCGACAAGCAGCGCCTAGCCGTGCTGTTCAACAACCTGATCGGCAATGCGCTGAAGTACACACCACAGAATGGCGAGGTCCACGTCGGGGTTACCATCGAGGATTCCTCCTTACAGATCTCGGTGGCGGACACGGGGATCGGAATTGCCCCTGAAGACCAGGAACACATTTTCGAGAAGTTTTACCGCGCATCAAACGACGCGGTGCAGATGGTCACCGGCACCGGCCTGGGACTCGCATTGGCCCGCGAGGTCGCGCGTCTGCACGGTGGCGATATCCGACTGGAAAGCGAACTGGGCGAAGGTTCGACGTTCACGATCGACCTGCCCTTGCCAAACACCGAGCTTGTGGAGGGCACCGGACAATGAGCCGTATTCTCGTAGCCGAAGACGATCCTCACATTCTCCGTCTGATCGCCATGTGGCTAAAGCGCAACGGGCACGACGTGGTCGAGGCCCGCAACGGCAACGGTGCCCGCGATCTCGTTGTCGCGGAGACATTCGATGTACTCGTAACCGACATCAACATGCCTGGTCTGGATGGCATCCAGTTGATCGAGGCGGTCGTGTCCACCGGCCACATTCACCGCGGAATTGTTGTGCTCACCAACCGCTGGGACCACGGTGAAATCCGTGAGCGCCTCTCACAGTGGGACGTCCGCGTCATCCCGAAGCCGTTCAGCCCCAGCCGTCTCTCGGAGGTCGTCGACAAACTGACTGCCGTGGACACATCCGAAGCTCCGCACGAAGGATTCGTCCCGGACCAGTCGTCATTGTCATAGGAACACTGACATGAAGCCGACTAGCGCGGTCGTTACTGATGAAGCGCTGCTCCAGAATCTGCTCGGCGACATCTCGCTACCGGGCAACGGCACACCACTATCCGTAGGCGTGCTGGCAACATTGGGCAACCCCCAGCCACCTGCGCACTGCATGCGCACGTGTCTGAACAGCCGCGCTGACGCGATCGAGTCACACGGTTGTCCATTCCTCGTGGCGGCTGCGGAAGGGCGGGTCGACGACGGCTGCCTGAAAGACGGGCACTGCCCGCGTGGATACCAAGCGGCGGCGCGGCAGATCGCGCTCGGTGACAAGCACGCCGTGGTAGTGACCGTCGGCGCGCCGACACACGTTGACACGGTTGCCCACCTCTTCGAGCGCGTCACGCAGCTCCTCGAAGAAAACACCGGCTTCGCCGAGGAGATGATCCAGAACTACGAACAGCTCAATCTGATTTTTGACCTGATCCCGCAGATCGCTGAACTCAGCGATACACGGGCGATCGAGCGGTTGTTGCTTCAGAAGGTGCGCCATCTATTGCGCGCGACGAGCCTCTGCGTGCATGACAGCCGCGGCGGTTGGAGCTGGCTCGATGAGTACGGCGAGGCTGGCGCTCCCCCGCCGGGGCTCAGCGCCCAGCAACTCGAGCTTGTCGCAAGTACGGTGCGCAACACATCGCACATACAGGTTGCGACACAGAGCGAATATGAGCTGCTGGCGGGCGCGCTGGTGCACCTCGACAACGCCGTAAATGTCGTGATCGCACTCCGGCCATCGCGCAACGGCGCGTTCACCGCGGGCGACATGATGCTGACCGATTCAGTGCTTGCGTTCGGCGGGCAGCTCATTCGCAACAACGAACTGCACGAGCGGCTGCACGCGCTGTCATTTCAGATCACGCGCGCCCTCGTCGCCGCAATCGACAAGAAAGACCACTACACCAGCGGGCACTCGGAGCGGGTCGGCTTCCTGACCCGCCTGATCGCGCAGGAGTTCGGGCTCTCGGCGGCCGAGCTGCAAATCACCGAGTGGGCCGGTCTGCTACACGACATCGGCAAGATCGGGATACCCGAGACGATCCTCTGCAAGCCGGGCAAACTCACCAAAGAAGAGTTCGACGTCATCAAGAAGCACCCACGTATGGGTTATGACATTCTCAAGCCTATCGCCAGCTTCGAACTGGTACTCGACGGCGTGCTGTACCATCACGAGAACCCGGACGGCAGCGGATACCCCAAAGGTCTGCACGGCGACCAGATCCCGCTCGTGGCGCGCATTATCCACGTGGCCGACACGTTCGATGCGCTGACGTCAACGCGTTCGTACCGCGAAGCCTTCAGCTACGAGCGCGCGTACGAGATCATCCGTCAGGACATGGGGAAGCGTATGGACCGGGAGGCCGCGGAGGCGTTCTTCCGCGCGTTTGGGAAATTCCAGGAGAACGAGCCTGAGAAGTTCGAGCGCTTGTTCCTTCAGCACCGGGAACAGACCGATGATCCCGCCTGATGCATCGCTACCAATGCTCGGAACCGGCGCGCTCGCACTGATCGGACTGCTGTACGTGATCGTGCGCTTCCAGCGCGGAGAACGCTCCATAGTCGCCATGCTGCCGCTGCGAATGGAGCGCCCTCCGCAGTCGACGCCGGCGGCAATCTCCCAATCCGAATCGTCTGATCCGCCGTCGTCCCCCGTCGCGGCGCCGGCACCGGCACCAGTGATTGAACCAACCGTAGACACGATTGCCGGTCGCATGGTCGGCAAGTTTAACTCGTGGTTACCTGATCACGGAGAAGACCAATCGCTCTGGCGTGCGTTCGATCAGCTCGTGCGCGAGATTCTGTGCGACGAGTTGGAGGCGACGCGCGTTCGTTGCTTCCACCGGGAGGCCGCGGGAAACGTCGACGACAATTCTGCGAAGGATCTGAAGCCGGCCGACTCCGTTCAACCAGAAGTGCGCAGCACTTTGATCGAGCACGTGCTGGCCACTGGGCGGGAGTACGTCGCGCGCGACATCGACGGCAGCCCGTTGCTCAAAGAACTAGCTACAGAAGACGCTGACAATTGGGCATGGGTTTGGCCCATTCGTGTCGAACAACGCTCGCTGGGCGTGGTTGCCATCGCAGAACTGCGCGATGCGGACATTCTCACGCAACGACTGCGCCAGACGATTGGACCACTGATTACGCTGCTGTGGTCGTCGGTCGAGAATCTCGTGCGGCTGCGATCCGGTACCCGCACTGATCAGGCCTCCGGCGTGCTCACGCGCAGCGAGTTCTTCCAGCTTGCAGAACGAACGCTCGCCGAATCGTACGCGCAGCACGAGCCGCTCGTCCTGCTCGTGCTCACGCTCGAGGGACTGCGGCGCCTGGACGACGGCGGCCAGTGGCGCGAGCGCGACGCACTAGTGAAGGCCGTCGGAGGCGTCCTCCTCCAACGCGTGCGTAGTGACGATCTGGTCGGCCGCTTCGCCGATGACCGCTTTGTCGTAGCACTCCGTCGACTCGATGTCGGCCTCGGGCGTTTACTGAGCCAGAAAATTCTTGCCGCAGCGAACGAACGGATTGGCGAACTGGGCTTCGAATGTCCGGCGGTAATGCTGCGTGTCGGTCTCTCGCCCACCGGACAATCCGAGCCGCGCCTGCGCGAGATCCTCAAGCTCGGTTTCTACGCAGCCAGCGAGGCTCGCCGCCAGGGTGTGCCGTTGTTCGTTGCGGAATCAAACCGGGAAACCAGCGGAGACGAACTGTGAAAATCCAGACGCAACCGCAGGGCAATCTTACCGTGCTGGTCCCGCACGGTCCGTTGATCGCGGAAGACGCGCCCGACTTTCAGCGCACGGTTGAGGAGGCCGTCCACTCCGAGGCGAAACGCGTGATCGTCGATCTGACCGACGTGCCATACCTCGACAGCGGCGGCATCGAACTGCTGCTCGAGCTGGGCGATGTGAAGGTCGCTGAACGACTTCGGCCGACCTTTGCGGCCCTCACGGAGACGTGTCTGGAAACACTGGAACTGACCAACGTGCTGCCGCGGCTAGAAGTGTTCGATACCGTCGAGAACGCCTTGCGCAGTTGTCAGAAATGAAGCTCAGACGACTTAGCAAACTCGGTAAGCTGCTCGTCGACGAAGGCCTCGTCTCCGAGGATGAGCTGCGCCACGCGCTCGAAGCGCAAACGCAGGATAACAAGCGGCTCGGTGAAAAGCTCATCGACCTCGGCTTCCTGTCACCCAAAGCGATGCTCAGCGCCCTGGCGAAGCACCTCGGTGTCAAGTGCGTGCAACTGCGCCACGGGCTGATCGACCCGGCGGTCGCGCGTCTGCTCGATCGTGACGAGGCCGCCCGGCTCAAGGCACTCCCGTTGTTCAAGGTCGGTGACGTGCTCACGGTCGCCATGGCCGAGCCGCAGTCGCTGCCCACGATCGACCGCGTCAGCGCGCTGACCGACTGCCAGCTCAACCCGGTGCTCGCGCTCGATGGCAACATCGCCGAGTTCCAGGAGAAATACCTCGGAGAACAGGTGGACATCGACTCGTTCCTGGTCAACCTGACCGAGAGCGAGATCAAGGTTGTCGAGCAGGAAACGGTTGACGACGACGCCCCACAGGAAATCGGGCGCATGGTCGAGGGCAGCCCGATTATCAACCTGGTCAACCTCGCCATCATGACCGCCGTGCGCGACAAGGCCAGCGACATCCACATCGAGCCGACCAAGAAAATCACCAGTATCCGTTACCGCATCGACGGCAACCTGCGCGAACTCATGTCAGCACCGACTTCGATGCACTCCGCCATCGTCTCCCGCATCAAGGTCATTGGCAAGATGGACATCGCTGAGCGCCGTTTGCCGCAGGAAGGTCGCATCCACGTCGTCGCCGAAGGCCGCGAGATCGATCTGCGTGTGTCATCCATGCCCACGCTGTTGGGCGAGAAAATTGTGCTTCGGATTCTCGACAAATCCAATTTGAACGTAACGCTCGAGAAGCTGGGCGTCGGGGCCCAACACGTAGACCGATTCCGGCGTGTGTTCTCGAAACCGCACGGCATCGTCCTCGTCACCGGTCCGACGGGCAGTGGCAAGACCACCACGCTGTACTCCGTCATCGATCTGCTCGCAGCGCCCGAGAAGAACATCGTGACCATCGAGGATCCCGTCGAGTATCAACTCGATGGCATCAATCAGATCCAGGTGAACGAACACGTCGGCCTGACCTTCGCCCGCGCGCTGCGCTCCATCCTGCGGCAGGACCCGGATGTGATCATGGTTGGTGAGATTCGCGACACGGACACGGCCCGAGTCGCCGTGCAGGCTGCTCTCACGGGTCACCTGGTGCTATCCACGTTGCACACCAACAATGCCCCGGGTGCGTTTGTACGTCTGGCCGACATGGGCGTCGAACGTTACCTGCTCGCGTCGGCGTTCAATGGCGTGCTCGCCCAGCGTCTGGCTCGCACGATCTGTCCCTATTGCCGGACGTCGTACTATCCACCCGAGTCAGCCCTCCGCGACGCCGGCTGGCTGGACCAGCCCAACCGCGTGTACTACAAGGGCGAAGGCTGCAAGCAGTGCCACGACAGTGGTTTCCGCGGACGCACGGGTATCTACGAGATCCTCGAGGTAAACGAGGAGGTGCGCAGTTGCCTCCACCGCGCGAAAGACGAGGAGCAGATCAAGGAGTTCGTCCGCCAGCACGGCTGGCGTCCGTTGCGTGAAGAAGGCCTGCGCCTCGTGGAAGAAGAACGCTCCACGCTCGAGGAAGTACTGCGAGTGACCCACGTGGAAACCGAACAGCGCATCCGCGCGGAACAGCCCGCACTGGCCGCCGCGACCTGATATTGACCGGGCGCAATCTGCGCCACGCGGAGTTGAAACATGCAGTTCGTCTACGAGGCCATGCGACCGGACGGCACGTCCGTCCACGAGCGCATCGACGCCGTGGGGCGTAACGAGGCCGCCGAATCGCTGCGTGAGAAGGGCCTGCTACTGCTAAAGCTGGACGAGGCCGGCGGCGACCCTGCGGCGAACATGGGTTCCGATAGTTTTTTGCAGTCTACTCAGTTCTCGACGCGCGACCTCGTTCTCTTCACGCGCCAGATGAAGATGCTGCTGGAATCCGGCGCACCGCTCGTACCCGCTCTGGAAGCCGCGGAAACACAGAGTACCAAACCGATCGTTCGCCGCGTGCTGCGTAGACTGCGCGTGTGCGTAGAAGAAGGCGCCAGTCTTACCGACGCCCTGGAAGATCAGTCGAAACACTTCGACTCCGTATTTCGCAGCATGATCGCGGCCGGCGAAGCCACTGCCACTTTGCCCCAGGCGTTCGGTCGTCTGGCCGGCCTCGCGCAGCAACAAGCACATACGCGCAAGCTCGTCTACGGCGCATTGCTCTATCCGGCGTTGCTGTCGGTGCTGTTGGTCGCCGTTGTCCTCGTGCTGCTGCTGTTTGTCGTACCACGCTTCCACATGCTGTTTACCAGCCTGGGCTCCGCACTACCGGCCACGACGGAAATACTGTTCGCAATGTCCCAGTTCCTGCAGTCCGGCTGGCCGTACATCCTGGCCGGAACGGCGGCGCTCATCGGCGGCCTGACTATTGCCCGCCAATCCCCGACCGTACACGCGGCGACGACAACATTGATGCTGCACGTCCCAGTTATCGGTCCGCTTTATACCCGCATCACGATTGCGCGCGTGTTGCGCATCTGGGCGGCGCTGTTCTCGTGTCACGTGCCGCTGCTGGACGCCATCCGTCAGTCTCGTCAGGCGGTACGTAACGAACGTTTTGCCGCAATGCTCAGGGGTGTCGAGGAGGCGGTTGAATCAGGCGGCCGCATCGGCGTGGCATTGGCGGACAGCGGCCTGGTTGCACCGATTATCACGTCCGCGATTCGCACCGGCGAGGAGAACAGTCGCCTCGCTGAAGCCGTCGACTTCGTGTCGAGCTGGATGGATGAAGACAATGCCAGCGCGCTGCACAACCTGACACGCCTGGCCGAGCCTGTTTTGCTAGGCGTGATGGGCGTCATCGTCGGCTTTGTCGCGATGGCCCTGTTCGTACCGTTGTTCGACCTGGCGACGGCGACGTAGCGCCGACAAATGCGCCAACCCGTTTTGGGAGCCCGTGATGCTGAGAAACATCTGGACCAAACGATCGGCGATCACGTTCGATCTGGGCGCCAGCGGCATCCGCGCGCTTCAGTTGCGCCGCAGCAACGGCCACGTGCACTGCTCCGACGCCCTGCACATTGATCACCCCGGGGCCAGCGAGTCTGAGAAACCGGACGGTCCGACTGTGGACGTGGCACAGATCCACCGGCTGATTGGCCAGGGCAGCTTCACCGGTTCCGACGTGGCGCTCGTACTCTCACCACTCGAGGCCCGTTTCTATCCGCTGAAGCTGCCCGACCAGGTACTCACGCAGCCGTCGGATCGCATTCTGCAGGCATTGCGTTGGGAAGTGGCCCGCGAAGGGCGCTGCGCCGCTGAAGACGTCGAAGCCCGCTACTGGCGACTTCCCGGCGGTCGGGCCCTGCAAGCCAACGTCATGGCCGTCGTGATTTCGACGAAACAAGCCGCCGCGTGGTGCGACGAGTTCAGCCAGCATCGCTTGAATTTGTCGCGGATCGATGTCACGCCCTGCGCGCTTGTGCGCAGCGCTCGCGCGCACTGGACCCCGCAGGTCAATGATCTGTGGGGCATACTGGACCTGGGTTTGCGACACTCGACGCTGACGATTGTGGCCCACGAGACGCCGACCTATGTGCGGACGCTGTCCGGTTCTCTCGATGACTGGACCCGGAAGCTCGCGCGCGCATTCGAAGCCACGCTCGACGTCGCCGAGGACCTCAAGCGGGCTCACGGGGTCAAGGCCGCTGGCCGCGTGGTTGGTGCCCCCTCCGAGACGCGTTCCCCACTCGGCGCCGCGGATCTTCCGGGGGCGGTGGCCTCCGTATTCCGGGAGCCGCTCGACACGCTCATGGATGAAATCGGGCGTTGCTTCTCGTTCGTTATGCAGGACTTTCCCGAGCATGCGGTACGAACACTATTCCTCGCCGGCGGCGGGGCGCAGCTCCCAGGGCTCATTCCGGCCCTGGAGCGCGAACTGGGCATCACGATCCAAACGCTCGGCAAAGCGCCGACCGGTGCAAGCTCACCACTGTCTGCGAGTGAGACATCTTTGCCGCCGAATGCCGCGGCCGCCGCCGGAGCGGCGTTGCTGGACCTGGAGGCCGCATGAGCTACGCGGTAAATCTGGTTCCGTTCAGTCGACGCGTCGCTCGGTCACGTGTCCGTCGGCGAAACGCCTGGGGCACGGCCTGCTCTATGGCCGCAATTGCAATCTGTGTCGCCTGGTTTGTCGGCCGTTCCGCGCACGTAGCCATCGATCGGCTCGCCGTAGACCTACACGCGCTGGAAGTGCAACAGACCGGAGTTCGAGCCAAGCTTGTCGACGGTAGCGCCGAGCGCGACGACCTGCTCGAACAGCTCCGCAGGCTCGCCAGCGGTCGTCGTGCACAACCATGGGCGCACCGACTCGTCGAGCTGGCCGAGCTGACGCCGAACGACGTCTTCCTGACGGAGCTCGCGGTCGCACCACCGCCAGCAGCCCCATCGGAGCCAACGGAACCCACAGCACACCGGATCCGCATGGTGGGCATCGCCCTGGATCACAGCGTCCTGCTTCAGTTTATGGGTGCCCTGCAAACGGTACCGGCATGGGATGAGGTCGAACTGGTCCGTGCCCACCTCAATCCCGAGCAGGGCGTGGAGTTTGAGCTGGTATGCGGCACTGCGGGAGAAACCTGATGGTCATCTGTCGCAAGCCATTCACGATTTTCGACGTCGATCTCGCCGGTGCCGGGTTGCTGCTGGCGCTGATCGCCGGCGGCTGGTGGTTCGTTGTTCGCCCGTGGAGCACCCTGTGGACGGATTACCGCACGATGGCGCAGCACCGCGCCGTAGCGCAGGACAATCTGCAGAACGATTTGAACGAGCTAGAACGTTTTAAGACCGGGCTGGCTAGTCTCCGTGAGACCGTGACAAACGAAGCCCAGACTGCTCCATCGGCGGAGTCTGTTTCATCAGCGCTCAAAGAGCTCACCGAGCTTGCCAAGCGTGAGCAATTGACACTGCTGAGCGTCACACCGCAACCGGTGGCGAACAGCGGAGACTATGTGTGTGCAGACATTCGTATTGTCGGGCGCGGGCAGAGCCGCGATTTCGTCCACTTCCTCGATCGGTTCGCCGATGTGAATCCCTATCAGTCGCTCGAGAGCTGTGTAATCTCGCGCGACCACCGCAACACCAAACCGGAGTGCGAACTGAGTTGGCAAACGCGCTTATACTTGATCCCTGACATACCCTCGGACGAACCCACGGAAGCGGCCCCATGATGCGGCTCAGCAAACGCCAGAAGCTGCTTGCCGGCGCACTGGGACTCGCTGGTACCGTGTGGGTCCTGGATTCCATGCTCGGCCGCGGTGTTCCAACCGCTGCCGCCGGCGCTACGGCTGAACAGCCGACCGTCGACGCGGCGCGGCTACGTTGGAACGACATCGAGCCGGTGATCGCCGAATTGACCGTGCGACGGCATGAATCACTCCCGACCGACGGCGAGCCCTCGCGCGATCTGTTCATGCCCGTGGCCGACTCGCGGCAGTGTCTGGCGCTAACGGAAAGCAAACTGCAACGGGAGATATCCACGAAGGTTCCGGCAGCCCCCGAAGTCACGATCGACTTCGCTGAACTGCACGTTCTTGACGGCGTCGCGCTCGGTCGCCGCCCGGTGGCCATGGTCGATGGTCGGCTGCTCGCGCTCGGCGCAGAACTCGACGGTTATCGGCTGTCGAAGATCGAGCGCGACCGCGTCGTATTCGATCCTGTCGACGGCGGATCACCGCAAACGCTGTGGCTACCAACGCCGGATTCGAAGGCCGCGCAGCAGTAGCACCCGTTTTATCTGGCGTGATTCGTCGACGAACCACGATCTCCGAGCAACCCTCGTCAGCGCCCGAACTTGTTGAAGCCGAGGTTCCACGTAGTCGATATTTACACTGCCGGGTAGCCGGTAGGAAGAAAAAGGGCGAACAACCACACAGTGGTGTGGACAAGCCTTTACCCAGAGGAGCTGGTTGTTATGACGCGGACACGCAATCGAATCGGATTCTCGCTCGTCGAGCTCGTCGTCGTCATTGTCATCATCGGGATTCTAGCGGCGATTGCCGTGCCACGGCTCAGTCGCGGAACAGTGGGTGCGAGCCAGTCGGCACTGGCCGCCGACCTTGCGATGATGCGTAGCGCGATTTCGTTGTACGCGGCGGAGCACAACGACAAGTTCCCCGGACCCGACGCGGCCGGATTCGTCGCCAAGCTGACGGAGTACAGCTCGCTGGCCGGCGCTACACAGGCCACGAAGGACACGACGCACAAGTACGGACCGTACCTACTGGCGATCCCGCCCTGTCCGGTCGGGCCGGCCGCTGGCACGGACACTGCCGCTGACGTCCTCATTGACAGTTCGAACAGCCCGCCCGTACCGAACGAGACGAACCTCGAAGGCTGGGTCTACAACCCAAACACTGGTGAGATCTTCCCCAATACGGATGATAAGGACGACAGCGACGTCCCTTTCACAAACTACTAGGCATGGGCGGGCAGGTAGGCGAGCCGCTGAGCAATTGACCGCGGCCGGAACGACCTCCGTCATGACAACATAACCGCAGTAGCTGGAGCCGACTCGCCCGAGTCGGCTCCTTTTTCTTGCGCGTGAACCGGCGCAGCAATCGCACAATGCCGCTTCACGATCAGGTAATGGTCCAAACGGCGGGGAATGAGATGCGCCACGCACAAACTGCCGTCACTTGCCGGACGTAACACCGCCCTCGAGAATGCGGCCAGCTATTGGGTTGATCGGATCAAGCCCAATGATCTTGCGCGCGGTAGTGCGAGCCAGGTCTCTATCGCCGCTGCGCCACGCCAGCCCGGCGACCAGTTCCAGGGTCACGAGGTCGCGCGGCGCCAGCGATTCCGCCCGTTGGGCAACGCGCAACGCAGTGTCCGTGGCACCCTCTTGCACCATCGCACGACACAACAAGCGCAGCGCTGCCACCTGTCGTGGATCCCGCGCCAGGACAAAGCGGGCTGCGTTCTGCGCGTCATCCGTCCGACCCAATGCCAGGTAACACTCCGCTTGCATCAACCGTAGTCGCACCGGTACGTTCGGGCGCAGCGCATCAACAGTCTCTGTCAGGATCGGCAGGGCTTCTGAATGTCGACCGGCGCGGAATATCGCTTGCGCCAAGCGCTCGCGTAGCCCAGCATCCGCGCCATCCGAGTACACCACGCGCTGCCACGCCGTGGCGGAAGCGGGCCAGTCTCCTGCTCTCTCGTGGCACTCAGCCAGCGCCGCCTGATAGGCACTTGTCCAACCAGATCGCTCGCGGTACCTGGAGAGAAACGCGCGTGCTTCGTCGATGTTGTCGAGCTGCAACAGCGCCTGAACGGCTGCAACCATATATGCAATGCCCGCTTCATCTTGCGCACACGCCGCGCGATACTTGACCAGCGCATCACGCCAGCGCTCCTGCTGCTGGTAGACGATGCCCAGCAGATAGTGCATCTCGGCGTCCGCGTCGTCGCTACGACACGCACTTTCGAGTACGCGCTGCGCCGCGCCGAGCTCGCCCTGGGCGAGCAGAACGCGTGCGTGCAGGTGCACCAGGCGCGGATTGCCCGGATCCAGCTCGTACGCGACGGCGAGCTCACCGGCCGCGGCTTCAAAGTTACCCACCTCGAGTTGCTCAGCCGCGAGGCGTGCTTTCACATCGGCCCGTGCCTGATTCCAGCGCGCGGACGCTTCCTCATTCGCGCGGCGTTGCGGCGTCTCACACCCGCTGAGTGCAAGACCAGCCAGCAGAACCACCAGTCGTGACAGTCGCGGCTCATACTTCATGACTCGTCGTCTCCCACGGCCTCGTCGACCCGCCGAACTTTGATGTGCGGACGCCCGAACTGTGGCGGAACATCAGGCGATCCTTCCTTCGCAATCAGATCGAGCAAGAAGGTCCGCATGCGCGATCCCTCCTCATCCCAGAAGCGCTCCTCCAGAATCCGCTCCTGGAGCTTGAGGGCCGCGAGATGTTTGGGCTGATTGTGAACCGCCATCCGAGCATTAAGCAGCGCTGCGTCCGTTTGGCCCGCGTCCAGCTTGCGTACCGCCTCGTGGTAGAACGCCTGGGCCAGACGCTCGCGACCGATGCCAAACAAACCGCGCCGCGTGCCGACACGAATGCGCTCCACGTCGTCGAGCAGCGCCCGGAACTCCGCCTTTTCGGCCGGTGTGTTCTTCAGAACATGGACCGTCAGCAGGATGATCACTTCTTCGCGCACGGTCTGGTCGGACTGGCTACCGAGCAGCAGCCCCAGGCCGGGCACATCTCCCAGAAACGGCACCTGACTGCGTGAGCTGACCGTACGCTCACGGAAGAGGCCACCGATCAGAATAGTATCTCCGTCCTCGACCAGGATCGCAGTTTGCGCTTCAGTCGTCTCCTCGAACGGCAACTGCGCTGTCGTGAGTCCGCCATTGCTGTCCTTGGGGTGTACGATCAACCGCACGGTTCCATCATCATTGATCAGCGGACGGAAGCGGATCTGCGTGCCGGTTTCGAGAAACTCGACGGTTTGGATCGCCGCCGTCTCTGTCACCGTGGTCGTGAGATAGCCGTCCCGACGACCGACAATCACCTCGCCCACCTGGCGATCCATCGCTACAACCTTGGGATTCGCGACGACAACAACATCCGTGACATCTTCCAGGGCGCGCACGAAACCCGCGATGCTGTCGTGGATCAGGCCGAACGTGAAGCCTCCACCGGTGATGTTGCCAGCGAAATCCGTGTTGATATTGAATGTCGTATCCTGGAGCTGCGCAGACGGCAGGCGCCCGGTGGTCAGGTCCGCGGACGCGTTACTGGTGCTGCCAACGTCTTGAAAATCCACGCCACCCAGCATCGTGAAGTCGATTCCTAGCTGGTTTGCTTCGTTGAGCGTGGCGCGCAGGATCGTCGCCTCGATGAGCACCTGGTGCGGCTGCACGTCGATCTGCGCCAGCACCCCCTCGACGGCCGTGAGTTCATCCGGCCGCGCCGTTACGATCAGGTAATCGCCGCCGGCAGGACTGAATTCATCTTTCCCGCCACTCTGCTGCCCGCCGGACGCTTCGTCGTCGTTACCACCTTCGACGCACTCGGCGTGCTCGCCCAACACGGCATTAACCGCCTTGGCCGCGTCCTTCGCCCGCAAGTACTGCAGCTTGTACACGCGCGTTTCCGGCGGCGGCAACAATACGCCCAGCTCGTCCGGTACCCCAACGAAAATAGTGTTCTCCGTCATCCAGAACGTGTAGCCGTTAGGCGTCAGTATCGCATCCAGCGCCTGCTCCAACGTGACCGAATACAGGTTGGCTGAGATTACACCGCTCACACTCGACGTGGCGACGATGTTAGCCTGCGCCTGGTACGAGAGCATCTCCAGGATGGCGCTGATATCGCGCTCGCGTACGTGTACGTCGAGCAACCCAGTTTCGCTCTTCTGAATATCGCCGTTGATCTCTTCTTTCGCCGTCGTACGCATGACATTGGCCAGAATGTCATTGAGCGTGGTGCCGGACTGCGCCGGCACCAGCGCTGTCGCACACAACACCAGCATCCCCGCCAGCGTTTTCGGACCCCGGTGCTCAACTGAAGGTCCAGATCCCGGCATGCGAGGTACGGAACCACGGTTACGACAGGATTTCATGACGATTCTCGTGTTCGCCGCGCGGAATGTCGGCCGTCGCGGGCGCAGGTTACCAATCCCGGCCAACATCGCCGCGAGCGCGAGTGCCGGGCATCAGACATTCCAGATCTATGATCGGAGTGCCCTGCGGCGCGGGTTCAGGAATCCTTACCGGACGTCTGCCGCTGCGCGGAGAAGACCTCCCCGTCAAATCAGATCCACAGTGGCCATATCAGCCTGTTGACGACCACACGCGCCTGTGCGGTTGATCCGAGTCGCGCGCAACAGTTGCGCTCTACCGTCAACGTGCGATTCTTGCGCCGCCTCCCGAGGGTCCCACGGCCGCGCCAACGCACACACCCGTGGCGAGAACGTGGCGACGCCAGGCGTCGCTATTGTCGTCGATCCAAGCTATCTGACATCACCTCCCACAGGGCGATATCGCCGTAACCTGCTCGTGATACGACAGTTACAACATGGCCCCGGACCGCACGCGCCGCACAGGTAAGATCATTGCACAGCGAACGCCACAGTTCGCACGACGACTGCCCGGATGCGTCTGTGCGCCCCGCCTTCCCGACGCGGTTATAGGGCGGTAAAGTATGGGGTCCTAAACCGGTACGAGCAAAGAGGAAGGGACCTAACATGCTCAGGCGCCACCTATTTGTGACGGGCATCATTCTGATCGTCAGCTCCACAACCGCGCTCGGTGAGAGCGACTGGCCGCCGGCGCCACCGCTCGCGTCCCAAGCCTTCGCGCGTGACGTATTCCCCCTGCCGCCGTCCGTAGCGGCCTCCGCCGTCGGGGACGAAATCTGGAGCTGCAGCTTCCAATTCTCGCCAGAAACCGACGTCGAGAGCATTGCTGTGGTCGGGACATTTAACGGCTGGGAAGCCGACCAGAATCCCATGATCGGGCCGGACGAGCGTGGCGCGTGGACGGCGCATATCCGCGTGGATGCCGGCGTCCACGAATACAAGTTCGTCGTCGATCAGGAGACCTGGCTGGACGATCCCGCGAATCAGGATCGCGTGCCCGATGGCTTCGGCGACTTTAACTCCGTGATCCGTCTCGGCCAGCTCGCGCGCATGAAGCAATCGGACGCCACCACCGGCGATGGCAAGATCGACCCGGTGGGGCTTGCCCATCGTCCGCCGCGCGCGCTCTACATCCAACCCGTCGGCGGCGACCAGGTGTCAATTCGTTACCGCACATTCGCGCGCGATGTGAAGGACGTGTGGCTGGCCATCCGCGGCCAGGACCAGATCCCGATGCGCGTCGTCTCTGAGGGCCCGCTGTTCACGTTTTACGAGGCAACGGTCGGTATCCCAGCCGGCACAAACAGTCGCTCTCCCAAGGTGCGCAGCTTCGAGTACACTTTTGTGCTCGACGATGGCGGTGAGCGCGTCGGCGATCCGCACACCTATCGCTATAGCTTCACCGAATCCAGCCTCTTCGATGCCCCAAACTGGGCCAAAGACGCGATCTGGTACCAGATCATGCTCGACCGCTTCCGCAACGGCGACACGAGTAACGATCCGGATCCGGTCCGCCCCTGGACCAGCGAATGGTTCACACCCTCAGACTGGGAAGGGCAGGATGGCCAGACCTTCTATCGCAACTTCGTGTTTGATCGCACGTACGGCGGCGACCTAGCCGGCCTGGAAGAGAAACTGCCCTACCTCAAGGAGCTCGGCGTCAACGCTATCTATCTCACGCCGATCTTTCAGGGGCCGTCGTATCACAAGTACGACGTCGCGAACTACCTGCACATCGACGAACGCTTCGGCGTGAAGAACGACTACGAGAAGGTCGCGGCGCAGGAAGATCTGCTGGATCCGTCGACGTGGCAGTGGACCGACAGCGACAAGCGCTTCCTGGCCTTCCTCGACAAGGCCCACTCGATGGGCTTCAAGGTCATTATTGACGCGGTCTTCAATCACGTCGGCGTCGACCACCCGGCCTTCAAGGACGTGCAAAAGAACAGCCGCCGCTCGCGTTACGCCGACTGGTTCCACGTGACGTCGTGGCAGCCGTTCGCCTACAAGGGCTGGGCAGGCTTCGCACACATGCCCGAGTTCAAGAAGCGTCGCTATGGTTACGCCAGCCCCGATCTCAAGCAGCACCTATTCGACGTGACTCGCCGGTGGATGGACCCCAACGGCGACGGTGACCCCAGCGACGGCATCGACGGCTGGCGACTGGACGTGCCGGATGAGATCCCGCACCCGTTCTGGGCTGAGTGGCGTCGCCTCGTGAAGGGCATCAACCGCGACGCGCTGATCACCGGCGAGGTCTGGAACCGCGCCGAGGACTGGCTTGACGGCCGGCATTTTGACGCCGTGATGAACTACGAGTTCGCCAAGGCGGCGGTCTCCTGGATCTTCGACCGCAAGACGGCGATCGGCGCTACGGAGCTCGAGTCGCGCTTCGCGGAACTCCGTCTGGCCTATCCCACGGAATCGACGCACATTGTGCAGAACCTCATCGACAGTCACGATACGGATCGGCTGGTGTCCATGGCCGCCAATCCAGATCGCATCTACGATCGGCAGAACCGCGTGCAGGACAACAATCCCGAATACGACAACAACAAACCCGATCCCGAGTCATACGCGCGGGCCCGCCTCGCCGCACTGCTCCAGATGACGTACGTCGGTACGCCGATGATCTACTACGGCGATGAGGTCGGGATGTGGGGCGCCGACGATCCCTCGAGCCGGAAGCCAATGCTGTGGAAAGACCTCGAGCCGTACGACGAGCCCGAGGAGAACCACGTCATGGATGAGCAGCTCGCGTTCTACAAACAGGCCATCGCTTTGCGGAACAACCACCGCGCACTGCGGTCCGGGAACATCCGCACGTTGCTGACCGACAACGATGCCAACACGTGGGCATTCATGCGCGCCAACGACGACGAGCAGCTCATCGTCGTGCTGAATGCGTCGAACGAGCCGCAATCGCTCAACGTTCCCACGCCACAAGGCGCGCCGTCGAATTGGCAGATCGTGTTCGGCGGCGAGGGTTCGGTCACTGCGACCGATCAGGCTGTCGCGCTCGAGGTGGCGCCGATCAGCGGTGTTGTTCTGCAGGCCGCCACAAACTGACGCAGAGCCGGCACGGCCCAGAGAATACGTCATCCCGAACGTAGTGAGGGATCTGCGTGCGTACGAGCGCAACTGCTCGAACGCACGTAGATCCTTCTTTCCGTCGGTCGTCGGGGTGACGAACAGCGTGATAGACGAATGCTCGACCCACCCCCTTCCCCTCCCTGCCAGGGAGGGGTGTTTGTAATCTCTCCCTCCCACTGAGGAAAGGTCGTTATCCCTTCACCAGCTCCGCTAACACGGCGACAAGCATTTTGTACGACTTTTGCACCGAAGCGACCCAGATGCGCTCGTCCGGGCTGTGCGCCCCTTCGATCCGCGGACCGAACGACACCATGTCCATCTGGCCTTCGCCGACGCGTTCGCCGATCAGGCCGCACTCCAGGCCGGCGTGAATTGCCGTGACGTTCGGCTCGGCCCCGAACTGCTCCTGATACACCCGTCGACAAACGGCAAGCGTCTTCGAATCCACATCGGGCGCCCAGCCGGGGTACTCATTCCCCGACTCGACCTCGGCACCGCCCAGCTCACCAATCGCGGCGATCCGCCGGGCGGTCTCATGCAGCTCGGCCCGTAGCGAACTGCGGGACAGGCAACCCACGGTGATGCGCAGCTTACCGTCGTCAGTGTCGCAAATCGCCGTCGACGTGCTGTTCGACGTCTGCACCAGACCGGCGATCTCCGGCACCACCGACAGCACGCCGTGCGGCAACGCTGCGATCGCGGTGAGCACGCGATGCGTGTCCGCCTCGCTGGCGACTGCGTCCGCACCGGCCGTCTCGATCTCAATCACGCAGTTCGGCTCGTTGCCGTGCTCGCGCGTCTCGGCCTGCACATCGGCGGCGGCATCACGCAGCTTCTCGATCAGTCCGGTCGGCCCACTGACAACCGCTATCGCCTCGCGCGGAATCGCGTTGCGCTTGCTGCCACCTGTCAAGCTCGCCAGTTGCAGCCCGCCGTCGTCGACACAGCGCAGCACGCGGACCAGCAGCTTGATTGCATTCCCGCGATTCAGGTGGATGTCCCCGCCGGAGTGTCCGCCGGCCAGCCCCGCAACGATGACACGGCAGAACTCGGCATTCTCCGGCGCCTTCGTCAGCGGCAAACGCCACGTCAGATTCGAGTCGCGTCCGCCGGCGCAACCGATATAGATCGCCTCATCTTCCTCCGAGTCAAGGTTGACCAGCCGGCGACCCTGGAAGAAGTCCGGCTCCAGCGCCTTCGCGCCGGTCATGCCCATCTCTTCGTCAATCGTGCAGAGGATTTCGAGCGGACCGTGCTTCACGTCCGGCGACTTGGCAGCTGCCAGCGCCATGCACACGCCGATGCCGTTGTCCGCCCCGAGCGTCGTGCCGTCGGCGCGAACGATCTGTGCGCCATCTTCCGTATCGAGCACGAGGCGGATCGGGTCATTGTCGAAATCGTGCTCGGTGCCGGAGTTCTTCTCGCAGACCATATCGAGGTGGCCTTGCAGCACGGTAATCGGCGCGTTCTCGCAGCCCTTGGTCGCCGGCACTTCGATCACCATGTTGCCGACGGCGTCCTCGCGCACCGTGAAGCCCATGCCCTCCGCGGTCTTACGCATATGCGCGCGAATCTGCTGTTCGTGCTTCGATGGCCGCGGGACGGCGGACATCTCCGCGAACAGCTCCCAGACATCCTTGGGCTCGAGGTTCTCAACGGCGGCGGCACTAGGCGGAAACGGCATGGTTCTGTTCCTTCCTCAAGTGAATGATGGAACCGGCATTGTAGCAGGATTCCCCCCACGATCCGAGTCGCGTCGATACCCTCGCTCGCGCTTCGGGCTCTGATTCCAAGTACCTTCTTACCCTCTGTGCTCTCTGTGCCTCTGTGGTGATCTCTCTTAAGCCTTCCCCACGCAACCGGCCACGTCATCCGCATTCGTCGGCACCATTTCCGACAGCACTTCCGGCCCGTTCGCGTCGCGTACGCAGATCGTGTGCTCGACGCGGATCCCGCCGAAGCGGGCCCGCAGCAGCACGTCTACCTTGTCGCGATTCACCACGTCCGCCAGCGGCTCGGTCAGTTCCTTACTCTCCCAGATCGCCGGCACGAGATAGATTCCCGGTTCGACCGTCACGCACATCCCGGCCTCGAGATCGCGATCCAGCCGCAGGTACTTGTTGCCGAACTCCGGTCGGCGCGTGCGGCCCGGCGCGTAGCCGGCCAGGTCGCCAAAGTCTTCCATGTCGTGTGCGTCCAGCCCGATCAGGTGACCCACGCCGTGCGGGTAGAAGAGCGTGTGCGCACGGCGGGCGAGCAGGTCATCGGGATCGCCGCGGAGCAGGTCTACCTCAACCAGCCCTTCGCAGATCACGCGCGCGGACAGGTCGTGTACGTCGCGGTAGCGCTTGCCCGGCACGCACGCCGCCGTCGCCGCGTTGAGCGAACGCTCGACCGTGTCGTAGAGCTGTCGCTGAATCTCCGACCACTGGCCGCTGACCGGAAACGTCCGTGTGATGTCGCTAGCGTAGCCACCCGGCTCCTCCGCGCCGGCGTCGACCAGCAGCAGCGCGCCGTCCTGCAGTGTGTTCGGGTGGCCGTGACCGTGCAGCACTTCGCCGCGGACCGTCACGATCGGCGTGAACGACACGTCGCACTGCTCGGACTCCAGCATCATCCGAAACGCGCCGGCGACGTCCGCCTCGCGCTTGCCGGGGCGTGTGAACGCCATCGCGGTCAGGTGGGCCACACCCGCGACCTTCGCCGCCCGGCGCATTGCGACGAGTTCGTACTCGTCCTTGATCAGGCGCTGGGCGATGATCGCGAGCAGCTCGTCATCGTTCGCGGGCTCGACGCTCAACTGCTGCGCCCAGCGAATCGTGCCGGGATACGGCGCGACTACGCCCGCGGCTTTGCGACCGTTCAACAGCTTCGTCAGACCCTCAGGCGGCGCGAGTGACGCGACCGGAAGGTCCACCGCGTTGGCCAGCGTCTCATCCGCCAGCGGCTCGCCGATCCACAGCGCATCGTCCGGGCCGGCGGGTGGGCGAATCAGCGTCACGCCGGTTTGTCCGTCGCTGCCCGGCTCGATCAGCAACGCCGCATTCTCCACCGGCGGGCCGCCGTAGTAGAGGTACGAGCTGTTCGCCCGAAAGCGATGCGGATTGGTCGGATAGTTCCGCGCCGGCGCATGCCCGGCAAACAAAACCAACGGCCGCCCCAGCGACGTTGCCCGTTTCGCCCGCCGTTCACAATAAACCCCCGCCGGCGCCGCCATCGGCAGACGATGATCATGACTCATAATCGCACGTCCTTTCGCCCGGCATGATAACGCGCTCGCCACAGTCTGCGGGACTCCCAACGCCAAGCGTCCCACACCCACCACCGATTGCGCCGAACGACTTTGGGGATTGCTATGAGCCACAGGACCGCATGTAGTCCAAAGGCCACGAACGAGAACAGGAACAACGCCGCACATGCCCCAACCCACGCGAACAGCATTTGTTCCCGAAACGCGAAGTCAATCGAGCCTACGAATTCGGCCACGCCGAGAATCTGCGCAACTAGCCAGATCAAACTCCAACTGCCGATTGCAATGAACTGGGCGGCGATCCCGGCCCAAAGACTCATACGAAATGCCCAATAGAACCAGTTGTTCTGCGGACGCCGCATCCGTGCGTACTGCTCGACCAGCAATTCGCCGCGATCGAATGGCGTTCCGCACTCCGGGCACCGTGGCTCCGGCAACGCGCGCAGTTCATAGCCGCACTGCATACACCAGACCGGCAGCACGTCTTCGGGAAACTCGGCCGGGTCGATGCGTTTGGCACAACCCAGTCTCCACAAGAACCGCAGGTCGTACCAATTCTCGCGCAAACAGTCAGCCAGCTCATAAATCACGTGACGAGCAAACGACATGCCGACCCACCAAAAGTCAACACATGACGCCAGAAGCAGTCACATCTAGCCCAGTCCGCGGGCGAAGCCCGCTCTACACCCTATGTCCCTGCGTCCCTAAGTCCCTTCTTACCTTCGTGCCTGAGTGCCTATGTGCCTTCTTCTCTGCGCCCTCTGTGCCTCTGTGGTGTCTTACTTCTTACACCACCGATCCAGCCACCCAACCACCTCCTCATGCCACTGCACGCTGTTCTGCGGCTTCAGCACCCAATGGTTTTCGTCCGGGAAGTACAGCAGCCGGCTCGGGACGCCCCGGCGTTGCAGCGCGGTGAACGTCGAGATGCCCTGTGTATCCACGACGCGGAAGTCCTGCTGGCCGTGGATCACCAGCGTCGGCACGCGCCACTTGTGTACATGGTCGATCGGGTTGTGCTTGCCGTACTCGCCGACCGCTTTCCACGGCGGCCCGCCGCGCTCCCATTCGGGGAACCACAGCT
This sequence comes from Phycisphaerae bacterium, assembly GCA_028277645.1. Classification (GTDB taxonomy): domain Bacteria; phylum Planctomycetota; class Phycisphaerae; order UBA1845; family Fen-1342; genus JANQFV01. Next base: position 33,970 of record JANQFV010000007.1, read on the forward strand.
CTTCAGTGTCGTAGTAGGCCATCAGCTCGTCGATATTGCCATCGTGACACACGAAGCAGCGGAACGGCTCGTTCCACACGCCGTGAATCCAGTTGACCATGTACCCGCCGTACGACGCACCCAGCCCGGCGACGCGCTTGGAGTCGAGCCACTTGTACTTCTTCAGCGCGGCGGCGAGCCCCTTCTGCAAATCCTCGAGCGGCCGATCGCCCCAGTGACTGTTGATCGCGTCGGTAAACGCCTGGCCGTAACCGGTCGAGGCGTGGAAGTCGATCATGATCGCGGCATAGCCCGCGCCGGCGTACACCTGCGGGTTCCAGCGGTAGTGGAAGTCGCTGCCGAACGAGCCCTGCGGCCCGCCGTGAATGAGGAACGCGACGGGGTACTTCTTCCGCGGATTGAAGTTCGCCGGCTTGACGATCCACGCGTAGACCTTGTCGTTGTTCCAGCCGCGGAAGGTGAACTGCGCCGACGTGCCCATCCGCACGTGCCGGAGCTTCGGGCCGTTGATGTTGGTGAGTTGTTTCGCTGTGCCGCCGCGGAGCGGGACGGAGTAGAGCTCGACCGGGCTGCGATGATGGCACAGGCCGTAGACCAGGCGTTTGCCCGCGACCGCGATCGCCGTCACCTTGCCGTCGCCGACCATCTTGCGCACCTGCCCGCCGGGCACGCTGACGGCGAACAGCGGGTGATGGCCGAGGTCGTCTGCGGCGGTGTAAATCGTCTTGCCGTCTGCCGCCCAGGCAATCCCGCCCGCTGAGCGGTCCCAGTCTTCGGTGATCACGCGCGATTTACGCGTCTTCCAGTTCAGCACCACGATGCGGAGCCGATCAGCCTCGTAGCCGGCGCGCTGCATCGCGAGATACGCGAGCGATTTTCCATTCGGCGAGAAGACTGGGCTGGTGATCGTCGCGCCCTGGCCGTCGACCAGAACTTCCGGCCGCTGCTTCCCGTCGATCAGCGCGACATACAGATTGAAGTGCGTCGACCATGCCTCCTTGCGCCCAACGTTGCGACAGGCAAACACGACCTGCTGCCCGTCAGGCGTAAACGTGTATTCCTCGTCTCCGCCGAAGGGCTTCGACGGACAGTCGGC